>CAYSWY010000025.1:0-77863 GCA_964434975.1 uncultured Lyngbya sp.
AAGCAGAAGTTAACCGTCCTGGAAGGACGGGGCTTGTACCCGCTTTTTTTGGTCAACTCACAAAGAATAAGACAGAATCAAAAACAATCAACGAATCAACCCGTGATTACAGTCAAGAAGTACTGCTCTGCTCAGGCTTCAACCCATCTATTTTCAGAACCAGCTTCATTAAAATCCGATATCGACTCATCGACAAAGGGTAATCTCAACCTTTATGGGCATGAGGTGGAAATACTGGGAGGATGTCGGGTAGTCTATCGTCCCAATGCTTCTAAATGTGGTGCGAAGGTTTGGATTGAAACCCTGTACGATGTTAAAGTCATTTGTTGGGAGTAAAGAGTAAAGAGTTTTAGCTTCTCACTTCTAAAAGCAAGAAGTTATTGTCTATTCCCTATTCCCACTTCCTATAGCGCTATATTTAATTTAATGTTTCTAAGAAAGTTTGAACTCGTCCACTGGGCTGTAAAATCACTCGAATTTTAACAGGTTCTTGCTGTGTAAGACTAGAAACAAACGGTTCTTCAGCAGTGGGAAATTGAATCTGTTGCAATCGATTCATTGAGGGTTGTCCAATGGGAGTAATACTTTGAAGTGAACCATCTTCATTCAGTTGTAAACTGTATTGTAAAGAGCGATTTAGCGATTTTGGCGGATACCAATTTTGCTGAAAATAATTTCTCACTTCTGCCACTTGTGGAATTTGATCGAATAAGGTGGTGTCCTCTTCACGAGTTGCTGCAATGGTTTGAGGACGTTTATTCAATTGGGCTAAATAAGAAACAGGTTGATTTTCCTCTTCCTGCGTTGAGGGTAAAATTTCTATATTAGATTCTGGGATAGGGGGATTAACTGCTACAGGAGTTCCAGGATTTTGTAAAGGGGGTAGCTGAATCACCGGAGGAATTGGATTGACTCCGACAGGGGGACTGACAGGGGCAGGGGCAGGGCTAAGATTGGCCGGAGATGCAATTGGGGTATTGTTGGGTTGGGAAGGCCTGGAGGGAACAGAAGGGGTAATTGATGAACTCGCAACAGGTTCGCGGGGAATAATTACAAATTCGTTCTGAGTCGGTGTTAGCTCTGGGAATGGTGTCGGGGTAGGAAGATTAGCGGTATCCGGAAAAATAGGCGAGGGAAAAGCTAAAGGGGCTGTGGTAACGGCGGGTAAGTTAGGAGAGAGGGTTGCTGGGGTGGGTGGAGTTGTTGGTGTCGGGGTCGGTAAAGGTTCTAACTTCGGAGCAGCGACTAAGTTAGGGGGAGATAAAGGTTGAGGGGTTGATGAATCTATTTCTATCTCTGTTTCTGTTTCTGCTTCTGCTGTAAGAGTTGGTTCTTGACCCGAGGCATTGATTAGCTTAATCAGTCCCGTTAATGCCCCAATACTAACCCCGATGGTTAAAATGTTGCGGGCAATCGGTAGAATGATCGAGGATCTGCTTTTGCGAGTGGGAAGATCTGCCAGTTCTGTAATACATTCCTGTAAGGCACTATCTAAGTCAAACAGTTGTAAAGCACTCAAATGCACATCAGAAGCAATCGATTGTGGCGCTAACGATCCTAAAAATAGATGATGATATAATACGCCGTCTGATTTTAAGTGAATATCGCTGTCTGAGTTGGCAGGGGAAATGTCAAAGATGGCATTGGGTTGAACCGGAGTTTTGAGAAATTGCTGAACGTAGCGATGAACCGCTTGGTGTAGATGTTGCAGTTGATGGCGATCGCCACTGACACTAATATACTCTTCTTTGGGTAAGCGAGGATCGTCAAACCGAAGCTGAAACTCGACATCGTCTAATATAGATTCGCCACGAAGCCGTGATAGCCAGGGTTGTTTAGCTGTTAGTTCTAAGGTACAAGTTGGGGGAGTATAACGTTGAGTAATCATGTGACAAGTGCTGACCAAAACGGTTGAGGACTATTAGGCTGGCTGTAAAATAATAAATTAATTAGTGATTTTAACGCTAAAGATGTCAAAGGTTCCCCAGATTTTAAATTTGGGGCCTGCCATGGAGCGCCTTCTGGGGTCATTTGTTCAAGGGGTAAGTCGCGGTTTAAGTCAATCAAATGATGTTGATAATGTTGATAATATTGGCTAAAACCGACTAGATAATCCCGTAACAATGTCACTTGATCAACTTGACGGTTTTGCTGGGTTAATTGTTCAACTAAGTTTACACTTCGACGAATTAGGGCTTGATTTTGCCTTGCCAGATGACATATGATAAGTACTAGTGAGCGCGCTTCATCTGGGCTTAAAGATAAGGGTAACTTTCCTTGGTTCTTTTGTTTAAGCCAATGAGAACAGATCAGGGTGAGATTAAGATGTTCCGCTACTCTTGCCCAAGTTTCTGAAGAATTTTCTAGCAATGCATCTATTGCAAATACAGATTGATATAACTGACGGGTGATATCTTCGAGTTGATCTGTTTGCGGTGAAGGCTGTAAATCTAAGACTTGCCAATTCATAAAAAAAGCTGATGGAGATTGAGAGAATAGTTTAATTTTCTCTTAAAATCCTGACTCGTTGGCGAGCGATTGACAAATTTGGGCTTGATTCATTTTCCGGACGTGGTATCCTCCACAGTGAGTGTGTGAATATCAAGAGGAGTGAACGTTATGGTTGCTACGCCCGCTTGGACTCAAAACGGTAGATCAAGAAATTTACAGATGAATACTCTATCGCCAATTCGTAATCCTGATCGCGGTTTGGCTACAGGGGCCGGAGAATTACCGGATACCCCTTTATTTGGTACGGATGGTATTCGGGGACGAGTCGGAGATCTGCTCAATGCGCCTCTGGCTTTACAAGTCGGGTTTTGGGCGGGACAGGTTCTCACTCAACAATCCCATCATTGTGGCCCGGTGATTTTGGGACAAGATACCCGGACTTCCGGTAATATGTTAGCGATGGCGTTATCGGCGGGTTTAACCGCTGCTGGGCTAGAAGTTTGGCATATTGGGGTCTGCCCCACACCCGGCATTGCCTATCTCAGCGATATTACAGAAGCAGTGGGCGGTGTGATGATTTCTGCCAGTCATAACCCGCCTGAAGATAACGGGATTAAGTTTTTTGGTGGGGATGGAACAAAACTCTCTCCACAACTACAACAGCAAATTGAAGCAGGGATTCGCGGTCAAGCAGACTATCCTGTGAGTTTTAATCAATGCGGTCAACATCACTACCGTCCAGAGTTTACTCAACAATATGCTGAATCATTATCTCAACCCTTGCTAGTGACACAAAATTTTCAGGGAATGCGAATTGTCCTAGATTTAGCTTGGGGGGCAGCAGTTGCAGTTGCCGAAACCGTTTTTCGTCAGATGGGGGCAGAAGTGATTTGTCTCAATGCCCAGGCTAATGGTGAGAAAATTAATGTCAATTGTGGTTCAACCCACCTTCACGGCTTACAACAAGCAGTCGTTGAACATCAAGCCGATATGGGATTTGCCTTTGATGGCGATGCAGATCGAGTTTTAGCGGTGGACTCCCAAGGTCGGGCTATTGATGGAGATTATATTCTGTATTTTTGGGGCAAAACCCTCAGCCAAGCTGGAAAACTGCCGGAAAATTTAATTATTTCGACGGTAATGGCTAACTTAGGGTTTGAAAAGGCTTGGAAAGAGTATGGCGGTCAACTCCATCGGACTAAAGTCGGTGACCAACACGTCCACGCGGCGATGAAACAAATGGGGGCAATGTTAGGGGGCGAACAGTCTGGGCATATTCTCTGTCATCATTATGGGGTGAGTGGAGATGGATTGTTAACCGCGTTGCATTTAGCTTCTTTGGTGAAACAGTCTGGACTATCTTTATCTGAGTTAGTCGATGATAGTTTTCAAACCTATCCCCAACTGCTACAAAATGTCCGGGTTGAAGATGTTAACCTGCGTCGAAACTGGAAAAATTGCGATCGCCTAGTTCAAGCGATTGCAGAAGCAGAAAGCGATATGGGAGATCGGGGTCGGGTTCTAGTTCGGGCTTCGGGAACTGAACCAGTGGTTCGGGTGATGGTAGAAGCCATTGATACTCAACTAGCTCATCATTGGACAGATTATCTAGTTGCCGCAGTTCAACAATATCTTGTTTAATCTCATCTTGTGTAGAGACGTTATCTGTAATGTCTCCATCTGTAACGTCTCTACAACTCATTTATGAATTTTGCTGTGTGGTCACAGAGTCGGCTCCTTCAACACCGGCGGCGACTTGCTTCGCTTTGTCTAAAACACCTTCAGCATCAGGATTGTACTTTAGAACTACTGTACTGCCGGACTGCGCTACCCACAAACCGACGCTATCAGAAATTCCCGCATCGTCTAACGCTTTTGCCACACGCTTGGCTAGTCCGCTTTGATCAAATTCGCCATCTAAGCCGACTTTAGCTGGATCGATACTTTTCTCAGAAGCTTTTGCTTTAATTTGATTGTTAGGAACTGCTTTTGACGCTTTCTCTTCTTCTTTTCTGCCGAATAACTTACCTAAAAATCCCATAATATTAACTCCATTGAGATTAAGAATTTATTACCATTTCTGATATGCACCCAAACCTAAAGGGTCTGAGTTATAAAATCAAGAATGATGACCGCAAAGAATTATCCCATATCTACCCCGTAATCAGATCTTCCTTATGGGAGAGGTTAAATAACAGAAAAGACTTACTCCGGCTACAGCGCTACTTTTACTATCTTTATATCAAGTAAAGGATTATCCCATATCTACCCCGTAATCATATCTTCTTTATGGGAGAGGTTGAACAACAGAAAAGACTTATTTCTGCTACAGCGCTACTTTTACTATCTTTATATCAAGTAAAGGATTATTTGCCTGTATTTGATAGAGAGGGATACTTTGCCAACATTAGAGATCGGGAGATAGAGGGACAAGGTGGGAAGGAGATATCGCAAATACAGCAGATACGACAACAAATAACTTACGACAAACAACCCATCACAATCAAGTTACTTCTTATCCCATACGTCATAGCATCTTTCGTATCCATTTGTTAGGTTGGATTAAATTTGTCGAATTAATACAAACAAATTATGGCAGACATTTTCGGTACAGAAGGCCCGGATAGTTTAGTGGGAACAGACGAACTCGATAGTATCTTTGGTTTAGGGGGAAGCGATACACTTGAAGGCAGTCTAGACGGAGGTGATACCCTGATAGGGGGTTTAGGGAGTGATTTCTTATTTACCTCAGGAGAGAATAACTGGCTGTTCGCCGGAAAAGGCGATGATATTCTGAATGGGGCAAGAGCTTCAAATGGTGGTTCTGGTGGAACTGATACGATGTTTGGTGATATCGGAAACGATGTGTTACGGGGAGGGGATGGCAATGATTTAATGTTCGGTAACAATAACCAAGATGAGCTATTCGGAGAGAGGGGAAACGATACAATATTTGGTGGTCAGGGGAATGACTCTATTGATGGCTTCCTTGACAATGACCTAATCTTTGGTGATTTAGGCAACGATACTGCTACAGGCGGACTAGGAAACGATCAGTTTGTCATAGGGCCAGGGTTTGGAACAGATGTGATTACTGATTATGGAAATGGGATTGATAGTTTAGTGTTAATCGGAGAGGTTACCGAAGCAGATTTAGACTTTGTAGAAGATAATGTTGTCGGCCAGCCTCGGGACGATGTATCCATTATTTTCCGTCCAACCGGCGAAACAATCGCTATTCTTCAGGATACAACCCTTGACACATTCAATGCCGCCAGGATTATTGAACCGTTAATTATTTAATACCGTTTGTAGAGATGTTATATATAACGTCTCTACCCATGTAGAACCCATTTGGGAGGTTGAGTTCAAGATTCTGATACAAACACAAAAGTATTATTATCAGATAAATCTAACCCGGTAATATGACGGACTACGCCAATTAATTCCTGTCCTTCACCGCTGATATTAAAAATCTGAGTATGATTCTGAAGTGTTTCTTTTAATAGATAGTCATCAGCAATACCAGAAAGTTGAATTTTATCAATACCCGGTTCAAAATCACCAATCACGCCACGGTCAACTTTACCACTATTGTTGTAGAAGATAGTGCTACTATCCCCCAGAATAAATAAATCATTGCCTTCTTTTCCGCGTAAAATATCACGTTCTCCTGCACCGGGATGAGTTTGAGTCTGATCAACTCCAATTAAAGTATCATTGCCATCCCCCCCAATCAGTTTATCATCACCTGTTCCACCCCAGAGAATATCATTTCCTCTATTACCTCGTAGCGTATCATTTCCCTCATTTCCCCAAATCAAATCATCCCCACCTCTAGCGCGGACAATATCATCCCCGGCTAATGCTTCAATGGTTTCATTAGTATTATTATAAAATAAGTTATTATCTGCCGCTGTTGGGTTGGGAATATTTGGGTCGCCAGTAATTTTAATCTGGTCGATGGCGATATCTTCATCTGCTGAATTGAGATTAAAAGTAATGCGTAAATCGAGTTTAGAACCGACTTTATGGATATAATTTGAGAAGGATTGAAACGTATTGGTAATTTCTATCCCGTCTCCTATTCCATCAAAATCAGTATCGATATAGGGTGCAGAATTAAATGTACTACCATCATTTTCAATCCCGAGTAATTTATAATAGCCACCGTCATCAATTTGATATTCAAATAAGACAAAATCTGAGTTATCCCAATTTGAACTACTATTACTCGTGTCATCTTCTGCTAATAATACGCTAAATTTTATATTCGTAATTTCTGTAATATTAATTTCAGAAAATGTTATAGTCTGTTGAGAATCAGCACCTTCTGCATCAATATCTTGGGCGGCAAAATAGAAGCTTCCTTCAGGATTCAAAACTTGATAACTATTGCTAATATTGCTGCTATCTGTACGATTAAAAAAATCATTAGATCCATCACTAAATTCTGGAATAGAAGTAGTATATCTTCTACCATTTCTATCTTTTTCAAAGTTTTCTACAAAAATTATAGCCATAAAATAATATATAAATTGACTCTTTTAAGGCTATTGTATCTGTTATTTCTTGATTAGCTATTCGTGAAAATACGGATTTTAAAGTATTATTGAATAACTTCAATTTTTGATATTATAGACTTTATAAATAGCTTTAAATACAATAGTAATTTCTTAAATATTTATATCAAAAATAGTAATACAATAAATAATATAATAAACTCGAAAAAATGCTCATTGATTTAAAATAGACCTACGCCGCAAAAGTATCTTTCTGATACTATATCCATCAATTCTTATATCTGTGCGCGTTGGCGATCGCCAGATCCGCTGACGAATGCCACGAAGTATAATACTATTTATTCCCTTTTTTACTGAGTTGCTGCCTTAATGTTATCCAAAGCTTTTGAGAACTCCAAGATCCAAAAATCATTGCAATGATAAATAAAACCGGGTTAAAAATACCCAAAGATAAAGCCGTTATTCCTGGCCCCGGACAATACCCAGAAATACCCCAACCGATACCAAAAATTGCCGAACCGAGTATTAAAGGTAAATCAATATTTTGACGAGAAGGAAGATAAAATTTTCGCGTTAATAGGGGATGAGATTGCTGTAAAATATATCGAAAACTAATCAGCGTCACTCCCACCCCACCTCCTAGAACAAATAATAAGGTTGGGTCCCATGTTCCGGTGATATCCAAAAATCCTAATACGCGATCGCGATCAATCATTTGAGATAAACCTAAGCCTAAACCAAACAGAATACCCGCAAATAAAGCAATTAAATTCTGTTTAATTTTAATCGTTGGTTTTCGTTGCGGTTGTTGTTGCACCTTATCCATGACGGATGATAAACACTGTAATAAAAGCAGTGATGAGAAACGTTACCACTGCCACTCCTGAACGGGGGGACAAACGACCTAATCCACAAACGCCATGACCACTGGTGCAGCCACTCCCCATGCGCGTCCCAAAACCCACCAGGAATCCTCCGACGATCATTGCCCAGGGTGCAAAGGTTGAGATGGGAGTCGGTCGAGGGGCAAAGAAACTTTCATAAAATGTTCCCCCGAGTAACAGACCACTCAAAAATAGCCAGCGCCAATTTTGCCGGGCATCTCCCCAAATTGCTCCATTGACAATTCCACTGATTCCAGCAATCCGGCCATTGAACATCAGTAAAATAGTAGCACTAATCCCGATCAAAATCCCGCCGAATAAGGCGCTGATCCAATTGAATGATGCCATGTTTGCCTTGTTTAATGTTCAAGAACGGCGAATATTAAAACAACACCATTCTTGACGTTTCCATAGAGTTGCAACAATCCATCCATGTTGTTCTAGGGTATCTGCAATGGGCTTAGCTTGATCTAATAAAATACCGCTCAAAATCGCCCAAGTATTGGAGTGGACCATTTCGTCAAATTTCGGAATCAGATCAATAATCACCTCAGCCAAAATATTACAGAGGATACCATCAACCGGATGATCAAGTTGTTCTAATAATCGCTCAACACTGCCCTGTTCGACAACCATTTTGTCCTGTAGAATTTGGTTAAGCTGACGATTATGGTTTGCTGCCCTCACGGCTAAGGGGTCAGTGTCAACAGCATAAACTTCTGTTGCGCCTAATAGCAATGATCCAATCGATAAAATCCCCGAACCACAGCCAATATCAGCAATTATCGCTTTTTCCGGTTTGACACTAAATCGCATTTCTAGTGATTCTAAGCAGAGTTGAGTCGTTGCGTGAGTCCCTGTCCCAAACGCCACACCGGGATCTAAACGTAAGATTTTTCGGTCTGAGTCATTCGGTACGGGCAACCAAGCCGGATAAACTAAGAAGTAATCCCCAATGGGAGTAGGTTCCCAATATTTTTGCCAGCTACTGGCCCAGTCTTGTTCATCAATTAAATCCCAATCTACCGCCGGGGCGGGCATTTCTATACATAATGCATCTTGACGCAGCCATAACGATAAAGCGGCTAAGTCTAACAAATTAGCCTGTTGTTCAGGTAAATATGCAGAGGTTAAACAGGCATGATTCTTAATTTGACTGGCGGTGCCATGACAGCCAAAATCTTCCAGTCGCCAAAAAATGGTTTCTTCCAGGGCTGGGTCGCTCAGAACTTTTATTTCCCACCAGCTATGTGCCATATTATATTTCTATTTCAGGGTTTAGGATATTTCAGGATTGAACAGATTGATGCTTCAACAGTTGTCAGCCCTGATACTAATGATTGTTATACGCTTTCTGTCTCGCATTGAGACCCCCAGCTCAAGTTTACTACAGCCTCAGTCAGGGTGAGTATAGTGACAATACAGCTTCAATCTAACCGAATCAGGGAGTTGATAGCGACCCGGTTGAATCCGTTAAAACCTGACTCTCGTTGTAGATGGTTGGGACAAAGACTGACTGAGATGGGTCGGAACACAAACCAATATCCTTCATTGGTGACAAAAATTCCTATTTTCTGTATCTTAGTCAGATCTCAAGATCGAAGAAGGAAAAAAAGCCAGTTTCCTTCCTTCTTCTCGTCAGCAACTCTAGGACTGTAACTGCCCAGACAAAGCAACCGTGTAAGCATCTCGAATACCCGGAACTTTCATAATTTCACTGAGTAAACCTTCTGGTAAAGGATCATCAAGACTCAACACCATCACAGCTTCTCCGCGAACAATTCGCCGTCCCACTTGCATACTGGCAATATTGACATTAAAGCTACCCAACAGCGACCCAATTTTACCGATAATTCCTGGCATATCTCGGTGCAGGGTAAATAGCATATGAGGACTGGGAGGAACATTAATTGGAAAACCATCAATTGTCGTGACTCGGATTTCCTGTTCTCCTAAAACGGCCCCCGTCACAGAATGAGTCCCCAGAGATCCTTTGGCGGACAGATGCAATGACCCCGTATAATCGCTCTTAGAAGTATCGCGGGTTTCCACAACATGAATTCCCCGATCTTTGGCCTCTAAAGTGGCGTTAACATAATTAACCCGTTCCCGTAAGGCTTGGGTTAATAATCCCTTCAGAGAGGCCACTACAATGGGCTTACTGCTATCGGCGGCCAGTTCTCCTTGAAGCCGGACTTCGAGATAATCAACCCGGCCTCCGGCTAACTGACCCGCTAAATTACCTAAAGTTTCAGCCAGTTGTAAGTAAGGCTTGAGTTTTTCTATTGCATCGGGATACAAGCCAGGGATATTGACCGCAGACCGGGCGGGTAACCCCAGCAATACATCCCGAATTTGTTCTGCCACATCCACGGCCACATTCACCTGTGCTTCTTCCGTCGATGCCCCGAGGTGAGGAGTCAGAATAATTTTTTTGTCTAATTCCCGTAATGGAGAGTCGGCCTCTAAGGGTTCATTTTCGTAAACATCCAGGGCCGCCCCAGCAATTTGATCCTGTTTCAGGGCTTCATACAATGCCGCTTCATCAATAATTCCCCCTCGGGCACAGTTAATGATTCGGGCAGTGGGTTTCATCTTAGCAAAGGCCGCTGCATTAATCATGTGATAGGTTTCTTCTGTTTTCGGCATATGCAAGGTGATGTAATCTGATTCTTGCAGCAACAGATCCATATCCACCAAACGACATCCGAGCTGTTGAGCCCGTTCTTGGGAAAGAAATGGGTCATAAGCTAAAAGTTTCATCCCCATGGCTTTAGCAGCGGTGGCAACGTGGGAACCAATTTTGCCCAGTCCCACCACACCCAGGGTTTTCTTGTAGACTTCTACCCCAATAAAGCTTTTGCGGTTCCACTGACCACTTTTAACAGAGTGGTTGGCATCGGGAATGTGACGGGAGAGGGCTAACATCATTGCCAGGGCGTGTTCGGCTGCGGCGATGGTGTTACCTTGAGGAGAATTAACCACTACAATTCCTTTACGAGTCGCAGCGGCAATATCGACATTATCCACACCCACCCCAGCCCGACCAATAATTTTAAGTTGATCGGCAACCTGGATCATGTCTTGGGTGACTCGAGTTCCAGAACGGATCATCCATCCATCATATTCGGGTGCTATTTTAACTAATTCTTCTGGAGGTAAGCCCGTTTTCAGATCGACTTGGGCGACTTGGGAGAGAATATCAATTCCAGCTTGATCGACTGAATCAGATACAAGAACTTTAGGCATAATGATAGTGATGCTAATAAATTGTTACAGTGGAGAATTTTTGACAGGTACGATCTCGTCAGCAAGGCCGCAGTAGGACATTTTAACCGCTGGTGGGATCTGAGTTAAGTTAATTTGCTGAAAACTTTAACTTTGTTGGTATGAGTTGTTGGTTATGGGTCATCTGTTGCTTCTCACAACAAATGAAGTCAGAAGTTAGACGTTGAGTCCATATCGACATGGCTTGAAATGGGATAGTGTTAACCATGTTGTTGCTTAGGAACCTATCCGACAGCTTTCGGCTAGCTTCAACTCCGGCGATCGCGTTGACTCTCTAAATTGATTGAAGTGCCGCTTTAGCAAAGACATAATATCACTTCGCAATCATTAAGGATGCTAATGAGCGATCGCGCTTTTGTATCAATTTTTCTTAAAATTTTTAAACAACCTGAGTGAAGCGGAGAAAAGTCTGTTACAAAAAAAATAGATATGATTGAGCGCAGAGAATAGACAGATGAATAAGAGATTAATTATTTTTTCAGGGATGATGATGGCGTTGTTGGGTTCAGTATTTGGATTAGCTGTTTCTAAAATGCAGCAAAAACCCTATCAATGTTGTGGAGATGTGACGTTGACTCAAGATTTAGGCTATAGTCAATCTCGCACACCCGAACGTTATGCAACCGTTGGGGCTATTCTGGGATTTAGTATTGGTTCAGTGGTTGAAAGCTTACGACAATCACAACCGGAAGAGAATGAATTATAAGCACAATTTAGAGCCTGAAATCATGAATTGTTAGCTCTCAGTATTTTATTTTGTAATAGCCTGGCATCATTTCAGCTATTTTTAGGTCTACCCACTTAAATATATGACTCACTGCTCATCGTTTAAGTGTTATTTTCTACCCAGTTACACGATGACAAAAAATCCCCCATCCGTTGTCAATGAGGGAAATATAATCAAGCAAAAAACTGACGGCGATCGCTAAGCTAAGTTCAAAGATTCTTCTAAATCTTCTAAGACAATATTCACAAGGGCTTTTTGAGTGTAGCGACAATGTAGAGTTTCAGTGGAGTTAAAGGAACCATTCTCAAAATACTTATTCGCAGGCGCTCCCCCCCCACATAAAGAAAAATATTCGCAGGTTTTTCGGCAAGCATTTACCCCCGCTTGAATTTCATTGGTAATCGTCTTAAATTTCTCAGTTTGAGTCGCTGATTCAAATGAATCTTGTAAAATATTCCCAATGATAAATTCACCATAATCTGGAGTTTCAAGAGCGAGTAATTCGGGAGAAAATGTCATAAAATCTCCTTTATAATCAATGCTAATGATTGTGTAGGGATCGGATTGACCCCGTCCCATGTCTGCTCCTCTCATAATACTACGCTTGACCCGTTCAAATTCTCGAACAGTGAATTGACAGTTGGGCTGTTTTGTCAATTCATAAAAGCGTTTCATAAACTGATAATGCTTCACATCAATATCAGTATCCGTTGATTCTAAGGAAGAATTTTGATTAATTCCTTCGGTTTCTTCTACGTTAAAACCGACTCGCTTAATATTATTTTCGATGAAAAATTGAAATATTTCATCTGGATAATCCAAAGATTCTTTAGTCAGTACCGCAATTATATTAAAGTGAATATCATTCTTTTGTAGCCAAGAAATTCCTCGCATTGTACTAGCGTGAGTGCCTAAACCTGTGCGGGTTTTGCGATTTTTATCGTGTAAAAAAGCAGGCCCGTCTAAACTCACTCCAATTTTAACCGGATGTTGTTTAAAGAAATCACACCAAGCCTGATTAATGACAGTTGCGTTGGTTTGAATGGAATGAGAAATCTTATAATGATTGTGGTTATATTGCTCAGATAACTGATTAATGGTTTCAAATGCCGACTCATAGAAACCAATGGGCATAGTTAAGGGTTCACCCGAGTGCCAAACAATGGTAAAATTCTCTTTCAGGTAAGGACTAGAAAATAAGTCTTTAAAAATAGGTTCGAGTAACTCTAGGGAAAATTGATGCTTTAAATGTCGATCAGGTAAATAACAATAATCACAATTTAAATTACAGAAGGTTGTGGGTTGAATCACAACTAATTTAACGGGTCCCAACTGAGAAGTGGAATGATCCACTGCTTCAGATAACAATGCTGTATTGGAAGATGGCATCATTTGATGTTTTATGAATATGATTAAAGCTGCCACTTGTTCAGTTCAAATGGCATAATCTTTCTTAGAGTTGATTAGGGGAAAAAGCCCCTTAACTGAATCAAATTCTGACTTAGAGTATACATTTAAGTAAAAATAAACTCTAAGTCATTTTGCTGAGCCTCAACAGAATCAATCAAGTTCAATTCTGTAACACAATCAACTTAAAGAGTAGGCTCCTAGGTTGTAGGGTCGTTGTGAAAAGGGTATCAGGAATTAATAGAAAAGATTCCTAGGATTGAAACTGATTTAGCAATAGTTGTCCCAGTTTTCCCAATTTTCCCAATTCTCCCAATTCTCCCAGTTTTCCCAATTCTCCCAATTTTCCCAATTTTCAAAGTTCTCCCAGTTTTCCCAATTCCCCCAATGATGGCTAGCAACTTGAGTCTCTTTCTCAGAGGACGTTGAAACCTGCTGAATCTTTTCTAACAGGCCTTCCCTAACTTTTTCTACTCGATCACTAATGGTTGTTTTCGCTTCTGATGATGCCTCTTTAGCCGCATTAGCAATTCCAGCAGTCATAAAAACATGAACGCAGGCCAGAGCGACCCACAAACCAATTCTCGGATTCATAAGCTTTATCCCTAAAATGTTGAAACATTAGTAATGTTTCGAGACCAGTTTATAGCCTAGGAAAAAAAATAGGAACAGACCTTCCATAAAATTTTATATTTCTTTATATCTTTGTAAAATTAGCCCAAAATTGAAGTTTTATAACGTTGAGATTGATTAAGCAAACTCATACTTGATACAGCAACATCTGTGCGGACAATATATTTCATTCCTTGCAATACTTTGGCCCCTTCATGACGAATCACATGGTCAAAAAGAACAGCTCGTCCTCGAGTTGGACAGACTCTCATTTCATTATTTGGAAACACTGTATCCCCGCCCTCAATATCATCACTTAAGTAAATAACTAAGGTATATTTAGAGCGCAGACCCGGTTCAATTTCTCGAGGCGCATCACAGTGAGCGCTGACAAATTCACCCACTTCGTATCGATAACATTCTAAAATTGGCCCGAGACGAAGCACTTGAAAATTAGTAGTAGGCTCATCAGAAACTTGTTCCGAAAGCCGCAGCAAGATGGTTTGCATGGTTTCTGGACATTTAACAAAAGTTTCTTTGTTGTTGCGTCCTTTATTTTGCATCCGAGCCACTTTAAACCCGACAGACTCTGCTTTTGCAATTAGGGATTGACATTCTTCAGGGTTGAGAAGTTCCCCTGTGTACCAAATACCGTTATCAATTTTTTCCATTGCTTGATTCACTGTTACTTTAGGCGCTAATTGAACGACAGGAACATTGCATAGACTGTGCCTGGCTGTTAGTTCTATGGTTGCATGGTTGCATACAATTCAATTCGTTTCAAGCACTTGGGGTGTTTGATCCAATAAAGAATTAATTGCAGTACAGACAACTGAAAGAATCACTCACCCCAATTGCAGTATGTTATTACAAAATAATAAAAATTTAAACGTACCCGCTAATCTGTATAGAAACGTCACAGGTTTTCGGGCCATCTAACTCAAACAGTCAGACGGACTGTCCAGTCCCTAATGCTAAGAAGCCATCTACAACTAGAATCACTTCACGACTGCTTAACATCATTGACCGAAGGTCTTTCTCAAGCGCCCAGAGGCGATCGCCTTCGACCTTCAAGGAAGGAGGAAGAAGGATCAACGATTAAGGATGAAAATACTTAAACACCAGTCGTGGGGTGCAAGCCGAGTCGTTTACGACAGTTGTGGAAGGGTGGAAGTCCAATATTCTCCAAACCAACTTCTATCTTCCAACTTCTATCTTCCTTCCCATGGACATGAGGTGAGAGTAGGCGTTAATGGGTTCATTAGGGGAAACGTCCCGAAGATGTAAATCATCTTTGTTAGTGTTTCTCACCGAGTGGTGCTAAGTTTTTGAGATGAACTTGGACATCTTTTGAGGAAATGTTCTTCGTTTTGATTAATTACCCTGAGCCGTGGTTATATGGCATGAGTTGACTAAAACTGGGCTGGGTTTAATGGCCTTTGTCTTCAAAATCTCTTGTAGTTGAGGGGTGAGATTACAGATGCAAATTCCAGGTTCAGTTTCGACTTGAATGAATGGGTGAACAAATGGCATTCTTTGACCACAAAAGTTTGAGTTGTCACTGAAGCTACTAGAATAGCCCACCATTCACAATAGTAAATTCGTTGGTGGGCATTGGGCTAATAGACTGAGTCAAGTTTATTAGCGTTGTAAAAGATGTTTTACTTACTCTTCTTCGTCGATCTCTCCATCAGATTGAGATTCAACCTGAATCAGATGAATATGTTTGGAACCTAGACGAATTTCAAACTGATCGCCGGGTTCTAAGCCCATCGACTTTGTATAATTTGCCCCAATTACTAAAGAACCATTTTTATGAACACAGGCGCGATAACTTGCTTCTCTTCCACGTCCATCGCGAGTTTGACCACCATCTAACGAAATTCCTTTTGCCGCTAATAAGGCATCGTAAAATTCCGTCATCTTCGCACGTTTTTGATTCTCTTTTGTCAGGGTGTAATACCCGCACTGTTTGGCTGTTTCCCGTTTTGAGATGTCTCCAAGTGACTTAACTTTACTGAGTAAAGCTTTTCCGGTCAATGCTTTTTCCGCAGGAGTCTCTGTTGCTGTTTTTGCCATAAGCTTATTCCAAATCTAATTTAATTAATCCTAACATGATTGTACATTTTTTCTATGATATAACTTGAAATAGATTTTTATGCAATGGACTTATAAAAATGTTAACTTCAAAAATGTTAACGGCTGATCTGTTTGGAGAAGATCATCGATGTGATGTAACGAAGTTTTAAAATTGAACACATATTTTACTTAGTCCCTTGCAGACAATAGCCCTCTGGGATTGATTGAGTGAGCTGAAAACACTTCTAATCTTGACTTGTCTTGTAAATTGAATTATAAGTCAATACGTATTAGATTGAGCTGAGAAGTCACACTTAAATAAACAACTGATGGTTGAATTATTAAACAACTTAAGCGAGAAGATTATTATGAAGCTTAAACATTATAGACTTAAAAAATGTTTAAGCAGCCTGTCATGATCAAGAATACTTAGTCCTACTGATTGACCGAGGAAACGAGATTGAGCATCTTGAAGTTTCCTCTCCCCAAGCGGCTTACAAAGGTCTAGAGCAAGTGGCAGATGCGCGCAAATACAACTCACCTCCCTCCGGCAAAACATCACTCACAAACCCAATTGAGACCCAAACCAATCCCTTTATTTATCAACGAGTCAGGTATCTTTAATCGAGTTGAGACTCGAGAAGATTCTCAATCGAGTTTAACTGTAGAATCTACTCAATCAATAGAAGATGAACCGTCACAAACTTGGGAAATGTTAGGAAATGTCAATTTCTCTTGAGATGGATTGACATCTACCTTGTAGGAATGTTTTTGCCTTGAGAAGATGATCGCCCTAAGCCGTTCAAATCTCTTGATTGAACAGTTCCAGAGGCAGCTATAGGGTTGTTACTAATTTCTGTTATTCGGCACGAATCTGCTGTAGTAATTGCTCAAATGGCTGCCAATTGTCCTCTGTCACAATCGGTTCCCAAACCGCTTCTATTTGCGATCTCACTAAAGTGACAGGGGGATGATATTGTTGTAATCTCTGTTGAATTTCCTCAAGTTCTAGAGGGGATAGGGTTTGCAGGTAATGATGATATAACTGTCGCCACTCCTGAACATACAACTGTCGCCAATCATCAAACTTTAACAAAGCCTCAACCCCCAGAAAAATCTGATTTGGGTCTTGTTGCCATTGGGGACTAAATTGTTGCCGCAGGGTGATAAAAAACTGATGATAGCCAATATCGTAGTGTTTAAGAATATTCAGTGTTAACTTGATTAACTCTTCCCCTTCGACAACGGGGAGTTGATCAAATCCTAACTGATGAATCATCTGAGTCCGATAAGCCTGCTGATAATATTCTTGAAAAGACTCCAACTCCACTTTCATTTTGTCCCAATCCATCACCACAGACAAACACCGTTGTAAAATTTCTAAATTTCCTTGACAGACAAATGGCTGATTACCATAGGCATATCGTCCGCCATAATCAAAATAAGCTGCCGTAAACCGAGGGTTATATTCCGGTAGAAATGCGTAAGGGCCATAGTCAAAACTTTCCCCCGTGATGGACATATTGTCCGTGTTTAATACCCCATGACAAAACCCAACGGCCATCCATTGTGCAGCGAGTTTGGCCACTCGTTGAATCAGTTCTCGATAAAAGTGTAAATAGCGATCGCGTGCGCGTGATTGAGTCGTATCGCCCGAGTCCGGTTCATCGAGCAAATGAGGATAATAATAAGTAATCACATGATCGAGTAATTTCTGCATTAAATCGGGTCGCTTGAAATAATAGAGTCGTTCAAATGTACCGAAGCGAATATGAGATCGACTCAGACGAACGATTACTGCTGAACGAGTGGGAGACGGTTCATCCCCCCGCCATAACTGTTCTCCGGTTTCAATTAAACTCAAGCACCTTGAGGTTCGTACCCCTAAACGGTGTAACATTTCTGCGGCTAACACTTCCCGGACTCCACCTTTGAGGGTGAGTCTGCCATCAGCGCTGCGAGAATAGGGCGTTCGGCCTGAACCTTTTGTGCCAAAATCATAAAGATCGCCATCTACACCCTGTACCTGTCCATAGAGAAATCCCCGACCATCCCCTAAATAGGGGTTATATTCTCCAAATTGATGGCCGTGATAAGCCATTGCGAGAAACGGACGAACGCTTTCAAATTGACCAAATGCTTCAATAAAATGCTCATCACTCACTTGCTCTGGATTAATCCCTAAAATTGGTAATAAGCTATCATTGCGAAATCGTAACTGATACCAAGGAAATTCTGCCGCCGCGACAATGTCATAGTAGTCCTCTCCTAACTGTTCAAAAGCCGGTTCATAGTCGAGGAATAAAAAAGGGTTAGTCATGGGTTATTCATCATTCGTTGATTCTTTATGATTCGCCATCGCTGAGGCATTAGGCAAGGGTACAACAACTGTTACCGAATCAGAAGATTTGAGATTTTGTAGCACTACGCACATCAATTCATGACATTTTCAGATTCTGTAGCAGGAGTGCCTTCTTCACCCCCTTTGCGATCGCCATATTCATCTTCCCGACTTGCAATTAGCTCTAACAATCGATACACTTCTTTAAATAAGTTTTATTTACACGCCGTTCGACAGTCGGTGTAAGCTTGTAGAGGGTAAAGTCCTTAAACTCCCGGTGAAGCAAGAATCCTGATTGACTCGAGGTTAGTAGTCCGCTACGCCAACAGTTCAGGGAATGTCAAATCTCGTTAACTATCTTTACCTGACTTCAAAAAGTCTTTGCACTTTTAGAAAAATTGCTCAGGGTAGTTAACAATTCACTCAAAACCGTAGAAACGTAGAATTGAATATTCTACAATTTCTGTAAACGGATCATGGACGCTTAATATAACAACGTCGTACACCTTTATCATCAAGGAGGAACGTAGTCAATGGGACTACCTTGGTATCGTGTACATACAGTGGTTCTGAACGACCCAGGACGGCTGATTTCTGTACATTTAATGCACACTGCCCTCGTCGCTGGCTGGGCAGGTTCAATGGCTTTATATGAACTGGCAATTTTCGATCCCTCAGATCCGATTTTAAACCCCATGTGGCGGCAGGGGATGTTTGTCATGCCCTTCATGGCTCGTCTTGGGGTCACCCAATCTTGGGGCGGATGGAGCGTTACTGGAGAAGTTGCATCTAACCCCGGTTTCTGGTCTTTTGAAGGCGTTGCAGCGGCTCACATCGTTCTGTCTGGATTATTATTTCTGGCAGCGGTTTGGCACTGGGTCTTCTGGGATTTGGAACTGTTTACTGATCCTCGGACAGGAGAACCCGCGTTAGATTTACCAAAAATGTTTGGTATTCACCTGTTCTTGTCTGGTTTACTCTGCTTTGGCTTCGGAGCCTTCCACCAAACCGGACTTTTTGGCCCCGGAATGTGGGTTTCAGACCCTTATGGTCTCACGGGCAGTATCCAACCGGTTGCGCCATCGTGGGGGCCTGAAGGCTTTAATCCTTTCAACGCTGGAGGGATTGTGGCTCACCACATTGCTGCCGGAATTGTGGGTATTATTGCTGGGCTGTTCCACCTCTCTGTGCGTCCGCCGCAACGGCTGTACAAAGCACTACGGATGGGGAATATCGAAACCGTACTGTCGAGCAGTATTGCCGCCGTGTTCTTTGCTGCATTTGTGGTTGCCGGAACCATGTGGTATGGGTCAGCGGCGACTCCCATCGAACTGTTTGGGCCGACTCGTTATCAGTGGGATAGCGGTTACTTCCAGCAAGAAATTGAACGCCGTGTCCAAACCAGCATGGCTCAAGGTTTAACTGAAAGTCAGGCTTGGGAAGGAATTCCTGAAAAACTGGCATTTTATGATTATGTTGGTAATAGCCCAGCTAAAGGCGGTTTATTCCGTGTAGGCCCGATGAACGAAGGGGACGGGATTGCTGAAGCTTGGCTCGGTCACCCCGTATTCAAAGACGAAGATGGCAAGACGCTGAATGTCAGACGTTTACCCAACTTCTTTGAAACGTTCCCGGTTATCTTAACCGATGAAAGCGGCCGAATTCAGGCTGATATTCCTTTCCGTCGGGCAGAATCTCGTAATAGTTTTGAACAAGCGGGTATTAGTGTTAGCTTCTACGGTGGTGCTTTAGATGGTAAGACCTATACAGACCCCGCTACTGTTAAGAAATATGCTCGTAAAGCTCAGCAAGGTGAACCCTTCGACTTTGACCGGGAAACCTTAGACTCTGATGGGGTATTCCGCACCAGTACTCGCGGTTGGTTTACTTTTGCTCACGCTTGTTTTGCGTTGTTATTCTTCTTCGGTCATATCTGGCACGGTTCTCGGACATTATTCCGGGATGTATTTGCTGGAATTGAAGCCGATCTTGAAGAGCAAGTAGAATGGGGATTCTTTGAGAAATTGGGAGACCCAACGACTCGGGCAAAGTAAGACAATCAGCGTCTGAATTGAGTCGATTTCAACGACAGACAACTGGATAAATTAACTTTGTCTGGTGGTTAAAAAGATTAAGGTCTAACGAATTTACAACTTTAAAGTTGTATCGTTAGACTTTTTTTGCTTCTGGGCTGGTAAACTAGAAAGGAAAAGAAACTTGTAAGGAAATTCACATGGAAAGTGCTGCCTATATTCTGGTTTTAGCATTGTCAATCGGAGTACTGTTTTTTGCAATTGCTTTCCGGGAACCCCCTCGGATTGGAAAATAACAGTATAACTCTCCATTTTGATGTTGAGTTAGGGTTGAGTGATCCAGATTCAATCTTCATGTTGAGTCTATGATTTAAATGATCTTGATGCATCAAAAGTGTCGGATAATCTAGTTTTGACTAGAATATGAAGATTGTATTCTTTGAACTCAACCCTTGAGCTAGACCCATCAACCTCATGAAGTGAATTTCAAGCTATAACAATGTGAGTTTATGCAATGTCCCATTTGCCAACATACCAGTAGTCGAGTCTTAGAATCCCGTTCTGCTGACTCTGGTAAAAGTATTCGTCGCCGCCGAGAATGCCTTAATTGTCAGCATCGCTTCACCACTTACGAACGGATTGAACGAGTCCCTGTTACGGTGATTAAACGCAATGGTCAGCGTGAATCATTTGAACGGGCAAAATTACGACGCGGTTTGGTTAGAGCTTGTGAAAAAACGGGAATTACTGCCGCAGAATTAGAAAGTATCATTCACGATATTGAAATAGAATTTCAGCAACGCTCATTGCGAGAAGTGAGCAGTCAACAAATCGGAGAGTTTGCTTTAGAACGATTGAAGCAAATTAGTGAAGTGGCTTATATCCGCTTTGCGTCAGTTTACCGCCAATTTCAAGGCATTCGAGATTTTGTCGATACTTTAGCTCAGTTTAAACAAACTCACCCTCAAGCCGACGACGACAACGACGACGAAGAGACTCAGACGGTTTCAGAGGGGACTGAGCATCAAGAATCAGCGAATCATAACGCTTGTACAGGCTCTCTATATTAGTGCTCAGCTCTGCTCAATCATTTGATAAAAAATCGGGGTACAATATTCTATTTGATTTAAAAGTGACACAAAATAGAAAGGAGTGTGGCATAATAGATGTGCTTTATGTTCAATTATTTCACCCCGCCTTTGCTCGATTTAATGCATTCAGCATTATACAGTCTATTTATATCTCTGATGTAGAGATTTTGGGATGATTATGATTGAATAATTTCAGATGGTGATGGGGGAAAGCGGCTTGAAATCTGTTTCTTAGGCTTTTACTGAATCTATTGCTAGTCTATGACTAGATTCCGATTCAGTGGTAGGAGTTTGAGGTAAAGATATTAAAATAGTCCGGATGAAGAATTAAATCTTCTTTAGCCCAGTATAACTGTCGTGCTGGGAATGACTGAAGCCTTATCATGTTTTATTAAGAATTCAGCACTCTGGCGTAGATTGACCCTCTACATCAGAGACGTTTACAACAAAACTGAGGTATTCGTTGATCGAATTCACTGCCGAAAACTTAAGTTATAGCGTTGCATAGTATCCTGCGAAGTGAGCTCAATTCCCTGTCTTATTTTCAGTGTGTTGATTCGCTACTGAGGATAGAAACAACGCCCATGATAAACCAGTTTGGTGCAAAAACTGATAGAACAGAGGAGGTATGAGCTAAAACTACAGCTCAATACTATAAAATCTTATACTCCTTTTTGCAATAAGAACGCTTTTGCATTCCTCAGCCACTTGTCTAGCCAGATAATAGATAACAGCCTGTAAAACCTCAGGAGACAGGATGTAGATTAAGCCATCATAGAAGATTATCAAGCCCAGCCAACTCATGAACAACCATCTTTTCAATTAAAACCATAGGGAGAGAATATCTAGGAAACACTCGCATGATCAATCAGATAACCAAAGAAACAACGGTGAGCTTTACTCATGAAGATTTTGCCGCCTTACTCGATCAGTATGATTATCATTTCAGCCCGGGAGATGTGGTTCCCGGCACAGTATTCAGTATCGAACCCAGAGGCGCTCTGATTGATATTGGGGCTAAAACCGCAGCTTACATTCCTCTACAGGAAATGTCAATCAACCGGGTTGAAAGTCCCGATGAAGTTTTACAATCTAACGAAACTCGCGAATTTTTCATCCTGACTGATGAAAATGAAGACGGACAGCTCACCTTGTCGATTCGTCGGATTGAGTATATGCGAGCCTGGGAGCGGGTTCGGCAATTACAAGGAGAAGATGCAACGGTTCGTTCACAAGTGTTTGCCACTAACCGAGGGGGAGCGCTGGTTCGGATTGAAGGGTTACGAGGCTTTATTCCCGGATCTCACATTAGCACCCGCAAACCCAAAGAAGATCTCGTGGCAGAAGAACTGCCTTTAAAATTTTTAGAAGTTGATGAAGACCGAAATCGTCTGGTTTTGAGTCATCGACGCGCCTTGGTCGAACGGAAGATGAACCGCCTCGAAGTTGGGGAAGTTGTCATCGGTACAGTCCGTGGAATCAAGCCATATGGTGCTTTCATCGATATTGGTGGAGTCAGTGGCTTACTTCACATTTCAGAAATTTCTCACGACCATATCGATACCCCCAACAGCGTCTTCAACGTCAACGACGAGGTGAAGGTGATGATTATTGATCTCGATGCTGACCGGGGTCGTATTTCTCTGTCTACGAAGCAATTAGAACCTGAACCCGGAGATATGGTGAAAAATCCGGATTTAGTGTATGACAAAGCTGAAGAGATGGCAGCTAAATTCCGGGAGAAAATGTTAGCCGAACAGCAAGGTATTCCCTTGACCGAAGAGGGTGCGGCACCTGAAACTGAAGCAGAAGTTGAAATTCCTCCGGCAACAGAAGAGGAAGAAACGGACGCCGCAGCAGAATCTGTAGCAGAATCTGTAGAAGCCGATGTTACTGAAGCGCCCGAGGCGACAGACACAGAAGCAACAGAGACAGAAGTTTCAGAAGCCCCAGAGGCGACAGAGACAGAAGTTTCAGAAGCCCCAGAGGCAACAGAGACAGAAGTTTCAGAAGTGACAGAACCAGAGGCTGTCGTTGAAACTGAAGCCGTTGCCGATGAAGCGGTGGACTCCCCAGATACAGAATCTGAATAAATCCATCAAAGTTGAGTTGTCACTTAAAAGATATTGAAGTTAAGAGGGAAATCTCCCTCTTTTTTTTATAATCCTCTGTCCGGACAAAAACCTCAAAACCCACCAAAACCCTCTGTTTCCTCTATGCTAGGCAGGGTAACAAATAGCAATTAAAGTTCTGACCACTCTTGAGGTAAAACATTGGCTTGTAGGACAAAATTCCCCTGACCATCGGGAGTCAATACATAAGCAATGCCTTGAGGATCGGGATAAATTCCAGTAGCTGACTCAAAAATGTCATCATGACCGACAAGAACAGTATTTTGACCACTTTCAGGAACTGCTGTCAATAAGGGCATCACATTTGCTTTCATTTCTTCGACCTGCTCATCGGTATAATCTTCAAAGGGTAAAAAATTCAGTTGTGGATTTTGTTCATATCGACCAAAAGCTAACTCCGCCGTTTGCCAAGCCCGGCAATATTGACTGGTTATAATATCACCAACTGGGATATTTTTTGCTGTAAATGCTGCCCCAATATCCTTCGCCTGTTGAATACCAACATCACTCAATTTCCGCTGACTTTCGCAGTCATTTAAATCCATATTCGGGTCTGCTTGGTCAGCATAATCTCTTTCAGTTTGGGCATGGCGAAAATAAATCACGTGTCCACCCGTTTGTAAAGCCGTTAAAAGTTCTTGACCACTGAGTTTATCTTGAAATTCTGCATTGGCTTTTTCTCCCTCACTCATGGCTTCAGCAACCGTTGTATCTTGTGTATCTTGTATTTCAGTCACTTCTTCAGTGTTATTTACAGTCGTTTAACCACAGGCAATAGTACTCACAATTAATCCTGTACATAGAAACAGTTGAATTGTTTTTTGAATTCTAATCATAGATCTCTCCATTGAAATTAAACTCAGTTATTTGAACAGTCGTTGAGTCCGAAACCATTATTAATCCTAATAATATTAGTTTGATAAAAAATTAGTTAGAATTGAAATGACGTTCGCAGTACCCCAACAAAAATCGTGTCATTGTTATCATTATGATCGGGATTTGTGATCACAAACAATCCAGGTGTAATCCCGATATAATCACTCAAAGGAAGACTATAAAATGCTTCAAGATGAATTGAAGTACTCTCATCTTCCAATGCATTAATGCTATGATCAATCACTTTCGGTGGCATCTCTACAACAACTCCGGCGGTATCTCCTTCTTTGAGTAAGTCCGGAAAAGCAAAAGTAACCGCCCAATTCAGAATAGTGGCCTCTCCATCTCCAGCTTGTTTTTGCGCCGCCCAGGTTGCCCCAAACCAGCCCCCCAGTTGAAAATGATCTGCAATTTCCCAGTTAAATTGAAAGCCTAAATTATCGCTAGTGGTGGCATTATCACCAAAGGGTTTATTGGCAATAAAACTCCCAGTCCCGCCACCAACAGACACATCATCACGACTAAAATAGCGACGGTTATAAGCTACACCTAAACCAATCGTTTCAGTGGGGAAAAATAGGAGTTGGGCAGAGGTGTTATTTGACCCATTAAATAAGCCAAAACCATCATTAGCATCTCCCCCATTACTGGCTAAATAACTCAGATTCAGTTGTAACCTCTCGCTAATGGCATACTTAAACGCAAGTCCCTTTCCTTGTGGCCCCCTAAAGCTGGTGGGATTGTATCGGCCCGAGGCAGAAATAACGCCAGAAGTCTCGTCTGATATGGGGCTGAGGGCATCTTGAACATCATCTAAACCTAAGCTATTAGCGCCGATATACACCTCACCGTCGCCGTCAAATACTGGAAAGACATAAAATAAATCATCCAATTCCAGCCCATCGCTGACCCCATCATCGACCGATAATTGAGTTGCTAAAGTGTTAGTTAAACTGCTGGCGGTGAGATTGACTACATCGGAGGCTTGTAAACGCGCTAACAGTAAGTCTTCCCCAGTAAAGCTCGTTTCAAAGTCCAGGCGCATCCGATACCCTAAACTGGTTTGTGTGGGATCATCATCTGCTTCTAAATTCGTCTTCCCGGCAGCATTGAAAAGAGGGCGAGGGCCAAAGGTATCTGCTAAGATGAATATTGCCCCTCCCGTCAGTTTAGTGGTGGTTGAGAATTGATTGGCTTCCAGTTCAGCAGTCCGGGCTTCTAGCACCGTTACTCGTCCCCGCAATGCAGCCAATTCAGCGGCGAATTCTTCCATTAACCGTTGTAAAATAGCTAAATCTTCCCGCGTGACTAATTCGCTTGTGGCGGCGTTAATTAACTCATTAACTCGTTCTAAACAGGCATTGACTCCAGCGGCAAATTCGTAACGAGTTAAGGCGCGGTTGCCTTTGTAAGTGCCATCGGGATATCCGGCAATACAACCATAGCGTTCGACTAAGGATTGTAAGGCTTGAAATGCCCAGTCTGTCGGTTGTACATCGGATAGTTGAGAGACAGAAGTAACTTGTTGTTTCTTTTTTGG
Source organism: uncultured Lyngbya sp. (assembly GCA_964434975.1). Lineage (GTDB taxonomy): Bacteria > Cyanobacteriota > Cyanobacteriia > Cyanobacteriales > Microcoleaceae > JAAURB01. The sequence continues at coordinate 25,985 of CAYSWY010000025.1, forward strand.
ACTCCGACCTTCTTGAGTATAATTGTTAAGCTGATCGAGTACTTCTGTATTGGGTTGAGGTTCAATAGCGGTAGCGGATACAGCCATTAAGCACGTTAGGCTGATGGCTAACTCAATTGGTAAGATTTTCCATAGAAGAGTTTTGATCACAGATTTTCCTCACACACAATATCTGAAGAAGTTTAACTCTTCTTCGTGACTTCATGTATTTTTTATTTAGAGCAGAAATAATACTGCTTAATCCCTCTTTTGTCAGACTCCGAAAAACGGGGGTCAAACCCTGATTCTTTCGTTCGGTGTCGTTAGCTGTGATAACGGAATTTCGTTAGAATTCTGGAAAGTGACAAAAGAGGGTAATAAAACTAAGATTCAATAAGAATATCAGATAGTGAGTGTATTGACAATATTTTTCAATAATATTTGGCGTTTTAGGCTTTGGAAAGAGGTTAAACCACAAAGACACAAAGGTCACAAAGGATGGGTTTGTGATTTATTCTTCTGGGTTTTTGTCAGTTTGGAGTTGGGAAAACCAGTCTGATATTTCTTGTTTTAATCCTAAGAGTTCTTGTTCGTTGAGTTGATGACCGACGTGATAGGTTTGACGTTGAGATAATATGAATAATATTTGTTTATTTACTGCAATTTCTAGGCTGGGGTTCAGGTTTCCACGAGTATCGGAGTTTTTAATTAAGTTAATTTGTTGAATTTGATCAATATTACCTTTTTTCCGGCGGGGAAAGCCGAGTTGTCGCCAGCGAATATCAAATTTTTCTTGATCAAAAGATAGGCTGGCTTGACCAAAATAGTCTATTTCTGAATTGAGTAATAAAATTAAAAAGACTAATCCTGTGGGCAGACCGAGAATGAGGAGTAAGACGGGTAAAGTTATTAATGAATTGAGTAAGTTATCGCTGTATTCTGTCCAGGATATGGGTAATAAATAAATGAGAAATAAAGCACTACTGATAGCAGTTATTACCTGAATTTTAACTTTTAGGGGTAAGCTTTTAATTCTTTTGCCAATACGAAGCAATCCTGAGTTAATTAGCTGTTTAATCGGCAGTAAATATTGTTTAGAAAAGCGAGAAGGAATTTCTATTTTAAGTTTTGTGGGATATTTAACGATTTTGACTCCACTTTCTGGGGGCAGAATAATTTTATCAGAACTAACTTCTTTTAATCGGTTTAATGCTTCTGTTGCGGATTGAAATCGTTGTTCTATGATGGGTTGAGTTAACTGTTCTAACCATTTAATAAACTGAGGTTCAACTGCACATCGAATTGCGTCTTTAAATTCTATTCTTAATTGTTTTTGGGGTAAATCTGCGGGAGGAACACCTGTTAATAAATGAATTAATGTTGTACCCAATGCATATAAATCTGAAGCGGGTAAAGCTTGTCCGCCAAATTGTTCTATTGGGGTATAACCATAAGTTCCCACAACTGTAAAGGTTGCACCGGGTAAACGAGGCTGCATTTGTACACCGCCAAAATCAATTAAATGAATCTGATTATCCTGACTCCAAATTAAGTTACTGGGTTTAATATCTCGATGGATAACTGGGGGATTATTTTGATGTAAATAATCTAATATATTTAAAACTTCTTTCGCTATCCATTCTAATTCTTGCTGACTAAATCGATAGCGTTTTTCTAGCTTTTCTTTTAAGGAAATTCCGGGTACATATTGAGTGACCAAACCAAACCAAGGATTAACCGCTTGCAAGGCAAAATCATCGCGATATTGAACTAAACCCGGATATTTAAGTTGTTTTAAAATTTGTGCTTCTCGTTCTAATAATTTAAAATCATCCCATTGCATCGATCCACCTAACTCTAATAATTTTACCACCACTTCATCTTCAAACATTAAGTCTTTTGCCAGCCACGTTTGACGAACAGAATGACTTTGCAGTGGATGCAGAAGCGCAAAACGATTATTGAGAATATTTCCAGCAGATAGCATGGTTAAGTGGGTTGTTGGTTGTTGGTTATTGGTTCTTTGTTCCCCGTCTACACGAGGAGAAGCATTGGTTGTTTTTGTTAATGCTGATCTCCCTATTCCCTATTCCCTATTACAAGATTCCCTATTCCCGATTAACTTAATAATACTTGTACAGGCGAACCCCAACTTAATTGTAACTGAGTTTGAGCTGAAGCGTGATTTGCGGCAATTTCAACCCAACCGTGAGAACCCACTAATGCAATTAAATGTCCGAGTTGAACATCCCCGTAGGTTGTGCCACTGGGAATAATACGAGAAACAACTGAATGAGTTTGACTGGGAGTGTTTGATTTATATTTTTTCCCTTTCTTTTTCTTTTTAGAAGTTTTTAATTTTACTCGAACATCCACATCTTCCATATCGTTGATGACGACAAACCAGGTACTATCCTCAACAACTTTGGCGGGAATATTAGTAATTAAATTGCCAAATTGATCGATATATTGAATTGATCCTTCGATTTTTCCCTCTGTGATTGTACAATCAGGTAAGTTTGATTGGATTAATGTCTCAGGATTAATCAAATTACCAAACTCTTCTAAAGCAATACCGCTGGCTAAATGGGCGGCAACCGGGGCAAAAATATCCCGTCCATGAAACGTTGTACTCGGCTGAGGACTTCGCCAAAAGTTATCATTACTCAGTTCAACCGCTATAATTTCAGTATCCGGTTCGGCTTCGGCTAAACGAATCACGCCACTAAACAGTCCGTTATCCGGGCCGACAAAATAACCTTGCGGTAATTGTAAGGCGATCGCGCGCCTCGAGGTACCCACCCCAGGATCGATCACAGCCAGATGAACCGTCCCGGCGGGAAAATAAGAGACAGCATTCATTAGACAAAATCGACCCGCAGCGATATTCTGAGGAGGAACCTGGTGAGTTAAATCAATTACCTGTAATTCAGGATTGATTTGGGCAATTACGCCTTTAATCACACCAACATAAACATCCTGTAAACCAAAGTCTGTCAACAGGGTAACCATTCCGGGTTGAGACATGAGTCGCTATTTCCTGATCAAATGAGGTGGAATAATGGGATCACAATGGGATAATTTTTTGCAAAATTTGGGAGAATGGCAGGGTTCGTTTACTCAAATTTCGCCTCAGGGAGAAATTGTTAAAGATACTCCCAGTATTTTAATTTTGGAACAGTTGGAGGATAACAAAACCGTTCGCCTCACCTTGCGTCGTTTTCCACCGAGTCCTGATAGTAGCACAAAACCCCCCGTTGATGAATTAGTTCGTGAATATCAATCTTTTGGACGGGATCTGTTATTTTTTGAAAATGGGGCATTTTCTCAAGGGCCACTGCAACTGAGTCCAAATTCTCTCTCGGGGGCGGAATTTGGCTTTATTCAAGAGAACCGACGGTTACGAGTTGTAGAATTATGTAATCCTGAAGGTGATCTACAATCATTTACTTTAATTCGAGAATATCGCGCCGGAAGTGAGAAAGCTGAACGTCCTGCTTTAACGGTTGAAATGTTACTTGGAACTTGGCAAGGAGAAGCCACTGTATTATATCCAGATTTGCGATCGCCGGATACATTTAAGACGCAAATGCAGTTAAATATAGAGAGTTCAGGAAAACTTAAACAACAGCTTTCTTTTGGAAATCAAACGATTTCTTCCAGCGCCAAAATAGAAGGTTCTGTTTTATATTTTAATGAGGGTTCTCAACCGATCAATGTGTATTTATTACCCGATGGCGCATCCGCAACGGTGCCGCAAAAAGTACAAATGCGGACTCCCCTATTTTTTGAGGCAGGATGGTTAGTTTCTCCTACTCAACGTCAGCGTTTAATTCGTCGTTATAACCAGAAAGGAGAGTTTGAAAGTTTAACGTTTGTTCAGGAAGAAAAAATTAGTTAAATATAGTTTATTCTTTGTTGTTAGTGATAATTTTCCTATTGCCTACTTCCCTATTGCGTATAGTGCCTCCCTGCTTTTAGTACAGCAAGGCGTGAGGCCGGCTTACTGTTACTCATGGCATCACCAGCGATCGCCATCATCAGTCCATTGAAAAAGTTTAGCCAATGGCAGTGATTGAAGTCATCAAACCTATGTCACTTTCTAGGCCGATCACACTTCCACTTGTTTAATTAGACTTGATAGTTTTTACTTAATCTTTTTGAGTTTAATAATAGTTTTTTAAATATATGAGGTGTTAGTTTAATTGGCAAAACAGGAAATCTATTGAAGAATCTAATCAATCATTTTAGATTCGGTCAATTAGAAATTAAGAAAAATGGAAGATTTTCCTATCGTCACTGATCCTGCGTTAGCTCTATTTTCTCCTTTGGTTTCAGAAGAGTCTGTCATGCCAATGATGCCAATGGCAGAACCTGATATGTTTATGTTTGTTCCAGAAATAGGGATAGAAGCGGCTGAAACTGAGATAGAAGAGATTGATGCAGCCGTTGATACTGTGACAGGAATTACCAGAAATGAGATTATTACTTATCCTTTAGATCCGCTTACAGCCAGTGAAATTGAAACAGCAGTCAGTATCATTCAACAAACTCAAAATCTGAGTGAGGATACATTTTTCCCTAGAGTTGCATTACAAGAACCACCTAAAGATGAAGTGATTAACTACAGCGAGGGTAATCCTTTTCGGCGAGAAGCTTTTGCTGTTGTTTTCGATTCTGAAGCAAACTTAACCTATGAAGCTATTGTTGATTTAAATACAGAAACTTTAACCAGTTGGGTGGCTGTTCCTGATGTCACAGTTCAATTGCTTGACCCGATAGATTATGATAGTTTAGAAGAACTTACTACTGAAGATCCAGAAGTTTTAGCAGCCTTAGAACGCCGAGGTTTAAGTATAGACGATGTTTATTTCACCGGTTGGGCACCGGGTCGTTTAACCGCAGATGAAGAAGCAGCCGGAGTGCGTTTCATTCGAGGTATTCCTTATGTAATTGGGGATGATTTAAACTTTTTTGGCCGACCTATTGAAGGGTTAGCAGTTACTATTGATTTAACCAATCAAGAAGTATTTAGCGTGACTGATAGTGGTAATATTCCGATTAATACAGAAAGTGCGGCTTATGGTGCTGAAGAAGTAGAATTACGGGAACCTTTACCCCCGCTAGAAATTATTGAACCCGAAGGCCGTAGCTATGAAATTAACGGTCATCAAGTGAGTTGGGATAACTGGCAATTCCGTTATTCTATTGATCCTCGTAGCGGTTTAGTTTTGCATCAGGTCAGTTATCAAGACGGCGATACGCTCAGACCCATATTATATCGCGGTTCACTCTCAGAACTGTTTGTACCCTATGCTGACCCAGATGGTAACTGGGTGGTTCGCAGTGCTTTAGATGTAGGAGAATATAGCTTAGGACGGTTTACTTATCCGATGGAAGTGGGGCGAGACTTGCCGGAAAATGCCGTCTTGTTAGATGCGATGTTTGCCGATGATTTTGGTGAGCCTTATCTCTGGGAAGGTGCAGCGGGTATCTATGAACGTCAGGGGGGTTTATTGTGGTCTCACTTTGATTTTGAACTAACCGAAGAAATCGACTCCCGTCGTAGCCGAGAATTGGTTGTGCGTTCGATTATGACCATTGGTAACTATGATTATGGAGTGAATTGGGTATTCCAGCAAGATGGTTCTTTAACGGTAGAAACGGACTCAACGGGTATTGTTTTAGTCAAAGGAACTGAAGCGACAGATGTTAATTCTCTGAGTGATAGAGATGCTTATGGTAACTTAGTCGATCCAAATTTAATCGGGGTCAACCATCAACACTTCTTTAATTTCCGTTTGGATTTTGATATTGATGGTGTCGCTAATACCCCAGTTGAGATGAATATTGTACCATTGTTACCGGGAATGGATAATCCAGAAGGCAATGCATTTGTCGCAGAACCGACTCCTTTAGGATTAGAAACTGCAGCAGTTCGCGATGTGAATATTTATCAAAATCGCAGTTGGAATATTATTAGTAATGAGAATACTAATGCTTTAGGTTCACCCACAGCTTACAAGCTGATGCCAGGAGGCTATACATTCCCGATGTTGTCGCCTTTCTCTGAAACTCGTCAACTCGGAGGCTTCGGGGATCATCATTTTTGGGCAACTCAGTATGACCCAGACGAACTTTACGCCGCAGGAGATTATCCCAACCAAGGCAACCCCGGTCAAGGGTTATATTCCTATATTTCCGATAATGAACCGTTGATGGGTGAGGATGTTGTGGTGTGGTATACGATGGGAATGACTCATATTGTCCGTCCAGAAGACTGGCCCATTATGCCAGTGCATCGAACCCATTTTAAACTAAAACCTTGGGGTTTCTTTAATCAAAATCCGGCTTTAGATATTCCGCCTAATCCTATTATTGAATCATAATTCCTCAACAAAAAAGTATAGGGTGCGTCACTGACACACCCTACAAACTTTTAGACTTCTAAATGATTAAGTTGTTTAAGTCTCCGCCAACTTAGATAAAGATAATGTCATTTTCGCCTAAGTCGGGGCCTGCATCACCAATGGTATTGAAGAAGAAGACTTCTTCTGCTGCTCCAGGGCCATTACCATCTGCGTCATACTTCACGACCCCTCGTGAGCGTTCGTAAGCCAGGATGGGAGTACTAATGGCAGCATCACTATTTTGGTAAGTTTGGTTGGCACCACTCAGTACAATGAATTCAGCATCGGCGGGACTACCTGTTGATGCAAATCCAAAGCCGCCTTCGCTGGCATCTCTGACAAAGACAAGCCTATCAGTACCATCTTGATAATCTGTGATGTTATCGATAGTGGTTCCCGCAATAGCGCCTCGGAATTGATAGAAGAAGGTATCTGCTCCTTCACCCCCGGTTAAGATATCACCGTTTAAGCCCCCTTGCAGGGTATCATCACCCGCTTCAGCAGCCAGGACATCAACACCTTGTCCACCAAACAGATAGTCATCACCCGCACCGGAAATCAGCGTGTCATCTCCTGCACCGGAGGTCGCTACTCCATCTGCCCGACTACCCCCAACCAGGAAGTCTGCACCACTACCTGTACGGATGCTGTCATCCCCGACTGTACCCACAATTTGGTTACTTCCCAGGGTATCAACGAGTAAGAAAGTGCTGGTTCCTGGATCAATACTACCGGCAAAGATGCTGTCGCTGCCTGCAATATTGGCAGTCCCAGAGAGCAATCGATCTCCGGTGGAGGTGAGAACAATTGTGTCGTTACCCGCACCACCATCAAGAATATTAGTCACATCTGTGGCAGTGACACCTGTAATTAAATCATCTCCGGCACCGCCAGACAGACTCACCTCAATTGCATTTGTGGACTGGCGGACAAAAGTGGTACCATCGAGGGTATCATTGCCATCGCCCGCGTCGAGGAGAGTAAAAGAACCGCTCATGCTGTCGTTGCCAGAACCACCGACAATGAAATCACTTTCATAAGCCGCAATCAGGGTATCGTTGCCATCACCCCCATCTAGGGTGCTACTGCCGACCACACCGGACAATGTCGATGAGATGCCTTCTGTGGTGGTTACATTTAAAGCGCCCGTTGTAATCAGGTCATCGCCGCCGCCACCCAATAAGGAATCTTCAAAGGCAAAACCAGAGATTGTATCGTTGCCAGTCCCTCCGTCTAACAGGTTATTACCTTCGCGGAAGCGACCGACACCACCTGTAACGATGTCATCACCTTCGCCTCCAACTAAAGTGACTTGAGTTAGTGGAACAGAGGCACTTTGAGCCGCTTGCCCTGGAATCACAACAGTCGCGACAGGGTTGACGACAGTCACGGTATCGTTACCAATATCCCCTGAAATATATGTAGTACTACCAATTCCTGTAACAGAATCATCATCTTGACCCCCATACAGGCTATCGCCGTTGCCAATTCCGACAATTGTGTCAGCACCAAGGTTCCCGGCAACGAAGTTATTCCCGTTGTTGGCACCACTGCCACTGAGGTTAACATCGAATCCTAAGTTACTCTGACCTGTCGCATCGAAGAAGCCAATCAGGTCACCATCTTTTCCGCCATAGATGGAGTCATTTCCTTGTAAACCGCCTAAAATGGTATCCATATCTTGGTTACCAAATAGGACGTTGCCGCCAGCAAGACCGAGTATTGAGTCTCGTCCGGCTGCACCATAGAGGGTGGCGCTTAAGTCAGCGCTTAAGGTATCGCGACCATCATCACCCACAAGGCGACTCCCCGCATTGAGGGCGCGTAACGAGTCATTCCCGGGGCCGGCAAATAGGGTATCATTTGGACCACGGGAGGTCAGAAAGTCATTACCATCATTCCCCTCAACGGCGCTACCACCTAAAGTTGAAGATATTATAGTATCGTTTCCAGCTAAGCCTAGAATCGTATCAGGTTTGGGAGCAAACGCAACATCCTGATCGAATGAATCAGGACCTGGAGTTAAAGTTAGTGGACTGGTTATTGATGACATTTATGTTTCACTCCTCTGCAATGATGTTATTGAGCCGTTGGATCGGACAACACTGTCTAAACACCATGATTTGTTCGGCTGTAGTTTAACACTCAGCCCTCAGCAAGTCTAGTGCCTTGTTGAGAGTGTTGTTTAAACAGTGTACTCAGTTCATTGTATTGCTCAGATCTATTATTATCCGTAGCAAGACAAATTTGTCCTTGACTCGTCTTTTAATCATTACTCTAATAAAATAGAAAAAATGATATTTGCTCATACTCTAGGAGTTGAGACGCAAGAACAACTTGAAGGTTCCACAGCAATCTGAGGTTATTCGTCAAAAGTCTAGACGAGATTTGGGTTCAAGCTGACCCACAGTAGCGGGTAATGAACGATTTGCAATTTCGGTAATCAGTTGAAGTTGCTGGGACAATAGTTTGGTTAGATCATAGCGTTCTAGCGCCGTTTGACGGGCGGCTTTACGCAGTTCTGCCATTCGGTTCGGATGGTCTAAGACTTCCGAGACTCGGTCGGCAATTTCTTTGGGGGCAAAGAAGTTAACCAATAAGCCATTTTTCCCATCTTCAATCACCTCTCGCACTGGGGCTGTATCAGATCCCACCACAAGACATCCGGTAGACATCGATTCAATCATAGACCAAGACAACACAAATGGCCGAGTCAGATAGATATGAACGTCGGAGGCTTGAATCACTTGTAGGTATTGTCCGTAGGGTAGCGGGCCAACAAAGTGAATCCGCGACAGATCCAAGGGGATTTTTTTCAGCATATAGTCTTTGTAGGACTGGCCATCGGGTAAGGATTTGCCATAGCAGACTCGTTCTGAACCCACGACCACGACATGACAGTTGGGTCGTTTTTCTTGGATATAAGCAACCGTTTCAATAAATTCGGGGAAACCTCGATAGGGTTCCATGCCTCGCGCCACATAGGTTACCAATTCTTCCACATGGGATAGATCCAGATTGGGTAACACCAGTTTCGCCCCGGGGTTGGGTTTAAAGTAGGTGGTATCGACCCCATCATGAATCACGGATAGTTTGGTTTGCAGTTCGACCGGAAATTGCGATCGCTGCCATTGCGTCGGAGATAGTCCCCAGTCGCAGGAATAAACATCAATTAGGATGGGGGTATTCTTCACCCGAATGCGTGCCATATCATCGACGCTAAGGGGGTCTGCGGGGTCGAAATCGGCATCTGATCCCTTGGAGTTATAGAACCATTCAAAATAACAAAGTAGGGGTGTATCCGGAAACATTTCTTTGGCAAATAAGGTTGGCCCCCAGCCGGAATGACCACAGATAATATCTGGGACAAAGCCTTGGTTTTTCAATTGTTCAGCCATGCGAAATACAGCTTGGCCATTAAGAACCGCACTTTCGAGGCTACGAACATATTGATGGGTTTGAGGACTCGGATCTCGACTCGGTTTAAATAAGGCTTTTGTCACCCCTGGAATTTTCCATTCGGGCCGTTCATTTTTAGTTCCAAAAACAATCCGATTGTTTGGATCGGCCCCTAAAGCGGTAATAATATGGCGGTATTGGGCGGGAAAGTTGGGATGTAAAAATAAGGCTTGCATATAAATATAATATGATTGTTTTTTCGTGATCCCAAAGTAACAGTATAATATCAAGAATAGTTTAATTTTAAACCGGAGCTTGACAGATCCAGACACAATCTCTCGGAACGGTTTGGGTGTCTTTGTGCAGGATTTTATAATTGAGATGAGTTAAGAACTTTTCCATGATTGCATCTGTCATTACGGAAAATGCAGTTCCATGGCGAGATCCCATTAAGTTCTTATCCCAATCTTGGATAAATTTTTGCCAGCCTAAATCACTGAGAATATTAGTATGATGAAACAGACAAAGACGTTCCCCTTTCATCAAGGCGGGGATTTTAGTTAAATAGTTAAAAATATCTCTCGGTTCGATATGCACCATCGTATCGTAACAGAAGCAAACATCAATTGAATTCGGTTGAATTCCTTCTAAGTTTAAACCGTTTAATTTCACATAACTTACATTTTCTTCTCCTAATCTGTCGCGGGTAATATTAATCATGTTTTGAGATATATCAGCACAGATTAATTCTTGGCAATACTTTAGCAATAAAGCAGCGGTTTTTCCGCCGCCTATCCCTATTTCTAAGACGGTTTGATGGTTTTGAATATAAGGTTTAATAAATTGCTGTTCAATTAAAGTTTCATATTCGGCTAAAGATTGGGCTGCCCCTGCTGCTTTACCAATCCATTCATCACCCGGATAGGTTTGTTCTGCATCTGTTTTTTGCCAGTTTTGGACATATTCATTCCAAGCCCCTTCATAATCTATTTTATTCATATTTTTTTCTGTTTTAGAGAGATTCCAATTAAATTCTTGATTTAATAAATCGGTTAATTGTTGATTATAGGGTTCAAAATAATCTTGTAATTTTTGATAGAGAGTTTGACTGATTTTAGGATAAGCATTTTGGTTGATAATTGGATATTTGGGTAGAACATAAGGTTCTAGTTCTAAAAACTGAAACACTTGATTCACAATAATTTTAGGATTATCATAAAACGTTTCACTTTGCAAGAACAAAAATTGATGCTTTGGAAAATATTCTAGCCATCGTTGCAGTTGATGAAGATAAACGCCTCGACTTAGATAAGTAAAATGTTGATGGTTATAGCTATAATAATTTGGGTCTTGTTCTAATTTTTCTATTTCTCCTGCTAAGCGTTGTGTTTCTTGAGTAATTGCGGCAGGAAAGGATAAAGACTCAAACCCTAATTTTACTTCCCAATAATAATGAGAAATTGCCCGTTTTACTGGATTTCTTAACAGTACAATAATTTTAGTATTGGGGCAGTTTTGATAAACTCTTTGGGGGACTTGGGGATGGAATAAATAATAAGGAGTTCCTTCACCCGTAATATAGTTAATGCCGTCAGCTTCTAATGGAAATTGAGATTGATACCATTGCCAACCTTGTTGATAATTTAAACTAAAATAGTGAATTTCTTTTTGAGTGGCAGGTAATATTTGGGGATGTTGAGTGAGATAATGATACAGAGAGTTTGTACCGCCTTTTTGAGTCCCAATAATGATAAAGTGAGGCGGTTTATTGTTATTATTCTGGTTGATATTCTCCTGAATCATAGTTTTAGTTTACATTTTTTTTGGACGCATAATACACAAACAAAAATCTGATTCTAAGCCACCAGGGATTTCCATTAAAATCTGTTCAAATTCTAGCAGTAAACGGACTATCGTTTCTCCTTTGCTATCTTCAGAAAGTTGTTCGTGATTTAGTAAAGGATAAAGCGGGTGTAATATTCCGCCGCCGAAGGGGTTATAAACCTCGATATCAAAGTAATATTGAATAAAGGGTAATATTAATTTTGAACGAACTGCTTCTGAAGGATCTGTGGCAAAGACTTGATGAATTGTGGGGTTAATAAATTCTTCTCGTAAACCCGATTTTAATATTTCATTGAAACAGTCATATAAACGATTGATTAATTGGACTTGTTTTTGATTATAAATGCAGTAGATATCTCCAATATATTCATTAATAATAAAGTAGCCTTCGGGGTTAAGAGATTGATGCACAATTTCTAGAAATCGTTCTAATTCTTTAACGTGATGCAAGGAACCCGAACAGAATGCCATATCATATTTTTTGCCATTCTCTAAATTAAATTGATTAAAATCATCTTGATAGAAGTTGACATTAACATTAACGGATTTTGCATTTTCACGGGCAATTTTTAAAGAGGATTCGGAAAAGTCAAAGGCATCAATTTCCTGGGCAAATCCTAATTCTGCCATCATAATTTCATGATTACCAATGCCACATCCTAAAGATAAAATATTATCAAATTTTCGATCAGTAAAATAATCTTCGACTAACCATCGTAGCCAATATTTTTTACTTTCTCCCCCTGACATTCTGTAGTGTAAAACTTCTTCAATAATTGGGTTAGAGACCCAATGGCTGGCAGTAGCAGCGGTGGGATTTGTTTCCCAATAGCTTTTATCAGTTGCTGTATTTTCAGAGAGTTGAATTGAGGGTTCAATGACTGCTGTTATCGGTTGAGTTTCTATTATTTGAGGTTTTTCGGACGCTTCTACTATTTCAGTTTCTTCTATCATTTGACGCGGATGAGGATTAATTAAATCAGCTTCTTGGAATATTTCACCGTAAGCTTGTGTCATTTCCTCGAAGCTATTGAGGGAGTCTAAGACATATTTAGCATTGTCTGCAAATTCTTGGCGTTTTACCGGATTTTCTAATAGTGAAATTAGACCGTTATACAGTTCTTCGGGTTGGTTAGGAGTATAGAATAATGCATTAATATTTTCACGAACTTGTTCAGGAATTCCAAATACTGGCGTGGTAATAATCGGTAAATTGTACGCCATTGCTTCTAAGATGACGCGGGGATAACTTTCAACCCGAGAGGTACAAACAAATATATCAGCGGCTTGATAGTATTTCGGCGTTTCAGGAGTTTCTGGAATAATAGTAATTTGGCTTTGTAATTCTTCGGGAAGTTGTTGCACCAGTTGGGATAATTCTGTACTATAAATACTAGGGCGATCGCCAACAATAAAACAACGAATTCTTGGATACCATTCTGAGGGTAAATCAGTTAACGCTTTAATTAAATCTTGTTGTCCTTTCCGTTCACAAACGGTTCCCAATAGCAAGATCATCATGTCGGTTTCTTGCAAGTTTAACGCTTTTCTGGCATCTGTTCTTGTCCAGGTTTCGGCTGTTTGTTGAAATTGTTTAACATCCATCCCATTGTGGATGACAGTAAAGTTATGATGGCTATTTAACGGTAAATATAAATTGCGAGTGGCATCGGCAACAAAAATGATTCGATAGGGATATTTAAAGCAGTTTAAGGCTTTTGTAGCAATTTCTGAACCAAACCCATCAAAATAAGTTTGCCAGGGTTCACTTTCATGAATATTCCAGACTGAAGGAATACCCATTTTCTCCCCACAGTCTACCATAAAGAAGTTCTCTAAAGTATTGGCATAAATCACATCATATTGATGCAATTGCAATTCTTCGGCGAAGGTTTGTAATGCCGTTTCATAAGCTTCTGACTGGTAAACATTAATTAAAGGATGTTCTGTTACAATGACTTGAATATTCTGCTGTTCATAAGCTTGTCGTAACGGCCCATCAAACACCGAGAAAATAATCGGTTCTATCTGATTTTCTTTTGCTAATTTTACTGCTATTTCATATTGATGTAAGGGGGCACCTGTATATTCTAAAGCATTACTACACATCAAAACACGCGGTTTAATGGTTGTTTTGCCTAGGGTAAAATGCCGGGGTTGAATTTGAAACCATTCGTTACTTAAGGAGAGATGAGGATTATAAAAAGTATCTATTTTATCGGCATATTTACGACGGAAACTAGCAACTTCTTGAGGATTATCTTGATAGCCTCTGGATGTTCCTTCTTTATGGACTAATTGTGCATCGGGGCAATAAATACAGTGATATCCTTGTTCAGTTAAGCGATAATTATAATCAGCATCATTATAGGCGACACCAAATTTATTTTGATCAAATCCTCCTAGTTCTAAAAATAACTCACGGGGGGTTAATAAACAAGCGGCTGTCACGGCTGAATAGTTGCGTAATACTTTAGAATAACCCAAATAACCAAAGTCATTTTTATGGGTTAATTTCAAGGCATGACCCGCTAAACCATGATGCAAACCATGAATAATTCCAGCGTGTTGAACTCTATCATCGGGGTAAATTAATCTTGCCCCCACTGCCCCGACTTTTTCGAGTTGGGCATATCCCATCATCTGACTTAACCAATTCGGTGAAATCACTTCTGTATCGTTATTTAAAAATAGAATATAATCTGTTTCAACTTCTGCTACTGCTTGGTTATTTAAAGCCGCAAAGTTAAATTTGCCTTGACTGGGAATATTTAAAACTGTTACTTGATCATGATCATCAAGCTGTTTAAAATAATCTAAGATATCCGCTTCATCACTATCATTATCAATGACTAAAATATGATAATTTTCATAAGTGGTTTTCTGCAACGACTCTAAACAAGGTTTGAGTAATTTAAGTTGATTTTTTGTAGGGATAATAATCGTAACTGCAGGGCCATTATCGGGGAATTCATGACTGAAAATGCCTAAATGTAAATCAATTGCCCATTGCGGTTGAAACGCTTTAACCGTTTGTTGGCGGCGGGTTAATGCATCTTGTACCGCTTGACATCCGGCTGCGAAACTGGCGGGTTTTTCTGACCCAGAAATAGCTGTTGAACCGGGAGTGGCGCGCCAATGATATAATACTAAAGGAATATGACCGATATGACGGGCTTTTTCTGTCGTTCGTAATGCCAAATCATAGTCCTGAGAACCTTCATAACCGAGGCGTAAACCACCGACTTGTTGAAATAGCGATCGCCGCACGCCAAAAGCATGGCTCATATACATGTATGATAGGAGTAAATGGGGTGACCAGTCGGGTTTAAATTGCGGGGCTAATCGTTTTTCGTTTGAGTCGATTTTGTCGTCATCGCTATAAATAACGTCGGTTTCTGGATGTTCAGCCAGATAAAGGGCAATTTCTCCTAAGGCATCTGGTGTGAGTTCATCATCGTTATCTAAGAATAATAAAAATTCACCCGTTGCTAACTCGGCTGCTGTGTTGGTTGCGGCGCTAATATTGCCATTTTCACTCCGAAAAGCCAGCTTAATTCTATCATCATTGGCTGCCAATATATTCAGAGTTTCTGCCACTTCTGGGTGAGAACTACAATCATCAGCGATACAGAGTTCCCAATTGTGATAAACTTGTTGAATCACGCTATCAATGGCTTTTTCTAAGCAATCAATGGGCGGATTATACACAGGCATAATCACCGAAATTTTTAGTAATTCTGTCTGACTATAATTCTCTAACCGTTGTTGTAATGCGGCTTCTTGTCGCGGTGTCCAAGGGTTAACTTTTAGCCAAGCTTCGTAAGGGTCGGCTATTTCTGGCAGTTGAAACCCTTGAGGTAATAAAGACGTAATGGCCGGGGCTTGAGTCTTGCGATAAATTAACCGAGTTTGCCGAATAATTGCCGGAATTTCCCATGGCATTGGGATAATTCTGCCTAAACGTTGTTTTCTTTCCTTGGCCCGTTGCCGAATAGCCGCGATAAATTTTGTGGCTTGTTGGGCTTTTCTGCCAACTTTTTGAACAATTCCATCCTGCTTAACTTGTAAGGGATGTGGGTAACGGTAAGTAACAGTTTCTCCAGTCTCCAGTTGGGCTTCTAACCGTAAGTCCCAATTTCCCGGCGGTAACTCTGCTAACACCTCAAACCCACTGGTATCGCTACCCACCCAGTCCGGGAAAACCGCCCCCACATCGGCACGAGGCAAACCATAGGCGCAGGTTACACTATTATTATTATATAATAGCCGCAATTGGGTAATTTGATATTTTGGATGACAACACCAACCAGCAAATAATACATTTCCCGGACGTTGTTGCCAAATTGTCGGGGCATCAAATGCCGCTTTTACTGATGAAATTTGTAGGGGATAAGTGGCGAGACGATGCCATTTTCCTTGATTATTTTGAACTTCTAAATATAAGTTTTCTGAATATTCTGGTAATTGAATTTGGACTCTAAACCCTGCCTGCGATGCTTCAGATATCCCAGGATAAACAGTTGCTAAATCGGGTCTATCGATGCCAAATTTTCCAGAATAAACTTGATTGCCAATTTTTGCCCGAACTCCTTGTAAAGTTTGTTTTCCTGTATACAGACACCAACCTTCTATCTGGATAAAACTTTCTCCCGAAGTGATAAACTCCCATGAATTAGGCGTATCAATAGAAAATAAATATTGCGGACGCAGATGACGACGCAGCCAATATTTTATACTATTCCATTTAGTCTTAATTTTCCAAAATTTAGAAGCCTTAATTTCTGTAACTTCTGCCTGGGCTTGTAATAAAGAATACTGAGTTTTAACCAATTCTTGTTCTAAAGATAATATCTTTGTTTTTGCCTGTTGAAACTCTGTGTCTACCCCCTGCCGTTGCTGTTGAGATTGTTCTAACTCTACTTCTAACGTTGCTAACTGTAACTGAACTTTTTCTAGAGTATTTTCGATTTGTAAACATTGACCGACTACTTCTTGATATTGTAAATTAATCTGTTGTAATTCACCTTGAGTTTTTCCTAATTCTTCTTCTTTACTAATTAGCTTAGTCACGGCTGCTTGAAACTGGTTTTCCGCCCCTTGGAGTTGACCTTGAGTTTGACCTAATTCCTGTTCTAAATCGATAATTTTTAAAATGGCTTCTTGATGCTTTTGTTCAACTCCAGCCGACTGATACTGACTTTTTCCCAGTTCTTGTTCAGTTTTCAGTAACTTTATTTTTGCTTCTTGATATCTAACTTCTAAACTTTCCAACTGAAATTGAGTTTGACCTAATTCGGTTTCGGTGTGAATTAATTGATCGATTGTTTCGTTAAACTTTTCTTTTTCTGTCTGTAATTTACGGACTTCTAACCAATCTTTAAATAACCAAACTGAGTTAGGAGATTGATTTAAAATCTCTGATTCTGCTGTCGTTAAACCTCGATCAAACGGGTTAGCGGTTGCTTCTAGCTGTAAATATAAATCAATAACATCGGGAAAACATTGTTTAATTAAATGAGGACGATTGGTATCTAAGACATCATCTACCAGTAAAGTGGGATCAAAGTTTTGATTTGGAGGTAAGTTAAGACGAATATCAAACTTATTTTGAATCTCTTGAAGAAATTGTTCAGGATTTTGCCCGATTTGGTAAACATTTGCTAAAATAGTATTCTCTGAACAATTCGCATAAAAATCTAATAGTTTATGATGATAAAATTGCCAGGTTTTAATCGCTAATTCCGGTTGATTTAAAATCGCTGAATCGGTTGCCCGTCGATAAAGAGAATCTACAACTTCCCAGGGAGAACGATAGACAAAGATAAATTTTGCACCGGGAATTAACTGATACCATAAATCCAAAAATAAAACAGTTCTTGGATCTTTCCAACCCCAAGGATGTTCAAAATCTTGATGAGTTTCAATCAGGTTTTTGGCTTGCTGAAGATGATGTTCTTGAATTTGGATACAATCTTGCGTCACACATCCTAAATCATCCAAGCCATTCTCTTGCAGAACTTTCTTGTGAAAATTAACAAAATCAATATTCTCAAAATGTCCTCGGATATTACCATAATCTGACCCGACTAACCGCTTGCCAATATTAACGCCGACACTTTGAAGTAAAGAAGCCGTTAATGAGGTTCCAGAGCGGTGCATTCCGGTTATAATAATAATGGGGGATTGACTTTGCAGGTAATTCATAGTCTCTAATGTGTTCTAAAAGTTCTCCCGTGAGAAATGCAACCGTTTGAAATCATTATTTCAGTTAGAATCAGATTGTCTAACAGTTTGGTCAGAGATGTCAACCATTTAGTCTGTTGACTCCCCTTTATATAATCCAAATACACCTAGGACTTTCTTGCCTTTTCGCCTGAGTCTCCAAAATATTGTCTTCTCCATCGCCTCAATTTTAGCCTCTGCTTGTTGCAACTGACTTTCTGTTACAGCCTGTTGTAATTCCAGCCGCTTTCTAGGAATTAGCCATTGAATAACTTCTGCATCAATAATCCAAATGATACCCAAGTTATTCGTTACTTTAATTAAAATCGTATCATTCAGTTGAAATTGATCGGGTTGAAGTTGACAATACCAACCACAATTGATTAAGTCAGGACGTTGGAAAATATCCGCTACATCCGGACGAGATACTGAAGGCTTGAGAGTTTTTATTGTTGTTTTATTAATAATAATTTCAACGGCTTTTACTTCACCTCCCGGATTAAAATCAGCCCCCCAACCACTTAAACAGAGAATACCATCTGAAGTGAGGTAACAACTATCTAAACTACCACGAGGCGGCTGAGATAAGGTGAATTTAGAGAAATTTTTATCGGTATTTTGAGTAACAATATATAAGTCTTGATATTGACCTAAACCTTTAGCAAAGCGGTAAACGTTGGCTTTACTATTACTGAGTTGATGAAGTAGGTTACGAATATAATTTTCAGTCACATAAGTTGTACCATAATCTTGTTTATTGAGGGAATGACTTTCACTGGTATCGGCACTAAATAAAAACCCTGATGGCGGTATTCCTACCCCAATAGGCGTGGTGATTTCATCTAAAACACTAAAGATTAATAGTCCTTGTGGATGAGTTAAATCATAAAGTTTTTTCATCCATTGTTGAAAGGTTTGTTCAGGAAGATGGCTAAATAAAGAACTGACTAAAATACAATTAAATTGCTGACTAACTGAATAATCTTGCGGATTTAAACAAGAATGAATTCCATTAACGCCTAAATATTTAGTTTGAAATTGAATAGCTTCTGGATAAATATCACAAGCCGATATTTTTTGGGGAGATAAAGCTTGAATTAAATAGCGAGTAAACCGACCATATCCACTAGCAAAATCTAGAAAATTTGAAAGTTTGTCAAAGCTATCAAAATGATAACTAACAATTTGTTGAACCGTTGAAAAAATGGAATATCCTAATAAGTAATAAGAGAGGATAGCCGGATGATTAATCTGATAATCTATCTCTTTTAAATCATAAGAATACATCTCGTCTGTCTCAGCAATAACTGATTTAAAAGTAGAAGGATCAATTGCCAGTTCATGAATGATTGCATTAACAACAGGATTATGATTAACATCTAAAATTATATTTTTATCCACGTTATAATAGGGAACAACAAATAACAACAAATAAACAACAAATTTATAATACTTCTATTCTAGATTCAGGTTGTAATGTTTCTTTTGTTAAGGTTAATCTAGGTTCAACAAGTAAATCAACAATACCTGTAACGCAAGAACTTTCGCAAGGTTGTACCCGAAACATTCCCACATCAATACAACGATCTAAATAAGTAAATTCACCCTCTACAATACCAGAAACTCCGGCATTGAGAAAGTAAACATTCGGGGCTAAAAGACATTTAAATTCAAAATCAATCGCCATTTTAGTTCCTGCTTCAATATATTTAATAGATTTTGAGGTTGCTAAACAAGATGCCCCCGCCAGTTCAAAGCCACTCACTGTTTTAATTAACATCCCAAACCGAACATGAGAAGCGGGTTTAAAAAATTCTACAATATAGCGATAAATATAAGTTTTTCGACTAATTAAATGATTCACTCGCTGTTCATCTAATGTGGTAATATGAGGATCGCTAATGCTTGCCCCACGCGAAGGATAACGAATCGGATGATCGGGTTTTAAATTGGGATCGTAATAGTCTTTGTAGTCAGATTCGCTGCTATTGCTTTCTGTTGTTTGTTGACCATTATGATTCGTGATATTAGGAGAAAGTTGAATCGATTTGACACTGGCTTGTATCGGTTCTAAAGACGGAATTTCTTGTATTTCTTCTCGCAGACGTTTTGCTTCTTCGGCTTCAGCATAAATCATTTTTTGATATTTAGAAATCACCATTTTAGGCCGATGTTGAATTAAGCGTTCTCCTTGATCCATTAATATCGCTGAATCACACAGTTGAATTACAGAAGTTGCAGAATGAGAGACAAATAAAATGGTTCCACCCCGATCTTGGATTTGATGAATTCGGCTAAAGCATTTACGCTGAAAGGCTTCATCTCCAACAGAAAGGGCTTCATCCACGACTAATATATCCGGGTCTGCACTGGTGGCAACGGCAAATCCTAGACGAATATACATCCCGCTAGAATAAGTTTTTACGGGTTGATCAATGAAGTCTCCAATATCAGCAAAGGCAACAATTTCATCATATTTTGCTTCAATTTCTTTTGGCGTTAATCCTAACAGTTGACCATTAAAAAAGATATTCTGCCGTCCTGTAAACTCAGGGTTAAAACCACTACCTAATTCTAATAATGCGGAAATCCGGCCATTAACTTCTACCGTTCCAGTTGTTGGCGTTAAAGTCCCTACAATAATTTGCAGTAACGTACTTTTTCCTGAACCATTACGCCCGATAATCCCTAAAGTTTGCCCTTTATAAACCTGTAAATTAATATCTTGTAGCGCCCAAAATTTTTCGGCTAAATTTTGCTTTGGATTAAAGATTTCTTTAAGCCGATCAACCGGGTGGCGATAGCGCTTAAAACATTTAGAAACGTTCGTTACTGAAACTGCCAGTTCACTCATGGGTGATTGATTAATTCTCTGTAATTATCTTCTTGAACGATTACAAAACATCAGCAAAAGCTGGACGTAGCCGCCGATAAACCCACACCCCACTACTAATTAAAATAACTGCGACAATTGAGGCGATCGCGAGTTCTCCGCCATGCTGAATTTCACCCACTAAAACTAAGTCGCGGTAGGCTTCTACAATAGCTGTCATCGGGTTGAACCATAATATCCAAACCTGCCAAGATTCCGGTATTTTAGCAAGAGGATAAACAATCGGGGTAAGATAAAACCAAAGATTAAGAATCACGCCCAAGCTTTGAGGAATATCTCTTAAAAATACAGTTAATCCGGCACTCCAATAGCCTAAACCGGCGGTTAATAACAGTTGAGACAGCCAAATCAGAGGCAATAACCACAACGTTTGATGCAAGGTTTGTGAAGATATTACTACTGTTGTAATCAGCAAAATTAAGCCGAATAAACTTTCAATAAAAGCTGAAAAAATGGGAACTAAAGGCAATAATCCTAAGGGAAAAACCACCTTTTTAACTAAGTTTGGTTGTGTGATAACTGATGTAGCGGCTTGAGTCAGTCCGTTGGTAAACGCAAACCAGGGCACTAGTCCAGCAAATAGCCACAGTCCGAATGTCAGTTGACTATCTTGTGGCATTCCCTGAATATCTAGCTTCACCTGCAACACGATAGAAAAGACATAGATATAGATCAATAACTGAACCAGTTGATTCAGTAATGGCCACAAATTGCCCAAAATTGAACCTTTGTAGCGGGCCTCCAAGTCCCGTCGGACTAAGGTTGTTAATAGGCTTAACTTAATGGAAAGCTGATCGGTGAAAAACTGGCGACCGCTGACTCGCCCGGCTTTTCGGGTGATGCCCTTCATCTGTCTGAGCAATGTTTGTTTCCTCGTCCACTACACACACCATATCTATCCACGGTTGACTCATGGGACATGAGCTTAGCCTCTTATTCTGCCATAGCCACAGTCGATTATCAAGTGAATCATTTATTTTAAGTTATTCTAAAGATAAAAATAGTATTGATAGCTATTGCTTTTTTAATTTAAAAGTATTGTTTAAGCGATGAACAATTTGATGTTTAGAATCATATGCCCATGCCCTTAAAGTGGTGGGTTCATTTGTCAAAATAGCCGGATCAAGTTGAACAGACCAACCGGATTTTATCACTTGAGGATTATCAAATAATGTGGCAATATCTGGACGCTCAATATTGACGGTAGTTTGTGCAACAATTGTATAATTACTGCCCAGAGTTAAGATGACTTGATCGGGAAGTTTATTCTGCTTGGGAATAACCGCCCAGCCTGTGACTTGAATGGGCTGATTTGAAGTTATATTTTGTTCGTATTCTGTTGAATAATTCACTTGATAGATATATCCAGCAAAATGGTTATATCCTAAACTAATTGTAATATCACCCAAATCTTTTAGTGTTTTTTTAGAGTCAGAATAAGCTGTAATCTCTGACAGAATAGACTGGGGTGAATTCTCTAAATTAGAATTGATAGGAATCGTTCTAATTAAATATATTTTACCTGTTTCCCTATCAAAACCCCAAGCTGTAATTTGACTGGCTTCTGGTGGAATTTGATTAGAAGGAAACTGAATTTCCCATCCAGATTGCAGATAATTCGGTTGATTAAAGGCATTAACGACATCAGGACGTAATTGATTCACTTCGGTAGTTGCGAATGGAATGATAGAGTGATTAGGATATTGATAGGTTAATATCACCCAATCTGCGGGTTTATTTTTTTCAGGTATAATTGCCCAACCTGTAATGGCAGACGTTTCAGGATTAATAGGCTTAAAGTTATCTAAAAAACCATTAATATTTGTTGGCTGGTTTGGCGCTTCTTCAGAAGGCTTAAATTGATTATCATCAACTAGCTTAGGTGTTAAAAAACCAAAATCACTCAATAGTTTAGCCCGATCTTGAAGCAGATCAAAATTAATGGGATAAATTTTAGTTTGGAGACATTGTTGATCGACAAATACATCCATTAGCATGACACAAGCTTTTCCCTGTAGCCGTTGTTGCTTAATTATTGGCATTGATTGAATTCCAAACAGTAAGCTATTCATAGAAAAATACAGAAATACTAAAGTTAAACTATAAGCAACAGGTTTAACTATTAATGTTCGTTTATTATCTAAAGAGTTTATATGATGAAAAATAATAGAGAGTAAATAAATTAACGCGACTCCTAGATAAACAGAGAACGTAATATATCGGGGGGCTAAAGCGACTTGAATTCCACCTCCAACTCTTCCTGCCGCCGCTATCAATGCACAAAATATTGTATAGCAAGCAATGACTAATCCTGGGGTTAAACGTTCGATTAGATCTTGATATTTATGATATTTCAGTCCATAAAAACAAACGAATAGAAATAATATAATTAGAATAATTCCGACAATTTGACTTAAGATTAAACGGTTGGTGAATAAATTAGAAAAGCTAAGGGGTGCGCCGAGAAATGCCAAGAAAAATTGTAAAGCCTGAATAGGTTGAGTTAATGCATCTAAAAAACTCGGATGATATTCCGGTTTATGATAGTCATAAAAATAAAAAATTGTATTGAATAGAAAGCCAGATATCCAGATGCCTATAAATACTCTTTTTTTCCGTATTGTTTTAAAGTTGAAAGTATTTGAAACGAGTAAAAAAGGGAAAGTGACTATCCACATTAAGATGCCACTAGAATAAGAAAATGTACTAATACTGGCTAAAATAATTCCGATGAACAGTTTAAATTCATTCTTAATATGAGAGTAACAAATGGCGGAATAAGTCGTAATACAAGCAATGGGAATAAATACAAGTGCCTGAATTCCCCACAGCCAGTTATCGGTCACCGGAGAAAAGATCAGAAAATTAGCAAGGATGTTTAAAAATAGCAGTTTGATTGTATTTTCTTTGATGGTTTTCTGACTGAGATAAAAAATATTTAAAGAAATTAAACTTGCAAATAGAAAGCTTAATAGCATTTGATATCTAAGATCCCAGCCCGTTAAATGAGCTAAAATACTAAAAATTAATCGAGGAAATGCAGGTCTAGATTCATTATGTTGAGCAAACCAATCTGCAAAAGATAAAACCTGATTTGAGTTAATGGTTAATATGATTCCTGGCGTATCCCAGTCATCCATATAAGGCACATTGACACTATTTTCTAAAATTAAATATCCCAGAATAATAGCAGGGGTTAAAGCGGTTAAAAATAAAGCGAATTTTAATATATTTTTCCTCATGGGTTTAGGTAAATGGGTTTTTAAAAACTTATTCAAGCATGATTTAGGATGATACAGTTATTTTTTTTCCAATTAGTAAAATAGACTTACCAAGTTTATATCTAATAATTGGATCAAGTTTTCTAGACAAAGGAACCATAAATTTATCCCAAAATTGTATCTGTTTTAAAGTGGGTTGACTTTGTTGTAAAAGGAGTTTATTTGCTAAACTGGCTAATAATCCCACACAATCTAAATAAACCAGTTTAATCACTTCTATATCTGCTGGTAAAATAGCTTTTAACATTTGTTTGTTATAACGACGGTAATGCCCGATTGCTGTATCAAAAGGCGTGAATAAATATTGATGAGCAGGTGCTAATATAATTAATTTTCCTTCTGTATTTAAATGTTTAGAAGCATTTAATAGTTCTTTTTGATCGGCTTCAATATGTTCTAAAACATCTAAATATATAATCGTATCAAAAGTATTATCTTGATGAATATCCTCAATCGTTCCAAGTTTAGCAGTACAATTTATCATCTGATGATTGATAATTACCTTTTCTAAAGTTTGAAATAGCTTTAAATCAGGTTCAAGACACAACCAATGATTATATTGAGCGTTTGTCAGTAACTTTGTATGGCTACCAATGCCTGCCCCAACTTCTAATACATCTGCTTGAATATATTGATTTAATAGAGAAACAATATAGCTTTTCCAATGATTGGCTTGAGCAAATAGTTCTAATTCCGTTCCAATGTAAGTCAATTCAGTCATGATTTTAAAGTATAGAATTCATCAACATAATATTGATAGTCTCGTAGCGGAATAATATTCACACTGTTACGAGTCGCTAGAATAATTAGGCTAAAAACAGTTCCAATTAAAATAAGTTGTAAGAAAGAAATGATTAATAAACCAAAGACATAAGTTGCCCAGCCAGGAATGGCTAAATCAGTTAAAAATCGAATCAGAACCACTAAACATAAGACTAATACTAATAAAATAGATAAGGTAACAATGGCGAGTAAAATTCTAGTTCCCACCCAATCTCCATACACTGCAATTGAGCTTAGTCCATGGGTAATTAATGAAACTAAATTCATTTTTGGTTCTCCATCCAGCCTTCGACTGCGAGGAATATTCACTTCAACAGAGGGGATTTTAGAGCGATAGAGTCCTGACGGATAATGATTCCAAATCTCGGAAATAATCACGACATTTTTTAAGACAAAAGCAGGAAGCAAACTAAAATTACCGACCTTAATCTTTCTACCTGTTAAAAGCTGAAAAATCTTTTGATAAAAAAAGTAGAATAGCTTAAATGTTTTTCCTTCAAAGCGTTTACTTCGTTTAGCAAAAACAATCTTTTTATGACCTACATTTTCTGAAGTATTGACTAACCGTTCTATTTCAAATGGATTATCTTCTCCGTCCCCATCCATCACCACCACTAAATCATGGTTTAAGTTTTGATAAACATAACATAACCCCACGGCTATGGCTCTTTGATGACCTAAATTCCGTAACAGTCGCAGAACATTAACCCCTCGAATAAGTCGATATTTTTGTTGTGTGAGTGAGTCGGGAATGGCTTGAGTAGAATAGTCATCGACAATTAATACTTCTAAATGTAAATCTTGCGGCAGACTAATTTCATCAATTAATAAAAGTAGCTTTTCTAATGCCGCCCAGTCATTAAAAGAAGGAATAACAATAATCAGATTTAATTTATCAGTCAGCTTGACACTGGAGTCTAAGACCATTTACAATTGTTTCACCCTGAGTTATTTAATGAAGGAAGAAGGAAGAAGGAAGGAGGAAAAAGTTTTAATCTTTGAAAGGGACTTGTACTCCTCCCAAACCTCTACCGTCGTAAACAACGGAACTTTTATCCTATGAGAAGGAAGGAGGAAGAGTTTCAGGTTATAGGGACCAGAGGAATTACTATTTTATTTAAAAATAACTTTTGATTGCCATATCTCTATCAAATGATTAGATTAATCAAAGACAATATAAGTCTTTAAAAGATAGGTAATAATGGAAACTCCAAAGGCTGAGATGGCAAACCCTAACAGTTTTGAGAGTTCTAGCGGAAACCAACTATCTAAAAGCAGTTGCCGTAGTGTAATTGAACTGACTAATGTCAGAGACATTCCAATCAGATGGATGGCAACAAAGCTTAAACTTTTTGTGATTGATAGGGGATGTTTAGCTTGAAATGTAATATTTTTGTGGGCTAAAAAACTTAAGCCGATTCCTAAAATATAAGCTAAAATCATTGAAGAGATATACTTGGCAGTGGTATCATCTTCAATCAATAATCCTATCAGGCTCCGTAGCAGAACAGTTAATACTGTGACCCCCGCTCCTGTTAAAAGATAAACAGGATAACGTGAGAAAACCTTGAGACGTTTCACTCAACTTTTTTCCTCTCTAGGAGTTAAATACTTAACCCTAAATCATCAATTGATTCAGTTGTAGTCAGCCCCATTTGTTTGCTCTTGGAAAGAATAATATACTATAGTTACAGTTTTGACAAATGAAGCGTATTTGTTCTTCTGCTATTGGTATTGACAGTTAACGTAATACTAACACCGGACAATCTGCAAACCGAATCACCCGTTCTGCCACTGAACCTAACATAAATCGGCTAATCCCTCGTCGGCCGTGAGTCGGAATCACTATTAAGTCGGCTTTATGATCTTGACTGTAATCAATAATTTCTTCTACAATGTGACCTATGTGAATCACAAATTGAATCCCTTGATATTGAGGTTGATTGAATCTTGCGGTTAAATTCTCTCGAACATTTCGCATACGGGTCGCATCATCAATTGTATCCCACAATACGGCAGGTTCTGCAGAGGATAAAGATTCAAGAATGTGAATCACATGAACTTGGCTGGGATGATCGACATATTCCAGGGCAATATCTACTGCCTTAAAAGACATTTCCCCAAAATCTACGGGAACCACGACACAATTTTTCTTGATAGCACTCATGGTTATTCTCCTGCTGAATCGTTCTTATATCCTATAATTATTGTATCGAATCAGAACGCTATCAATAATACAAAATAGATCATAAAAGTATAAGTTTCTACACAATTTTTCGATATCAAGATCGGTAAAATTAAAGTGATAGAGTCATGCTCCGTTTAATTTTATTAACGATCAATTTGATTAATTAAACGGCTGTTGTTCTCGGAATTTCAGACTTGTTAGAACGTGAAGGAGACCTATTTAAAACTGACCTCTCCCTAACCCTCTCCTAGGAGGAGAGGGAACAAGGCGAAGTCTAATGCAGAAAATGCCGCATCCCAGTTAATACCATCACCAGACCTAACTCATTAGCCGCCTGAATCGAATCTTTATCGCGAATACTTCCCCCTGGCTGAATAATCGCTTCAATACCCGCTGCGGCGGCAGTTTTCACTGAATCATCAAATGGGAAAAAGCCATCACTGGCCAGAAACGCCCCTTGAGTGTTGTCTCCTGCTTGCTTGAGGGCAATTTCTGCGGCCCCCACTCGGTTCATTTGTCCCGCGCCAACCCCAACAGTTGTACGATTTTTCGTGACAACAATAGCATTTGATTTAACGTGTTTTGCAATTTTCCAAGCAAAGGCTAATTCTGCCAACTGTTGAGGAGTGGGTTGTTTTTCCGTCGCCACTTGCCAACTGTTGGGATCTTCAACCGCATCATCGGCTTGTTGAACTAAAAATCCTCCGGCGATCGCTTTCACCGTTTCTGTCGGCCCAGCCATTAAATCCGGCACAATTAACACCCGTAAATTTTTCTTTTTCTGTAAAATTTCAGCCGCTTCTGGGCTACAAGCGGGGGCAACAATACATTCTAAAAAGGTTTTAATCAGGGACAAAGCCGTATCCGCATCAATGGTTTGATTCAGGGCCACAATTCCCCCAAACGCCGAAACCGAGTCCGCCGCAAAGGCCTGTTGATAGGCTGTAGATAAACTCGCCGCCACCGAAACACCACAAGGGTTCGTATGTTTGAGGACAACCGCTGCGGGTTCATTGGGAAATTCAGCAATAATGCGTCGCGCGGCTTCTAAATCCACTAAATTGTTATAACTCAGCGGTTTACCCTGGAGAATTTCACCCCCAGCCCAACCTGTTGCCGCTGTTCCGGTTTGATACCAGGTCGCGGCTTGATGGGGGTTTTCCCCGTAACGTAAGGCTTGTCGTTGGGTGCCTGAGAGGGTATAGGTAGGGGGTAACGATGACTGTTCTGAGGCTTGTTGTTGCGTCAAATAAGTGGCAATGGCTTGATCGTAAGCGGCGGTATGGCGAAACGCAGCTAAAGCGCAGGTTTGACGAAACTGTTCTGAAATCTTGCCGTTATTCTGTTGAAGCTGTTGTAAATAGCTGGAATATTGATCGCTATTGCACAATACCGTCAGATAAGCATGGTTTTTCGCCGCTGCCCGTAATAACGTTGGCCCCCCAATATCAATCTGTTCAATTGCCTCAGACAGGGTCACTTCCGGCTTCGCAATAGTTTCTTCAAAGGGATAAAGATTGACAACCACCAAGTCAATGGGGCGAATTTCATGACTTTCTAATGCTTCTAGATCTTCGGGCAAATCACGACGGGCTAAAATTCCCCCATGAATTCGAGGATGAAGGGTTTTGACTCGTCCGCCCAGGATCTCTGGAAAGCCAGTATAATCGGAAACTTTCGTCACAGCCAGTCCAGCATCCTGTAAGGTTTTGGCGGTGCCACCACTGCTGATGAGATCAAATTCAAACTGTTCTACTAGGGTGCGGGCAAACTCAACTAATCCCGTCTTATCTGAAGTACTCAGCAGGGCTAAACGTGCCATAATCCTCTATTCCTTATCCAGCAAACACACAACTCAACTATTTTGACATTTTTTGTATCAATTTTTGAAGAAGGTTTTTTGAGGCGGTCAGTTATCGAAAGATACCATTTTTTTGCATAATGACAAAGAATTGACCGTATTACTGTCTAAAGAAAATTGTCAATTAACTTAGCGCTCTCTATCATTGAATTTAAGAAGGGCTTCACTCCTTTTCCACCTCTACCTGGTTTACGATACATGGATATTCAACTTATTAATATCGGTTTTGGTAATATTGTTTGTGCTAACCGAGTGATTGCAATTGTAAGTCCAGAATCAGCGCCGATTAAACGAATTATTGCAGATGCCCGAGAAAGAGGGCAGTTAGTGGATGCGACTTATGGACGACGAACTCGCGCCGTGATTATTACCGATTCAAGTCATGTTATCCTATCAGCTATTCAACCTGAAACAGTTGCTCATCGATTTGTACTCACTAAAGAGGGTTCAACTTGAGAAATATAGAGCAGATTTGTGTTTATTAACGAATCACTTACAATTAGTCACTCACACAACAGATTATGAGAACAGGTCAATTAATCGTACTCACAGGGCCCAGTGGAGTCGGAAAAGGTACGCTGGTTCAATCTTTACTGCAACGTCATCCCCAACTTAATTTATCCGTTTCTATTACCACTCGTTCCCCTCGGGCGGGAGAAGTTGATGGTGTACATTATTATTTTGTCGATAGCGATCGCTTTGAGGAGATGATCAAACAGCAGGAATTGTTGGAGTGGGCGGAATTTGCCGGAAATTTTTATGGTACACCGATGCAGCCGGTTGTAGATAAAATTCAAGCCGGAGAATCAGTCTTATTAGAAATTGAATTAATTGGGGCGCGGCAGGTCAGAAAAACGTTTCCTCAAGGGATGCAGATTTTTATTTTACCCCCGTCTTTAGCAGAATTAGAACGACGCATTCGTGAACGGGGTAAAGACTCAGAAGCGGCGATGATTTGTCGTTTACAACGGGCAGAAGAAGAAATTCAAGCCAGTGACGAATTTGATTTTGTTGTGGTTAATGATGATTTTGATCATACTTTGAAACAGTTAGAAGAAGTCATGTTTGCTGTTGCTTAAACCCAACATTACCTGTAACGTCTTGAATCTGGTATTTTAAATGTATAAAAAATCTCTATTTTAAAAATAATAATGCAACGAATTTTAGAACCCGAAGTAATGGATACTCTCGCTGAAGCTGTTGAGTATGATTCTATGGATTTTACTGCGGTTAATATGGCTTTTGCGACTCAAGCAATTGATCTTTGTCCGCCAACCGGAATACTGTTAGATTTAGGCACAGGTACAGCCAGAATCCCCATTTTAATCGCTCAAAAATCTGCTCAATTGAATATTATTGGGATTGATTTATCGGAAAATATGTTAAAAATAGGTCGAGAAAATATCAATCGTGCGGGATTAAATGAACGAATTAAACTAGAGAAAGTTGATGCTAAATCTTTAGCTTATTCCGACCAACAATTTGATGGTGTAGTTTCTAATAGTATTATTCATCATATTCCTGATCCGCTACTTTGTTTAACAGAAATTAAGCGCGTTTTAAAACCGAATGGAACTCTATTTTTACGGGATTTATTACGACCAGAAACTGAAGAAATTAAAGAGAATTTAGTGAAACAATATGCCGCCGACTGCAACGACCATCAACGGCAACTATTCAGTGATTCTTTGCAGGCTGCTTTTACCTTAGCAGAAATTGAACAAATGATTTTACAAGCAGGTTTAACAGGAGTTAAAGTGTATCAATCTAGCGATCGCCATTGGACAGCCGAACGGAGTTTTTGAAGTCAGGTAGGGGCGCATTGCATGCGCCCGTTAGGAAACTATTTCCCCTTATGATAAATACTTTTTAACAGCATTGCTAAATTCTTCGTAAGGTTTGACTCCGACTAATGTTTCTTGTAATTCTCCACCTTTAAAAAACATCACCGCCGGAATACTTCTAATGCCAAATCGTTTAGCAATGGGTTTATTATCATCTAAATCTAGCTTGAGAACCTTAACTTTATCGGTGTATTCCTCAGAAAGTTGATCCATTAACGGGGCAACCATTTTACAAGGACCACACCAAGTGGCAGTACAGTCTATGACTAACAATGATTCCTCAGCAATCAGTGAATCTAATTCGGGTTCATCTTTAACAAAAGCAACTGTACCCATTTTATTTATCCTAATTTACTAATATTTTGCTATATTTCTATTGTCTACTGAGTTGTGACATTTGTCTAGGAGGATATAAGTCGGCAAGTAGATTATAGGAAAATTGGTAGTAATGCATAGTAAATTAGAATTTCACCAGATTGAGAAAGAATCTCTGTGTCGAGTGTGGTCAGTTTCTCAAATATTTGTCCGGATAGACAATTTTGAAACTGGTAGAACTTCTGGAGGATTACAGCTTTCTTAAATAGGATAAAAAAGGTTTAATTTATGGACACTTATAGAAGTGGACTATATTTTGAACCTTTTAATTTCTCAGGGTTTAAGTTGAATATACAGTAATACACAGCAAGTTTTGAATCTTATTTTGAGTGGTAGCCTGATTAGTTGTTCGTTAAATGTATTACTACAGTTACATTATACCATTTCATTTTTCTAGGAGAATATCTCATGTTTAAGTTTTTTAAGCGTCGTAAAAATAAACCCAATAAACCTAAAACTAAGTCTCAATTTAATTTAGGTGATTATCATCAACTTCAGGCGCGGCAAAATGTACCACCTCGTTACAATGATGGCGGTAGTCGTTAATATCGGTGGGTAAAGAAAGAGGGCGCATTCAATGCGCCCCTACAGGGTTTATGGGTTATAAATTACCCCCATAAATAAAATAGTATCTGTTTGATTATCTCGAATGGCACAGAAAAATGGACGGTTGACAATCATCTCAAATGGACTCGGTTCAATTGAAGTTGTTCTCATTCCAATCGCAGTAGAGGCGGCGGCTTCTGTTCCTTCTTCATTCACATCTAAAAAGGTTTTATGCTTAACAATACTAACAAATAAATCTTCAGATGGACTGAGTTTAGAAAAATTAGCTTGATTCGGATTAAAACTGCTAGTCATCCCCAGCTTTTTAAGAATGGGATTTAATTCAACATCGTATTCTAATTTAAACCGAGGTAACTCAATTTTACCTTTTTTAAGAGTAAAGCGCTGCATCCATTGATTCCAATTTTCTATATTTAATGTTTGTAAAAAATCATCTATACTTTGTTCGGGTTGAGGCAAGAAAACATACAAGCTAAAACGCTTCTCTTCTCCATAAGGTAAAGAAATTCCTTGAAACTGTTCTGTTTCTAAATAAGAAAATCGATCCTGTCTCGACATCAAAGGATGCTGCTTTTCTGTGCCATCGATTAAATAAAAGGCTTTATTTTGGGTTTGGCTTTCCTGAAATTTTTCTGTCCAATTGCCTTTAAAATAAATCGCATTCATCAAAAACATCATATCACTGGGACTGACTTGATCGATCATTTGATTGATTTTCCCCTGGGTTTTCTCTTCAACCCATTGATTCATTTTTTGAACCGCTTCTGGAGAATTAAAATCTAATTCAGCCACTTCAGCATCATAAAAATTTTGATTATTTTGTAAAAATTGATCTTCAATCAAAAAGCCTTCTCGTAGCCATAAACTATTCGCGATCGCTAATTGAATGGCTACTGTATCTTGATTTAGTTGTTGCTGTAAAAGTTGATTAGACTGATTGACTTCTGCTAAACTCATTCCTTGATATTCAAGTATTTTTTGAATTTCTTGTTGAGTTGTGCCGTCTGCACCGTTATAAAGCATCGATAAAGCTAAAATAATGCTACTGGGTGAAATAAAGATATTTTCATTTTCTGAAGCTTGAGTCAGTTGATTAAATAACTTAAATCCAAATTGAGTTTGGGCTTGAACAATAGCATCAGGCATAATTTCTTCAGATTGAGATAAGGTTTCAGAAGATAACTCAGAGGTAGGAAAGGCAACCGAAGCTGATGGTAATATTGCTTTGATTCCTATTCCTAATCCTAACAGTCCTAGCATTAAAACCAGTAACTTATTTTTCATAAAGTTGTACCGATAAACAATAATAAAACTCTCTTAAAATATGACGTTCCTGTCCGCTAACTTCAGTCAAATGCCAAAGTCTATGGATAGCATCTACTTGAAAATCACATATAATTGATGATTCTATTGCTATAGACCGAGAAAAAGAGCAAAAGGTTTACTACAATGGTATCTGAACTTGTATGTTAGACAGGACATTTAAACCGATGACTCAACCATCACCGACTGTTACCCCCAATTTAGAAGAACCAAAATTTGGCTTTAACCGTTATGCTGAACGTCTCAATGGCCGCGCGGCTATGGTTGGTTTTGTGATAACATTAGCCATTGAATATTTTACCAACCAAGGTTTATTGACCTGGTTAGGTTTAATTTAAATGATCGGCAATGGGGAATATTGAACAGCGAGTCTAATATTTGTTGTCAATGTTGCCCATTCCTACCCCTGAATAACTCATGAAAAATGCTTTATATTATAAACAGCAAGCTGAAGAATATATCTTAGCTGGAAATATACAGGCTGCTGTTGTTGCCTTAGAAAATGCAATTCAGCTAAAACCTGATTTTGCAACCGCTTATTTGGGGGTAGGAAATGCCTTACAAAAATGTCATCAATTACCATTAGCAATTTGGGCTTATACCCAAGCGTTAGAAATTCAGCCTCAATTAACAGAAGCAATCGCTAATTTGGGTAGTGTTTATTATCAGCAAAAGCGCTGGAAAGACGCAATAGATTGTTATCAAAATGCGATTCAAATCAATCCCAGTTATGCAGTGGTTTATTGGATGATGGGGAATGCTTTGACACAAATGCATCAACTCAATCAAGGTATTCGCTGTTATCAAAAAGCCATTGAATTACAACCGGAAAAAATAGAGTTTTATCTGAAACTTGCCGGGGTTTGGGAACAACAAGAACAATGGCAAGCGGCTATTACCACTTATCAACAAGTCTTAAAGTTAGATTCCCAGCATCCAGAAGCCCTTGAGAAATTAGAGAAACTTTTACCGCTACATTTTACCTTTAATTCAGAAATAGAAGAATTAGAAAAATTTGAATCAGGAAGTGTTGATTTTTCACGAACTTTATTAGAATCAGAATTACAATCCCAAACCCGTTCAACTTCTGCCAATCTTTTAGAGTCTTCAGAATCCCATTCTACATGGATGAATCAAACTCAAGTTCAACAGAAAGAGGTAGAAATCTCAACAGAAATTCAAGCGTTACATCATCAAGCAGAATCTTATTTAAATCAAGGACAATATCAGCTAGCCATTTCCACTTGCCATCAAGTTTTAAAATTAAACCCGAACTTTGAATTAGCTTACATTACATTAGGGAATATTTTACAAACTCAAAATAAAATCACCTCGGCGATTCGGGCCTATGAACAAGCCCTTGAAATTAATCCTAATTTTGTAGAAGTTTATGTTAATTTGGGGACAATGTATCTCCGCTTAGGGGAAATTGAAACAGGAATTGAATATTATCAGAAAGCATTAAAAATTGAACCAAATTTAGCAGCGGTTTATTGGAATTTAGGAAAGGTTTATCAACGTCAAGGAAAACAAAATGAAGCCTTAGAAAATTGGCAAAAAGCTTTAGAAATACAGCCGGACTTAGTTAATGCTAAATTTAGTTTTGAGTTAGGCAATGCTTTAGC
The DNA here is from genome assembly GCA_964434975.1 of uncultured Lyngbya sp. Classification (GTDB taxonomy): domain Bacteria; phylum Cyanobacteriota; class Cyanobacteriia; order Cyanobacteriales; family Microcoleaceae; genus JAAURB01. The sequence continues at coordinate 60,583 of CAYSWY010000025.1, forward strand.
CCGAAAAGGAGAGTGGCAGCAGGCAATTACAAGTTATCAACGCACCGTTAAACTCGATCCAAACTGGGCGGAAGGCTATGCAAATATTGGCTGTATTTTAACGCAGCAAGGACAACATCAAAACGCGATTTCTTATTTTAAACAAGCGATTCAAATTAAACCCAATCTCCCAGAACTTCATTTACATATTGGTCATGCCTATGCCCGTTCTAGCCAGTATCAATTAGCAATTCAACATTATAAAAAGTTAGCCCAACTTAAACCGATTGAATCTTTAGCCTATGCTAATTTAGGAAATATTTATTCTGTCATTGGAGAGATTGATAAATCGATTGAAAGTTATCAAGACGCTTTAGAAATTCAACCTAAATGGCCAGAAATTTATTGTCGCTTAGCCCATATCCAAAAACAGCAAGATCCTTATAAAGCTGTTGCAAATCTAGAAAAAGCTATCGAACAAAAACCAGATTTTAAAGAAGCCTATCAACAACTCTGTGATCTATTAAGTCATTCCACTAATTTAGGCAAAGCCAGAACAGTTGCCGATCAATATTGTGAAAACTGTGGTGAAATTGCCCCAATTTTATCTAAAATTTCTTATATTTTTGCTTACACTCAATCGGGTGCTTGTCAAGCGGCTTTAGATAAATTAATTGAACTTGAGCAATATTGCTATCAAAATACAAATAAATTGACTGTACTAGAAACTAATATTATCTATGAAATCCTCTTATTTACGGTTTCTCATCTCAGGGAAAATATAGAAAAAAATTCAAAATTTACTCGCTTTATTGCCCAGTTATATTATGTTAATCGAGAACAAAATAAATTATCTTTCCCTCAAGAAATTAGGAAAAATCAAAAAACCCTAAGCAATGAAAAATTAAGAATTGGATTTTTATCAAAACATTTCCGTCGTCATTCTGTCGGATGGTGTAGTGAAGCCGTTATTCGAGAACTAGCCCAAATTACGCCCCATGTTCATTTATATGTGACTGGGCAATTATATGGGGATGAAGTGACTCAAAGATTTGAGAAAATAGCGAGTAAATTTTATCAGCCTGATCGTTATCCGAACGGGTTTGCCTCCAGTGAAGAATTAACCCAAGAAATTCAACAAGATCAAATCGATATTTTAGTTGATTTAGATTCAATTACAATTCCAGTTAATGCCCATATTTTACATAATAATCCCGCGCCTATTTGTGTGTCTTGGTTAGGCTTTGATGCCCCTTATGTCTCTAAAAATCATTACTTTCTTTGCGATCAATATACTCATCCCGAAAATGTCGATCAATATTATCTTGAACAGTTAATTCGTTTACCCACAACAGCAATGGCAGTTCAAGGGTTTACTCGTCGTCCTGTAGACAAAATAGCTGTGCGTCAAGAAATGAACATTCGTCACGATCAATTAATGTATTTATGTGTTGCGCCAGGACGAAAAATGAACTTAGAAATGATAGAAGCCCAGGTTAAAATTTTACAATCTGTTCCGGATAGTATTCTGGTTCGTAAAGGTCAAGGAGATCATAAACTGATTCGAGAAATGTATCATCAAGCTTGTGAAAAATATCAAGTGAATTCCCAAAGAATTCTATTTATTGCCCTAACAAAAACAGAAGAAGAACACCGGGCAATTTATGAAGTCGCCGATATTTTACTAGATTCTTATCCTTATAATGGCGGGACGCATAATTTAGAGGCATTGTGGTCAACAATTCCGGTTGTGACTCGCGCGGGCAGACAATATTTATCTCGCATGGGCTATGCTTTTCTAAAAGCCGTTAATCTTGATATAGGTGTGGCTTGGAGTTGGGAAGAATACACCGCTTTAGGGATTAAACTCGGGCAAAATCCTCACCTGAGGCAGCAAATTCGCGATCATTTAACCCAAGCTAAAAAAACCGAAACCTTAGCCCCTTTATGGAACCCTCGCCAGTTAGCCCAGGAAATGTATCACGTCTTCCAACAATTATTAAATCAGGAATGATCATATAAAGATTAACAGGGATGATTTTTACAAAATGCTAAATAAATACTATCTTCAATCGCCTAAAAATATGTATAATAATGAGAGTCATTGCAGTGGGTGTAACCTCTCTCCTGAAAATATTTTAAGTTAACTTGATGATGCAAGTCTTTAAAACTATTGCGGCTTTGCGCTGCTATCTGAACGCTTCCCACGCCCATGCTTCCACCCTAACAGTGGGTTTTGTTCCGACAATGGGAGGTTTACATCCGGGTCATCTCAGTCTGATAAAACGGGCTAAAGCTGAAACAACACAAGTCATTGTTAGTATCTTTGTTAATCCCCTTCAGTTCGGGCCAAAAGAAGATTTTAAACAATATCCCCGTCCCTTAGAACAAGATTTAGAAAAATGCCAACAAGCTGGGGTAGATGTGGTGTTTATTCCCTCGGTTGAAGAACTTTTTCCCAATGACTTAAAGTTTCAAACTACGGTGGTTTCTCCGGATTTTCTCACCTCGAAATTATGCGGTCAATTTCGTCCGGGGCATTTTCAAGGAGTCACCACAATTGTGGCAAAGTTACTCAATATTATACAACCCAATCGGGCTTATTTTGGTCAAAAAGATGCTCAACAATTAGCAATTATTCAACGCATGGTTGCTGATCTCAACTTGCCCGTTGAAATTATTCCTTGTCCAATTTATCGTGAATCTTCGGGGTTAGCCTATAGTTCTCGCAATCAATATTTAACCCCAGAACAAAAAGAAAAAGCCAGTATTTTATATCAGGCATTATCTCAAGGCGAGGCTGTCTTTTCTCAAGGAGAATTAACCACAGAGGCGATTAAACAAGCCGTATTAAATACAATAGAAACCGTTCCAGACGTTAAATTAGAATATTTAGAATTAGTCGATCCAATTACTTTAGAATTCTTATCTCAAGTCGAAGAAATAGGCTTACTTACTATTGCCGCTTACATTAATAATACTCGTTTAATTGATAATATTATTCTACGAAATCGCCAACCCATTATTGCAATTGACGGGCCAGCCGGGGCGGGAAAATCAACCGTAACCCGCAATATTGCCCAACAATTAGGGTTATTATATCTTGATACGGGAGCCATGTATCGGGCCGTCACTTGGTTAGTTTTAGAGTCTAACATTACTTTGGAAAATGAACCCGCGATCGCAGAATTAGTCGATCAATGTCAGATTGAACTCATTCCCCAGGAAGGGCAATTACAGGTTAAAATTAATGGCAATGAGGTCACAGAAGCCATTCGTACCCCCGAAGTGACGGCTGATGTTTCTGCTGTTTCTGCTCAACCTGCCGTGCGTCAAAGCTTAGTCCAACAACAGCGTATCTTTGGTCGTCGAGGGGGTTTAGTCGCAGAAGGGCGAGATATTGGGACAAATGTATTCCCTGATGCAGAATTAAAAATCTTTTTAACAGCTTCTACAGAAGCGCGGGCAAAACGTCGCCTACTGGAAATGCAACAAAAAGGTCAAGAAAATGTGAGTTTAGAACAACTCCAACAGGATATTATTCTACGAGATAAAAAAGATAGCAATAGGGCGATCGCACCGTTACGAAAAGCGGTAGATGCAATTGAAATTGAGACGGATGATTTAACTATTGAAGAAGTGACTGAGCAGATTATTCAATATTATCATCAAGTTTGTTCTTAATTGTTGATGATGCAAAGGTCAGGGAAGATTGAACCCTCATAATGCATGCAACTGAGTAACGGTTCAATGTATTTTCCCTAATCTGCAAAATTATACTCCTTCCTCTGGCAACTCAGAAGTGGGTCGAATATCAGGACGCGCTTTGCCTGAACCAGAAGAAGAACTAGCAAGGGCTTTTTCTCCGGTATTTTCTGGGTTCTCAGTCGCCGAACCCGAACCATCATTCGGCGGGCCAGAACGATCTTTTTTCTCTGGTTTTTCTCCTTTAAGGAAACGTTTTTCTAGAGTTTTGATGGCGATAAATAGATTCGGCGTAATCAATAAACTCAATAGCGTTCCGACAAACATTCCCCCAAAAATCGCCGTTCCGAGTGACCACCGACTGGCTGAACCCGCTCCCGTTGCCACCACCAACGGCCAGAACCCAATCAAAGAAGAGAGGGCCGTCATTTGAATCGGTCGAAATCGTTGTTCAGCAGCTTGAATAGCAGCTTTCTTGATACTTAAGCCTTTTTCTTGCAGTTGGTTGGCATATTCGACAATCAGAATCGAGTTTTTCGAGGCTAACCCAATTAACATCACCAGCGCCACCTGACAGTAAACATCATTGGTGACCACTGGCCACAGTCCGCCAGACATCAAAATATTAGACCGGAACCAAACTGCGCTTAATGCCCCCAATACCGCTAATGGAACCGCCAACATAATCACTAACGGATCAATATAGCTTTCATACTGGGCAGCCAGGACCAAGAATACCATGACAAACCCGAGGCCGAAAATAATCGGGGCCGCACCACCAGAGGATTTTTCTTCTAAAGCCGTTCCCTGCCAAGCATAACCAAACCCTGGATCTAACACGGCTTCTGCGGCTTGTTCCATTTGAGCGATCGCCTGTCCGGAACTATATCCCGGTGCGGTTGTTCCTTGGATGTTCATCGAACGGAACACATTAAAGTGAGTAATGGTTTCCGGGCCAACAAAATCAGTCATCTTAATCAAACTGCCTAAAGGCACCATTTCTCCATCCTGGGAACGAACATAGAGTTGACTAATATCGTCCGGACTCACCCGAGCGTCTGCTTCGGCTTGGACATAAACCCGATATTGCCGTTGTCCCAGAACAAAATCATTCACATAAGAAGATCCCAAATAGGTTTGTAAGGTACTGAAAATATCACCAATATTGACATTTAAAGCTTTAGCGCGATCGCGTAATACTTCAATTCGTTTCTGAGCTTTATTGGCGGAGAATTGACTAAACGCAGCCCCGACAGCGGGATATTCATCACTATTGACTGCCCCAATTAAGCGATTACCATTTTCCAGTAATGCTGAAATGGGTAAGTTACCACTACGGTCTTGGAGTTGGAATTCAAAACCCCCTGTATTGCCTGAACCTTGGACGGCTGGGGCATTGACCGCAAACGCCCGTACTTCTGTAATCTCTTGTAGCGCTCCATTAGCTTGTCCCAATAACCCATAAACCGAGTTTTCCGCCCCTTGGCGCTCATCCCAGGGTTCTAACGGCACAAACATCACCCCTTGACTCGGGTTAACCCCGGCAAAACTAAACCCAGCAATACTAAAAGTGCCTTTTACGCCGGGCAATTCTAACATTCTGTTGGCAATCTTATCTGCGGCTTCCGAGGTATAGTTGAGCGACACCCCGTCTGGGGCTTGATAAATCACAATAAAGTAACCTTGGTCTTCTTCCGGGACAAATCCACCGGGAACCCAACTATACATAAAGAAGGTTAAAACTAAGCCACCGATGAAGACTCCCATCACCAACGTATTGATACCAACGAGAAAGTTAATCAGCCTTGTATATTGATGTTGTACCCAGCCAAACCCTTGATTAAACTTATCGAAAAACCAGCCTAATGGCCCTGTTCTTTCTCCTTTCTTACGGAGAATGAGCGCAGCAATTGTCGGGGAAAACGTCAGGGCATTAAAGGTGGAAAAAACAACCGCAAAGGCAATGGTTAAGGCAAATTGTTTAAAGATAATCCCTGTTGTGCCGGGAAAGAATGACACCGGGATAAACACCGCCATCAATACCAGAGAAGTGGCAATGGTTGCCCCTGTGAGTTCTTGCATCGCATCGAGGGCTGCCTGACGGGCTTTCATCCCTTGTTCGATCTTGAGCGAAATTGCCTCTACAATCACAATGGCATCATCGACGACTAAACCCGTTGCCAAAGTACAAGCAAATAGGGTTAAAGTATTTAACTCAAATCCTAAGGCTTGCAGTCCAATCATCGAGCCAATTAACGCCACCGGAATGGCAATAGCTGGGATTAAAGTGGCGCGCCAATCTTGTAAGAAGATAAAGATAATCAGAATCACTAACCCAACGGCCTGAGCCAGGGTTGTGACCACTTCCTTTAAAGAAGCCGATACAAATAACGTTGTATCGTATGGGATTTCATACTGAATGCCTGGGGGAAATGTTTTACTTAATTCAGCAGCGCTTGCCTTGATTTGATTTGCCACATCTAAAGCATTACTACCGGGAAGTTGATAAATCCCAATGCCCACAGTGGGTTGAGCGCTAAACTTGGCAACTGTACTGTAATCTTCTGCCCCTAACTCCACTCGACCGACTTCTCTGACGGTGACTAAGTTGCCGTCTTCTCCTCGTTTTAGGACTAACTCTTCAAATTCTGTGGCATTTCTTAAACGTCCCACTGCTTGTAGGGGAATTTCAAACCGCTGATCTTCAGGCGTGGGAGACTGACCAATTTTCCCGGCCCCCACCTGAATATTTTGTTCTTGCAGTGCATTGACCACATCTTGAGCATTTAATCCCCGCGCTGCCATTCGCTGAGGATCGAGCCAAATTCGCATGGCATATCTGCGTTCCCCAAACAACTCAACCTGACCCACGCCAGTGACTCGTTTGAGTCGGTCTATTACATTTAAATCCAGGTAATTACTAATAAAAATATCATCATAAATGTAATTGCCATTCTCATCAGTATCGGAGAAAAACGCTAAAGCTAACAGGAGACTGGGGGCTGCTGCTTCTACCGTCACCCCGGTTTGCCGAACCACTTCAGGTAAACTTGATTCTACCTGACCCACACGGTTTTGAACGTTCACCTGAGCAATATCTTTGTCCACACTAACGGGAAACGTCACAGAAACATTCGATACCCCATTGTTTCCCGTATTCGAGGTAATGTATTTCATGTCTTCTACCCCGTTAATTTCACGCTCTATTAGGGTAGTAACAGTGGTTTCTGTCGTTTCAGCATCTGCCCCAATATTAGTCGCTGTGACATTAATTTGTGTATTTGCCAGTTGCGGCAGTTGGGCAATGGGAAGTAAAGGAATACAAACCATTCCCACCAGTACAATCAGAATGGTACAGACCGTGGTTAGAACGGGCCGTTTGATAAACGTACTAACAAATAACAACATAAGAAACTGGAGATGAGTAAGACGGGTCGGCTAGTGAAGCAATCAATTCATCAAGGACTCGGTGACAGTAACTGCAAGAGATGGTGAGGCGCGATCGCGACTACAGTGGTCGTGCAGGGGTGAATGGGTTAATCATAGCGAATATTTGACCTAAAATTTGGTGGATTTAATTACAGCGTTTCTCCGCCAAAGCAGTACGCAGAAGCCTCTTAATTTGTCATGTGGAAAAAGGTAGAAGCTGGCAAAGAGTGTTTATACCCATCAATTCACCCTCATTTGATCGCGAACGCTCGCTTGTGACTCGCGAACCATTACCCGCCACCCATTTTTCATCATCTCCACACACTCATCTCGGTCTTTCGGTAGATACAAATATAAGTAATCAGGATGTGATCAGAAAAAATTATAATAAAATCCATTCAAAATCTGTACCTCAGATGTTTTACAAGTTTCTTATTTTCCCTTAAGATTCAATATGTAAAGAATTACTAAAGTGCAAAGAAGCAGCTTAAATGGCTCTTTTGGTTTGCATAAGGGGTTCTTATACATTCTGCTGAATTTGAGAGAGGAGTACACAAATGGCAACTTACAAAGTCACTTTAAAAACGCCAGATGGAGAATCAATCATTGACGTTCCAGAAGATGAAATTATTTTAGATGTGGCCGAAGAACAAGGGATTGATATTCCCTATTCTTGTCGCGCTGGTTCTTGTTCGACTTGCGCGGGTAAGATAGAATCCGGCACTATTGACCAAGAAGATCAGTCCTTTTTGGATGACGAGCAAATAGAAAATGGGTTTGTGCTGACCTGTGTTGCTAAACCCACTTCTGACTGTGTTATTCTCACTCATCAAGAAGAAGAACTGTACTAGGTTTATCCCTATGTAATCGACATTGAGTTGAATGGATCTCATTCAACTCTTAAATTCAATTGAAGCGTTTTTGTATCGAGCTTCTTGATGTTAAGTCCGTGAAATAACTAAGGGAATAATTTCACCTTAAAACCCACTCGTTGTTAGCAAAGGAGTCCGATTATTATGACAACCTACAAAGTCACTTTAAAAACGCCAGATGGAGAATCAACCATTGATGTTCCAGATGATGAAATTATTTTAGATGTAGCAGAAGAGCAAGGGATTGATTTGCCTTATTCTTGTCGCGCGGGTGCTTGCTCTACTTGCGCTGCTAAGTTAGAATCTGGCTCTGTTGACCAAGGAGATCAATCCTTTTTGGACGACGATCAAGTGGAGAACGGGTTTGTGCTAACCTGTGTTGCTAAACCCACTTCTGACTGTGTTATTCTCACTCATCAAGAAGAAGAACTGTATTAGGTTAATCTTTCGCTCGATTCTTAGATTGGATTAAAGCGTTTTTGTGCATAACCTCTTTGTGTTAAGCTATTATAATTGCTCTGCAATAATTTCACCCTAAAAATCACTAGTTGTTAGAAAAGGAGTCCGATTATTATGGCAACTTACAAAGTTACTTTGAAAATGCCAGATGGCGAGCAAGTTCTCGAAGTACCTGATGATGAATATATTTTAGATGTAGCAGAAGAGCAAGGGATTGATTTGCCTTATTCTTGCCGCGCGGGTGCTTGCTCTACTTGTGGTGGGAAGGTTGTCTCGGGTACAGTGAATCAAGAAGATCAATCTTTCTTAGAAGATCCTCAAATGGAAGCAGGTTTTGTCCTTACTTGTGTTGCTTATGCTACTTCTGATTGTGTGATTGAAACTCACAAAGAAGATGAATTAAATGATGCGTAAGTAGAACTCATCTCATCTCAAGAGTTGGTTTTTGAAGTAGCAAAGCGCTAAAGAATGACTAACAAGTCTCAGAAAAATCAATTGAGGCGACTCATAAAATTACTGTTTGAAAAGTCACTTGGAATAGACCTGATGGCGAATAGACCATCAATATTCACCCGTGATGAGATCATTTTAAATGTAGCCCGAGAACAAGGGTTTGATCTTCTTAATTCCTAATAGTGCTAGTAATTTTTCCACTGGTGTCGGTTCAGTTAAATCTGGCACAGTTAACCCAGTTGCTCAATTCTTTGTGAGTAATAATTCTGATTCGTGTTGCTCGACGACTCTTGATTGTCTGACTCACAAGTCAACAGGCAGTTAAGCTGAAGTGAGTTCTAATTTTAGCAGTTGGGATAAGAGGTAGGAGATTAGTTTAATTTAACTTAATCTAATCTGCCTCAATTCCCATTTTTTGTGTTTGATTTAGAACGGCGGTTGCCAGAAACTAACAGGGTCATTCATCATTTGTATCTGTGTTCCGGGGAAATAGAAATCAAGCATCTCTGAACTTGACCAACCCAACTCAGAAAGCTGATATGATCCAGTTTGGCTAAATCCTACACCATGTCCAAACCCACCCCCGACAAATAGATATCCTTTAATCGTCTGACGCTTTTTATCTTTTGGATCATACACCGGATCAATATAAAATAAAGTGCTAATGGGTGGAACAAAAGCATTCTGAATTTCATCTTTTTGAATTTCAATCATCCCTTGATCTGTCGTCACCACCATTTTCAAGACCCGTCCAGAAGGCGATCGCTCTATAATTTTAACTGTTTTCAAGCTTTTAAAATTGGCTTGTGGGCTATTTTTTCGCTCAAGATAATACTTCAGTTGACCTGCCATAGCCTGGAGAGAAGTATATTGTCTCCAACGAAAATCTAGCCAACCCTCTTCATTAAAGCCTTTTTTCAAGGCCATAAACTGACGAAACCGTTGTTCATCGGCTAAATCATTTTGAGATAAATCCCAAACGGGTGTAAACGCATCAATCACAGGCCTTAAATAAGGACGTTCTGCACCATCCCAAATATCATGAAAATGCGCCGTTACTCCCCCACTGGTAGAAAAATAAACCGCATCTGCCAGTTGACCTTCGTAGGTTAGAACTTGTCCACGAGTTTTGGCAACGGCTTGATCTGTAGAAGGATAAACTTCTGTCAAGCCTTTATAAACCTGACAATCTGTATTGGCACACAGTTGATAATTATCCGCTTCAAATCGCTCTAAATTTCGCAATACATAAGTTCGCGATAAAATAGCCTGAGCTTCAATCGATGCATCCGGGGGCCAGGCTCCCATTTCATGAGGCACAACCCCCCGTAAATAGGTTTCTAGGGGTACAGAATTAACTAAAGTATAAGTACCGTAAGCATCCGGTTGTAATTTAAGTTCTCCACCATACAGCATAGGCTGTCTGTCTTGTTTGCTGCGGCTGACTTCTATCACCTGTTGCGTGGAACTAATTTCTAATTCATGACGATTATAACGATATCCTCCCAATACCCAATAAGGAATCCGCCGCTGTTTACGCACCTGAGTCTCGAGATAGACCGACGACAATTTCTCATCTTCAGCTTTTAGGCTTTTAAGCAACCAACGTCGTAACAAAGGGCTATTGTAAGTACTGCGCTTTGCCCAAATTTGCCATAAGTCAGGTTGAGCCAGTTCAACTTCAAGTCCTTGTTTTTGCCACTGTGAAGCTTGTTGTTGAGCCGTTTCATAACTGCGGAAATTCCCCAAGACAAGCTGTTCATCGACTTGTTTTTTGGCTAACGGCTTACTTCCCAGTTTAATGGTGACACTGAGGGTTTGTAGGACTTTCTCTCCTTCTGGGGTTTCAAACCGTAACGTTAAATGATCCCCGCCAATGGCTTTGAGAATTAAAGTATCGTCTGCATTTTTACCAAATTGTTGAACAACACCAATTTTTAAAGTGGGGTTAGATCCTTCCAATGCCTGAGTAGACTGGGAAGTTAATCCCATCAGCAGACAGAAACCCATCAAAGTTTGAATCCCTGATAACCATCCTTTTTGTGTGACAGATTTAGACTTCAAGCGGTTTATTTTAACAATGCTCATGTTTCATCGGTGGGTCAACTCAAGCCGTCTGGAATCTTAGTGTAAACGATTGGGCGTTTAACACAGGCTGATTGAATGATTTTGCCCTCTGTTAGTATACAGAATTTTTCCTAAATATCAGGTTTTGCTGACGCGACGGTAAAGATGCTAAAAAGTAGACTGCGATCGCGATAGAAGTCGGGGAGTTAGCAGGGGGAATTGGTAACAGTGAGGTGCGTCAGTGACGCACCCTACAAAATCTATTTTTGCAAACGATAAATATCCAACAACTCAGAACCCATCACAATTTAAAATTGATCATCAACTAACTTTTGCACCCCTTCAATAATCTGTTCCGGTTGAATAATAGTGAGTCGTTCTAAGTTACCGTTGTAAGGTGTGGGAATATCTTGAGAAGCCAACCGTAGAACCGGGGCATCGAGTTCATCAAAGAAACGATCCATAATAGAAGCCGTGACTTCTGCCCCAATTCCCCCTGTTTTCATACATTCTTCTACTATTAACACTTTGTGGGTTTTAGCAATAGATGCGCCAATGGTTTCACAATCAAGGGGTTTAAGGGAGATTAAATCAATCACTTCAGGATCATAGCCTTGTTCTACTAGCTTAGGAACCGCTTGCAACACATGATGGCGCATTCGAGAATAGGTGAGAATGGTAACGTCTTTGCCTTCTCGGACTATTTCTGCTTTATCAAGGGGTAACCAATATTCGTCTGCGGGTAAATCTTCTTTGAGGTTGTAGAGTAAGACGTGTTCAAAGAATAAGACTGGGTTATTATCGCGAATAGCAGATTTGAGTAATCCTTTGGCGTTATAAGGCGTTGAACAGGCGACAATTTTTAATCCAGGCACCCCTTGAAAGTAAGCTTCTAAGCGTTGGGAATGTTCTGCCCCTAACTGCCGTCCCACACCGCCTGGGCCACGAATGACTAAGGGCATGGTAAAGTTACCCCCAGAGGTATAGCGCAACATCCCAGCATTATTGGCAATTTGGTTAAATGCCAACAGCAGAAAACCCATATTCATCCCTTCAATAATGGGACGTAGTCCTGTCATTGCCGCCCCAACAGCCATCCCGGTAAAGCTATTTTCTGCAATAGGCGTATCAAGTACTCGCAAGTCCCCATATTTTTTACACAAATCTTTGGTTACTTTATAAGAACCCCCGTAGTGACCCACATCTTCCCCGAGAACAAGGACAGAGGAATCATTTCCCATCTCTTCATCAATCGCTTCACGTAGTGCGTTGAATAATAAGGTTTGTGCCATCTGGATTAATGTGTATAAGGTTAACGACTTAAAATGAACATCTAGAACTGAAGTATTTTACCAGTTACGCGGTCGCGTCTGGCTTGTACGAAACCCACGTATCGCACCCAATTTAACTTGTGCGTTAAGTCTTCTAGAGTACCACGATTCCCACTACTGAGATTTGACCATAAAAAAACAGCAAGGCGTTTAATCATTTAACGCAGTCGCCTTGCTGAGGAAGTGAATACTGATTTAACACAGGAGAGGAGAACACTAAATATCTTCTGTGAGTATCCCAGACTCTAATAAAACTTATTCTCAATAAAAGCTCAAGCTTTTTCGATTCTTTTTTCTTTATCTCACTCGTCATCTTAACTAAAACCCTTGCACAATAAGGACTCTAGCTAAGTATAAATAAAAGTAACAAATTTTTAACGTAATTTAACAAAATAAAGTTGCAAAAAACTTGACATTGACATTGTTTTTGTTGATTATAATTTTCAATTAGGTACAGTACTACTGCAACTTAATCCCAATAAAAGGAGGTCTATCTAATGACCAGTATGGTACGTGAAACCTTTCCAGCAGAAGGGGAGTCATTTCCCTGGTGGGCTGGGAACGGTCGCTTAGCGAATTTATCGGGACGTTTACTCGGGGCTCATGTGGCTCACGCGGGTTTAATTGTCCTATGGGCAGGGGCTTATACCCTATTTGAACTGTCTCAGTTCAACCCAGATATCCCGATGTATGAACAAGGACTGATTTTGTTACCTCACCTCGCGGCTTTAGGTTGGGGTGTTGGGGCTGGAGGCGAAATAGTCGATACCTATCCCTATTTTGTCATTGGGGCGTTGCACCTGATTAGTTCAGCTTTCCTTGGTTTTGGTGGCATCTTCCATTCATTAAAAGGGCCAGCAGTCCTGGAAGAGAAGTTTTCTTTCTTCGGTTATCAGTGGGAAGATAGCAAAAAAATGACTACCATCATCGGCATTCACCTCTTATTGCTCGGAGGCGGTGCGTTTTTATTGGTAGCCAAAGCAATGTTTTTTGATGGTTTATATGATACCGCAATCAGTGATGTGCGGGTAGTCACCAGTCCGACATTAAACCCCGCCACTATTTTCGGCTATTTATTTGATGGCGGCGGTAAATTTTGGTTAGCTGGGGTTGATAACTTAGAAGACCTCGTGGGCGGTCATATCTGGGTTGGCATTCTCTGTATTGGCGGTGGAATATGGCATATTCTGACAGAACCGTTTGGTTGGGCAAAACGGATATTCATTTGGTCAGGGGAAGCTTATCTGTCTTACAGTATTGGGGCTGTGGCGTTGATGTCATTTATCGCTACATTATTTGTTTCCGTCAATACTATTGCCTATCCTCCCGAATTTTATGGGCAAACCTTAAACGTCGGTATCGAACAATTTCCCTATTTTCGTGACCCCACAGGGGCTTTAACGCCTCGAGTTTGGTTAGCCAATACTCAATTTTGGCTCGGTTTCTTCTTCCTGCAAGGTCATATTTTCCATGCCCTGCGCGCCGCTGGGTTTGATTTCCGTACAGGCAAACAAGAGGAAGAATTAGTCAGAAAAGCCCAAACTCCTCAGGAGGTGGCTTCATGACCGTTGCAGTGGCTCAAAAACAATATGACTGGTTGGCGGGAAATGCTCGCTTTGTCAACCTCTCGGGTAAGTTACTCGGGGCTCATGTGGCTCATGCGGGCTTAATTGTCCTGTGGGCTGGGGCGATGACTTTATTTGAACTGTCGAAATTTGACCCCAGTTTACCCATGTATGAACAAGGGTTAATTTTACTGCCTCATTTAGCCAGTTTGGGTATTGGCGTTGGGGCTGGGGGCGAAATTGTTGATACTTACCCTTACTTTGCCATTGGAGTGGTGCATTTAATTAGTTCGGCAGTTTTGGGTGCAGGTGGACTGTATCACTCGCTGTTAGGGCCAGATGTATTACGTGAAGATAACGGCTTTATCGGTTTCTTTGGGTATGACTGGACTGATAAAGGCAAAATCAGCAGTATTCTGGGTATTCACCTGATGCTACTGGGTTTCGGGGCTTGGTTGCTGGTTGCTAAAGCCTTATTTTGGGGCGGACTGTATGACGCAACGATTGATAATGTTCGCGTTGTCACAGACCCGACATTAAACCCTGGTCAGATTTTTAGTTATCTGTTTGGGTTACAAGGTGCAAAAGGCATGGCTGCGGTGAATAACTTAGAAGACCTCGTGGGTGGTCATATTTGGGTGGGGCTACTTTGTATCCTCGGTGGCTTTTGGCATATCGTGACTAAACCCTTTGGCTGGGCGGAACGTATCCTGTATTGGTCGGGGGAAGCTTACCTCTGTTACAGTTTAGGCGCTTTGGCTTATATGGGTTTCCTAGCGGGTTATTTCGCCACATATAATACTATTGCCTATCCAGAAGTATTTTATGGACCAATTGATGGAACTGTTGCAGTGACTAGCGCTCGTGTTTGGCTAGCCAATACTCACTTTGTCTTGGCTGGAGTATTATTGCTGGGTCATATTTGGCACGCGCTACGAGTCCGGACGGCGGCGGCGTTAGGAGTAGATTTTCGAGCGCAGGTGGCGGTGAATATGGGGGTAGATAATTAATGAGTACAACAGTTTCAATGCCCCCACGCCAGTATGGTTGGTGGGCTGGCAATGCTCGTTTAACGAACTTATCCGGTAAGTTGCTGGGGGCGCATATTGCCCAAGCTGCCTTAATTGTGTTTTGGGCTGGGGCTTATACCCTGTTTGAACTGTCCCAATATAACCCAGCCGTACCCATGTACGAACAAGGGTTAATTTTATTACCTCATTTAGCCAGTTTAGGAATAGGTGTGGCAGAGGGTGGAGAAGTTGTTAATACTTATCCTTACTTTGCTATTGGTGTCGTCCATCTGGTGAGTTCGGCTATTCTCGGCGCAGGTGGACTGTATCACTCGCTGTTGGGGCCGGATGTTTTACCTCAAAATCAAAGCTTTTCTGGTTTCTTTGGTTATGACTGGCGAGACCAAGACAAAATGACCACTATTATCGGCATTCATTTACTGCTATTGGGCGGTGGTGCATTGCTGTTGGTGGCGAAAGCGATGTTTGTCGGTGGCTTATATGACCCGGCAATAGAGTCTGTCCGCTTAGTGACTCAACCGACATTAAACCCAGCGACTATCTTTGGTTATTTGGTGGGTGCTAAAGGAGACGCGGGCATGGCAGCGGTGAATAACCTGGAAGATGTCGTCGGCGGTCATATTTATGTCGGGGCGATTTTAATAGCAGGCGGCTTTTGGCATATTCGGACAACGCCTTACCCTTGGACGCAAAAACTGTTGTTGTGGTCAGGAGAAGCCTATTTATCTTACAGTTTAGGCGCGCTGGCTTACATGGGATTGTTAGCCGCCTATTTTGTCACGGTTAACGATACCGTTTATCCCACAACATTTTACGGGCCAGTGGGTTTATCGGTAACTGAAGCTGGGGTAGTCACGTCTCGCACTTGGCTAGCAACCTCTCATTTTGTCCTGGCTATTTTATTGCTGTTTGGTCATTTGTGGCACGCTATCCGAGTGCGATCGCAAGCCGCAAAATTTAGCCTCATTGTCGGTGATTTTATTACACCTGAACCCAGTCAAGCCCAGTTGTTGAAAATGACGGGACAGGTTAAACCTTCAGACCCAACAATTCTGTTTTTACGAAATTTACCGATTTATCGCCAAGGTATTTCACCGCTATTTCGGGGGTTAGAAATTGGCATGGCTCATGGTTACTTTTTGGCGGGGCCGTTAACTGTATTGAATCCCATTGAGCAACCCGAGGCTGCAACGCAATTCGGTTTAATTCTAACAATTGTTGTTGTCGGTTTTATCACAATTTCCCTGTCTTGGTATCAGATTGAAAATCCGGCTGAACCTAAAGAAATTCTGTTTTATTGGTTAAAAGACCGAGAACAATGGAATCAATTTCGCGGTGGATTTTTAGTCGGTGGTGCAGGTGGGGCTTTACTCGCTTATTTCCTTTTGCAAAATGCTGACTTATTCAGAACCTTAGTTGAGGGTGTTTCAAGTTAATCATTGGTTATTTGTTGTTGAAATAACTGAAATCTATTTAAGGAGATTCAATCAAGATGCAAAGTTACGGAAAGACCAAAATTAAGTATGGTTGGTGGGCAGGAAATGCCCGTTTTGCCAATATGTCAGGGTTA
This sequence comes from uncultured Lyngbya sp., assembly GCA_964434975.1. Classification (GTDB taxonomy): domain Bacteria; phylum Cyanobacteriota; class Cyanobacteriia; order Cyanobacteriales; family Microcoleaceae; genus JAAURB01. The sequence goes on from CAYSWY010000025.1 coordinate 77,044, forward strand.
TTTATTGCCGCCCATGTGGCTCAAGCCGCGTTAATCACATTTTGGGCAGGTGCATTTACGCTATTTGAAATTAGCAAATATACTCCTGATATTCCCATGGGAGAACAAGGATTAATTCTATTGCCTCATTTGGCAACTTTGGGTTTAGGTGTAGGAGATGGCGGCGTTGTTACCGATACTTATCCCTATTTTGTTGTTGGAGTTGTGCATTTAATTTCATCGGCTGTTTTAGGGGCAGGTGCATTATTCCATACCTTTAAATGTCCTAATGACCTCAAAGATGCTTCTGGCCCTGGGAAGAAATTTCACTTTGAATGGGATGACCCCAAACAGTTAGGAATTATTCTCGGGCATCACTTGCTATTTTTGGGAGCAGGGGCATTATTACTCGCTGCAAAAGCCATGTATTTTGGCGGTTTATATGATGCCACCACTCAAACTGTTCGCGTTATTAGTAACCCCACTCTCGACCCACTGGTGATTTATGGCTACCAAACTCATTTTGCCAGTATTAGCAGTTTAGAAGATTTAGTCGGCGGTCATATTTACGTCGGTTTACTACTTATTGGTGGCGGTATTTGGCACATTATCAAAGAACCCTTACCTTGGGCAAAACGAGTATTAATCTTCTCCGGTGAAGCCATTCTGTCTTATTCTTTGGGTGGAATTGCCTTATGTGGGTTTGTCGCTGCTTATTTCTGTGCGGTCAATACTTTAGCTTATCCCGTAGAATTCTACGGCCCAACTTTAGAAATCAAATTGGGAATTACGGTGGCGAAGCGTAAAGCCCCCTGTTTTTAAACGGGGGATATAAGCGAGG
>CAYSWY010000026.1:0-77389 GCA_964434975.1 uncultured Lyngbya sp.
GAATGGGCTTAACGACTTCTGGAATGGGTATGAGTCGCACTACCTCAGGAATGGGCTTAACGACTTCTGGAATGGGCTTAACTACATCTGGTGTTGGACTAACCACTTCTGGAATAGGCTTAACTACCTCAGGAATAGGTCTAAGCACTTCTGGAATGGGTATGACTGCTTCTGGTGCGGGTTTAACCACTTCTGGAATGGGTCTAACCACCTCAGGAATAGGTCTAAGCACTTCTGGAATGGGTATGACTGCTTCTGGTGCGGGTTTAACCACTTCTGGAATGGGTCTAACCACCTCAGGAATAGGTCTAAGCACTTCTGGAATGGGTATGAGTCGTACAACCTCAGGAATGGGTTTAACCACTTCTGGAATGGGTATGACCACTTCTGGAATGGGACTCACTACCTCAGGTGTAGGTATGACTGCTTCTGGAATGGGTATGACGGCTTCTGGTGCGGGCTTAACTACCTCTGGAATGGGTATGACGGCTTCTGGTGCGGGTTTGAGTATGTCTGGTGCAGCGTTAGGTTGGATGGCTTCTGGAATGGGAATGTCTGGTGTGGGGATGGCAGCGTCTATTCCTCCCATTCGTCCTCGGAAGTTCTGGTTAGTTGCTGATGCTGAATTAATTATTCATGGTGCAACTGAACCTGATGCGAAAGTTACAATTGCTGGGCGACCGGTGAAACTCAATCCTGATGGAACATTCCGCTTCCAAATGTCTTTCCCAGATGGCATGATTGATTATCCGATTATGGCGGTTGCAGCCGATGGCGAACAAACTCGCTCAGTTCACCTCAAGTTTAATCGTGAAACTCCACAACGTCATACAAATACAAAAGAAGACGCTGTTTTAGAGTGGATGAGATAAACACAAACTACTGAATTGGTGACATACTCCCAACGCTGTAATCAAAGATTACAGCCTGGGCTTCTCAACTCACATTGAGAAATTGGTGGTTCATCGGGACTCGCAGGAGTCTTCCTCCACACCCAGCTTGACCGCTAGACCTTCAACGGCTGCGGCAGTCGCTCATGGGGGAGACCCCCTCTGGCGGCGCTGCCTGTGCAATACCTCGATTTACTATGATTTTTCCGCTAGCCACATCGCGAGGCATGACGACATGACAATAGGGGCAATTATGTATCCTGACACTCAAGTCTTTAGGCACCGACTCACCACATTCGGGGCAAAGTTGACTACTCCCTTTAGCATCAACTTTTTGATGATAAGTCCCAGTCTTAAGGGCAACCCAATCCAAAATACTGAGAAATTGACCAGGCGCACTATCAAGAACGTGCTTGGCTAGCATTCCTCTGCTTAATCCCAAAATGTTCAAATCTTCCGCAAATATCATCCCAGCTTGACGGCACAGATGATGACTGGTTTTGTAGTGGAAATCTTTTCGCTGATTACCAATCTTCTCATGCAGCAAAGATATCTTTTTTGCCAAGGCTTGATAGGATTTACTTCCTATGCGTTTCTTGCTCAATCTTCGTTGCAGCCATTTAAGCTTGCCTTGAGATTGAATATAAAACCGAGGATTATCAATCAATTCACCTTGAGAAGTAGCAACAAAACTAGAAATTCCCCAATCAATCCCCAATGGTTCGCCATGAGGCAGTGGTTCAGGAATAGATATATCAGATTGCAAAATCAATTGAGCATACCAGCCCGAAGCCTTCATCAAAACTCGAACTTGTTTGACAACAAAACCGTCGGGGATAGCTCGATGCAAAACAATTGGTATCTTGCCTATTTTGGGAAGTTTTATCTGTCTGCCTGTTACAGGATTAGATTTGAACTGAGGGAATACAAACGAACGGTAACGCCCAACTTTTTTGAAGCGTGGAAAGCCAAACTGTCTTTCAAGTCTCATTTTGAATGCTCTATCAAGTCTCTTGAGAGCATCTTGAAGAACTTGAGAATGAACAGCCTTGAACTGAGGTATTTTTTTCTTAGCTTCAGTCAGTGCGTTTTGCTGTTTGTAGTAGTCAGGGTATGGAACATCTGCCGGAATGATATATTCCTGTCTGAGACTACAAGCATTAACTCTACACTTACGGCTATTTATTTATCCAGTCTTTTCGTTGCCGCAGTGCGTAATTGTAGACGCGGCGACATTGTTCCAACCAGTTCAGCATTTTAGCTTCTTGGTCGATATCTGGATGAATGCGGTATGTGTAAGTTCTGCTTTCCATATCCAGATTCTAACAGATTTTACTGGTCTGTTAGAAAAAATATTGGACTGCTGATCTTATCCCCATCGAAGGGAATCGATCAGCGAGCGCGGTGGCTGTATCCCAACGCCAACGCATTGGGGGTACTGAACGAAGTTCAGATATATCCACCTGGCTTTATGGCGTGGGACTTATCCACCCCCGAACCCCCTTAGTTAATGAGCCTCTCAGATATCAGTGAGAGGCTTTTTTAATGTTTCACAGACTGGTTTTTACTGTCAACTTTTTTAGTTCGTTTTTTGGGTTGAGTTTTTTTAGAAAGCTGTTGTGTTTCCTGAGGGTTGGGACGGCGTTGTATTTTGATCTCAGGAAGAACATTGATCCAACCCTTTTTTTGAAGCTGTTTATAACGCGAACTCAGCCAGTCTGCTAAATAGTGGCTCATGGCTCCGAGTTCTAAGCCAATATAAACAGCTAATCCTTCTCGAAAATTATTCGCTAAGCCAATCAACGCCCCTTTAATTTCTGCTTCTAAATTTAGCTCAATTTGCCACAGTGGCCCAAATAACACATATCCCACGAGACAAAAAATAATCAGCCAGCTTCCTAAATAGAGTAAACGAATTGCAGTTCCAATTAACGGGCCATGGGATAAGAAACAACGATGCCGCAAACTTTTTTGATAGGGAAGCCAAAGCCATCGCAGCCAACCCCAACGCAGAAACTGATGGGAATAAATATCTAAGTCTGGCCCGAACATCAGACCACTGAACAGAAAAGATCCGGTGACCAGTAATGTGAGGTGACTATTACGAGTCTGTCCGTAGGTTAAACTAGCAACGACAGGCAAGCTCCATAACGTGATCCGATCGTGGGTTCGACTTGAGGGCATTGGCGGCTTTAGCGATTCCTCCAAAAAAATTTAGTCATAAGTGTTCCCATTCTACAGTTTTCTGCTATAGTTATTTATTAGCGCCGAAATTTGGGCGGTTAACTCAGCGGTAGAGTGTCTGCCTTACAAGCAGAAGGTCACTGGTTCAAATCCAGTACCGCCCATACCATTAACTCTGAATAATCTAATTTTCAAGATTCAGTCAAGTTTCTGTTCTATCAGACTCAACTGCTCCTGGAATACCTCATACTTTTTATCCTGTGCGGTAAAAGGCTTCTGAATGATTGATTCCAATAAAATGAATAACCCACCCTTACTTAAAAGGATGGGTTCAGTCATCTATGACCGTAGGTCAGATTTAAACTTAGAACAAGCCTAAGGTTAAAGACGTGTCAATGGGGAAAGTTGCACCAATTCCAAGCCACAGAGTGACTGCAGTTCCGAATAAGAACATTGCTGTCGCAACTGGACGACGGAAAGGGTTTTGGAACTTGTTAACGTTTTCAATAAAGGGAATTAACATTAACCCTAAAGGAATAGAAGACATTAACGCAATTCCGAGCAACTTACTGGGAACGACCCGTAAGATTTGGAAAGTTGGCCATAGATACCACTCAGGTAGAATTTCTAATGGAGTGGCAAAAGGATTAGAAGGTTCTCCAATCATAGCGGGGTCTAATACCGCTAAACCGACAACTAATGCAATTGTTCCTAAAATTACAACCGGGAACACATACAATAAGTCGTTTGGCCACGCGGGTTCACCGTAGTAGTTGTGGCCCATGCCTTTGGCAAGTTTGGCACGCAATGCTGGATCGCTAAGATCCGGTTTCTTCAAAATGGACATAAGTTAATAGATTCTCCTAGTTCCTAGTATTTTTACCTGAGAACAGGCAATACGGATCTGTATTTATCAATATTGCAAAGCTTATCTATTTAGTGTAGCAGGAGTTACTCTGACAGAAGATTGCTCACCTAATCAAGTAACCCCTAACTTTAAATGATTCACTTTACAATGGACCTGAGATTCCTTGCTTACGGATCATCAGGAAGTGCAGCAACATAAACACTGCAATCAACCACGGTAAAACAAAAGTGTGTAAGCTGTAGAAACGGCTTAAAGTGCTTTGACCTACAGCCGTTCCACCCCGCATCAATTCAACAATTAATGAACCGACAACAGGGATCGCATCCGGTACACCAGAGACGATTTTCACCGCCCAATATCCCACTTGATCCCAAGGTAAAGAGTAGCCTGTCACACCAAAGGAAACAGTGATAACCGCTAAAATTACACCTGTGACCCAAGTTAATTCACGGGGCTTTTTGAAACCACCTGTGAGGTACACACGGAATGTGTGTAGGATCATCATCAATACCATCATGCTGGCAGACCAGCGGTGGATGGAACGAATTAACCAGCCAAAGTTAACGTCGTTCATGATGTACTCCACTGAAGTAAATGCTTCAGTAACAGTAGGTTTGTAATAGAACGTCATTGCAAATCCAGTGGCAAACTGGATCAAGAAGCAAACGAGGGTGATTCCACCCAAACAATAGAAAATATTGACGTGGGGTGGAACATATTTGGTTGTGATATCGTCCGCGATCGCCTGTACTTCTAGGCGTTCATCGAACCACTTGTAAGCAGAAGATTCTGTAACTTCCTTGGAAAACATGAAGCTGAAATTCCTAGAATTTATAAATTGCTGTCGTTTTACAGTGAATTAGGCGAAACTAGTGGGTTGTTAAACCGCTGTCGCTTTAAAAACGAAGATCCTAAACCGTCCGATCTGTTTCGTGAACCTTGTGACTTCAACCAGCGCTATCACTGGGCTTGAGAACAAAATCACGAGTGCGATCAATCTAGGGATTATCTCTTTTAAACTGAGACAATCGGGGGACTCACAGAATTGGGTTGACAGCTTAGGTAATTTCCCATCTGTGTTACCCCTTCGATAAAAAATGTAACATAGCTTTAACTAGAATTTCAGAAAAGTCATAGGAAATTCTCCGAATTACTTCTGGGTATAAACCGCCCTTAAGTCTTGAGGCGAGGGAAAATCTAGCCATTCTCTCCCCCAAAAATGCCACTTTAATGAATTGTTAAGAAAAATTGAAAACCTGGTCTTATGTACAAACCCATTCTTCAAATTGTTTTCGTCATTTGGTTCGCCTTGGCTCAGTTACTGGCAGGGCCGGCAACACCGGCTCAGGCTCTCACAGAAGAACAAAACTTAGTGGGTGAAACCTGGCGTATCATTAACCAAGCCTACATTGATGACTCATTTAATCATCAAAATTGGTGGTTTGTGCGTAAACGAGCATTACGACAACCCTTGAAAAATCGCTCTGAAACCTACGCAGCCATCGAAACCCTACTCAAAAGCCTAGATGACCCTTTTACTCGTCTGCTGCGGCCTGAGCAGTACCGTAGCTTACAAATGAGTACCTCAGGAGAACTGACGGGAGTCGGATTACAAATTGCCCTGGATGGAGAAACCGGCCAACTGACTGTGATTGCTCCCATTGATGGGTCTCCGGCTGCGAGTGCTAATATTGCTCCGCGCGATCGCATTATTAAAATTGATGGCGTAACCACAGATGAACTCACCCTGGATAAGGCAGCCGAACAGATGCGAGGGCCAGTGGGCAGTACGGTTATCCTCACGGTGCAACATTTTGAAACCCAAGAGTTGGAAGAGATTCAGTTAGTGCGCGATCGCATTAGTCTCAACCCCGTTGTGGCAGACTTACGCACCTCCGATGAACAAGTCCCCATTGGTTATATTCGTCTCAGTCAATTTAGCGCCAATGCGCCTGAGGAAGTGGCTCATGCCATTACCCAACTCCAACAACAGGGAGCAGAAGGATATATTCTAGATTTACGCAATAATCCGGGAGGGTTGCTACAAGCTGGAGTTGAAATTGCTCAAGAGTGGCTCGATCAAGGGACTGTGGTTTATACCGTAAATCGTCAAGGGTTTTTAGGCAGTTTTGAAGCCAGTGGTGATGCTTTAACCGAAGCACCGTTAGTGGTATTAGTTAATGGTGGAACGGCTAGCGCTAGTGAAATTTTAGCTGGAGCATTACAAGATAATCGTCGGGCTGTATTAGTGGGTGAAAAGACATTTGGTAAAGGGTTAATTCAATCTTTATTTGATTTATCTGATGGCGCAGGTTTAGCGGTGACAGTGGCTAGATATGAAACGCCAGATCATCATGATATTAATAAATTAGGTATTAAACCTGATTATGTTGTACCTGTAAATTCGTTGAAATTAATTGATGTCGGAACAGCAAAAGATGTGCAGTATCAAAAAGCAGTTGAGTTACTGAATGGCAATGGTGTATTAGCTAATGCGGCTTGAGTTGAACAATACAATATTCTAGAAATATGACCGCTTAAATTCTTTTGACACACTCCCCCGGTTGAACTACGGGGGATACTCGACTTAAACTACAGTTGTTTAAAATAGCCTGTCTAACACTGTCTAACTCAAAAGTTAAGATCCTAACTCTCTTAGGATTTAGAGAGATATTTTCATCTCATCGGTTAATACTTTAAACTGAGTACAGCACAGGATCACTGTAGAGTTTGAATCATTACCGTTGACGATGCACTTTAACTTTTTTATCACTTTGCTGTTTACTCATCCAATTCAAGAATTTCTGCATTTTAGGTTCATTTCTGAGATCTTCCAAAGTATTAAGATGATTGGCTAAGTATTTGTTATCAAATAAAGCGTGAATTTGGCGATGACAGGCGGAACAAATTTCAATTGTGGGACTGGGTTTTGCTTTTTTACGTTTAGTGGCTTGTCGCGGAATCAAATGATGAAGTGTTAATCGCTCCATTTGCCGCTGGCAAAGTTGGCATTCTTTCATTAGTAAACATTGATATTAATATCTTTATTTTTATATGAAATACTTAAATTATTGCTACAGATTAAGTCGGGGTAGCTTGATTGAGACCACTTCTATAGCCGTAGTTCTCCTATGTTAACAGATCGATTATAACGAATAAAAGCGCGTTTTACCGTACCACAGAAAACCTAAAAACTAACAACTAAAAACTAACAACTAACAACTAACAACTAAAAACTAAATTTATTCCAATCACCCCCCCAAGGATCTTAACAGAAAAGTGAGACTGCCTGAAAAGATAATCCAGCAGCTTCAGCCTGTTGCTTGAGCAACTCAATATCGCGTTTACGACTTTTTCGAGCCTGCATTAATGTTGTGCCGCTTGCTTCAGCCCAAACCCGGGGTTGATCTCCAATTTTATATTTAAATTCACAGACAATATCAAAGGCGGTTATTGCGTAGACTTTGTCTAGAGGAAATACTAAAAAATTGATCAATAGTAAAGCTAAGATAGAACAAAACGGCATCAACTTCATCACTTTATACCTCATCTTCGAGTCACTTCATACTTAAAGATTATAAGCGTTGATGAACTCAATAGAGGCGGGTTGTAAACCCAGCAAAAATAAGCTTTATCATAAATCTTGAAGTTCTTCATCCTCATCCTCATCCTGATTATTTTCAGTAATATTTGTTTGAATTCCCATAACATTTAACCAGGTTAATTTTGCGGTTTGTAGTTCTTCTGGAGTGAGGGGAAAATAATTCGCAGTTTCTATCATTTCATTGACATTCGTCAGATAATAGTTAACAAATCGACTGACTGAGGATTTATTTTGCATGACGTTTGCATCTGTATATAAGTAAAGCTTCCGAGGGAAAGGATAAGTGCCATTACTTAGGGTTTTTGCACTCACCTCAGCTCCATTAATTTTCAAAGCTTTTAACGCTTGACCTTGGCTTTGATAAAATGAATTGCCAAAAAATGCAACGCCAAATCTAGAGCCACTCAAGCCTTGGGCTAAGGGTTCATCATAAAATGAAATTTGAGTATTAGGAGCCGTGAGAACAGGATTTTTATCCCCTGAAAATACAACATTTACCAATTGATCTAAAGTGGAAGAAACAGGCCCTGAAACAAACCGTTCAATGGGTGTATTCGGCCAACTGGGATTAACATCAGACCATCTTTCTGCTGAAAAAATAGCGTTTAATTGCTCTACTGTGGCATTCTGAATAAACGTATTTTGACGATTGACAACAATCACTAAAGCATCATTCCCAATCGGAAATTCAACGACTTGACGACCTTGGGCTTGACAGGTTGCTTTTTCCGCTTCGCTCATAGGCCGGGAAGTGGTAACAATATCAAGATCTTGACGCTGACAAAACAGTCTAATCCCTGAACCTGTACCCGTGGCATCGATATCAATCTGACCCGAAAAGCCTTGTTTAATAAACTGGTCGTAGATTTTTTGATTTAAAATAGCCATAGATGTACTACCCACAATGCTAATATTATCGGCTCGTACATCTAACGGTTTGACCTTGGGTAGTTCAATAGAATTTGCTGCAGCAGTCAGTTGCTGAGGGTTAGCTGAGGAGACAGACTCGTCTGACGGTAATGCCTTCGGAACCTGTGTAGCGCTGATAAACTCTACGTGAGGGTCGTTTTTACGCCTCTGTGTGATATTTGAATTATTTTGAGTACAGGCGCTGAGAGTCAATACAAATAGGATTAAAATTGTCCGTTGCCATGACAGGATCATCATATTTTTCCTCATACTCTACTATTAGCTTGGGTCTATGTCTATATCTGGATCTGTGTCTATTTCCTCAGGAATATATGGGAACTCTTCTTCTGTGTCTATTTCCCGTGGAATATATGGGAACTCTTCTAAAGAAATAACATCAATTAAACTTTTCTTCTTCTTCTTACCATTTTGGCTGCCAACTGCAATGGTATCGACTCCTCGTGCGAGTTGCACTGCTTTTTTACGTTCCTCAATAAACTGATTCATTTCGACAGCAAATCGAGGATTAGTATCAATCATTCTTTTCGCCGTGACATGATTAATCACAACAACTGTGACATCACTCAGGGCGGTTGCAGAAACAGGACTGACTTCTCCTGGAAGTAATGCCATCTCCCCGAAAAATTCACCATCGGCTACCAAATCTACCTGTTTTTCTTTGTTTTGAACATCCTTAACCGTCAAGACAACGTTACCTTCCTGAATGATATATAAGCCTTCATCCGGTTCTGCGGCTCGGATAATTTGTTCTCCATTAGCATAATATCGCAGTCTTACTTCTTCTGATAATTGCTGAAGCACTTGTGGATTGAGTGTGGTTAAATAAGGCAGCGATCGCAAAAATGTTAAAATCTTTTCCTGAGGATTTTGTAAGGCTTGATCTTGGCTATCTTTCATGTAGAGAGTACGAGTGGGGAAGGGAATATTTAAGCCGTAGCGTTTCGCCCCGTAAAATATCCGGGTTTTGAGTTTGACTTTAATCCCCCAAGCTTTCTCTGGCATCGCTTGAAACCAGAGGCTATAAGTAATGGCAGAATCATCATAAGACTCCACAACGGGGAAAGGCGTTTCTAGATAAGGAATACCTTTAGCGATCTCCTGTAAAATAGCAATGATCTGGTTCGGGGGATGATGATAAGCAAAGCCAATTTGTACACAAGTCCAAGGTGTACTTCCCCCTCGGGCATGGTTAACAATTGTTGCCCTGGCTAAAGTACCGTTGGGGATGACCATATCAAATCCAAACCCTGTATTAGACAGAGTAACTGCCCGCCAATTCAGATCGCTGACTCGGCCTTGAAAATCTCCGACTTCAATCCAATCTCCCACTTTAAACGGACTGGAAAACAGCAGCAGAAACCCAGATACTAAGTTACTGAGGGTATCTTGTAGGGCTAAGGCAATCACCAATGACCCTACCCCCAGGGCTTGAATAATTCCCCCTAAGTCAATTTGCCAAGTGTTATTGATCAGTTGACCTAACAGTAGCAATATGACAGCGGCGCGGGCGGCTTGGAAAAATAGGTTGGGAATTTGCAGTTGAAACGAACCGGGTTTGGGTTGATTGGGAGTGAGAACTGCGTTAATAAAGGATAATAGAGTAACGATCGCAGCCAGCCAAAACCCCGTTTGAACTAAACGAACCGAAAGTTCAGTATTACTGAGTTTCAGCAATTGTTGCATCACCACCAATACCGCCACCAAGGGCAAAATATAGCGGCGCAGGTTTCTCACCACAGGAGTTAAAGCGCTACTGCGTTTTTCAAAGATGGCGAGGCATTCCCCTAACAACAACGCCAGCAGCGGGACACCAAAGATGAGAATGAACGACCAAATGATGAGTGATTGATCCATAATTTTTGTGATTGGGTATTGGTTATTAGTTATTGATTTGCCTTCTAATATGAAATCCGTTGAATAAACCGATCTTAAAAATCAGTTTTCTGGATAGAAACGTTAAATTTAATGTCTCTACAGGATTATTAATCAACCGCATATCATATAAATCCCCTATTGATGAAATAGCGAAGCATCCATTCATTCCCTGCCAAAATCGGGGGCAAGGACAAACAACAAACGTAAGAATAAATAACGGATGAACTAATTCTTAACCTGTGCTGGCGTTTTAGCCGGGACATCGGGTGTGGCTGATTTCATCACACCACTGAGGATGGCATAGGCTTCTATCCAGGCCGCTTTAACTTCGGGGGTAAACTTCGGCCCGAGTTGCTTTTGTAGGGCATATATTAAAGATTCTCCCACCGGGTCATAATCTTCTGGCTTTACCCCATAACCGGCATGGCGACGACCTAAATCTTGTACAGTGGGTAAAATCTCCTTGAGGTTACTTAAACCATTCACCGCAATTTGCAGGGTACTCATCAACTGTTGCCGTTGGCTATCCATACTTGTTTTGTGAAACATCGGCTTGAAGGAGGGACAAATCTCAAACAGATGATCGTAAAACACTGTAGCGGTTTGATCGGTTCTGCTGAGTAACTGAGTAAATGAGGTTTGTACTAGGTTAACTTGCTCAGAAAATGCATTGGTTTCCGGGATTAATTGCCAAATTTTCAGAGTTCCGACTTCTTCGATATTCACGGTGCGGGAAGGAATAAAGGTATGTTCTTCATGCAAACGCTCATAGACTGATTGACTGACAATAATACTATTAGAACCAATTTGATCGCTGGCATAAGCAATAGAAATAACAGTGGCAATCGTTGGACCCCAAAGGTTGTAGACGAACTTTTGGCTGCCGATAATCCCTGTATTAATCGAGCCGCTATGCATCCCAATTCGCAGTTTAAGATGAATCCCATATTTACTATTAATTTGTGGAATCACTTCTAGCATTTTAAAAGCACAATTAACGGTCCGTTCGGGGTGATCCAAATAGGCTTTTGATAACCCACAAACTGCCATATAACTTGAGCCGACTGCATTTTGTTTTTCTAGCTCATATTCTTCCGCAATAGTATCAAATTCATCGACTAATGTGTTGAAAATTTCTGCGGTTTTGCTTGGAGGCAATTCTGTTGTCAGTTCAGACATCCCCACAACTCGGGCAAATAATACTGTTGCTTGCTGAATTTGGCTAGCGGCTTGTTTTTCTCCTTGTTTAACTCGTTCAATCACAGCAGGGGGTAAGATATTCTCTAGCAATGTGTCATTTTGCTGTTCTTTTTGCAGAAGACGTTGATCTTGATCCCCTAAATCATTAGCCATTTTATTAAAGGCTTGACCCAGTTCGTTAAATTCATCTTTGGAATTAATCTCAACTCGCACATCATGATTTCCCTGACTCACCTGACGCGCCCCTTCAACTAATGTATTCAGGGGTTTGAGAAAACGCTTTGCCAGTAAACTCGCCAGCCAAGTGAGTAATAAAATCACAACCGCCATCAACACCAGCAAAAATGCTTGCAAATCATACAACGGTTGATAGGCTTCCCATTGGTCGATTTCTGAGATAATTCCCCAACGCAGTCCTTCTATCCTCAGCGGCGCGTAGGAACTCAAAACCTCAACCCCGCGATAATCTTCAACTTCTCTAGTGGCTATAGTTCCGTTAATGGCTGCTTGGGCTGCTTCTGTTTCGACGGGTTGCAGCAAAACAGGACTCTCGAAACGCCGAATCAGTTGAATGGTTTGAGGAGGAACCCCTTCATCGGCTAGTTGATTATAATAAGCTTCGGGTTGGTCAATTTGGAAGCGAGAAGCAGACCGCATCAGCAAATCTCGTCCCACTAAATACACTTCTCCCGTTTCACCTAAGTTTTCACTTTCCCAATCTTGATTAGCAGTTGTGATCTGATTAATCCCATCAACAGAAAGTTGCACCACGATAATTCCGACTCGAAAAGAACCGTTATAAATGGGCGCTGCTAAAAACATCATGGGAACCCCAGAAGAAGGGGTATAAGGCTGAAAATCTTCGACTTGAACAAAACCCTGACCGGGATTATTTCGGACTCTATCAATGACTGTTTTGAGGTGACTGAGACGATGAGGACCGCGATCTAAGTTAGTGGCATAATCGATTTTTTTGTTAACAGAGTAGATAATTTCTCCAGTATCAAAATCAATTAGATATAGATCTTCATAGCCAAACTTAGTGATTAAATTCCGAAAAATCGGATTATATTTAGCATGAGCACGGCTATATTCACTGCCATCTTCCGCATCATTCAGTTGGTTTTCTTGCCCGGTCGGAAATGAATTATTCGCAATATAATGATACTGTAAATATTGACTGCCTTGGCTAATTGGACGATAGTTTTCATACTCTGGTGTGACTTCAAGATTGCGACGCAGTAGGGGAAAAAACGTCTTATCATAATAGAATCTAAGTTGCTCAGCCGTTTCTGGAGCAATAAATTGACTTTGCAGGTCTCTTAAACCAGAGCCAAACTCCACCATTGCCCCAACTATCATCTGATCTTCACTCAGGGTGGCAACATGGTTTCTGCGGGTTTGGAAGTAACTCTCAATTGCTGATTGTTTAGCAATTCTAGCGTTGGTTAAACTATCATATTTCCGCGCTCGGAACATTGTGCGAGTCTGCCACCAACCCAAAACCCCAACAATTAACAGCGATCCTAAACTCACCCCTAAGATGATTCCGGTGACTCTGGATTTTAGGGTAAACTGATTAGTCTGCCAATTCCTTCGGTTTACCTGCATTCTACCCATTCAGGTTAATCTCCTAATTCTAGTTGTTTGTATGATTTAATCGGTTTGCCGGAGTTCAATCAACGCTTCGATTGACGGGTCCATTCAGACAATGCTTGTTATCTTCCAATCGTGAAAACTGTAAAACTAAACTTTTCTTTAGATTCTGATATAACGTTCATTTAACTAATCGTATAAAAAGGCACTATTTTTTACAGTGAGAGGTTTATAGAATCTTATAACTCTTTATTATTAAGACAAAATTTTAATTTTGCAAGGGCTTTTACAAAACTTTTTGAACTTAGATAAAACTAGATAAAAAATACAGTAATCTGTGAATATTATGGCAGGCTCACAGGGTAGGGCTCAATCCGCCGTAATATTCGCGCAAATCCCTTGCTCTAGAGAGGATTACATTGGTTCATAAGCTAATGAAGATCGGGTTTTATGCATAAAAAACACAATTTGTCAATTCATAAAGTTATGAACTTTAGGAGTTAAAGTTCATATATATTCCAAAGAGAATTCTTTATTAAAATTTTAGAGTTGACAAACGTAATATTTATGGACAATTTCATCAGGATTAACCCTCCATATAACTAGTGCGATAGTTATTAAATCAATTAGATAGAAGGTGAGTATGGCAGCGAGAAAAATTAGAGGGATGAAGATTTGCCACTCATTCTCTTTAGGAAAATGAGATGGCTAACTGAAATTACAAATACTAAAATCTATATTTATCGCAGCATTATTCACATTGATATTAAACAAGGTAAAATCTGACTGAAGCCGAATTTAACGGATCGCGCACCCGGATGAAGAATTAGTGGAGATGGGTGTCCGCAGAGAAGATATTGTATTAGGATTACAGCCACCTTAAACACGAAAATATACTCAATACAGTGTGGCTTAAAATCGGAATGTGGTGCGGACAATACCTGCCCAAACATCATCATTATCGGCATCATGATCGGGATTAAATACCACAAAGAAACCGGGTGTAATCATAATATTATCCGACAATGGTATACGATATTGAGCTTCTAATAATAGTGAGGTATCTTCATCTTCTATCCCCGCTTCACTATCAGTGAGTTTAGGCGGCATTCCAAAAATTAAACCGATAACATCTCCTTCTTTCAATAAATCTTGAAATGCCACGGTTGCTGCCCAAGTCCAAATATCAGCATTATTCCCTTCTGAAAAGCCTTCTTTGGCTTCTGCAACAGCATAACCCCCCCATCCTCCGATCTGAAACTGAGAGGTAATATCCCAATAGCCGGTAATGCCAAATCTTTCGGCAGTGGTTGCGTTTCTGCCAAAGGGACGGTTAGCCAGAGGACTACCAATACCTTCAGCTAACAATACATCTTTGGCTGGGTCATAAGTATGAGTATAAGTGAAACTCACGCCCCAGTTTTGATTATCCCCGATATTTAATTGAGTCGTTAAACCAAATGTACCGTTAAATAAGCCATTTTGTTCGGTTGCATCTAAGCCATTACGGGAATAATACCCCATTTCAAAACTTGCAAAGTCACTAAATTGATAGCGACCTGCAATTGTTTGTTTACCGCGACTGCTGGGATAAACCAAGAAGTTATAAGCGCCAAAAAAGGTTAATGCCCCTTGACTGGCGGAAGCAAAGAGAGGATTTTGAATCTGCACAAAGTCATCAATAGCAGTATCATTAACTCCGATAATAAAGTTAAATTTATCCCCAACGGGAAATCGATAGTTAATATCAGAAGCGGTAAATTGACTATTATTATTTCCGGCAAAATTAAGGGTTGCCATGCCTCGACCACCGGAAACGCCTTGATTAATATTACGGGCTTCTATCCTCACTCTGAGTCTATCTTCACCGGAAAAACTGGTATCAAAAATTAAGCGTGTGCGATGATTAAGAGTGGGATGATCACGGAAACTGGTTTGCGGGGCTTCGTTTTCTACATCATTTAAACCACTTTGAAAACTGAAAATAATTTCCCCAAGTAGTTTAGTGGTGGTAGAAAATTGATTGGCTTCAAGTTCAGCATTCCGGGCTTCGAGTACAGTGACTCTTCCTCTTAAACTGGCAATTTCTGCGGCAAATTCTTCTTGTAATCGTTGTAAAATCAGTAAATCTTCACGAGTGACTAAATTAGCCGTTGAAGCATTAATTAACTCATTCACTCGTTCTAAACAAGCATTCACCCCAGCAGCGAATTCATAGCGGGTTAAAGCGCGATTTCCTTTATAAGTTCCGTCTGGATAACCTGCAATACAGCCATAACGTTCGACTAATGATTGTAAGGCTTGAAATGCCCAATCAGTGGGTTGTACATCGGATAATTGAGAAACAGAGGTAACTTGAGACTTTTTCTGACGACGACTTCGGGTTAAATCTTGTGAATATTGACGAACTTGTTCAAGATCATTAACGGTTTCAATTTCCTCAGTTGCATTCGTCTGTTCTTCGGGTAAATTGATAACTTCTTGGGCAGCGGTGTGACTTGTTAATATTCCTTGAGTCATTAACCACAAGCAGGTTGTTGCTAACAAAGAATTTTTTCCAATATTTTTTACTGGATTTTTCCGATTAACATTTTTATGATTAAAGTCTTTTGTAGAATAAGTTGTATTGAAAGTTATTTTATCTTTTTTCATGTTGTCCATCACGTAAATACACTCCTCACTCACTCAAATTGTCTATATATTCGTTAACAATCAACCATAGACTAGCATCAATTGATCATAATTGTCTTGTGAAACGATACTGCAAACATCATACTTTGCGATCGCATCATGAACTACGCTCTAGTCAAGCAAGATTATTATCAATTAAATTATTGATTGTCAATAGATAATTTACCAAATTTCATAAAAAATGGGTGAAATAAAATAATAAATTTTGTTGTAGTTCAAACCAAAGTGTGATATCAATGTGGGGTATTATATGTCTACCTGAGGAGTAAAATTGATGGAAAAGTTCTGGGAAACATTGCAAAACATTGATTATGAGAATATTTTTACCGTCACCGAAATTATTCTCGTCGTTGTCACATTATTGATTACTCAGATACTGAGGCGATCTATCCCGAAGACGGTTGCCAGAAGCGTTGACCGTATCGTTTTTCCCAATCGGGATCTCGGAGAAGATGCCCTCAGCATCATAAAAGTTTGTACCAGTTTGCTATTATTAATTGCAGGACTCTGGATTGTACAACTGATTTTAGCAGACAACATTAGTGTTGAGCTGAATGAAGCTATCAACAAAAGCCTGAACCTAGCAGTTATTTTTGTGATTGCTTATTTTGTGTATCGAATGGCATCGGTGTTTGGGAGAATTATGGTAGATACAGTCTTCCATACCGATACAGAACTCGATGATCTATTAAGATTGTTTGTTCCTAAAGTCTTTCAAGCGATCGCTATTTTCCTGTTAGTTCTTAAGGGAGGTGAATTATTTCTCGGTGCTTCCGCTGCTGCCCTTGTTGGTATTTTAGGGGGTGCTGGGATTACCTTGGGTTTATTGCTCAAGGATATGATCTATGACTGGTTTTGTACTGTTATCATCTATACCGATGGTCTTTACAAAGAAGGAGATTGGCTATTTGTTTCTGGGTTATCTGGTTTTGTAAAAGTTGTTAATATCGGTTTTAGAAGTACAACTCTTTTGGTAACCAGTTGGGGTTCAGTCACAAAACTGCCTAACTCTAAAATGATTACTGGGATTGTCGAAAACTGGTCTCAGGAAACAGATGGTCAATTGATGTGGGGGATTAATTGGGATCTTAAAATTGATGGGATTTCTGCTAGTCAAACCGCCAAAGTTTGTGATGGAATTCAAGTATTGATTCCAACTATTGAAGGCTTAGCGAAGAAATGTTTAGTTCGATTTAGTCAGATTGAAGGAAATGCTCGTGTGATTAAAATTCGGGCATTTGCAGATGATCTTAACCTTTACTTTGCTGCAGAGAAAGACCTCAACCTAAAGATTCTCAAACTTTTAGAACAACTTGGAATCGATACACTTCATGTTGAACTTAGAACTGAACCGGAAACCCACAAAAAAAGTATGCAAGCGCTACAAAACTAACTAGAAAAGCTACAATTTTAGCCTAAAAATCTTAAGATTGTAGCTTAAGGGGTTGATCTGATCAGCCCCTTAATTTATTTGAGGTAAAAAGTATAAAAAGTATAAAAAGTACAAAGCTAACATAAAAATTAAATCTTTCTAAAATAATTCTAAAAAAGGTTGACAAATATGTAATTTTATCATGACACACTCCTTACACCTTCTAATACTGTTTCTGTTTGACTGCAATTAGCAACATAAATTAATATGGCATGATGTTTGATAACGCCGTCCAATTAATATGATTGATTCTTGAAAAGAATTAGTATCACGTTGTTTATTTTTTGTCAATTACTATAGTTATTCATTTTAGTACTCTAAGTTAGCAACTTGATTTTTTGACGACTTTAAGACGGCTAAAAAAATATGTGGTATCTTAAAAAAGAATAAAATAACCTAGAGTGTCCAGCAGCTTAATGAGATAATGTATGAGTATTAGCCACCTAATGTTTTTGAAGGTAAATTGTTCCTGTGAAATCTTACTGGCGTGGGCTGGGTTATTCTATATATGGAGATAATATGAGGCGAATTCTCTTATCCGGACAGGAAATAGAAACAGCAGCCGAACAGTACGGAACACCTTTGTATCTGTATAATTTCAATAAAATTAGCCGTCAATATCTAAAGCTGCGAGAATACTTACCTGACAATTTCAGTGTTCTCTATACACTCAAAGCCAATAGTAATTTAACCCTTTGTCATAGTTTAGCTCAACAAGGCTGCGGGGCAGATGTCAGTTCAACGGGAGAGTTGAAAGCAGCGATTAAAGCCGGGTTTTCACCGCAACAGATTGTATTCACAGGGCCAGGAAAAACCAATACAGAATTAGCGGCAGCCTTAGAAGCCGGAATTAATGCCATTGCCTTAGAATCCGTTAATGAAGCCCGTCGCTTAAATCATTTAGCTGAAAAACTAGGTAAAACACAAAACGTTTTTATTCGGATTAATCCTTTCTATCGAACGAATCAAAGTTGCGAAATTAGCCAGAAAAATAGTGATAAAAATAGTCAGTGTGGTGGCGATAACGTTCAAAATTCTCAACCGAAAGCAACGATACAAACGATTGCCGCCAGTGCCAGTAAATTTGGGGTAGATGAGACAGAAGCTGAAGTTGTAATCAAAGAAATTAATGATCTCAGTCATCTCAATTTAACTGGAATTCATATCTTTACAGAAAGTAATGTTTTAGACTACCAACAATTACTCGCCGCTTGGCAAAATACAATTGCCATTGCTAACCGTCTAAATCAGCAGGGTTATTCAATTTCAACGATTGATTTCGGCGGCGGAATTGGTATTCCGTATAATTGGGTGGATGATGAATTTGATGTTGAATCTTTTGGTCAGGAATTGCAACAGATTTTCGATCAAAATCCCTACCCCTATCATTGTCTTGTTGAAATGGGACGGTATATTGTGGGGGAAGCGGGATGTTATTTGATGGAAGTTGTTGATGTTAAACAATCTCAAGGTCAAACATTTATTATCGTTGATGGTGGTGTTCATCAACTGTTAAGACCGACGATGAAAAAAGCTAGCAGATATATGGAAGTATTAGGAAAAAGTGAAAGCAAAACTATAAAGGCAATGATAGGCGGTAAATTACCGACACCGCTAGATATGATGATAGAAGATGTTGATGTTCCAGAAGATCTTGAAATCGGCGATCGCATTGTCATTTATAATTGTGGCGCTTATGGATTTAATCACTCTTTAACTAATTTTGCTTTGCACAATTATCCGGCAGAAGTTGCTTATAATAATGGAGAAATTAAAGTCATTCGGGAGCGTGGAAATATTGAAGATTTTTTCTTAAATCAACCGTTTACTGCTGTTGAAAATTCAGAAAAAAAATTAGTAACTCCTGATTTAAAATCATGAAGCACGTTAAATTTACAGCAATGGCAGAGGGTAATCAACAAGATTATGACCTGTTGTGTGATAGTTTTGAGGAATATACTTCCAACTTACCTCAACAGATTTTAAGCGCACTCAAAGAACTGAAAACAGCTTACGAAGGCTATCAAATTTCTCGTTATGATCATTCTTTACAAACAGCCACTAGAGCTTATCGGAATGGTGAAAATGAAGAGATGATTATTGCTGGATTAATTCATGATATTGGCGGGACTTTAGCGCCTTATAATCATGGTGTATTTGCTGCTGCAATGCTTCAGCCTTATGTTTCTGAAAAGATTTGTTGGATTGTTGAACATCATGATATATTCGTCAAGTATTACTGGGCGCATTATCGCGGTTTAGATCGTTATGCTAGAGAAAAATATCGAGAACATCCTTATTATCAAGCAACAATAGACTTTTGTCACCATTACGATCAAAATAGTTTTGATCCAGATTATGATACATTGCCCTTAGAATTTTTTGAGCCAATTGTCTATAAAATATTTGCTAAACCTCACCACAATAGTCCCTACTTAGAAGAACAGAAAAAAGATAAACTGTTAACGCCTTAAAGTATTATGGAACCTATTCCAATTTTAGTTATTTGTCCTAGATCTATTGATTACTTCAACTGCCAAACTATACCTAACAAAGAAAAGTATGAGTTTCACTTTCTAGATGCACCCATAGAATTAAGTGGTTTTAGCTCAACTTTTGATGTTACAAAATACTTAGAGGAATGCCGTCAATATATTCAACAGCATCATATTAAAGTTGTATTGGCAACTCGTGATATCCCCAGTTTATTCCAAGCACAACTGAGTCAAGAATTTGAATATTTACAAGGGACAAGTGTTGAATCTTCTTTAATTTGTTTGCACAAATATTATACTCATCAAAAAATTGATTTTGCCTCTAGTCAATATGCTATTTGTTTACTCGAAGAGAAAGATCATTTATTCAAACAACTTGAAACTGTACAGATTCCTTTTCCCTGGATCATGAAACCTTGTACAACCGCTTGTTCATCATCAATTTCTAAAGTTTCTAATCTTCAGGAAGCACAAAATACTATCGTAAATTACAATAACATCATTACAGATAATCTTGATTACTTATCAGCATTTTTACAAAGTTACTTAGATTTAGAAAAATATCCATTAGCGAATAATCATTCAATTTTAATTGAAGAATATATTAATTATCCCTATAAATGTTGTGTTGATGGTTGTGTGAGTCATGGAAAAATAATTATCTGGGGAATTTCCGATAGTCATTATTATTCAAATTATCCGGAATGTTTTGCCGATTTCACCTTCCCCTCAACTTTACCTGAATCAATTCAATCTCAACTTAATCAAGCCTATCAAGAAATAGTCCAACAGTTAATTAAGTATGGCTTTGATAACCAGTTTGTTGACGTAGAATTTTTCGTGAGTCAAGCTGGAGACATTAAAATCATGGAAATTAACGGACGGATGATACCAATATCTGCAACACTTTATCGTCAATGTTTAAATCAAGGCGGTCCTTATACTGCACTGATTCAAATCGGTATGGGTGATATGCCTAAAACACCCACTCTGAATGGGTTAGTAGGAGGGATATTTTATATTCAAACTTTCGGAAAAGATATTGCTAACAACTTATTTAATTTTGACTTAGCTAAAGAAATATCTAATGTAGAGATTAGAGCCAGTCCTCAACAAGAAATTGCTGCAAATAGTAGCAGTGGTTTTGCTTTGGCAACGGTTAATTTAGTCGGAAATAGTTATGAAGAAATACATAAACAAGCGAATATTATTCGACGACAGCTCTTGAAACAGCCGGAGTCTTCCCCGTGGAATTAATTTAGATGATTTTTAAGGAAAGTAAAAATGACAGCCACCCAAACTAAACCTTTTATTACGATTCAAAATAAACGATTTCACTATATTTGGTTACGAGAAAATTGTCCGAGTTGTCGCTATGCCGCACCTTACCAACAACTCTACGATCCAAATATTAGCGATCGCCCAGAAAAACCGCAACCTTTATCAGTCGAATTAAATCAGGAAACTTTAATTATTGACTGGGATGAAACCCCGGCTCATCGTAGTACATTTTCCATTGAATGGTTACTGCAAAATGCTTACGATCCTCAACCTAAAATAGAGTCAGAGGATGATATTCTATGGGATAAAGATAAGCTAAATTTACACTCACCTCAAATATACAATACTCAAACGATTGATGATCCGAATACTTGGATGAATCAACTCTTTAGTTTAGGGTTTGTCGTGTTAGAAAATCTCCCACCCGATGAGCTAGAATCTTTTCTATCATCAATTGGGCCGATTTATAATATTGATTATGGCACCATATTTTCCTTAGAAACTAAAGCCAAGAAACCTGATACTTTACCCGCTCGTGATGGCTGTGGTTTACCGCCTCATAATGATTTAAGTTATTGGGGAGGACATCGTTTAGCCCAGTTTTTATATTGTGTTGAAAATCAAACTTCAGGCGGTGATTCTGTCATTGTAGATGGGTTTCGGGTGGCTGAAGATTTTCGTCAAGATTATCCTAAATATTTTCAACTTTTGCAACAAACTCCCGTACAATATTGGTTAGTTGATTACCATCATCACTACCGTTTTTGTAATACAGCTCCCATTATTGAATGCGATCAAAACGGAAGTATAAAAACAGTTCGTTTTAGCAAGCGAAACTGTAGACCTTATTTGCCTTTCAACCAATTAGAGGAGTTTTATGAAGCCTATCATACTTTTTTCCGCTATTTGAAAAATCCAGATTATCAATATCAATTTCGTCTGCAATCTCATAGCTGTTTACTGTTTCAAAACTTCAGAATTCTACACGGTAGAACCGCTTTTGATCCGGATACAGGCAATAGAAAACTAAATGCGGGTTATTTAGACTGGAACTTCTTTGTGGGACGCAGAAACTTTCAATACCAAGAACTTTAATCACTGAAATTTACAATATAAATAACATGAAAATTGCTTATATAAAGCCCAATTTTCCCAATGAAAAAAGAGTGGGTTTATTACCCAAACATTTACCGGAATGTAGTTCAGAAGATGAACGAAGATTTGAACAAGGCTATGGCGAAAACTTAGATATTCCAGACGAAGATTATGGGGGATCGGGGGGGTATTCGAGGGAAAGTTTGTTTGCTTGGGCAGATGTAATTTACTGTATTAAAGTTCCTCAACCTCAAGACTATCAATACTTTAAAAACAATCAAACGATGGTCGGTTGGATTCATCCTTTTGGTGCATCAGGAAAGCATTTTTTACAGCATTGCGCTCAACCGAAAAACCTCCAACTCTTTGATGTAACTAATCGAATCTCTATTCGCGTTTCCCAAGGAGAAATAGAACTATTAAACGTTCCCAGAGATATCACCTATAAAAATAGTGTTTTAGCAGGATATGCTTCAATGATGCAGGCAATTATGTTAAGAGGAGGCATTTGTAAAAATGATAAAGTAGCAGTATTTGGTTCGGGTAATGTCGCCTATGGCGTTTTAAAATATTTAACAAGTAAAGGAATTGACCCTTTATTACGCAGAAGGAGTAATATTAATTTAGTTCAGCAAGAATTTAGGAGTTATGATATTTTTATTAATACGGTAGAAATCGATGAAGATGATGCACCTATTGTTACTTTTGAAATGCTTGATTCCATGAAATCAACAGGCTGGATTATTGATGCAGCAGCGGATACTGGAAGAGCAATTCAAGGAACTCGGGCAACTAAAATAAAAGATCCGATTTACCAAGATGAGCAAGGACATACCTTTTATGTGGTTGATAATTCTCCTTCTCTTCTTTACCGAGAAAGTAGTGAAGCAGTGAGTGAAGGTTATGCTACATATTTTTGGGCTAAACCGATGAGTTATTGGCTGAGTGATTATTGCGTTGCTCATGAACACTTATCTCTAACTTGCTAATTGAAAATAACTGCTCGAGAGGCTTTGACAATATGTTAGTTAAAGCCTATTGTTGAAATCAACTAAAAGGCTAGCTTCTATTCACGATTACTAACCTTGACAATCCAATTGACTTTTTACTTATAATTACATCGTCGATCAATTGAGGTAAAAATAATTCTAAAGAAGATTTATTATACCTATTCAAAACTGATGCAATGTTTTCGTTTGTTTCGTTGATTTTTATTTTCTCCCAAAATGTTGATCCTTATGGTAAATTAAAACTGAAGAAATTGAGGTGCAATTAAAATGACTCAGACTGACTATCAAATCCGTTTTCCAGAAAGTAGCAGCGATTTCAGAAATGAAGAGTATTTTTTTCTAGTAGAAGATGGCGGTGAAAAAAAATTTATATTACAAAATTATGCTGAACTGTTTAAAGTTCCCATGCTTTACGAAAAGTTCTGCTCAATGACTCGTTATCAATCCCCAGAAACCTTAGCAATGTTGCTTGTTACCCGGGTAATTCAAGCTAAGATAGATATTGAATCACTGGTGATATTCGATATTGCGGCAGGAACTGGATTATTTGGTAAGAATATTGCTAAATACGGTGTTAAATCTATTGTTGGCGTTGATATTGTTCCTGAAGCGGCTGAAGCGGCTCAACGAGATTATCCGGGTGTTTATGAAAAATATTATGTAGAAGATTTAACGAATATTAGCCCTACTGCACAACAAGAATTAGACAACCGAGGATTTAATTGTTTAGTGTGTTGTTCCTCTCTCAGTTGTCATTTTCCTCTACAAGGTTTTATTAATTCATTTAATTTAATTGAGCCAGATGGATGGATTGCTTTTAATGTGAATACTTACATTTTAGAAGAGCTTGAGAATACAGAATCCTTTGAATATAAAAAGGCGGCTGAGTTCGGTCAACTCTATCATCGAATGGTGAAGGAAGGGATTTTAGAAGTCACCCAAAAACACTATTATTTACATCGATTTTTAACCAATGGAAAACCACTAGACTATGTGGCGGTAACGGCAAGAAAACGAGCTAATATCCCCGAAAATTGGGCATAATTTCATAGATTCAGTGAACTGATAGCTTTGCTGAATCTAAATATTGTTTTCAAACTCATACTGAGAGTACCAGTATAGCGCTACGCGAAGCGTCAGAAGTCAGCAAGTCAGCTATTCTGAAGTCAGAAGTAGACAATAACAGACTGTGAGATTCCCGTAAATGTCAAGAGTCATAGAACGTAGTGCTATACAATTAAAAAAAATTTCAATATTCCCATCTATAAAAAATTAAGCTTTGAGATGAATGTAGCTTTGTTAAAATCCATTATAGACAATCGATTTATTGTTGATGAGCGGGATAAAGTCACTCAGTTAACACCAACTCTACTGAAGAATTTAGGGGCTGTAGAATGGGAATTACGAGACTACAGCTATATGATTTTAAGTTCTTGGATTTGGGGATGGCATGATCGTACCTATTATAATAACGAAGAACTGTTGCAGCTTGCTGATTGTGCTAAACGCAATATTAAAATAGGTTTGGGAGAAGGAGAAAGCGATGGAGTATTTTTAAGAACTTATTCTATACTTCTTCTTAATGATTTAACCGATTATGATCGCTCTCATCCTTATTTAGAAGAAAAAGAAATTCGCGATCGCCTGGAACTTTACTTAACGTATTTAGAAAAAGAACAGGATTTAAGAGGCTATGTTTCTTCAGAAAAAGGGTGGGCGCATGGCATCGCTCATGTGGCAGATTCTATAGATATTCTTAGCAGAAATTCCTATCTAAATCGTTCAGATTTAATCCGATTATTAAGTGCAATTTCAAGCAAACTTCGCCACCCCATATCATCGGTTTATCTCCATTCAGAAGAAGAAAGATTAGCAAGATCAGCCGTTAGTATTTGTCAACGAGATATTTTAACGATTGAACAAATTAGTGCTTGGCTTCAAACATTAATTGAACCAGATCGCCGTCGTCCCTCAGGTCATTTTGTTTGGGATGATTTTGAGAAGTATCCTTGGCGAAAAATCCTCACAGACCCGATAGAAAAACTTTGTGCTTATCGAAATATACAGAATTTTCTTCGTGCTTTCTATTTCCAGTGGAAACACCAAGAAAATAGACTGAGTATTAAAGATTTAGTGCTAGAAGAAATAGATCGAGCTTTACAATTTATAGATACAGGTTTTTATCAAACAGAACAAGGTTTCTTTCTTAATCCATGAATCTATTGATAAAATTTTAAGCTTTCTTCTTGACTATCAAATACTATGATAGCGTTTCCCAAATCAGACGCTCCGCAATGGCAAAACCGACTTAACCCACTTTCAGATTTTAACCAATGGAAAAGCGCTAGATTCTATTGCGGTGACGGTAATAAAACGAGGCAATATACCCGATAATTGGGCATAATTTCAGAGATGAGAGTGAAGTTATTGCCTTACGATAAACTCACAGAAGATAAACTCCAATCGGGCCTGAGGTCTTTGGCTCCTCGCAGATAGAGATGATAAATTTGAGTTTGGTGAGCGGGCAAGTTAACATAAGCCATGAAGCGGATACAGCGTTCTAAACTGCCCTGAACATACATTTGCTGCACATCCAATAAAGGAACATTATCCCAATCAGGTCGTTGCCTGGCGATCGCAGCGGGATAAATAACATCGAGATCTCGAGTCACTGAGAACGTCATACTAATGAGTTGTTCAGGATGGAGTTGATTTTGGGTTTCAAACGCTTCTAATAACTCCATCACAGCTTCTGTCACAGCTTCCACCGAATTTTCGGTCACTGTAGTTGCCCCACGAATTGCCTGAACTCGCCACTCCACAAACCATCCTCCCATCTTTACATCGGTTTCTTTTCCACTTTAACTTAGGGTCGATATAGCCACAATGGTAAACCGCTGGTTGCTAGCTCAAATTCTACCCAATTTTGCGCCGCAGTTAAGGCTGAGGTGTTAAAGCTATTGCTGAGGACTCGGTTAACTAGAGATTTCGGCTTTTCTAAGGTACAGCATTCTGTTTTTTCTGGATCAAGCCCTACTAACTCAGCCGTCCAGCGCCGGGCTTCTTCTTCGGTTCCGAGACGGTCTACCACGCCTAATTTTACAGCCTGTTCCCCCGTAAATATGCGGCCATCAGCAAAGGTTCTGACGGCTTCAACATCAAGCTGACGGGCTTCTGCAACGGTATTGACGAACTGCTGATAACTCGTATCAATCAATTCTTGTAAAATTTGTTGTTCAGGATCGCTGAGTTTTCGGTCAAACGCCAAAATATCCTTGTAGGGGCCAGATTTAATCACTTTAAACGAAACACCGACTTTATCTAACAAGCCTTCAATATTGTTGCCTCGTATAATTACCCCAATGCTGCCCGTAATTGTACCGGGATTAGCGACAATATGTTGCGCGCCCATCGCAATATACACTCCGCCAGAGGCAGAAATATTCCCAAAACTGGCAACAATTTTAACTTTGTCTTGTAAATGTTTCAGCGCCGTATAAATTTCCTGAGAGTCGGCAACGGTTCCCCCAGGGCTATCAATTCGCAATAACAACGCCGGAAACTTGCGTTCTTCAACGGTTTTGAGGGCTTCTAATACTTGTTTACGAGTGTCACTGGCGATCGCCCCTGCAATTTCAATTCGGGCAATTTGCTTTTTATATCTTGGTTTAAACGGCCAAATCATAGATTTTGTAATGAGTTATTTGTTCTTTGTTCTTCGTGGCAACAGCAGATCTGGGTTGGAAGTACTCTTGCCAATGATAAAGCACAAATGACTACAACCTTCCTCAACTTCCTAGACGTTTTAACCGCGAGACAGTAAAATACATTAACATTTTAACAAAAATTAATAATCATTTATCTTTTATTTAAATTAACGGTTCAGCTTTAGTTGGAGAAGATTGCATGCAGCTTAAATGGAGTGAAACTCAACTCCCGAGTAAACTGATTATTTTAATCTCCCCCTTTTTCCTGTGGGGGACGGCGATGGTGGCGATGAAAGGGGTAATGCCTCAAACCACTCCTTTTTTCTTAGCCGGGATGCGTTTAGTCCCCGCTGGCTTATTGGTATTGCTCTATACTGCAATTCGGGGATATTCTCAACCGAAAACCTGGAAAGCTTGGTTTTGGATTAGTATTTTTGCCTTGGTAGATGGAACCTTATTTCAAGGCTTTTTAGCGGCTGGACTGGCCCAGACTGGGGCAGGTTTGGGGTCTGTGATGATAGATTCTCAGCCCCTAGCAGTGGCGCTACTGTCTTTATGGCTGTTTCAAGATAAAGTCGGTTTT
The DNA here is from genome assembly GCA_964434975.1 of uncultured Lyngbya sp. GTDB lineage: Bacteria > Cyanobacteriota > Cyanobacteriia > Cyanobacteriales > Microcoleaceae > JAAURB01. Next base: position 27,442 of record CAYSWY010000026.1, read on the forward strand.
TGGGGCTGGCTGGGCTTAGGAATTGGCGTTGGTGGCATTAGTTTAATTGGCTTACCGGATGCTTGGATTTTAAGTGGATTTAACTTAGATGGGATTGAGTTCTCTGTGAATAATTTATTTCACAATGGAGAATGGTTAATGCTGTTAGCGGCTTTATCGATGGCAGTCGGTACCGTTTTAATTCGTTGGGTGTGTAAACACGTTGACCCAGTGGTAGCGACAGGATGGCACATGATTTTAGGGGGACTACCTTTGTTTGCCCTGTCGTCTGGTTTAGAATCAGCGCAATGGCAAAATATTGATTTGTCTGGTTGGATGGCATTGGCTTACTCTACAACTTTTGGCACTGCGATCGCCTATGGTGTATTCTTTTATCTAGCATCAAAAGGCTCTCTGACCAGTTTGAGTTCTCTAACATTCCTCACGCCTGTTTTTGCCCTATTATTCGGTAATTTATTCCTCGGAGAAGTTCTTAGTCCGCTACAATCATTAGGAGTGAGTTTAACTTTAGTCAGTATCTACTTGGTAAATCAACGGCAAGTTATAGCCGAAAAGTTAGGATGGAAGCCGCTTGACTCCAGTCTGCCTCAAGACTGATTCTGTGGAACAAAAAAAATACTAATATTCTTGTGATGGTTATTGTTAAAACGCAAAAACCCAAACACTAACAAGTGAGTTCACAATAAGGATAGATTCAAGATGAGAGTAGGGTCAAATTATTTAGGTGATGGGCGTTGTGAGTTTACCGTTTGGGCACCCCTACGGCAACAAGTTACGCTGCAAGTTTGGACACCGGAAGAACGTTTAATTCCGATGGATAAAAGAACAGATGGACATTGGCAAATTGTTCTAGATGATGTCCCCGCCGGAAGTCGTTATCAATATGTCCTTGATGGTGAACTTCATCGACCGGACCCCGCTTCTCATTATCAACCCGAAGATGTTCATAAACCGTCTGTTGTGGTTAATCATCATTTATTTAACTGGAATGATGCCAATTGGAAAAGTATCCCGTTAGAAGATTTAATTATCTACGAACTTCATGTCGGTACATTTACACCCAAAGGAACATTTGAAGCGATTATTGATCGAATTCCTCAACTGTTAGAATTAGGAATTAATGCCATTGAATTAATGCCTTTATCTCAATTTCCAGGCAGTCGAAATTGGGGATATGATGGGGTCTATTTATATGGCGTACAAGCCTCTTATGGGGGGCCAGAAGGCTTAAAATATTTAGTGGATGCTTGCCATCAGCAAGGGATGGCAGTGGTAAAAGATATTGTTTATAATCACTTCGGGCCAGAAGGAAATTATACCCAAGATTTCGGGCCGTATTTTACCGGAAAATACAATACACCTTGGGGTAAAGCGATTAATTATGATGATGGTTATTGTCCGGGAGTGCGGAATTTCTTTATTGAAAATGCCCTATATTGGTTCCGAGAATATCATATTGATGCCTTACGACTCGATGCTATTCATGCCATTTATGATTTTGGAGCCAGACACTTTTTAGCAGAGTTAGCCCATGAAGTAGAAGCGTTATCTCAACAACAGGGTAGAAAGTTTACGTTAATTGCAGAAAGTGACTTAAATGATGTCCGAGTCATCGATCCGAAAGAAAAAGGCGGTCATGGAATAGATGCCCAATGGAGTGATGATTTTCACCACAGTGTTCATGCGCTTTTAACCGGAGAAAAAACAGGATATTATCAAGACTTTGGCGAATGTTATCACTTAGAAAAAGTACTGCGAGAAGGGTTTGCTTATTCCTGGAATTATTCAGAGGATAGAAAGCGTTTTCATGGTAGTTATGGCGGAGATTGTCCCCCGTCTCAATTTGTGGTTTGTAGTCAAAATCATGACCAAGTCGGTAACCGGATGTTAGGCGATCGCTTAACCACTTTAGTCTCATTTGAAGCGTTAAAGTTAGCCGCCGCAACGGTATTACTTTCTCCTTATATTCCGATGTTATTTATGGGAGAAGAATACGGGGAAGAAGCCCCATTTCTTTACTTTATTAGCCACAGCGATCCTGATTTAGTTGAAGCCGTTAGAAAAGGACGAAAAGCTGAGTTTGAAGCCTTTCATGCCGCCGGAGAACCGCCCGATGCCCAAAGCCCAGAAACCTTTAAAAAGAGTATTTTAAATTGGGAGAAACGTACCGAAGGAAAACATCAGGTTTTATGGAATTGGTATCAAAAGTTAATTCAACTCCGCCGTCAAATTCCCGCGTTAAAACAGCTTAAACGTGAAGGTTTAGTAGTGGAAAGTATAGAATCAGAAAAAACAATTATTTTACAGAGAAATTATCAGGAAAGTCAGGTTTTCTATCTACTGAACTTTAATGACAAACCCTCTACAGTTTCCACTCCATCTATTAGCGGTACTTGGCAAAAACGGCTAGATTCTTCCGAGAGTGAGTGGATGGGAATAGGTTCTTCTTTACCTGAAATATTAAGTGAACCCCAGAAACTGACTTTAGCACCTCAAAGTTGCGTACTTTATGAAAAATAGGTGTTAGGGATATTGTGTTAGGGATATTGTGTTAGGTTTTAGGGGGGAGAAATGCTGATTTTATTCGGAAAGTTGGCTGTGTTGACGGGTTGGCTGTCGCCAAACATTTTCCGTCTCGCGCGCGCATTTTCCGTCATGATTTCGGCATCATGAGCGATAGTCACAATTGATAAAGAGACCAGCGCAACTTGCTATAGACATTAGATGTTAGGGACTGAAAAACTCTGTTACATCTATCGTTTCCACAAAGAATTAGCGTTTTACCTAATCCCTAACACCTAACACCCAAAACCTAACACCTAAAACCCAAAACCCAAAACCTAACCTCTAAATGAAAACTGCTCAATTTGGCTTAGATACAGTCGAAGCAATTTGTCGTCAGGTGGTGGACAAGTAATATCTGAATTAGCAAGTCCTTTCACAGCATTGTCGCAATTCAACTGTTGAGTGAAAGAGGATACTTCTAAATAGGTTAGCTGAGTTTCGGGAACTTTTTGAGTTAAAAAGGGTAAGATAGGACTTAAAATATTCTCTGAAGAATTTAAGATAATATCCTGCATTTTTGATTCCCACTCAGAATAATTGATTTGCTCGATGGGGTAGCCAAGAGAACAGATTAGATCGACAAGTTCTTTCATCTGCAAACATTGAGTATTAACTAAGTGAAAGTTTTTTCCTCTGTATTCTTTTTGTTTCGATAAATAAACAATAGCTTGACTCACATAATCTACAGGTGTCAGGTCAAACTCTATATTCAGCTTGGGAGCAATACCTTGTTCGATAAAGTTCTTGAGCAAGCGACCTAAGGTTTGTTCTACATTATATGCCCCTGTTTGACTATGACCCGTAATTGTTCCCGGTCGGTATATACTAACAGGAATCCCTCGCGAATGTGCAGTGTTCAATAATTTTTCTGCCACCCATTTACTTTGACTATAGCCCCCATAAACAACTCCACAATCTTCGAGGTTATCATCTTCTCCAATCGTCGATTTGTTTAAATATCCTGTTGATTTAAAAACGGCGTATGAAGAGACATAATGGACGGACTTGAGTTTATTTTGACTGGCTAATCTCAGAATTTCCTTAGTTCCCCCCACATTGGCTGCTCGTATCGCTGTGTAAGGATAAGCTAAATTGAGGAAGGTAGCAGCATGATAAATGATATCAATTTCTTGGGTTAACTGTTCAAACTGTTGTTCGTCGAGTCCTAAACGAGACTGAGACAAATCCCCGATTACTGGAACAATCCGAGAGTTAAAATGTTCATATTCTAGTAAATAGCGATCCAGATTCTTCGTAATTTTCTGCTTTGCTTCAGCCGCAGTCTGACAGCCCCGAACTAAACAATAAATCTGGGCTTGAGTTTGTCGAAGCAATTCATCGAGTAAAAAAGCACCGAGAAATCCTGTTGCCCCCGTTAAGAAAATCCCATTGGGTTCAGTATCAGACCCAACAGAGGTATAGTTGGGTTTAATGGTTGAATCTAGAACCGCTTCTGAGAGCAACTCCTGCACCGTCATCCCTTCAATTCCTGTCGCTGCTTCTGAGTGGTTAAATGTCTCGATGGCAACAGCCAGATTCGCAACTGTAGGGGCTTCTAACAAGGTGCGTAGGGGCAAATCAACGCCAAAAGCTTGTCTGATATGGAACAGTAGCCGAATTGCTCTGAGGGAATTGCCTCCCAATTCAAAGAAGCTATCTTTTACACCAATGGGATGAATGTCTAAAACCTGACTCCAGAGTTGGGCTAATTTTATTTCAACTTCTGTCGTCGGTGGCGCAAACTCCTGGTCTAAAATCGGTCTTTCCGTATTGGGAGTCGGAAGCGATCGCCGATCTATCTTACCATTCGGCGTTAAGGGCAACTTATCCAAAATCACAAACGCTGAAGGCATCATGTATTCGGGCAGCTTGGCTTGAATCAGTTTTCGCAATTCGGGTACAATTGCTGTTCGAGATTCTTTATCCAAAGTGCTAACCAGATAAGCCACTAAGCGTTTGTCACCCGGAATATCTTCCCGGACAATAACAACTGCTTGTCTCACCGTCGGATGTTGAGTCAGTATCCCTTCAATTTCCCCTAATTCGACGCGGAAACCACGAATTTTGACCTGATGATCCCCACGACCGAGTAACTCAAGATTACCATCAGCCAGATAGCGCGCTAAGTCTCCGGTTTTGTAAAGACGACTCGATGGTGAATCCTCAAAGGGATTTTTGATAAACTTTTCTGCGGTTAATTCTGGGCGGTTGAGATACCCCCTCACCAAATATTCCCCACCCGCGTAAATTTCCCCAGTTTCTCCAATCCCAACGGGTTGCATCTGCGGATCTAAAATGTAAATGGGTAACTGAGCAATGGGACAAGTGATGGAAAAGTTGCGGGGTTCGGGTTCGGGTTGACAGTCGCGGTAACTGACAATAACGGTTTCGCTAGAACCATAAATTTCAAGGGCTTGGGAGTTGGGCAGGCGTTGCCAAAACCGTTGTTTGAGGGCAAACGGAAAGGCTTCTCCACCCACAAAAACCCGTCTAAGATCTTTGCAAGTCTCCAACTGAGGATCTTCGAGAAAAATCGACAGCATTGAGGCAACAAAATAAGTAATGGTAATTTGCTCTTTGGCAATTAGCCGAACAATATAAGCGCTATCTTTCTCCCCGTCAGGTTTTGCAACAATTACACAAGCTCCCGCCATTAGGGGCCAAAATAACTCCCAGCGACTAGAAACATCAAAACTGAGAGAGGCTTTGTGCAGAACGCGGTCGCTCTGTTTATAAGGAAAAGTTTCTTGCAGCCAGCGCCAGCTTTGACAAACGGCTCGATGGGGCATCATTACCCCTTTGGGCTTTCCAGTGGAGCCTGAAGTATAGGTAATATAAGCTAAGTTTTCCGGCTCAACCTCACAAACGGGGTTAGTTTGGCTTTCTACAGTGATTTTCTGCCAATCTGTATCCAAGCAAACCAGATGTCCTTGATATGCTGGAATTCCTTCGATTAATTTCTGTTGCGTTAACAATACTGATACCTGAGTATCAGACAGCATGAACTCTAAACGCTCAGTCGGATAGGATGGATCTAAGGGTACATAAGCCCCCCCAGCTTTCAAAATCCCCAATAGTCCCACGAGTGTCTCAATAGAACGCTCGACACAAATCCCCACAAGAGTTTCTGGCTTGACACCCAAGGTACGCAAATACCAGGCTAATTGGTTGGCTTTGGCATTGAGTTCCTCATAGGTTAACTGTTGCTTTTCAAACACAACCGCAATAGTTTTCGGAGTTCGTTTGACTTGGGCTTCAAATAATTGAACGATAGTATTCATTTTTAGGGTTTTGGGGGTTAGGTTTTGGGGGTTAGGTTTTGGGGGTTAGGTTTTGAGGGTTAGGTTTTGGGTTTTGGGTGACTCGGTGGCTCGGGATTAGGTTTTATGTTTTATGTTTTGGGTTTTATGTTTTGGGTGTTAGGTTTGAAATAACGACTTAACGAAAAAGGTGATCGGGGTGCTTGAAGTTAAGAGTTATCGAGATTTGAAAGTGTGGAATCGGGCAATGGATTTGGTTATATTGTGTTATCAACTCACTTCTAAATTACCGAAAACTGAGATTTATGGATTGAGCCGCCAGATTCAAAGAGCTGCTATTTCGATTCCCGCTAACATCGCTGAGGGCAAGGGGAGACTGCATTTGGGAGACTATATTCATCATCTCTCCATGGCGAATGGATCGCTCAAAGAATTGGAAACACATTTGCTAATTACGGGCAGATTATCTTACCTTAAAAACTCTGATTTACAGCCCGTTTTAGAACTCAGCGATGAAATAGGAAAAATGCTAAACATTCTAATGAAAAAACTAAGGGAAAAGAAGAACAATTAGCATTTTACCCAAAACCCAAAACCTAACCCCTAAAACCTAACCCCTATCACCGCACGTATGAGGCTCCGTTAATATCAATATTGGTTCCGGTTGCCGAGGGAACTTGTCCAGACAACAGGAAAACCACCATGGCAGCGACCTCTTCGGGTTGGGCAATTCGGTTGAGGGGAATAGCAGCTAAAATCTCGTCGAGGGGATAGGTTTCCAACGCATTCATCGTCATCTCTGTATTCACAAAGCCGGGACAAATCGAATAAGCCAGTATTCCATCGGCGGCAAAGTTTCGAGCAATGGTTTTGGTTATATTACTCACTGCCGCTTTTGAGGCTCCATAGTGCATACACTCTGGGATTTCGCCGCGATGGGCTGCACGACTGGAGATATTGACAATAATGCCTCCCCCCTTAGATTTAAAATGTTCAATCGCACATCGAGCGATCGCACTGACCGCAATCAGATTAACTTGAAGGGTTTTGAGCCATTTTTCTTCCCAGACTGAGGGCTGCTCCTCCCAGTCGAGTTCAGTTATAATTCCGGCATTATTAACCACGCCATCAATGGAATATCCCCGTTTAATGGTTTCCTCCACCAATTCTTGTCCGGCTAGAGGTTGGGATAAGTCTTTTTGAATGACAACACAATCTGATTTTGCCCCAGATGCTAGCTTCTGGGCGGACTCAATATGAGAATTACAGTGCAGGATCACTTTTGCGCCCTGGGCAATCAGGCGATCGGCAATCGCGTAGCCAATGCCTGTTCCTGCACCTGTTATCAAGATGGTTTTTTCTGAGATTGGCAAGTTTTCAATCTTCATTATAAGTTAATTAAAATTCAAGCAATGTTGCAATAGTTTTTCATAAAAAGGCATACAATCCCTAAGCAGAGGCATTAACTCATCGGGGAAACAGATATCCTTCTCTTCATCAAGTAAAAATCCACTGGAATTTGCCACAGTAGAATACCAAGTATCTCTATAGGATGATAAATAACCCGTAAAAAACAGGTTTGAATTTTGCAATCCTGATGGCCAAATCAGCATTCTTTCTGAATAATGAACGTCAACATAATCACAGATTAACTTCAAAGTTTTTTCCGGTTGTTTTAAGAAATTATCACAATCAACAACTAGAGGAGTTTTTTCGGTCAATGCTTTGATTTCTATAAACAAATTATAAAGTGCCTCTATTCCAATATCATGAAAGCTTACTTGTTTAAGTATTTTTTGGTAGGATAATATAGTTTTCTTTGGATTTCTAATCAATAAAAAACTGTTAATATCTTTGATCCAGTCTCTTCCAAAATGTGGCAGCACATTCTTCGCTAGATGTTTTTGAAATGAAAAGTCAAAGCCTTCAGGTAAGTCACCAGTAATCTTTTCAATCACCTTCCTATAGTCAGTTTCATATAAGCTCATAATCTCTGAGCGATGAGGATGATGGAAGCCATGAGTTACCAGGTATGGGCTATAGAAAGGTTCATCAAAAATAAGACATCTTTCTAACTGCTCGAAAGCTCGTGTTAACAATGTTGAACCGCTTCTAGGAGACGACCAAACAGCAATATGTTTTCTTTTTTTCATAATTTTTAGCTCATGATTATACATTTCCAAAAATTGAATTTTAATACATTTTTTAAATGGTTTTAGATCAATAATCGGAAATGTCTATTAACCGGGAATTAACTAGACTTAATAGTCCTCACCTTCAGTACATTTATCACTGAAGTACTCTGGCGAAGAAAAGATTAGAAAATTGACCTCATCATCAGATTCATTTCTGATTTGCTGGGTGGATTCAATATGAGAATTGCAGTGCAGGATCACTTTTGCGCCCGGGGTAATCAGGCGATCGGCAATGGAGTAGCCAATTCCAGTGCCAGCACCTGTTATCAGAAATGTTTTTTCTGCGATCTTTATCATTACTCTAGTTCAATTCGGTTAAGATTCAGGATTTCTGGCTGGGAAAGAAATCGGGTTTCCAATCCTGCGGTACTTCTCCGGCTTTATCCTTAAAGTCATGAAAGCTGTTTGGCGAAGAGATGGCGATAAAATGTGCGTCATTACTGGAGTCATTTCTAATTTGATGCAGCGCTCCTGGAGAGATTAACATCCCATCACCAGCATTGAGAATGTGTTTTTTGTCCTCAATCACGATAGTGACTTCGCCCTCAAGTATATAGAAAAACTGCTGGCAAACTTCGTGATAATGTACTACCCCCGTACTTTTGGGAGGCATAATTTCTTGTGCGACAGTCAGATCGTCATTGGCTAATAAATGCCATCCTTGACAGCCCGTTCCCCATTGGAAGTTTTCTGCGGTTGCTGTACTAATGGGTTGATTATTTGACATTTTAAACTCCTATAAAGTGATTGACTCAAAACTATTTGACTTTGCTACTTCTTGATTTAAAAATAAACCAAGTTATCTATCATAATAATACATAATGATATCATAATAGTCTGATTCAGAAAATATTTTTATACCCAAATTTTCCATTTCATTAACTTCTGTTTGGGTGGGAGTCCCATAATATTGTCTTTGACTATTATTCTGTACCTGGCTCGGAATCTCAAAACATTTATTGTCCAATTTGTCGAGCATTTCTAAAAAATAATGAATCCCTTTTGTATAAATCAAACACAAATTTTTTAGATAGCTATAATTTCTCTCAATATCTATCGAGTAGGTTTCTATGATGCTCCCTGTATCGATTCCCTGATCGACAATATGTAAGGTTCCGTAAAGAGATTTTCTTTCAGCCAGATCCCGCAAAGCACACCATACGCCCGCTCGTTCAGGCAGTTTGGATGAATGAGTGTTAAAAATTTTCCCTAAACCATAGCGACTGGCGATTTTAATCACTTCTGAACTAATAATTAAATTATTTCTGACAGACAAACTAACATAAGGTTTGTTCTCTTGATAAACAGCAATAATTTGATTTAGGTCTTCTGTTCGTTTAGTACTTTGAATCCGATAGGTCGAACAATCATATTTTTTAAAGAGTTGATTAAATGTCATCAAATAGTTTTGACCACTCTCTACATTCGATTCAATCCAAGGAAAAACAATTTGGTTAGTATAAGATTTCGTCATAAAATTAAACTTAGACAAAATTTCTACCCGCTCTTCTTCCTTTCTAGAAAGTTTTTGCGATAAAAAGATATGAACTTTGAAATCTCTCTCGACTAAACAAGGCAGCAAAAAATTGAGAGTGACATTCGCGATCAAATCTTCATTACAAAAAATGACTATACTTTTCATCTTTCTTTTTGAGTTATTTTTTTAATGATTTTGGGCGCGAATCAAATACAATTTTTGGTACAAATTACCATCCTGTTTGACAAACGGCGAGGATTCTCCTTCTTCTTCAGCCAGTTGTTCATAGAGGGGAACAAACTCTAGATGGTAATCCTTCAGCGGAATATCAAGTCGGTGTACAACTGCCCAGTTTGCCTCTCCCCGTTCTTCCCAGTTGATGGCATAATCTAAAGGATCATCACCACTATTCTCAATGCCTTTTCCCCAGTACTGTTGCATCAGTCGAGCAGTGAGTCGAGAGCCATTTTTACTAGTAGCAATGAATAGGATTTCTCCCCCTGGTGAGAGATAGGATTTACCCTCTACAATCAGCGAATCCATTACCAGTCTGCCTCGCTGTCCATTTCGGTTCCATTCTCCCGCAGGAGTTTCTTTGGCAGACTCCAATCGCGCTTGTAGCTTGTCTTGAGTATCAGGAAGAGCGGGTGGATTTAAGTAAATTCGATCAATTTTTCCTTCAAACTCTGGGTTACCTTTAATCCCACTAAAACAGTTAGATTGTAACGACTTGAGCTGCTTTGGATTGAGATGATTCAATTCCCAATTTCGCTTTGAAGCGGTAACAGCTTCCGGGTTTAAATCAGTGCAAATCACCTGTGCTGCACCATTCTTAGCTGCCACGATTCCAAGAACCCCGGAGCCTGCCGCCAAATCCATCACCACTTTTCCAGAACAGTTATCAATGTTAATTAATTCGCACATTGCAACACAAGAAGGAGAAAAAGGAAACCAAACACTCGGATGATTTTCTGCCAAAATCGTGATGTTATTATCCAAGTTCAATTTCAAGACATTATCAATTTCTTCAATCCCATTATTCATAGCTTGATTGACCTCTATAATTTTGATGTATTCTTTTGTTTTAGGTGTTAAGTGTTAGGGGTTAAGTGTTAGGGGCTAGGTGTTAAGGGCTAGGTGTTAAGGGCTAGGAGTTAGGGGCTAGGAGTTAGGGGTTAGGTGTTATGGGTTAGGGGTTAGGTAAAATGCTAATTATTTGTCACTGAGATCTGTAAATACACAATCCCCAAAACCCAAAACCTAATCCCCAAAACCTAAAACCTAACCTAAAACTGCCTTTTCTAATTCGCTTCCTTCAGGAACATCAATTCCTTGCTCAAGAGGATTGACAGTATGATTATCGAAAGTCCAACGTAGAACTTTTCGCACCTTTGTTTCGGTGTTGATAAACCCTTCTCGCCCGTGAAAAGCCACTAAATTTGCTACCACCAGACTTTCTCTCAATTCTTCTAAGCAAACGCTTGTATAATTCTCTGGATCTTTATTAAAGTTCCATATCCAGTCCATCGCTATCTGAGTTAAGTCATTTTTACACTGATATTCAACATCACCATCAGCACGATAGCCTGTTGTAATACATCTTTTTTCAGGATGATAATCAACGATTGATTTTTGAACATGACCATCTGTTCCTGCTCTAAAAAAAGTAACAGCATCCACTTCCTTTAAAGCAAGAAGGTAAGGTAAAGGAATTGCATTTAACAGATGCTGTCCACTAGCTAAACGAGTTTCTCCTCCCAATACAGCATTTTGCAGAACTGTAAAAACAACCCAATTAGGAACTACTTTTAAAAATGTACTGTCTTGATGAACTTCTTGGGAACCATTGTATTTATTGCCTTTAACTTTATCCGATGGATTAGACATCATTAAAATATCATTTTCTCTAAAATCAACGCCGTAGTCAGCCAAGACTTTTCTGGCTGTAGCGTTGTGATCGGATTTGACTGTGCCTGCATTATTGTAAGGTTGCCGCACTTGGTTTCCTAGTAATAAATGCAACTGAGTTCTCCACTGTTTAAAGCGTTGATGGTCTAATAAAGCATCATTTTCATGAGTGCGGAGAATAAAAAAACCATATAGATGGGTTAATTGCTGAACGTCTCGGCGAATCCCTGGATCGCAAAGCTGGCATCCAGCAGGAATCGTAATTGTAATATCTTTTTTGTTGAGTTTTTTGGGTCGATATAAAAAATTATAATTATTTTGATAAAGGCTGGGTTTGTTAATACAATTTCCCTGATTAACCATTCTCTAATATCCTTTCTAGATTCAACTTAGCCAGGCTCTCTCTAAAGCTTTACCTATCCACCGAAATTAAATATTTTGATCAAAGTCTGTTAACCAATAAGTTAATAGACCCTGAATAGCATATCATTACTTTAGTTTTCTATCCGAGAATTTTATATTTACTTAAGTTTTACCAGATTTAATAGCAATCAGCCCTCGTCCCAAGTTGAGCGGGAGAGCTTTCCACTCCGCCAAAGAATGCGCACCGCTATCTTACTGAGCGTATGCAGTAGCGGCAACTGCGTAACACGTTTGTGGTACGCACATAGCGTCTTCTCTGGAGTTGGAAAACTCAACAAACAATTAGCGTTTTACCTAATCCCTAAAACCTCAAACCTAATCCCTAAAACCTAACACCCCTGAGTATGATAAAATCAATCAGGCTGACGATCACATCTGTCTAAATAAATTTAACCCACCCTAATTAACTAATATAAAACGTATGAGAATTCCAATTGCTACCTACCGAATACAATTTAATCCTGATTTTGGCTTTGATGCAGCAAATCGCATTGTATCCTATCTCGAAGAATTAGGGATTTCAGACTTATACGCTTCTCCGATTTTTAAAGCAAGAGTTGGCAGTATGCATGGTTATGATGTGGTTGATTCTAATCAACTGAACCCTGAATTAGGAAGCGGCGAAGATTTTGATCTGTTAGTAGAAGAATTACATCAGCGAGAGATGGGATGGGTTCAAGATATTGTTCCGAATCACATGGCTTATGATAGTCAAAATAAGTCGTTGATGGATATCTTGGAATATGGGGAAGATTCTGAGTATTTTAATTTTTTTGAAATCAACTGGGAACACCCTTATGAAGATACTCGGGGACGGGTTTTAACCCCTTTACTGGGAGACTTTTATGGAAATTGCTTAGAAAACGGAGAATTAAAACTATCCTACAATGAAGACGGTTTGAGTGTTAATTATTATGGCTTTAAACTTCCTATTAAAGTAGATTCTTATGGTGAGTTTATTAGCCATAACCTAGAACAACTCTCACAAAAATTGGGTAAAAGAAATCCAGATGTCATAAAATTATTAGGTGTTTTATATATTATCAAAAGTATTCCCACAGAGACCTCAAGGCAACAAAGAAGGGATCAAGCGCTATTTGTTAAAGGCTTACTGTGGGAACTGTATCGAGATAATCCTGAAATTAAGAAGTTTATTGATAATAATATTGACTATTTTAATGGAAAACCCGGCAAGCCAGAAAGCTTTAATCCCTTAGATCACTTATTACAAAATCAAAACTTTCGCTTGTCTTTCTGGAAAGTCGGTGCAGAAGAACTGAATTACCGTCGATTCTTCACAGTAAATGAACTGATTTGTGTTCGCGTAGAAGATCATCAAGTCTTTGAAAAAACGCATAACTTAATTAGTCAGTTTGTGAATTCCGGTCAGTTTACGGGCTTAAGAATTGATCATATTGATGGTTTATTTAATCCGATTCAATATTTATACTGGCTCCGAAATAAGGTAAAAGATGCTTATATCACCGTCGAAAAGATTCTAGAATTAGAGGAAGAACTACCACCAAAATGGCCGATTCAAGGAACTTCTGGCTATGAATATTTAAATTATGCTAACGGAGTATTTTGTCAAAGTCAAAACGAAGAACGATTTAATCGAATTTATCGGGATGTTTCCGGTTTAACAGCCTCTTATGAAGAACTTGTGATTGAGAAAAAGCGGTTAATTGCCAATAAAGGCTTAGCCGGAGATGCGGATAACTTAGCGTTATTATTGAAGCGAATTTCCGGTCAATATCGCTATGGCCGCGATTTTACAATGCTGGGTTTGAAAACTGCCATTATGGAAGTATTGGTTCGTTTTCCGGTGTATCGAACTTATATTAATGAAGATGGAGTTAGCAAAGAAGATCGAATTTATGCACAGCAGGCGATTAAAGGCGCGAAGAAAGCCTTACCCGAACTTATAAACGAGTTAAACTTAATTGAAAAGCTCTTGTTACTCGATTATGACGATGGCATGAGTGAGGAAGATCGTCAACTTTGGCTGTTGTTTGTGATGAAGTTTCAACAGTTTTCTAGTCCACTCACAGCTAAAGGAATTGAAGATACTCTGTTTTATGTTTATAATCGGTTCTTATCTCTAAATGAAGTGGGGGGTTCTCCGCAACACTTTGGCATTACCGCAGAAGATTTTCATCACTTTAATCAAAACCGCTTAGAAACTTGGCCCCATGCAATGAATGCCAGTTCTACTCATGATACAAAACGCAGTGAAGATGTCCGGGCGCGTTTGAATGTGATTTCTGAATTACCGGATGAGTGGGAAACTCAGGTGAGAAACTGGATTCAACTCAACCGAGAATATAAAATTGAGGAAGAAACACGGTTTATTCCTGATGGGAATGATGAGTATTTTCTCTATCAAACCTTAGTGGGGGCTTATCCTTTCACAGAAGAAGAATATCCTACTTTTATTGAACGAATTAAAGAGTATGTTGTTAAAGCCGTTCGAGAAGCTAAAGTTCACACAGCTTGGCTGCGTCCGGATACAGCTTATGAAGAGGGATTTGCAAATTTTGTTGAGAAAATTCTTCAGCCGAGTAAAGACAACGATTTTTTACAATCTTTACAACAATTCCAAGCCAAAATTGCATTTTATGGCATTTTTAATTCTCTTTCTCAAACCTTATTAAAACTGACCAGTCCGGGTTTACCAGATATTTATCAAGGGACAGAATTATGGGATTTAAGTTTAGTTGACCCAGATAACCGCCGACCGGTTGATTTTGAACAACGCCTCTCTTTTCTGCAAGAAATTCAACGACGGTCTAAAACGGGTATGCAAAGTTTAATTGATGATTTGGTTGCCACCCGCGAGGATGGACGATTAAAACTCTTTTTAATTGCGCGAGTCTTGGAAGGACGACAACAGTATATTGAGGTGTTTCAACAAGGTTCCTATCAACCTTTGAAAATCACAGGTCAATATGCGAATCATGTTATCGCGTTTGCACGCACCTACGAACAAACAACAATCATTGTGATTGCACCTCGCTTTCTAACCTCAGTGATAGAGTTTGATCAATATCCTCTGGGAGAACAAGTTTGGGGCGATACTGCAATTGAATTACCACCTGGGTCTGACTCAACTTGGCATGAAATGATTACAGACCAAACCTTATCTGCTGGCAACTCTATCAATATTGGTCAGGTGTTAACGAGTTTTCCAACAGCATTAATTGTTAACCAAAATCCGAGTTAATGGGCTGAAAAGAAAATTAAGCTGGAAAAAACCAGGTTGACTATAACATTCGACCTGGTTCTATGCTTGTAGGATAACCATTTACTACGCTATTAATTTTTTTTGAAGCGATCAACTAGCTTCAGGTTAAATCACACCTGTAGCATCAATATAACGCTACTATTATTCAAATATTCTTGTCTATTATTTGTCTGAGTTCCCAACTGTATAAACAAACTGCTACAGGGAAATAATAGAAAAGGTATCTGGGAGTCTGGCCGAGTTTCGACCCCAAATACCTTTTCTCACAGACCTCACTCCTCACACTGCTACTAATATACACGATCCTCAGGAGTTGTCAAGTATTAGGTTATAACAATTTAATCTCTATTAAAAGAATAAAGAGTACATAGAATAACTAGATCATAGATCAGGCAAAAATAGTAGATCGCCAGTCACCTATATAATAAGTCAGTCAAGCCGTAGAACATAGATATAGTGACTGTGGCTGATGAACTGTTGCTACTAGGTTTGGATGAGGCTGTGAACGTCTCTGCTGGCGATGAATGCACCAGCAGACCTCTATTAATCGATATATTTATAGAGATCAAGCAAAAATAACTCACCAATGAATCGCCCACCCAGGAGTGTTACCAACTGCTGCTGTTGAAATCAGATTTATGTGTAAACACGGATATTCAGATTTGCTTTCAACAATTATTCTGTAGATTTCAGGAGAGATAGGAGTAAAGAACAGCTTTAAATATTAGAGGAAATATCAATAATAACTCGAGATTTTATAATATTGTAGAAAACACTGATAATAATTCTTAAAATAATTAGATAAATATCGTGTATTCAACAATTGATAAACTTAATATATTCTTTTAAAATGTAATGAGTTGCAAAAACAAAGTTCTTCTTTCAAGCTTTAATTTTATCTTGTTTATCGTAAAGATTAGATAAAAACTAAATGAAGTTATAGCCAATCAAAAAAAGGCTAGTTATGCTGAAAGCAAGAATCAAAACTCAAGATTATCCCTCTGAAAAACACTATTAAGCTTAGGAGTTATTTAATGAAATTCAACTTTTCTTCTACACTATTAGCCGCTACAACTGTTGTCATATCTTCATTTACATTAATGGAAACTGCATCAGCCGTTTCTTTTGATAGTCCAGAAGCTCACAATAATTTCACCAGTATTTATGAGTATCTCAGAGATACTGAACTGACTAATCTAGATACAACTATGGCTCCGGCTAACTCTAGTCTGGTAGATCTTAATAATTTATTCCTCCAGCATGACTCTGAAATTAGTATTACTTTCTTAGGCGAAGGAACCGTCAAGCAAAACGATTTAAGTTATAACGTCAACGGTGGTGCAAACACAGCTATTTGGAACGATGTTAATGCTGTAAATAATAGTGCATCTGACTTCTTAGAAACTCCCACTGATCCGACAAATGGCACTATGCAATATGGCGAAACTATGAGTTTAGGTTCCTTCAATAAAGGTGACCAGTTTGAGTTTATGTTAACGCCGGAATACTCTGGACGTGATGAGAATGGAGTCAAACGTGAAGGTGTCGTTTATAGTTCCATCACTGGCAATAGCGTTAATAGCGACGGACTGCAACACGCTATAGGTTATGCATTCAATGATCGTTACATGATTCTTGGTTTTGAAGATCTCTATGGTGAGTCGGGTCAAGCGAGATCACAAGGGGGTGAAAACTCTGACCGGGACTTCAACGATGTCTTGTTCTTAGTTGACTTGGGAGAAGGTAACTTAGAAAAAGTTCCTGAACCCGCAACTGCTAGCGCTTTATTGGCTGCCGGTGCATTAGGTGTGTTTGGTGTTCGTCGTAAGAAAAACTCCATCTAATTATCCCTGCCTTAACACCCGCAAACGCTTTTCCCTAAGTATTATCAACTCCTCAGCTTTTCGCGAAGCTGGGGATTTTTTTTAAGCCAACAGAGACAACAGCAAATAAGAATTGATCCTTTGACTATGGCTATATTAAGGTACAATTCTCTAAAGACAAAGGTTGACAGTCCAGGTCATTGCGCTTCTGAACGCTGCTTACTCCTGTTTTACTAATGATTTCACACGCTTCTAAACGGCAACTTTTAAGTGATCCATTTCTCCAACGTCCCACTGACAACTGTGTAGAGGTGGTCTGGTTTACTGAATTTCCGGGTACTCAGCATTGGGTGAATTATGGTGAACAGTTAGAACAAAAAGTTATTGCCAATACGACACAATTAAGTCGGGTGCGTGAAGATCAAAAGTCTTGGGTGGGTGAACAAACAGGAGATGGAACCCTGTATCCTCAACCTACCGTTCGTCAGATTTGGCGACATATTGCTCACATTCCTAATTTAACCCCAGGTGTACGGGTTCGGTATCAAGTTGTGAGTTTGACGGCTGAGGATAAGAGGGTTGAGAGTAAGATGTTTTCCCTCAGTCCTAAACCTGAAGCGGGTACGCCATTAAAAATTCTCCTCACTTCGGATCATCAACTTAAACCGATGGTAGCAGCGAACTTACAGAAAGTTGCGGAAACATTTAAACAAATTGATGGTATTTTTTTTGCCGGTGATTTAGTTAATGTCCCAGATCGAGCCTCTGAATGGTTTGATGATAACCGAGGCAATAGTTTTTTCCCGTGTTTACAAGGTCGTGCAAATTATCAACTTGAATACGATTCCCAAAAAACAGTTTATCACGGTGCAGAATTGATTCAAAATATACCGTTATTTCCGGTAATTGGAAATCATGAAGTGATGGGAGTGTTTTCAACAGAAAAGAATTTATCTGAACAGTTTAGTCAGCCTTACCCCCGAAAAGCAGCGGAGATTTTGTATCAACAGCAACAGCCTCAGATTAATCCTAATCATCATCCAGAAATTCGCCAGCAATGGTTAAAAAATCGTACTTTTAATACAGATACTGTTGAAGAGATGTTTTGTTTTCCATTTCCTGGAAAACCCTATTATGGGGTGACGTTTGGAGATATCCGGTTAGTCTGTTTGTATATTACCAATTTATGGCGGATTCCTACCTTAGAATCAGATAAAAACAGTAGATACAGAGAACGCGATCGCGATTTTAATCATCCGGAAAATTGGGGGTATGGACAACAAATTTTTGAACCCATTGCAAAGGGAAGTGAACAATATAATTGGTTACAGCAAGAACTACAAAGTGCTGAATTTCAGCAAGCCAAATATAAAATTGTGATGTTTCATCATCCGCCCCATTCTTTAGGAGATAATATTGTTCCTGCTTATAGCGATCCAGTGCAGATCATAGAACGGGATGAAGCCGGGAAGATTACAATGATTCGGTACGAATATCCCAAAGATCAAGATTATATTATCCGAGATGTCATTCCTTTATTAGAAACCGCCGGGGTTCAACTGGTCTATTTCGGACATTGTCATTTATGGAATCGATTTATTAGCCCAACAGGAATGCATTTTTTAGAGTCTTCTAATGTTGGCAATAGCTATGGTGCAGCCTATGGAGATAATAGCCGTTTTGTTCCCGCTAATTTTACAGAAGAATACGCAGCATTGGGCGATCCAAATGGTTTAGAGCCTGTGATTCCCACTGTGAAACCGTTGTTAGATGAAAAGGGTAAACCTTTGCCTTTTTTAAGTAGTAACGAAATCACGGCTTTTAGTATTTTAGAGACTGAACAAGGAACGGTGAGTAGCTACTATTTTGATACCCGTCAGCCCAATTCTGAGGTAATAAAATTTGATGAATTCTCTCTTAAAGTTTAGGGTTAAATGATTCATTGATTTTCTCTAAACTAGAAGATAAAATATCAGATGCACTTCTCATGGTTTTAATGTGAATATCTTTCCATTCTCTGGGATGTTGACAATCATGAGCAATGAGTAAACCCCAAAGCTGATGATTAATTAAAATGGGAACGACTAAGTTCGCATATACTTGTAAACTGCGAAGAAAATCTTTGTGACAGGAATGTAGTGATGATGCTGCTACATCTGTGGTGGCGAAGGTACGCCCCTGAAGGTATGATTGAGCATATTCATCCGTAAAACACTCATCTGCACCTGTTGAGCCATAGATAGATAGGGAAGGACGACTTAAAGATTCAAATGTAACCTGTCCTTGCCATTGACGATAAAAATAATAGATGACAACCCGATCAACTTGTAAGGTTTGTTGCAAACGCTCTAATACGATTTGAGTCAAATCATCTCGCTCTTCATTCCCTTTCAAGCGTTTAACAAATCGCTGAAAATCTTGATTAGGCTCTAATTCGCTTTGGTTTAACCTAGCATTTTGATTGAAGTCAGAGGGGGTCGCATCAGTAGCCATGAGCAAACAATATAATTTTACAACTTCAGTTATTATAAATTATACAGAAATCACACTACCATAATCTTAATTCCTCGATCATATTCTCATCTGTTTATCACTTTTACTGTAGATTATACACAGATGAATATTTATTCACAGGGTGATAGATTGCTTTAATTCAACCGGAACAACTATGGTAGATTTAGAATAGTGAATTTATATCTGCTGAAAAAATAATACAGTTATGTTCAACTTTCTACTCACTTGGATTCTGGCGGCAATTTCTCTATCGATCACTGCTTATTTAGTTCCGGGATTAACGGTTAATAGCTGGCAAGCGGCGGCTGTGGCGGTTGTTGTCATGGGATTAGTCAATGCCATTGTTAAACCGATTCTCACCTTATTAACCTTACCCTTAACATTAATAACCTTTGGTTTATTTCTACTCGTTGTTAATGCCATTTCTTTAGGATTAGTGGGATATCTGACTCCGGGTTTTGCAGTCAGTGGATTTTTCCCGGCTGTGATTGGCTCAATTGTATTATCCTTAGTGTCTGGATTAATTGATACTGTCTTTAAACAAAATCAAGAGATTTAATCTGAATAAAAATAGGGATTAATCTTCAATTCAACATTGAACTTAGTTTTCCCTGACTTGCACCACTTGCACCACTTGCACCACTTGCAGACTTCTAGATGACCTCCCCTTAAACAGAGGAGGCTGAGAAGGGAAAAAACTCTTACTTTGCCACAACAAAGTTCACTAACTTTCCGGGTACAACAATCACCTTTTTAATCTCTTTCCCGGCTATATTTCGCTGTGCCGGTTCAGAGTTTTTAGCTAACTCCTCTAACGTCGCTTTATCCGCTTTTGCCGGAACAGAAATAGTGCCGCGTGTTTTACCGTTAATTTGAATCACTAAGGTAATTTCATCTACCACTAACGCCGCTTCATCCACTTCTGGCCAGGGTTGAATATGAATCGATTGATTATTACCTAAATTTTGCCATAATTCCTCGGCAATATGGGGGGCAAAGGGGGCTAATAACTTCAATAACGTTTCAATTCCTTCTTGATAAACTGCTGAAGTTTTACCCTTAGCATCGGATAAAGCATTACTGAGCTTCATCATTTCTGAAACGGCTGTATTAAATTGATAATCTCCTTCTAAATCTTCTGTGACTTCTTTAATGGCCGTATGAATTGCCCGCCGTAAGTCTTTTTCTTCTTTGGTTAACTCCTTATTTTTTGATGTTTGAGTTGTATCAGATTGAAATTCTGTGACCAAACGCCACACCCGATTTAAGAAGCGAAATTGTCCTTCAACATCGGCATCATCCCATTCTAAATCCTTTTCTGGCGGCGCTTTAAATAGGATAAACATCCGAGCAGTATCAGCCCCATATTTCCCCATGACTTCCAATGGATCAACACCGTTATATTTAGACTTCGACATCTTCTCAAAGAAGACTTCTAATTGTTCCCCCGTATTCGGATCTTTAGCATCTTCTGGATTGACATCTGCCGCAGGAATATACTTGTTAGTGACCGGATTTTTATAAGTCACTCCCTGTACCATTCCTTGAGTTAATAACCGTTGAAATGGTTCATCACAATTTAATAGTGTTTGGTCGCGCAATACTTTGGTAAAAAAGCGAGAATATAATAAGTGTAAAATCGCGTGTTCAATTCCCCCGACATATTGATCGACTGCCATCCAATCATTTGTAATGGCTGAATCAAATACTTTATTTTCATTGGTCGCATCCGGATAACGCAAGAAATACCAAGACGAATCAATAAACGTATCCATCGTATCGGTTTCTCGCTTTGCCGGGGTACTACAAGTCGGACAAGGTACATTCACCCAATCTTCCAACTTCGATAACGGCGATGGCCCCCGACCGGAAAACTCGACATTATCGGGTAATTTTACGGGTAAATCTTCATCTGGAACCGCAACCGCCCCACAATTGGGACAATGTATAATTGGTATGGGCGCGCCCCAATAACGTTGACGAGAAATTAACCAATCCCGCAAGCGATACTGAACTCGCCCTTCACCATAGCCTTCATCTTCAGCATACTCTATGACGGCTTTTTTGCCTTTAACCGAACGTGTGCCACTAAAGGGGCCAGAATGCACCAGAATTCCCGCTTCAGTGTAGGCTTCCGTCATTTCCTCATCTTCACTATTATCATTATCCGCATCATCCGGGACAATCACCTGAGTTATCGGTAAATTGTACTGTTTGGCGAAAGCAAAATCTCGGACATCATGGGCTGGAACCCCCATCACTGCGCCAGTTCCATATTCGTATAATACATAATCAGCAATCCAAATCGGAATTTCTTGATTATTAAAGGGATTAATTGCCTTTCCCCCTGTGGGAACTCCACGCTTGGGTTTATCCTCCGCAGTGCGGTCTATTTCGCTTTCCTGGGCAACTTCGGCGATAAATGCTTCAACGGTCTGTTTTTGTTCAGCGGTGGTTACCTGGGCAACTAAGGGGTGTTCCGGGGCGAGGACAACATAAGATACCCCATAAACGGTATCGGGACGAGTGGTAAATACCGCAATTTTTTCATCACTTGCCGCAATCGGAAATTCTAAATAAGCCCCGGTAGATTTCCCTATCCAGTTGGCTTGCATGGTTTTCACCCGTTCGGGCCAGCCGGGCAACTTGTCAAGATCTTGTAATAATTCTTCGGCATAATCGGTGATTTTAAAGAACCATTGCCGTAATAGTTTCCGTTCAACTTTCGCCCCAGACCGCCAGGAATAGCCGTCACTGTCAACTTGTTCATTTGCCAACACCGTTTGGTCAATGGGGTCCCAATTCACGGCGGCTTCTTTTTGATACGCTAATCCCGCGTTATAAAATTGTAAGAAAATCCACTGCGTCCAACGATAATAGTCTGGGGAACAAGTGGCAACTTCTTTTTCCCAGTCAATAGAGAAACCTAAGCGTTGTAATTGTTGCCGCATTTGGTCAATATTTTGATACGTCCAGGTGGCGGGTGGAATACCTCTATCAATTGCAGCGTTTTCAGCAGGCAGTCCAAACGCATCCCAACCCATGGGATGTAAAACGCGATAACCTTGCATCCGTTTGAGGCGGGCAATCACGTCGGTAATGGTATAGTTGCGAACATGACCCATGTGTAGACTACCCGAAGGATAAGGGAACATGGACAGGGCATAGAATTTGGGCTTGTTTGTGTCTGTGATGGTTTTGTACAAACCCTGTTGATTCCAGGTGGTTTGCCACTTCTGTTCGATGGATGTAGGGTTATATCGCGACTCCACTATTCTCTCTCCGTATGGGATGGTTATCGTGTTCCGTTGTTCATTTTTGCATATTCCCGTTATCGTGTCGGGATTTGGCTTCAGTGTTTACAGATTAAGCAGAAGCTGAAAAGCTTTTGTTCTCAACAATAGCAGAGAAAATAGGTGCAATCAAAACAGACAAAATCCTTTAGTCCCAGACTTTGACATCATAAAGCGTTTCAATCCAAACCTTTGCACCGCCACATATTGGATGATCGGGACTATAAACAACACGACATCCTCCCGGTATTTCAATCTGATGTCCATAAACATTAGTGTTACCCTTCTTTACGGTAATCACTGGCTGTCGTTTCTGTTGTTTTTGATTTTCACGAATTCTGTGGGAGTTGACGTGAACAATTGTTTTCGCGGGCTTCCTGGGATTACGCCAACGGGGAGCAGGGCCTCTTGTTCCTCGTTTAATGATGGGTTTGCCGTTAAATAGAGGCATTAACCACATCTTTCCAGTTTTGTAAGCGCCTTCGACTCTTCCTTTCATCAGAAGGACTCTGAGTCGAGCCGTAGAAATTTTCAAAATTTGAGCAGCTTCTTACAAAGTTGAGCGGGACGGAAACCGACACCGCCCACTTTGCGCTTCTGTTGTACCGACTATCATTGAACCATAAGAGTATCGCAATAGTTTAAAATTTAGCAGAAATCAAAGCACTTTAACCGACATTTCCCACTTCACCTCTATAGATCTCGAATGGGTTGTATGTGGATTCGTATTGGCTTGGGATTATTTGGAGTGTTTGGTTCAGCGATCGCCAAGAAAAAACGCCAGTCTTTTATCAACTCCTAGTTGAGATATTTTTGATCGGATGGGTGAATGTGATTCTTAACCCATCATTTTTAATAAAACATATATTAGTTGGTGGGTGACGACTTGCGTCTAACCCACCCTACAAGTTTAATGGGTTATTTTAGGCGATCGCTAAGATATAAAATTTATATATTTTTTTGATCAATAACAAGTTTAATGGGTTATTAATATCAGCGACTAAATTAAATCAATTTTTACTATTTCCGGAGAGTTTACAGAATCTTTAAAAACTAAATTTTTATGAATCTATGTCTAAAGGAATACCTGAAATAATCAAAGAATAAAACAAACGATTTATCTTGAACGATTCATTGAGAGAAGTTAAGGGAAATTGATAAAGGGTTTGTAAAGTTCATTGAGCTAAATATAAAAAATTGACAATAAAAACCAATATCTATTTAACTTTTGATAGGAGAGATTAACTAAAATCATTCAATCTGAATACCTAATAAATTTTGTGAGTTTACGAATTGTGGAATTAAGTGAGATCGGAGAGACTAGGGATAAGCAAAGAAACACACCACGCAACACAAGCTGAGGATAAAAAATATGACAGTTAATCTCCTGAAAAAGCTCTCTTTTGCCACCGCTAGCACAGCCGCAATTGCTATTTCTTTAATCGGCGCAAGTCCAGTAAAAGCCGCATCATTAATGGGAGATGACGTTCAGTTTGATGATTTATTTCCAACTGTTTCAGATGTTTATGATAGTCAAAACGCAACTGTATCTGAGGATGTATAAATCGATTTTTGGAATCACTTTGATTTAGATATTAAAGGACAAGGGTTGACCATTGACTATGATGTTTCTTATGATAATTGGTGGACTTAAACTGATTTTAACGGGTTTAAGTTAAGTGACTTAAATTTTGATGATGGTAGCATTATCAGCAATGTATTATATGAAACTAATATGGTTGGTTTTGATGCATCTCGTGTTAGCTTCACCGAGGATAGTGTTTCAGTTAACTGGGAATCTTTAAGTTTTAACTCAGAGACTGAGTTTAGTTTTACGTTTGAAACCACAGGCGGAAATTCTGTCTCAACTCCTGAGCCGGGTACGCTGGCAGCACTTGGCTTAGCAGGTTTAGCGGGTTTACTTACTAAGAAAAAGCGCTCTTCTGCTCAGGGGTAATCTCTGATCTGCTGTTTAATGAAATTAGTTTAAGTAGGTGGGTTAAGATCAATGTCTAACTCGCCTTAACTGTTTAATGGGGGATTGGATGCGATCGCAACGAATTTGTTATTAGTGATTTGAAGAATTGTATATATAGCTCTACGCACTATTTTTAGGACATTAGTAAAAACTAGAAGCCTGTTTTAGTCTACTTCGCGCCTTCTGACTTTTGACCCCCGCCTACGCCCAAGGGCGCAGGCTTCTGACTTTTGCCATCAAAACCCTCTCCTAATATTAGGAAAGGGAAAAGGCTTAATTAAGAAACCGTTTTAAGAATTGAAGACAATTATCGGTTTTTTCGAGGGTTGAGGTTGAGGTTGAACAGTTGAATGAGATTTAATGTTGTAAGCAATACCGCGATATTTTAAGGGAACTTTTGGTGCAGTGGGAACCTTGAGAGGCTGATGACAGTTGTAACTTAAACCACGATATGTAGCGAATGTAGCTGTTTCCTCGACAGGAACTAAACTAGGATTAGAATGATAAGCAATGCCGCGATAAACCAGTTCCATTGTGTTATGCTCCGAGTAAGGTTGATGTGATGCTTGAGGTTGCTTATTGTTTTTGTATTTGTTTACTGTGAGATAAGGTAGCTGCAACTACAATCTCACAGAGGTTGAAGGGGGGATGATTTTTATCCCCCAAGGTATTAACAATTAGACGTAGTCGATGTAAGTGGCATTCAGATCAATTGAACTTGACCCAACGACCCGCGCCACCAACTCATCAACGCCGTTGTTATAAGATCCATCACCATTGCTATCTAGGTAGATGCCAGTGCCTTCAGCAGTGGAATTGGTAACATAATCACTGACACCGCCTTCTAACTGGATGATATCGGCAGAACTATCGAAGCTTTCAATCGTGATAAAAGTGCTGAAGTCACCATCCAATTCAGCAATTAACAGGTCATCACCATCGCCACCAAAGAGAAAATCGTTACCGCCATTACCAATAAGGGTATCGTTACCATCACCGCCGAACAGTTGGTCATCTTGAATACTGCCAATTAACAGGTCATCACCCGCACCGCCATCAGCAATAATAGAAATATTGGCATGGCTAGCATCGAGGATATCGTGACCCTCACCGCCATTAAAGGCGACAGTTTGCAGATCAGTACCGCTGAGGTCATTAACAGTCAGGGTATCGTCACCACCACTGCCGTTAATTTCAGCCTGTTCTGTATCGTCAATATCCAGTTGGAAGTTACCCAGGTTCAACCGTTCAAACTTCACCCGATGTTCGTTGGCTTCCAGTAAGAAGTTATCTCCTTGATCGATAGAACCATTGACCTCAAACACATCGAGGCCATCACCCCCTTCCATCAAGTCACTGCCATCGCCGTTATTCCAGATAAAGCGATCGTCACCCCCTTCACCAAACATCTGATCGTTGCCTTTATTACCGACCAACGTATCGTTACCCTCTCCGCCTTTGAGGGTATCTACATCAGAACTGCCTTTGAGTAAGTCATCACCAACATCTCCGAACGCTTCTAGAGGAGTAGCAGAGTCAGTGGCATCAACAGTATCATTCCCTTCGCCACCGTTAACAACAACTTTCAGAACATCCGTTCCAGTCAGATCATTGATATCAACGTTATCGTCACCGCCGCCACCATTGATCTCGAACTTTTCAACATCATCCACATCCAGAGTGAATAAACCTAAGTTGAGACGGTCAAACTGCGCCCGTTCTCCGTTGGCCTCTAGGCGGAAGTCATCCCCAGCAGCATTGGCACCATTGACTTCAACGGTATCACGGCCATTGCCCCCTTCCATCAGGTCACTGCCGTCGCCGTTATTCCAGATCATCCGGTCATCACCAAGGCCCGCAAATAGAAGATCGTCCCCGCGATCGCCTTGCATGATATCGTCACCTTCGTTACCAATGAGGAGATCAAGCTGACTTCCACCTTTGAGGGTATCGTCTCCTGCAAAACCAACCAAGATGTCAATTCCTGCGCCACCTTGTAAGTTGTCGTTACCTGCATCACCAAATAAAATAGCCATGTCTAAATGCTCCTTTAGCAAACTGTTTGTGGTTGATGATTGAGTATCATCTGTGCTCTACACCGCGACATATCTCTAGTGAATTTCAGCTTATGCAGGTTTTAAATTGTATTTTTAAATTTATTGTGTTTCTGTTTCTATTAATAGTATTTCTGCTTAGAAGCTTTGTGTATAAGTAATTTAAGGTGAAAAATGCAAAATAAGAAAACTCTTATATTACTGCTGTTTGCAATCACAACTTAAAAGTGATTGATATTAAAAAAAAACGTGATCAATATAATACTAATTTGTGATTATATTCTCAATATGTCGTGATGTAGATCACAGTAATCATGGGAGAAGGTAGGAGAATACATCAATCAACCCTGCTGGTAAACCCCACTGGGATACGGTGATTTACTCATACTCGATATGAGTTTACAAATGCAAATAGACTCAAAAGCAATGATTTGAAGCGTGCCTCAAGCAAAATCCTGGCGATGGAATGATGGGAGTTTATCTAAAATATTCTGAATAAAAAATATCAATATCTGGTTTGACTAAAATCCTAAGCTAGATTTTAGATAAAAATAGAAATAACCGAATATATAAAACCCATTGACTAATATCATTAAGCCTTTGCCAATAGGAGAATTAACAATAGAAAATGATAAAATTGTACCGATAAAAACTAAGACTATTTCAACAAACGCTACAATATTACCGTAGTGTTGAGGGTCCCAATAGGAAATCGGACTGATAAATCGATAGTTACTGAATGGAAAAAAATGTCGATGAGCATCATCATTGTGTACGGGTAAATCTAATAGAGAATGTAAAATTAAACTTAAGCATAATACTTGTATCATCTTCCATTCAAAAAAGATAGCGATGACTAACCCAATGACCGCTAAAGGAATAGAATGAAATAACGCGACAATATCCTGTACAATTGGATCATAATAGGCTTCTGACCAAATTTTACTGTCAGGCATTTTAGCAATAAATTTAGCCCAACCATAAAAAATAAAAATAGGAATATCAGGCAATATTCCCCCGAAAACAATGATTAAATTAGCGTCAGGATAGACTGTTTTTCCGAGTAGGGTTAAATTCAGAATGGCATGGCTGGGGGTATTCATAAAAGAAGTTATTATAATAATCCGTAAATTCGTTGAATTAAAGCGGGTGCTTGTACCACTCCTTCAAATCGATCTACAGGTTTTCCTTGTTTGAATAATACCAAAGTGGGTAGCGCCAAGATATTATACTGAGAGGCTAGTTGGGGATATTTATCTGTATCAATTTTCACAACTTGAATTTGTTCTTTCATTTCCTGATTCACCTGTTCTAAAATCGGAGCCATCATCTGACACGGCCCACACCAAGTGGCATAGAAATCAACTAAAACGGGTTTATCAGAGCGATTCAATAAATCCTGAAAGCTAGTAAATGTTTTTTTAACAGACATGAGCAATGGGTAACTGAATGAATGTTTTGATTATAAGTCATGGTTGATAACAATGTGGGTTATTTTTTAGATTAATTTTAGAAAAAAACAGAAATTGATCCATTAATTATAATTTTCTCTTTCTTTTTGTCACCCTCAACCGATATGATAATAAAATTTGGAAATTAATTATCGTTATCACCGAATCAACAAATGGAACTTTTACCCGAATCAATGCAACGACTCAAGGATCAAGTCGCTTTAGTAACAGGCGGTTCGAGGGGAATTGGTCGCGCCATTGCCGTGGCATTGGCAACAGAAGGGGCAAATGTTGTCGTTAACTACGCCAATTCTAGTGCAGCAGCCGATGAAGTTGTCGCTGAAATTACAGGCGCTGGGGGAAATGCGATGGCGTTACAAGCGGATGTTAGTAGCGAAAATCAAGTGGATGATTTGATTAAAAATATTGTCGAAAAATGGCAAAAAGTTGATATTTTAGTAAATAATGCAGGCATTACTCGGGATACTTTATTGTTACGAATGAAGCCTGAAGATTGGCAAGCCGTGATTAATTTAAATTTAACTGGAGTGTTTCTTTGTATTCGCGCTGTCAGTAAAAAGATGTTAAAACAACGTTCCGGTCGCATTATTAATATTGCTTCGGTTGCTGGACAAATGGGAAATCCGGGTCAAGCCAATTATAGTGCTGCTAAAGCTGGGGTAATTGGTTTAACTAAAACATTAGCAAAAGAATTCGCCAGCCGAGGAGTATTAGTGAATGCAGTTGCCCCTGGATTTATTGCCACTGACATGACAAAAGAGTTGAAAAATACTGAAGACATTCTCAAATTTATCCCCCTTGGACGCTATGGAGAAGCAGAAGAAGTCGCTGGAATGGTGAAGTTTTTAGCAGCAGATTCTGCGGCAAAATATATCACGGGGCAAGTGTTTAATGTTGATGGTGGTATGGTGATGGCTTAATTTATTCCTGTCGTTTCCAATCTTGAATTTTCCAAGTATTTAAATCCCATGGGGTTAATTCCACTCCGGTCATTGTATTACTGACTCCGGCAACTTCCGCCCGATGAATTAAAGGAATAACAATATGATTTTGCACCAATAAATCATTCATTTCAATGATCATCTGAGTTCGTTTTTCTGGATCTAACTCTGTATTGGATTGTTGCCACAATTGATCGTATTCAGGATTACAATATCGAGAGGGATTATCCCCAATCCAATTATTAGATTTTTGGGGAATTTCATCACAGGTATAGGTTTTTAAATACGATCCAGGATCGGGATTTGTGTTGCCTGTTGTATACATTTGTAAGTCAGCTTGAAACCGTTCAACTGTTTCTGAATTTGCCGGATCTCCAGAAAAATAAACACTCGGATCAATACTTTTTAGTTCAACTTCAATTCCAATTGATTCTAAGGACTGTTTGATCACTTCTTGCGTCTTTTGCCGCAAAGGATTGACTGAAGTTTGAAATAAAACTTGCATTTCTACCCCATCTTTATCTCGAATTCCATTATTATTGCTATCTTTCCATCCCGCTTGATCTAATAGTGCTGCGGCTTTTTCTAAATTAAATTCAAACTGAGTATTATCAGAAATATACTGTTGGGGTGCGACAATAAAATTCGCCGTTGCTTCTCCTGTTTTACCATATAATTGATTCGCAATTGTTTCGCGATTTATTGCTAAACTAAATGCCTGACGCACTAGAGGATCATTAAAAAAAGGATGTGGAAACTTTAAACTAGATCGTTCACCTTCATCTGTTGCTTGATTTGGATCAGTTTGATTGATTAAAACTCGTTCCATTAACGCCCCAAAATTGGATAATAATCGCCCTTTTCCTGCTGCTTCTAATCGCTCTAATACAGAGGCTTCCACTTGAAGATTATAAGCAAAATCGGCATCTTCTGTTTGTAAAATTGCCCTGGCGGCTGATGTCGCATCCCCGCCGCCTTTAAGTTGTATTTGTTGAAAATAAGGCGGTTCTGTTGCCCGAAAATGAGGGTTTTGTTCATAAATCACCACATCCCCCGGCTTAAATTCTACCACTCGATAAGCAGCCGTTCCCACAGGGATTAAATTACCCGGCGCTTGTCGGGAATTAATCCCATTATAATCTTGAAAAATATGACGCGGTAAAATCATTCCTTCCGTACCAACAAACACTAAAAACCAAGCCGGATTTACCTGTTTAAATTGAACTTTCACGGTATAATCATCTAACTTTTCAACTGTTTCTATAATTTGATAAGTTCCGGCTGTTGCTGCCCCCACATCAGGATTAGTTAAAAATTGATGAGTAAACACAACATCATCGGCAGTAAAAGGCGTACCATCTGACCATTTTACATCTTGTTTTAGTTTCCAAGTGACAGATTTTCCATCCACTGCAACCCCGCCATTTTCTACTGTTGGAATTTCTGCTGCTAAAAAGGGAATTAATTCCCCATCGGCGTTAAAACTTGCCAAAGGTTCAAGAGTAATACGACTGGCTTCTGAGTCTTTAAAACCACTAGAAAGGTGGGGATTAAGAATAGTTGGGGCTTGCCAGTATAATAATTTTAGAATTTCAGATGGTTGTTGATCCGTTGAGGATTGTTCAACTCTATTGCCACAAGCGCTTAATCCCAGTAAGTTTAAAACAATAAAAAAGGGAATTAAAGACTGTTTAGGACGAAAAGTAATTAAACTCATTTTAGTTAGATGAATGATCGGAAGAAGAATAATTATTGTTATGATTTGATTTATGACTTATTGTATTTTGAGAACGATTAAAATAAAGTTTTTGTTGCGGAATCCCAACTTGAATACCCGCTTGATCAAACGCTTGTTTAATCCGATAACGGAACTCTCTACCAACTGCCCACTGTTGCAATGGAGGAGTTTTAATTAAAGCCCGAATTGTAATTCCAGCATGGTCTAATTTATCTACCCCTAGAATTGATAGAGGTTCTAAAAATAAGTCATTCCAGTCTGATTCTTTTTGCATCTCCTCAGCAACAGATGTGAGAAGACTCATCACTTTATCCAAATCAGAATCATAAGCAATGACAACTTCAAAATTAACCCGTGACCAATCTTTCGTCATATTAATTACAGTTCCAATTAAACCATTCGGAATAGTAATTAGTTCTCCATTTAAGTTGCGTAACTCTGTAATATATAGATTCAACTTTTCTACCAAACCTGAAACATCACCTACTGCAATGACATCTCCCACCACATAACGATCTGTCAATAAAATTAACGCCCCATTGACAAAATCTTTAATCATATTTTGAGAAAAATAGGTAACCAGTAAACCAATAAATCCGGCACTCGCAATTAAATGAGTTGGCACTCCTAATAACTGTATTGTCCAGAAAACACCCAACAGCCCAAACAGAGTCGTTGTTGCTTTTTTAATAGCTGGAGAATAGGTATTGACTCGCAGAGAATAACGTTTTTCTGTCGGATTTGTCAGTTGTTCTTCTTCTGCCCAACGATTTAATAAGTAATCTGTAAAAAAGTCGCTGATTCGATCAGCCAGACTAACGAATAACCAAATTAAAGGCAGAACAATAACCTGAATTAGCAGAACTTGTTCATAATCACGAGTTCCTGGATAGATAAAAAACATTGAAGCAATGCCAAAAAACCACAGAAATAACTGTAACCAAAATAATAGAATTCTAACTAAATAAATGAAGTTTTGCTGCTGTTTTAAAATGTTTTGTCGTTTTAACGTAAAAATAGGTATTTTCTCTAGAAAAGCTTGAGCTTGTAAAGACAGTGCTAGCTGAGCCAGAGGCACATTCCATAAGAAATTTGAGAAAGGTTGACGAGAAGATTGATCTTTAGGTTTAGTTTGATTAGTTGTTAGATTAGCCTTAATTGCTTGATGAATAATTGACTCAGGATCAACTCGAAGAGATTGATGTAGTTGATGTAATTCACGACGTTTAGAACGGTAAAGTTGCCGAACTCGTCGCTGCACTAACCAAATCCCTAAACTAATGGCTAATACCAATAAAAATATGCGTAAAACGCGCCATAATCTTTGCAGAGGATTATTTGAAATTTCTAGTCTTTCTTGGATTGATAGGGTTAATTGCTTCTGAATATTCTCTTGCCAAGTTTTAGCAAGTTCTGGGATAGATTGAGCAGCATAAAGGCTATCTAAGCGAGTTATCGTTAGTATCTTTTGCTGAGTGATTCCCGGTTGTTTTGGAGTATAAATAACCGTTTCACCGTTGAGTATTCCTATTTTTATCTCTATCGATTCATTCTTTAAATTATCAGAAAATTGTGAAATATTTTCTTGATTTTGATTAGATTCTGATTGCTTTTTCTCTATAATATTACCCACTTGAGAGGGAATTTCTTCAGCTTTGGATAAATCGGGCGTGAATTCGGTTACAGGAAAATCATCAACTAATAGATCGACTCTAGATTTAATAATTCGTCGAATTGTACTTTGAATTTTACTGGCTCGTTGATCGGCACTAAAATATACACCATCACTTTCTCTGGCTTCTGGATAAGACGTTACTGTTAATACTTGTTCTCCATCAATAATCACATCGCTACAGATAACATCCCCACAGGAATAAGTTCGGTTTAGATTCCAAATTGATTTAGTATTATCTGCGTTAGATTCAGTTGAGGGAGATGAAAATGTAAATTGCGCTAGGACAGATTCACTCGAGAGTAAAGTTAAACTAAAACTTAGAATTGTAATTAGAATGAATCGAAAAATTGGTTTTGAAAAGAGCGATCGCATTTTTATCATTAACTGACGGTAAAAATCATTTATTTAAGGTCGTTTCCAGTTTTTAATATCCCAAGTATTCGCATCCCAAGGAGACGGTTCAATTCCGGTTAATTGATTGCTAACGCCTTGAGCATTGGCACGATTAACAATAGGAATTACGGCAACATCTTCTCGTAATAATTCATCCATTTGTTGATAAAGTTCTGCCCGTTTTTCTAGTTCTAATTCAGTGCTGGCTTGCTGCCAAAGTTGATCGTATTCAGGATTACAATAGCGACCATAATTTGGCTTTTGCCAATCGTTTTCTTTCTGGGCAATTTCTTCACAAGTCCACCATTTCATGTGAGGACTCGGATCGGGACTATCATTGCCTGTATTATACTCCTGTAAATCAGCATAAAAATGATTAATCGTATCTGTATTCGCTGGATCTCCGGAGAAGAAAACACTAGCATCAATACTTTTTAATTCTACATTAACTCCAATTGCTTCTAATCCTTGTTTAACAATTTCTTGGGTTTTTTGACGTACCGGATTAACAGAGGTTTGAAACAATACATTCATCTCTACTCCATCTTTGTCTCGTACCCCATTATTATTTGTATCTTTCCATCCTGCCTCATCTAATAAAGCTGCTGCTTTTTCTAAATTATATTCATAGGAAATATTATTAGATTTATAAATTTCTGGAGCCACTAATAACTGAGCCGTAGCACGACCCGTTGCACCATAAAGCTGTGTTGCAATTGTGTCTCGATCAATTGCTAAATCAAAAGCTTGACGCACTTTTTTATCACTCAAAAACGGGTGAGGAAATTCTGTACTTGAACGTTCTCCCTCTTCTGTCGCTTGATTAGGATCGGTAAAATTAATCATAATCCGTTCTACATAAGGCCCAAAATTAGCTAAAACTTTACCTTTTCCTGCCCCTTCTAATTGCTTTAAAATATTCGCTTCAACTTGCAAGTTATAAGCATAATCTGCATCTCCCGTTTGTAAAACCGCCCGTGCCGCTGATGTGGCATCTCCACCGCCCTTTAATTCTACTCGTTGAAAATAGGGTTTATCAGCTTCCCAATAGTTAGAATTTGCTTCATAAATAATCACATCTCCGGGCTTAAATTCTACCACTTGATAAGGGCCCGTTCCAATGGGTTTTTGATTCGCTGGTGCTTCGCGAATATTTGCGCCATTATAATCTTTAAAAATATGTTCAGGTAGAATCATCCCATTCTGTCCGGTAAACGGAACTTCCCAACCCGGCGTTACATCTTTAAAAGTAATTTTAACGGTATAATCATCAATTGCTTCTACTGTTTCAATTGTAGAATAATACTCTTGACTGGCCGCAGCAACTTCTGGATTTTTAATGAATTCATAAGTAAAAACAACATCTTCAGCCGTAAAGGATTCACCATCAGCCCATTGCACATTTTGCTTGAGTTTCCAAGTCACAGATTTTCCATCTTTGGCAATACCACTATTTTCAATTGAGGGAATTTCTGCTGCCAAAAATGGCACTAACTGATCATTTTTATCGTAACTTGCTAACGGTTCATAGACAACACGAGCCGCATCAAAATCTTTAAACCCGGTTGCTAAATGGGGATTTAAAATCGTTGGGGCTTGCCAATATAACAGCCGAAGAACTTGTTGATCTGCGGTAGAAACAGTATTGGGTTGATTTCCAGGGTTACAGGCAGAAATCATCAAAGGAATCACTAAGCCTAGGAAAAATAGGGATATGGGAGTAAAATAGTTGCGTTGATTCAAGGGTTACCTCCGTTGCAGGTTTATTCCAGTTCGTTAACAGTGATTTTTGATATTTTGAATAAAATAACCGTGAGTTATTATAAACCAAGAAAAAGACAAATTGGATCAAAAATTTTAGTGTAATACTAATTTTGAGTAAGTTTTCACGATTTCTGTCTATTTTGAAACGTTTTCCAAATAATTTAAGATTACTGTTGTGGCTCGGGTTGTAACTTTGTAATAAATCGTTAGCATAATCTGAAAAATTGTTAAAAGAGATAGGCAAAAACCAGCAGTAAATGAGATAATTTAATTAGTTAAAATCTAATGATTAAAATTTAAAATGTACAGCAAGATCTTAGTTGCAATCGATCATTCTCCAGCGGCAAAACCTATCTTTGAATCTGCCCTCAAACTCGCAGAATTAACGGGAGCCGAATTAGTTTTATTACACGCTCTCTCCAAAGATGCTGACGATAATCCCCTGAGTTTTGCGCCTCTGAGTTTGAGCTATACGCCAGAAATTATGGAACAGTATCAAAAAGAATGGGAGACTTTTGTACAACAATGTTCTCAACAACTACAATCGATGTCACAACAGGCAGAAGTACAGGGAGTTAAGGCAGAAATTGTACAAACTCAAGGTAATCCCGGACGGGTAATTTGTCAGTATGCTCAAGACAATAATGTTGATTTAATTGTGATGGGGCGTAGAGGGCATTCTACTCTAGGTGAAGTGTTTATCGGCAGTGTGAGCAGTTATGTTTTGCATCGCACTCATTGTAATGTGCATATTGTGCAGTCGTCATCGATTAATTGAGATTTTCAATATTAATTCGAGGATCAACGGCTTTGAGTAATAAATCTGCCAATAAATTCCCGATAATTAACATCAAGGCACTCATCATTAACCCGGCCATTACTAAATACAAATCTTGTTGTCTAACGGCTTCTAACATCAGCTTGCCAAGTCCCGGCCAGTTAAAAAAGGTTTCGGCAATAAAAGCCCCACTTAATAAACTGGCAAATTCAAATCCCAGCAACGTAATCAATGGGTTAACGGCATTTCTCAAGGCGTGAACGTAAATGACTCGATTTTCCGGCAATCCTTTAGCGCGGGCAGTTTTAATATAATCTTGACGCAAAACATCGAGTAACTGCCCCCGCATTAATCTCTGTAAACCTGCAAAACTGGTGATACTTAAGGCAATCGTCGGTAAAATCATATGCCAAGCTAAATCAGCCGCTTTTCCTAACGGGGATAAATCCGGATAATCAATACTGGTCATTCCTCCAATCGGGAATAAAGGAGATAAATTTTGAGCCAGAAAAAGCAATAACAAAGCCGTAATAAAACTGGGAAAACCTTGGCCGGTATAGCTAATAATTTGTAACGAACGATCTATAGAACGATTTTGATTAATTGCAGCCATCACCCCTAAAGGAATGGCAATAGCCCAAGTAATAATTAAAGAAGAAATCGCCAGTAATAAAGTTGCCGTAACTCGTTCGATTAATAAATCAGCAACTGGTCGTTGATTAGCAAAACTAAAGCCAAAATCACCTCGGGTAATAATTCGAGTCAGCCAGTTAAAATATTGTCGGATAGGATGTTGATCTAAACCAAACTTTTGTGTCAGTTGAGTCAGGGTTTCTTGAGAAATTTGAGGATTTTGTCTCAAGGTATCGAGATAATCTCCAGGTGCTAATTGAGTAATTGCAAAGCATAACGCCGAAGCTAACAACAGCGTTAATATGGCTTGCAAAACCCGTTTCCCAATATAAGCTAGTGTCGTTGAACTCATGATTGTTTAATAAATATCAAAAACAAATAAACAGATAATATTTTTGCAGGAGTGAGATTCGGTTTATCCTTCAGCTTTAATCATATTGAACTAAACTGACAATTGGCACATCAGGTAAATCTTTCCTGCCGTTAAGACCGACTAATTCGATCACAAAGCCGAAACCGACTAACTCACAGCCAATCTGTTGTAAAAGCTGTGCAGTTGCTTTAGCCGTGCCGCCTGTGGCAATCAAATCATCTATAATTAACACTCGACTGCCAGGAGGAACCGCATCTTGATGGATTTCTAAGCAATCTTGACCATACTCTAAATCATAGTCAATGCGATGAACTGCTGCGGGTAACTTTCCGGGTTTTCGCACCGGGACAAATCCTACCCCTAACTGACAAGCTAAGGGTGTCGCGAATAAAAATCCCCTAGACTCCATGCCGACAATATAATCCGGGGACAAAGGGCGACATTGTTCACAGAGACTATCAATGGTATAGCGTAACCCCTCGGGATGAGCCAGTAGTGTTGTAATATCTCGAAAGACAATACCCGGTTTAGGAAAATCAGGAATATCTCGAATCAGTG
This sequence comes from uncultured Lyngbya sp., assembly GCA_964434975.1. Lineage (GTDB taxonomy): Bacteria > Cyanobacteriota > Cyanobacteriia > Cyanobacteriales > Microcoleaceae > JAAURB01. The sequence continues at coordinate 64,501 of CAYSWY010000026.1, forward strand.
ACTTTAAATCCATCTGTCAGTGACCTCTGTAATAATGAATAATGGGTGATAAATCATGGGTCATAGGTTGGAGGTGGGGGGAGTGATGATGAGTTAGGAAACAACACTATCGTACACTGGACACAATCGTCCGACAGACAATAGCCCCATGACCCCATAGAGCGCTTAAGCAATCATTAATGACTTTTGATATGATGAGGAAACAGAACCACTCATATCTTAACCAGCCATTGATATCAATCTTGGGATCAAAACTGCTAAATTATACAGTGAAATTCTTCTCTGGCTGTGATATTGGTATAAATTCCGGAATTTAGGGAACTCTTAGATAATACTATTAAATATTATTAGCCGAACTTGATCCGTTGCAATTGTAAATGAAGCGCAAAAATGGTTATAGATCAGTCTCAAACTCAGTCCACTCCGGTTGTTCTTGATAGTTTACCCAATCTTCCCGTCTCAAAACAGGGATGTCCCCGGCGTGTCCGTATTCAGCTTGATTTGCTCTTGCTTGCGATTGAAGCCTTATATCTTGGCGGTGCCGAACATATGTTAGCCTTAGCCAAAGAACTCGATCTCAAAGATCTGATTCAAAATCGAGTCGTCTTGTGGCGAGTCCGTAGTACTAACCCCCTGCGACGCAACAGTCAACGCCGCCCTTTAACCTTATCTGAAGCCAAAGCATTAGTCTTAATTATTGGTAATTTAGGACGACGCTTAACAGTGCGAATTCGCCAGTTGCTGATAGAATACGAACAAATGACCAAAAAGCAACTCCCCCTCGAACCGCGCTCACAACTCTTCACCTATCTACAACAGTTTCGGGCGCATTTTCGCAGTCGGATGAACCCCCGCCGCGCTGGAGTCATGGCATACAATACTGATGAAAAGCTGAATCAGTTAGCCATTGAATTGTTAGAGAAACTGCTATTCTGTACCGGAACCGCAGGAGTGCAGAGACTTTGGATGAGTTTGTTTGATGGTGAGGTGACAAATTAAACCAGCAGTTATCACTATTTTAAAATTATAACTATAGTTAGATGAATTGATCGCTGCTCACTGGTAAATTAAATTTTGCATTGTTCAAACATCATTGTATTTAATATTGAGTTATGTCAATCCAATTAAAAGTGCCAACGATTACCTGTCAAGGTTGTGTTGATACCATTACCAAAGTGATTAAAACCGAAGAGTCAGGCGCAACAGTTGATGTTAATTTAGAAGAAAAACTGGTTACCGTTGATGCCGAGATGTCCACAGAATCAATTAAACAATTGATTACCGCTTCCGGTCACGAAGTCGCAGAATAACTGATTGAATAGAGGTAGGCTGAATTTGTTCTAAACTTCCCTACCTCTACCTCAGCATAGATGCCATGATCTCGAAAGAGCCAAAGTTCAGAAGTTTTTCAAAAAGTAGGGTGTGTTACTGCGATCGCAAACCCATCCCTCAAAAATAAATATTAAATGATGCCTTACACTTCCTCAACGTAGCTTACAAGATGGCGATCGCACTTCAACGATTATAAATTGGGTGGATAACGCGATCGCTCTGTTAAAAATCTAACAGCAAAGCCAATAGAACTCGATATAATACAAGTAGATGTTTCTCAGGCTATTTATCTGGACGATAAAAGCATCATTACAATAGTGGGCGTAGAAACTTACCCTCTATATTTTAAAGGATCTGAATAATCAAAGAGATATAAGTATGTCAACTCTAGAAATAGCAATCCAAAAAATTAAACAATTTACTCCTGAGCAACAGCAAAAAGTAATTGAGTTTATCGAATTTCTAGAATTTCAGACCCAACGTGAACATCAAACTGATCAACTAGACGAAACCTCTGATAGTATTGCGATAGAAGGTATCAAAGAAGGCTTACAACAAGCGATCAATGATGAGACTATTCCTTTAACCCAGATATGGGAGGATGTTGTGATTGCTTCTGCTGTTTCTTCACAACAGAAACGTCCAGCTTTTGGTGTACTGAAAGAAAGTGGAAAAATTCTTGGAGATATTGTTGAGCCAGTTGTTTCACCAACAACTTGGGAAGTGCTTCAATGAAACTCTTACTTGATACTCACATTTGGATTTGGTATCTCATAGGAAATGAGCGTTTGTCTGATACATTACGAATCACAATTGCAGATGAAACAACAGAACTTTGGCTTAGTCCGATCAGTATTTGGGAAACTTTAATCCTAGCTGAGAAAGGAAGGTTACTCTTGAGTCCCAGTCCAGTTGAATGGATTAATAATAGTTTGCAAGTTCTCAAAATTTATGAAGCTCCCCTATCCCATGAAATTGCAATCTTGAGTCGTCAGCTAGAGTTAGAACACCAAGATCCTGCTGATCGCTTTCTAGCCGCTACAGCACTTCATCTGCAACTCACTTTAGCCACAGTTGATTCTCGTTTGACAGGTGCAAGTGGGTTAAATACTTTAAGTTAGATACGCGATCGCTCAAGAATAATCCAACGCAACGCCTTTTGAATAAAAAAATAATTTTCATCATTAATAATGCCATTGGAAATATTACTCGAAAAAAAGTAGGGTATGTTGCTGCCAAGTAAACCCATCCCTCAATAACGAACATTAAATGATACGTTATACTTCGTCAATGCATCTTAAAAGATTGCGATCGCACTTATACTAAGCGATCAATGATGAGACTATTCCCCTAGCTCAGATGTGGGAAGGTATTGACGTTGACTGACTATTGTTGAATTTCATTGTGTTCTACTCCACCTATTGCTGCTCAAACAAATATCTTTAAAAATGCTTTAATAAGTTGTTTTCAGAGAAGAAAATAAGATAACCATCCAATCAAACTTAGAATTAATGTATGGTATTGATGCTGAAGAATTATTAATATTGACTATCATGCCGCTATTTGTATGTCGTGCAAAATAATGAGCTGGAAGGCTAGCTTTTGGATACTCACTCTTGATTATAAAATTTTCGTATCTTATCCAAGCTTCTGCAAGTTTATAAGGTTCTAACTCTTCTCGATACCATCCTACTTCTTTAGCTAACTTCTTCTTAAGAGTTTCATGATCATTAGAGTCAATATTTCGTTGTATATTTTCCCAAATTTGCTTTTGAACACTAAATCCAAAATCACCATCGCTATACTTCACCCAGAGTTCATCAATCTGATTGAGAATATTACTGGGAATTTTTCTTACTAACTCTCCCCAGTGTTGAAATCCTTCTATAACCATTACCTGAAAAAAAATCCAGGTAGTTTCTATATCAGCTTCTTTCCACTGTTGCTGTTGTAAATAGTCTTCTAAGTGAGTGTAGAGATTATTATAACTTAAATCTGCTTTAACCTTTCTCAATTCTGCTTCAAAGATTCGCTCTGATTCTCGATTAGAAAGCTTTGATTCTCGACTCAAAATATTAATATTTAATATTTTATAAAAACCTTCTCTAAATCTTGAGGAATTATCTTTATCTGCAAATAGTAACTGTAAGAGTTGTTTTAATTGATCTTTATTACACTTTTCGTAATCACCCCATAATTCCTGTAACTTTTCTAAACCTTTTCGATATGGCTCATAATTTTTTGATTCTTCAGGAAGTTTAATACTTGAAATAATACGAGGTAAGATTCGAGATACTCGATAAACTCGATCTGATTCTTCAATTTCTGAACTAACTTCTATCAATCCTAATTTAATTGCCCGCTCTAACTGTTTTTGATAATCTGACAACGACTCACAAACAGCTTCTAATGCTTCTCTCGGTACAGGAATCTCAAATATTAGACAGTGACTTAAAACTCTTTCGAGAGGTTTATCAATTAGTTCGTATAGTTCTGACCAAATTATCTTTTCTTTCCAGTCTTCAGGATGGGTTTCAAGTTGGTTGAGCTTTCTCTCAATATTAGATTGAGATAATACCTGATCATTGATAAATTCTAATAACCTAGGATTACCATCTGCTAGATTTAAAGATCTTTCTATTAAATTTTTATCAATTTCATCAGATTTAAAGTGTTCAAGGCGATTGAGTTTCTTTTGTAAATCCGATTTACGAAATCCATCTAAACCTTGTACCCAAAATTCTTGCAATAGCTCACTTTCAAACTTATAGCGACAGGTAATAATAATTCGGGACTCAGACTCGGCATCTTGAATTGCCCAAATTAAAGCATTTAAAACCTGTTTAACTTCAGGTTTAAGGATATATCTCCCCTGACGAGGTTCGAGGTTCCATTCAAAGTCATCTAAAACAAATAGAAACGGTTTCTCACCTGCTTGAGTAAGTTCTTCAAATAAATCTCGCAGTCGATATTTTAGTTCTTCTTCATTGCCTTGCAGAAGTGTTCGTTGTTCTGCATTGCTGAGTTTTTCTGCTAATTTTTTTACAAAATTCGGCTCATCAATTTGTCGCCACCAACATAGTTTTTCATGCTCAGGTAAACGTTCCCACAACCGAGAAGCAATGGTACTTTTACCCAGTCCACCCATACCATGCAGTAAGACTCCGACTTTATCATAATCGGTTTTAAGCGATTGCAAACACTTCTGAAGTTGTCGCCGACGACCGACAAAATCTTCTCGGTTAACAACTCTCAGTTTACCTTCTTCATCTCTAAATTCTTTGGGTTTCTGATAACGAGGAGCGGGTTTACGTTTGCCTGTTCTTGGGGGTGTAACTAACGCTCCCGGTAAGTTCTCCGCCACATACAACCGCAACAAATGCCAATCTTTTGCTTGTGTTTGAATCAATTTTTGGTAGGTTTCTGCTAAAGCTTCTGTAACTAAACTCCCACAGGATAACCCCTGATAAAGTGTGGCTGCGGCTATCGTTGCTTCCGTATCCAGGACTCGTTCTCCCCAAGCCAAAACCGCCATTGCACCTTTTCTCAGCAAGGCTTCTGCCATTGAGGAAACAGTATCTCTTGAATATCCCGTCCGACAACCCGACAGAAAAATCAGTTTAGGATATTGGAATTGTAAGGTACTGGCAATTTCTGCGGCGGTACTATATTTGGCATCTCCGTATTCTGTCTCGGTGATAAAGCAAGGTTGTCCATCCTGAAATGTTGCATGACCTGTGAGATGAACCACATCAAAAAATTCTCGTTCTTGGCTTTTCACCAAATAACCCAGTTCTTCTAAACAACCACTTTCCTCAACTTCCAGATACAAAGGCGTTCGTTTGGTGGCTTCGAGAATACGACCTTCCTCTGCTTCAAAGTCAAGAACGGGTTCATAATTGCGAGGAGAACTTGCCATAAACAGTAAATTTAAGGCTCTATTGTTGGGTTGAGTATTACAGTTGAGGGGTTTATTGTCAGCAACCCAACGCACAGGGATAATGGCTGGCGTTCGTTGTACTAAAAACTGTTCGCCATCATGTAGAATTTCCCACGGCAAATGAGCTAATCTTTCTGCAGCAGAAATTGCTAGAACAATTCCTTGTCGTTGATGTTGGTTGAGTTCAGTTTGTAACAGGCGTTCTGTTCCGTCTAGCCAATTGTAGAGGGTTTGACCTGTCTTAGGGTAGTAATCTGGTAAGTTGGTATAATATCGTACATCTGCTTGTTGAATAAGTTCAGAAATTTCGCACAGAGGCAGTTTGCGAGTTGAGTACTGGTTACGGTTATCCCAAAAGTAGCGTAACTCAGCGTAGTTATTGCCTTGAAGTTTGAGGTCAAGATGAAGAATCAGCACAAGATTAGACTATTATTCTAGAATGTCCTTAATTTGCTCAACGGTGGCATCTTTTAACAGCAAACGTTTATCCCCGTTAACAATCATTACTTTCTCAATTTTAGCTCCCGTTCCGGGTTCGAGGGATTTCTGATATTTCTTATTCCACTGATATAGTTTCTCAGCAATTGTCATTGTCCCTGCAATAATCCCAACAATTGTAGCAATAGTTGCTAAGGTTCCTTCTCGTCGAACTTCATCAAGGGTTTCATAACTTCCCTCAATTCCATCAATTGTTAATAATTCTTCAGTTGCCTCAACAGCATCAATTCCGACAATCTCAATTTTCATAACTAAATATTACTCTTTCTCTCTAAAATAGCATTTCTCTCGCCGCTCTTACTATCAAGGTTAGCGCTCCTTGGGTAATGACTAAATACTATAATAAAAAAGAGACATCCTACTACAGTGAATGCCTCCCTTAACTCCTAAAAATTACTTACAATTAATCGTTAAAATGCTTAATAATCGCTTCAGCAAATTCAGAACATTTCAACGGTTCAACAGCAGGTTCCATTAACCGGGCTAAATCATACGTTACTTCTTTGTTAGCAATAGCTGCCCCTAATCCTTTTTTAATTAAATCAGCCGCTTCTTGCCATCCCAAATACTCCAACATCATCACCCCAGATAAAATCACAGAACCGGGGTTAACGCGGTCCAGTCCGGCGTGTTTGGGGGCAGTTCCGTGAGTCGCCTCAAAAATCGCGCAAGTATCCCCAATATTCGCCCCAGGGCCCATGCCTAAACCGCCCACCGTCGCCGCTGCTGCATCCGAGAGATAATCTCCGTTGAGGTTCATGGTGGCGAGGATAGAATATTCTGCTGGACGAGTTTGAATTTGTTGGAAAATACTATCGGCAATGCGGTCATTCACCATGATTTTATCTTTCCATTTCCCGTCACCGTGGCTATCCCAAATAGCATCAATAACCCCTTTTACCTCTTCACAAATCTCAGTTTGTTTTTCGGGCGTTAAACCATCGTATCCCGGTTCAACTTTACGGGCATTGTCTTCAATACTAATATCTGGATTACTTTCTTTATTACCTAAAATCCAAGATTCCCGTTCCGTGATACATTGGTCTCGAAACTCACTGGTTGCCAGTTCATAACCCCAATCACGAAATGCCCCTTCTGTGTATTTCATGATGTTACCTTTATGCACTAAGGTCACCATTTGTTTATTTTTCGGTAAACGTAGGGCGTTTTGAATGGCGCGACGAACTAACCGTTGTGAACCTGTTTTACTAATGGGTTTAATCCCAATTCCAGAGTCTAGGCGAATTTGTTTTTTACCATGTTCTGGGGTCGCCGGAATTAAATCACTGTTGAGAAGATTAATCAGTTTCTGACCGATTTCTGACCCTTCGCGCCACTCAATTCCGAGGTAAATATCTTCGGTATTTTCCCGATAAATAATCACATCTAGCTTTTCTGGGCTTTTATGAGGGGAAGGAGTACCAGAGTAATATTTACAGGGACGAACACAAGCGTACAAATCATTAATTTGCCGTAAAGCCACATTCAGGGAACGAATACCGCCACCAACCGGAGTCGTTAACGGCCCTTTGATGGCAACGCCATATTCTTTAATCGCGTTGAGGGTATCTTCTGGTAAATACTGATAGGTGCCGTATAAATCACAGGCTTCATCACCTGCATAGACTTTAAACCAACTAATTTGACGTTGACTCCCATAAGCCGCTTTAACCGCAGCATCGATAACCTTTTGGGATGCCGGCCATAAATCAACACCTGTCCCATCTCCTCGAATAAAAGGAATAATCGGATTATCTGGAACAATGGGTTCACCGTCTTTGAAGGTGATGGTTTCTCCTGTTGTCGGTGGAGTGAGTTTGTCGTACATTGTCAAATACTCAGCAAGTAGAATTGTTCCTGTTTTACCATGGTAGGTTCCCTTATGTGAGAATCTTGTCAGGAAATCTATAAATTACTAGAGCATTTGTCATTGATCAGCCACTGAAATATAATAATCCCAATGCCTCACCCCCATTTGAACCACTTAGGCTGCCACCACAGGATTAAGTTCACCTTGAATCGCACTTAAAACAGAATCAACAGTCTTTTGCTTCACCCAACCATTACGAACTGCAATTTCGCCAAAACGAAGGTGTAGATGGTTTTGCTCATCTAAAATAGTGCTAATTTGTTCATCATTGAGTAATTGAGCGGCTTTCAGATAATACCCAATGGGCTGCTTATGAGTTTCATTAACCAGTTGAGGAAGCTGGTCAGCAAAAAAGTCAACGGTGTCCTGAGACAACCAACCCCACTCTGCTAAAATCTCCCCAAATCGCATATTTTGACCATTGGCTTGAGCGTCTAGGGCTAAACTCACTTGACTGGGTGTGATTAAACCTGCCTCGAGTAAAATTTGACCCAATAAAGGGGTTTTAGCTGTAGAAGCGGTTGAGCTAGATTCTGAGACAAAGGGGGGTTTATACAAATTCAACTTTTGCTTAATCAGTAACCAGAAGAAAGGTAAATCTTCCACTAAATAACGCTTCCATAACCGCTTCGGTTCAGTCACCAGTCGATATAACCATTCCATCCCAACTTCGCTCACCCATTGGGGGGAACGGGGTTTTTCTCCGGCTTCAAAATCAATGGTGGCACCAATTGCCAAGAAAATCTTGATTTTATGAAGCTGATGACGATATTGAGCAATCCATTTTTCTTGCTTCGGCGCACCTAAACCCACTGCCAATACGCTGGCTCCGGATTGATTGACTCGATCAATAATATAGCGACATTCTAGAGGATCTTTTTCAAACCCAAAAGGCGGAGAATAGCAATCTACAATCATCTCACGCCCAACCGATTGATTAATCCTTTCTTTGGCACGTTCAGCAATCCCAGCGCCTGCCCCCAGTAAGAAAATTTTTGTGTCCGGACAATGCCCGTAATATTGGTAAAAGGCTGGAAATAGGTCTGAGCCTGAAATTTTTTCACGAATGGGCTGACCTAACAAACGCGACGCATAATACAGCACTTGGCTGTCACAAACTCGGTAATTGCACGTTTGATACACTTGATAAAATTCTGGATCTTTTTGCAGCTTCATCAAATGGTCAACGTTTGGTGTAAACACCACACCCCCGTATACACCCAATTGCTTCAGTAACTCCTCTGTCGATAGGTTATCGATAGATACATTCAGGATTCTAACTGTATTCATATATACTCAACCCGGCAGATTATTATAACCTTGGATGACATCCAGCTCGACAAACTCACTCCAGTTGACAGGGGGGTTAAACGGCTTCATTGTGCGACTCAGATAGAATCAGTTTCTCTAAGATCGGATGCTGTAGCAGACTGATTAGACCATTACGCTGCATCGTCTGAGAAGCGATTACCGTGCTACTTGAGGAAAACACTGAATGAAATCAAAGTTTAACCTAAAAAAGCCCTGTTCAATCCGGATCGTGTAACTATATCTTCGTAGATTCTATCTAATCTAGCCTAGCAAATATCAGGGTTTTTTGTAAAAATCATGTAAAACCATGTAAAGCTTTAGTAAAGCTTTGGCAAATATACGGGGCTTCAATCCGCAAATGATTTGAGCAAGACAGTATTTTCCAGCACCTCTACATCCAATCTTCTTGTTCAGCCCTGCGACTTTGATCGACTTGAGATGAAGCATATATTTCTCGTGTTGTAGCAAAGAGTGTTTCTTCCGTTAAATGCCAGCGTTGTAGTGTTTTTTCTAAATCATCCTGAATATCTTGAGCACCGGGAAACCCCCGATAACGAATTTTTAATCGAGCCAGTTCAAGTAAGTTAAAGTCAGTCCGCTCACCGTTTAATAACTGGTTGACAATAACACGATCATTTTGGTGCTGAGGATGTTTTTGTTCTTGGGTCATTTTGACTACAAAAGTGTATATACTTTGGATGAAATTAAGATTTATAATTAAAAAAATTTGCCTGATTTGAGATAGCCCTCGCTGTATTAATAAAAGGACACCTTTATAACGGACATCGGTCATGGGGCTTTATCGCGCTCTAGTTTGTTCAAGTCTGCTATTAATCTGTTTTGCGAGTTCTGCACGATCTACTTCTTTAGAATCCACTTTATCCGATGAAGTTCAGTCGATCTCTATTGGTCAAACTGACTCTGAAGGAGGCCGTTCGCCTCTTCATCGAGGGAGTGGACGTTAGGAGATTCCTACCCCAAAAAGTTCATTCGCTCTATAGAGATGCTATTCAATTGATTTTCACATCATTGATTATATCGTAAAAATCCGGTTATTCAGCCACTAAAAATTGAACTGATATCCTCACAAATAATTATCGTTTGTGGGGATTGTCTTGTCTAATTTTTTTAGAAGATCGCGAGATTGATTCCGGATCATTGGCTGAAACTCGTACCCCAAATTAGCTCTATTTTCTCTATTTACCTCTCTGTTGTAACAACTTAGATATACCCCTTCAACACAATACAAAAATTTCCAAAAAAACTACACATTTTTTCCGGATACTAGCCTCGACCCGTCGGACTAAGAAGTATTAAACACCCTCAAAACTCAGAGTCATGGTAAATTTAATTTCTTTCTCTATCTGCAGCCTACTTTCCTTTGGTGTTGTCTTAACGAATGCAACGGCAGCCCCCTTAGAATCAAACTCTACCGCCTCTACAGTTGATTCTGAAACCGTCACCCAACTGAGCGATAATCCGATTCAAGTTGCAGATGCTGAGGGCGGTTCAGGAAGTGCAGATCGCCGAGGTGCAGGTCGCCGGAATTAATAACTGATTAATTTTGATCAATCACCCTAGCTGACTCAAAGTACACGAGTCAGACAGCAATCAAGAGTTCATTGCTTCACCGCCAACAATAACATTGCGAATTCTTAAACTCGGCCCCCCACAACCGACAGGTAAACCATTCTGTCCGCCTTTGCCGCAACCGCCGGACTCATCCCAGTAAAAATCATTACCAATTCCTTCAATATCAGCAAGGGTGGTAAATACATTACCGGAAAGCGTCACATCTCGGACAGGTTCAGCCAGTTTACCATTACGGATCATCCAAGCTTCCCCAGCACTAAACGTAAACATTTCCCCATTTGTCATGCCTTCGATCCAGTTGCGGGCATAGACCCCTAATGGGATCTCGTTAAATAAGTGATCAACGGGTGTGGTTCCGGGTTCAATCCAGGTATTGGTCATCCGGACTAAAGGGGGATAATGATAATTCAAACAGCGGGCATTTCCAGTGGGTTCTTCTCCTAACTTGCCTGCCGTTTCCCGTGAATGTAGCCGACCGACTAAAGCTCCGTCTTTGATCAGTTGGGTGGTTTTGGCTGGGGTGCCTTCATCGTCATAGAGATAACTGCCTCGATGTTCAGGGGGTGCGGCTCCATCAAAAATTTGCAGATCCTCAGGGCCAAACTGACGACCGATGGTCATCACTTCCAATAAATCTGGATTTTCATAGGTCATATCGGCTTCCGACAAATGACCAAACGCTTCATGAACAAATAAACCTGTTAAAACAGGATCGATGACAACGGTATAAGTATTGCCTTTGACAGGGGATAAATCTAAAGAGTGAACCGCCCTCACCGCTGCACTACGAACCTGATCATCAAGTTGAGTTAAATCTTCGTAAGCTTTGCGTGAACCTGTGGTTTCTCGGCCGGTTTGTACCGTTTCTCCATTACGGGCCGTGGCGGCAAAGCGCATTTCCATATCCACCCAAGTTTGTTCGAGTAATGTCCCTTCAGACGTGGCTAACAAGACTCGTTGGCTACTGTCATTGTAGCGAACAGAAACCGTAGTAATTTTGGGGTCAACTTGCCGTAACACTTCCCCATAGCGATCGCAGAGTTCTTTTTTTTGGCTGAGGACAATGTGTCGCGGATTGGTTCCGGTTAAGGGCAGAAAACAACTATCCTGAACAATTGGAATCTCAGCTAAAAGGGTTTCTTCTGTGCCAATGAATAAGGCTGCTGTAATGGCTTCATCTAAGCGTTCTTCTAAATGACTCAGTTGATTGAAACTGGCAAATCCCCAACCGCCTTTATAACAAGCCCGAATTTGTCCCCCAATGGATAATCCTTCACTGAGGGTTTCAATGCGATCGCCTCGTAGTAAAATATCGGTTTCTTCTGCTTCTTCGAGTCGGATTGATAAATAATCAACTCTCGACTGATACCGTTTGATTAGATCTGTAATTTGATTTTTCGCATCACTCAACACACTCGGCATCATCGGTTTCCCTATAAAACTGTTTCTCTATCTTATGGAACTGTGGGCATTGGCTGAACCCCATCAGTAAAGAATTTTGCAAACTGAGGGATTAGTCCAATGAAATTAAATTAATATAAGTTGTTGGCGCTATACTCATTTACATAAAATACCCGGTCTCTCAAGGAAGCGCCGGGCAGAATAATATTGAGATGATTGACGCTCTAAGCCAGCTTCGCACTAATATAACGGTTAAGGCTAACCCCTTGTTCTGCGGCTTGAATTGATAAAGTTCTATGCACTTCTGGCAGAATACGAACATGAATCTTTCCGCTGTATTTTCTGTCTGCTAATGGAACAGGTATTTTTTCCCCGTTATCCTTCATGTCTTCAACAACAGACTCAACCAGCTCTACCATATTGGCTAAAGCATCCGCCCGATCTTCAGACAAGTAAGATAGACTGGGGAACTCTGCACACAGCGCTACGTATTCATCGTCTTCTGGTGACCATGTCACACGATATGTATAGTGCTTGGGGTTAATCATTGGTTTGTTCCTCCATCTTTCTAATAGCTGCTAATACCTGCTTAACTTGATAGACTTTGACTCCACCGTTTTTTCCCTCTTGGATATTAATACGGGGATCGCCCTGCCATGGTGTGCGATAGATGTAATGGCTAGTCCCTTTATTACGAGGTTCTCCAAAATAATGAGAACATACTTTTGCAAGCTCAGAAAACCTTACACTTTGGGGGCTTGTCTCCATTGCAGTAAGGATTTTTTTGATCTTGCTCATTGCTCTATTATAGTATTAATAGTGATACCAGTCAAGTTAATTGTAGTATCTTTTAGAAGTTAATGATAGACAATTTGAGAGGATGCTATTGAGTTTGATCTGTAAATCTGACAGCGAGAGACGCTATGCTTGAGAGGAAATCAATC
>CAYSWY010000027.1:0-31865 GCA_964434975.1 uncultured Lyngbya sp.
TTTGACGCTGAAGGCGGTCAGAATATGGGGATAAAATAAACAACTGTCAGAAAGACTTAACCTAATCTGTAGCATTTTCTGGAATAATAAGGAACCGATTGCTGTCTATTGCCTAAGGATTTAATGTCACTGATCTCTGCTCAACCCGCTTTACTGGTTTTAGTTGATGGTACAACCTATCGAGGTTGGTCATTTGGTGCTCCGGGAACCGTTATCGGAGAAGTCGTATTTAATACCGGAATGACCGGATATCAAGAAGTATTGACAGATCCGAGTTATTGTGGTCAGATGGTGACGTTCACCTATCCTGAGCTAGGCAATACAGGAGTCAATTCCGAAGACGAAGAATCTGCTCAGCCTCACGTCAAAGCAGTCATTGCCCGTAATATTTGTACTCGTCCCAGTAACTGGCGAAGTCAACAGTCTTTATCTGATTATTTAGTTCAACACAATATCCCCGGCATTTATGGGATTGATACCCGCGCTTTAACCCGAAAACTGCGAACAGTTGGCTCGATGAATGGCGGTATTTCCACTGAAATTTTAGATCCAGAACAGTTACAATCGCAAGTTGAACAGGCCCCCAGTATGGCTGGGTTAAATTTAGTCAAAGAAGTCACCACATCTGAGATTTACGAATGGTCTCAACCCACCGAAGACACTTGGGAATTTAGCGACTCTGCCACCACGGACTCCAGTCAATACACGGTTGTCGCGATTGATTTTGGGATTAAACGCAATATTCTCAAACGCCTTGCCAGTTATGGTTGTAAAGTAATTGTAGTTCCGGCTAATACTCCCGCTGAAGAGATTCTCAAATATAATCCAGATGGGATTTTTCTCTCCAATGGCCCCGGAGACCCGGCAGCCGTACAAGAAGGAATTGATACCACTCGGGAATTATTAAAAGCTGAAAAACCCGTATTTGGGATTTGCATGGGTCACCAAATTTTAGGCTTATCTTTAGGGGCGGAAACCTTTAAATTAAAGTTTGGTCATCGGGGTTTAAATCAACCCGCAGGGTTACAACAAAAACCGGTAGAAATTACCAGTCAAAATCATGGGTTTGCCATTACGCCGGATTCTTTAAGTGATGAAGTTGAGATTACTCACTTTAACCTGAATGACCGGACAGTTGCAGGACTCAAGCACAAATCTCGGCCACTCTTTTCAGTACAATATCACCCAGAAGCCAGTCCTGGCCCCCATGATGCGGATTATTTATTTGAGCAGTTTGTCAACGAAATGAAGCAACTGAAAAAATAAAACTTGTTTAGAACTATAGGGTGTGTCTGTTGGATGCACCCCAAATATTTTGATTAAATCCAGTATTGAATAATGAACAATACAACAGGTAAAAATAAGAAAGAAAATACAGTTGAGACAATCACAACTCGAGCCGTTCGTTCTGCATCCCCGCCAAATTCATTCACCATGATAAAAGCTGTAATTGCACTAGGCATGGAACCTTGTAACATGAATACTTTTAAATCTATTGTATCGACTCCGATTATTTTTCCAACACTATAAGAAATAATTAATCCCCCTAATAATCGCAGAAAACTGGCTCCCATTTCATAGCGAGTAAGCTTTAATGAACTCCCCGCAATTTGTAATCCCAATAAAATTAAAGCCATGGGAACAGCACTTTCAGATAATAGATGTAAGCCTTCATCCAGCCGCAGTGGTAATTGAATATTGAGTTGATTGAAACTCATCCCGAATAAGATTGCCCAAAATAGTGGTAATTTAAATGTAAATCGAAGAGAAGATAAAAACCCACCTGCTTGTAAAAAGCCTGGCATCGTGATTAAAACCACTAAATTCCAAGCAATTAAATAAATCACTCCTCGTTCTAATCCGGCTTCTCCGAGGGCAAATAGAATAATAGGCAATCCCATATTACCAGAATTCGGTAAGGTTGTAGTAGCAACTAAACTTTTTTTTAAATCGAGGGAAAATCCCAAATAATGACCAATATTCCAAGCGATTATTCCTAGAATAAAATAGATTAATGTAAATCCTATAACAATTTCAAGAATATCTTCCCCGCTTAAAGTAGTACGGTAAAGTGTATCTGCAATTAATGCCGGAAACAAGACATACAGTACAAGGCGAGATAATGTTTTTTGTTCTAAGGATAATGTTTTGCCGACAATAAATCCAATTAGAACAATGAAACCAACTGGAACAATCGCAGATAAAATAACATTCATTCAGTATTTGTTATTGGTTATTTGTTATTTTTTGTCGGTCATTCATTAGGAAGTAGGGTAAGATTTTTCTCCACTATCCACAGTAGAATTCTCCCCTTCTCCCCCTCTCCTTGTCTCCTCTTTTCCCCCTATCTTGATCTTCCAACTCAATAGCGTTTAATTATTTCCGGTTGCCCCAGAATAAACCACACCCCGTTGCATATCCAAAGTTAAAATCACACCATCACGAATAATTTGGGTGGCATTTTCTACCCCAATAATCACAGGAATTCCTAAGCGTAAACCAATCACCGCTGCATGACTGGTGAGACTATCAATTTCTGTGACAATGCCTGAGGCCTTACGAATACATTCAACAAAATCTGCATTCGTTTGAGGGGCAACAATAATTTCACCGGGATTAAAATCACCTAATTCTGCGGCAGTGGCGGCAACTTTAGCCCGTCCCGTTACGCTGCCTTGGCCAATACCAGTGCCTTGACCTAAAACGGCTGTCACTACCTCCACTTTAATTAAATCCGTCGATCCAGGTACCCCCTGTAACGTCCCTGCCGTTGTCACGACTAAATCTCCATCTTGGAGTAAACTGCTTTCACGCGCCACATTAACAGCGGATTGAAACGTTTGATCGGCTGAAGGTAAATCTAACACCAACAACGGTTTAACACCCCAAACTAAACTCAACTGACGGGCGACATCGACATGAGGAGTAATGGCTAAAATTGGAGTTTCTGGGCGAAATTTGGAAACATTGCGGGCCGTTGCCCCGGTTTTAGTCAGGGTCATAATGGCTGCCGAATCTAACTGTTGGGCAATTTGACCTACCGCCTGACTAATAGCATTGGGAATAGACCGACCCGTATCTGAAACATTGGCAATATTACGAGTAATGGTATCACGTTCGATGCGAGTGGCAATTCTAGCCATGGTTGCAACTGCTTCAACCGGATATTTACCCACAGCGGTTTCATTCGATAACATCACCGCATCAGTCCCATCTAAAATCGCATTCGCAACATCAGAAATTTCTGCCCGAGTGGGCCGGGGATTATTCACCATGCTATCTAACATTTGAGTGGCGGTAATCACCGGAATACCAATACGGTTAGCGGTACGAATCAACTGCTTTTGTAAAATAGGTACATCTTCAGCGGGTAACTCTACCCCCAAATCTCCCCGCGCCACCATCACCCCATTACAAAGGGTGAGAATTTCTTCCATCTGTTCGATGGCCTCGTGTTTCTCGATTTTGGCAATGACCGGCACTTCTTTTCCGGCGCTTGCAATTAATTCTTTAATTTCTAAAATATCTTGCGGATTTCGGACAAAGCTAAGGGCCACCCAATCCACCCCTTGGTCTAAGCCAAACATTAAATCCTTTCTATCTTTATCCGTTAAGGCTTTAATCGAAAGATAGACCCCCGGAAAGTTGACCCCTTTACTATTAGATAGCGGGCCACCCACCACCACCCGACAATGTAACTCTCCTGCTGCTTTGTCAACTTTTTCCACCTTCATTTCCACTTTGCCATCATCTAACAAAATGTTTGCCCCTTCTGGGACTTCTTCAGCAAGGGGTTGGTAGGTAACCGAAGAAATCTCTTGCGTCCCCGGTTGGATATGACTCGTGAGGATAAATGGATCATCGCGTTTGAGGACAATTGAACCCTGTTCAAATTTACCCAAGCGAATTTTTGGCCCTTGTAAATCTTGTAAGATACCCACCGGCTGATTCAGTTCAAAAGAGGTTTGCCGAATCAGACGAATACTGCGTTGATGATCTTCATGGGTTCCATGAGAAAAGTTTAACCGTAACGTGGTTGCCCCAGCTTCGATTAATGCCCGCAACACATCAGGCTGTTGAGTCGCAGGGCCAATAGTGGCAACAATTTTAGTTCGATGGAGAAACGATGGCGATCGCATGAATAACAATCTCAGGGGAATGAACAAGTGGACGAAATCCTTCTTCCAAATTTAACCATGGTATTGGCACAGAAATAGATTTTTTTCGTTTATTGTTGGGATCTTGTTTTTAATTGATGATCGCAGATGTTCTCTGCTGTGAGATCGAGTTGTGCCATAGGTGTGATTGGGCGCGGCGCGCGATCGCGCGTAGCAGTATCGTATCATACAGGCTACGCCAACGGGGTTGGGTGCCGCACCTGCATATGGCTGATTCATTTCTGCTACTGTTTGTCTCTATTCTTTCCTGCTGTTTCCTACAACTGCCACGAAGTCTAATACTGACATGATAATTGTTGCAGGATACAGTCCTCTCGCTGTTGTGGAGCTAATGCAGTTTATTCTGATCGCGTAATTTTAATTATTAGTTCAGGTTGCAGGAAAACTTAACACATCAACCGCAAACAATTTATCAAAAAAATATCAGATTTCAGAAAAAAAGTAGCCCAACTACAGAATACAATATGAACCCTCTCTGCTGATCCTAACTTAACTGGGTGATCTCAAGTTTCTGAGTTATTTTACTGCAGCCCTGAGATTGTATCAAGATGTCGGTTTATATCCAAATAAACTGACCATCATATTATTTAATTATTGACTCCATAAAAAGCACTTTATAGGAGCATTTTTTGCTGCTTGTATATTGGTTCTGGTTTGTTTTTTACAAAACCCCAATAAATTTAAAGGTAAATCAATTGTTTCTTAAAGGATTGGTAAAGATAGAGAAAAATAGAACAGATTGGATAAATAAATAGATAAAAAATGATATTTTTAAATTAAGACATCAAAACAATATTTCATTTTTGCTAACTCTAATAAGCGACTTCAATCCTGTCAGATTGCTACGTTCAGTCTTTAGCATGATTTTGTACTGCTAAAACAAGAACATCTTAATAAAACGCAAGAAAAAGAGGGTATTATGTTAACTCAAAGCATCGACTTCGGTTTACAATTTGAAACATTAGAGCAAAATCTGTTTGGAAATGATACAGAATTTAGTTTTAAAGATGACAGGTTAATCGGGTTTGAATTTGATGAATCGATTAGTTTAGATTTTGCCGATATTTCTGCTGAAGGTAAAGCAGGTGCTCAAGTCACAATAGAATTAGATGGAGGGACTATTGATGCATTCATCCCCATTAATTTATCCTTAGAGATTCCCAATGAACCGCTGAAAGCAGGGGAAACATTTACAATTCAATCAGATTTCTCTTTTGCAACAGATACAGTTCCTACTTTTACAACTTCCAGCCCCAATACTGCATATAATATAGATTTAATTGCCGATGTTGTCGCAGAGTTAAATGCTTTCGGTTTCAATAGCAATTTCAACATTAATGAAATAATACCTTTAGTTAATTTTGATAGTGCTGTATCTTCTGATATTTTTGTTAATAATGAGATCAGTAACCTCAGCGTCACTATTCCAAATCTCGATACTGTTGGAATAGAAACAGATAGCTTAGAATTAACCGCTGCAGTCACAGATACATTTGTCACAGGCACTGTTGATGTTGACGCTGTTATAGCTAGCTTTTTGGGACTGCCACCCTTTCAACAGCAGTTAACACTCGTATCAATACCTTTTTCTGATGATCTTGTATTGGACTTCAACGCTTTAGATGTAGATGCGGGTGCAGATATATCACTCATTCAAGCCCTTTCTTTAAGCGAGATTACTTTACCTGCCAAATTAACCTTAGAAGATGGAACAACAATTCCTTTTAATGTTGGAGAAGATATAGAAATTACAGTCCCCAATAATGTCGGTTCATCTCTTGAAATTGATGCTGAAATTGATATTAATGCACTTTTCAGTAATCAAACCAATATAGAAGTAGATCCGACTATCAACATTCAAGCTGGGGAGTTAACGCTGCAAGGGCCTTTCGGTTTCAATCAGTCTTTTGAGCCTCCATTTGAAGGGAATATCAATCCTGATGAAACTGTATTTGAGGTGTTTGATGATACATTTAATTTAAGTGGCTTTAACCCAGAGACTATCAGTTTCCAAGTCGATGTGATTGATCAATCTATTGAACCCACCCCAGGTGAAGGCGATATCGTGGGTACAGATAGCGATGACGGTACGAGTCTACTGCGCGGAACAGATAGTGATGACCGGATTTTTGGCTTAGAGGGAGATGACCGGATGCGGGGTCGTGATGGCAACGATATTCTGTTTGGTGGCCCCGGAGACGAAAAGCGGATGCGAGGCGATGATGGTGATGATACCTTAATTGGTGGCGCTGGTAATGATGTTCTGTTTGGTGATGATGGTAGCGATACCTTTGTATTGGCGGTTGGAAAGGGAACAGATACTATCCGAGATTTTGAATTAGCTGAAAACGATAAAATTGGCTTAGCTGGTGGGTTAGAGTTGGGTCAGTTAACTTTTGACGATGATAAGATTCTGTTCGGTAATGAAATCCTAGCAGAAGTTAGCGGAATTGATACATCTTCTCTGACCTCATTTGATTTTGTTGATTATGTAATTTAATGCAATTGTAGGGTGTGTCCGACAAACGCACCTTACGGTATTTTCTTGTTGAAAAGGCTAATCTTGGTTAATCTAGAGGATTATTATATGTAGAGAAAATTAATCTCCTCCTCAAACCTCTATGACTCGGAAACCACAAGGCTTATACTTTACTCCGTTTATCGGTAAATTACGGGCCGTTTTAAAGCTTAGAAACCGCTTGCGAATCATTAAATATCGTCCCCGACCGTTATTCTTATGGGTGAGTTGTATTATTCTAGGCATCGCGTTTACTCAGGTTAATGCCATTGCAACTCTGCCATTTAACCGCCCTTCAGCGCCTCCTGAACCTGCCCCGAATACCGTTGCTACCCTTTTAAGTGATATCGACCATCAACGGGAATTTCGCGGGGTTTGGGCCGCTTCTGTCGTTAATATTGACTGGCCGTCCAAAGCAGGTTTACCCGTATCTCAGCAGCAGGCAGAATTGATTAATTTACTCAACCGGATGCAGGAATTAAACCTGAATGCCTTAGTGTTGCAAATTCGTCCCAATGGCGATGCCTTCTATGCTTCTGAGATTGAACCTTGGAGTAGTTGGTTAACGGGGACTCAAGGTCAACCCCCTGCACCTTATTATGATCCGTTAACCTTTGCCATTGAAGAGGCCCACAAACGTAATATTGAACTACACGCTTGGTTTAATCCCTATCGCGCTAAATTAACAGATAAGGAAAAATCTCCCTTTGCCGCTAACCACATGGCGGTTCAATATCCCCAATATACCTATCGCTACGGTAACTTAATTTGGATGGACCCCGGCGTTAAGGAAATTCAAGATCGCACCTATAACGTGATTATGGATGTGGTACAGCGTTATGATGTGGATGGAATTCATTTAGATGATTATTTTTATCCTTATCCCCAGTCGGGTATTAATTTTCCCGATAATAATACTTACGCTGCTTATCGCGCCTCTGGCGGTACATTATCCCTATCCAATTGGCGACGACAAAACGTCAATCAAATGATTCAACGCTTAGATGCAGGGATTAAAAGTATTAAACCTTATGTGAAATTTGGTATTAGTCCATTTGGAATTTATCGCCCTGGAAAAGCCCCCGGTATTGTCGGAATGGATCAATATGAAGCCTTATATGCTGATGTTAAGTTGTGGTTAGAACAGGGTTGGGTAGATTATCTTGCGCCACAATTATATTGGAAAATTGATCCACCTCAACAAAGTTATCCCGTTTTATTAAATTGGTGGCTACGACAAAACCCCAAACAACGTCATATTTATGCCGGGAATTATTTAAGTCAATTAAATAACGGTTGGTCCGTGTCTGAATTTGAAAGACAGGTGGCAATTTCTCGACAATGGTCAGAACAACTGTCTTTAGGTAATATCTTTTTTAGTATGAAGATGTTCCGTGATAATCGTTCTGGGGTTAACAATGTATTTAAATCTGCTGTTTATCCTACACCTGCTTTACCTCCAGCAATGCCTTGGTTGGATAATGAACCGCCAGCAGCGCCTGAAAATGTTGAAGTTAGTGGTAATGTAATTCGTTGGAGTGCTACATCTGCTGATGATATTCGATCTTGGACCGTGTATCAGCAACAGCCTGAAGGTTGGGAATTATTGGATGTTTTAAATGCTGAGACAACCGCTATACAAGTTCAGCCGGGAATCTATGCCCTGCGGGCTGTTGATCGGCTGGCAAATGAAAGTGCAGAACAAGTCATTACTGTTGGGAATTAATCATACTGTACTGAGGCAGTTAAAAAGCAAATCCTGATTGCATTATTATTTTGGTGGGATAATTGTATCCCGCTTTTTTTTTGCGAATACAACCTATTTTTATCGTCTTGATTCAGCTTTTGGTCAAAGTGGTAAACAAACTTTACCAATCAAAAATAGCCTCAAAACACTAAAACAAGATCAAACCTTTGTGTTTACCTCTCATCAGTTATGATCTGAACTCATTAATCAAGAATCAACACAACTTCATCAAAAAAAATTAAACATGAACCCATTAATAAAGATTATCTGTTCTGTCATCACTTGTGCGAACTGTTCTGAGTGAAATCAATATTTTTATTCACACAACACAGATATAGACTCTACACTATATAATTTCAGACTAACCCAAGCGGCAATTTGCTAAAATTTGAGCTTACCGTAACATTATGATGCTGCTATGAATTCGCACCAAGCAACGCCTTGGATTTATCATCAGTCTCGTTTAATTATTAGTGCGATCGCAGCCCTAGGCTTATTAGAGACAACTTATTTATCTTGGGTTAAGCTATCCGGGGGGGTGGCTTGTCCAACCACTGGATGTAATGAAGTTCTCAACAGTCCTTACGCCACTGTTTTAGGGCTACCTTTAACATTATTTGGATGCTTAGCTTATGGCATTATGTTGATCCTAGCCAGTGTTCCTTTGGTTGTAGAGGGGGATAATAACTCGAAAATACGACAACCCTCTTCACTCAATATCTGGACTTGGCGCTTGATGTTTGCGGTTGCAGTTGCGATGGTCAGTTGCAGCGCCTATCTGATGTATATATTATTTTTTCAGATTCAGCAGTGGTGTCCTTTCTGTATTGCCTCGGCTATCTTCTCAGCGACATTGCTGATTTTAAGCATCATTGGCTATCCTTGGGAAGATTGGGGGCAACTCGGGTTTAATGGTTTAATCGTGGGGATGATTAGCTGCGTGGTCATATTGGGTGCATATAATAGCTTTAATCCCGCTCTGGAAAATTCTTCTACAGGAGCAGAATATCAAATTACCACCACTTCAGGCCCGGCGGAATTAGCATTAGCCCAGTATTTGGAGAAAGTAGGCGTGAAAAATTACGGTGCTTACTGGTGTCCCCATTGTCAAGAACAGAAAGAATTGTTGGGTCAACAAGCATTTGCTATGATTGACTATATAGAGTGCGACCCACAAGGTAAAAATTCTCAGTCTCAGTTATGTAAAGCGGTCGGGATTACAGGTTATCCGACGTGGGAAATTCAGGGTGAATTGTATCCAGGCAGATTATCATTAGAGCAGTTAGCAGATCTTTCAGGCTATCCCGGACGGCGAGATTTTCAGAGCTAACCCAGTTGGGATTAAGGAAAAGAATAGACTCACCGGGTTTATCTTTAGTTTTCCTGTAACCTATAATTGTGGTTTGAGTCTATCAAGTTTATTTTCACAGTATGATTCTCGTGAGATGAGAGGAATGTTACACAGAGAAATATTTTTAGAGCTTCAGTTTACCAAAAGTACCATACAAATCCATCTAACATTCTCTTAATTCTCACAGATAACAGCAACTTTAGAATATTGATGATCTGACGAGTGCCAATTCACTCAGTTAAGTTAGGCAATCAATTTTTTACTGCAATTTATCAAACGCTTAAACGGTTTTATCCCATGCGACAACATCTGGGCAAACCCCAAAATAGTTTATTTGAATCCTTGAAAAAATGGATCTCAGAACAACGTCATGTGGTCTGGACTTCCTCCAGTGTGGCAGGAATTATCCTGTTACTCAGAGTTTGTGGACTGCTACAAGCTTCTGAGTGGGCGGTTTTTGATCTATTTTTTCGTCTACGTCCGACTGAAGCTGTAGATGAACGGATCTTGATTGTCGGTATCGATGAGGAAGACTTACAAACTTATGGTTTTCCGGTGAAAGATGCAGATTTAGCTAAACTTTTAACCACAATTCATGCTGCTGAACCTCAAGCCATTGGTTTAGATTTATATCGAGATTTACCCAATGAACCCGGTTATGCTGAACTGACAGAAGTTTTTCAAACGTTACCCAATTTAGTTGGAATTGAAAAATTTGAGACTTCCAATTCTCAAGCTGTCGAACCCCCCCCTTTCTTAAGAGAACGGCAACTCATTGGCTTTAATAACGTTATCACTGATGGGGATGACAAAATTCGTCGAGGCTTGCTGTATGGCTGGTATTCTGATGGGACGATTGTTCATAGCTTTGCTCTAAAACTAGCAACCATTTACCTAAATACTTTGCGAACTCCGGTATTTGTCAGTAGCAAAGCTGAACAAATTCAATTGGGTGAACAGATTTTACCTCGATTTAAATCAAATGATGGGGGATATATTAATAGTGATGATCGAGGGTTTCAATATCTGATTAATCTGCGAAGTAATTCTCAAGCCTTTCGCACCGTTTCAATGCGTCAGGTGTTATCCGGAGAAGTCCCGGCAGATATTTTCCGCCATCGCATCGTCTTAGTCGGTTCAACCGCAGCGAGTGTGAAGGATTTACACTACACCTCTGACAGTGATGGTTTGTTTGAGTTCTCTGAACGAATGTTTGGGGTTGAACTGCAAGCCCATTTAGTCAGTCAACTGCTCAGTACTGCCCTTGATAATCGTCCTCCTATTCGAGTCTGGTGGGAACCGATTGAATGGATTTGGATTATGGGTTGGTCTTGGGTGGGGGCCAGTTTGTGCTGGAGACTGCGATCGCCGTCTCGCTCTATTCTGTTAATTTTAGCGATTTGTGGGGGCTTAAGTACGGGGGCTTATGTTAAATTCACAGAAGGCTTATGGATTCCTGTGGTTCCTCCCTTGATGACATTAGTCGGCTCAGCAGTGGTTGTGATGGGATATTTAGCCCATGTTCAAGAAGAATGGAAACGATCAACTGAATTTTTGCAAAGTTTGATTGATGCTATTCCTGATCCGGTTTATGTTAAAGATCAATTTCATCAAAAAATTGTACTCAATCAAGCTTATTGCGATTTAGTCGGTTATCCCCTGGAAATATTAGTCAGTCGCACAGATCGAGAGTTATTTCCGGCTCATGAAGCCGATAGTTTTCGTCTTAAAGATGAGATGGCATTTTATCATCCCAAAAAAGAGGAGGATGAGGGAGAACTGACCGATGTTGACGGTCGAAAACGGATTGTTGCCACAAAGCGATCGCTCCACCAAGACGCAGCCGGGAATTTATTCTTAGTGGGTGTCATTCGTGATATCACCACTCGTAAATTATTAGAAGATAGCCTGAGGTTAGAAGCTGAACATGATTCCCTCACGGGTTTAGCCAACCGCAAATTATTCCATATTCGCTTGCAAGAAGCTTTAGATTCAGCGAATCGTAGTAATACGTGTGTGGCTCTATTTTTCCTAGATTTAAATGATTTTAAAAAGATTAATGATAATTTAGGACACAATATCGGAGATTTAGTGCTTAAAATGGTTGCGGAACGCTTAAAAGGATGTTTGCGTAGCAGTGATACAGTGTCTCGTTTAGGAGGAGATGAATTCACAGTCATTTTACCTGAAATTCCTGGGAAAGCCGGAGCTGCTCGAGTCGCAGAAAAAATTCTCAATCGAATCAATCAACCTGCCACTTTAGAACACCATCAACTCTCAATTACCACCAGTATCGGTATTGCTCTGTATCCTGTTGATACTGAAAAAATAGAGGACTTAATTGATAAGGCCGATCAAGCCATGTACCGGGCAAAAAATCTCGGTAAAAATCGCTACGAGTTTTATCTCAGGTAATCGCTTCTCTTAAGCTGTTAATGACGACCCATGTGTTTAACAACAGCCAGAAACTTTTACTCTTTGGTATGGCTCAATAACAAATTTAAATCGTCAAAAGTACCAGCATAAGTTCGCATCGGTTCCTCGTATCCTTTCAGATTCACAGTATACTGCTGAAAAATTGACGCTTGAGTTAGTTGAGATAAATATTTGTGGGTTGTTTCCCCTAGGGCAATATCCATACCGATTTGTTTTGTGGAAGATTCTAAGCGAAATGCAGCGTTAACTGTATCTCCAAGAGCCGTATAGTCTGAAGTTGTCCCTACACCACCCCCTGTATTTCCTACCATGGCATAGCCTGTGTTAATACCTGCTCCAACTCTTAAGGGAAAGGGCAGAGGATAAGCTTTGCTTAATTCTGTTGTGATCCGGTGCAATTGGCTTAAAGCTTGAGCAATTCGTAACATCTCCTCAGAATTAACCCCTTCTGCGCCATGAAACCAAACGGCCATAATTGCATCCCCAATATATTTATCAACCCAACTGCCGTGATCTCGGATAATTTGTCCAGCATGACGAAACCAAGTCCCGATCACTTCTGAGAGTAAGCGTTCATCGAGTTGTCGGGTTAAAACGGTAAAATCCCGAATATCCATCACCACTACAGAAATTAAGCGGCGAACCGTCAGGGTGGCTGTGTGATCCTCTAAATCGCTATCTTCGAGCTCTTCTAGATCATCAAGATTAGGCACTTCTCGAGACAGGGACGGACAATGAAAAATCAGTTCACTTTGGCCTAAGACAATCTGATCTCCGTCTTGCAGGGTAATCGGAATGGTGACTCGACGGCCATTGACAAATGATCCGTTTCGACTCCCTAAATCAATCAGAAAGAATTCTCCATTGTCCATGCGCTGCAACATTGCATGGTTACGAGAAATCCATCGGTCTTTAACCTGGATATCGCTGTCATCATTGCGACCCAATGTCCAGTAAGCTTTACCCAGCAGTGGCCGGTAGTGATTGCCACTCAAACCAGGAAATAGAATATGAGGAACGTGTCGAAGCTTCACAGCAAGATGGGAAAGGACACAGGGTTTTCAAGAAATTGAACTGCCAAAACAATATACCACCCTAGCTTATGCTTGGGAGAAGATAGAGTGACGCTTTCTCATCATACCCATTTTCGGGTTCAACTGTCTGCCTTTGTGCCACAGGTTGATCGTAGATCAATTAAAATCCCTGTCACCCGTCAGTTGTAGGCAACATTAAGTAGAGGGAGAGGGTGGCAGGCTCAGGCAGCACAAGCAGCCAGTAAAAATAAACTGTCTACTAAAATTGTACTCAATACAGCCCCGCTAAATGCCCACCAGTGCAGTTGCTTCGATTGTAATGGATAAAGTCCCACAACCAACAGTATGATCAGCAGTAAAATTGCTCCACCAATTCCCCAGGGGGTATTCATTTTCTGAAGAGCATCTTGAAAAATCGGCAGCGCCAGAGAAGAATCCACATTCATCAACCGTCGCCAGCTTGGAATTAAGCCCGTGATATAAAAGTAGCCATCTGTTAAGGCTGTGCCAAACAGAGAACCAAGGTAAAACCAGTTGCCAATTTCGCCTTTTTGCCGCCACAAACACCAAACTGCAAAGGGTACTCCGATTGACTCAATCGGTAAGTGTAACAGCGGTTCCCATCGCAACCAACCCCAGTATATTGATCCGGTTAACCAAGTCCAAGTAAATCCTAAGATCAGATCGCCCCACACCCATGTTGTTGCAGAACGGAGCCAAAAGATGGCTAGGCAAAACCATCCTAAGGTTAAAATGAGACTGAATTCAGGAAAAGTTCGCACCAAGGGCGCTTGGAAAAAGACAGGAATACAAACAAGAAATATAGATGCCCACAAAATTCTCCATCTTGGGGCGGTTACAATCTGCCGCCAGCCTGTTAGAGGCGGCTTCTGGGATTCAAGCGGCTGAGTTAGGGTCAAAGTATAATCTGAAAAAAAATGATTGAACAAGATTAATTTTAAGTTTTGTTACTTAATTTAACAATAAATTCATCAGAGATGCAATGTTATCCCCCCCTAGGGGATTGAATCTAATCATATCATAGAAATTAATATCCCCCTCCAGGGGATTAAAATCTTAAGAATCATTTCAAAAATCAGTGACGCTGTATCTGGAGAAAAATTTGATCAGAGCCGATTGTGATGAGTCAGACGGCCAAGACTAAAATAGATGTACGATAATGATGATTGATTATTTGTTTCTCATTATTGCCGTGCCTCCTCAGTACACTAGTACTGAATGCAGTTCTTGCCATCGAATTGTCAAACAGTCTTTGTCTGAAAGAACCCATGCTTGGCTCGTGCGGTTGTATCGAGGGCAGGGATGAAAACGCCAGGCGTAATTTGTTGGCAAAAGGATTGGAATATTTGAGTAGGGGGGGACACTCCCGAATTAACGCGATTCGGACATTTGAACCTCTGTCAAACCAGTGAAAGCTTGCTCCGATAAGTTTGGTGGTTGAGCCCCGAACCCCGCGCTATATTTCGTGCTTAAATTAGTGTCGGGAGCATGTTAGAACATTAAACTAGATTTAACAAGAGCCGCATTGTGATTTAATGTCCATGAATTCAGACGAATCCCAAAACTTAGACCGACAAAAACCTTTGGCAGATCCGTGGATGACCTCAGACGAGTCAGGTCTTTCTAATCAAGTAGGAACTTCATCACCGGGTGAGGAATCATCATTAGTGGACAATCCGCAAGACAGACCCAAAATAGATTTACCCCCATCTTCAGGAAGTACAACGGGTTCTTTATGGACATCCGACACTTCAGTTGCACCTCAGCCTGCAACCGTCTCATCCCAAGAGAAAGCGAGTTTACAATTGAGCAAAGCCAACTCCCTTTCTGATCAAGCGATCCTAGCCGAGTCGATGGAAAAATTAGTGACTGACGCACTCAGTCAGCTTGAACAACGTAAGCAAACCCTGCAACTTGAAGTCGAAAAGTTAGAACGTCGTCGCGATCGCATCCAGAAAGAAATGCGTTCTAGCTTTGCTGGAGTGTCCCAAGACTTAGCGATCCGGGTACAAGGATTTAAGGAATACTTAGTGGGGAGTTTACAGGATTTAGCCAGTAGCGCAGAACAACTGGACTTAATTCCAGAAGCAGATCGACATCCTGCTCCCAATTCTCCTATGGTGGGTTTGACAACTGAGCCATCAGGATCGAGTAGTACTCCTCAATTTGCTGAACAGCGCTTTCAAGACCAAACGCGGCAAATTCGTCAACTGTTAGATCAGTATCGTACGATGCCTGATTATTATGGCGCTCCTTGGCAGTTACGACGAACCTTTGAACCGATTCATGCTAAACGGGTTGCGAATTGGTTTTTTGACCAAGGGGGGCGAGGGGCTTTACGTACAATGGGGAGTCGTTTGCAAAATATTCTGATTGCTTCAGCGATTGTTTCAGTATTGAGAACCCTCTACAAACAGCGTATACGCTGTCTAGTTCTGGCAAATACTCCCGAACGTCTCGGAGAGTGGCGACGTGGCTTACAAGACTGTTTAGGGCTGGATCGTCGCGATTTTAGCCCAGACCGGGGAGTGATTTTATTTGAAGATCCTTTCTTAGTGGCTCAAAAAGCAGATCGGCTGGTGCAGGAAGGTAAATTACCTTTAATTATTGTAGATGACTCAGAGGATAAAATTAGTTTATCCTTACTCCAATATCCTCTATGGCTTGCTTTCTCTCCAGAACCCGAAACGCAAGGGTATACAGAGCAATATTAATTAAGCGAGTGATTGATTCTTTGTCATTAGTCGTTGTTATGGGTTGCACCCGCGTGGCGGAACGCCGAAAAAGTAGACTGACTGATTACTGTTTTAATGATTGCAATCGGTCTAATCACCAATAAGCAACAACGAATCACAAAAATCTAATTTTCTTGTTGTCAATCCATCTTGAAAGGATCGATTCCTACTACAATAAATCCCAGATGGATCTTTGTGGGGAATCGATTATGTTTGAGTGGCTGATGCTCAATATAGGACTTTTACTGATAGCTTATATGTTAGGAGCAACACCCACAGGATATTGGGTTGGTCAGTGGTGTTATGGGATAGATTTGCGCGATCAAGGCTCAGGATCAACAGGAGCAACCAACGTTTTAAGAACCTGCGGTAAGCGACCTGCTGTGTTTGTGTTATTGGTAGATATCTTAAAAGGCGTAGCTGCTGTTGGTTTAATCAGTTGGATTTACTCTCTTAATCGGATACAGCAATTAACAGTATCTATGATCTCAATACATCCTCAATCTTTACTGTATTGGGTCATCATCATTGCAGGTCTATTTGCCATTATTGGTCATACTAAATCATTTTGGATTCAGTTTCGAGGTGGAAAAGCTGTTGCCACAAGCTTAGGGGTTTTGCTAGCGCTCAACTGGATTTTAGCATTGGCAACACTTGGCGTTTTCTGTCTGGTTTTAGCGATTTCTCGAATTGTTTCCCTGAGTTCTATCATCTCCGCCATCGCAATTGCGACTTTAATGGTTGTCACAGATCAACCCTTACCGTATCAAATCTTTGGTTTAGCGGCGGGAATTTACGTGATTTGGCGGCATCAAAAAAATATTCAGCGGTTGCTTAGCGGAACAGAACCTCAAATTGGTCAAAAATTATCAACCTAAGCTGAATTGCTGTAGTGATTGAGACCTGAATACTCAGATTATCATCATTTTTTAGGAACTTTTCCAAAAGGGGAAAAGGGAGAATGCTTTTTGATCCTGGCTTTGTCACAAAATTGAGCTCAGTATCCATCTCCCCATCCCCTCAAGGTGCTCCTATGCTATTGAGAGAGTCTTTGAGATCGAGACTGAGCAGTAGAAGTACAACAGTTCAACACCGGTTGAGACACAATTTTTTCTGGGAGGGCGACATCAGGGTCAGCCAATAGCTCAGCCCAAGCTGCTTGTAGTTGGTCATCTTCAGGGTTAGTACGTCGTAATTCTGCTAACTCTGTTACCGTTTCGTACCATAAACCTTTATTTGCCATCAGAATAATTCGCTCTTGAGGAGTGAGATTAGCAAGCTGCTTTTCTACTTTTGGACTTAAGGCAATTCGTTGTAGTTCTCCAAAACGATAGAGTTCATATTCAAAGGAAGAAAAATACCAATAGTATTTCTCTCCTGCTTTTAACGCCGGGGCATTTTGTGGTATAGGAACACTCACAATACCAGGGCCTTGATTCAGTTCAAACTGAGTCCGATAGATGGTATTGTCTTGCCCGTCCCGTAATTCTAGTTCTATCGGAATCGGCTTTTCTACTGCCGTTTTAACATAGAGCCAAAACGTTGGATAATCTGTTGCAGTGGCTCCCACATTTTCTCGAGGAACGAGCACCATAAAGTCAAATGGACTACGACTGCCTGCATCTCCACGATCATTCGGCGCTCCCTCGGCTGGTGGTTTGTATGGTTCGTAGTTTAAAGTTTGTGAGGATAACTCAGAAGAGTTATTAGACTTAGCTAAAATGGGTTCGAGAGCCATTCCAGACTGAGTTAACAAAGCGGTCAAGAGTAGATTTAGCCCGATAGGTTGAAGGCACAAAGTTTTCCAGCGCATGATTTAATTCCTAGCCTTTAATTATGTGTACATCATGATTGGTGCAATTGAGGGAGAAGCCAATAGACAATCGCTTAGGTTTATTCAACGATTTAGCCTATACTTCAACAATAACCTACGAGAGATTTCTCCCGACACAAATTGTTATTTTCTGACGAAGCCAATTCCATCGAATCAAGCGCGAGTCAGCCTTAGAGACAAATAATTTAGGGTTGAAATAGAGTGAAGTCGAATTCAGTAAAAGCATGGTACACATCCTCTAGATGAGATGAATGAAACTCAGTTTGTTTGAGTAGATTGGGTTCGAGGGGTAGACCACTCAGGTTTAGGCAAGGTCGATAATCTCACCGGCGCTAAACCCCCCATAATCACTAGACTAATGGCTGAAGGAATCAGCGGCACCCAGAAACCCAGGATAAAACCGCCCCAACAGCTTAACCACAGCACCCCACAAGCGACGGCCACAACGATGGCTCGATCTCGGCTTCTGGCGACCACCAGACCGATACTTCCCCCTACTCCTGACCATACCCAGATCCAGAGCAATTCTGTCCATAGATTTCCGACTTTCATTAGGGGTCTACCATCGAGCACGGCACTAATAATTTGACTCACCATTTGAGCTTGAACCAATACTCCGGGTACCTGTTGATAGGGCCATTGGCTGGCACTGTAGGGGGTAAGAAAATAATCTGAAGAAATCGGAGCACTCACACCAATTAAAATTATCCGATCTTGAATCCAACGGGGATCAACATTTCCTTGTAATAGGTCAGTGATTGAAACGCGACGAGGTGCTTTTTGACGGTAATTGAGTAAGATTTGAATTCCCCGATGATCAATATTTTGATAAGGACCTGAATTGGAGTTAAGACGGTTTAAAATGACGTTTCCCAACTGGATACGAGCACCTGGTAACGTTTGAGGAAAAATCTCTTCATTGCCGAGGTAATTGAGGACAACTCGCATACTTAAAGAATGATCCGTCGTGCAAGGATCGTTATAGTCCGGTTGCATAAACAGGAGGTGACGACGAATGATTCGGTCAGGATCAAACACAACATCACTGTATCCCAAGCGGGTTTCTGGCAGTGCTGAGTGGGGGGCAATACCGGGTTTATTATCCCGATTTGTGACATCGGCAACACTACATATCCCAATCATATGAGGACTGTCTTTCAAAAGCTGGGTCAGTTTTTCTGTTCCCGGTGCCACAGGACTATCTCGAAAAATATCTAAGCCAATGACCTGGGGTTCGTAGATATCTAGGGTTTCTAGGACTCGAGAGACTGTTTGATCCGGCAGGGGAAAACCGTAACGCTTGACATCTGCTTCTGTTGCTTCTACCACTAAAATTCTGTCATCTATCGGTTCTGCCGGCCGTAACCGCATGAGATGATCGTAGGCCATTAACTCAAACGGTTGTAGTCCTCCTAGCGATCGCAAACCCGCTACAACTGTAGTCACAACCAAACTAGCCAGCAATAACACTTTCCATTTAGCCAGTTCACCCGGATAACCTTGGGTAAAAGGTCGATTAACTTGCCGCAGTGTATCCCACGAAGGCGGATCTACAGCAGGATTTTGGCAGATTACAGGCAGCCAACTGGCGCAAGGAAAAGCATCTTCATCGCTAAAATCCTCGTCAGGACTGGCGGTTTGTTCCCGCAGTGAGTTATTGTCTCGAGAGTTGTCCCACAGTAATTTGCGGGGTTGAGGCTCTGTGCTGCTGTCTAAATCACTTTGATCTGAGGTAGAATCCATTGTCTGGGCAGCGTAGATCTCCTCGCTTTTGTCCGGTGTGTTTTGAGGTCGTCGTGGACTCTGGCTGTTAGACATCACCTCGGGAACCGTGATTGTATTACCGGAAAGGTTTTCTAAACTTTGTAATCGTTCTCGGGCTTCGCGAACTGCTAGGTATAGGGATTGACCTTGACTATAAGCTTGTAAAAAATAAGTCAGAAATGCTTGAGCCACCCGATCTGGAACGGGTTCTCGCATGACAATCACTTGAGGAATATTTAAGTTGAGTTTTTCTAATTCCCGGATAATTCCCAGTCCATCACAAGAATTAAAAACAGCCAGTTGCAGTCCATTTTCAATCGCCCGTCGTAGCGCATTTTCTAAGTCAGAAATGGTTAAATTATCGGTGGGATTAATTTGTAAAACCCCCACTTCCCCTTCCTCAGAACTGGTACTATGTCCGGCAAAGAAAAAGATATCCCAATTTTGTCCCCACAATTGATTACTCAATTCTAATTTGGTGGGTTCAGCCAGGAATTTCAGACGAGTTTGGGGCAGTTTAGTCAGTAGAGACTGCTCCTGTTGTAAGTCTAGCCCTGTACTATTGCCCAAAACGGCCAAGACTCGAACTTGCCGGGTGGGGTTAGGGGCAGCCGGCTGAACCCATTGAAATCTAGGGGTACTGAGGGCCACTTCAGCGCGACGAAAATCTTGAAAAAAATCCCATAGATGCCACGGAAATCGTCGGAGTTGTAAATCATCTGTTTCGACAATGACTTGAATTTCCTGTTGGGGGACTAAATGGGTACGTAGCTCTCGATCTAAGGGACGAAAGTCCTCACAACTGAGCCAGTGATTAAATCCAAGCTGTAATTCTTGACAAATTTCCCGAAATCCGGCTTCAGAGACATTAGTCAGAATGCCCTGAGATTGGGGGAATATGATACGAGTGGTGTGAGCCAAACGAGAATAGAGTGCTAGATAAAGCAGTTGCCAATTGCGATATAGTTCGGCGAGGTGAGGAGCGGCAGGAAGACTCGCTCGGATTTGGCGCTGATGAGGTTGACGTTCAGCTCCCATCTGAAGGGTGACAGCCGGAAACCCCTGCTGTAGAGAGCCAACCCCTAGCTTTAATAGCGCTAACTGATTCATGAGCGATCACGCAACACGGTGGTTAAATTGAAAACTGCTCCGTCCATTGAACTTGTTCATAACTCAAAGCCAGTTGAAATCGTTCTCCTGGATATCCTTGAAAGAATGGGAGCTGGATATAGTTATCAAGGCTACGAGAGCAGACGTGCTTCAGAGGTTGCCCTGTTTCTGATAGCACTGTGATTTCCATGTTAGGGGGCAAATAGGTTTCACCAAAGGCAGGATGAACTTGAACTTGAATCCCAACCTGTTCTCGTCCGGCTGGGGTCAGGGCAATTAACAGGACAACGGCACGATGTCCGAGTTCTAAATTGAGGTTGATTAGCTTTCCGGCTTGCACAGGTGTTTGAGTATCTCTTAGGGCGTAACTTCTAAGACTGGGTGCTAAGTTGACCGAAGTCCCCAGAAAATAGTCAAGGGTTTGCCACCCGCTATCAAAGAGATCTTCAAACCACTGGCTCAGGTTAACCCCTTTTACAGCCGCTGGATGACGAAGTCTATGGAGATAGCTGAGTAACTCTTCTACTGATTGTAAGCGACGAATGGAGAGTTTGGGGGTTCCAGTTGGGGTAAACCCTAAAATAGTAGCTTGTCGTTGCTGAGTTTCAATCTCAACTACAACATAACCAATCCGATCTGCTAAGACTTCAGCGGGTAATTGATAGACACTCTCCCCAGGCTGAATCCCTCGACATTCAATATGACCCAATTCAGGCAGATACAAATCAGAAACATCAGCCGTGAGGCGAAACAGAGGATTCCAGCATTC
The DNA here is from genome assembly GCA_964434975.1 of uncultured Lyngbya sp. Classification (GTDB taxonomy): domain Bacteria; phylum Cyanobacteriota; class Cyanobacteriia; order Cyanobacteriales; family Microcoleaceae; genus JAAURB01. Next base: position 21,498 of record CAYSWY010000027.1, read on the forward strand.
ACTGGCTTGTAAATCAGTTTCAATACCCATCAACTCAAAGTAATCTCGGACTGCTAGCATGGCGAGAGTATTATGGCGAACCTGCTCTTGCAGTGGAGATCCCATCAACGGTTGAGCAAACTGCTGGGCCAGTTGCCGTGCCGAAGAGGTAATGGGTAAAGTTAAACCGGATTGATGATTTGATGGTGTGTATGTCATAGCTGAGATCAATAAATTGTTACCTTACAGATATCCCTGATGCTCTCCGAACTTGCGTAAGCGGGGAAAACATTGGCGTCGGTAAAAACTGTTGAGGGTTGTAATCGGCACACCAAATTCTTTTGAGATTTCTTCCCAAGAACTTCTTGGCGGTAACCGTCGCAGAATTAACGTTTGACAGTTGACTTCTGGATGTCCCTTAATGTGTGTTCGGCATAACTCACCATTGGGATCAGTTCGCGCCCATTCTTTCACCTCTTCCAACATCGGGGGTATGGCAGAGGGAGCAGCAGGTACGGGGGCTCGCTCCGCATCTAAGCTGGTGGTCGCACTCGCTTTGTACGACTCCCGACGCAAATCTTCTAAGCGTTGCTTCAGATATCGGTCTAGCCATGTAATCACACTACTGCGGGTAGCATCATAGGGTTGTTTAGCCGTTTTGGCTTCACACAGGTTCCGACAAAGATATAGCCAGGTTTGCTGCAGGGCATCGTCGTACTCGGGGGAGTGATCTTGCCAGAGCTTACCCGAGCGGATAATGGCTTGAACAACTTGAGTCAAGCCGCGCTGACGTTCTAAACTATCAGGCGGATATTGACAGGTTCGAGCAATCAATGGATATATCGGATCGTTTTCTAGGTCTCGTCTCATTCCCAATCATGGTGAGTGCAAGCCAATGCCATCTATACAGATATCAGCCATTGGCAAAAAAATTACGCAAACTATCAACAAAAATTATGTTGAATTTTATTAAGTTTATCCGTTTTTATCAGTCATTGTCTCTTTGCCCTCTTCTCCTAGCTTTCCAGTTGAACCCAGGAAGAATTATGTAAAGTTTTGTAACAAGTTGAATAACTTTCTGTCTAACGGATGATGTCTTAGTAAGGATTATTAAGGATCTACTTCAAATTAAGATGATGCATCTTACTTTGGATCAAGGTATCGCTGTCACTTTAGCTTATACTTTCGGCTATCGATCTAATTATAATTCACTCATCACCCTCTCCCTTACCATTCCAAACACCCTAACAGATGAATCACACTGAAAACACACTAGAACAACCCGCCCAGAATCGTTTTTTAGATGCATCCTTCAAACAGCTTGCTTACGTTGGCCAGGTCGGTTCAGCAGTAATAGCAGTCGCTTTAGCAATTGAACTTGCTTCCAGTTTAACAATTGTGATGACAATTTTAGGCATTCTCTGGTTTAGTTGCGAGCATTTTAGCTCAGCGGATTCTTAATTAGACATACTTCTCAATATCTCTTCATTGAATTAAGGTTGTCGGGGAATATGAGTAACTTGTGATCATTCGGCTCATTTCCCCTAAGTGTTCATCTCGCTCGAACAGCACAATTGATCAGACTTTAACAAATCACTCACCTGCAATTTCTCTACAGACGATCAAAAGCAATCGTCATGACCTGCGGTGTACTGTATCATCGTAGGATAAAGCGCTATAACTTTAACATAATGCAGTTTTCTCGAACAGGGTCTGGTGCGCCTTGGGAATCTCAGGTGGGGTATTGTCGAGCAATTCGCGCCGGAAATCAGATCTACGTTACAGGAACAACTGCCACCACTGAAGCGGGAACTGTTTTTGCGCCAGGAGATGGCTATCAACAGACCAAGCGCTGTTTTGAAATTATTGAGCAAGCATTACAAGCATTAGGCGCAGATTTAACCACTGTGGTGCGTTCGCGAATGTTTGTAACGGATATTAATCGTTGGCAAGAATTTGGTCAAGCACACTGTGAAATCTTCGCAGACCATCCGCCAGCAACTACAATGGTTGAGGTACAACGGTTAATTGCACCTGAGATGTTAATTGAAATAGAAGTGGATGCTGTTGTTGATGTCAATCCCTCAGAATTACCAAACGCATGACTGAACGCCTCACTATTGAGTTACCCAGCATTGAAAGCGCCATAGCTTTGGCGGGTCACCCGGAAGATAATCTCAAAACCTTATCCAAACAAACTGGCGCTCAAGTGGTTCTGCGGGGTCAACAGTTGTTGATTTCGGGGACAGCCAGTCAAGTGGAGTTATGCCAAAAATTAATCGAGTCTTTGGCAGATTATTGGAAAACGGGACAAACCCTAACCAGTGTAGATATTATCACGGCGCGTCACGCCATTAATACCAATCAACAGGCTCAACTGCGAGAAATTCAGAGTGATGTTATTGCTACCACTCGCCGAGGTCAGGAAATTCGCGCTAAAACGTTTCGCCAACGGCAATATATTCAAGCGGTTCGTAACAAAGATTTAGTGTTCTGTATTGGTCCTGCGGGAACCGGAAAAACCTATTTAGCGGCTTTAATTGCTTTGCAGGCGTTGTTGAGTGACGAGTTTGAACGTTTAATTTTAACCCGGCCAGCGGTGGAAGCGGGGGAACGTTTAGGCTTTTTACCGGGAGATTTACAACAGAAGGTTAATCCCTATCTACGTCCGTTGTATGACGCGCTATATGAACTGATTGACCCTGAAAAAGCAGCAAACTTGATGGAACGGGGTATTATCGAGGTGGCACCCATTGCTTATATGCGGGGTCGAACTTTAAATAATTCTTTTGTGATTTTGGATGAGGCGCAAAATACCACCCCAGCGCAAATGAAGATGGTGTTAACGCGGTTAGGGTTTCGGTCTCGAATGGTGGTGACGGGGGATATTACACAGACAGATTTACCGTTACATCAATCTTCAGGTTTAACAGTGGCATTGAATATCTTAAAAAATGTCGAAGGTATTGCCTTCTGTGAATTTTCTCAAGCAGATGTGGTAAGAAATAGTTTGGTGCAGCGAATTGTTGCAGCTTACGAAAAGCACGAAAAAAAAGGATGATTCATTCATGGCAACGTTAAAAGAATTTTTAGAAGCGTGTGACAGCCTCGGAACATTACGGTTGATTGTCACCAGTAGCGCGGCGGTATTGGAAGCGAGGGAAAAAATTCAAAAGTTATTTTATGCGGAATTACCCAAAGGAAAGTATGCCAATATGCATACAGATAACCTAGAATTTCATTTGAATATGGATAAAATTAAGCAGGTTAAGTTTGAGAGTGGGGAAGCCAAACGCGGGAATTTTACAACTTATGCAATTCGGTTTCTTGATGAGGAAGAAGCTATTACAATGAGTGCATTTTTACAATGGGGAAAGCCAGGTGAATATGAACCCGGACAAGTAGAAAATTGGGAAAAGTTACGGGCAGAATATGGCGAAGTTTGGCAGCCAGAACCTGTTGAAACATTATAATTTAATCAATTATCAAACCTGTAGGGTGTGTCACACAATAATGATTATAAATTATTAAAAAAGTTATTAATTTGACGCACCTTACAACTATCATCTATTTTTAGAATTATTAAAGTGAGAAGAATTACTATTATAGTTTTTATCATAATCTTCAATTTGTTAAGTTGGCAATCTATTGTATTTGCTGAAAGTTTATCGGATAGAGTTGCTGCGTTTCCCAATTGGAATAATAAGCCAAAAGTTGAAACGGCAAAAGGAGATTTAATTTATCCTGATTGGATGCAAGGAGAATGGCAAGCCACCAGTACTTTAGTGGATTTAGTTGCACCTTTAGCACCCGATATTGTTACGCCAGGCTTTGAAGGAAATCGGCAATTTATTAATCAACCGATAGATTTTAATGTCCGATTTCAACCTGTAGAAAAGTATCGTGCTGTTGCAGTTTCTTCTCCGCTTCCTATCGTTAACTCTGAATCTGTGATTGTTGCAGATAGAGAATTTAATGGCTTAAATATTGGACGCGCAACACTCGGTAAAGGCGCTATTTTATCGGTTAAAACTGATATCAATAATCCTAATCGTCAAATCACTGAATTACCCGCAAATCGTCAACTGGTTTCTATTGTAACTGCAAGAAATAGTGAAAATCCTAAAGCTAATCAATTTATTTCAACCGAAATTTGCCAACAAATATTTAATGGTGAAACTTCGATTTATTTAAATGAAGTTGAAACAACCACATTTTATACTCGAAATATTGATAAAAATTCAGGACAAACAAGTTCTGTGAATGCAGATCAAATTACAGCAATTTATCTTTCTCCTCGAGATCCAAATTATTTTAAAGCAAAAGGTCGTCCGGTTTCTCTCTATCGATATCAGCTTCAGCTATTTCCCTTATGAATTCTGATAATAAAAAAAAGATACTGAGATTAGTTTTCGGTGAGTTTAATTGGAAAAGGTTAATTCGGTCTTTTCTACTTATCTACAGTTCTGTTGGATTATATCTTTTCTTTTTCGCAGATAAGCTTATTTTTATTCCCAATACTTCGAGTTATTCAGAGAGTGAAAATATCCTGAAGTTAACAACTACAAATAATCTTCAAATTGCTAGTTTATATTTATCTAACAATACAGCAGATTATACGATTTTATATGCACATGGTAATGCTGAAGATTTAGGAGAAATTGAGTTCCGTCTACAGCAATTCTATCAAAATGGATTTTCTGTATTTGCTTATGATTATCCTGGATATGGAATTAGTACCGGAAAACCTACCGAAAAAAACGTATATTTAGCAATTAATACAGCTTATAAATATCTAACTCAAACCCTCAATATTCCCCCCGATAAAATTATTGTTTATGGTCGTTCTGTTGGCGGCGGTTCGGCTTTAGAATTAGCAGCTAATAATTCGGTTGCAGGAGTGATTTTAGAAAGCACATTTACAACACCTTTTCGCGTTGTAATTCCTTTTCCTATTTTTCCGTTTGAAAAATTTGATAACGTTAAAAAGATTCAAAACATTAATTCTCCTATATTAATTATGCATGGGAAGCAAGATAGTATTATCCCAATTGAACATAGTCAAAAATTGTATGAACTGGCATCTTCTCCTAAGCTTTCGTTTTGGGTAGAAGACGCGAATCATAATGATTTATTTTATGTAGCAGATGAGCAGTATTGGCAACAATTAAAAGCATTTATTAATTTAGTTGAAACAAATCAAACGAATTAAGCTATCATAACTCTCAAAGATATGACCGACTGCGTCGGATGTTGAGAGAAGATAGAAGAAGGAAGAAGTGTAATATTTGTATGTAAATTAATCCTTCTTTCTTACGACCAAAGGGGATACAAGCCCCTGAATTTATTAATGGATAAATATAAACTCTTTCCAGATCAAATCTCCTTAATTTATTAATGGGGTTCTTTCTTCCTACTTCCTTCTTACTTCTTCCTTCGTTAAAAAGATTATATAAATCTCAAACCTATACTTAATAAAATTAAATGTAAAATTATATAAATTATAAATTGAGAACCATTAAAATAGGCTTATAATTTTACACAAGGTAGATTATTGGTCGATTGTTTTTGACATTTGTGCTTGTCGCTTTAACCGATTAATCTGCATTCACTCCATCAGAATATAGGAGTTATCAACGGAAAAATGAAAGGTAGAGTTTTTACAGAAGAAGAACGTCACGTCCTCGAAGAAGTGATTCGACATCGTCGGACTGAACTTGGGCAAAATTTCCTCAGTCAAGACATTCCAGAAAACATACTCAGCCGACTGATTTGGGCGGCTTTAAAAGCGCCTTCTGTGGGATTTTCTCAACCCTGGGAATTTGTGATTATTCGGGATGCCTCGGTTAAAGCAAAAATTCAGGCTTGCTTTGAAACAGAAAATGCAAAAGCCAGAAAAATATTCAAGGATAAACCATCCTATAATCAGTTTAAATTACAAGGCATTACCACCACTCCTGTTAATATTGCAATTTTTTATAAGCCCTCTGAAACGCCTGTTTTAGGGCAAACCAGTATGGCAAAAGCGGGAGTTTATAGCGTTTGTTTGGCAGTACAAAACTTGTGGTTAATGGCGCGGGCGGAGAATATTGGGCTGTGTTGGGTGAGTATTTTAGATGAAGAAAAAGTTAAAAATATTCTAAATGCACCGCCTGAAAATGAACTGGTGGCTTATTTATGTTTAGGTTATGTTAAAGAATTTACTGAACGTCCTCAGCTTGAAATGGCAAATTGGGAAACACTCAAATCTCAAGATTCTTTAATTCATTATGAGGGTTATCAAAATCAGAATTCTGTAAAAACAGCCTAGTTTATGATTTAAAATTGTAGGTCGTATTATTGATACATTTTACCTAACTAAAATTCTCGCCAAAGACTGTCTAAAGGAAATCTTGACGAGAACCTGAATAAAGGCAATAATTTATCTAGAATACCTTTAATTAGACTTTACCAGAAGCGATAAACGTGAAACCACAATCTTCAGGTCTGTCCATTGATGAGGTGACACAAACAAAGTACCGTGGGTCACACTCAACAATTGCAACAGACTTGTCAAACGTCTGCCACTCCGTACCGTTAATTGTACAGACTACTCCTGGTATATCTGCAAACGGTCTATCGAATTCTATGATATAGGTTCCTGACCAAATTCGGCGGCATTTAAAACCTTCACCGGACATTTGCTTGCCATCTTGACTGATAACACCGTAAACTTGTTGCATTTCCATAGTTAGCTATCTCCTAAATTATTCGTTACCAACAACGATAAAGGTGAAAGCGCAATCTTCAGGCCTGTCTGGCGATGAGGTTGTGCAGATGAAACCTCCTTCCCAAATCTCAATAATTGCCACAGACTTATCAAATGTTTTCCACTCATATCCGTTAACTGTACAGACAGGTGCTGGCATCTTTGCAAATGGCTGCTCAAATTCTATGACATAAGTACCCTCCTTAATTTTTTTGCAATTAAAGCCTTCACCGAACCATTGATTGCCATCTGGCCAGACACCACCAGTAATTTGCCGAGTTGCCATAACTAACTCCTAATATTAGGTTTGACATACCGAATGTATAGGATAAATCTCATGAATATTGAATTTGAAATAAAACTTTATAGACAAAATAATAATAACCAAAAATTAATATTTTATTAACCTTAAAACTATAGGCGTTATAAAAATATTGTGGTAAAAAATAGAAAAATAATCTCACTCAAATCCGCAAAAAAAGACCACTTTAGCTGTAGGTTTTGCCAAAGCAGTCTATCTGTCTAGGCTTTAGAATATTCTCTAAAATCTAGAACTTAACTTACACCATCGTTCAACTCAATTAGAGTTTAGATTCCATTTCCGCTATTTTCAAACGGGTTTTTAAAACCGAATCAGGATTTAAACTAATTGAGTGTATTCCTAATTTCACTAGGAATTGAGCAAAATCAGGATAATCGCTGGGGGCTTGTCCACAAATTCCTATTTTACGTCCCTGTTGTTTGGCAATTGTAATGATCTGTTGAATCATTTTTAAAATAGCCGGATTTCGTTCATTAAATAAATGAGCCACGAGTCCAGAATCTCGGTCTAACCCTAGAGTTAATTGGGTTAAATCATTCGATCCGATAGAGAAACCATCAAACAATTGACAAAATTCTTCTGCTAAAATCACGTTACTGGGTAACTCACACATCACATAAACTTGTAACCCATTTTCACCCCGGACTAGCCCATATTTTGCCATCTCATCTAATACTTTCTGTCCTTCTTCAGGAGTCCGACAAAATGGAATCATCGGGATAATATTCCCTAAACCCATCTCTTCCCGGACTCGTTTAAAAGCTAAACATTCTAACCCAAACGCCGCCTGATATTTGGGGTCAGTATAACGAGATGCACCACGCCAACCAATCATTGGGTTATCTTCATGTGGCTCAAACTGTTTACCCCCGAGTAAATTAGCATATTCATTACTTTTTAAATCACTCATCCGTACAATTACCGGACGGGGATAAAATGCAGCGGCAATTTTACCAATACCCTGGGCTAAACGGTCTACAAAATAATCCGGTTTGTGGGAATATTGGGCGGTTAAGTTGTCAATTTCTGCTTGTACTGTGGGTGAATTTAATTGATCAAAATGCAATAACGCCAGGGGATGAATTTTGATATGATTGGCAATGATAAATTCTAACCGCGCTAACCCTACCCCATCACAGGGAATAGCTGAGAGGCGAAACGCTTCATCCGGGTTTCCCACATTCATTAAAATCTGGGTTTGAGTTGCGGGTAAATTATCTAAAACGGTTTCTTCGACGGTAAACGGAATTAACCCTTCGTAAACTTTCCCTTCATCCCCCTCGCCACAGGATACCGTCACGGCTTGCCCGGTTTTTAACGCCTCAGTGGCATTTTTACAGCCCACAACCGCCGGAATACCTAACTCACGGGCGATAATAGCTGCATGACAGGTTCGCCCCCCAGAGTCGGTAATAATGGCGCTGGCTTGCTTCATAATGGGTTCCCAGTCGGGGTCAGTCCGTTGGGTAACTAATACGTCTCCCGGTTGGAATTGATTGATATTTTCAGCGTCTAAAATGAGACGAACAGTTCCTTGTCCGATGCGCGAGCCCACTGCTCGCCCCGAGATTAACAGTTTGCTGCTATCTTGGAGTTTATACTGTTGCAGTATTTGTTGGGATTTTTGAGATTGTACGGTTTCGGGACGGGCCTGAACAATGAATAATTCCCCGGTAATACCGTCTTTTGCCCATTCAATATCCATCGGTGAGAAACAACCCCGGACTTGAGAATAATGATCTTCGATCACTATTGCCCATTTTGCCAACTGCAATATCTCTGCGTCGCTTAAAGCAAATTGTTGTTGTTGGGATAAGGCAACCGCAACGTTTTCGGTAAAACTATTGCGATGGTAGATCATTTTAACGGCTTTACTGCCCAGACGTTTATCAATGATGGGTTGAAACCCGAATCGTAACGTGGGTTTAAATACAAGATATTCATCGGGGTTAACATGACCTTGGACGACATTTTCTCCTAAACCATAAGCCGCCGTAATTAAAGCCGCATTTCTAAACCCGGTTTCAGTATCAATAGAAAACATTACCCCAGAAGTGGCTAAGTCAGACCGAACCATTTTTTGAATACCCACCGACAAGGCAACATCAAAATGATCGAAGCCATGAATTGTCCGATAAGAAATTGCCCGATCTGTGAAAATAGAAGCAAAGCAACGATGGGTATGTTCAATGACTGCCTCAATGCCGCGAATGTTGAGATAGGTGTCTTGTTGTCCGGCAAAACTGGCATCGGGTAAGTCTTCGGCGGTGGCAGATGAACGCACTGCTACATCTGTATTTTTACCATAGCGATCGCATAATTGAGAATAGGCTTGTGTAATGGCGGTTTGTAATTCTGTGGGGAAAGGGGTATTTAAAATTAATGACCTGGCTTGTTTTCCTCGTTGTTGTAAATTACTGATATTTTTGATATCTAAATCAGCCAATAGTTGGCGCAGTTTTTCTTCTAAATTGGCTGTCTGAATAAAGTAACGGTAAGCATCAGACGTTGTGGCAAACCCTAAGGGAACTTGAATACCTTTTGAGGTGAGTTGACGAATCATTTCTCCTAAAGAGGCATTTTTTCCGCCAACTTCGGCTAAATTACTTAGTCCGACTTGATCTAGCCAGAGAATAAAGCTATTTTCGACAGTTGCTGACGGTTGTTGATGGTGAATTGTGTTAACCATACGTTAATTATCCTCCCAATCTATAGTGACATCTAAACAGAAGTCAGCAGATTTTTTTGATTATTTTGAACAAATCTTTCTCAATCGTGAAAGGCTCTAGAGTCTGTTGTGTTTCCCAATCTACTTTGGGCTATAAAAAAAATAAAATGCTTGATCCCTGCTATTTTGATCTAAATTTAGCTCTATTCTAGGGTATTATTCTTTCATTAATATTTAATAGAGCTGAATTTCACTCCCTCTAATTCTCATTTTAATGATTTTTTTTGAGATTGGCATCCTCTGGTACAGATTCCCCATCGTTACAACAGCACAGGAGTAGCGAGATGACGGGTTTATCGGTTATTCTTAAAAAAGATGAAGTAGATGAGAAAAAGCGGATACCCGTTCAGAAATATTATAAATATCCCCCTCAATTGTCAGATCATTCCTATGTTGAACAAACTTATCTGATTGAGTTTTTTCTCAAGATTATGGGTGATAAAGGGTCAATACAGATTTTACGAGAACTGTTCCTAGGCAGTCGCCGGACTGATGAATAGATCAGAAGCGTTACCAGCGAATGAGTAGCGAAACTTTAATGTGGAGTAGAAGCTGACGGAAAATATTGAGAATTATCATCTATTTTGATAG
>CAYSWY010000027.1:31965-75130 GCA_964434975.1 uncultured Lyngbya sp.
TAATGTGGAGTAGAAGCTGACGGAAAATATTGAGAATTATCATCTATTTTGATAGGAACAAATTAACTTTCTGAATCAATAAAACCTTAAATTTCTAACAGATTATTTCTCAAATGAATAGAGACGGAATGCATTACACATTCCGCCTTTTTGTTTAATCATAATGTGAAAGTAACAATTAGCGTCCACCATCTCAGGCTGTTCTGATTGAGGATTGCGCCCCACCTCGATGATGATAAAACAGAGGAAGCGATAAAAACTCCACACCGCTATCGTCAATTCGTTCAATGTATCTTCTCAATGCTATCGACCTGACAGTTCGCTCTCCTTCGGTCGGATGTAATGAATCACAACAGCAAAACATTCATCCATTGAGAATACAATATTGTCGTTAATTCGTGATGTCAAAGTAACAATTAGCGTCCACCATCTCAGGCTGTTCTGATTGAGGATTGCGCCCCACCTCGATGATGATAAAACAGAGGAAGCGATAAAAACTCCACACCGCTATCGTCAATTCGTTCAATGTATCTTCTCAATGCTATCGACCTGACAGTTCGCTCTCCTTCGGTCGGATGTAATGAATCACAACAGCAAAACATTCATCCATTGAGAATACAATATTGTCGTTAATTCGTGATGTCAAAGTAACAATTAGCGTCCACCATCTCAGGCTGTTCTGATTGAGGATTGCGCCCCACCTCGATGATGATAAAACAGAGGAAGCGATAAAAACTCCACACCGCTATCGTCAATTCGTTCAATGTATCTTCTCAATGCTATCGACCTGACAGTTCGCTCTCCTTCGGTCGGATGTAATGAATCACAACAGCAAAACATTCATCCATTGAGAATACAATATTGTCGTTAATTCGTGATGTCAAAGTAACAATTAGCGTCCACCATCTCAGGCTGTTCTGATTGAGGATTGCGCCCCACCTCGATGATGATAAAACAGAGGAAGCGATAAAAACTCCACACCGCTATTATCAATTGATGTCACAGAAACTGTACCGCCTTTTCACCTGCCAGTTCGCTCTCCTTCGGTAAAAGGTAATGAATCATAACAGCAAAACCTTCATTCGGTACGCTTGTTTCTGACACTTACTAAGTTATCAGTTTTGACTTTAAGTGTGAATCAGTCCAGAGAAATAAGTTACTTCATTCATTCGGAATAGATGGCAATAGAGATTAAATTCTGCTTTATGATAGAGGTATAGACTGTATAGCGCGACGCGCCGTTATTATTAGTTATTCAGATTGAATCTGTAACTGATGTTTGATTTCATCAAGTTGATTCACCCAAAACCGTTCTTCTGTGGTTTCAACGGCGCTATAGGCTTCTTCTAAGACGGCTAACCCTGCCTTTGCTTGTCCGGCTTTACCGTAGCTTTGGGCTAATATTCCGAGGAAATAAGTCCATGAAATTTTTGCCCCTGTGGCAGCATGAGCCTCGATGCCTTGACGAATTTGAGTAATTCCAGCGGTAATATCTCCCTGTTGAACTTTCACCCAACCCTGTAAAATCGTTGCAGTGGCTAACCAAAAGGGAAACTGTTGTTCTTCAGCGACAGTAAAAGCGTGTTGGGTATATTGTTGTACCTGTTGAGTATCTTGGCGAGACTGATGAAACATCGCGCCGATACTATAGGCCAGTCCAATACTATAAGGATGAGCAATTTGATGGGCTAATACAACTGCATTTTGACTTGATTCTAACGCTTGTTGCGGCTGTTGGAGTAGCCATTCACTCCAAGCCATAAAACTATAACTCGCCACCCCCACATCTTGCCCGGTTAAACAGGTTTGACAGTTCATCGAGAGGATTTGATAAAGGGAAATGACATCCTGCCAGTGGGCTTTGGCGGCTTGTAAATGACCTAAATAAAATAACGCTACACCCACTGTAAAATGCGCTTCCATTTCTAAAACAGAGTCATTTTCTCGCCGTGCTAACCCCATTAACCGACTGGCAAATTCTAAAGATAAACGATATTCTGCCCGAGCCACATGATATCCAAATAATCCCCAAAGTACAGAAAATAATTGACGGGTAGTACCGAGTTGTTGACAAATTTCTTCACTGCGGCTGTAGGCTTTTTCTACTTCAGGGGCGGCATAACCTTTGGTGGCAATTAAGGCTTTTCCTAAGGTGGTGAGTAGGGCTAATTCTTGTTGTAAACGGTCTGTATTTTGGGGTAATTGACGAATTAATTCTAAGCCAGATTTACTATGGGCAATAGCTTCTTCATTAGCAGAAGTCATAAACGCCATTTGTCCGGCTTCTTGCCAATAGAAAATAGCTGTTTGAGGTTGTCCGGCGCGTGTGTAATGATAGGCTAAAAGTTCGGGTTCTCGTTCTACAATATCGGGAAATTCAGATTCTAAAACCGTTGCAATGTGTTGGTGATACTGTTGACGAGTGCTTCTGAGTAAGGAATCATAGGCGGCATCTTGAATTAACACACTGCGGAAAATATAAGAGGCCATGGGGAGTTCTCCTTTCATAAATAAAAGGCGGGTTTCTACCAATCGCTCTAAGCCTTGAGTGATGGTATATTCATCTAAAAAAAGAGAAGAATTCTCTTGAGTTTCAAACTGTTTAATCGCTGTAGAACGAAGCAACTCATAACTAAATTCTCGACCGATAACGGCTCCAAGCTGAGCCACTTCTTTGGCGGTTTCTAATCGGTCTAACCGTTCCATTAACAGTCCTTTTAAAGTATCTGGAATGGATAAACGGGGTAAGGTTCCGATGAGTTGATATTCGGTTTCAGTTTCCTGTAACCAGCCAGACTCTATTACCATTTTTGTCATTTCTTCGACAAATAGAGGGATGCCATCACTTTTTTCAACCAGTAAGTGCATCACAGTATTCGGTAATGATTTCTGTTGAGTCACACCTAAAACAATTTGTTCTGTTTGTTGTCTGGATAAATGATTCAGATTAATTTGATGGCAACCGGGTAAATGTGACCAATTTGATTCAAATCTAGATCGGGTGGTATAAATTCGTAAAATTGGATAGTCTAAGCCCTCTTCAATCAATAAATTAATTAACTCTAAAGTTGAGGGATCAACCCAGTGTAAATCTTCGACGATCACGAGTAATGGATGTTGGTTAGCATTGTTGTGAATAATCATCAACATTGCTTCTAATAACTTTTGTTTTTGTGCTTTTGGGGAAAGATTTAAAGGAGAATAGTTATCGGTTAAATGAATATTAAATAAGTCTGCAAATAAAGGAACAAATTCTGCTTTAGGAACGTTGTTATTTTCTAAAAATATTTCTAACTTTGTTAGTTTGTCTTGGGTTGTATCTTCTCGGGAGAGTTGAATCACGCGATCGCGCAGGAGTTCAACTAAGGGATGAAACGGAGTATTTTGATAATAAGAAGAACAATATAATTCTCGCAAATGATAGGTTTCTTCAGCAATTTGTTGTTTGAAGGTTTGTAATAAACGAGATTTACCAATACCGGCTTCTCCCGTAATTAAAAAGACTTCTCCTGTTCCGGCTTTAACTCGTTCCCAAGATTGCTGTAATTGTTTTAATTCCTCCTCTCGTCCGACATAGGCAATTAAGTTATTCTCAGCTACTTTCATCCGTTTGCAGTAACCGACTTCCCGTAAAACTTGATAGGCTTCAACCGGCTGAGAAACCCCTTTAAGTTGATGTTTACCCAAAGACTCGACTTCAAAAAGATCCCGCACTAATCGATAGGTTGTTGGGCTTAAAACCGCAGTATTAGGCTGAGCTAAACTTTGTAAACGAGCCGCAATATTTGGTGTTTGACCAATCGCAAGTTGTTCCCGTTTATTACCCGCCCCCACTTCTCCTACCACCACTAAACCTGTATGAATTCCTAAGCGAACCGCCAATTTAATTTTGTGTTGTTTAATGCAGCTTAATTTTATTTTCTTCATAGCTTTAATAATCCCTAAAGCTGCTTTTACGGCTCGCTGAGCATCATTTTCATGAGCATTAGGATAACCAAAATAAACTAAAATTCCATCCCCTAAATATTGAGCAATATAGCCCTCTACCCTCATTAAAACATTGGCGCAAGTTTGCTGATACTTTTGAATCAAATCCCGTAATTCTTCTGGGTCTAACTGTTCAGAAATAGCAGTTGAACCCACCAAATCACAAAACATCACCGTCAAGTGACGACGTTCAGCAGGTTGATGGTATAACGTCAGTCCCCTTGTCCTAGAATACTGTCGCTGTTGTGACTTAGAGGGATATTGGGATGATAAAACCGTCCCACATTCTTGACAAAATTTTCCGCTAAAGGGATTATTCGCCTGACATTGGGTACAGACAATGATTAATCTTGTTCCGCATTCTATACAGAATTTTGCACTCGCCGGGTTGATGAAGCTACAATTAGGACAGTTTATGTCCGTTGCTGTAACTGGATTGGGAGAATTAAGCGCAGATTGACTCATGACTGGAGAAGCTATTCGTTTAGATATAGATTGTTAGTTACGACCACAGAAGGCGCAATTACGCAGATACCTGAGTTTAACTTCGAGATCTGCGTTGACTCTACCCCCCTAAAAAATGGGAGAATTGCTATCAACATCTACCCGTGATTTCATCACATTAGATCATTGAAAGGCGTTTTTCCTCAAAATCTTTAGGGCTCATTCTGGGTTTCGGGTCCATTTAAGGCATATTTTTAGATATTTATACATTATGTCAAATCTCAATAGAACTGGTTCAATCAGTTTTGAATCTGAACACAATCAGCAATGCCTCAACAAATTAATTTGGGCGATGGATCAACTTCAAATTAACGTCGATATCGCCCATTTAGAAAAAATTGCTGAACTGATCGTCCAAACCATGACCGGGCCTTGGCGCTATTTTCACACACCAGAACATATTTTTGAAGTGGGGGGTCAACAGGAGGCGATTGAAGTTTTAGCGGCCCTGTTTCATGATGTGGTCTATGTTCAGGTGGATCAAAGTGTTAATTTTAATTTAACTTACTATCTGGCAGCGTTTGTGCGACAAGTTGGGGAACATTTACTGATTCGAGAGGCAACAGAATTACCTCAAGATCAGATGCTAGAGATTGTTTTGCAACTGTTTGATTTTACGTCCGGTCAAACCTTATCACCTCTAGCGGGTCAAAATGAGTTTCTCAGTGCTTTAGTGGCCGCTAAAGTCTTAGAACCGATTTTACCCTTAAAGTATATTATTCAAATTGTAGCTTGTATTGAAGCCACGATTCCTTTCCGTCGTCATCCAGAGGGATCATTCAGTAATAGTGATATTTTGTATCAACGATTGCAGAAAGTTACCGATCAATTTAACGTTGATTTAACCGACGAAGAATTGATGGCAACGGTTAAACATTCCGTGCAATTATCTAACCGCGATGTTGGGAGTTTTGCTCATCCTAGTGCAGCTCGATTTTTAGATAATACTTGGAATTTGTTACCGGAAACGAATCATCATCTCAAAAATGCTAGCTCTTACACGATTAATCAATATCGTACCGCCATTCAAAAAATGGAAGGGTTTCTCAATTTTATTCAGCCAGAAGTGATTTTTCATCAGTTTCGCGACGTTCCAGATGATCAAACCTATCAAGCATTAAGAGAACGGGCACGAAAAAATATTACAGTCGGACGACTCTATTTAGGCAGTAAACTATTTACTATAGCTTTTTTAGAAGCGCTTTCTTTGCGGGTAGGACGAGTGATTCCGGTCTCAACTTTGATGGGAGAAATGCCTTCTGATAATTTTATTAATGTGTCTTTAGTTGACTTTTTACCGGAGATAAAAAACCCTCATCATCCTCAAAACGAATTAGAAAAAGAAGTCTTAATTTTATTAGAAAAAGGCAGGACTCAAAGTTCTGCCTATGATATAAAAAATTCTCCGTTAGCGACTTATATGGCGAAAGCATTAGGATTTGATGAAATCAAACATCAACGCGATCGCGCTCATGAATTCTTTAAAGAAATTATTACCCCAGAAGAATTTTTATCCGGTTGTGATTCTAGGGTAAAACAAGCCGTCATGGATGGCATTGTGAAACTATTTGATAGTCGTAAAGCCGCTTTGTGTCAGACTTCAACTTAGGCTGAGTCATCGGTTAGGAGCGTCTGCCATGAATATAGTCTATAAAATAAAACTGAGGTTCTAAGAAAAACTTTAACCAAGCCGCTACTCCCAATCCCAACAAAGCGATCGTCAACAAGGGTAAACCCGGTAAGAAACGCTGTTGATCTGGTAATAGTACGACGATGATTAAACTCAAAATCCAGTAAATCAGTAAACCCCATTGCAGGCGACGGATGGATTTCAACGCATTGCGGCAACTCTGACAATGTTGGGTGTGTTGGTGATAGCGATCGAGTATCTGGCGACGATCTTGGGGTGGCGTTGTTGCGATCGCATTGCTGTCACTTGGCCAGGGTAATTGTCCTTGGCAATAGCGATCCAACCATTGGCGAAATTCAATCACAAACCGATCAGCAGTAGTGGGAAGCTTGTATGCGGTCTTCCAATCCTGGGTTTGGGTCTGCCGTTGCAAAATTTGTTCCTGCTGCTGTAGCAATATCATATCCCCGTCCAACACAGCGTTACGGGTTTTCACATGAGACCACCAGCGAGGAATCCATCGGTGCATCCTAGTGGCAAAATTGCGGGGAAACTGAGCCACAATTCGGCATTTTCCAGGTACAGTGGGAATGCAATAAGTGACTAAACCCATCTGTTTACCAGAGTTTCCCAGGCTAATGGTATATTCGACCCGACAAGGGGGTTCAAACGTGATTTGGGTTTGAAAGCGTCCTTGGGTTGTTGCCTCAATTCTCTCAGCGCTGGAGTGATTGATTTTAATGGGTAGGGGTGCTGCTTGAGAACGATTTCCTTGAATCCCATGGTGAGCAAAAGGAACATGGGTGGGGTCAACAATATTTTCTACCAAAGTTTGCCAACTATATTCTAAATCTCGCACATAGGAGTCCCAAACAAACCCTTGACTGGCATCGACTTGAGGTGAGAGAGGTAAGGGAGTTTGAGCGGCTAAATCCACACTATCGGGATCAAGCCAAACCCAAAATAAATCATTAACCACCTGGCTGGGTAATGCCGTGGCGCAGAGTTGAGGCTGCTGCTGGGGTTGAAAGTCGGCTTCTGCTTGGGGAATTGATTGGCAAATCCCTTGGGAATCAAACTGCCAGCCATGATAGCTACACATCAAATGACCCGTCTGTTCATCGATCCGACCTTCACTGAGGGGTGCAAGACGGTGGGGACATTGATCAACGAAAGCCTGATAGGTTTGACTATAACGAGGCTTCCAAATCACAATATTTACCCCCAACACCGTTATCGCGGTGGGATAATCTTGCCGTAGATCTACAACGGGGGTTAGGGGATACCAATGGTGAAAAAAGTTAAATTCGGTGGGCATCAGGGATATTGAGCCGCTACTAAATACTATCGCTACTAAATATTATCGCTCTTTAATCATTTTCACCAGAAGGATATTCCCAGAAATCACCTCAGACTTGAGAGGGAATCTGAGCGAATCTTGACACAAGAGGAATTACTTGCATTTTCTTAAAGATATATGCTATACTGATATGCCAGCATGGACGCATAGCTCAGTTGGTTAGAGCGCTACGTTGACATCGTAGAGGTCACAGGTTCGAATCCTGTTGTGTCCATTAGTTCAATAGATTGCAGATCAAAGCCTGACCCATTGAGACTGTGTGCTATTGAAATATCTCTTCTTCACCTGAACCCTTCTTCAATTCAACAACGCCCTACTCCTACTGTTTAAAGCAGATTTGGTATCATCAAACATTCATGCTCTCTGTAACCCGTTGAGGTTTAAGGGTATCAAGGTTATCATTTATTCTAAAAAAAGCTGTAGAGACAATTTCCCCCACAACTTCATTTGTTAAAAATTTAACATTATTCAACTTTTTGTAGTAATAAAACCTCAATTTTTATATAGGATTACAACGAATAAGCGGTTTGTAATGCCCACCAAATTAAAGCTGCAATTGCTCCTAAAATAATAACAGAAGAAACTAATACAATCACAGGACTATCAGCCCCTTTAAATTTCATAATTCCACGATCTAGATCTGACATAATTGTTTCCAATTTAATTTAATACCAGGTTAAAGAAATCTTACCTCGTTGTGATTAAAGACTTCCTTTTCTGTATTAACATATTTAGGGCAGTTTGTATCAACTCTCATTAGACAGAAAAGATTTACTTAATATTTAGGCAGATACTTCCTCATAACCTAAATCAGGGGGTAAATCAGAAACTTGTGCCGCTGCTACAGCCAGGCGATCGCAACATTCGTTTTCTGGATCTCCAGCATGACCTTTCACCCAAGCAAACTCAACCTGATGCCCGTCGCATAACTCTAACAGAGTTTGCCATAAATCCGGGTTTTTCGCCATTTCTTTTTTATTACGCTTCCAACCATTGGCTTGCCAACGTTTCGCCCAACCCTGGGTCATAGCATCCACTAAATAGCGAGAGTCCGTATACAATTTGACGTGACAAGGAAACTTCAACGCTTCTAGTCCGACGATGGCTGCCATCATCTCCATGCGGTTGTTTGTGGTTAAGCGAAACCCGCCAGACAGTTCTTTGCGATGCTGTTGGTACATCAAAACGATACCATACCCTCCAGCCCCTGGGTTTCCGCTACAGGCCCCATCAGTGTAAATTGTTACAGGTTTAAGAGAATCTACCATCTTTCATGCTCTAAGATATAAGTACGGATTACAACATATCATTGTCGTTGGCAGCATTCCCCATCTTAATCTCAACTTTTGAATTTTAAAGTTCCGATGAGTTATTGCCTTAACCCCCATTGTCCCAACCCACAAAACTCGAATGATAGTAACTTTTGTCTCACTTGTGGTGCTAAATTATTATTAAGAGAACGATATCGGGCTGTACGACCGATAGGACATGGTGGATTTGGCAAAACATTTCTAGCCGTTGATGAAGATAAACCGTCTCATCCTCCGGCTGTGATTAAGCAATTTTTCCCCCAAACTCAAGGCACAAATAATGTTGAAAAAGCCGCCGAATTATTTCATCGAGAAGCCGTTCGTTTAGATGAATTGGGAAAGCATCCACAAATTCCCGAATTACTGGCTCATTTTGAACAAGAAGGAAATCTTTATTTAGTTCAAGAATATATTGACGGCTCAAATTTAGCAGACGAAATTACCCGCAAAAGTGTTTTTAACGAAACGCAAATTCGCCAAGTTCTCGATAATCTCCTACCTGTATTGCACTTCATGCATCACCATCAAGTGATTCATCGAGATATTAAACCCGCTAATATTATCCGTCGTCAATCGACTCAAACGCACTCTGTATTCACTCATCAAACAGCCGGACAATTAGTCTTAGTTGATTTTGGGGCTGCTAAAGTCTTTAATGAAGCCCAAATTCCCGGTACTGGAACGATTATTGGTAGTCCTGAATATATTGCCCCAGAACAAGCCCGAGGTCAAGCCGGGTTTACCAGCGATATTTATAGTTTAGGTGTCACCTGTTTGTATCTATTAACCCAGATTTCTCCATTTGATTTATTTGATATTCATGAAGATCGCTGGGTATGGCGAGATTACCTCAAAGGCAACGCTTTAAGTCCACAATTGGGTCGTATTTTAGATAAAATGGCTGCTGCTTCACCCAATAAACGTTATCCAACTGCTTTAGCTGTCATTAACGATCTACATCCTCAAACTATACCTGGGGCTATTCGTCAGAGTTTAGCTTATGCTGAACCTCTCTCAACCCCAGCTTCACCCCCACCCTCTAAACCGATTAAATCTCAATCTGTCAACTCTCAACCTGCAAAACCTCAACCTGCAAAGCCTCAACCTGCAAAGCCTCAACTTCAACGGGTTTCTCCTGCCAAAACCACCTCAAGTTGGCAATGTCTATATACCCTGACAGGACATCGAAATGCAGTTACAACGGTAGCATTTAGTCCAGATGGTGAAACCTTAGCCAGTAGCAGTCAAGATCAAACGATTGAAATTTGGTGGCGCAATACGGGGAAACGTTGGTATACCCTCACCGGACACAGAAACTGGGTAACCACCATGTCATTTAGTCCGAATGGGGAAATGTTAGCCAGTGGCAGTCGGGATAAAACGATTGAAATTTGGGATATGACCAAAGGCAAACGTTGGTTTACTTTAATGGGTCATACTGACGGTGTGGAAACAGTGGCATTTAGTCGAGACGGTAATATTTTAGCCAGTGGCAGTCGTGACAATACTATTAAGTTATGGGATTTAGTCAAAGCTAAACAACGCCTGAGTTTATCTGGACATACAGATCGAGTGTATACGGTGGCGTTTCATCCGACTCAACCCTGGTTAGTCAGTGGCAGTCGGGATAATACGATTCGATTTTGGGATATTCACACGGGTCAAGAAATCGGACAGTTAAAGGGACATACGGACTGGGTAAGGGATATTGCCATTAATCCAGACGGTAATATTTTAGCCAGTGCCAGCCGAGACGGGATGATTAAGCTTTGGCTGCTTCAGAACAGTCAATGGGTGTTAAAACGGACGCTACGAACCGCTGAGGTAGATATTTTTACTATTGCTTTTAGCCCAGATAGTAAAACTTTAGTCAGTGGCAATCAAAAAGGTCAAATGGATATTTGGCAAGTCGAAACCGGGACATTGCTAGAAACGATTTCCGCCCATTCTCAAGATGTATTATCGGTTGCCTTTAGTGATGACGGACAACAGTTACTCACGGGAAGTTATGATCGAACGGTTAAACTGTGGGAAACTCATTCATAGACGACTGACCCAAAATAGATATTTCCTGTCGTCTTTACTGCTGGGGATTCTCCACTAGGATTAATATTAGCCTTCAAATCATCTATGGAATTTCTGGTTACACTGCCTGCTTATATCATTGTGTTTATTTTCGGGGCTTCTGTCGGTAGCTTTATCAACGTTGTGGTGTATCGAGTCCCGGCAGGTTTATCTATTCTCTATCCTCCCTCTCGTTGTCCCCAGTGTTACACCTCACTGCATTTATCCGAGAATATCCCGGTCTTAGGATGGATGAGGTTAAAAGGACGCTGTAAACATTGTCATGCGCCGATTGCAAAGCGTTATCCTATTGTTGAAGCGGTGACGGGTTGTTTATTTCTGCTGGTTTTTTGTCTATCTAATAACTGGATTGAAATTTGGGGGTATTGGGCGTTATTGAGTTGGTTACTGGCTTTATCACTGATTGATCTAGATACGTTAACCTTGCCAAACCCTTTAACTCAATCTGGACTGGTTGCCGGACTCTGCTTTCAACTGCTCAAAGGTAGTCAATTTTCTCTCAATTTCAGTCAGATCAGCCATCATCTCATGTTTGGTATTGTGGGAGCGGTGGTCGGTTTATGGTTAGTAGATGCAATTGCCCTGATGGGTTCAATTAGTTTAGGACAAACGGCAATGGGCGCTGGGGATAGTAAACTGGCGGCAATGATGGGGGCTTGGCTGGGGTGGAAATACCTGCTGTTAGCCGGGTTCATTGCTTGTGGAGTCGGTGCAATTGTAGGGGGAGGAGCGATCGCCCTAGGATGGTTAGATCGCCGTCAACCGATGGCATTTGGCCCCTTTTTAGCATTAGGGGCAGCCATTACAGCTCTATGGGGAGAAGCCATTCTCGGGGCTTACTTTAATCTATTTTTCCCGTTAAACTAAAACAACAGATTAATTAACGTTCCTGAGAGCGCCGATCAAACATATACCCAACCCCTCGAATGGTTTTAATTAAGGCAGGTTTATCGGTATCGGGTTCAATTTTTTTGCGAATTTGTCCAATGTGAACATCCACGACCCGTTGTTCTCCTTCATAGTCATAGTCCCAAACTTCCTGTAGAAGCTCAGAACGTCGCCAAGCCCGACCAGGTTTACTGGCTAAACAATAAAGTAAATCAAATTCTAAAGCACTCAATCCAATCACTTTTTCTTTGATTTTAACTTCCCGTCGGTTGGGATCGATGAGTAAATCCCCATAAACTAAGCTCTTCGGCTCATTATCTGTAACGCTACGCTGCCGCTTAAGAATAGCACGAGCTCGAGCGCCCAGTTCAGCTAAGCCGAAGGGTTTGGTGATATAGTCATCTGCCCCTTGGCTAAATCCTTTTATTTTATCTGCTTCACCCGTCAAACTAGTGAGCATCAGTACGAATACACTAGTGAGGGTTTGCATCTCTTGACAGAGTTCAAAACCTGTCGTATCTGGTAAATTGACATCCAATATCACAAGGTCTGGATGAAACTTGTCAAATATTTCCAGTGCTGAACGACCATCTTTAGCCGCCTCAACTTCATAGTCCTGTTGGCTAAGATAGCGAGTAATTAAATTTCGGATTGCGAGGTCGTCATCAACCACGAGAATCTTTGCAGAAGCCATAACCACGTCGGTTGCGTTGAGGGTGGAGCAAGAGTAATAAGTCACTTTAATGTTAATGTATAACCAGAGTGCAAACTTAAATGAGCGTCATTTTAGTTGCATAGTGTTACAAAGAACGAAGAACTTCAGGTAGTAAATTACTCGGAATTTGGGAAAGTGCATGATTTTGCCCTTCTAACCCAGATTCACGATAACAAGCACGAATCGTTCTGATGAGATAACTCATCGCCGTGCATCGAAAGCCAGAGGGGTCAGTATTTGGATGCTGAGTCTGTTCTAGACTGTCAGAACGGCTTCGCTGTTGATACTGCACAATGGCTTGTAAATGGTAATGCAATGCTGCATTCAAATGAGGCATTCTATCTAAGGATGCTAAGTCAGGATCATGATAGGTTCCGAGATGATAGTGAGCCAGTCCCAAGTTATTCTGAGTTGCGCCCGGATCAAAGCTTAATTGCTGTAGATTTAGTTGTTTGACTAAGTCTAATGCAGTTTCATAAGCAGCGATCGCCTGGAAGATCAGTTCAACTTTAACTTGAGCATTGGGGTGATGGTTTGCCAAATGCCAGTAAGCAATTCCCAAGTTATTCTGGGTATTGGCACAAGCCGCCGGAGCAGTTTCAGGGGTTCTGTATTGGAGTGCAGCTTGATAGGCTTCAATTGCACTTTGAAGTAACGGCTCTGAAGGGCTATGTTGTGCTAAATTCCAGTAAGCTGTTCCCAAATTGGTTTGGATCATGGCATACTGCAAAGCATCTTGATTGGGATCGCAGTATTGTAGCGCCTCATGATAAGCAGTAATTGCTGCTTTTAGATGATTAATCGGTTGAATCTGCTGAGCCAGATTCCAGTAGGCTGTTCCCAAATTATTCTGAGTTGATGCATATTGCAAAGCCTCTTGTTGGATAAACGAACGGGTAGATTGATGGTTTGTGGGTGTCGAGTTTTGAACTCTGCCAGCCTGGAAGTAGCGAGTGGCTTCTGTATAGGCGGCGATGGCTTGTTTCAGGTTATTTACTGGCTCCCGAATCGTTGCCAAATCACTGTAAGCTGCACCCAGGTTCTTCTGTAGTCTAGCATACCCAGATGAGTGGGTTTCGGGATCACTATTAACCAGAGCTTTTTGATAAAAGATAATACTTTGTTCTAGATCACAAATGGCCGCTGGATTAGACATTTCTACAGATTGTTGCTGACGAAAGCGCATCCAGTGTAACGTTCCCAAATCATTCAGCCAGTTTAGGGTTTCTGATTCTGTTAAAGGGTTTTGAGTTTCGTCCTCTAGGGTTTCGACAATTCGATCATAAGCTTCGATCATTGAGGTTAATTCTGTCTCGGATAACTGTTCTGTTTGCAAACGGGTACGGCAAACTTCTGCCAGTTTACGATAGCCTTGTGCCAGGTATTCTGTCGAAAGAGATTGAGATTTGTGTTGCTCGATTTCGCCTAAAGTTTGTTGTAGTAAACTGGGTTGGAGTGGAGTATTTTCTGTTTCAGTTTCTACAGCTTGTGAATCAGCTTCTGCGGGAATTTCAGTCAGGCTTGATTGTTCTTCGTCGTACGGGGGTTCGGACTGCTGAATTTCTGTGGTAGTGGGTGTCGGTTCTCCCACAAATTCAAATACCCCTGTGCGCCAACGCCAGAATTCAGGGGCAGATTGTTGAATACAACATAACCAAGGAGATGAAATCCACAGAACAATTGCAGGTTCTAATTTGGGTAGATAGGTTTCAACGGTTCTTAAATGTCGTAAGAAAGACCATTGTTTACTGGGGGATTGTCGGGTTAAATGTTCTACCCCTACAATTTGAAACCCAATTGCCGCAGTACCGTGATGTTGAGTGTACCATGAGGCGATCGCAGACCAAACATTGGGCTGATTTAATTTTAACTTTAAACTGACTAACGCGACATCCGTTTGAGAGTCTGTTAGCTCTGTTTCTAAGCGGGTTACTATCTGATTTCGGATGTGTAAATCATCACAAACGGCAATTAATATTTGTCGCCGTAACCGCAGGGACAAAGCTTGTTTTAAACGCAGGTAGATTGACTCGTTGGTATCTGATAGGCGTAGCTGCACAGGGTTAGTAGCAAGCATTCGATGATGAATGTTAGAGATTGGAGAAAAATGTAAAACCGAACCCGAGACTTGACTCTCTTCCAAATAACTGGATGTTAAATAGAAAATTGTCTTTACACTTTCTCTTTTCTAAGTTCATCCTCTCATTCAGGATAAACCCAGCTTTAACCCAACTCACCCCGATCTAGGCTGGACGGACGGATACTGATTTCAACTAAAATTAGGCATCCAATTACCTTAGATGCCTACAAAAACGCTCTTTGTTATTGACGTAGATCGATTAAATACTTTTAAGAGACAGCAACAGCAACAAATATTAATCCTCCTAGCAGAGCAGCTCCTACGCCCCCAAGAATTAGATAGTTACGAACTTGTGTTTGACTGGGGGGTTCTGCGGTGTAAACTTTAGGTTCTACAGCAAAATTATTTAAACGTCCACCTTCTTCTGTGGTATAGGGCATCAGTAAAATTCCTTATTATTTTCTAATTGTTACTTATCTTAACAAAAATTTGTAATTATGGGGTAAATTTTAAAACTTTCTTAAATAAATTAGGAGATTATCTGAGACTAAAACTAGCTACAAGCCTTATCTGACAAAGGTTTTCGGCAATTATTTCATTATCCCGCAATTGATTAATTTTGTAAACAGCATAGAGGCGAGCAGTGACTAACACAGCATTTTTAGGTTTAGGGGTAATGGGGGGTTACATGGCTGCTAATTTAGCCCAGAGTGGTTACCCCGTCAAGGCATGGAATCGTACCCCAGATCGTCCGGGGATAAAAATCGCAGCAGAGGGTGGAGCAGAGATTGTTACTTCCATTCAAACCGCTGTTGAGCAAGCAGAGGTGATCTTTACCTGTGTGGGAGATGTACCGGATGTCGAAGCTGTCATTTTAGGGGAAACGGGAGTAGTTCAATTTGCCCAACCAGGAACTATTGTGGTGGATTTTAGTACAATAGGGCCTGCCTCGGCGCGTCACATTGCCATTGAGTTAAGCGCTCGTCAACTTCCATTTCTCGATGCGCCCATTTCTGGAGGAGATATCGGAGCAAAAAACGGGACGCTAACGATGATGATAGGGGGCTCCGGCAGTGTGTTTGAAACTTGTCAACCCTTGTTAGCCACCATGGGAAAAACTCTACGCTACTGTGGGGAGTCTGGTAGTGGTCAGGCGGTTAAATTATCGAATCAGGTTTTGGCGGCGCTGAATATGGTGGGGATCTGTGAAGCGATGTTATTGGCAAAACAACAAGGCGTTGATCCCAACTTGATAGTAGAAGTGTGTAGTACCGGAGCGGCTGGATCTTGGGCGCTGTCTAATTTAGGGGAAAAAGTGGCAACAGCAGATTTTGATCCGGGTTTTATGATCAAACACATGGTTAAAGATTTGCGTCTGGTACAAGAATGCCTTGCCTCGGGATCTGACTTTCCAGGCGTTGAACTAGCAGATCAGCTGTTCAAGCGGGTACAACAGTTAGAACAGGGACAGGCTCAGGGAACTCAAGCAATGATTCGAGCCTATCAACAAGACGCTTGAAACGCTCTTAAATGTGGAGACACGCCCCTCATTCGTCATTCGTCATTCGTCAGAAGTAGAGATTGACATGTAACGTCTGTACAGGTTTTTTGATGAGTTTCATGATTTTCTTGACTGTTGCCAGATCCGCTGTTGCCACAAATAACTAACAATACATAATAAATAACAAATACCGAATCTTATAGAAATTCGATATGTTAGGGTAGCCTAAAGTAAAGCAGGGCTGAATCAATTGTTGGCTCTCAAGTTTGTTGGCTACAAGTAGCCCACAGAAGGTAAGAGAGGACAAAACTCAAGGGGGTGTTTCAAGGACTGAGTGACCTCAGGTATGATCTCGCCCAAACCTGTTGCTGTTGCTCATCGTTGAATTGTATCTCAATGATTGAGTTGCTGATCTCCAGGTTTTGATATTTCTCAGTCTTGCCTTCAGAGATCTTGCTGACAATTGTATTTAATGAGGGTAGGGTCTAAAGTCATGCTTGTGTCACTCGCGAGTGATATAAATCGCTGACAGGCTGCTGGTTAACAGCTCTGAGTATCCCCACCTTCACTCACCCGCCCTATTCTTTGTCATACCAACAAAGACTAACTGTTCTATTTCCCATGAATGCGATGACTAGCCGTCAATTTTCTTCACAGATTACCTGGAATATCAAGATCGTCGGAATTATCTTGATTGTTTCTGCTTTAGTTGATTATTTGATCTTAGCGATTCCTCCCAATCTTAGTAACCGCTCGTGGCAACTGACAACCGCAACTCAACTGGTTGATCGAGGAATTGTTCCTCTGGTCGGCATGGCTTTAGTTTTGATCGGCTCTTGGATGGATCATGCTGCTGCGGGAGGGACTCAAAAACCCACCAAGCCGCTTTTAGATTTGCGCTTTTGGGTTGCCATTATTGCTTGTGTCCTGGGATTAATGTATTTACTACTGTTTCCGCTTCATCTCAATAACACTCGTATTGCTCGCTCTGAGGCGTTAAGCCAAATCAACCAACAAGCGCAAAGCGCAGAAACTCAGTTAGAAACTCAACTCGGTAGCAATCAGTTTCAACAGCAAGTTGAAGATCGTAAAACCCAGCTTCGTTCTCAGTTTAGTAACCTTCTGCAAAACGAAGAGCAACTGAATCAAATCTTAGAGCAAGACAATCTACCGCAGCAAGTTCGAGATGTGCTGCAAGAAGCTCAAACCAATCCCGCTGTACTCGATCAATTTTTGGAAGAACAAGCGGATAATTTACCGACTCAGCTTCTGACTCAAATTCGAGAGCGTAAACAACAACTTGAAGACCAAGCCAAAGGGCGTTCTCTCAAATCTAGCTTACAAACTGGATTAAGTAGTTTGTTTCTAGCCATTGGTTATATTGCAGTGGGTTGGACAGGCATAAAAAGCTTAGGAATGTTAGGTGGAAGCCGCCGAAAAGTTTCTCCTAGCTAACATAACTCTTGCCTTCATTCGATACAGAGGACTCCCAAGGGCGAGTCTCTCTGTGGGCAAGTTGTTCTATTTTAGGATGAGCGGCGAATGACGAATGAGTGATTCTTGACGGAGGAAAGCCGATTTTATCCCGTTATTTTTACTCAATAATTGTCGAGGTATCTCCACAAAAATTATATCGACATGAGGAATCAGGTTTGCATCTGTTGTCTGATCGTTTTAACTTATCAATCTTTGCCGAATGTTTTCAATTTATATCCTGACTTACAACGAAGAAATTGATATTGCACCTTGTATTGAGTCAGCCATGTTATCGGATGATATCATCGTGGTTGATTCTTACAGTAGCGATCGCACGGTTGAGATTGCTCAGCAATATCCGGTTCAAGTGGTGCAGCATCGGTTTGAAAGTCATGGCCGTCAACGGACGTGGATGTTGAGGGAAGTTCCAGCCAAATATGAGTGGGTGTATATTCTTGAAGCCGATGAACGCATGACTCCAGAGCTGTTTAATGAATGTTGTGCAGCAATGCAAAAGCCGGATTATATTGGCTATTATGTTGCAGAACGAGTCATGTTTATGGGTCGATGGATTCGCCATAGCACCCAATATCCTCGTTATCAAATGCGATTATTTCGGTCTGATAAAGTCTGGTTTGATGATTATGGTCACACAGAGCGGGAAGTGTGTGAAGGGCCGACTCATTTCTTACAGGAAACCTATCCTCACTACACCTGTGGCAAAGGAATGTCCCGTTGGATAGAAAAACACAATCGTTATTCTACAGATGAGGCGGTTGAAACGGTTCGCCAATTAGAGTCGGGTACTGTTAATTGGAAGGATTTATTCTGGGGTCAGTCTGAGATTGAACGACGCAGGGCGTTGAAAGATTTATCTTTAAGAGTGCCGCTACGCCCAATTGTCCGGTTTTTCTATATGTATTTGATGTTGGGAGGTATTTGGGATG
Organism: uncultured Lyngbya sp.; assembly: GCA_964434975.1. Classification (GTDB taxonomy): domain Bacteria; phylum Cyanobacteriota; class Cyanobacteriia; order Cyanobacteriales; family Microcoleaceae; genus JAAURB01. Next base: position 50,449 of record CAYSWY010000027.1, read on the forward strand.
GACGGGCTGGTTTTACTTGGTGTATGTTGCAAGCATTTTATGAATATCTCATCCTATTGAAGGTTTGGGAAATTCAAAACCTACCTACCCCTGAACTTGACCCCACCTTAGTGATGAAGTTAGCTCAAGCCAAACAAACTGCTTCTGAACCTGTTTCAGCCTCTGTTTCAGTCTCTGATTCGTCTGCGGGTTAAACAGATTTAACTATCAGGTGCATTTGGCAGTATATAACTGTGTCATTTCGCCATTAGAACAAAATAGAACAAAATACGGTAGTCCTGTAGGGAAGCAATCACGCCCTGTTACCCTCTATTTTTCGTTGCCTATTGATCATCACGACAGACCCATCCCATCGGCTGAGTCCAAAGTAGATTGCTCTTTGCGGCGCTAATGTTTGCCTGATTTGTCTAAACTTGGAGTCGTTGAAGAGCCAGAGGGTTTGAGGCAACCCACCACTCGATCTATCACGCAAACACCCGGAAGAAATTCAGTATTTTGAAGTAACGTCCCCTCTAAATTTGTATCCATCAGGGTTGCTTGACTAATATTTGTATTGGCTAAAGCGGCATACTGTAGATTGGCATTTTTCAGATTGGCTTCCCTAAGATTAGCGCCTCTCATATCAGCATTGATTAAATTCGCTCCTGTAAAGTTGACATTTTCTAAATTTGCTCTAAATAGAAATGCTCCTTGTAGATTGGCATTGGATAAGTTAGCACCACTAAGATCAGCTTCACTCAGATTTGCAGTGGATAAAATAGCGTCTTTAAGTTTAGCCCCGCGTAAATCGGCTCGCGCTAAAGCGGCATCGGCTAAGTTGGCTTCTTGTAAATTTGCCAGTTGTAAGTTAGCGTACTGAAGATTCGCACCATATAAATCAGCATCGGCTAAGTTGGCTCGGCTTAAGTTAGCACGATGTAAATTCGCTTGATGTAAATTCGCACTCCGTAAATCAGCATCCCGGAGATTAGCTCCGTGTAACTTCGCTGCAAATAAATTAGCTCCTCGTAAATCAAACCCCTGTAAATCTGCTCCTTGCAAGTTACACCTAGGACAGCGATTGGTTGCTTGTAAGATTTCTATCGCTTCACGATCAAAGGCAGAAGCAGTGCTGATTAAGTATAACGGTGATAGGATAATAGAAAATACCAAAATTTTTAGATGCATCATGGTTGCATTAATTCATTTAAGATTAATGGTTATATAAGGCTGTTACATTGGTATTGTATCGAATAGAACAAATTGCTGCTGTAGTCTATCTCAATCTATCAGTTTGTGTCCGATATTATCCGTTTCATGGGGAAGGTTCTAAACATCAGCAGTGATCAAATAGAAAAACGCGCTTTGTAGTGGTTGTAACAGTATAACAAGAAATAAACTATTTAAGGTGACTAGCATGGTCAGTGGTTTATAACTTGTTGATTTAACTTCAGGGTGTGTGAGTATGTCATCTAATATATTGTTTTTTAAATTCACCCAAAAATGAGTGCAAGATTTTATAATCTGCTAAAGTTTATCGTTAATACTTTTGTAAAAAATTTACAGTTAAATAAAGATAATCGGGCTAAAACATTACCTAATCTTTTAATTCTTTCTATCTTTATTATTTGTATTCTTCCTTCTATTTTAACGGGGATAGGATTAGATTTTAGTTCTCACGGCTCGATGCCAGATTTTGAGCAATTGTCTCAATTAGAATCTTATCAAGTTATAGAAATACTTCACCATAGTTTAAGAGGAAGTTTCACACATACTCTTTTAGAATGGAGTGCATTTTGTGCTGCCTTATTTACAGCCTTACTTTCTCTGGCTCATTTCAGCATTCGACCCACTGATGCTGCGACTCCAGTAATGGGTTTAGCCTTATTTTTTGCAGGCTGTATGGATGCTTTTCATACCTTAGCTGCAAATTATCTAATTGAAACAGTCGTAGATAGTGAAAATTTTGTTGTATTTACTTGGGCGCTTTGCCGATTTTTTAATATTACGATTATCATTATCGGATTAAGTTTTTTTCTTATTTTTAAACCGACAAAAAGTTTAAAGAAAAATGCAACAATTGTTGTAGGATTAAGTATAGCGCTAGGATTAATTGCATATCTAACGATTAGAATCTATGCAACTCGCAATAATTTACCAGAGACCATCTTTCCTGATGCATGGATTACCCGACCTTTCGATGTTGGTCCTCTGATTTTATTAATTTTAGCGGGATCTTTTCTATATCCCCGCTTTTATCAAAAATATCCCAGTCTATTTTCCCATGCTTTAATGTTGAGTACCATTCCAGATATTGCCGTTCAGCTTCACATGGCATTTGGATCGACTGCATTATTTGACAATCATTTTAATATTGCTCATTTTCTTAAAATTATTGCTTATTCAGTTCCTTTGATTGGTTTAATTCTAGATTATATTTATACTCATTATGCATTAGAAGAAAGTAATAAATATCTCTCTTTAGAAATTCTAGAACGTCAGCAAACTGAAGTTGCGATGAGGGTTTATCAGCATCAACTCACACAGAAAACTCAACAGTTAGAACTGACTCTGACAGAATTAAAACAGACTCAAGCTCAACTGATTCAGACCGAAAAAATGTCAAGTTTAGGTCAGCTTGTGGCTGGAATTGCTCATGAAATTAATAATCCTGTGAATTTTATTTATGGTAATTTAGTTCATGTTCAGGCAGCCGTAGAAGATTTACTCAATCTGATTAATCTTTATCAACAAAAATATGCTCAAGATGATTTAGAGATTCAAAATAAAATTGAAGATATTGAGCTAGATTTTGTAGCAGAAGATACTCCAAAAATGCTGAAATCTATGCAGGAAGGATCTCGAAGAATTCGTATTATTGTAGAATCTTTACGAAACTTTTCTCGCTTAGATGAAGCCACGCTTAAATCAGTGGACTTAAGGGAAGGGATTGAAAGTACTTTACTCATTTTAACTCAAAAACTTAGCTCAATTACGGTCATTAAAAAATACGGTCAGTTACCCTTAATTGAATGTTATCCGGCTGAACTGAATCAAGTTTGGATGCACCTTTTAACCAATGCCATTGATAGCTTTTCCTGTGATCAAACAGGCTTAGATTTGAATTTAGAAAATACTTCATCACAACCGACAATTTGGATTGAAACAAAATTACTTCAACCTCATCAAGTAAATATTATTATTAGAGACAACGGTTGTGGGATTCCTGAAACAATTCAGCCTCGTATTTTCGATCCGTTTTTTACAACAAAAGATGTAGGGAAAGGCACAGGATTAGGCTTAGCGGTCTGTTATTCTATTATTAAACATCATCAGGGTAGTATTCACATCAATTCTACACCCGAGAAAGGGACTGAATGCTCAATTATACTTCCCGATTGTGTCACGAATTTATCTTGAACACAAGCATAATTTTTTGCATTTAATATTAACTCTAACTGATGTTGTTTTTCGCAATTTCTACCCAATTAGAAAACAACGCTTGATGTTGATTAATCCAGGCGATAGCATGACGATGAATATCGGTGGGTTTATTTTCTCCTTGATAAACTTGTTGTTGTTCTTGATTAATATCTGTAATGGAAATTTGAACGTTATTAAAAAAACGGTTAATCACAGGATGATTTTCTAAAAAGTTTTGAGTTGCCACTATGCGAATTCGATCTACAGGAAATCCTAAGTTTTTTGAACCTGTTGGCAAATTAACCAAGGTTGTTTCTGTTTGGTATTGCGGTAAAGTTGTAAACGGAACTTCTAGCCAAACGACATCTTGATTTACCTTTAAAACGGAAGCCACCCAATGGGGTGTCCATGTATAATAAAGGACGGGTTTTTCTTGTTGATAACGGGTAATTGTATTTGCGATTAAAGTAGAATATTGTCCTTGATCAATTTCTACAGTATTCTCTAATCCATAGGCTTTTAAATGATGATCAATCATCCCTTCACAACTCCAACCTGCTTCACAACCAATTAAGTTTGCTTTACCATCTCCATCGGTATCAAATAATTTAGCAATGGCTGGATCTTGAAGTTGATCGAGGGTTTGAATCTGATATTTTTCTGCTGTTTTTCGATCTATCTGATAACCTTGTAAGGCAGAATTAACAACTGTTCCAACGGTTGTAAGTTTATCTCTAAATTCACTTTTATTTAAAGCATCCATATGCATTTTTTCCCAGCTATTTGCTGTAAAATCTGCTTGATTTTCACTTAAAGCATAATATTGTAGTACCGGATTAAGTTGTTTTGTTGAGGCTAAAGAATATCCTAACTCTTCTAAACCGATATTAATGATTTCTGAGATAAATTGTGAGTAAGTTGTGGTTCCCGTTAACGGCTGAATAAATTGAGGATTTTGTGGCGATACATTGGGTGAACGCATGAATTTTTGATAGCCGATTCCTCCCGTCGTTAAACCAATCATAACTAAAGAAAAAACCGTTAATCTCTTCTTTGAAAAATAAGGTTTTAACCAGCCAATTAATCCGCGTTCATGCCAAGACTCTGTTAAATTAAAGTTACCAATTTCTTGAGTAACTCTATCTAGTAAAATCGCCATTAAAACAATACCGATTCCTCCAATTGTTGCCAGTCCGACATCGAGTCTTCCGACTCCTTGTAACACCATTAAACCGAGTCCAGGAACTGCAATCATTGCTGTAATTACTGACATTCCTAAGGCAAATAAAATCGTTTGATTTAACCCGGTTAAAATGGCTGGCATTGCTAAAGGAAGTTGGACTTCCCATAAGACTTGTAGGGGGGTAGAACCAAATGCAATGGCGGCTTCAACTGCTTCTGAAGAGACTTGTCGAATACCTAAATTTGTTAGACGAATTAGCGGCGGTGTAGCATAAATAATCGTGGCAATAACACCCGGAACTTCTCCAATTCCAAATAACATGACAACTGGTACTAAATAGACAAAGGTGGGAATGGTTTGCATCACGTCCAAAACAGGACGAATAATCCTTTCTGCCCGATCATTTTTAGCGGCTGCAACTCCCAGAGGAATGCCGATAATTGTACTGAAAATAACTGCTGTTAACACGAGAGATAGAGAAACCATTGCAGGTTCCCAAGCACCAATTAAGCCAATGAATATTAAAGAGATTAGGCTATAAATTACTAATTTTATATTGGTAAACTGCCAAACTAATAAGACAATTATTAATATTAAAATTGTGGGTGGAATTGATATTAATCCATTTCCCAAGCTTTCTAGTAGCCAACTAACAGGAACTCGAATGGCTTGAAAAAATGGACGAAAGTTATCGACAATAAAAGTTAGCCCTGTATTAATCCAGTCATCGAAGGGAATTTTATAAGACTGAAAGGGATTCAATATTTGATCAATTCGATTGGTTTCTTGAGCGATTATAATCATCATAATGTGTTATTTTTTGATTAGTTTTGCCAAATAGAATTTAAATCATTTTGAGTATATTCTGCCCAGGCTGTTACCACTTCTGGATCAGAATTTACTGCTTGTTTCAGTAGCATAACACCATTTTTCCAGCCAATCATGCCATATTCTTGATTTGTCGTCAGATAATCAATTAAAGTAACTATTGTTTTGAGTCGATCTCGATCACTTTTAAATGCAGTTTGATAGCGTTGTAATCGCCATAAATCTACTAAAATATAGTTGACTTGTATTAATTCTCCGGCATCATTAACTAATTGATATTGAGGGAAACGGAGTACTTCTCGCCGACTAGAAACATGAGGAATAATATAAGTGGTGGTGGCAACGCTAGCGTCATCTGGAATTTGTTTTAATAAGGGTCGAATATCTCCGGCATGAGACCATTGTTGATGCAGAGGAACATGAACCCAAGGATCAACTGCATCGGGAATTAAGAAGGATAAGGTGCGATTTGGATTTGAAGTTAAGGTAAAAAATAAAGATAAGCCGATACAAAATAGCCAAATATTTTTAAATATTGGATTGGGGAGTTTGCCGGGAAAATCAGTATTTTTTTGATAACTAGACCACCACAATATACTCCCATAAAATAATCCGGGAACCACCGTTAAAGCATAACGAATCGTAATCGCTAAAACCGATTCTCCTTTGGCGAGGAATAACTTCAATAAAGGAAATCCTGCCACCATCCAAGCTGCGGGGGAAATAGCTGGAATAAATGCTAGGGGTAACCATTGACCTAATAAATATTTAAACGTTCCCCAAACGGGTGTAAATAGTTCCTGAATTAACAGCCAGGGGTTACTAATCATTCCCCAAAGAATTTCTAAAGTTGAAGCTTCATTTCCTTCTGCATATTGACCAAACCGTTCCATCATAAATCGCTCGGAAATATCCTCAGAAAATAGCGGCATAATTAGGTTAGTCAGCAGAATAATATAGCTAAAACTCAGAAGACAAACAATCAATCCTTTGACTCGATAGCGTTTACTGAAAATCATGTAAACTCCGACTCCAAATAAGGCAATACCAGAATCTTCTCGAATCGTTAAGATTAAAATAGCCATCACCCAAAATAGCCACCACCAGCGTTTTTCCATCGCCAGCAATAAACTAAATATAAATAAGGGGAGTTGAGAGATATCATGAAAGTTACCCAGTGTCGGGCCAATCACGGCATTGGCACTATAAAAACTAACTGTAATTAAGGCAGATATTGGCGGTTCAAGATATTGTCGTGCCAAAATATATAGAATTAAACCCGCCGCAGTGATAAAGGTAACTTGTAGAACTGTTAGGGTAACCGGAGAGGGAAATAGGGCGTAAATGGGTAGCCACAAGAGTAACGCTGGGGTAAAATGCTGCCCTAAACGGTGATAGTCAACGGTAGGATATTCTCCTTGATGGACGACATTGGTTGATAAGGCAGACGAGAGGGAACTTTGGAAAAAACGGCCATGGGTGCCATTCCAAAAGACTTGATTGAAAATACCTTGATCGTAAGACGCATAAAAGCTGTAATAGCGATGTAATGTTAGAAATAGACAGATTGTAAAAAATGCGATCGCTACAGTCGCCACCAGTTTAACCGACGGATTTTTGTAATCTATCTCCATTATTGGGCGTTTCCCTCGACGTTCTCAATTCCTTATATCCTATAGCGCTTTGCATAGGCAATGGGGAAGACAGAAGTCACCGAGTCAGCAAGTCACCGAGTCAGACGTAGAGACGTTACATGTAACGTCTGTACAGGAGTTAAGAAAGCCTACTTGCAAGAGTGCCTACTTGCCTACTTGCCTTCTTCCCCCTGTTCCCAGATCCGCTGTTCCCCGTTCCCCGTTCCCTATCTATCCATAAAATCTAGATTAAATATAAAGAATAGATTAAATTGAACTATCATGTAGTAGTAACAGTCCGCCATGCTTGATTCATCCAACCTAGAGTTAGGGGTTTAAGTGTGATTATTCCCCTGCTGAAACTGAAGTACATGCAGGTATTTCCAGAAAAAACAACAAATACCAAAACCACTTTACAACTCCTGCTATTTGCCGATCAGCGACCCAGTTCTAAGGAGCAGATTCGCTGTATTCGGGAATTTCTTGATAGCTTGGAGGCACAAGATGAGTTTGAACTGCAAGTAGTTGATGTGGGAGAACAACCCCATCTGGCTGAACACTTCAAACTGATTGCTACGCCTGCGTTAGTAAAAGTATATCCTGAACCTCGTCATACTCTTGCCGGAAGTGACCTTGTCCCCCAGTTAGAACATTGGTGGCCTCGTTGGCAACAAGGTTTAAAGGATTATATTGCCAATAGACTCGATGCTGAGGCTTCTCAGGAAGCGATAGAGTCGGTTAATTCAGTCGCTTATGTCTCGGAGTTAATCAAACTCAGTGATGAAACGTTTCGGCTTAAACAAGAAAAAGAACAACTCCAACGGCAACTTAATTTTAAAGATCGCATTATTGAAATTCTGGCTCATGACTTGCGTAGTCCTCTGACTGCTGCCTCTCTGGCTCTAGAAACCCTAGAAACCAGCGAAAATGCAAAAGATGGTAATATGCCGAAGATATCCCTTGCCCTTAAATCTCGGCTGCTTCAGCAAGCGCGGAGTCAAATCCGTACCATTGATCGGATGATTACCGATATCTTGCAAACAGCAGTTGGCCCGAATACAAATCTTTCTTTACAACCGATTTCTTTAGATTTACGAACGTTTCTCGAAGATCTTTTAAAAGAATTGCAGGAACAGTTCAAAGCTAAACAACTCCGAGTTCAAACAGATTTACCCAATGACATTCCTCAGGTTTATGCTGACCCAGAACGAATTCGTCAGGTGATAGTCAACTTACTGGATAATGCGATCAAATACACCCCTGACAACGGCCTGATTCAGGTTTCTCTACTTCATCGCACCAGCCAAAAAATTCAAGTCAGTATTTGTGATAGTGGCCCTGGAGTTCCGAGGGAAAATCACGATCGCATTTTCCAAGATCGGTTTCGTCTACAACGGGATGAATGTCAGGATGGTTATGGGATTGGTTTGTCTCTGTGTCGGCGCATTATCCGCGCTCATTACGGCCGAATTTGGGTAGACTCTTCCATCGGCCAGGGAAGTTGTTTTCAGTTCACTTTACCGGTTTATTATGAGTAATTTGTGATTGAAACCCTAAACCTTCACTAACCTTGCAGCAACTAATTCTACGAAATTCTCTAACATCGTTAATCCAGTTGTAGAAGACTTTTCAGGGTGAAACTGAACTGCCATCACATTATCACGGGCGATCGCAGCAGTGACGGTTTGACTCCCATGGGTAATAGTTGCAGCAGTGAGTTGAGGATCAACTGGATCAACATAATAAGAATGGACAAAATACACCCAAGGATATTGTTCTAGTTGCTGCCACAAAGGTAAATTAGATTGCGTATAATCAAGTTGATTCCATCCCATGTGAGGAATCGTTAAACCGGGTTCAGACTTGAAGCGTCGTACTGTTCCCGGAAAAATCCCTAAACCTGATTCAATTCCTTCTTCGCTACCTTCAAATAAAATTTGTAATCCTAAACAAATCCCTAGAAATGGAACACCAGATGCAATCACTTCTCGAATGGGTTCAACTAAATTACGGGATTTGAGATGTTGCATAGCCGGGTCAAACGAACCCACACCGGGTAAAACCACTGCCTCTGCTGCATGAATGACTTCAGGGGAATCTGTAATTTGAGGAGTTGCATTTGCTTTTTCCAGTCCTTTACACACGGAGTGTAAATTTCCCATATCGTAGTCAATTACTGCAATCACAGACATGGATTTGTTGTCCTTATACTGTTATCTTCCTTTCGGATTATAGCGTGTTGCGATCGAGGATTTTCAGCTTGCCGCCTGATCTTGTGTACTAATCCAAATAATACCTTCACATAACTCATCAAATAAGTGATGCAAGGCAGATTGACAAGTTTCTGTCAGAGAATCTTCTGATAAAATTGCAGATTTCAATAATTGATAATCTAAGGGAGTAATCTGACGAAACGCTAACACTCGTTCAATAATAGTTTCTAAAGGAATTTGAGGTAGAGAATTGTAGGACAACATGGATTTAAAAAAAGTTTATGGAGTACTATATATATTCTCCTGCGATTCCTGTATTCAGCCTGTGATAAGCTTGCTAGCAGTTCGGTGAATCTCATCAGTCACAGCTAGTGATGATTACCGAAGCTGAGTTGTGATCCTCATTACATCCTTTCTTGAGTAAAACTTCGCAACCCCTGTGATCTCTAAGGTTGACTGTTTCCGTAAAACTACTGAGAATTGACCCAATTGTTGATTAGGGAACGGGCACTCCTGCTACAGGGAACAGTCAAGAGAATAACTAAACTCATCAAAAATCTTGTACAGACGTTACATGTAACGTCTCTACTAACTCCTAACTCCTAACTCCTTCCTTCTTCCTTCGTGTTGTCTCCATACCCTGTGCATGAGGCGATAGAATAGGAAAAATATATAAACAAACTAATCTAATCCCTTCAATGTTGACTCAAAATTCTATACAAACACGCAATTGGAAACCGATTATTAAACAATTTGAGGCTGTTGTCGGTAAACGGGGAGTGGTTCAACGCAAAGAAGAATTACTTGTCTATGAATGTGACGGTTTAACCAGTTATCGTCAACGTCCGGCTTTAGTGGTGTTACCCCGAACTACCGCAGAAGTCGCAGAAGCCGTGAAACTTTGCGATCGCCACAATTTACCTTGGGTTGCCCGAGGGGCGGGAACGGGCTTATCGGGAGGCGCGTTACCCGTAGAAGATTGTGTGATGATTGTTACTGCACTGATGCGGAAAATACTGAAGATAGATTTAGAGAATCAGCAGGTCATTGTACAACCTGGGGTAATTAATAACTGGGTGACTCAAGCCGTTAGTGGTGCTGGATTTTACTATGCCCCCGATCCCTCGAGTCAAATTATTTGTTCAATTGGCGGTAATATTGCTGAGAATTCCGGGGGGGTTCATTGCCTTAAATATGGCGTAACCACCAATCATGTTTTAGGCTTAACGGTTGTCACACCAGACGGTTCTATTGTGGAATTAGGCGGACAAATACCGGAAATGCCAGGATATGATTTAACCGGGTTATTTGTCGGTTCAGAAGGGACCCTAGGCATCGCTACAGAGATTAAATTAAGATTATTAAAATCCCCCGAATCAATTTGTGTTTTACTGGCAGATTTTGCTGAAATTGAACAAGCAGGGGCGGCTGTTTCCGATATTATTAGTGCAGGAATTATCCCCGGCGGCATGGAAATTATGGATAATTTGAGTATTAATGCCGTTGAAGATGTTTCTCCGACTGGACTTTATCCCCGTGATGCTGGGGCAATTTTATTAGTTGAATTAGATGGTTTACAAGTAGAAGTTGACCGAAATAAACAACGGGTGGCTGATATTTGTACACATAATGGTGCGCGTAATATTACTAAAGCTTCTGACGCGGAAAAACGCTTGAAAATTTGGAAAGGACGCAAAGCCGCATTTGCCGCCGCTGGTCATATGAGTCCGGATTATTATGTACAAGATGGTGTGATTCCTCGGACTAAAATGGCAGAAGTTTTACAAGATATTGAAGCCTTAAGTCAGAAATATGGCTATCGTATTGCGAATGTATTTCATGCCGGGGATGGCAATTTACATCCGTTAATTTTATATGATAATTCCGTTCCGGGAGCGTTAGAAACTGTTGAAGAAATCGGCGGTGAAATCCTTAAAATTTGTGTGAAAGTGGGAGGTAGTTTATCCGGGGAACATGGTATTGGGGCGGATAAAAAGTGTTACATGACGGATATGTTTAACGAGGTAGATTTAGAAACGATGACTTGGATACGGGAAGTGTTTAATCCCAAAGGTTTAGCGAATCCAGGTAAGTTATTTCCCACACCTAGAACTTGTGGAGAAGCCGCCAATGCCAAGAAAGCGGAACAGTTTAAACAAGCCGAACTTTATTAATTAAACTTCTGTCGGGTGGGTTGTTAACCCACCTTTCAAGGCTCAGAATTTTATCTAAAATTTGAAGAATTGAAAGAATTAGTTTTGTTATACTCATAAAATTACAAACTATAATTTTCTCGAAAAAATAGCTAAATTAGCCGAACTCTTTTAATGAAAGATTATGTTAGAAAATCTCAAAATAGAAAACTTTCGAGGTTTTGAGTCTTTTGAATTGCAACAATTAGGTAGAGTTAATTTGCTAGTGGGGCAGAATAATAGTGGTAAAACTTCTATTTTAGAGGCTATTCAGTTGTTGTGTTCAAAAACTAAGCTTCAATCATTCTACGGTATTATGAGTAATAGAGGAGAATATAGTGATAGTGATGAAAGTGGAAGCATTTCTAGACCAGTAGATATTCGGCACTTGTTTCATGGACATGAAATAAAACAAGATAGTCAGTTTTCTATCTCAGGAAAAGATGGATATATTTGGGAAAAACTAGTTGTATTAATTGAAGTAGATCAAAATTATAACTCTGAAAAGAAGATTAGTAATAATATTTATAGTGATGAGTTAAATAAGGAGAAAGATAATGAAGCACTAAAACCCAATATCACTTGGTTTAATACTACAGAACAAAAAAATCATGATAATCAGAAAGATTTATTAGAAATTAAGCCTACAAAAACACAGTTTGTGACTCCATTCTCATTAAATTCTTCTGAGATGGTTCGTATTTTTGAGAAATTTGTTTTAAAACCTGAAGAAAAGGTAATTGAAGAAGCAGTAAGAATAATTGAACCAAGTATAGAAAGAATTGCGGCTGTTAGTTCTACAATAGTCAGTAATAGAGGAGGTTTTGCTATTCTTCGTTCGGATAATCATCAACGGGTTCCTATTGGTAGTTTTGGGGATGGAACTTGGCGAATGTTGGGATTAGCGTTAGCAATTGTGAATGTAAAAGATGGCGTTTTATTAGTCGATGAAATAGATACAGGTTTACATTTTACGGCTATGTCGAAGATGTGGAAACTTATTTGGGAAACGGCAAAACGGTTAAATGTTCAGGTATTTGCAACGACTCATAATAGTGATTGTTGGAAGAGTTTAGCGAGTATTGCCTGTCAAGAAAATGCTCATGAAGAAGGCGGAATTACGATTCAAAGAATTGAACCTGATAAAAATACAGCAATTGCGTTTAATGAACGTGAAATTGTAATTGCAGCAGAACGAGATCTTGAGGTTCGTTAGTAATGGCTGGAAAATATCATCCAAATAAGTTAATTGTTGAAGGAGATCAAGACAAAAGAGTTATACCTTATTTAATAGAAGCCAATGGAATTATTTGGGGAGAAACCAGAAAGACGGCTGTTGTTGATATTGAATCATACGGTAATGATGATTTTATCAATATAGACACTATTTCTACAGAATTAAAAGCATCTGATTTAAAGGCATTAGGATTAATTGTAGATGCGGATGATAATTTTATTGCAAGGTGGGATAGTATTAGAAATGCTTGTCTTCCAAGTATTCCTAATTTTCCTAAAAATTTACCAGAATCCGGATTAATTTGTGATACATCTTTAGGCGTTAAGTTTGGTGTTTGGGTGATGCCGGATAATCAAACTAGCGGAATGTTAGAAACGTTTTTGAGATATTTAATTCCGGATGAAAGTGAATTATTGTGGCAATATGCTCAAGAAGTGGCTAAAGAGGCTAAAAATAAAGGGGCAAAATATATAGAGAATCATCTTGATAAAGCCAATATTTACACCTGGTTAGGATGGCAAGACCCACCAGGAAGACAACTTCATAATGCTGTCATGGAGAAAATATTTGATCCTACTCATCCGAAAGCACAAACCTTTATACATTGGTTCAAAAAGTTATACAATTTATAGAATCTTGACTTGCGCTCCGGGCGCATGCAATGCGCCCCTACAGCCACGGGCGTAACTTTTGACTTCTAACTTCTAACTGTTATCCCATTCCTTCAAATGGCCCTAAGAATGTAGGTTTGGGCTGCAATAGGTGAACTTCCAATAACGCTTTAATCACAGCTAAAATTTCCCGCTGAGTATAAAAACGCATCGATTTATCCTTAAATTTTCCCCAATCCTGTGTACCATAACCTATCGCATCAATACCTAACTGCTTACAGGTATAAACCGCACGGGGTAAATGATACCGTTGAGTAATTAAAACCGCTTGTTCAATTCCAAAAATTTCACTGGCGCGGTAACAACTTTCGTAGGTACTAAACCCAGCATAATCTAGTGTAATATCTTCTGCGGGAACGCCCTGTTGTTCTGCGTAATATTGCATCGCGGCCACTTCGTTATATTCCGGCAGGCTATTATCTCCTGTCATTAAAATCTTTTCGATACGTCCCAAACGGTATAAATCAACCGCCCCTTGGACTCGGTCTGCTAACATGGGGGTTGGAGTCCCATCAGCCCAGACCCCCGCTCCAAAAACAATCGCAACGGGTTGAGAAGGGACTTCAGACAAGTCTGTGTAACGACGATGACTGGTGGCAACGCGAACGTAGAAACTTAAGATTAATGGGGTCAGTAAAGCGCCTGCAATGAGTGTGAGCAAAACAGTACGCCAATGCAGCAGAAACCATTTGGGCAACATAAGTCAGAGCCGATAATTGCAGCGGTTGTTACAGTTCCAGATTATCAATTAATCGTAAGCCTGAGTGGCTGCACAGATTAATTGAGTTTATGGAATTGATCCCTACTTATATGGTAAAGCAGAGCTTATTAAATCCGATCCGCAAAGATATTGAATCTGGGAAAAATGTCTAGGATTTGTATAAAGTCTTAACAAAGATAACAGCAAAGCATCAATTTTTTAACAAAATTTAACAGCAATTGGGACTAAATTGGAAACAGCAAGGGTTAAACTAACAAATGTAAAGTTCATTACAATATAGGGATATACCCTATTTGTGTCCGTGACTCAAACCAACTCAGAATCATTATTCAAGATTGCACTGTCTGAACATCCTTTAAATCCCGATCAGCAGATTAATCTAGGCTGCGCTCTGAAGTGGAAGCTCGGACAGCAGGGGGAGGATGTGTGTTTACTCCATCTCCTCATGAACCCACCAATTGATCCAAAGCTTAGGTAAAGTTGCTTAAGTCTTTGGGTTGAGATCATCAGCTTTTTTACATTTTCCTGAATTGCTACCTTTGATTAGCGTCAATAACAGTGATTAACGGTACACTGATAAAGTTCCCTCAGAAGACCCATTTGTTATCATCTTGGGTTGTCATCCGGGGGGCCTAATTTAACCGAATCCGTTCTATAAACGCAGAAGTAGACGTTTAATGACAACACTAGAGTGAGAAGATATAGATTGATTGCTCTGGAATGTTAAATTTTGGCTTATAAATCATTGACCGATATTGTTTGAAACTCAGGCAATGTCAAATTATCTGTAAGCTACACAGCAAAACGCTACTTTGATTGAGGTTTTGAGAGAAATAGAGCCGACCAAGCTGCTATTGACTCAATCCTACTAGAATGAATTTCAGTTAAAACCTATCGCGACTGGATGAGTCATACTGTTGATGCTAACACGAAAATCCCCAACTAGGTCTGATTACCTAATTAGGGACAACAATTTTTATATAGTAAACCCATAGACATACCACAGATTATTGCATTTGTCAATCGTCTGGAGTCTAATTAATTGTCCTACTCCGGTAGGAAAAGGGTAAAATTGTCCGCCGACAAATTCAGCAGTTAGGCGAATGTAGCCGGGCTTATGAGGAGATGATTATTTCGTTCACTTTCAATTGAGGAAATGCATTATGAGTTAGATTCAAGCTAAATTTGAAGCCATTGACACTGTATTTGAGATTGCGGTCAATATTGACATGGCATGATCTGCCACCCTTACAACCCAACGGGGTGATATTTCTACCACAAATCGCGATCCGCGCCAACGTGAACGCATTTTAACAGTCATGAGTCAATTAGGGTTATCCCTGGATCATGCGGTGATGGAAGCCGACTTATTGTGGGCCGCCACACCCTCTATTATTCAAACTTGTGATAATAAATTGCGGGCCGTTGTGCCTGATAATCGGAACTTGTGAGATCATTAACGATCTGACTGACGACGAATTGGATGCATACAGAACCTACCATAAACGGATTTGTGTAGATTATTCACACCGACGGCGAAGGTATTGATGGCATCATTGCTACCGTAGCTGAAGAACCGACTATCACGGTTCATGCTTAAGATTTTACCCAACCCAAAAATCACCAGAGATGTTCGATTGGAATATCTCTATCAATCTCATGCGTGAGATCACATCTTGATTATCCACCCACATAACTTAAAAAAAATGACACTAGCAATTGAATTACCCAAAGCCAGACCCGTCACTCCCTTAGGGATTTTAACCGAACAGTTAGAAAAAGCGGTGAAGTTAATCGAACAGGAATCGGTTTCCCCTGAGGTGGCTTTGAGTGTGAAACAAGCCTACCAACTGGCAACAGGCTTAGATCCGTATTTAGAAAGCTGTAGCACCTCTGAGTCAGACAGCTTAGCGGCACTGGCTAAAAAAACCCAACAAGAACCTTGGAGTCAGCGATTTTCTGATGGTGAAACCGTCCGACAATTAGAACAGGAAATGTTGTCTGGACATATTGAAGGACAAACCTTAAAATTGTTTGTTCAAATGATGAAAGCAAAGAATGTTCTTGAAGTTGGAATGTTTACCGGATATTCTGCTTTAGCTATTGCAGAAGCCTTACCGGAAGATGGTAAATGTATCGCCTGTGAAGTAGACGAATATGTGGCAGAATTTGCCCAAAAATGCTTTAATGCTTCTCCTGACGGTGATAAAATTCAGATTAAAGTTGATCCGGCTTTGGAAACCATGAAGCAATTAGCCGATGCTGGGGAGTCGTTTGAATTCGTCTTTATCGATGCAGATAAAACCGAATATGTGGATTATTTTAATCTGTTATTAGATCGTAATTTATTAGTTCCCGGTGGGTTTATTGCGGTTGATAATACTTTATTACAAGGACAACCTTATTTACCCCCGCAACAACGAACCAAAAACGGACAAGCGATCGCGGAATTTAACCGAGTGATTGCAGCCGATCCACGAGTTGAACAAGTCATTTTACCATTGCGAGATGGTTTAACTTTAATTCATTATCTGGCTGCTGAGTAAGGTTATTCCTTAGCCTTTTCTCACCAATAACCCTGACAAAACGCCAATCTTTCCCACTCTACAGCAAAGATATTTTTGTCAGGTGATTTCTGCCCCCAATTTCCTCATCAGATTTTCGTCAATCACAATGGGTTTAAGGGGGCTAAAAGATTGTTTAAAAGTTTCACATTCTCCTAGATATGGCAAATCTTTTATTGATCCAAAATAACAAGACCGTTTCACTGCTTCAAAATCTCGGTACTTTAGCATTATTGTTAATTGCTTTACCGTTTAATTTGACCCTGGTCAGTCTGGCTTGGATTGTTCATTTATTGCGAAAACCCTTTGAAAAAAAAGTGGTGGCAAAACATCCGAAACGGGTTTTAATTACCGGGGCAAAAATGACGAAAGCATTGCAACTGGCGCGATCATTTCATGCCGCTGGGCATACTGTTTTTCTGGTGGAAACTGAAAAATATTGGTTAACTGGACATCGATTTTCTAATGCGGTTGAGGGATTTTATACGGTTCCTGCCCCGAAAAATAATCCAGAGGGTTTTTGTCAAGGATTATTAGATATCGTTAAAAAAGAACGAATTGATGCATTTATTCCGGTGACCAGTCCGGTAGAAAGTTATTACTGTTCTGTGGCAAAACCGTTACTTTCTCCCCATTGTGACGTGATTCATTTTGAGACTGAAATCACTCAGATGTTAGATGATAAATACACGTTTATTGAGCAAGCTAAAGCATTAGGGTTATCGGTTCCGAAGACATTTTTAATTACAAAACCAGAAGATGTCCTTAATTTTGATTTTGAAGCGGACGGCAGTCAATATATCCTAAAAAGTATTCCTTATGATTCCGTTCATCGTCTAGATTTAACCCGGCTACCGATGAATTCTTATGCAGAAATGGAAGAATTTGTCAAGGGATTACCCATTAGTGAAGATAAACCTTGGATTATGCAAGAGTTTATCCGAGGGAAAGAATATTGTACCCATTCTACGGTGAGAAAAGGCGATATTCGCCTGCATTGTTGTTCTGAATCTTCTCCGTTTCAGGTAAATTATCAACAGATTGATAACCCAGAAATCTTAGCATGGGTGAAAGGATTTGTTAAACCGCTAAATCTCACCGGACAGGTTTCTCTTGACTTTATTCAAGCCCCTGATGGTCAAGTTTATCCCCTAGAATGTAATCCTCGAACTCACTCTGCTATTACCATGTTCTACAACCACCCAGGGGTAGCAGCGGCTTATTTAGAAGATAGTCAACAAACGGATGAAGCGCCCATTGAACCGTTAGCCGATAGTAAACCCACCTATTGGCTGTATCACGAGTTATGGCGGCTAAATGAGGTGAATTCTGGGCAGAAATTGCACCAATGGATACAGAAAATCACCCAAGGGACAGATGCGATTTTTCAAGTGAACGACCCACTCCCCTTCCTGATGGTGCATCACTGGCAAATCCCTCTACTGTTAGGCGGAAATTTAAAAAAATTCAAAGGCTGGATTCGCATTGACTTTAACATTGGAAAGTTAGTAGAATTAGGGGGAGATTAAGTTTTGTTAAAATTCACTTCCTAGTTAGCCAAAATGTTCTACAGAGTTGGAATGCGGTCATGGGGCATACCCTCTTCTGTCTCGCAAATGTTTACAGCAGTCGAGATCCGGATCATTCTCGCCCTGGTTGTGGGTTTAGTGGCCACGTCTTTTTCACCGATTTTCATTCGTTTCAGTCAAGGGGAACTCAGTCCGGATGCCACGATTTTTAATCGCTTTTGGATTGCATCAATTGCCCTCGGGTTATGGAGTGGAATCTCACGGAGGCGTGGTCAACCGCGAAATATTCAACCTTTGCAGCCCCGTCCAAGTCTGATACGAACTGTAGGATTATTGTTTTTAATGGGAAGCTTATTATCAAGCGCTTTGATACTCTGGGCTTGGTCTTTGAGTCAAACCAGTGTTGCCAGTTCAGCCATTATTCATAGTATTGCCCCTGTTTTTACTGCATTTTGGGGATGGTTATTCTTAAAAAGACGATTTGATAAAAATTTTATCCTGGGTATGGTCATTGCTGTGGGCGGAACTTTAATGATTGGAATTCATGATATATTCCAAACAGGCGATGAACTCCAAGGAGATCTGATTACTTTACTCTCGACTATCTTGCTGGGGGCATATCCCTTAGTCGAAGAAAGGCTCAAAATGCAATTGAGCGCTCAGAGTATTGTTCTAGGGAGTTCTTTAGTCGGGATGTTGGTTGTATTACCTGTGGTGTTATTGAGCGATCATCAGCTCTTACCGAATACAATTAATGGTTGGTGTTCTGTTATTTCCCTGGCTTCGGTTTGCCAGATTATTGGTTTAGGATTACTGGCTTATTGTTTGAACCGATTTTCAGCGGAGTTTATCTCAGTGTGTCACTTGCTGACTCCGATTTTAAGCTCAGTTGCGGCCTGGATTATATTCGGTGAAATCATAAGTTTTGATAGCGCGATTGGCTTTACTTGTGTGTTAGTGGGGATTTATTTTACTTTATCGAGTGAGTCTACAGTGAAGCAACAAGATGCTTTAAACTGCTCTCGATTGGAGTCAATATAACGATAGCCAATCAATCAATTAATGCCGATCATTTTTCCTGTTTGAAAACCGAGGTCAGAAAGAGAATAGATATACCACTAGCCGTTATACTAGCAAAGATAGATCTGCCCGTTTTTTTCAAATCTCATGAATGATTCAGTTTGGATTGCAGTAACATTTGTCCTTTTTCTGTTACTATTTACAGGGGTTGGCATTTATTCTGCAACTCAAAAACAGAATACAATGGTTGACTATCTTTTAGCGAGTAGAAATGTTAATTTTTGGTTGACAGCTCTATCGGCTATGGCAACCGGTCAAAGCGGTTTATTGTTCATCGGTCAAGTGGGCTTTGCTTATAAAATTGGTATTTCTGCCCTCTGGTTAACGGTGGGTTGGGCAATCGGAGATTACATGGGTTGGCGATGGATTTTTAAGAAACTCAGGATATTATCGGAAACGATGAATATTGAAACAGTTTCTGACTTTTTAGGGCAAGAAACAACCCAGTATCGTTGGGTGACGCTAATATCAGCCTTAATGACAATCGCCTTTCTCGGTTCCTATGCTGCGGCTCAACTGATTGCTGGAAGCAAAGCGCTAAATGCGGTATTTGGCTGGAATTATCACCTGGGAATTATTCTGGGGGCAGGCATTGTCGCAGCCTACTGTTTTTCTGGGGGAATTCGAGCTTCAATTTGGACTGATGCGGTTCAAGGGATGATTATGATTGGCTCATTAATTTTACTCTTTATTGTTGCCTTAATCAATTGTGGCGGCTGGGGTGAATTATGGACTCAATTAAATTTAATTAATCCTGATTTAATTAACCTCAATCCCTCGAAATTACCCTATGGATTTTTGCCTTTTTTCCTGGGTTGGGTTATTGCTGGATTCGGAGTCGTTGGTCAACCTCATATTATGGTTCGAGCGATGGCAATTGACTCCCCTCGTAATATCACAAAAGCCGTCAATCTTAAGATTATTGGAGGCTTAATTAACTCCGGTTGTGCTATTGGTATTGGCTTAAGCGCTCGGGTTTTATTACCGAATTTACTGACTCAAGGAGACCCGGAGTTAGCCCTACCTTACTTAGCCATTGAGCTATTACCCGTGAGCTTAGTTGGGTTAATCTTAGCCGGGTTATTTTCTGCAACCATTTCAACGGCTGACTCTCAGATTCTTTCCTGTTCGGCGGCCTTAACTCAAAATATCTTTCCTCAAATTGCTCACTCTTATCGATGGGCAAAAATAGGAACATTAACCATTACGGCAACAGTTCTAATCATTGCATTAGTTGGTAACAACAATGTCTTTGCATTAGTAACATTTTCTTGGTCAGCTTTAGCATCAGGTTTAGGGCCGTTATTAATACTCAGAACCCTACAGAAATCGGTGAGAATATCGGTGGCTGTGGCAATGATGTTAATCGGAATACTGGCTGCCTTTACTTGGAATTTAAACGGTTTATCCAACGGTATTTATGAAGTTTTACCCGGAATGTTAGCGGGTATTTTTGTTTATCTCTTGGCTCAGTTTTTAATTCCAACCAACCCAGAAGCGTCTCAATTGAATTGAGTCAATTAGCCTGGCTTTTTTAGTGTCTTAAAATACTTAATTTTTGATCATGGTTTCATCCAAGGTTCCTCAAGCTTTATCATCTACCATTTCTACAGCGGCAAAACTACGAGTTTTACATTTAGCTGGCTCTAGAGTGTCTGATTTTTATTATAATGTTTCAATGATTTATGCCCGAGATGTGGTTCAACCTAGGGGCGTTCAAAGTTATTATGCTGTTATTCATCCGGATGGTTTCTGGCAATTGGGTGTATCTTTAAATCAACTGTCTGAGAAACTTTCATTACAAGAAATGATTGCTCAGCTACCCGAAGTCGATGTCGTTGTTCCCCACCTATTTTGTTTGCCCGGAATGACCAGTTTTCGGGCATTATTCGAGGATATTTTAGGGTTACCTTTAGTGGGTTCTCCGGCGGCTTGTACGGCGACTGCGGCGAATAAAGCCCAAACTCGAAGTATTGTTGCTGATGCCGGGGTTCGTGTTGCCAAAGGGCAGCAAATTCGCCCTGGAGATCCGGTCACAATGGAACCACCATTTATCATTAAACCCAACTCAGAAGATAACTCTTTGGGAGTGACTTTAGTTAAAGATAAAGATCAAATTGCTGAAGCTTTATCAACGGGATTTAAATATGATCAAACGTTGTTGGTTGAAGACTTTATTCCGGGGCGTGAATTACGGGTTGCCGTGGTTGAACGTCAGGGAGAATTATCTGTTTTACCTGCCATAGAATATGTTTTTCTCTCAGATAATCCCATTAGAACCTTACACGATAAATTAGAAATAGCAATTGATGGATTACCCAAAAGTCAACCGAAAAATCCTTCCTCTATACCAGTTTGTCCCGCAACCGTTACTCCTGAATTATTTGAGAAATTAGCTGAGGCGGTTAAGCGGGCGCATATCGCTTTAGGATGTCGAGATTATTCTTTATATGATTTCCGAGTTCATCAAGAGACTGGAGAGCCTTATCTATTGGAAGCTGGATTATTTTGGTCTTTTAATAAAATTAGTATGATCTCACGGATGTTAGCGGCTGATGGTCAATCTTTAGAAAATGTCGCTTTAGAAATGTGGCAAGCGGCTGCAGGACGAACTCGAGTTGCTTGTGGTTCTATACTAAAGTCTGTAAGTCATAGTCGTGTTTGAGAATACAATCTTATTTTCAGCTCAATTATGGTCAATTTATTAGCAGTAATTGTAATCAAGAATCATTAAAATAGCCCATGAATCAAAATATTTGGATTACGATTACATTTATTGTCTTTTTACTCTCCTTTATCGTCGTTGGGGTTTACTCAGCGACTCAAAAGCAAGATACCACCACAGATTACCTACTGGCTAGCCGAAATGTTAACCCTTGGATGACTGCTTTATCAGCGATGTCATCGGGTCAAAGTGGGTATTTATTTATTGGTGTAATTGGCTTTACTTACACCATTGGATTTGCGTCAATTTGGATACCCGTTGCTTGGGCAATTGGAGATTATATTGCTTGGTGGTTGGTGTTTAAACGCTTAAGATTAGTGTCTCAACAAACGAACTCAAATACCGTTTCTTCTTTCCTCGGTCAAGCCGATCAATTGACTGGAAAAACTCAAAATAAACAGCGTTTAATTACGGTTATTTCTGCTTTAATTACTATTGCTTTTCTCGGGACTTATGCCTCGGCTCAATTGGTAGCAGCCAGCAAAGGACTCACGGCTGTATTTGGTTGGAATTCTGAACTCGGAATTATTATCGGGGCTATTATTGTTGTTTTATACTGTTTTTCCGGAGGCATTCGGGCATCAATTTGGACGGATTCAATTCAGGCGATTTTGATGATTGTTTCTTTAGCTATTTTATGTGTAATTAGCATCATCGCTTGCGGCGGATTTGAACAACTTGTATTGAAACTGAATGAAATAGATCCCAGCTTAACCAATTGGATTCCGGCTGATTTAAAATGGGGCTTTTTACCCTATTTAATTGGCTGGATTGTTGCTGGGTTTGGTGTGGTGGGGCAACCCCATATTATGGTAAGAGCCATGGCAATTAACTCAGCCGATAATATTGCCCTCGCCCGTAATATTCAGTTTATTTGTTCGCAACTGACTTCCGTCACAGCCTTTGGTGTGGGATTAACGGCGAGAGTCTTATTACCCGATTTAATCACATCCAGCGACCCGGAATTAGCCCTGCCTTTTCTATCCATTGAATTGTTACCTGCTATCTTAGTTGGGTTAATGTTAGCGGGTTTATTTTCAGCCGCAATTTCTACCACAGATTCTCAAATTTTATCCTGTTCTGCCGCACTCACTCAAGATTTAATTCCCGGTGCTGCTCACTCTTATCGAATGAATAAAATCGGTACACTAATTATAACTGCCATTGTATTAGTGATTGCTTTAACTGGGGACAATAATGTCTTTAGTTTGGTAATTTTTGCTTGGTCTGTTTTAGCGTCTGGGTTGGGACCGTTACTGGTATTAAGGGTATGGCAACAGCCTGTTAATGTAGCCACAGCCATCACTATGATGATAGTGGGAATTGGGGTGTCAATTCTGTGGAGTTTAGGGTTAAATTTATCCAGTGCAATTTATGAAGTTTTTCCGGGTATGGCATCCGGTTTTATCGTTTATTTTGTTGCCAATTTGTTTACTAATAGAACGGAAATCATTAAATAGATATGTCCGATACTCCTAGCGCTTCAGAAACAGAATATTCCTCAAATTCTCCGATTTTAGGTATCATTGGTTGCGGTAATATTGGAGAAAAACAAGCTGCTAATTTTCTCAGCCATGGCTACACTGTTTATGTCTATGATATTAATCCAGATACTCTGGTAAAATTACAATCTCAGGGTGCTAATGTAGCTCAAAGTTGTGCTGAAGTGGGTCGTCATGCCGATGTTATTTTTACGGCTTTACCCACACCGCCTGATGTCATTCAAGCCGTGTTAGAAGGTGAACAAAACTTGACTCAAGGCTTACGTTCAGGTAGTATTTATATAGATATTTCCACCAATTCACCAGACATTATTCTGCGGCTACATCAAGCCATGGCGCAACGGGGCGTTGAAATGTTAGATGCTCCTTTTAACGATTGTCCCATCGGTGCTAAAAGCCAAAACGGCGTGGGTTTAGCTGTAATGGCAAGCGGGTCTAAGCAAACGTTTGAGCAAGTTCAAGCTGTTTTAGCGTTAATGGCTGATCGTGTATTATATTGTGGAGAAATTGGCAACGGGACGAGATGCAAATTAATTCATAATGCGGTGAATGCGACAGCCGTTCAAGCCGTGAGTGAAGGCATTACTTTGGGTTTAGCACAAGGTATTTCCTTGCCAACCATTTGGGATACGTTGCGTTTTGGTTCATTTGGTCAAAATGCGGGAGATATTCACGGCTTACCTTACTATTGGTTTTCCCGCCGCTGTGATGACATGAGTCAACATCCCGCTTTTACGATCAAATTGCTGCATAAAGATATGCGTTTAGCGGTTAATTTAGCAACTGATCGTAACATCAGCGTTCCCCATTTAACTCTCAGCCTTCAAGATTACCAAGAAGCAGAAGATAGAGGATTGTCTAATTATTCTACTACAAAAATTATTTGTTTACAAGAAGAACGAGCGGGTGTAATCGCAAAAGGCAATTTACCCATTCAACCGACTCCTTCTCAACCCTCATCTCAGCCTATTGTTTCCCCAAAGAATAAATTTTCTCTGTCTACGGTTTTAATTTTAATTGTTCTGAGTAACTTATTACAATTAGGATTTTATTGGTTATTCAAATAATATTAATCGAGAATAATTGTGCAGTGTTAAGAATAATAGTGTATTTATAAAAATACTTGAGATTAGTACGAGCTTATATTTAATTTATGTCTACTTTAACAAAATCTGAAACATCCAAAATACAGCAGGTAAAC
>CAYSWY010000028.1:0-68389 GCA_964434975.1 uncultured Lyngbya sp.
GCCTCAGAACGAGCCTCTAGCTGCATGACTTTTTCTTCCATTTGTTCAAAAGCATTCCAGGCTCCTTTTGTATTAAGATTACCTAACACCTGTTGCAGTTGTTCTGCGGCCTTAGCCGATCGCGCACGAGCAATATAAAGATCTTTTTTAGCTTTGGCTTCACTGAGTTTACCTTCAAGCTGACGCATA
Source organism: uncultured Lyngbya sp. (assembly GCA_964434975.1). Lineage (GTDB taxonomy): Bacteria > Cyanobacteriota > Cyanobacteriia > Cyanobacteriales > Microcoleaceae > JAAURB01. The sequence continues at coordinate 190 of CAYSWY010000028.1, forward strand.
TTTTGCTTGAGCCGCTCTACAACCTCATATTGTTGTTCCATCTGAGAGTTGATGGACGCAGCCGTTTCTAGGTAAGTTTTCCGCCGCAATAAAGCCTCCCGTGCTAAACGATCATCCCCTTTTTGCAGTGCTAATTGCGCCCGCTTGTACCATTCTTGTTCGTGAGTTTCTGCTTGGAGATATTCTCGTTCTGTCCGCTTCTGAGTGGCGATCGCACCTGCGACGGCTTGCCTGAGTTGCAACAGATCAGAATGCATATCCTGCACTGTTTGTTCTAAGATTTTCTCAGGATCTTCAGCTTGGCTAATTAAACTATTGATATTGGCTCGAACCACTTGCCAAATACGATTTAATATTCCCATAGTAGTTTTGGTTATTGGTTGGCGCGTTATTTGTCGTAGGAATAAGAATTTGAGGGAACAGGCAAAGTCTCGCTGTCTCGGTGACGGGCGCATGCAATGCGCCCCTACCTGTCTCCTGACTCCTGACTCGGTGCCTCCTACTCTGGTACATCAAACTCAACGGTAATTCCTTGAACGCGAAGTTGTTCTGCTAAAATACGAGCTGTATCAGCATCTTCTAATGCTCCCATTTGGACTTTTGTTCCGGTTTCAAATTCCCGCACATAAGCTTCCGGAACCACTTGCTGTGCTGTTGCTAGGGAGTTGGGGTTTTCATAATTGGTGACAACATAATAGTATCCATCTTCGGCTTCAATCGGTTGAGATTGCGATCGCGTTGCTGCACCACCGGGTGCCTGAGGGGTTGGGGTTGGAACGGGTTGAGGTTGAGGCACAACTGGAGTCGGTGCAGGTACTAATTCATTGGTCATATTACCTAAATCTGGGCCTGTTGGAATCACAGGGGGAGGCGTTAAATTGTTATTAGCAGTGGGAGTCGTGGCTTGAGGGGTTGGCAGTGTAATGGGAGTTGGAGTGGGACTAATATTACTGAGGGTATCTAAATCTAGCTCAACAAATTCTTCAGTGGCCAAATTCGGGGAAGTGGGGGCTGTCGGTTTAACTTCTTCAATGACTTCTGGGGACTCTTCTGGTTCTTCCGTGTTTAACCAACGACTTAACCCCCAGTTGTTTTGTTCACCGGAAGAGGTGACGACATAGCCTAAGGCTGCAAAAGAGATTAAAAACAGTAATAATGAGCAAATTCCAATCGGAGTAAATAAACTGGCAACTAAGCTGGGTTGTCTTCTTCTACGGCGACGGGGACGGGTTTGATCTATGCTTTTAATTAGTTGTTCAGAAGATTCTAGATAGTCTCCAGATGGGGAAGTATTGGCTGTAAAATTTTCAGCATGAGGCGTACGGGTTGCTAAGGGTGCTTGACCTTCGACTTTAACAGAACCTAAGACGGTGTTGGGTTGTGAGCCTGTCACTGAAGCGGTAGAATCGGGTTTGAGTTGATGGTCGTTTTGATCGATGGCTAAAACGGTTGCTGGTTTTTGAGCGGTTGAAGGATTGGGATTGGTGATATTGTTGGGTTGGGTACGCCGTCGATAGCGTCGATACCGATTTAATTCTGTTTCAAGCTGGACATCTAACCCTTTCAATACCGCTTGTAGTTCTGGCTGGAGTTGAGATGATGCCGATGACATCGAGTTGACTTTAGATAATTGATTCATAAGGCGGCTCCGAATAATGTTTGATATAAATGGGATTTAGGTGATAATTTAAGATCTAATAATTTTAATCTAGGTTCTGCTCTCAATATTACCGGAAAAATCAGGTTAGTTATTTGTGATTTCTTGGCGGTTATGAGAGGAAAGGATAGTTGATATTTTATTTTTGCCTCAATGCTTTCACTGGATCAAGTTGACTGGCCCTGAGGGCGGGAAGAAATCCTGCGCCCACACCCACAAAGACGGCTGAACTTAAAGCGATCGCGGCGTTGGTGGTATCAAATTTATAGGGTAACTCAAACTGTTTGGCAACCACAATGGTTAAACCATGAACGCTGACAATGGCGATCGCTCCTCCTAAGATACTTAAAATAGCGGCTTCTAAGACAAATTGCAGCAATACATCGAGTTGAGTTGCACCAATGGCGCGGCGCAGTCCTATTTCAGACGTGCGTTCAATTACAGCAGCGATGGTAATATTGGCAATACCGACACCGCCGACGAGTAGCGCCACAATTCCCACGACGAGTAACGCCGTTGAAACAGATTCTAAGGTTTGTTGTTGTTCTAAAATTTCTTCAATATTATTCCAAGTCCAAAAAGAGTGACCCGGATAGCGTTCTTCCATTAATTGTATGACTTTTTCTTGTAGGTTTTCTAAATCTTCTAAAGTTCGAGGACGAATCGTTAATCTCCTAATATCTCGTCGTCCAGTCATAGCATTTCGCACAGTAATGGGCATATAAACCATTCCTTCGGGTTCTTGTTCTGCCGGGTTTAAAGGGAGTAAACCCACAACAACATAAGGACGAAAATCGACATAAATACTTTGACCTAAGGGATCTCGATTTTGAAATAATTTATTGCTTAAAAATTGATCGATAATCACAACAGGACGATATTGATTATAATCGGCTTCTGTAAAATCTCGTCCCGCAATTAATTGTTTACCAGAGGTAGAGAAATAGTTCGGCGCAACGGCTAATACTGCGGGGTTAGCGGTATAATCTTGAAAGATTGTTTCCGGTTGACCCGCCCAATTCAAACCACTAATCATCTGTATTCTATCTAGACGCTGTTTAAGATATTCCATGTCTTCACTGGTTAACTGCGCCCTTTGGCGAGTCACACGGTTTCTGACAGAAACTAGGTTAATTCGAGGCGCACCTTGTTTTTCCAGTTGTTGAGTAATCACAGCGCGGCTAATATTACGAACTTGTAAGGTGGCACTGACGGCTGCAACCCCCATAAATACCCCTAAAGTTGTCAGGCTAGATCTCAAGGGGTTTCCCAATAAAGATTTACAACTGAGTCCAATCAAACTAAGTGGTGAAATACCCATATTTTAGGAGATATTATCTTAACTTAATCATTCGTTCCATTCACAACGCTTCCCGGCTGAATGGTTTCATCTGGGGAAGTTTGAATTATTGTATCACCTGGATTTAAACCTGAGGTGACTTCTACCTGAAGTAAGCCTTCTAAACCTAGAGTAATCGATTGTTTTTCAGCTTTATTTTGTTCATTTAAGATCCAAACATAGGGAGATTGTTCATCTCGTTGAATCAGTTCAGTATCGATCACAACAACATTTTTCTTATCTTCTAAAATAATTTCAACACTGACGGGACTGCCAGGAATTAAACTTCCAGTGGGTTTATCTAATTGAATAGTCGCCGGAACATTCGCTTGCTTAGAATCATTATTATTACCACTACCACTGGCTTTCAAATCAATTTGAGTTACCCGTCCGCTGTAAGATTTTGCTTCCGGCCCAATGATACGAACTCTGACGGGTTGATTGGGCTGTACCCGGACTGCATTCAGGGTAGAGAGGTTTAATTTCACGAGTTCTTGATTAGGATCGCCGATTGTAATTAAATCATCACTGCGATTAACTCCATCACCGGGTTGCACATCAATATCAAGAATTACTCCATCAATGGGAGAAGTAATAATATAATCTTCTAATTTTAAAGCTTCTTCTTGATAGGCAATTTTTGCTAATTCTAAATCACTTAAATGTTGTCGTAAATCCGATTCAACTTGACGCAATTCTGCTTCTGCCGGAAGTATACCACTGCTTACCTTTTCAGCAGGAATGACTTTAACTTGGGCTTGTTCTAAATTAAAAATTGATTCATTGAGTTGTAATTCAGTATCTCGCAGACTAGCAGTTTGACTACGAATTTTTTGTTGTTGCCGATCTATTTCTTGCCCAGGAATAAAGCCGCGTTCTTCTAATTGTTGTAGCTTTTCTAATTCGGTTTTAGCAGCATTTAACTCTTCTTGATCTTCTCTGACTCTTTGGCGATTTCGCTGCACTTGATATTCTAATTTTTCGATTTCTATTCTTTGATTTTCAACTTCTGCTTGTCTTCTGATTTTTTCTGACTCCAAATCAGCCGTTAATTGTCGCTGTGCCAGTCTTAAATTGTCTCTAGCTTCTTCGACTTTCTCACGACTTCGAGCAATAATAATTTCTAATTTTTGAATTTCTAATTGTTTTTGTGAGAGTATTGTTTCTCTTTGGGGATTGCGTAATCGAATTAATTCTTGTCCCGGTGTAATGCGATCGCCTAACTCGATTAATACATTTTCAACAGCTCCTTCTTCGGGAGATTTAATCGTTCGTTGCCCTCCCAGTTCAACCGTTCCCCCTTCGCTAATATTATTTTCAACACCCCCTAATTTCACAGTAATTAACCGAGCATTAATAGCGGCTTGAGGGCGGTTCTGCAACCCGTTATAAGTGACTAATCCACCTAAACTAACCAAGGTTAATAAACCCGCCCCGACGAGCCATTTTACACCTGTTTGATAGGCTTTTTTTGCTTGAGAATCAAAAAGGGTCATGGATTGGTTATTGGTTATTTATTCGTGATAGATTGGAAATAGCATCAACCCCATTGCCTGACATCATTTACCATAAACAACCAACAATTCATGACAAACAACTAACAAGAAAGTTGAGCCTGTAAATGAACGACTTTACCAATAACAGCGATCGCAGGGGCCTCAAATCCAGTTGTTTCAACCTGTTGTACAATTGTACTTAAACTGCCCACCAGTTGAGTTTGTTCAGGCGTTGTTCCCCAGCGAATTAAGGCAATGGGGGTATCGGGGTTAAGATTGGCTTTGATGCATTCTGAGACGATATAGGGTAAGTTATGAATTCCCATATACACAACGATAGTTTCTGAACCGGTTGCGATCGCTTGCCAATTCACCTGAGGGCGATATTTTCCGGCTGACTCATGTCCGGTAACAAAGGTAACCGAAGAGCTATAATCACGGTGAGTGATAGGAATACCTGCATAAGCTGGGGCCGCAATTCCGGAAGTGATACCCGGCACAACTTCGACTGAAATTCCAGCTTTCACCAGATCTTCCATCTCTTCCCCACCTCGACCAAAGACAAACGGATCGCCACCCTTTAAACGCACCACAATAGCATTTTCTTTGGCTTTATCAATTAACAATTGTGTTGTTTCTGTTTGTAGAAGGGAATGTCGTCCCCGTCGCTTACCCGCATTAATTTTTTCTGCTTGTGGGTTTATCATGCCCACGATAGATGCACTTACCAATGCATCATACACCACTACATCGGCACACTGAAGCAATCCTTTGCCTTTAAGGGTCATTAAACCCGGATCGCCAGGGCCTGCGCCGACTAAGTATACTTTACCCCAAGGTTGATGGTTTTGCTCTCTGATTTGGGTTGAGTTCATATTTGCCTCACCGGATGTCTTCAAATGCTTTTTTATCCCTGTTTACTTGGATTGATATTGTAGCTTATTTCTTCTTCTAGAGTTTAGTGATAAATAGATTTTATTGACGATCAAAGCTCATCACTGCCTTGACTCGTTTAATATAGATTAAGTTAATCTTAAACTGAGTTATGACTGATTTAACCATGAGTGAGCGTGAAAAATTCTCGCAATAGCACCTTTCTCTATCAGATTCTGTAAAAGATGATAATTTTTTCAAGTCTTATGATCAAGTTCTTTTACTTTAAATATTAATTCCTTGAGAAAGATTGGGTAAAAAGCTGACAATTTGAGGAAAAATAATTAACAGTAGCAGCACAATTAATTGTAAAGTAATAAACGGAATTGCGCCTTTATAAATATCTTCTGTTGTGACTTCAGGCGGTGCAACACCTCGTAAATAAAATAAAGCAAAACCAAAAGGCGGCGTGAGGAATGAGGTTTGAATATTTGCACCAATAATGACTCCAAACCAAATTAAATCCATACCAAAGTCTTGAGCAATGGGAACCAATAATGGTACAACAATAAATACAATTTCAAAAAAATCAATAAAGAATCCTAATATAAAAATTAATAGCATGGTAACTGCTAGAAAGCCAAACTGACCGCCTGGTATATTCAGTAAAGATTCCCGCACTAAAGCATCTCCTCCTAAGCCGCGAAATACTAAACTAAAGGCTCTAGAACCAATTAAAATAAACATCACCATACAGGTGGTTCTGAGAGTGGCATCACAGACATTTCCTAACGTTTGTAAGCTTAATTTTCGATTAGCAATGGCTAAAATCATTGCTCCAACACAGCCAACCGCACCTGCTTCTGTGGGCGTGGCAACTCCAAAAAAGATACTGCCTAAAATGAGTAAAATTAACAATAAGGGTGGTATTAAAACTTTAATCACTCGCCCTGGTAATCCTGGGGCTTCTAACACTTCTCTCGGTAAAGCTGGCGCAACATCTGGACGAATCCAAGCAATAACTAAAACGTGAATTAAGAACACTCCAGTCATTAATAAACCGGGAATTAAAGACCCGACAAATAAATCCCCAACGGATACTCCTAATTGATCGCCTAATACGACTAAAACAACACTGGGAGGAATAATTTGACCTAAAGTTCCTGAGGCAACAATTACACCCGTTGCGAGTTGTTTATTGTAGCGATATCTCAACATTGTGGGTAAAGAAATTAATCCCATTGCAATCACAGTTGCTGCTACAACACCAGTGGTTGCTGCCAATAATGCCCCGACAATAATAACTGCAACGGCTAATCCTCCTCGCAATCTTCCGAATAAAATCCCCATGGTTTCTAACAGATCTTCTGCAATGCCAGACTGTTCTAACATTGAACCTAAAAAGATAAAATAAGGAATTGCCAGCAAGGTAAAATTATTCATTGTACCGAAAATTTGTTGCGGCATTGCTGACCATAAAATCGGGTCAAAGACTCCTAAAGCCATGCCAATTATCGTAAAAAATAAAGCAACGCCTCCCAAAGAAAAAGCCACTGGATAACCTAACGCTAGAAATCCTAAGGCAGCGATAAACATGAATAGACTGAGAAACTCTAAATTCATTTGATTTTATTAAATATCAAGATAATACTGTTATTAGATCGATGAGCATTCATTAAAAATATAATAATTTCTGCTAATTTTTTTTACCCTTATTTTAGGCTATTTCCCGTTTTATTTTCCCGAATTATACAATAAGTTTATTCTTGTCTCCGTTGATTCTTCTCTTCAATAGCAGGTTCAAGAATGCCACGAAAAATAGCAAAATTTTTAATCGCTTCAGAAAAACCTTGAAATAATAATAGAAGAAAACTGATAATGACTAATGTTTTAATCGGATAACGAGGCAATCCACCTGGATCGGGTGAAACCTCTAAAATACTCCAAGAATTCATTACCCAACCCCAAGAATAGAAAATAATCATTACACAAAATGGGATTAGAAAAATCAGCGTTCCTAGACAATCAATTAAGGCTTTTTGTTTAGTATTTAGACGACTTTGTACTACATCGACTCGAACGTGTTCATTATGTTTTAAAGCATAAGCAGCGCCGAGAAGAAAAATCACATCAAAAATATACCATTGGGTTTCTATGAAAGCATTTGAACTGAGATTTTGACCCACAGCGCGCCCTACATATCGACCAATTACATTCCAAGTTCCGACTGCAATCATCACTAGGCTAAACCAATAGACAAAGCGACCTAAATATTCATTCCCTCGATCAATCCAAGCGGATAATTTTAATAAAGTCTGCACAGAACCTCCCATCAATTTTTACACAGATGAATAGATAAACTTGCTATTACTATATATTATCGAATGATCTTTTGATACGGCTTTCAAAAAGTTAAAGTTTTTTAAACATTTAATAATATTTTAAAAGCCGTCTGGTTTCAACTTTAATCAGCCGCAACGCTTACTTTAGAGATTTTAGGTTATTTCGACAAACTGACACAGCAAAAGCCCAAACCATTGGTTTGGATCAGTCCAACTCTGCATGATTTTTAAGCCTTGGCTGTTTAATTCGGCTTGCAGGGTGGTTAGATCAAATTTCCGGGAAATTTCTGTGCGAATGGTTTCTCCTTTTGCAAGCTGTACTGTTAAACCCAATCGATCTAATTTAACCGTTTGATCTTGCCGACTGCGTAAATGCATTTCAACTTGATGGAATTGAGAATTATAAAATGAACAATGTTCAAACTGTCTCAGATCAAAATTACCCTCAAATTGACGGTTTAAGTGCTGCAATATATTTAAATTAAAAGCTGCGGTTATTCCCTGGCTGTCGTTATAAGCCGCCTCTAAAATATTAACAGGTTTTTGCAGATCAACGCCCAATAAAACATATTCTCCGGGTTCTAAAGCCGCCGTCATCTGGGCAAAAAATTGCTGACTTTCAGTTGGGTTTAAGTTACCTAATGTACTGCCCAAAAATGCAATCATTCGGCTAGGTAATGTCGTGGGTTTTAGGTGTTGTAAGGCTAATTCATAAGTACTGACTAAACCCTGAATTTGTAGTGTGGGATATTCTTGTAATAACTCATAAGCGCTACTTTCCAATATGCCGCCACTGACATCAACGGGAACGTATCGTAGGGCATAACCAAGCTGTTGGTAGGCATCAAGTAAAATTCGGGTTTTAGTCGAACTACCGCTGCCTAATTCTACCAGTTCACAGGGGCTTGTTAAACGGGCAATTTCTGCCGCGCAACCCTGCAAAATACTGGCTTCAGTCCGAGTCGGATAATATTCTGGTAAGTCACAAATTTGTTCAAATAGAATTGATCCGCGATCATCATAAAAGTACTTTGGCGGTAAGGTTTTGGGGGTTTGAGTTAGTCCTTTAATCAGAGTATGATGATCGGCTTGTTGCAGGGTTTTAACGGCTTCTGAGGAGAGCAGCTTTTCTAATTGTAACCGAGATTGAAGTTTTGAGCGATCGCTCTTGTGAAAGACGGGGAAAGATTTAGAAATTGGCATTACCACTTGACAAAATCAGCAGTTTGGAGTTAAGGGTTGTATTATTCACAACAAAATCAAGTCACTCCCGTTGTGTATTCTCTCACAGGAGTTGATTTTTGCACATGAAGTTCCCAGCTAATTCAATCAAAGCGGTGAGTTTTAGTTATAATCAGCTTATTTTAACTCCTCAGAATAAACTAGACTTTAGTACTGAGTGAAGTATTGACATTGTCGAGAATATATTGCTGTTGTTCTGGGGTAAACAGTTTGTAAAACTTGGTAGAATTAGCATTACTAATGGGATCTCCGACGGAGGCTTTCCAGGCTTCATTATTTAAGACTACTTTTTGAGCCGTTTTACCGTAATCTTTCAACATCGACGGATAGAATGGAGTTCCAATAAAATCACATAATTCTCGAAGAATGACTTCAGGATTTTCGACTAATGCTTCATAGCGAACTAAAATATGATTCGGTTTATTTAAGTGTAAAGAACTAAATTCAACAGAACGAACCCAATGACGAATACATTTTTCTAATTCCCAAGGTTCACCCCATACTTCGGGTTGTCGATGCTTGTGAGTCACATCATAAAGAGAAGCCACAACATCAGAACCATTACGAATTAAATGAATAAATTTAGCATCAGGAATAGCAGCCTCAATATAGCGAATATAACGAACGTGTTCAGGGGATTTTTCTAACCAAATTTGTTTACCTTGAGCCAGTGTCGCGCTATCTAAAGCTTCCTGCAAAACTTTACCATATTGACGCATAAATCTGGCATTTTTAGGTAAGTTGTGAATAAACTGAGGTTGATTAATTTCTTGTAAAAACCAGTTGAGTTGTTGTCGTCCTTTTGGGTAGGCTAACCCGAGTAAGCGACTCCAGCGATGCATCCAAAGACTTTGAAATAAATGAGATTCTGGAAAAGAAATAACTTCAGGATGTGCTGCTAATAAACTTTGAAGTAATGTTGTCCCAGAACGAGGACAACCCACTAAAAAAAGCCGGGATTTAATTGTAGAGTTAGGCATAATTAATCATTAAGTTTGAGGAGTTTTTCGGTGAGGAATTAGTGAAGCTATTAATGTTATAACTTGTTGGAATAGTTTGGGTGCAAGCCATCGAATCATTAGACTATAAGTGAGTATACCCGTTGCTGTGCAAATAGCGATCAATACGGGTAGACTGAGAATATCTCCGCCATAAATTTTGATAGCAGTGATTAAACTCACCATAATTATGGCACTGACCAAAGGGGCAAAAAATTGTGATACATAAGTTTTAAAGTTGATTTTAATCAGTTTATAAATTGCCCATAATGGCAGCGGTAAAAATAGATATCCTCGAATCACATAAGCAGCCGCCACGGCTATAATTCCCCAGTGTACAACCACAAGAAAGCCTATCACGTTTCCCACTGCATTTACCGCATTAATTTTGAGTCGCAAATCCGGTTTTCCCATGGCTAAAATAACAGATTGATTAAAGTATTCAATCGCGTGTAAAATTCCTATGATTGACAATATTTGCATCACCGGAACACTCGGTAACCAATTTTCTCCAAATACTAAGGGAACAATTTCAGGCGCTAAAATAGCCATTCCTAAAAAAGCCGGAAATGCAACTAAACTTGAGAGTTGAGTCGCTGTATAAAATGCTCGTCGCATCTTCTCGGGTTGAGACTGTAAACGAGAAAAGGTTGGCAATGCCACCTGTGCCATTGTATTGGTTAATAGGTTCGTCATTAATAGTAATAAACGATAAGCAATTGTGTAATAACCTAAGGCAGTGGGACCTAGAAAATAGCCAATTAAAAAATCATCCGAACGTCGATTAAAAAAGTTAAGCAGATTAAATCCTAAAATATTAATGCCAAAATGAAACAGTTCGTGAAAGTGTTTTTTTGATACTTTAAAGCCCGGTTTCCAGTCACTTGCCCACCATAAAACTAAAATTCCTGCAATATTATTAGTTAATTGTTGACCGACTAAACTCCAAACGCCACAGCCTAAAAATGCCATTGTTACACCCACAATACCTCCAAAAAATGAGGCAACCAGTGAACGAATAGCGAGGGGTTTAAAGGCTAAATTTCGACGAAAAATAGCTTGTTGAACACTATTAAATGCACTGAGTAAAAACCCAAGAGATAGCCAACGGATAATCGGAGTTAGTTCGGGTTGCTGAAAGCCTTGAGCCACAATATCCGCAATTGAAATACTGATAATGGTCAGGAGTATACTAATAATTAAGCTAACCCAAAAAGCCGTATCTAAATGTTCCGGTTCAAGTTCTTCTCGTTGAACAATTGCCTCAGCAAATCCTTGATTTAGAAATATTTGTACAAAGGCAAGAAACACACTAGCAAGGGCAATTAATCCAAATGCTTCGGGGGCTAATAAGCGGGCTAAACAGAAGAAAACAACAAAAGAAACGCCTTGGTTACCAATTTTTTGAATCGCAGACCAAACAATACCTTTAGCTGCTTGTTGACGTAAGTTCATAGTGATTATGGATTCAGTATAAGGGATTAATATTAGACAAATTAGGGATAAGCAAGCTGATATTTAATTTGTTTTTGCCTCTGATTAAAATGTTTAATTTCGAGATTCAAACGAACTGTAATTATCACAAAGTATACCCAAACATGAGTCGGATAAAATAACTCACTCACGGTAATATTGGGAATCACCATCCACGTTAAAAACACTAAGGGTAAAAGTGATTCAGAAGCAGGATTAATTCCCATATAAAGAACAGCAGATGCAACAGTTCTAAAAAAGGCAAATAGGAATATTACAAATCCAACAACACCTAAATCTAAGGCAATTTCTAAAAAGCCATTGTGGGCGTGAGGCGGTTTAAATCCTTTGGGGGTTGAAATTCCATTCGCCGGATTTTCTATGCCTCGCCAAGCTTGCCAAAACCCCTGAGTTCCATATCCTAAAATCGGTCGTTTTTCGACAATTCTTTCAATAATTTGCGGCCAAAATTCTGTCCGTCCGGTGAGAGATGGGTCTTTATCTAATGCATTGAGAATATTAAACCAATTTTCTAAAACAATCAGCATGACTCCAATTCCTAAGACCATAAAAATCACGACCCCAACAAATGCTTGTTGAAAGCTTAAACTTTTTAATAACCTTAAACATCCGACTAAAGTCAGTAAAATTAATATCAAAATTAAACTGGTGGCTGAGTTGGTATTTTGACGGACATAGAATGAGAAAAAAGCAAATGACAGTGCAAACCAGCGTTGTTTTGGGTGATGGATGGCATGAAATAACCACAGGGTAATATTTAAGGATAATAGAATGCCTAAACGGTTGGGATGACTGGTAATTCCTTTCCATCCCTTTGGTTCAACGCCAATAGCAGGTATTGCTAAAGCATAAAATGCACTGACAACTGAAATTAATGTGGTGCTATATCGAATTAAAACAACTAATTTTTCCCAACTATAACTATTGGCGATATGAGCTGAAAAAATTGAAATTCCGATAATGAGTAAGCTTTGTCGTAGGGTATAACTGGGTGTTTGTGACCAAATCGGGGAGAGGAGAGATAAACAGAGTAAAAGCCCTAAAAAAGGATTACTAAATAGCAGTAATGTACTTTGAAAAATCCGGGTAAACCATGATTTTAATATAACAATAAAATAGGAATATAAACCCAGTTTAATCGCAATCGATCTAAAGCTTAGAGTTGGAACACTGAGGTGATAAGGCTGTAAAATAAGAATCGGAAAAATGGTTAAACCTGGTGAAACAAATAAAAATAGAAAGGTTAACAGAAATTGTAAGAGATTCGCAATTTTTTTCTTTGTTGCATAGTGAAAAGTGACTAAAAAATAAATTCCAATCACGGCAAGTAAAGGAATTAAAATTAGTGGATCTGTAACTAGCTCTTTCATAAAAATCAGGTTTTCATTTGTTGAACTGGATTAAGAGAGTAACAATCCATCATGTAATGATATTCTATATACAATGATTAAATTCATCAGGATAAAAGCTCAATTTATCTAATCGCTGCAACAACACGACGAGCTTTATTGAGGGTAGACCAAGCGAGTCCATGAAATTTACCGTAGGATTGATTGACTGCTTTAAAAGATTCTAATTCTTGTTCAAATGACACACCTTGCGCCTCAATCTGCTGCTTTAAAAGTTGTTTTACAAATTGATAGAGCTCAATATCTAGTGCATTTTGTTGTTCAATTGCAGCTAATGTACCAGTTGAAATCTCTGATTTTTGAGTGGTTTGATTTTTACCTGTATTTTTACGACCATAGTAAATATTGTTCCAACCCAACTTTTTTTGTAATAGTAAAAGAGTTTGATCAAATTCTTCCATCGTTCCGACAACAGAAAAGTGATTCTGTAAATTCTGCTTAGCAACTTCTAAAATATCTGATGTCATACAGCCAAATTTAATCTTTTCATTTTCATCCCCTTGGGAAGCTGCCATCAACCGAGTTTGACAGTTATCTAACTCTAAAGAAATCCCCGAACAAACAAAAGTTTTCAAATCCATATTGTGTTGAGTAACCGTTTCATGCAAATAATGATCCGGCATTCTCAAGACATGATAATAATGGGAAATAATCCGTTTAATCGGATCTCGTAGTAACGTAAAATAGGTACAAGGCTGGGGTAAAAACTGATGTAAACCAAATCCAATGTGTCCCTTAATCAATTGAATCTTGCGCTTTTTTTCCTCTGAGAAACTTTCAAGCTCAACAATAGCTTCTCCGACTCGATCTGCATGAACATAATAAATCCGATCCATGGAATAATGACGTTCCATGATCTGTTGTAAAGTCGTTCCCGCCGTCTTCGGAATATGTAAGAAAATTAAAGTTTGAGGAGTCGAAGAACAGGGCTGATTGTTGACCATATTTTGTTTCTCTTGCTAAACTATAACTAAGGAAAAAGTCAAAAAAATTTCGGTAAAAAGACAAACAGCAAGCCGATCTGAATTTAACTCTGTAGTGATGATTCCCCAGTTGATTAGCAAACGTAAACTTTAAATTGAAAAAAATTTCAGTTTAATTGATTAGCAAAGTTTGCTTAACATAATCATAAGTAATTGTCAATCATTTCTAAATCTAAACTCAGCGTTTTATTCGATAATGTTACTGAATTGTTACCTTTTTTCCCCTGGCTTCTCGGGCCGATCCTTGACCGGTTTAACCGTTGCGATCGCTTTAACCTTCACTCCCGTTTCTGCGGCTTTCAGTCAATCTATTCCCCCAACCTCCACCATTGCTGCTCAAACCGCTTTACCCTATTCTTTAGGAGCAGGCGATCGCATTGCCCTCAACGTCCATGACTTTCCAGAACTCGCCGGAGAATATTTGATTCCCCTCACAGGTATTGTTGATTTACCTTGGATTGGTCGTGTTCAGGTTTTGGGCAAAACGATTGAACAGTTGGGACGCGAAATTGAACAGAAATATCGCAGCTTCATCAAACGTCCTCAAATTACCATCAATATTACTAACTATCGGCCGCTGAATGTGATGGTTCTGGGAGAAGTCACTCGTCCGGGATCTTACGACGTTGACTTACAAGAAGGCGCTGGAATTAACACACCCGGAATTAAGTTCCCCAACATCATGCAAGCCATAGAACTGGCTGGCGGTGTAACTCAGGATGCCAAACTCGATCAAGTCTTAGTCCGTCGTCCTACTCCCAACGGTGAAGAACAAGTGATCAGCTTTAATTTATGGAAAATGCTGAGAACAGGACTTGCGCCACGAGATTTAGTTCTGCGGGATGGAGACACCATCTTTATCCCCACCCAAACCGATGTCAGTTTAAGCGAAACCCGACAAATTGCCACTGCTACCGGCAGCATTGCCCCCAACTTGGAAATTCCTCGAACCGTAGCAGTTGTGGGGGCAGTCCAACGACCCGGATCGTATGTTGTTCAGGGGGGAGGAACCCCCGAATCATCTGAACCCTTTCGCAACACAGACGGGTATCCTAGCTTAACACGGGTGATTCAGCTCGCTGGAGGCATTACACCAATGGCAGACATTCGTAATATTCAAGTCCGCCGCCAGACTCAAACGTTTAGTGAACAAGTGATTGAGATTGATTTGTGGGAACTATTGAAATCCGGTGATATTAGTCAAGATTTGATTATGCAGGAAGGAGACACCATTGTTGTGCCTCAACTTGCCCAAATCAATACCGAAGAATTCACTGAAATGGCAAGCGCTAATTTTGCCCCAAATCAAATTGAAGTCAATGTGGTTGGAGAAGTTAAGCAACCGGGTGTGGTAGCAGTCCAGCCCAATACCTCTCTGAATCAAGCTGTATTGGCGGCGGGTGGTTTTGATGAAACTCGGGCAAAGAAAACCAACGTCGATTTAATTCGATTAAATCCAGATGGAACCGTTTCTACCCGAACGATTAATATTGACTTTTCTCAACATATTAATGATCAAACCAATCCCTTATTACAAAATAATGATGTCATTGTCGTTCATCGCTCCGGTTTAGCTGAATTTACTGATTCATTTAAAGAACTTCTCATCCCAGCCAATGCTGCCCTCTCAACCTTGACAATTCCCCTCAGAGTTGTAGATATCTTAAAACGGTCGGGAGTGGCTTTTGATGACGACGATTAATTCAGCTAATTTCTAATAGAATAATATGGAAACTGAACATAACCATCAACCCTTTTTTCCACAAGATTATAAAAAATTATCTCACCTCCCGCCCATTTCCACAACGATTCCGGCAGAATCTACCAGCGATGAAGATAGCTTAAATTTACCTTGGATTTTTGCCGTTTTTCGTCGTCGAGCCTGGATTATGATTGGTGTCTCTACACTGCTAACAGGAGTGTTAGGGGGAGCAATTGTTTGGCAAAATAAACAAGCGATCGCTGAATATAAAGGCACTTTCCGACTATTAGTAGAACCGGTGACTGCTGAAGGTCGATTGTCTCAGCAATTTTTACAATCTCAAGTTGATGCCCGTTCGGATATTCAAAGCGTTAGAATTAATAATAGTTTACTGGATTATGAAAGCCAAATTCGTGTTTTAAAAAGTCCAAGTTTAATGAATCCTGTAATTGCTGAGATTCAGAAACAATATCCCGAAATGACTTATGAGTTGATGATGAAGCAACTCATGCTCGAACGCCTCAGTTATGAAGAAGATGGCTTTGAAGAAGGAACTAAAATCATTGAAGTCAGCTATCTCAATACCGACCCTGAACAAATTCAATTTGTCCTAGATCAACTGGTTGACAGCTATCTTGAATATAGTCTAGAAGAGCGTCAAAGCAGCTTTATGCAGGGAATTCAGTTTATAGAAGCTCAACTCCCTCAACTGAAAGAACAAGTGAGTCAACTGCAAGAACAACTGCTAAACTTACAAAAAACCTATAACTTAATTCAGCCCGACAGAGCAGAAATAAGCTTGTCTGAACAACTGCATCGAGTAGAAATTGATCGGATTGAATCTCAAGCTAAATTAGTTGAAGCTCGGGCAACTTATGAAAATGTTAAACGACAATTTGAACAAGGAAACGCGACTGCGGTTTTAGCAAGAAATCCTAAAGCATACGAGCGGTTACTGTTTGAATTACAACAAGTTGAAGCCGAACTGATTGAACAATCTTCTCGATTAACCAATAATAGCCCATTGGTTCAAAGCTTACGAGAACAACAGCAAGACTTACAACTATTACTGCGGCAACAATCCCGAGGTATTGTAGAAAACTTAGAAAGTGAAGTTCAAGGATTAGTCAATCAAGAACAAATTTTACTAGAGGAAGAAAGTCTATTAAGAGAAAAAATTAGTCTAGTTCCTATATTTCAGCGCAAATATGCAGATTTAGAACAAAAATTAGAAGTAGCTCGCAGTAGTTTAACCCAGTTTTTATCAAAACGAGAAGCTTTAAGTTTAGATGCTGCACAGCAAGAAATTCCTTGGCAGTTGATTGCACCGCCTGATTTACTTCGCAATACCAAAGGTGAATTGGCTCCCACAGCTAATCAACAAACCAAACGAAAGCTGGCATTAGTCACAATTGTCAGTGGCTTACTCGGTGTTGGCGTGGGATTTTTAGTCGAAATATTACTCACGGTTTTCCATACCCCCGCTGAGATCGAAACCGCAACTAAACTGCCTCGAATTGGCTTAATTCCTTTCAATCAAAAACTCAAACGACCCTTCAGTTTATTGAACACCAAACAGTTAGTGGGGGTGAAATTAGGGGGAACTTCTCAAGAGCAAAAATACTCCACTGCTACCTCCTCTTACTCGGGTCGCAAAGATGCCAATTCTCCCTTTTGGGAAGCTTTTCGATTGTTATATACTAATATCGATCTCCTCAGTTATGATCGGCCGGTTCGTTCTCTGGTGATTAGTTCTGCCACGGCTGGAGATGGTAAGTCCACTGTTGCGGTTCATCTGGCCCAAATTGCAGCGGCTATTGGTCGGCGGGTATTACTGGTCGATGCCAACTTCCGGCAGCCTCAACTTCATACCTTCTTTAATTTACCGAATCAGCGGGGATTTAGTGATGCGATCGCCTCTGATCTCAGCCTCAACGAAGCCATTCAGCAAGTCCCACGAGAAGATAACCTCTTTGTCCTCACGGCGGGTGAAGTTCCCCCTGACCCGATTAAATTACTATCCTCGAAGAAGCGACAATATTTAATGGAACAATTCGATGCATTTTTTGATTTAGTGATTTACGATACACCACCCTTATCCGGTTTAGCCGATAGTCATATTCTGTCGGCTCATACAGATGGCACCATTCTAGTGGTGAAAATTGATCGCACTGATCGTTCTTCGGTGACTGATGCCCTAGATGAACTCAAAATTTCTGGCGGTTCAGTCTTAGGGTTTGTCGTCAATTGTGTTAAACCTTCCTAGGCATTCCGGTTCTATATACAGGTTAGAGATTGTTTTTTAACTTCAATAAATAGAAAAAATCAAGGTTTTTAAAGGGTGCGATAAAGCTTAATTAAAGGAGTGATAATTTTTCAAAAAAATAGATGAAAAAATTTTCATTTAGCTCTCATTTTCCTATAATCCGGGAACTCTATAATTATATTGAGCCATAAAAAAGGATTAGAGGTTGAGATGATTAATCTTTTTGGTAGCATCGGAATCGGACTCAGCTTAACATTAGTTGCTTTCAGTGGAATCAGCACTAACACAAATGTCAATTCATCCACAACGGTAGAAACAGCGACTGAACAAACCGAAAACTGTTCTCAAACTTCCGTACAAATTTGTCGTTCTCAAATCACAGATCCCGATACTGGAAGCGTGATTGATGTCTCTACCTTAAAACCGAATTAAGCTCCTAGTTTGTAGAGACGTTGTATATGTTGTATATCGCGTCTCTACATTTGATTAAACTCTCTATGAGCAACACAGGATAAAATTATCCGAGATTCAAATCTGTCACCGCCCCCACACTACTAGAAGACACCAGCTTGGCATATTTCGCCAATACTCCTTTGGTATAACGGGGAGTCGGAGGTTGCCAACATTGACGACGTTGTTCTAACACCTCATCGGCCACATTGACCTGTAACAAGCGTTTCGTCGCATCAATGGTAATACTATCCCCTTCTTCAACCAGGGCAATGGTGCCGCCGACAGCCGCCTCTGGGGCAACATGACCTACCACCATCCCATAGGTTCCCCCAGAAAAACGACCATCGGTAATTAATCCGACAGCATCCCCTAAACCCGCGCCAATAATGGCAGAAGTTGGGGCTAACATTTCCCGCATTCCAGGACCGCCTTTAGGGCCTTCGTAACGCACGACAATAATATCTCCCGCTTGGATTTTACCCGCTAAGATCGCATCGAGACATTCTTCTTCGGATTCAAACACTCGCGCGGGCCCTGTAATTTGAGGATTTTTCACCCCAGTAATTTTTGCAACGCCCCCTTCAGTTGCCAAATTTCCCTTTAAAATAGCTAAATGTCCTTGAGCATACATGGGGTTATTCCAAGGACGAATTACCTCTTGATCTTCAGCGGGTTCTGTGGGAATATCAGCCAATTGTTCGGCAACCGTTTTACCCGTAATGGTTAAGGCATCGCCATGAATTAACTCCTGCTGCAATAACATTTTCATCACCAACGGCACACCGCCTGCTTTGTGAAATTCTGTGGTGACAAACCGACCGCTGGGTTTAAGGTCGCATAATACCGGGACTTTACCCCGAATGGCTTCAATATCATCTAAACTCAGTTCAACATCAGCAGCATGGGCGATCGCCAATAAATGTAACACTGCATTCGTCGATCCGCCAATTGCCATAATCACTGCAATGGCATTTTCAAACGCCTTACGGGTTAAAATAAAGCGCGGTTTGAGTTGATGAGCAATTGCTTCGCGTAACACTTTGGCAGACTCAGCAGTACTCTCGGCTTTTTCTGCATCTTCTGCCGCCATTGTCGAAGAATACATTAAACTCATCCCCATCGCTTCAAAGGCGCTAGACATGGTATTAGCGGTGTACATTCCCCCACAAGACCCGGCCCCAGGACAGGCATTGCGTTCGACTTGCAGCAATTCCTCGCTATCAATTTTACCGGCGCTATACTGTCCCACCGCTTCAAAAGCACTGACCACCGTCAAATCCTGGCCGTTATAGTGACCCGGTTTAATTGTACCGCCGTAAACAAAAATCGCTGGAATATTCATCCGGGCGATCGCAATCATTGCCCCTGGCATATTCTTATCGCAACCGCCAATGGCTAACACCCCATCCATGCTTTGAGCATTACAGGCCGTTTCAATTGAATCTGCAATCACTTCTCGGGACACCAGGGAATATTTCATCCCCTCAGTTCCCATGGAAATCCCGTCACTGACGGTAATTGTACCAAACATCTGGGGCATTGCCGCGACATTTTTTAATGCTGCTTCTGCCCGCAGCGCTAAATCATTCAAACCCATATTACAGGGGGTAATGGTACTATAACCATTGGCAATACCCACAATGGGTTTGATAAAATCCCCATCTTCAAATCCTACCGCCCGCAGCATGGCACGGTTAGGGGTGCGCTGGCTACCCTGAGTAATGGTTTGACTTCTTAGGTTATCAGACATATTTTTACTCCATTAAAATAAAACGGATATTACTTGATCAACTCACCGAAGTGTCTACGGTAGACCGTCAAGCTTTGAGGGGATGACTTCAGTCATACTTGCTATGTTGACACTATGCTATACCTACAGTAATCAATCAACCGATGCTAACGGACAGATTGACTGACCTTTTCCCACTGCCATTGAATACTGCATCTGCGTGCTGTGCCAATCCCATAGTCAAAGCGGAATTGATTTTAGCATTACTCAGTCCAAATAAAAGGAATTAGAGTGTGAATTTAAACTAAATATTAGGGAAGGCTAAGGAATAGAATAGCTTAATTGCTCCATTCACAGACCACTATACACAAGGTGAATATATATGCAAGTTGATGAATTACTCCGGCAATACGAAGCTGGCGAACGGATGTTTCGTTCGGTGAATTTGATTGGTGTTGATCTTAGTGGGGTAAACCTCAGCGAAGCGACTTTAATTCGAGCTAATTTACAGAATACCAGTTTAATTAATGCTGAACTGACTGGGGTAAATTTCCGAGAAGCCAAACTGATGGGAGTTGATTTTAATGGAGCCAACTTATATGAAGCTAATTTGATTGGTTCAAATTTAACCCATGCAGATTTTGGTCATGCCAACCTGGAAGGGGCGAATTTAAGAGGGTCTTCTTCTCGAAATATTTCACTGGCTCAAGCTAATTTAACCGAGGCTAATTTAACCGAAGCTAATTTTACCGGAGCTAATTTTGTAGGCGCAAATCTTTCTTGTGCTACTTTAATTCGAGCTAATTTTTCTAAGGCAAATCTTACGGGTGCAATTTTAGAAAATGCTAATTTAACAAATGTTATTTTTCGAGAATCGATTCTTGAAAGAGCCAATTTAATGAATGCCACTCTCAGTGGCGGGTTATTAATTTCTGCTAATTTTAGAGAAGCTGATTTAAGTCGAGTCACAATGATAGGGGCTGATTTAAGTGAGGCTAATTTAAGTGGGGCTAATTTACGAGGAGCCAATGTAAGCTGGACAACATTACGGGGGGCTAATTTAAGTCGAGCTCGCTTATATCGGACAAAATTAAGTTGGTCTAATTTAAGTGGGGCTAATTTAATTGAAGCGATTTTATTAGATACAAAGTTAGACCGAGCTAATTTACGAGATGCGAATGTTCGGGGGGCAATTTTACCGGAAGTTCGCTAATTTTTAATGAGTTTTTTCGATAAAATTTTGAAAATTAATGTCTTATCTCAATCAACCTCAACAAATTCAAGCTGCAATAGAAAGTTACTCAACCGCATCGATTTTATGGGTTGATACGGAAGTGGCAGATTACAAAACGCCTAATCCTCGGCTGTCTTTAATCCAGGTTTTAGCAGATATTCAAGATGATCATCCTAATTCTGTTAATATTTTAGATGTATTAGAATACCCGGATTTAGTCAATTTATGGATTGATCAAGTCATGAGTAATCCGAAAATTGAGAAAGTATTTCATAATGCGAAATATGACCGAAAATTTTTAGGAAAAGAGCGAGGTAAAAATATTACCTGTACTTTAGAACTGGCGAAGAAAATCCCATTTTATCAATTACCGGTTTCTAATTATCAGCTTAAAACTTTAGCTTTAACGTTGGGTGAATTTACAGAGATTGATAAACAAGAACAAAAAAGTGATTGGGGACAGCGTCCGCTAACTCAGCAGCAGTTAAATTATGCCAACATGGATGTAATTTATCTTAAAGTTGTTCACGATAAATTGCTAGATCTTGATCAAAAGTGTTTTCCAGACCCAAAAACAGATAACCTTTCTGATTTAATTAGTCGATATCAAGCCATTCAACAGCAATGGCAGTTACTAGATTCCGAAATAGAACATTTAAAGCAGCGAATTAAGCAGGGGATGCAGGCACAGGAGATTCAAGAAAATGAACAATTTAAGCTGTCTAACTCAGAACGGAAAACCTATCAGGTAAAATTAACAGATTTGGCAGAATTTATTTTACAAAATCAGCCCGATTCAGAGATCGATTTAACCTTAACCCAAGCCATCCAAAAACAATTAGGAACATCTCTCGAGCAACTCCCTCTAGAGGTCAAAAAACAGACGATCTTTCGCTTAACTGAAAAGTCATCACAGTAAAAATTATATTCTCTTTAGACTTGGAAATCATCCCAGATCAATAGATTTGAGAGACTGATTAACTTGTACCTAATTAAAGTGCATTTATTAATGCTATCCAATAGTCCTGCGATCAGAAGGTATTCCTACTGTTGGGATGAGTATTTCTCTTCGTTTCTGCTTATCCCCCATCCCCCCTAAAAGCGTTTCTCCTGGGGTAGGACTGCCCTTTAACATGAAGCTTAACAGCCAACTCAGCTTACATCCCCCTCAACTTCTATAGCGCTACGTTTGATGGTGGCATGACAGTTCGCTCGTCCTGTTGGCGTAGCGTGCCGCTAAGGCGTAAACCTTTTCACAGTCGGCTGTTGCGCTATTGCAAGAGTGCCTATTCGCGACCGCCTCCGCTTGCACCCTTACAACTATTTCAATTACATTGCTAGCTCTTGAGGGGGAGTGAACCTTCGAGGGTGTTGACTCTCCGGATAAGTTACTATAAAATATCTATAAAGTCACTAAAAAGTAACTAAAACCATCAAGAGTATGGGGGGAAATGGATTAATATGGTTGATACCTTACTGGAGTATGCGACTGCCATTGGTCGCGAAACCATTCGATTTTCACTACCGAATCGATACCAAGCCCTGAACTTCACTCGCACCCAAGCAGATGTAATTGCCCGAATTCTCAATAATTGGGGATTGCAAGAGGCGATTGTAGAATTCCCAAACTGCAAGCGCCCCATTAGAATCCCTGCCATATTTAGCAAAACTCAGCCAGCTATGATAGAGAATGTTCTCGCCCCAGGAATTCAAATTCATGATCTACTATTAACCCCACCGATATTCAAGGTATTTGAATATTTTCTCGAAAATCCTGATATACCCGGTGGACTGGTTAGACGGTCTGATAATCATCAAATTGCCTTAACCGCAGCCTCTCAAAGAATGATCCTTGGGGGGGCAACTGTCAAAGATGCTGTTAAGCGTAAACGCTCAGACTATTGGTTTTTAGGGGATCTTGAGACCTATATGAGACAGTCCCAACAGCAATTAGAACCGAATAACCCCAATTCAATTTTAGAGTTTTCCTGGCGAGGTTGCGATCGCAAACGAGAAAACTGGCGACAATTTACCAATCGCTATCGTCTGATTGAAGCTAACGGTGTTCTGTATGAATGTTCTATTGGTTTAGGAGTGAAATCATTACCGACTGCTCCTGTTGCTTAACATCACAATCAGCTATTTCTATTAATTTTATCAATTCAGAGTACATTTTTATACGGATTATACACATCAAGCTAGATGCAAAAATTCTGGCTTATCGTGAGTTGTAAATTTTCTGAATCATTTCAAGTTTCACGTTGTTAGATAATTGGGAGAATTTTGTTCCATGGAAAGACAAATTAAAATTTTTGACGATGGCTATGTCTACGAACTCGAAGACGGTCAGCCAATTTTATCAATTGACACAGAAGGTAAGATTAGTCGATTAATTGAAGCCTTACAATTCACCAAAGCAGAAACATTTAAGGTAGAATTATCAGAAGTTTCGTTTAGTGATTCTGTGCCTACATCCCGCAATAGCCGTCGCCAAACCAATACAGCGGGGGTTAATATGATTAAGTCTTTTGAAGGACTTCATTTAGATGCTTATTATGATGCCGTAGGTATTCCCACTATTGGTTATGGACATATTGAAGGTGTTTATATGGGAATGAGTATCAGTCACGCCGAAGCCGAAGAACTCCTACGCAAAGATTTAGAACGATTTGAAGTCGCGGTTCAAGATGGGGTTGAAGTCGAGATTAATGACGATCAATTTGACGCTTTAGTCTCATTTAGCTTTAATTTAGGGGCGGGTTCACTGTTTAGTTCAACCTTACTAAAATTATTAAATAAAGGGGATTATCAAAAAGCCGCAGAAGAGTTTCCCCGCTGGAATAAAGCAGGGGGTCAAGCATTACTGGGGTTAACACGACGACGCTTATCAGAACGAGCATTATTTTTGGGTAAACCTTGGCAGTTTTATAAAGAGTATGATTTGCTGGAATTAACCTCACCCAAAATGCAAGGAGAATTCGTTCGTCAAGTACAATTAGCCTTACAAAAAGCCGGATGTAACGTAGATGTCAATGGCGTATTTGATGAAGCCACAGACAGGGCTGCAAAACAATTTCAGGAAAAACTAGGCTGGTATCCCGATGGTTTAGTTGGGCCGAAAACCGTAGCGGCGCTAAATCTGTAAACCTTGCTATTCTGGGTCTGATTTTGCCCCCCTAGCCCCCAATGTATGGGGGGAATAAGGCTTTTTAAGTCTTCTATTTTTTGCTTATCCTTCACCGATAAAAGATGAGTAAGGTGCGTCCGAAAGACGCACCCTACAATCTAATTAACTGTCATTTCTATGCAGATGGAAATCCACAATGATGAGCAAGTTTGAGTCAATCAGCTTGTTCATTTTTTATTGATTTTTGCAAGTTATATCAACTCAAGATAATTAATCATCATAAAAGTCTGATATTGCTCAAATGCGATTTTTTAATTCTACAACCCACTCCCTACTGCCTACTGCCTACTGCCAACAGATATTAAGGGACTTGCTACCAGATAATTATAAAGTGCTAAAATATAACAGTTAATTAAAATCTTGTTGGGTTACTGAATGAAGCTTTCATCCGCCCTTGTATTTGCTGGCGCTTCAGTGGTGTTACTCTCTTGCTTACCAGCGACAGCACAGATTATCCCTGACAATACCCTAGGAAATGAACATTCTATTGTTGTTCCCAATGTTGATATTGATGGGATAAATAGTGATTTAGTCGAAGGTGGCGCAATTCGAGATGCTAATTTATTTCATAGCTTCCAAGAGTTTAATATAGACGATGGACGAGGCGCTTATTTTGCCAGTCCTGAGGGTATTATTAATATTCTCACTCGGGTAACGGGAAATAATTTGTCTAATATTTTAGGAACTTTAGGCGTACTGGGAAATGCCAATTTATTTTTAATTAATCCTAACGGCATTGTATTTGGGCCGAATGCCAGATTAGATGTAAGCGGCTCATTTTTCGCCACAACAGCCGATAGTGTTTTATTTGATAATTTTGAATTTTCTGCCTCAAATCCAGAAGCACCGCCACTATTAACCATTAATATTCCCATAGGATTGAACTTTCGAGATCATCCAGGAACGATTATTAATCAATCTGGAACTGTTGAAACGGTGATTGATGAAAACGGAAATCAATCTAATATTCGAGTAGGTGGTCTTCAAGTCCAACCCAAACAAACTTTAGCTTTAGTGGGTGGAGATATTCAGCTAGAAAATAGTTTTTTGACTGCACCCCAAGGACGAATTGAACTCGGAAGTGTTGCCGGAAATAGTACGGTTAGCTTAAATCAAGTTGATCAAGGATATGCTTTTAATTATGAAAACGTACTAAATTTTCAAGATATTGCCCTCTCTCAACAATCATTAGTAGATGTTCGAGGTGAAGGCGGCGGAGATGTTCAAATCCAAGGAAAACAAGTTACCTTAACAAATTCAGCCATTCAAGCTAATACTGAAGGCTCTGAGATAGGAGGATTTGTTAGTATACAAGCTGCTGAGTCATTAGAATTGATGAATAGTGGTATACGTGCCAATGTTACTCCTAATGCCACTGGTATAGGGGGAAATATAAGCATCAATACGCCACAATTATTCGTAGACTCTAGCTCAATATTGACTTGGACTGAAGGAACTGGAAATGCAGGCAATATCAGCATTAATGCAGCAAATGTCGAACTCAACAATGGTGGTCTTGTTTCTGCTGATGCTGTTTCTGAGTTCACCGGAAATCCGGGTAATATTACTGTTAATACTCAACAACTCCGGGTGCAAGACGGAGCCAAGATACAGATACAAAATCACTCTTCTGGTAGTACAACCGGAGGAAATATAACGGTTACAGCAACGGATATAGAATTAATCGGGACTTCTGCCGAGGGTAACTTTTCTAGTGGTTTATTTGCTAATTCAGGTTTAACCGGACAGGGTGGAAGTATTACTATTAACACTCAAAATCTTCTCGTCCAAGAGGGAGCAACCATCGATGCTCGTACGTTTGGTATTGGAGAAGGAGGAGATATTAATATTACTGCCTCAGATATTGAAGTTAAGTCAGAGAGTTTAATTGTAGTGGTTGCAATGCAGGGTGAGAATACTGGCAATGCAGGTCGTTTAACCATTAATACTCAAAATCTACGAGTGCAAGACAACGCCAGGATATATGCCAGTACTTTTGGCGGTGGAGAAGGAGGGGATATTAATATTATTGCCTCAGATATTGAACTCACCGGTGAAGGTAGCCGTATTTATGCTGATGTTGCCGCAACAGAAGCAACGGGAAATGGTGGTTCTTTAATTATTGACACTCAAAATCTTCTGGTTCAAGATGGGGCAACCATCGATGTTGCAACTGCGGGTAGTGGAAATGCTGGCAATTTAACCGTTATCGCAACAGACGTAGAATTGACGGGTACTGGTATTTCTGATACAGGTGAAACCAGCTTTAGTGGTTTGTTTGCCCAAGTTAACCCAGACGCAGCAGGACAGGGGGGAAATCTTATCATCAATACTCAAAATTTGTCTGTCCAAAATGGAGCAAGGATAGATGCAGGTACTTTTGGGACGGGAGAGGGAGGGAATATCAATATTACTGCAACAAATATTGAATTAACGGGTGATGAGAGTCGTATTGTTGCAAGTGTTGAAGAAGGAGCAACAGGCAATGGTGGCGGTGTGACAATTGAGAGTCAAAATCTATCTGTTTTAGATGAAGCCAGCATAGACGCAAGTACTTCCGGGACGGGAGAGGGGGGGAATATCAATATTACTGCCGCTGAAGTTTTGCTGCAAAATAGGGGAAATATTAATACTTCTTCTACCGTTGAAGAAATCGCTGCGGGTAACATAGAAATTAATTCTCCGGTTATTCTTCTGAATAATAACGCCAGCATCGAAGCCAATACCAGTGGGGGTCAAGGTAATATCCTACTCAATACCAGTAACCTTAGTCTCCGCCGCAATAGTAGTATTAGCACTAACGCTACCGGAACTGCACCCGGTGGTAATATGACCATTAATACTGATTTTTTAATTGGACTGGAAAATAGCGATATTACAGCCAACGCTCAACAAGCTAGAGGCGGTCAAATTATTATTAATGCCAATGAGGGTTTGTTTGGCATTCGTGCGGGTCTACAAGCGACTGATAGCAGTGATATTACCGCCACATCTGAGCTAGGTGTAGATTTTAGCGGCGTAGTTGAATTGAATAGTTCAATTGATACCAGTCAGAGTTTAACGGAATTTGATAGCGATGTGGTTGACCCCTCTGCATTAATTGCTCAAAATCCTTGTCAGCAAGGGGGAGAAAGTGAATTTATTATTACTGGACGGGGTGGTTTACCGCCAAATCCGACACAAGAAATTACCCCTTTTAATACTCAGGTAAACTTAAGTGATTCTATTACAGAAACCCGTTCAAGTTCTCGTTCAGTTCAACAATCTTCTCGTCAAAAAGCACAGCAACCTATTTCTAGTGTCACGTTGAGCGCAGTCGAAACGTTAGATATTATTCCGGCGCGAGGATGGATTAGAAATCAACAGGGAGATGTGATTTTAGTTGATTATGATGAAGTCACAGCAGCTCCGGGAGCTTGCATCCCGGAGAACTGTGACCCGACAACTATTGCACTGCCACGATCTCGTTCATCGGCTCTAACTTGTAATCCTAATTTAAATCTAGAGGACAATAGTTATGAGTAAAAAGAGATGGCGTATCTTATTTTTGGGGATATTATTTTTTCTGGCAATGATACTATTTCCAGTCATGTCTACGCTGAAGTCTTCTAGAGTAATAGCTGTTGAGCAACAATCTATTCAACCGGATTCTGTTACTCAAGCTAGAGAGTATTATTTAACGGGAAATTATCAAAAATCAATAGAACTTTGGCAAGTTGCAGCGCGAGAATTGGCGGCTAAAAATCAACTTTTAAATCAAGCAATGGCTTTGAGTAATTTGTCTTTAAGTTATCAAAAATTAGGACAGTGGCAATTAGCAGAAAAAGCCATTAATCAAAGTTTAAATTTATTGGAAAATAACTCTACATCTGTCCCAACTCTTTTGGCTCAAGTTCTCAGTATTCAAGGTAATTTATATTTAGAAACAGGACAGCCAGAACAAGCGTTAGAATCTTGGACTAAAGCCACTGATTTATATACTCAAGTTGATCGGAAAAATGATATTATTCAAAGCCAAATTAATCAGGCTCAAGCGTTACAAGAATTAGGATTTTATCCGAAAGCGTGCCAAACTTTAATTCAAGCTTTAAATATTGATCATCTTGCTTGTGAATGGTCTCCGCAATTGCAAGAGGAAATTATAGCACTTCCCACTAATTTTTTAAATAGTTTAGCGTTGACTCAATTGGGATCAATATTCAAAAGTTTAGGAGATTTTCCTGCTTCTATCCAAGTTTTAACGATAGCATTAGAACAAGCACAGCAGGTAAAAAATACAGAACAAATTGCTAAAGCTTATTTACTTTTAGGAGAAAGCTATCAGGCTCAACTCAATAGTCCGGCATTTGAACCCAAAGATAAAAATAAATTTATTAATAATACTTTAGAGTTCTATTCTCAAGCGGCAGAAACCAGTAATTCTGCTTTAATTCAAATCCAGGCTCAACTTAAACAATTAAATCTACTTTTTCAAAATAATCAACAATCCGAATTTCAAGTCTTGTTACCCGAGATCAAAGAAAAAGTTATTAATCTTTCCTTAAGTCAGTCTAGTTTAAATGCTCAATTTTATTTAATCGAAACACTGATTCAATCTGTCTCGAATTTAGAGAATATCACAAATATAGAATTAGATATTCAACAACTTTTAACGGATGTGACGGCAAAAGCGCAACAACTTCAAAATCCACGACTAATCGCTTATAGTTTGGGATTATGGGGAAAGTATTATGAACTGAAACAGGATTTTAAATTAGCAGAAAATTCAACCGTTACAGCGTTAAATACTCTTAGTAGCTATCAAAATGACCCTGATATCGCTTATCAATTTCTGTGGCAATTGGGAAGAATTCGTAAAGCAACAGGTAAAACGAAACAAGCCACCGCAAACTATACTCAAGCGGTTAGTTTACTGAAAAATCTGCGTAAAGATATCATCGCTACAGGTTTAGAAAATAGATTTAATTTTAGAGAAAATATTGAACCGATTTATCGAGAATTAATTGGTTTACGACTACAGCAAAATCCCAGTCCGTTAGATTTAAAAGAGTCGATTGATTTAATTGAATCTTTACAAATTCAAGAATTGAATAACTTTTTTCAAGTGGCTTGTGTAGAAGAGGAGACTGATAGTAACGCTCAAATTGATACGGAAGCTGCTATTTTTTACCCGATTATATTACAAGACCGCTTAGAAATTATTGTAGCCCTTCCAAACCAACCCTTACTTCATTATTCTGCTGCAATTTCGGCGAGTGAACTTGAACAAACTTATCGCCAAATTCGTAGAAAGCTAGGTTTTTCTTTCCGAGAACGAGATTTATTACCTATTGCTAAAAATTTATATAATCTGATGATTCAGCCGATACAATCTGACTTAAAGCAAAATCAAATTACAACATTAGTATTTTCCCTCGATGGAATATTACGAAAAATTCCGATGGCGTTTTTACATGATGGTAATCAATATTTAATCGAACAATATAAAATTGCCACAACAATACCCGGCTTGAAAACACAAAACCTAAAATCCTTAGATACTCAATCTTTAAATCTTTTAGTGGCTGGGTTGAGTGATGCTAGTCAAGATTTCCCGCCTTTACCCGCAGTTGAAAACGAAGTTGAGCAAATTATACAACAGTTTCCTACTTCAACTGTTTTATTCAACGATGAATTTACTAGCTCAAACTTACAAGAAAAAATGAGACAAGTTGAAGCTTCTATTGTTCACTTAGCAACTCATGGTCAGTTTAGTTCTAATCGTGACGAAACCTTTATTTTAACAGCCACAGATAAGATTAAAATTAATGATTTTGAACGATTACTGAAAACTCGAACCGAAGATGGCACAAACCCTATTGAACTTTTAATTCTCAGCGCTTGTCAAACCGCAGCCGGGGACAATCGCGCTATACTAGGCTTAGCAGGGGTCGCGGTTCGTTCGGGTGCGCGTAGTACCTTAGCGACACTCTGGCCTGTTAGTGATGAGTCCACTGCTCAATTTATGACAACGTTCTATCAAAAGATAGCACAGCCTAATATTAGTAAAGCCGATGCAATTCGTTTAGCTCAGCTTGACTTGTTAGAGCGTGGATATCGTCAGCCTTTTTTCTGGGCACCTTTCATCTTAGTCGGTGATTGGTCGTAATTGTATAGTGTACGTCAAGACAACTGAATAAAATTTTTAACTTGCGAGTTTTTCACATCCACTTGGAGCTGTTTTTGTGATGTTTAGCAAATCACCTTTATCCTCTTTGGCTTTAAGCTTCACCCTGAGTGCTACTGTTTTAATCCCACCCGTTTTATCTGTCAAAGCTCAAGCTCAACCGTTTTCGACTCAACCTGCTAAACAAAATCAGCAGCAGCAGCAGCAGTTACTGGCAAATCGATTTCAAGCACCCGATGGCGGGGCTACAAGAGGCGCTGTTGGGGGCGGAACTCGAGGGGATACAGTTTGTGCAATGGGAGAAGAACAACCACAACTACCTTTAACTTTATTAGTCCCTGAAGGTAAATTTGGACTAACCGTCAGTCAATATCCTCAGTTTTTAGTGTATGTTCCTGAAACCTCAGCCGCAGAAGCCGAGTTTGTGCTGAGGGAAGTTGACGGGGACTATGAATATCGCACCGAACTGACTTTACCCCAAACTGAGGGAATTGTAACCCTTGAATTACCCAGGACAGAGAAGGCTCTGGAAGTCGGTATAGAATACGAATGGATGTTTGTCATTGTCTGCGATGCCGACCGTCGAGACAAAGATGTGATCGATGCTGGGATTGTTAAGCCGACAGAATTGTCTTCGAGCCAACAAAGTCAGATAGAACAAGCTGAACCCGCTGAACAGGCTGCGCTGTACGCAGAATATGGCATCTGGTACGAGGCTGTATCCACCCTTGCCAATCTTCAATGCTTTGATAGCAATAGCTCCAGTCTACAGGCAAACTGGCAACAGTTGTTAACCTCTGAGTCTGTTAAACTCGATCCGGTAGTGACTCAACCGCTACTTGAGTGTAACACATTGAATACTAACCGTTAGCATATTTTTATACAATTTTTATACTTTTGAGCATTGAGAAGAGCAAAGGATTTAATGTCCATGCTCTTTTTTTGTGGGTTACGACGAGGCAAGAGGCAAGAGGCAAGAGGCAAAAGGCAAGAGGCAAGAGGTTTTCTGGTTTGGATAAGGGTTTGTACTCCTCTCAAACCATGCATCCCCTTAACAGCGCACCGCCTGCGCGCCCGGTCTCCTCATGACGATGTGTAAATAGACGCTTCGCGACCTGCTATATCTTTGGAGATGATTTCAATAGATTCTACTTTTGTGTCTATAAAGTTACTATTTAGAGACTAAAATGATATACTGTTTATAGGTAAACTTCAACACCAAAAATATCGGAAAATGAGCACCACAATTTCTACGCCAAACTTTCAAGAAATAGACTCATTATTATCTGACTTGCTTCAAGATGTCGAAGAGGCAGAACAGTCTGATGTTGCTTTTTCTGGAGGTACAAAACTAGCCTTAGGTTCTGAAGCCATTAAGAGTTTGCAGCAAAGCCAGGTCTTATTTGGTAATCCGACAGACCGATTGATTTTATTGACTGAAGAAAGTTTTAAAGAAAGTGGCAGTGAATTAAATAATATTTACCGCCAACAAATGCAAGATCAGTTTAATTTTTATTATATGACTTTGGCAACAAGTTTAATGCCAGAACGTTCGGCTCGATTTTATCGATTGAGTTGTGAATTAGACTTCGGCCCAAAAGGATTACAAGAACCTTTAATTCAAACATTATTTCCTAGTCAACAATGGCGATCTGTGATGAGTTTTGGTGTGGGAATGGATGTGGGACTCAATGGTAATTTAGATTGGAATGTTGGGGTTGATAGTTCTAAATTGGGGCCACTGGCAAAAACGCTTCCCGGACAAGTTCAATCACAAGTTAGCAGCAGTGATAGCTTTAGCGGGTTTGTGACTATGCCTAGCTATAAATATGAATTGGGTCATCCTGAAGTTCAGGCAATGGGCGAGGGTAACTCCCTATGTTCTTGGCGCATTCAAGATGATAATGTACAAAAAATCGGAACTTTGCGGTTAGGTGTTGTGTTTAAGGTTCCGAAAGATGTTGATACTCTCATCCTCAAAGGTAAAGTTTGGGCTGAACCGAATATGAACTGGTTAACCGCTGATGTAGGCGATGTTTTCTATGCGTTAGGCAAGAAGTTTAAAAATATCCTCAATCAAGGAGACCAAGCGGCTCAACAGTTTTCTCGTGGAATGATTGAAGAGTGGGAATTACCTTTACCGAAGGCTTAATTATCAATCCCAAAAATCCCAAAGGTGCGTCATGTGACGCACCCTACAGAGAAATAAGTTTAGAGTCTTTTAACTAAGCTGGTGAGTTCAGTCTCTAATTTAGAGATATCATCATCAGTTTCAGCCTGTTGCACTTTGTTATCTAAGCGCTCAAACAATAGTTTAAGTTGATTAGAAATTGGGGTTGAGGGTTGTTGAGACTCGTTAATTTGGGTGATTAAACGGTTTAATGACTCAACTAACTCAGTGCGATCGCTATCGGTGTTATCACTCGACTGGGAAGCCTGAGAAGCGGTGTATTCGATCAACTGCTGTTGGGAACCAGATTGCTCAGTGAAGTTATAATTTCCCACCATTAAACGCACTGCTGGGTCTCCAATAATTGCATAACCTCGGGCATCGTTGTTGGTTGTCCACAAATAAGATAACCGACGATCATCAGATTTTTTGCCTGCGACTTTCATTTTCCACAGATTTTCGGTTAATTCTGAAGAAACCGCAGCATAGCGTTCGTTAAACCACTCAATTGCCGCTCCGACAGGATATCCTTTCATTAAATACTCCAATGTATTTTCAAAGCTGGTAATTTGGTGATCGTTGCCGCCAAAAGAGTATCCCCAAGCGCGATCAACATGACCCACAAACGCCAAAGCACCCCGACTTAAGAGTCGTTGAGGTAATTTAGCAATAAAGGATTTTTCTGCAATTTGTTGGAAACTATTGTCACGATGACCAAAATCATCCACTTTGGGAGTACCCGCACCGAAGCAGGCAAAATGGAAGGAAATTAAACCATCTAATTTAGTATCTTCACCAATATCATCAGCAGAGAAAAAATAGTCTTCTTTCATCTCTCCCGAACCCGGCCCAGGCCAATCTTGGCACAGTAATGCACCTTGACACTTTTCTTGTCGAACATCATCTTTATCAAAACCCACTCCATGACTGGCCGTAAACAGTAATGCTGGCATATCTTCACCGCCTAAGAGTTGACCCAGTTGAGCCTTGGTGGCTTGTTCTTCGAGGTGAGTATTAATTTGCCAATGGGAATTTTCTTTGAGAAAGTGTTGATCGGATTCAAAAAATTGATTCAGGGGTTTAACCAGGTAGTCCGCACTCAATTCAGTGGCGCGATCGCCGGGGGTACGAACACCGAATAAATTGGCGCGGCAGGGAAGAGTCAGATTAGTTGTTTCTGCTTGAACAACTTTTTCAGCATATTGAGCGTATTCTTCGGCTGTATCAAAGTAAATCCGACCAACGGCATATTGTACATCAAGCTGATATTGAAACGAAAAGGGAATCTCTTCAAAATCCCCAACGATCAGAAGATAGTAAGGCACTTTTTTCGGATCGGCAGCTTCATACATACTGGTGCTATTATGTTCACCTTTTTTCCCGTAGATCAAATAGTCGTTATACTCACTGAGAAACTCATGAGCACTGAGTCGTCCACCAATCTGATATTCTTTGTAAAAATCTTCCCCTGCTTGTCCTAGACGATGTTGCCTTAATACCTTCAGCGCATCGCGAACATCATCTCCAACAGTCCGGGCAAAAATGATTCCCCATCCGGTTTGAGAAATCTCTTTTTCATCGACTTTTGTTCCAAAATGAGCTTCTTGGCGATCGCGATCAATTAAAGCGCTGAGGTGTTCGTCATCGGTGGGATCGCTTTTAGATTCACCATCAATTTTTTCAAACAGTGACTGTTGGGCTGCTTCAGACATTTCAGCCATCGTTTGAGGGGCAAAAAGATAGTCTCCGGTACTGCCATTAATACCGTTAAAAAATAGTTCTTCGTTATTATCTTGTGAAATACCCATGGGTGAAGCTCCTGATTGATGAATAATTGTCAGATTTTGATTAAGTTACAAATGCATTGACCCTGATTAAGCGAAGGTTGAAGACCTTCCTTGAAGGAGGAAGAAGGATCAAGGATCAAGGATGAAAATACTTAAACACCAATCGTGGGGTGCAAGCCAAATCGTTGACGACAGTTGAGTCTGAGTTAAAATCCAAGCTGTCTCCAAACCGTATCGCCCTCTTCCTTCTTCCCTCTTCCTTCCCATTGACCTCATGGACCCTGAGGCTTGGCAATTCGATCGCACAGACGGCGATCGCTATCTGAGACATTGGGCGAATTCTTGAGATAGTTACCCACGCGATCGCAGGTTTGTTTAATCAATTCAGACAATGGGGGAAACGGCCACACCTTAGCGCTACCGTCTTTTGAAGCGGTAACAATAAAATCACCATCCGGGCTAAATTGGGCGCTATTGACTTCCTCATCATGGATTAAAGTTGCCAGCAATTGCCCTTTCAAATTCCAGACTCTGGCGTTGCCATCTTCGGCTGCTGTGACAACGGTCTGACCATCGGGGCTAAAGTCTGCTTTTAAAACTGCACTGGAATGCCACAAGGTGGTCTGCAATTGCCCTTGACGGTTCGAGATCCGAGCCGTATTATCATCTAACGAAGCGGTGACGATTAAATTACCATCGGGACTAAATTGGGCGCTATTAACGGCATCCTGATGTCCTTTGAGAGTGGTTAATAGTTGACCTTCAAGATTCCAAATTGCAGCGGTTTTATCATCAGAAGCGGTAATAATTGTTTCACCATCGGGGCTAAACTCAGCAGTAATGACCCAATGTTGATGGTATAAAGTTGCCAATAACTCACCCTCAAGGTTCCAGAGTTTGGCAGTATTGTCATTAGAAGCGGTGACAATTAAATTCCCATCGGGACTAAAATCAACATAATTAATTTGTTTCTGATGCTGTAGAGTGGTTAACAGTTCACCCGATTGATTCGACACTTTAGCAATGCCATCAATAGAAGCGGTGACCACCCGTTGACTATCTGGGCTAAAGCTGGCACTAATCACCCCATCGTCATGGTTAAATGTAGCTAAGAGTTTACCCTCAAGATCCCATAACTTGGCTGTACCATCAATGGAAGTGGTAATCAGCCCATCACTTCGAGGGTTAAAGTGAGCGCGATACACCCGCGCTGTATGTTCTAATGTCGCCAGTAACTCCCCTTTAGGGTTCCATAACTTAGCGGTACTATCTTCAGAAGCGCTGACTATAAAATTCTCATCGGGGCTAAATTCGCTATACCAAACCCCCTGCTGATGGGTCAAAATAATTGGCTGTTGACCGTTAATATTCCAAATTTTGGCGGTACCATCTTCAGAAGTTGTCACTAGGGTTTGACCATCTGGGCTAAATAGGGCGCTATACACGACATCTCGATGCCCTAAAGTCGCCAGCAACCGCCCTTTGAGGTTCCAGATTTTAGCCGTACCATCGACTGAAGGGGTAACAATGGTTTGACCATCCGGGCTAAAGCTAGCGTTCCAGATGCGTTTACGGTGTCCTTCAAAGGCTTGTAACAACTCCCCTTTGCGGTTCCACAGCCGAGGGATACCCTCTTCATCAGCGGTGATAATGGTGTTACCATCGGGGCTAAAGTTAGCATTCCAAACCCAAGCGGGATGTTCTAGAGTGGCGATCGCTTTCCCTTCCAAGTCCCAGAGTTTAGCCGTCCCATCAAATGAAGCCGTCACAATTGTTTTGCTGTCGGGACTAAAGTTAGCATTCCAGACAAAACTGTCATGGTTTAACGTATGCAGTAACTTGCCATCTGAGTCCCAAAGCTTTGCTGTTCGGTCGTTAGAGGTGGTGACAATAAAATTACCATTGGGGCTAAAGCGCCCGCTGCCGACTGCATCTTGATGTCCGCTGAGGGTCGTTAATAGGATGCCGTTAAGATCCCACACTTTAGCAGTGCCATCTGCAGAAGCTGTGACAATTCGATTTCCATCTGGACTAAACCGGGCGCTATTAACCTCATCCTTGTGTCCTGACAACACCACCAATAGTTCACCACTGGGGTTCCATAACATCGCAGTGCCATCAGATGAAGCCGTTACAATAAAATAGCCATTGGAACTAAAACGAGCGTCATAGACATCACCTTGGTGTCCTTCGAGAGTAGAAATCAGTTTTCCTTGACGACTCCAAACTTGAGCTATATCATCTCTAGAAGCGGTAACAATCGATTTGCCATCCGGGCTAATATCAGCACTATAAACCCAGTCTTGATGCCATAAGCGATATTGTTCTCGGGTTTGATAGAAGGCTTTCCAGGAGGTTGCTCTGACCCGAGTTTGCAAAGACGGATCGGGTTTAGAAAAGCGTAACATTCGGTTGTTTTGGAGTAGGGTTTTGGCCCTCAATACCTCAATGAGTCCTTCTAATTGGCGATCGCGGCTTTTTAAGAAAAATTCTGAGGCCTGTTGGGAGGAGCGAACTTTACCAAGGGTTGCTTCTGTTTGTCCGGTTAAGGCGGCAACAGCCACCAAGCTTAAGGTAACTAACCCCCCCACCACTGCCCCATTTAAGGCGTGATACAGCCATTCACTTTCTTTAAAAAGTTGTTTTCCTTCGGGTTTCCAAGTTAATAAATTAGATTTATATTTGCGTAAATATTTAAGTTGACTGCGGGGAATGCGGTTGCGAGAATTCAAATGCCAGTTTTGCAAACAGCGGTCATATAATTCTCGGGCTTTTTGTAGTTCTAATTCACGCAGGGTGTACCATTGATTAATATGTCGAGCTAAGTAATCATGGGTAATAGAATGTTTCTTTTCTCCACTTTTTTGATCAGAAACCGTCTCAATTAACCGACTTTGATCGAGTTTTTCTATTACTTCTTCAACTACTTTAGAATCGACGTTCAGATGATTGGCAATATTTGTAATAGATTGATAAACGCGGGTTCCTTGGCTACTAACCATTTGCTTTAAAATGGATTTCACAATTTCTTGTTGATCGGGGGAATAGTGACGATTGAGAATAACTTCTACATACCCCTGTAAAATTCCTTCAACGCCGCCTAATTCATCGTAAATATCTTGTTTAATTGCAATCCATTTTCCCTGATTCAGCTTTTCCGCATAGCGGCTTTTTACGGCTTCAAACAGTTGATTACAAACAATTTGTAGGTGAACGGGTTCAATTTTTCCTTGAGATTGACTAGAACTGCCTTGTAATAAACTGGGTACTAAACATTGCGTTAAGAAGTCTGGATCATACTCAATATTTTCCTCTACTTTTTCTAGGGGTTTCTCAATGGCAGCGGTGGCTTCTGTAATATTTAAAGGTTTGAGATATTGCTGATAACTTTCGGTATTTATTTCTGGAATATCATCCCAAAATTCTCCTAATTGCCCATAAAAATCAACCCGCAGCGCTATCACAATATTCATTTGTTGACTATCGCTCGCATTGAGACAATCTTTTAATTCTTGGGCAAATTGTCGCCATTGGGCTTCGGGTAAATTTAAAAAGAATCGTTCAAACTGATCTAAAACAATAACAATTGGCTGTCCGGTTTGTTTAATTGTGGCTTGAAGACATTCGAGTAAAGTCTGACAATGATCGAGGTTAATATTAACTTGTTCCAGTTGAGTTAAAGCGGCTTTAATACTTTCTGTGGGATAGCGATAATCTCGAAATATCAGAGTAAAATATCCTTTTTCCATTAAACCGGGAATAATCCCTGCATTAATTAAAGACGTTTTACCACTGCCAGACTTACCGTTAATTAAAACAATTTTATGACTAATAATTTTAGAGACTAATTGCTCAGTAATCGCTTCACGCCCAAAGAAAATATCTGCATCGGAAGTATTATAATAACTGAGAAATTTATAGGGTTCAGTAACCTTTGCTTGACTATTATTTAGGGCTAAATTGCCAGAAGCAGATTGAGCAAAAACTTGAATCGCGTAATCGCTTCCCCCGGTAATATTAACCTGAATTCCAAATAACGCTGAATTAATTCGATAACTAAATAAAGCAGGAACCGTGATATCATACCGTTCTGCTAAGGGTGCAGCCGCCCGTTTTAACGCAATATCAACATTCCCAGATTCCCGTAATCGAGGATAAAAGTTTTCGGTTAAAGCAATCCCTGTGTTAATACTAACCTTATCGGTCATTGCAATAACAGCGGGTGTTCCTAACTGTTCAATTAGCTTTTGAGCTAATCCTTGAAAAAAGCTAGCACTCGAACAACAACATAAGAAAATAAGATGAGGTAAATGTTCGCAAATCCGTAATTGTTCAATAAAATGTTTATCTTTTATCGGTTCAACTTGATTTTCTTCATCACTCCAATAAAGAGTTGTTTCTCCTTTGGAATCTACCCGACCATGGGAAACAATATGTAAAATTGTATAGGGTGGATTAGCAATACTCAGTTGTTCCCGTATCTGTTTTAGAGTGGGTAAACCTAAAGCCTGATCAGAATCATTCGCTAAAATATCGCAGGGAATATCTCCTAACGCTGCCTGAATTTTAGCCACAGTCGTCTCAACATTAATCGCCGCTAAACCATATTCCTCTTCTAAACTCTCTGGGTTAGCAATAACAATTAAAGCTCTTAAATCCTCTTTTTGAATTAAAGAATATTTTCGTAAATTTCCCGTAGAAACATGATGAGCAAAAGGCAAACGTTGATGCAGTGCCAAATATTCCCAATTCTGTTCAATTGGAACACAAAGCCGTTCCCAATGTAGTCCTTTTAATTGTTGAGATTCTGAAGATGCATCGACTTCTACCGATAAAGCCACCTTCATTAATTGTTCACTATTTTGAAAAGCACTACTGAAAAACTCCCGTAATTCATACTCTTGAAAGAGCGCTTTTCCTAAGTAAGTACCATATTCTCTAACGGATAAACTTTGTAATGCACTAAAGTCTTCTGGCTTAAATTTAAATAGCCCCCGTTTCTCCCGTAGTGCCTCATCCTGATGAAATTCTAAATGAGTTTTCCAAGTATGGGAACTCTGTTGATCTTGTATCCGAATTCTAAAAACAGTTGACATATGTTGTGAGTCATTCGTTATTTTTTATTCGTGACATCACTAGCGCTATTGCTACGCCAATATTGTTTGTAACGTGAGGAAGAGGAAGATGAATTTAAAACAAACCCCTCCCTACCCCTTCTCCTGATAGAAGAGGGGCAAGAAAATTCTCTAATTTCGTTTGCCTGCTAATTTGAGATGTTTACTATTGATGCAATTAAAGCTCAATTAGACATGACAAATTAGTGTAGAGACATTACGTATAACATCTCTACAGAAGAATGAATTAGGCTAGGGTATTAAATAACGCTCCCCAGGTAGCCGGGCCAACTACACCATCCGCTTTGAGGCGACATTGTTCTTGAAACTGTATGACGGCATCTGCGGTTTTCTTATCGTATAAACCGGTTTCTGCAACATCAAACCCTCTCTGTTTTAAGCGAGTTTGAAGGGTTTTAACTTCTGCCCCTTGGACAGCGGCGCGATTGAGATAAATACTGCGAGGGATGGGGA
Organism: uncultured Lyngbya sp.; assembly: GCA_964434975.1. Lineage (GTDB taxonomy): Bacteria > Cyanobacteriota > Cyanobacteriia > Cyanobacteriales > Microcoleaceae > JAAURB01. Next base: position 40,305 of record CAYSWY010000028.1, read on the forward strand.
AGTGCGCCCAAATTCCGCCTTCATAACAGGCGCGATAGAAGTTATCATAGCCATAGCGGACACTCTCGCCACTGACGCTGGTATCATAACCGCCAGAATAGCCGAGCCATTTACCGTAGGGATCGTTACAAATCCATTCTTTAGTCTGATCATCATAGCCTTTAACCACGATAATATGACCAAAATTGGTAAAGTAGCCATGGACTACAACGGGGTTACCGTTCGCAATATGTTGCTTGATGTCTTCTTCAGAAGCGGTTGGGTTGAAATAGGACTCCTGCAAGGCACCATTACCATATTTATCTCCAAATTCCCGCAGCAGTCGCATCAGATAATCTGGTACATGGCGGGTGGTCATACCATATTGAGCGTCCCAGTCTAAGGTTCTTTCGTAGAGGACATCCTCAAGCTGGATACCGCAATTTCGATCAGCCTCAGTCCGAGGCTCAACCCCGTAAAACTTCAGCAGCATTGACATACTGGTGACATTACAAGAACCGTAAGGATTGTTTTTATTGTTAAGTTGGCTATGATAGGCTACATCTAAATCGACTTTTGAGGGGCGTGGTGGGGGAAACTGTTGCGGATCTTCCCCATCAAACGCGACTTCACTCAGTAGAATTTCAATATCTTCTTCAGAACAGTAAAAGAACTTTTCAACGTCTTCGATATAATCTGTATTGGGATCAAAGTTCTCTAAAATGACCCGAACATGATTTCCTTGTAATTTTGGAGTATATTCGCTGACATCAATTTCATCTCCTGCCTTGTATGACTTTAGGGTCTGGGCATCTAGTTTGTTGAGATTAAAAGGAACAGGCTTGAGATAAGAATCAGACTTGAACTTGAGGACGTATTTCTTCATGGTAGGCAGACTTTGTGAAATGACGAATTTGAACTAAATAAGCAGGCGTTGCTTTGCTGAATGACTCCGACGTGGAACATTCACTCAAGACAAATGCTTGTGTTATTAAACGAAAGACTCATGCACTAAGAATCTAAAAATAGTCAGAGTTTCAGGTTTGTACCTGAGTGTGATTGCTGATCGCTCTGACAGCCCTATTTTGCAGACTGCGGATCTGTACTCTCTATTTCAGTCAATAGAGACTTTCCTGAACTTGATCTAGAGTTTAAGTTACTTTATAGTAACTGTCAAGCAACTTACAAACTATAAGTAACCAATTGGTGTCTATTTTGTAGTTTGTAAGAGTAAGATAAGAAATTAAGGTATATTGTGGAAATATGAGCAAGCGATATTACGTTACCCTTCCAGACGCCCTCGGAGAAGCCCTAGAACGATGGGCGCAGGCTCTCGGAGATAAACCAGCTTCTCTGGCGGCTTTTATCGTTCAAAAAGCAATTAGAGACGCTCAAGAGCGAGGTGAAATTCCACCTGTCGAGAGTGATGAGGTTAAAGACTTGAGTCATCGGTTTCTGTCTTCTCTGGCATCCGGCGGCCGACTGCCTAACGGAGATATGGCAGTTTTAGCTTATTTATTGAATATTAAACCGGAGGTGTTAATGGCACTGTCAGATTATGTTTTGAAGACGGAACAAAATGAGCTTGAGCAACCCGTAGAATCAGATCTATAGATCCGATTTATTTTCACTGAGTATTAGATTGTTGTTTGCTGCTTAGATTAATTTTAAATCCTGATGCAGCAACAGTTTAAAATCTCATATCTCTTCATCAAAATCTCGCCTAAACCACACCTAGAAAGGACTATTTTTTTCTCCAAGCCTGGTTAGTTTTCATTTCAGTAATTGGATAGTATGTGTGAGGAGTAGAAAAGTTGATCAACTATCTCAATCTTTCCTGAAACCAGGAATTAAACCGTTGATTGATGGGTTCTGTCACTTAATATTCACTGAAAATCAAATCTATTATCGATTATTCTGTATTGGGAAAAGGGCGATCTATACCAGGACTTGGAGCAATCTTGTAATCATTCATAATAATAGTTGTCGCCATTTCACCTGATGTCACCCTTTTTCTATTGAATTCCCGATTAATTACAATATTATCCAGTAAACGATCTATAATGAATGTCTATTAATTGGTATTATTATTTGAATTATAAAGATTTATCTTGCTGAATATATAGCATTTTTAGTGTTTTTTATGAATTATTTTATAATAAAAAAAACGATTTACGAGTCAGTGAAGTCATCCTGCTTGTCTGTTCCCTAAAATGATTGAGCTTATACCAGTAATCTTCGAGAGTCTACTGATAGCGATAAAAAATTATTGGTAAATGATATTGCTCTCAAATCCCTTAATTCTGGGGGCTTATTTGAATGATTTATTGATAAATCGAGTAAAATTAGTATATAGCAGTGGCTAAGATGGGAGAAAATATTTGATAGATGCCGTCTCGGCTTATTGCTAGTGAGCGGTAGCCGCCACAATAGCCATTGCACAATCTCCAAAACAATTTAGCAGCTCTATTGCAGCAAGAGTCCAATTTATTGAGTATTCGAGTACTAACTCAGTCAATTTTGATTGCTCGAAATTGATCAAATAATGATGTAATAGTGATGAAGCCCATTTTTTGAATTTAGGGCTTATAGCGCGTTAGAGTTGGATGAATTTCAGGAGCAATTATGTTAAAAGCACAAGATGTAATGACAACAGATGTGGCCACCATTAAAGGTTCAGCAACGGTAGCAGAAGCAGTAAAGCTGATGAACGAGTCAAAACGACGGGCTTTAATTGTCGAACGCCGCAACGAAGCAGATGCTTACGGTATTGTGACTGAAACGGATGTGATTTACAAAGTCGTCGCTTATGGCTTCGATCCTAAAAAAATGCGAGTGTATGAAATTATGACAAAGCCTTGCATTGTAGTCAATCCAGATTTAGGTGTCGAATATGTTGCCCGTTTATTTGCCAATACCCGAATTCACTTGGCCCCTGTGATTAAAGATACACTCATGGGCGTTATCTCTATTGGTGATATCCTGGCAAAAGGGGATTTTGTTGAGCAGCCAAAAAGTCTGGTTTTAGCGGATCGAATTCAACAAACAATTGAAGAAGCCCGAGCAGTTTGTGCACTCAAAGGAGCCACTTCTAAAGACTGTGCCGCCGCTTGGGATATTGTAGAAGAATTACAAGCTGAAGCGGCTCATCAACAAGCTAAACCTATCACTAAAACAGCCTTTGAAGAATATTGCGAAGAAAACCCCGAGGCTGCTGAAGCCCGGATATACGATACCTAGAAGGGTTATTTGTTGTTCGTTGTTTGTTTTTGCTTATTTGTTGGGGCGTTATGACTCCAAATTACCGTTTTCTATACCCGAGTTGCTGATGCGGGTGCTTTCTCAAAAGATCAATCACTCACAATAAATGACCAAAGGTCTTTCTCAAGCGCGCAGAGGCGCTCGCCTTCTTCCTTGAAGGTCGAAGGATGCTTTTACTTCTAACGTATTATAGGATGCAAGCCTTATCGTTTACGACAATTGCGGCGCAGGTGGGAGTTAAAGCCGAATCTAAACCCTCAAACTTCTTCCCTCGAACCTCTTCGGTCTTCCTTCGCAGTGACGAATTACTAATAACTGATTCAAAGGATTAGTATGGGGCAAGTTATCCTGCCAAAGCAACTGTCAGAATTGTGGCAGCGTTTCATTACTCAAATTCAACAACCCGGCTCTCCGAAACGTCTGGCTCTGTTTGAAGCTTGTATTATTGGTATCGTCTCTGGACTGGCTGCTTTTTGTCTCAAAGAAGGGGCCGGGCGGCTGGGTTCATGGCGGGTGTATTATTCCCTACATAGCGATATTCCCCCTTGGCTATTTCTCCCCGGTTTAGGCTTAATTGGCGGCTTCATTACCGGGGTTTTGGTTGAACGCTTTGCCTCTGAAACCTCTGGGAGTGGGGTGCCTCAAGTCAAAGCCGCATTAGCCGGACTCCCAATTTCTCTTGATTTACGGGTGGCGATCGCAAAACTCATCGGTACAATGTTTACCATGGGAGCGGGTTTAACCTTAGGACGACAAGGGCCAACGGTACAAATTGGCGCGGCCATTGCGGCTTGGATTAGTCGCTGGGTTCCTACTTCTCCCACTTATCGCCATCAAATGATTGCCTGTGGTGCGGCGGCGGGTTTAGCAGCCGGATTTAATGCCCCTTTAGCCGGGGTGTTATTTGTGGTGGAAGACTTGCTACATGATATTTCTGGCATTACCCTGGGCCCTGCAATTATTGCCTCTTTTATCGGTGCGGTGGTGGCGCGACTGTTGGGCGGTAGAGAAATTACACCGGAACAACTGCCCCTAGAAGCCCTACAAGCCTCTTATCATCAGTGGTTACTCGAAATTCCTGAAATTCCATTTTATATTGTTTTAGGGATTGCTGCCGGAGTATTCGGAACCCTGTTTAGCCGTGCCATTGTCAAATTAATGCGGTTCAACCGTCAAACCCTGAAGTTAAGCTTGCCCTGGCGGATGGCGCTTTCTGGGGTATTGTGTGGGTTAATTGTTTCTCTGCTGCCTGTGGCATTTCGCAACAACGCCGGACTGCGAGAAATTATTTTAAGTGGTGATATTACTTGGCATGGGGCGGCTTCTGTCTTTTTAGCTTACTTTCTTCTGACGATTATTGCCGCCAGTTCTGCCGCCCCCGGGGGACTATTTGCCCCGTCTCTCATTTTAGGCGCTGCTTTAGGGGAATTAATCGGAATTTGGGAGGCCGCTTGGATTAATTTAGAATCTCCCACCACCTTTGCTTTAGCGGGAATGGCGGCTTTTTTCTGTGCTGTGTCTCGCACTCCTATGACTTCTGTGGTGATTGTATTTGAGATTACCCGAGATTTTAATCTAGTTCTGCAACTGATGATTTGTACCGTGGTGGCTTATTTGGTTTCCGAACGGTTAGATTCTTACTCCCTATATGATCGCTTATTACAGCTTAATGGCATTGAACTGAATCGCGACCAAACCGAACATGACTCCCTCAGTACTCTTACCGCTGGCGATATTATGCAATGTCAGGTCGAAACCTTGGAGAGTGAATTACCTTTAGACAAAGTTCGCGCCTGCTTTACTCAGTCCCATCATCGCGGTTTTCCGGTGGTTGAAGCAGGAAAATTAATTGGAATTGTCACAGAACAAGATATAGAAGCAGTTAATAAGCGTTTTCTTGACCCACAAACCCCGCTGCATCAATTTATGGTGAAGCAGCCTATCACCGTTAAACCGAATGATGCTTTAAGTGAAGTGTTGTATTTATTGGCAAAATACAAACCCAGTCGCTTACCCGTCGTCGAAGGCCGTAAAGTTGTAGGGATTATTACCCGCAGCGATATTATCCGTACAGAAATTAATTATATTACCGGAGAAGCGACCCAAATCGGGCGACATACAGAACCGTCTTATCCGGTGTATTATAAGCGATCGCCCCAAACGGGATCGGGACGACTGTTAATTTCATTACACAACCCTCAAACCGCCCCCGCTTTATTGAGAGTGGCTGTGGCGATCGCCCGAGAACGAAATTATGAGATAGAATGCATCAGTGTGATTATCATTCCTCGCCATCAGTCTTGTTGTGAAACGTCTGTTTCATTGCAACGCAGTTTAGAGTTATTTAAATCTGCTGAACATATCACAACCACTTGGAAAATTCCGCTTCATACTCAAGTCAGAGTCGCTCATGATGTAGCACAAGCGGTATTAGAGGCTGCTAAAGATCGCCATATTGATTTAATTTTAATTGGATGGCGCGGAGAAGTTTCTAATCATGATCGAGTGTTTGGAGATGTAGTTGATCATATTATGCGGCAAGCAACGGCAGAAGTCGTGGTGGTGAAATGGGCAAAACAACAGCGTTATAAAATACAGCAATTTGAAGAGATTCACGAAACGGCTATCCCTTTAACACAGGAGGCTGCTTCTAACTTTTCTGCCAAACAGTTTAATTTTTCTTCCTATCTGCGTTTACATTGGAACCGTTGGCTAGTACCCGTTCGAGATGGCTCAAAACAAGCGGCTGCGCTACAACTATTACCGGCTTTAATGCAACTGAGTTTACAGCCCAATGTATTATTATTAAAAGTAATTAAAGATCATCATCTTGAAGAAGAACTACGAACTTTAGATTTTGTCGCTCAGGGGTTAAGTTCCTATATTGAAGCTGAGATTGACGTAACAGCAGTTTGCACTCAATTTGTCTCCCATGGGGTGTTAGATGTGGCTCATCAACGCCAATGTGATGTGATTGTTTTGGGGGCAAGTCAGGAAGGAATGCTGAGACAAGTGATTCAAGGCAATATCCCAGAAGCGATTGCTCGTGGTTGTGATTGTACCGTGATATTAGTGCGTCCTGCAATCCCTCGATAATTTTTATGATAAATTTCAGCTTTTGATGGCAACCTCTAATAATATAGATCAATATTTCAGATTTCATTGATATTATTGATCCATACTCTATGAATATTAGAAATTAAATAATATTCTCATCTCAATCACTCCTTTGTGTCTTTGTGGTTTAATCATGTCTTCTAATCCTCGTAATCCTGTTTTACTCATTCATGGTATTTTCGATACAAATAATATCTTTAATAGAATGTCAGCCTACTTAACTCAACAAGGCTGGGAAGTACATCGTTTTAACCTCCGACCTAGAGGCGGATTTTTTAAACTGGATCGATTAGCACAACAAATTACAGACTATGTTGACAATACATTCCCAGACGATCAACCCTTTGATTTATTAGGATTTAGTATGGGAGGAATTGTTAGTCGATATTATATCCAACGCTTAGGCGGAATTAATCGGGTTCAACGGTTTATCACTATTTCTTCCCCCCATAATGGCACCTGGACAGCCTACTTTTATATCACACCCGGAACCGTTCAAATGCGCCCAGATAGTGATTTTTTAAAAGACTTAAATCAAGATATTGATCAACTCAATCAGCTTAATTTTACCTCAATTTGGACACCCTTTGATGGTATGATTGTCCCAGCCAATAGTTCTCAGTTACCTGTGGGTGAAGAAATTAAACTAGATATTCTACTTCATGCTTGGATGGTTCGAGATCGCCGTAGCCTCCACACTGTTGCAGAAGTCTTATCTCAACCGATAAAATCTTCTGTTAAACCTTAAAGTTCCTGTCGAACACTACTGGGTACCCCGATAGGAGATAGTTCCGCAATAGCGCGCAGGTTCTGGGTTCGGACTAATTCCACAAAACTCAGGCTAGTTCGTCCTTCGAGTTTGGCGATCGCCTCTATTGCTTCGATCAAGGCCATGGCAGCGGAGGGACGTTCGTAACCCCGTCGTAGAGACACTTTTAACGCTAGTTCATCGGCTTCTAATTCTGTTTGAGTCCGATGGTTTCCTTGCCAGACTCGCACTATCCCTAAAGCGCCTAAACTCCCCGCTAATACAACCCCCATCGGATCGTGTTGTAGCACTTCTCCAACTAACCCTAATCCTGCTGCAACCACCATACCTTGATTGACATTCGGCTGAAACCAACGAATATTACACAACCAATTTACTGTTCGTAGTAAAATTAAATCTCGCTGTGGTCTAGATAAATGTTGCCAGAGATCAAAGTTAATAAAAATACGCCGCGCGGGTTTCCAAGGTCGGGGAAAAGGACTCTCAATCACGGTAGACTGTTGAGGTTGACTGACAAGCTGAGTCATCATCCGACCCGAAGCCGGCATTAGATCGAGTAAATGACGAATTTCAACATCTTGATTCATTTAACTGAACCGATTGAGACAATGGGATATCAGAGATTTTAATCTGTTATGTTTCTCTTGTACAGCCCCAGGCCAGCAATTGGAAGTCAGCCAGTCTGCGAGACAGATCTCGTGACGTGACATGTAACGTCTGTACAGGATTTTTGATGAGTTCCCAGATCCGCTGTTCCCTACTCTCTATTGTCTGCTTGCCTCATAAATGATATTTTCTGACAATCAAGAATTATTGCTATATTACAAATTATTTATAATTACTAAAAATTAAATCTATAATTAAATCTATTTATCAGCTTGTATAAAACTTGCGATAACTGATGAAATATTTATCTGGCTTTCCAAGTGATTAGGTTAGTATTGACTGAAAATTCTTGATGTTGAACCTGAGTCAGATATTGATGCGCTGTGAAAGGATTGTAGCGAATATACAGCGATAAGGTTAGGATCGTTGCAAGGATTAATTTCTCTAACATGATTCAGCTCCTCTTCCAAATTATCAATTCTGACTCAGCCTGTATGAAATAGTAAAGAATTTCGCTACAATTCTCTATGATGAGACCCTCGAAAAAGTGTGAGATTGCTTACAATAATAAAGTGATTTTTATCACAGCAATATCATACAGAAATTGGCTAAGATGTTAAACCGTAAAAATACTGAAAGAATACAGCAGTTGTTAAGGTGAATTCTAAATAATTAATAAAATTTTTAGTCCAAGTAGATCGTGAACTCATCCTAAAGAAATAGATTAATCTTAATATTTGACCGTTACGCCTCACAGAACGGTACAATGTCGCCATAGGCGTTTGTTAACTAGATTCGGAGGACAAGATGCTTGCATACATCTTGGCAGTTGCGGTTGCCATCAGCAGCCTTGCACTATACATAGCAGCTTTCTTTTTTCCAGAAATCCACCGCAAAAATGACTTTGTCTGGAGTGGGGTGGGACTATTTTATGCTTTAATATTATGGGTTTGTGCAGGACGGATCACAGGGGCGGTTCTTCTGGGTCAAACTGCGAGTGTGGCTTTGTTAGGCTGGCTGGGTTGGCAAACGGTAACGTTACGCCGTCGGGTTACCCCTGAAGGCTTGAAAACTCCCATTCCCGCCGCTGTTGAGAAACGAGTGAATCAAGTCTTACCTTCTCAAGGTTCTACTTTAGCTACAGCCGTTGAGTCTCCTGTAAAACTGGAAAAATCTCCCGTCGTCACTCCAGTGGTCACTCCATCAGAACCGACTATAGTTTCTAACCCTCAAGTTACAACTCCACCCGTCAACACTACACCGTCAGAAGTAATTGAGGAAGTCACAGAAGCGGCCGAAGTGTTGATAGAAGCAGCCACAGATAAAGCGGAAGATGTGGCAGAAAAAGTAGAAGAATGGGTGGAAGTGGCAACAGATAAAGCTGAAGATATTGTTGAAAGGGTAACAGATAAAGCTGAAGATATTGCTGAAACGGTAGAAGATAAAATCGAAGAAACCGTTGCAGAGGTTAAAGCTGAAACGAAAATTCTGACTAAGGCGCGTCCTACTGCTAAAGTTAAATCAAAACGCCAAAATCCGCTGTCTCAACTGTTGGGAGTGGTCACAGGTATCTTTGGCAGAAAGCCAAAACCCCCACAACCCATCAGTCCAGCACAAGCTGTGAAAGCTGAAGTTCCTGAAGTGTCTCCAACGCCTGAAGCGGAAATCACAACAACTGCTGAAGTCATCCCAAGTGAAACAGAAACAGTCGAAATAACAGACAATGAGATTTCAAATTGGGAGATAACTGAGACAGAAATTGAAACAGAAATTGAAACCGCAGAAATAACAGAAACAACAGACAATGAAATTGCCAGTAAGTCCCCGTTTGAAGAATTAACTTCCCCAACTGTAGAACCACAAGAAGAGACAGAAAAAGCGGATTTAATTGAACTGGCGGATTTAATTGATCGGGCGGATAATCCTGTGGTTACAACCACTTCTCCTGCTATAGTTGATGTGGGGGAAATTGAGCCAACTGCTGCTACTATCGAAACAGTCGAAATTGTTGAAGAACCCATCACTGAGTCAGAAGCAGAGGTTGAAACCGCAGAAATCGTTGAAGAATCAACAGCGACAATAGAGACTACGCCAGAAGAAGTTGTAACCCCAGTAGAAGATACTGAGAAGACAGTGGCTGAAGCCGAAGCAGAAACCCAAACGGAGAATCAATCTGATGAAACGCCACCGAGTTTAAAACGTCCTAATCCTCCGACAAATTAATAGAAAAAATAGAGTAAAATAGAGTTATTGGAGTGAAATAAAACCCTTGTGGCAACTTGGTGTTGTGTCAAACAGTGTGGCGCTTGTTGTAATCTGAATCCCGCAGATCGTCCCGAATTAGATCAGTATCTTTCCCCAGAAGATTTGGAATATTACCTGAGTTTAGTGGGAGAAGATGGCTGGTGTATTCATTATGATAATCAAAATCGAGACTGTAAAATTTATTCAGATCGTCCCTGGTTTTGCCGAGTACAAATTGAGACTTTTCAACAAATGTTTGACATTGAACCTGAAGAATTAAATGATTTTGCAATAGAATGTTGTCAACAGCAAATTGATGGGGTTTATGGTAATCAATCGGTTGAAATGCAACGGTTTAATCAAGCAGTTGGTATTACTGAAGGCGAAGAATAGTAATTTGCTTTTGTTGTTATTTGACGAAGAACTACTTCAAACTTACGCCTAAACCCGGTTGAGTATTCGGAATTAAACAACCATTGTGAATATCTGCACCTTGAAACGGATCATCTAGTAAATTTAAATGAGAATCTAAGTCTAAATAATCGGCTAATGGCGCTAAATGAGCCGCCGCAGTATTGGCTAAACTACTATCAGAATAACAGCCAAACATTACTTTTAAACCATAAGCTTTTGCCGTATGAATCATTCTGAGTGCTTCTCTGAGTCCACCTGATTTCATTAGTTTAATATTAACACCATCGACAAAACTAGCGAGTTGAGGAATATCTTGACTTGTCCAACAACTTTCATCGACAAAAATCGGTAAAGGTGACTGTTGATAAAGTTCAGGTAACTGTTGTAATGTAATATTAGCCGCTAAAGGTTGTTCGATATATTCAACCCCGACAGATTTTAGCCAATGAGACATTGTAATGGCATCTGACAAACTCCAACCGCCGTTAGCATCGACATACAATAAAGCATCTTTTGGTGCAACCGCTTTCACGGCTAATAACATTTCTTGATCGGCAAGAATACCTTCAGGACTGCCTAATTTAACCTTCAAAACTCGGACATTTAAATAATCAATCCAGTCTTTAACTCTTGCTTGCGCTCCGGCTGGAGTATTAATCCCAATGGTAACAGAAATCGGTACAATTTTATCACGATTTAATCCCCATAATTGCCATAAGGGTAAACCTATTTTTTTCCCAAGCCAGTCATGACAAGCTAAATCTAAAGCGGTTTTTGCAGCAGAGGGTAATTGAGTTTGAGATAATATTGATTCAATTAACTGAAAGTCAAAAGGCGTAAGATGAGCAAGCTGGGGTTTAATTGCGGTTAAAGCTTGGACTAATGTTTCAGCAGTTTGTGGAATATCTCCCACAGAAAAAGGAGACGCTTCTCCCCAGCCTTCTATGCCATCTTGTTTGATTTTGACCCAAACATTGGTAGACTGAGCCGTTGTCCCCCGGCTAATGGTGAGGGGAAAGCGTTTATTGACAGTAAAGGTTTGAATATCCAATTCCACAATTAAAAATCAGCAAATAAAAGTAAAGTGAGTTTACAGACTGGCAGTGATGCTGTAGGCTTAAATCAATTTATTATCATCTACCCATAATAATCGTGTCAAGTCATCAAAATACTTTAGAAGTCGGTAAATTAGAATGGTTTTATCGAGAAACAACTCCAGACAATACAGATAAACTTCCCATTTTACTGTTACATGGCTTAATTTCTCAAAGCTATAGTTGGCGGCAGTTGATGACAAAATTAGCCGATCAAAACTACCGAACAATTGCTCCAGACTGGATGGGGTCTGGGTTTTCTGCTAAACTCGAGAAACGAGATTTTTCTTATACACCCGATGCATTTGTTGAGGCACTGAATCAGTTTATTGAAGCAATGGAACTGAGTAAATTTCACTTAGTGGTACAAGGGTTTTTAGGCTCAGTGGGTTTACAATATGCTTTACGTTATCCAGATAAAATTGAACGGTTAATTATTCTCAATACTCCCGTTTCAATCGATGCTAAATTACCCTGGAAAATTCAACAAATCGGGCTACCACTTGTGGGGGATATGATGGCGCAAGATCCATTACTGGTAGATCGAAACCTAGAAGGAGGAAGTCGTTTTGTGATTGAAGATAAAGATTTAGATGTCTATCGTCGTCCCTTTTTACAAGCCTCTGCCACTGGGCGATCGCTAATTGCAACGATTAAAAATTTGCAGCTTAAACAAGCAATGAATGAAATTGTATCGGGGTTTAAAACCTGGGATCATCCCACACAAATTATCTGGGGAACTGCCGATCCTTGGCTGACAATAGAACAAGCTCAAGCATTTGCAAACTCTATTTCAGGTTCGGAGTTTATTCAGTTAGAAAAAGCCGGACATTATCCTCAGGAACACTGGCCTCAAGAAATTAGTGAAGCGATATTACTATTCTTACGAAAAAAGGCGATTTAACGGTAGACATCAATCTCTGTAAAGGCTGTTGAGGTTTTATTCAGAACCGAATGGGTTAATGTCTGAATTAAAACGACTATAAATACTAGTAGTTAGCTTGCTCTTTTAAATTAGAAAAATGAATGACTGTCTGATCAGCTCTCTGTTAAAATATTGCGTGAAATCAGATGAGTCACTAGTCTATGGCAATCGAGACGACATACCCACCCGAATAAGACTCAGCTCCTGTATCAATGGAGTAAGATCCTGAATGCTGCCGGGAAACTCGGGCTAATGCATCAGCCTCTAATTGCGCTGCGGTAGTTGCGTTCTCCGGATCTTGGGCGTGAGCTGACACTGTAGCTATTCCCACTCCCACAGCCCCCTGTTCATGGCTCACAACATTAGCTGAGAGATCAACTGCTACTAGGGTCAATTCACCAATAGCATCTCCAGAAGCATCTACTGAGACGGCCACGCCTGCCCCTGTAGTCACTTGAGTGGTTTGAGTTGACAATGTTTCTAGGTAAGAAAGATTGCGAATTTCCATGATTTTATGTGGAATCTGTCCCATAATTAAAAGTTAATCAAGGCTATTTTAATGATTAAAATCTTCTTAGTGTTGCCAAACTGGCAACTCTTAATTACCTTTAACAGTTATGATCAATTCCTTTAGTTTCTACATCATAGAATAGGTCGAGGTTTCAGAAAATACTCTCTAGAGACTGTTGTGCTTTAGTCTTTCCAAAGGATAGATCTTAAAGCACAACATTGATGAACTTAAAGCAAATCAAGACATGATTTTTGTGTTCATGCCGACATCATTCTTTAAGGTTATGCTGCCTCTAATTCTGTCAACTGAACTTCATCCATTGTGTCGGTAGGTGCGCCATCTTGAACTAAATTTCTGCTTTGTCCATTTTGTTCAATGAAACCCCCCACCATCGCTAATAATGCCTCAACTTTTCGACTGCGCCATTGATCAATTACTTTTGCTGCTTCAGCCGCAGATAAACGCCGATGTAAGGCTTCATGTAAATAGCTAGCGTGACGGTTTTCATCCTGGGCAACACTCAAAATTCCCTTTTTCACACTACTTAAAACGAGATCTTCATCTGGTAAAGCATGAGCCATGCGTTGGAAGTCTTTAGTGGCATCCAATTCTAAAATATAAGTACTGCCAATAAATACAATCCAATCAATATTTTCTGCTTTTAAGTCGGTCTGAGAATAGCCTTTAAAATAAGCATCAAAAAATGGACTTTTTCGCTCTGCTTTTTTAGTCTCGTTTTTTTCAGCTTCCTCAGCTAACTTTTTGAAGTCAATCACTTGCTTATTATGACGTTTTAATGCCTGGGCAAAAATCTGTCCATGACGACGTTCATCTGCTGCATGATGATCTAGTTTTTCTGCTAGCCAACTGTCCCCTTCTGCAACGGCGCGATCGCGTAATTTCTCTAGAAAAGGCACTGATCCCGACTCTGCCATCTGAAACCCAGCCAGTACATTCGGACGAGTTTGAGCATCTCGGAGGTTGCGCGATAAAATATAAGCACTGGCACCATTGCCGACAATGTGAAGAATTTGGGTAAGAAAATTCATCTGTAAAATATATGAATGAGTAAGCCTTTATTGTACAGAATTTAACCGAGTAAAAACACCCACTTTGTCAGGCAATAGGGATCGGAAAAATTAAGAATTTTGGAAGTTTTACAGATATTGAGGTTCGGCGCAAATTATTTTTTATTGCTATATGCAGAGAAAAAGTCATTGTAAATGATAGAAATAATTGGGCATAGTCGGAATGATAAGTTAGCAAAATTTGACAGAGTCTATCAGTAGTCTAGAAGCCTCAATTAATTTTGATCGGGTTCTAAAATCAAGCTAGCATCCCATTGATTAGAAGTTGAATCTGAATGAAATCGCCAATATTGTTGATAAAATTCAAAGAAGTTTTGACCGATAATCCCATCTATTTCTAAAGTATCTAAAACGGACGGAGAATTGAGAATTACAACGCCTAAGTTGTTTTGTTCAAACTTGCCAATTTTGACTTGTTGTAAAACAGAATAACTAGCATCTTCTAATCCACAAAATCCTTGTACTTGAATGGGTTCTATTTCTGCGGGATTTAGATTTAATTGCTGAGCTAGTTTTTGAGAAATAAAGATTAAGTCTGCGCCTGTATCGAGCATAAACGTTAAATTTTCTTGGCGATTCACTGTGACTGAAGCTAGCATTACGCCTAATTTATTTGTTAACTTAATTGCGTCTGGTTGTTGCTCTGTTGGTAAAATTGAAGGCTTTAATAAATCTAACTTTTTAGCTTTGTAATTTATCTTCAGATCAAAGAACTTTAAAACATCCATCCCCAACACACCGGATAAGTTTTGAGGTATTATCGTATTCGTAAATTCTAAAGCTTGTAATTGTTCTATTTTAACTTGATTCATTTTAACCTGAGGCAATGGGTGTAATATTGCGCTCATATCTTCGCAGTCATCTCCGGCGACGGCTGAGGTTAATTCTTCACTCTCAATGGGTTTGCCCACTAATCCTAACTGTTGAACCAATGCAGAAGAAACCATTGTGGTTGATGCACCTGTATCCAATAAAAAATTGCCAGAAAGATTACCGACTTTTAACGGAATTGTAAAGACTCGGCTATTTTCTAAAGATTGTAAATTAATTCTGGTTTCTCCAGAAACTTTTGCGGCAGGAATATTAATATTTTTCAGCGGAACAATTGCATCTAAACTTTGAGCAATTGCATAATCATTCAAATGTTGAACTTTGATAACTGGAAAAATTGAGAACAATCCTAAGCCAATTATTGAGACGAAATGAATCAGTTTCATTAAGATAAGCAAAAATTAATTAAATATTGCAGCTATATTGTTGGGTTAGCACATAAAATTTATCTCTGAAGACAATAGCGGTGCGACCGGGGGTGATTCGTGCATCACCCAGGGAACGCGCACGCCTGAGAGGCAATAGTAGACTTTTATAGTATGTGGCACTCTATCAATCATTAATAATTCAGTAAATCTACTCATCAAATGATGTCAATCAATAACGATATCTTAAAAAAAAATAATTGTCCTCATTTTATAGAAAAAAGTGTGATAACATCCATACCTTATAAGCTAGGGGTGCCTGCCGTTAAGTCCAGGCTGAGAGACACCCTTGGAACCTGAGTCCGGCTAGTACCGGCGTAGGGAAGCGAACATCAGAGGAATATTGAACATGCGAACAGAATGGGTTGCCAAACGCCAGGGTCAGAAAAATGTATCTCAGATGCATTATGCTCGTCAAGGTGTGATCACGGAAGAAATGCATTATGTCGCCAAGCGGGAAAATCTTCCGGTAGAGTTAATTCGCGATGAAGTGGCACGGGGACGGATGATTATCCCAGCTAATATCAATCATACGAATTTAGAGCCGATGTGTATTGGTATTGCCTCAAAATGTAAGGTGAATGCTAATTTGGGTGCTTCTCCGAACTCTTCTCATTTAGATGAAGAAGTTGATAAGTTGAAGTTAGCGGTAAAATATGGTGCAGATACCGTGATGGATCTGTCTACTGGCGGTGGTAATTTAGATGAAATTCGCACAGCCATTATTAACGCTTCTCCCGTGCCGATTGGTACAGTTCCGATTTATCAAGCGTTAGAAAGCGTCCATGGTAATATCGAAAAACTGACCCCGGATGATTTTCTTCACATCATCGAGAAACACGCTCAACAGGGTGTGGACTACATGACGATCCATGCGGGTATTTTAATTGAACATTTGCCTTTAGTTCGCAATCGTATTACCGGAATTGTATCTCGTGGCGGCGGTATTATTGCCCGGTGGATGCTGCATCACCATAAACAAAATCCTCTCTACACTCATTTTGACGAGATTATTGAGATCTTCAAGAAATACGATGTTTCCTTTAGTTTAGGGGATTCTCTGCGTCCAGGCTGTACCCATGATGCCTCTGATGAAGCCCAACTGGCCGAATTGAAAACCCTCGGACAACTCACCCGTCGCGCTTGGGAACATGATGTGCAGGTAATGGTAGAAGGCCCTGGACACGTGCCGATGGATCAAATTGAGTTCAACGTCAAAAAACAGATGGAAGAGTGTTCTGAAGCGCCTTTCTACGTGCTGGGGCCATTGGTGACGGATATTGCACCGGGTTATGATCATATTACTTCTGCGATTGGGGCGGCGATGGCAGGCTGGTATGGTACGGCGATGTTATGTTACGTCACGCCGAAAGAACACCTGGGTTTACCGGATGCAGAGGATGTCAGAAATGGTCTGATTGCTTATAAAATTGCAGCTCATGCGGCTGATATTGCCCGTGGTCGTCCGGGGGCGCGCGATCGCGATGATCAACTGTCTGAAGCCCGTTATAACTTTGACTGGAACCGTCAATTTGACTTATCCTTAGATCCAGAGCGGGCGCGGGAATATCACGATGAAACCTTACCTGCTGATATTTACAAAACCGCTGAATTCTGTTCCATGTGTGGGCCGAAATTCTGCCCGATGCAAACTAAAGTTGATGCCGATGCGTTAACAGAGTTGGAAAAATTCTTAGCCCAAGAAGACGAGAAAAAGGAACTCAGTCCATCTTTATAAATAGATGAATAGGAATTGGTAATTTGCCAGTTTCTGTGTAGGTTGTTGTTTATTTGAGGTGCGTCAGTGACGCACCCTACCTAGACTTTCCCTAAACTTAAGAAACGTCTACCTGTAAGCTTGAACAATAAGGTATAAGTTGGTTTTCTCTAAGATTCCAGACTTGACCATCTAGTGCCATTTGTTCAATTAAACTCGCAAGCCTTAACGCTTTAAGGGCTTGTTCTCCGCCAACAGACGGTTGATTTCCGCCATAAATGCATTGAACAAAATGTTCTAATTCCGCGTGTAACGGTTCAATATTACTGGTATGAACGCGCTCAATTAATCCATCCTGACGATACAACACTTGCCCATAATCGGTGATATAATCTGCTGTGGTTTGCCGATGAATTAAAATTTGATTATTGAGAAAATCGGCTTCAGTCAGAGAATTTTGACAGTGAGCAACTATTGAACGACGCTTGCGATGACTGACTTTACTCGCGGTTAAAGTGGCAACAACACCGTTAGCAAATCCAAAAGTTGCAGTGACGTAAGCATCGCTAGCTTGACTGCCACTGGCGTTTAATTGAATCACGGGTGCAGCTACTAATTCGAGTAGTAAATCAATATCATGGATCATTAAATCCAACACAACAGAAACATCATTAGCCCGATCTGAGTAAGGACTCATCCGGTGGGCTTCTAATGCTAAGATTTCTTCTGTTTTTAAGACTTTACTTAACTCTTGAAATGCTGGATTAAACCGTTCAATATGCCCGACTTGTAAGATCCGATTAGATTGGGCTGCCGTATTCACTAAAGATTCAGCTTCGCTAATACTGGCAGCGATTGGCTTTTCTATTAATACATGAACCCCAGCTTGCAAACAAGCCATTCCTACAGCATGATGCAACCGTGTGGGTACGGCGATACAAACCGCCTCAATATGTTCAAGTAAATTACGGTAGTCCTCAAAAAAACGCACCCGGTACTTACTGGCAATATCGAGTCCTCGTTCGATATTAATATCAGAAATACCGACCAGTTGAACATCTTTGAGTAAACTTAAAACTCGGGTGTGATGTTGTCCCATGTGACCCACACCAATTACCCCAACCTTCAGGGGTTCAGAGGGGTTTCGTCTCGCAAAACTCGTTGAATCTCCCAATACCATTGGATTGAGCACTCCTGGATTTCTCCACCACCACATAGACTAAGGTTATCCGTTAATTGGGATTGTGTTAGCCCATCTGTGATACTATCACAGCCTCTAATTTTGTAAAGAAGCGTGAACCCATTGTGCGATCAATTCAGTCAGTAGAACCGTACAATCAATTGAAGTATTTTGATGCATTGTGAGGGTTTGGTGAATTATTCTACAAGTATCCGCCGATCTTCCGTGGGACTGGTTGGGATGATAATTTTAGGGACAATGAGTCCTGTTCAAGCTGAGACGGACTGGAGTATTGCCCATGCAGTTGAATTCGTCCAACAACCCCCCAGCATTCGACCGAACTTAAATCGAACCACACCCATCCCTGTCACACCCCCGACATCTCAAATTACCCTTGCCGAAATTGTAGTGGCAGGGACGAATAACCCACAACTGCAAGCGGCAATTTATACGGCGATGGCCTTACAACCCGGACAAACCATTTCCCGTCCTCAACTCCGGCAAGCCACAGAAGCGATTTTAGCCACAGGTTGGTTTGAGGATGTGCAGCCTCAATTAGAAAATACGCCACTGGGTATCCGCTTAAATTGGAGGGTTCGACAATATCCAATTCTAAATTCAGTGAGTTTTGTAGGCAATCAGATTTTACCCCCAGAAGTGATTGAACAAAGTTTTGCGGGTCAACAAGGTCAACCCATTAACCTCAATTATCTGGCGCAAAGTGTCGAACAAATTCGGACTTGGTATCAACAAAATGGTTATATTTTAGCTCAAATTCAAGCCCCAGAAATCCAAGCAGATGGAACAGTAATTTTCCCAGTAACCGAAGGTAAAATTGAGGAGATTGAAATCCGCTTCTTAGACGCAGATCGACAAGCTATTGATATTGACGGTAACCCCATTCAAGGTAAAACCCAAGACTATATTATCCGCCGCGAGATTGAATCAGAACCTGGGGAGATTTTTAATCAACAAACGATGCAACAGGATCTGATTTGGGTTTCGGGGTTAGGGTTATTTCAGGATGTTTGGCTTGATCTTGAACCCAGTCAAACTGATCCCAATCAAGTGGTGGTGGTTGTCAATGTCATTGAAGATAGTACTGCTTCTTTTGTTGTTGGCGGCGGAGTCAGTTCAGAAACGGGATTATTTGGATCGGTGAGTTATCGAGATTTGAATGTTGGGGGAAATAATCAAAAGTTTGTGGCCGAATTTCAGTTAGGAGAACGGTTACTATTATTTGATGTCAGTTTTACTGATCCTTGGATCGGGGGAGACTCTCATCGTACCAGTTATACCGTAAATGCCTTTCGCGGAGAAGGGGTTTCTTTAGTGTTTGAGGAAGGGGACGAAGATATCCGCTTACCCAATGGCGAACGCCCTCGTTTAGTTCGTACAGGGGGAAATATCCGCTTTACTCGTCCTTTGGCAGCTAATGCCCATACTACCCCCGATTGGGTGATTTTTGCTGGAGTCGGTTATCAACGGGTTCAAGTCACAGATGCTGATGGGGATATTACTCGGCGAGATGATGCCGGACAACGCTTAAGCGCTAGTCGATCTGGTCAGGATGATTTATTTACGGTGGAGTTGGGACTGAGTCGCGATCGCCGCAATCACCCAACGTTTACCCGAACAGGTTCATTTTTTCAAATTGCCACACAACAAGCCCTTCCTTTTGGTGCTGATAGCCTCTCGTTTAATCGATTATGGGGGAGTTATACCCAGTATTTTCCCTTGAGTGTTTTTGAGTTTGTGCCTGAAGTCCCAGAAACGTTGGTTTTGAGTGTACAAGCCGGAACGATTTTTGGTGATTTTCCTCCTTATGAAGCGTTTGCCTTAGGCGGCCCAGACTCTGTCCGAGGTTGGAAAGCAGGTGCAATGGCTGCGGGTCGGAGTTTTGTTTTTGGTTCAGCAGAATATCGTTTTCCTATCTTTTCCACGAATAGTTTTTCCATGGGTGGGGCGGTGTTTATTGATGCTGCCACAACCTTTAGGACTCAATCTACCGTTTTGGGAAATCCAGGGGGAATTCGAGGCAAACCGGGGGAAGGTTTAGGCTACGGAGCCGGATTAAGAATTCAGTCTCCTCTAGGGCCAATTCGGATTGATTATGGCATTAATAACCGTGGCGGCAGTCGGCTGCATTTTGGCTTCGGAGAACGGTTTTAGATTTGTTATTCGTTGTTCGTTGTTAGTTTTTGATTATTTTTTATCAGTAGGAGGCAAAGATATTTTTGAGGCAAGTAGGCATTATAAAAATAATTATTTCCTCTCATCTTCCCTATCTCCCCATCTCCCCATCTCCCTATCTCCCCATCTCCCCATCTTCTCCTGTGCGGATGAAGTTTTGGGCAGATTGGCACTTGCGATCAGACTAATCATATTAATTTGTAATTTGAGAGAGTTACTGTTAGAGAGATTAGAGAAATATGAGTTCTATTTCACAGCCTAATAATACAATTCAAGGAACGGAAGGGAATGATTTGCTGAAGGGAACTTCCGAGTCTGATGTGATCTTTGGTGGATCGGGTCATGATACGCTTCTAGGTAAGCAAGGTAACGACGAACTGTCTGGCGGTAATGATAATGATTTGCTTCGCGGAGGGGCAGGTAATGACTTGCTGACGGGTGGATCGGGTCATGATATTCTTTTGGGTGGAAAGGGTAGCGATCGCCTCTTAGGGGGTGAATTTACCTCTTTTGGGGGTTCGACTTTCCCGCCTGAGCCGACTCCTGGATCGGATCAAATTGATATTCTGACTGGGGGTCAGGATGCTGATACATTTGTTTTAAGTACCTTTGGTGCGGCGGATGAATCAATTGAACCCTATATTGGAGAAGGCTTTGCAATTATTACTGATTTTAATAGTACAGATGGCGATCAAATTGAACTATTAGGTTCTGCGAGTAATAATAATTATATTTTTGATCAGACCTTTATCGGTACAAAAATATCCTTAGGTCAAGATTTAATTGCAATTGCGGTTAATGCAGAAGTTGATCCCAATACTGATGTGTCTTTTGTGGGTCGGTTTGTTTAATCCTCAGTCAGCGATCATCACGACAACGGAAACGGTTGTGGGTGTTACCATCGTGCTGTGTTTTCTCCTCATTGACCAGCACAAGATCAAAAGTTTTGAAGCAATACATACAGCATTAATACAGTTGACCTCACCCCAACCCTCTCCTTTTAGGAGAGGGAGTAATAGGCTTCTTCCTGTGGGAGAGGTTAATGAAACGGCGATCGCTTACGAGTCTTTAGCTTTGAGGGATAATGGTTGCAACTTGCATTCCGGCTTCGGCTTCTAAACTATCTCCCATTTTGTCGCCATCGTGAAACGCAGCGGTCAGCAGATCACAGGCTTTTCCCCAACCAATTGTTCCAGTGCGGTCAATCGAAATAGCAGCAAAATCTCGTTTACGTTCTGTGGCTTCTTTAAAAGAACGCTCTAGGGCTTGCTGTAAGGATAAACCATCCGTTACCCGGATCACAACTCGTGCGGCGAAACATTCATCAATGATATCTTCTCCAATACCCGTACAACTCATCCCGGCGTAGTCATTGGCATAATTTCCCGCTGGCATCGGGGAGTCACTCACCCGGCCAATTTTCTCGAAGCCTTTGCCTCCTGTGGAGGTTCCCGCTGCCAGTTTACCATGACTATCGAAAGCGACAACGCCAATTGTACCTCGTCCGGCGCTTCCAGCTAAAACATTTGCAGACTTGCGCTGAAAGTCATTTTTACGTTCTTCGACCCATTCCTGTAGTCGTCTATCTGTCATGGGGTTGTAGATAGGGATCTCGAATTCTCGCATGAATTCAGCACAACCATATTCTGATAAAATTCGATCTTTAGAGGTTTGTAAAGCCAGTGCTAGATCAATGGGGTTTTTCACCCGCGAGACATTAATTACACCACTAAAGGAGTGTTCTGAACCATCCATTAACCCGGCACTCATCCGAATTTGGCCATCGGACTGTAAGACTGAACCCGTCCCGGCATTAAACCGAGGTTCATTTTCTAATAATTCGCAACCTTTCACGACTGCCTCTTTAGCCGTTCCTCCTGCCTGTAGTAGGGGATAGACTGCATCTAAAATATTGTAGAGACATTTACGAACGTCGAGTATTGCTCCTTTCGCAGCTAGAGAGTTACCTGCACCACCGTGAATAATCAGTTTGGGTTTTACCATATTTTCGATCCGATCAACTTAATCGAATATATTGTAAGGGTTTTTGAGATATTTCCTCATGGGTGATGCAAAAGCTTTTGACTTTAGCCAACAGTTGTATGAATTTTCTGTATAATATTTTCTAATTTGAGCAGTAAATATTGATGATTAATGATGAGCTAAATAATGAATGATTTTGATGAAAATATTAAAGGGCTAATGGTTATCGTTGAGATTTCCATCAAGCCCTTCACTGAATTTTAACTAGATTTTGTCTAAGTTATCGTTATCTTTTATTCAACCCGAGTAATATCTGCAACCACTACAATCTTTCCTTCGTACTCGGCTTCAATTTTTTGCTTTAGTTCTAAATCCCAAGTAATATCATAATCTCTTTCAAATTCTGCCACAACTAATTGAACCACTTCACCCGTGATCTCTGCATTTTCTCCTTCTTGCAGAACAAATTCATTTTGTAGATTATCAACGGATAAAACCAGAACTTGATCTTCAAAAAATAAGTCTTCGTCGTCTTCTAAAATTAATGCATCTGTACCTAAAATCTCTTCAACTTCACCAGAAATTGTTACAGTTTGACCAATCAGTTCATTCCCGTCTTCTGCAACATCTTCTAATTCAGTTACTGTTTCTACTTCTCCTACTTCATTATCTGCTGTATCTGTAGGAACGCTAGCATTGTCGCCGACAGAGTCACAGGCTACGATTAAAGTAGAGACTAAAGCTGTTAAACCTAATGTTACTGGCTTTTTAAATGTTTCAAATAAAGAGTTAATATCGAAAACACGCTTGTTTAATTCCATGTATTCCTCCAAACTATAAAATGTAATAATGAAAGATTAGCTTATTTTTATAATTGCTATCTATTCGTACTATTTTATAATAATCAAGAACTTACTGTTATCTGTCTTAGGAGTTAACCCTCTCTATCTTAAGAATGAAACAGCGATAATCAGCCGGATTATATTGTATAACTTAAAAAGATTAACCCAGCCTCTATGATAATTCAAAGACTGGACTAATCTCTTGAGTCAACTATATATTTAAGAGAATGGAAACCTAAGACTCTGCTTTTTCAAACTTTAGTGCGGCAGAATTCATGCAATAACGTTGACCTGTTGGCGCAGGACCATCATTGAATACATGACCCAAATGAGCATCACAAACGGCACATAATACTTCTGTCCGACGCATGAATAAGCTATTGTCTTCTTTTAACTGAACATTATTTTTATCAGCCGCTTCCCAAAAGCTGGGCCAGCCTGTACCTGAATCAAATTTTGTCTCAGCATCAAATAGTTTTGTGCCACAACAAACGCAGTAGTAAATACCGTCTGCTTTATTGTCGTGATATTCCCCGGTAAACGGTCTTTCTGTACCGTGTTTCCGAGTCACTTTGAACTGTTCAGGGGTAAGCTGCTGCTTCCATTCTTGCTCTGTTTTTTTAATTTTTTCAACCATAGCGCTTAAATGTATTTTGATGTTCAGAATAATTAACCAAAATCAATTATAAACAATTTCTCTTTTTTTTGCATCTAGCTTTAGAGAGAATTGATAAAATCTGAAAAATTGAGTAGTTCAAGCTTTGATTATAGTTGAGTGAATGGTTAATACAAAGTATTTGCAAAAAAGATAATAGAGAAGATTTATATTATCTACTGATTACTAAAAATTAAGGCTGAGTTGTAAACTTTCTGCTGGGATAGAATGACAAGATAAGTTTATTTTTTGCACCGAATTTAATGGGGATTTGAGTTGTCCAGGATGTTGTCCTTCATCAGATAACCATTGCTGGAAAACTTTCTCTCGTCCATCTTGAGGTTGAATTAGACTATAAACTCGGATTCTTTTTCTATTTTTTGATTCAGATCGAATACATTTTAGTTGATAACCCATTAGATCAATTAAACGACGTAAAACCATAATGGGAGTAGAGTTTTTAGCGAGTCCAATTCCTAAAATAGATTTAATGGTATCTCGATCTTGTAAAGCCATTTTTGCCATATTTTGTAGGTCTATATCTGTATTTTTAAGTTCGCGTTCTGAATGATTTAATAATGCCGAAATCCCTAATATTTCTAATGTGCCAATCACAGCGCCCAGTTGAGAACGATTAAAATCCGGCACAAAAATACTACCCTGTCCTTGTTGAATTAGTCGTTGTGCTATTTCTAAATCTCGTCCAGCTAAATACGTCCGACCTACTGTGAGAAAATAGTGAATTCTTAATTGTTGATACCAGCCTTTATTATCTTTTTCAACCAATTCTGGAGTCACAGAAATACCGTAGCGTGATTTTAATTCATAATGCCGTTGAGAACGTCGTTCTGATGGTGTTTTAACCATATTTTTAGTTAACTTTTGATATTGGTAATAGTCTAATGTTTCTGCATTGGCGATCGCCTGACATTCTGATTGATAATTTTGATCTCGAACGGCGCTAATTAGCTGTGATAATGTTGGTTTTTCGGATAAGTTTTTACTGCTATTTTTAAGAGTTATATTTTGAGTTTCTTGATTAGTTTTTTTCTCAATAATTTGATGACCTTCTGCGGCTAATGCTGATAAAATAGCTGTCCGATACTGACTCATTGCCGTATTAAATCTCACTGCCATTTTTGCCCAACAGAGTAAAGATTCTGCCTGAAAACCTATTTCAATATCATCAATAGCATCCCAGTCAGATTGTTGTAATAAAGAGATATTCAACTGCGTCAACTTATGACCCGAAGAAAGTAATTTTTTCAGAGAAATAGAACCATTTCCAATCTGATTAAATCCATAAGTTGCTATCCATAAAAAACGCGGTAAATTCTCTCTAACTCGGCCTAACGCTTGCCGAACAGAATTCTCAGCTTGAATGCCTTGAGCAATGCCCCAAACTGAGGTAAAATGTTGTTGAATATCGATACTAATTCCGGTTTCAATTACTGGAGAAGCGAGGACAATATCATAGTTTTTTAAAACTTGATTGAGATGCTTCATACAGCCATAAGCCGGATGAGTTGGGTCGGCTAAAGATTCTGAATCTATTCTGAGAATTCGTTTCTGGGGAAATTGAGTTTGTAGATATTTTTCTAAGGTACAAGTTCCCCATTGACTCGCTGTTTTTTGCGCGGATAAACAAACAAAAGGTCTGCCTCCTTCAGCAATATGTTGTTCTAAATCTTTAACCAGTTGTTTGGGTGTATTTTCTGAATAACTATAAATATTCCAGGCTTCTTTTACACCGGGTTGCCAATCATTGTTAACAATAAATGGCTGTTGTTCAGTATTGGCTAAATTCATTAAATAATCAATTGAAATATCACTTAAATCAGCATCAGCAACAATAACTTTGCCATTTCCACCTAAGACATTTTGTATTAATTTTTTAAAGGATTTAAGAATCGACACTCGATGATGACGACAAGTTTCAGAATTCAAACCATGCCATAAAACCTGTTCAACTTCATCAATAATCACAATCCCATTCTGCCAATTTTCCGCCTGAAACTTTGCCAAAGAATCAGGATGCAAAGAATCAATACATAAACCATAACCCGGCTGTTTTAAATTCGGCGAAGTAATCACCTGAGTTTGATTCTCTGATTTAATCGATTGTAAACCAAATCGTTGACATAATACTTCCACTAATCGAGTTCGGTGACTAATCACTAACACCCATTGTTGCTGTTGAATTGCGGTTGTAACTAACTTTTCTAAAAGCTGAGTTTTCCCCGTTCCTTTGGGTGATTTTATCCCAATTAATTTAGCCGATTCCGGAATATCAATATTAGTTAAATATCGCGCTTTGACTTGACAACTAATCGGATAAGTTAGACGATTATAAGAGAGTGATTTCCAACTCTCAAACGTCAAAGCTGAAGTATAAGCTTGATCAAATTCCGCCTGATTTTGATTGGTAATTAAATCATCAACTCCCTTACCCAGTTGAGGATTCCAACTAATCACTTTAACAATACTATTAGCCTGAGTAAATAAATAACCCAATTGTTGAATTGCACTTTGAACCGATTTAATGGTATTCTGTTTAGTATCTTGATCAAAAGTAATATAAATCTCTCGTTGCGCTGTAGCTAACTTCTGTAATTGCGGAATTAAACGAGATGAACCGATGCGGTTTCCCCATTCATCTTTCGGGACACGATAACCGCTGTGAATACCGGGTAACGCAATAGCTGCATATCCGGCAGTGAGTAATGCCCCGGCTTTTTTCGCCCCTTCTGTAATGCATAAAGGCACTTCAGGATGATGTATCACCCAGTCCCAAAATCCTAAATCAGGTTGATTAGGTTGAATGCTTTCTGGTAATATTTCTAACTGATAACGTTCAGCAATGCGTTGCCAAATTTCCTGAGAAACTCGTAAGGCAAAAATACCTGTCGGAGTTTGGGGAGGATGTTCATATTTAATCAGTTTTTGTTGGTTAATACTTCGCCGAGGTTGCAGCGGTTTAAAACATCCCCAAGGATCAGTTTTCCCTGTTAAAATATCAATTCCCGAACACCACCAACCCCCAGCATACACATGATTATAACGCCTTAGTAGACTACTAGACAATCTGCCATCATTGCGGCGAGAGAGAGTATTAGCAGACAACAGATAATTTAAGGGATGATGACCCGCTAACGGGATCACATTCAGTTGGGTTAATTGCGGGTCAACACCGCTTGCCTTCCACTCATCAAGATAATTTACAGCCATTGGACAAATTCAACTCATAGCAGGGGGAATCTTAGGATAACTCTATATGTAGTCTTTTGGCTAGTTATTTCGTTGAAATTATCTAGATGTTGTGTGTTGTGTGATTGATGGGGTGAAGTGTGCGATCGCCAAAAGCTGAGATAGGGTTGCATAAATTTTGGGATACACTTGAGGCTAGATCATGGAATGTTCAAACTCCCAGTCCAACGCCATCCGCTGTTAACGGCAAAAGACCAGGAAAACAGGCCCCACATCTGCGTAGACTGCGATCGCGTAGCGTGTTGCGATTGCAACGTATCGCCAGTTCGTCGAAAATCCCCAACTACAAGGAGGCTATAGCGATGATGTCCGATGATTGTGCTTCTTGATTATATAGATTATCAGATGATTTGTACAATAATCAAAACTCGGCAGTAAAAGAATGAAAACTAAGAAACCATCCGTTTCAGCAACTGCTAATTTTTATCAGCAAGATTATTATCTTTGGCTACAGCATACTCTAAAACTGCTTCGAGAACATCAATTCTCTGAGTTAGATCTCCCTCACTTAATTGAAGAAATAGAAGATATAGGACGGAGTGAAAAACGTGCGGTTGAAAGTAACCTGGTTGTTATTTTAATGCATTTACTGAAATATCAATATCAACCCCAAAAACGTAGCAATAGTTGGAAAGCGAGTATCAGAGAACATCGACGGAGATTGAGAAAACTGTTTAAAGATAGTCCTAGCCTCAAGCCATATTTTCAGGAAATGTTTCACGAATGCTATCAAGATGCTAGGGAACTTGCTAGTGATGAAACAGGCTTATCTTTAGAGACATTTCCAATAGAATCTCCGTTTACGCCAGAAGAGACGATGAACCGGGACTATTTACCTGATGATAATACAAACTAGAATTCTAACAACTCTTTCAATGATAAAGTAGAAGAACGATTTGCCTCAACTATTTCTTGAAGTTCTGGATAAGAATAGCCCATTTTAGTAATAGTATCTTCCCCCAAAATAGTTAAATAGTCGTTGAC
>CAYSWY010000029.1:0-23556 GCA_964434975.1 uncultured Lyngbya sp.
ACGGTTAATTCTTAATCGAATAACAAAAACGCTCTCCTACGGGGGGGCGTTTTTTATTGGGATATTTTATTTAATAAAGTATAGCGCAAGCGTGGCTTACAGCCGTATCGCTCGTCTAAGACAATTCTATATTTTGGAATTCTCTCACGATCTACTATTACGCACAGTGCAGCAGCGTGTAGTGCTATAGCAACCATGTACAGTTATTTATCCTTTGTGGCAAGGATGTATCATCAATAAATTGTCTGGGTGACAAAATATCGTGCAGGTGTAGCGATGTAGATCCATGAAAAACAACAAAAATTGATTTCTGAATGGGGTTAAACTTCTTCACGACTCTCTCAGTAAACTGTATCAGTCTGCGATAGTGATCTCGATTTGACAGGGATAGAGATTGAAAATCAAAGCTTACAGGATAGATCGTAGTTTTTATAGGCTTCAAAGTACAATCACAACCGCCATTAAAGTTGAGTATCAATCTCCGTTATCACGGCTTAAATGAATAAAAGCAAAAGCTGATTACTGATTTTGATCTCAAGAACTTACTAATCTATCAATGATTCCTGTGTGACTTGTTCCGCAAGTCCTAACCCGGCTATTTTAATGACTACTTTAATTAATAATCTTTTAGTTTTATAATCTTCAATTCAATAACATAAACTGTAATCTTAAACTGATTTAAATGACTATTTAAAGTTTAAATTTA
Organism: uncultured Lyngbya sp.; assembly: GCA_964434975.1. Lineage (GTDB taxonomy): Bacteria > Cyanobacteriota > Cyanobacteriia > Cyanobacteriales > Microcoleaceae > JAAURB01. The sequence continues at coordinate 707 of CAYSWY010000029.1, forward strand.
ATATAAAGTTAATAAAATTTATGTATTTTTTACATAAACTTCATAAATTACTGCTTTTAGCTTAAGTAAAAGCACTTATATTAATAGATTGATTAAAATTTAATAAAATAATTTTTTCCATAAAAACAAAAGAAAATTCGTGTATTTTATGAGTTTCAGTATTTGATATCTGATCAACTTCCGTATTTGTACGAATGACATTTTTATACTGATCAATAATAATTGAAATCAAAGAACCAAATAATACCCCTCACTCGCATCTTACTATTCCCCTGGTTCCGACCCTCAATTAAAGCTTAATTTATTCAGTTGCCAATTATTGACGCATCCTCTATTGTCTTACCTTTCTCTACAACTGAACTGAAATTTTATACTACTTATGATGATAACGACAGACAAAAGTAATCTTCAAAAAGAGAATCAATTTTGGCAAGAAAATATCAAACCGCTGTTCTCAGCAGATGCATTAAACTTCATCATTAAAAATCGCTTCGGAGATTTTATTCGATACGTTAACTTAGATAATGCAGCAATTACTACACCATTGGCAGAAGTTAAACAATACGTTGATGAAATGTTAGATGCTTATGGTAACGTGTACCGAGGTTCAGGACAAAAATCTCGAATTTCCACCGAACAATATGATGCCAGTCGCGAGATTATTCGTCAGTTTATCGGGGCTTCTTCACAGAATTATGTAATTTTTACTCAGAATACAACAGGTGCAATTAATCAAGTTGCTCACTTATGGGCAAAACAACCGGGTAAAATTCTGGTTTCTGATATTGAACATTCCTCAAATTTATTGCCTTGGTTGACAGGTAATGAAGTGATTCAATACCAAACTAAATCTGATGGTAGCGTTGATTTAGTAGAAGTTGAGCATATTTTTCAGCAGCATCAACATCAACCCCTTCAGCAACAAATTAAGTTACTAACAATTACAGGTGCTTCTACCATTACAGGTTACAAACCTCCCATTCATGAGATGGCAGTCTTAGCCCATCGTTATGGGGCAAAAATATTTGTTGACTTGTGTCAATTGGTTCAGCATCAACGGGTAAAAATGCAGCCGGATAATGACCCTCGTCATCTAGATTTTGTTGCCTTCTCTGGACATAAAATGTATGCACCTTACGGCACAGGAATATTAGTTGGGCCGCAAGACTTTTTTGATGCTAATTATCCCTATCAAATTGGAGGAAATAACTTCGCTTATATTACAAAAAATCTTGAAATTAAGCGTTTTTATACTGAGCAAGCACATGATCCTGGAACCCCAAACACCATGGGGGCCATTGCTATTGCTCGAGCCATTCAAATTTTGGAAGCCTTAGGACGAGAACAAATTGCAGATTATGAACGCGCTTTAGTTCAGTATACTTTCGAGAAATTACAACAAATTTCCGATGTAATTTTACATATGTCGGGGAATTCTATCGCTCATGTCATTCCATTTGACTTAAAGGGATTTGATAGCGATTTAGTCGCAGAAATTCTGGCTCAAGAGTATGGCATTGGTGTAGGTTCTGGTGCATTCTATACCTATGAATATATTCGGAAATTAAAGAATATTTCTGAGCAACAAGATCAAATTATTGCCCGAGAAGTTGAACAGGGAATTACACGCAATATTCCTAGTATTCTTCGTGCTAGCTTTGCCATATATAACACCGTTGAAGACTGCGATCGCTTTATTCAGGCTATCTCTGAAATTGTCAATTATGGTGTAAAACATTATCTGTCCGACTACAGTCAAAACGAAATTAACGGCGTTTGGCAAGTCAAGAATAACTCTTTTCAACCAGCATACATTTAAGTCAATTCTCTACTATTACAGTGCATCTATGATTTTACCCCGTACAAATTAAGGAATTTAACTCATGAATTCATCAACAGAAATTAATCCTTCAATTGCTAATCTTGATATTCCCTTAGAGCGAGATTTATTTATGCGAACTTTAATTCGAGAACTCTCTGGAACATTACAACAAGTCGTCGGTTTAGAAGAAGCGGCTGGATTTATTAGCGTTGTCGGTCAAAATATGGGAGACCAAATTAACACGGCTTATAAATCGGCTTTAAAAGTATCTAAATTATCCCGAAATCAGGTTATTGATGTTTTAGTAGATCTTAAAGATAGAATTCAAGGAGACTTTTATGTAATTGAAGAAACGGATGAAAAAATAGTCTTTGGAAACAAAGTATGTCCGTTTGCAGAAAAAGTGATTGGTCGTCCTTCAATGTGTATGATGACTTCAAATGTTTTTGGTTCAATTACGGCTAATAATTTAGGATACGCTAAAGTTGAGCTACAAGAAACTATTGCAGAAGGTGCGACGGGTTGTCGAGTCGTCGTATATTTAGAACTCACAGAAGATGCTGAAGATGCTGAAGGTAGAGAATACTTTAAAGCATAATTAAAATGATAATTAGGGTGCCTCAGAAATGACTCCTGAACAATTTATTGAATTAGCAAGGGTTTTACCCGAACCTTCTCTATTTATCACCCAAACCGGGGAGATTCTCGCAGTAAATAAGCCGGGAGCTTCTCTATTTGGCTTGAAAAGTCAAGAGATAAAAGGGCAACAAATTCACAAATTTATTACCAACTCTGAAGCAGTTACCCTAAAATATTTACAGAGTTGTTCTCGAAGTCGAAAAATGATTCCTGGCTCTCTGACTATTAAAACTTCTAATGGAGAAACAGTCGTTTGTCGTACTGCTGGAGCTGTGGTAATACCCGCTTCAGTAGACTCTATGGCTCAGATATTTCTACGTTTGGAAAAACAGGAAGAAGCTAATAGTAACTTTATTTTACTGAATAAAAAAATAGAAGAACTGCAAACAGAAATTGAATCTCGTCGTCAAGCAGAAAATAAACTCAAACAAACCTTAAAGGAACTACAAAATACTCAAATTCAGCTCATTCATCAAGAAAAACTCTCTGGTTTAGGACAAATGGCAGCCGGAATTGCTCATGAAATTAATAATCCCATTAGTTTTATTCATGGTAATATTATCCCGGCTCAAGAATATGCGAAAGATTTATTGAGATTAATCCGATTATATCAGCAATATTATCCCGATCCTGTTTCAGAAATTGAAGCAGAAATAGAGGGAATTGATTTAGAGTTTATTACAGAAGATTTAACTAAGTTATTGCAATCGATGAGTATAGGAACAGTACGAATTCGTCAAATTGTCAAATCAATGCGAACCTTCTCTCGTTTGGATGAAGCAGAAATTAAAGAAGTTGATCTGCACGAAGGGATAGAAAGTACTTTAATGATCCTGCAACACCGTCTAAAAGTTACCCAGGATGCTCCCCCAATTGAAGTGATTAGAAAATATGGCAACTTGCCTGAAGTTGAATGTTACTCAGGGCAAATGAATCAAGTTTTTATGAATATTCTCACTAATGCAATTGATGCGATTGCAGAAAATCATAATATCAACAATAATCCAGGTCAAATTATTATTCAAACAGAAATGTTGGATAATAACTGGGTAATCATTAAAATTATTGATAATGGTTCTGGCATCAAAGACGAGATTCGTTCCAAGCTATTTGATCCATTTTTCACCACAAAAGCCATTGGCAAAGGCACAGGACTCGGATTATCTATCAGTCATGAGATTGTCACAGAGAAACAGGGTGGTAAATTATCGTGTCATTCAGAAATCGGCAAAGGTACAGAGTTTGTGATTCAAATTCCCGTGCAGTTAAAAGTATTGCAAGCAGCTTAACTAAAGATAAAGTCAGTGGCCAGATAGAGTAAATATTTTGATACAGCCCTCAGAGACAATGGCGGGTTGGGCTTCACTTCAAAAATTTGAGTAAAAATAAATAACTCATAGCAGCTTCGAGTTTTGTCCCGTATGAGCTAACTAAAAACTGCTATGAATCATACAATCAGAGCAAGGCTAACTACTAGTTAGTGTTCTACTTATACTTCTGGAGTCACTTTACTTTTTTTCGGAAAACGGCAATTTTTTTTGATAATTCTCAGCCAGTGCCTGACTCAAGTCCTCATCACCGTTGAGAACAATGGCTCAAATCAGACTTTGAAATCGATTGCCGTACCCGTTAAAATCTAATTACAATAATCACGATTGACAATCGAGGACACTGGGAATGTCCAAAGTCTACAGTACAGATGAATTGATTGAAATTTTGAATCATGAACGCAAAGCCTGTTTGCAGGGAAAGCGGCTGAACTTATCAGCAACTCCTTCTGTGGGAAATCCAGTGATTGATTGCTTTCTCAAGCCTGAAGGCATTCAGAAATTTACAGCTTACCAAGACTTCAAGACAGCCGTTCATCAATATCAAATTCAGCATCAGGTTTCTGGAATTGTATGGCAACAGATAAGGCTAGGCAACCACAGCTTACAGTATCCTACGATTAATGATCAGTTGATGGCTCTACCGGAAGATATGGAGATCTTAAAATCGGCTAAAGCTGAGTTACTCAGATTTTGGTTAACCGTCACCGTAAATATGGACTTGTACCTCAGCTTGAATAGTGGTAAAGATCATCGATTAATTGAACCGGAAGCCGTAGAAGCCATTGCTGAACGAACAGAATGGACTTGTATCTGGAAATGGGAAAAAGCCAACTTCCTGGAAATGTTACTGCAATTAGGATGGGGACAACCCGGCGAAGCCTCTTACCGTCGAGCATGGCCCCACTCTGGCAGTGAATATATTCATGCCGTCAAACCCGGACAATTACCGATTTGTTGAATTAATCACTCAGAATTGATGACAAGTCCCTATTTGGAATTCGCTTGAGAACCCACAGCTTCAGCCAGCGAGTCAAATCCGGCTTCATCCAAACGTTGTAACAATCCGGATAAAATTTGTTTAACCATCGTAGGGCCTTGGTAAATCCAACCGGTGTAAGTTTGAATTAAACAAGCCCCCGCTGTAATCTTCTCCCAAGCATCCTCAGCGGTAAATATTCCCCCAACGCCGATAATTGGCAGTTGTCCTTGGGTTTGTTGCCAAATCCAACGAATCACCTCTGTTGAACGTTGTCTTACGGGTGCGCCGCTAATACCGCCCGCTTCTTCGGTCACGGGTTTACGGGTACGAGAAATGATCTCTGTTGTCAGTCCATCTCGACGAATTGTAGTATTTGTCGCAATGATACCCGCCAGTTGATAACGTTGAGCCAATTCTATAATATCTGCGATCGCATCGAATTCTAAATCTGGAGCAATTTTAACCAATAGAGGTTTATTGGCTTGATTTTCTGTTTGTAATGCCTCTAAAATTTGACTCAGTTGAGTCGCATCTTGTAAAGCCCGAAGCCCCGGTGTATTGGGAGAAGAAACGTTAACCACAAAGTAATCTCCCCAATCTTTTAATTGACGAAAACTATCACGATAATCAACTGCGGCCTGTTCTAAAGGAGTGATTTTTGATTTTCCCAGATTAATCCCAATCGGTAACGGCAGATCTTGACCCTCTGATCTGGCGAGTCGCTGGGCTAAAGCTGCCGCCCCTTTGTTATTAAAACCCATCCGGTTCAGCACCGCTTGATCTTGAGGTAAACGAAATAGACGAGGACGCGGGTTACCCGGTTGGGGATGTAATGTGACTGTTCCCAACTCAGCAAAGCCAAATCCAAAGCTATGCCAGATCTCAGCGGCGACTCCATCTTTATCAAATCCAGCGGCTAAACCCAAAGGGTTGGGAAAAGATAATCCCCAAACGGTTTGATTGAGGCGAGTAGAGTCTATACTGAAAGCGGATTTAAGTTGATGTTCAACGGTTGAAAAGGGGAATTGACGGTGACCCCCAGCCACCCAACTCAGAAGTGCAAGACTTTGCTGATGTGCCCATTCTGGATCAACTTTGAGTCTAGAAAATAGAAGGGGCTGAATGGCAGCGCGATAAATATCCAAATTTGTCTCCTATAATAAAACTGATATTTGTTCTGATTCTCTCAGCTTGAGTTGAGCCAAAGCAATCTCTCTTTAAACTTTAAAAGGGTTAAAAAAGTTGGATTTATTTTTAATTATATTTTTAGAAATATTTACAACCGCTGAATTATTGATCGTATTCGGGTGGAATGACTAACAGGTGAAACGCCATGGCTCATAATCAAACCAATCCCACATCTGAGCAACTCCTGTTATCTTTAGGTACAGTTTTACAAACTCTACGAGAACACAACAGTGTAGAAGTTCTAATTGATACTTGTCTGGATTATCTACAAACTGAATTTGAATATCATCTCATTTGGATCGGTTTGTATGATCGATTAGAACATCAATTGTGGGGACAAGGGGGGGTGACCCCGACCGAAGAAACCACCTTACTTAAACAACGGTTTCCGCTCACTTCTGGGGATTTATTAGAGCAAGTCGTGATCCAACTTCAGCCGCTAAAAATACCCGATCTACGAGCAGAAACTCGAGCCAGACAATGGCGTAATATTGCTCAAAGCTATAACATTCAGGGGGCAATTTTAGTTCCCTTGAAATATCAAGATCGTTGCGTTGGCATTACTCTACTGGGTTCTCAGCAATGGGGCATTACCCCAAGCCGTACCGAAGAAGAACTGCTCTCAATTATTCTAGGGGAGTTAGCTGCCGCGTTACATCGAGTTGAAACAGAATGGTATCGCCAACACGCCAAACGCCCCGATCAACCCATCTTTTATCTCCTCTCTCAACCCGGACAAGTTCAAACCTTAGAACAATTTCTCAGTGCCGTTGTTGAACAAATCCATCAATTTATTGAACCCAGTCGCACTTGTATCTATTGGTATTCTCAACAAGGACGTTATTTCTGGCGACGCATTAGTAATATGCAAAAAATGCCAGACTCAAGCCGTAACCGTCCAGCCTCGGGAATTACTGCTCAGGAATTTGAAGAATTTTATCATGCCCTCAACGCTGAACAACTGGTTGTGATTGGGGAGGCTTATAGTTCTCTCAACCGAGATATTACCCAACGCATTATGCAGAAAATGCGGGTGCGTTCATTACTGGCTGCCCCCATTCGCTTAAACCAAGAATTACAAGGATTTGTGGCGGTTGAAGTCTATCAACCTCGATTGTGGCAAAAATCAGAACGTAATTTTTTACAAGGTATTGCTCAACTGGTCGAAGCCATTACTCCTGGACTTAATCTAGAAGCTCAACTGGAGCGTTTAGAACAGGATTATAGCTTAATTACCCAGATGAATTGGTTGATTAACCAAGAAGAAGATTGGCGAATTCTCCTCAAAACCAGTGCCAATCAACTCTGTCAACGCTTAGGAGTATTTCGGTTTTTACTGCTGCAGTGGGATCGCGATCGGCAGCAATTAGATATTTTGTATCAAACTCCCTCTCTGAGTCGGCGACTGATTCAAGCACCATTACCCCCCTTACCCGAAGCCGAATCCTTAATCATACAACAACAGCAACTGTATGCCTTAGAAAATTGGGAAGACTCCCAACTGCTGGCCTGGCAAGATTCTTTTAAATCAGTCGGTGTGCGATCGCTCTTGATTACCCCGATGGATGCAAGCTCTAGCGCCCCTCAGCCTCACTTAGAAGCGTTGCTCGTGATTGCTCATGATGCCCCTCGAAGCTGGGAACAATCCGAGAAAATTTTAGTCAGACAAATGGCTCAACACTTAGGGTTAAGTTTACAGCAGTGGCATCTGATCCAACGACTGCAAGATCAGCATCAAGTGATGGCAACCTTACAATCAAGTTGGCAAATTTTACAGCCGGGTGATAAAGTTGAGCGATTAGAACGTCATTGGCTCAATCAAATTGCTCGACGGTTAAATCGTCCTTGGGCTGGATTAATTTCTTGGTCAGAAAGAGATACTATTGCACATTTGGTCATATCAGAATTACCCAACACCATTTGTCCCCTCAATCCTGCTATTAGCTTTGAGATTAAAGAAGAATTCCTCATACAACAGGCACTCAATACCGACAAACTCTTGCATCTGAAGATGAGTCAGTTATCCCCAGAGACACAAGAATGGTTGCAATGTCCGGGTATTGAACAAATTACGGTAGTCACGTTACGAACTCACCCAGAACATCAACCCACTGCCGTGATCATATTACCTGAACCTCATCCCTCTGCCGTTAACTCAGAAGATAGCCATTATCAATTGATGCAACTGGTGACTCAATTTGCTTGGGTACGGCGGTTTCATCGAGTGCAACATCACTTATACAATCAACGAGAAGAACTCAAGTGGCTGAATTGGTACAAACAGCGGCGCTTGGAAGAATTTTATCGGATTATGGGTCAAGGATTTAAACAACTGAATGAACTGGCTCAATACCCCAGTAAAAATGGCAGTAACCCCCAGGGTTCTCCCCCGGAAAGCAAGCCCCCAATACCTGCAGAAAATCTGGGCTTGAGACCCTTACATCCGTTACCGTCTGCGTCCAATCAACTCACCTTCCTACGCTATCATCAACTATTACGAGAAATTGGTAATGCCCTGGCTTCTACCACTGCTTTAATTCGCCATGAACAGTGGCAACTACAAAATAACCGCGATCCTATTCCCGTCGCAAATCTATTGCGGCGAGTTACTCAAAGAATTAAACCTTTACTGAAACACCATCAGGTACAGCTTCATATTCACCGAGCCAAACATTATGATATTTTAGGCGATCGCACTAAGCTTGATTTAATTTTATATGAACTTTTAGTGATTGCCTGTCATCGCTCCTTTTCTGCCACTTCAATTGAAATTTATGTTGAGGCGATCAATCAACATTATATTAAAATAGATATTGTTGATTCGGGGTATATTAATCCTCAATTAATCGCAGATTTAACCCAAGGAAGATCGATTGATATTCTCACACCGTCTACCCTGGATTCTCCCCCTGGACAACATATCTTAATTTGTCAACAAGTGATCGAACAAATGGGAGGTCAATTTTACTTGAAACGAAATGGCCCACGGCAAGTCGTCACAGAGTTAATTTTACCGAGAGTTCCAGCTTAGGGAGACAGGAGTAGAGACGTTACATGTAACGTCTGTACAGGATTTTTGATGATTCTGTTGCCTATTGCAAGAGTGCCTATTGCAAGAGTGCCTATTGCCTGTTCCCTCATCAACAAGATTGCTATAATCATAATTAAATTTTTCTCGCTCTCATGATTTTATCGCGATTTCAACGATACTTAATTCCAGGTTTATTGAGTTTTATTTCTGTTGGGATTATGCTCCCTCAAGCAAAAGCAAATCCGATTCCCGACCAACAAGAAACCTGTGAGTTATTAATTATTGGCGGCGGACTGGCTGGATCTGCTACTGCTTACGAAGCCTTACTGGCAGGACGAACCGTTTGTATGACGGAAATTACCGACTGGGTTGGCGGTCAAATTTCTTCTCAGGGAACCTCGGCTTTAGATGAACGAAAAACACAGCGATCGCTACTATTTTTTCCTAGAGGATACTTAGAATTAAGAGAACAAATTGAAGCCTATTATGGTCGGCTAAATCCAGGGGCGTGTTGGGTCAGCGTGGCTTGTTTTCTACCTGTTGATGGACACAAAATATTATTTGAAATATTGCAAGATGCGGCGGAAAAAGGAAATGGCAGATTAAAATGGTTTCCGTCTACTGTTGTCAAAGAAGTTAATACTGAGAATCGTCAAATTACTGAAGTTGTTGCGATTAAACATCAACCGATTCCTGGAACTCCTCCACTCAATACTGAACCGTTATCTAATATTATAGAAGATGCTTATAATTATCAAGATTCAGCCCGATTCAACAAAACGATTATTAAATTTGTTCCCCAGAAATCCGATAAAAAAACAACATCTTGGTATGTAATTGAAGCCACAGAAACAGGAGAAATTATTGGTTTAACCGATATTCCTTATCAACTCGGCGTTGATCCCCGTTCTGCCGATGAACCCACCTCATCCAGTATTGCAGGCGCACCCTATTGTACTCAAGGTTTTACTTATACCTTCGCCATGCAGGCAACAGCGTCTCCGCAAACCTACACATTACCGGACTTCTACGAACAATACGCCCCTTATTACAGTTATGAACTCGAACGCTTAGCCAACTTCACTTTAGTCTATACTTATCGCCGTATTCACAGCATGAGACCCGATGAAACTCGCCCCGGAAATGTGCGGCAATGGCCGATTTATCCCGGTGATATTTCCATGCAAAATTGGACTTGGGGCAATGATTATCGTCCAGGAAATCCTGAAGATAATTTTATTTTCACCCGCAACCAATTGCAAGCCACAGGGCAGTTACAACCGGGGGGATGGATGGGGGGTTTACGAACGGAAGCCTTACGACGCGGGGAAGAACACGCCAAAGGATACTTTTATTGGTTAGTCACCGGAACCACAGATTCTCAACTGGGGGATAATGTTAAACAGCCTCACCCGAACCATCGCTATGTTACAGGCTTAGACTCTCCCATGGGAACCGAACATGGCTTATCTAAATATCCTTATATTCGAGAAGGTCGCCGTATTATTGGTCGTCCGGCTTGGGGATATCCAGACGGGTTTATGATTTCAGAAATTGATATTTCTCGGAATGATTTTCGCAAAGAATTTTACAGTGAGAATTTATCTCCCTCTGATTATCGGACAATGTGGACAAGGTTAGCGGGGTTAGAATTACCCGCATTAGTGACTCAAGCACAAACTGTTGCAGAAGTAACAGGGCGATCGCGCGCTACAATTTATCAAGATTCTGTGGGAATTGGTCACTATGCCATTGATTTTCATCCTTGCATGACTCTTAGCCCACCAGAGGCCCCAGGAAATACAGAACGGGCCGGGGAACGTTTAGGACAAGGGGCGGCTTATCCCTTTCAAATTCCCCTGCGGGCAATGATTCCGCAACAGTTAGATAATTTACTCATTGTGGGTAAAAGTATCGCCACCAGCCATGTGGCAGCGGCAGCCTATCGGGTTCATTCCTTTGAATGGTCTTCTGGCGTGGCGGCAGCAATGACGGCTGATTTTGCCCTAGAACAGGATCTATTTCCCTATGAATTAGTCGATGAGTTACCCTCTCCTGAACCCCAGTTAGAAGCCTTACAACGACGGATACAACAGCAGGGAAACCCGACAACGTTCCCAGAAACCTCGATTTTTAATAATTCCTGGGAAGATTGGGAATAGGAATAAAATCAACTGATTGTCTATTTTACTCTGATTCGACCGTAGAAGACTCAGAAACACGAGTGGCTGAGGGGGCCTGATAAAATGTCTCTAAGCTATCGCGATCGCCCACATAACGCCAATGCCAGGGTTCATAACTTACCCCTTGAGAATTGCCTTCAGGAAAAGATAACTCAAAGCTATAAAATGCCGCATTCTCAGCTAACCATTTAAACGCTTTTGTTTGTTCAAAGCTGACCGATAAATGAGTACTGGGTTGATCGCGATCGCCAATATCAATGGCATATCCGGTATGATGTTCACTATATCCTGGAGGCGCGCTGACTTCTGCCCGTTTTGTGGCGTTTTGTCCCCGTTGGGCTTTAATTCCAAAAAATAGATATTCTTGGTCTTCCAGTGTCCGAAAGCCAGAGATCGGCACTAAGTAAACCCCTTTAGCGCGCGCCGCATCAGACATCTTCAGGAATGCTTCTGCCGCTGTGGGTTGAAGTTTAATCTGACCATCAGCCGTTACCTTTTTTAAGTCGTCCTGTTCGGCTTCCTCGAAAGGTAAATGTCCTAATAAGTCGTCTGAAGTCAACTCATCTGTTGTGGCAACTTCTGGGTCTGTTGTGGCGTTGGCAGAATCAGAAATAGAATTAGTTTGCGATTGTTCAGTAGTGGTTTGGGAAGACTGGCTAGCAAACAAACCAAACTCATAGTAATAGTTTAACCCGATAGTCAAGGCAAACGTGACAACACCTAGCCCAATCATCAGCCCATATCGCCACCGACGCTTAGACTGACTCACACTGGGTAAAGTTTTGGGTACATCTGATACAGAGGTATCTCGTACTGCCTCAGGGATATCATCCATTATTGCTTCGGATGGGGTTTTGGGATTGTTTTGCAGACCCGTATTCTTCAAAAGTCTCACTCCTGCACGTCTACTCAGAATTCACTGTAAACGATTTTAGCCTGATTGTTCACTGCTGTTACTGCTGGGTGGTGTTTTGATGAGTTGTCGTTCTGAGTTTTTGGGTATTCTAGCGATAACAATATTGACAATAGCAGCAAAACGAAGAGGTTGCAGTTATTGCTCAGCTTCAAGATTCAGAAACACTCTGACTCATACAGATAATGAACGATACCTGCAATGATAATAGCCCATCCGTTTGTGATGATCAAACATACCCTAGGGCAAACCTTCTTATCGGGTAATATTCCGAAACGCCATCACCCCAATTTGTAGATCAAGATTTATCAGATTTAAGCCAAGATAATAGAAATAGATATGGTCGAGAAAGTTCTGAAAAAACGTTATGTTCTGCAAAAACTGCTGGGTAAAAATGCCGGACGACGCACAATACTTGCTAATGACTTACAAACTCAGCAATTAGTTGTCGTTAAAATTCTTACGTTTGACCCCGGTTGTCAATGGGATGACCTCAAATTATTTGAACGAGAAGCTGAAACGTTACAGTCTCTCTCTCATCGAAGTATTCCCCGTTACTTGGATTATTTTGAGTTTGAGACAGAGAACACAACAGAATTTGCTCTGGTACAAAGTTATATTGAAGCGAGATCATTAGAAGATTGGGTGAATTTAGGGCGAACCTTTAACGAAACAGAAATTAAACAATTAGCTGAAGCTTTACTGGAGATTTTGATTTATTTACATTCACAAAGTCCACCTGTCATTCATCGAGATATTAAACCTAGTAATATTTTATTAACGAATCGCTCCGGTAATAGTATTGGTCAAGTTTATTTAGTTGATTTTGGCTCAGTTCAAACCTTAGTTAGAACAGAAGGCAGTACCATTACAGTTGTTGGAACTTATGGATATATGCCGCCTGAACAATTTGGTGGACGAGCCGTTCCGGCTTCTGATTTATATAGTTTAGGAGCGACATTAATCTATTTAGCAACTGGTAAGCATCCGGCAGATTTACCCCAAGAAGATTTAAGAATTCAGTTTAAGCCCAAACATTATCTCAGTCTGGGTTTTAGAGACTGGCTCAATTGGCTGATAGAACCGAGTTTAAGTCACCGTTTAATCTCTGCTGAAAAAGCAATTAAAGCCCTCAAAAAAATTAATCATGATCAAGAGTTATTGGTAGAGAAAACAAAACCTGTTCAAACTAAAATCAAGTTAAAAAAAACTGAGGATAGCTTAGAAATTATTATTCCTTCTAAATTCTGGACTCGGAATATAATTATATCGTCTATTTTCACAGTTCTTCAACTTATTTATGTGACATTGGTGTCTTCTCCTATACTCGCTATTGTTTATATATTATTGAGTGTAATTGGATTGACAAACATTGATTTAATTTATTCTATCTTATTGTTGGTGAGCTTATGTATAAACGGTCTTGCACTTTTATTAATTCTGCAATCGACTGTATTAAAAATTGATCGCAAAAACATTTCTTTAGCTTGTAGATTATTAGGAGCAATTCGTTATAAAATTCAGCCTTCAAGTTTGCGGCAATATATTTGCCAAATCGGATTATTACACAATCAAAAAGAGAACAGTAGTCATCATAATATTGACAATATTCAAGTTTGGGCTGGAATACAAGAATATAGATTACCCACACAACATTTAACAGAGCAAGAAATTTATTGGCTAGCAGCAGAATTGAGCAAATATTTAAATTTACCGATTACATAATTAAAATAATTAATCATGAAAAATCAAGTTCTTAAAGCACGTTATGCTATTCAAAAGCAGCTTAGTAAAAATGCCGGACGACGCACATTTATAGCAGAGGATTTGCAAAATAAGCAGTTAGTTGTCGTTAAAATTATCTTATTAGGTGTAGCGTTTCAATGGGAAGATTTAAAGTTATTTGAACGAGAAGCACAAACATTGCAGATGCTATCTCATCCCGCTATTCCTCGTTATTTAGATTACTTTGATGTTGATATCCCTGAAGGCAAAGGATTTGCTTTAGTTCAAAGCTATATTCCGGCAAAATCATTAGAACAATGGTTAAAAAGCGGACGAAGTTTTAGTGAATTTGAACTCAAACAATTAGCCGAATCATTACTTAAAATTTTATGTTATTTACACTCGCAACAGCCGCCTATTATTCATCGAGATATTAAACCCAGTAATATCTTATTAGAAAATCGTTCCGCTCATAATATTGGTCAAATTTATTTAGTTGATTTTGGTTCGGTACACAGTTTAGCGGCTCAAAAAGGAGGCACTATTACTGTTGTTGGAACTTATGGATATATGCCACCCGAACAATTTGGTGGACGAACTGTCCCCGATAGCGATCTTTATAGCTTGGGTGCCACTTTAATTTACTTAGTTACAGGACGACATCCGGCAGAATTATCTCAGGATAATTTACGCATTCAATTTGAGTCCAATGTCAATTTAAATCCGGCTTTAAGTGATTGGTTAAAGTGGATGACTGAACCCAGTTTAAATCGTCGTTTAGCATCGGCTGAGGAAGCGTTGAATGCTTTAAAATATCCTAGAAAAATAATAAAAAATACTGAGGTTCAATCTAAAGTTTTTGGCAGTAAAATTCAGGTTAAAAAAAATAACGAAACCATAGATATTCTGATTCCTTCTGCTTTATCGAGTCTTAATACAATGGCTAGAGCGTTTAATGCCAGAATGGTAATCATACTGTGTATAAGTTTGTCTATCGTTTTTCCGCTATTGATTTCCACAACAGAATCAAGTGACATTGCAATCGGAATTTTTCTCTGTTTTTTAGAGTTCTTAATGATATATCTCTCAGGAATTCATAATCTATTTATTAGAAGGATTAGAGTGCATCTTGAACCCCAAAAAATGTGCTTTATTTACGAATGGCTGGGTTACAAACACTATCGCGATCCTATTCTTAAAAAGAATATCAGTCAATTTGTTTATCAGCCTGGTCATTTTAAGACAACTAAACATTCTCAAACAACAACGAAGACAAGATTTATTCCTCCTCGAATTATCATTGTTGCCGAAAATAAATTAGAACTTTTTGTTAATGATTTAACTGATCCAGAAGTAGAGTGGATTACTAATGAATTAAATGCATGGTTGAGAATAAATGTATCTGAGAGTGAATAGATATAGCGCTACGCGCAGGCAATAGTAGATCATGAAATAATTCCCAAATATAGAATTGTCTTAGACGGGCTATTTTGTAGCGCTATATAATATTAAGATAGACAATGAATACAAAAATCAAAATATCGATATTTTTTAACTCATTAAGTGAAGATAAAGTCCGACTCACTTAAACTGTCTAAACTCACCCCTTCAAACAGTACTTGTCCGCCTTGATTTAAAGTGTATAATGCCCCGTCTGAACTATTGACAAAATCACCATTAGCAATAGCTTGCGATAACCAATTATTACCATTCCCCCAATTTTTTACCTCTATTTTATCAACACCCACTTCAAAATCTACAATGATATCTAACTCACCATTGTATAAGCTTTGATTACGCTGAAACACAAACCTATCTGCGTCATCTCCACCAACTAAAGTATCACTTCCCCGTCCACCTGTGAGGATATCTTCCCCGAAACCGCCGTGTATTTTATCATTACCCCAACCGCCACTAATTCGATCATGATTAGCGCCACCTTCGAGAATATCATCACCACTTTTTCCATCTATAGTATCATTGCCAAGACTACCATAAATCTTATCTGCATTATTTGTACCATTCAAACGATCAGCAGCAATTGTGCCAGATAAAACATCATCCCCCAAATGATCAATTAAAAAGTCACCTTGTAACTGTACAAAACTACGGTTAATCTCAACAATTGTAACTTGAGTGTCCTGATTAAAAGTCTGTTCATAACTGCCACTGGCGAAAAAGTTAACAAAATCTTCGCCGTTATTGCCATCAATATCTTTATTTGTATCTGTACTATTAATTGTCAGGTTTTGTCTTCTTCCAATCTCAGCTACAACCCGACCTTTCTTTTTAGAAGAGATTAATTCTCCTGAAACGCCAGCAAAATCAATAATTTCAGCTTGATCTACATTAGAAGTATCTAACACTAGAAAACCGATTCTAGACTGAGCCTCACTATAAGCTGTATTTGGATTATCAATTTCAGTCGATTCTAAACTAATATCGGCAATAAAATCAAATGAAAAGCTTTGGTTTGCTGCAATATCAAATGTTGCGACAACTTCTGTATAAGTCTGACTTTCAACTTCAAAGTGACCGCCAACTCCTTCTGCAAAAGTTTCAGTAAATAAATTAGTAAAGCCAGGATCATTAATAAAAATAGAGTCCGCATTGGCGATGGCAAAAGCAATACCGCCTTGGACTAAGACTTGAAAATCAGCAGAATTTAAGCTGTTATCAGCAGCTTGACTATAGTTAAAAAATTGAGCGCTACCGATGGCTTCTGCATTAATGGGATCGGGTGTAGAACCGATAGGTTGTAGAAAATAAGTATTTGATGACATCAGGGTAAAATCTCCAAGTTTGCAAATGGTTTAAATAACACAACTGGTACAGACTTGCGATTATTGATTACAGACCCACCAAGGCAATCATAAAAAAGGGATAATTGACTCTGACTTTAACGAAGCCAAAGCGAATAATTCTCTGATTTAAAGGAAAGTAAAAGAGTTATCTGCAAATGCGGTTACACCAACAACAATACCGACAATTTCTTGGACTTCGTTGGCAATAATTGCTGCACTCGGTGCGCCAGAAAAAGTTAAACCTTGGAAACCATAACTCACCTGTCCGCCTAGTGTTGATAATTGGATAGTATCGGCCCCAACTTCAAACCCTGTAATAATGGCAAAATCATCTCGAGTCTCACTGGGGTTAGCGTAGAATAAACTATCTTCAGTTCCGAGAACAAAAGTATCTAACGCACCGTCACTACCCCCTCGGAGAATATCCCGTTGTCCCGGTGTGCCTGCGCCGAAACCATTAAGAATGTCCGCACCAGCGCCAGCGGAAAGATCATCATCCCCATTACTTCCCGTAATAGTATCGTTACCTGCATCACCCTGAACGATATCATCACCTAAGCCAGCGCTAATATTGTCATTGCCGCCGCCGCCAACGATGGTATCATCACCGTCTCCACCGAGAATTTCATCGCTACCGTCTGCGCCTTCTCCGTTATCCCCAAAAATTAAATCACTACCGGTTCCGGCTACAATTAAATCTTCTCCTCCTTCTCCAACGATGACATCATTTTCACTACCCCCCAACAGTTCGTCATTGCCGCTACCGCCGAAGATTAAGTCCTCACCCGTACTTCCCAAAACCGTATCATTATCAGGGCCAGCATCAATAATATCACCGCCGTTATTGCCCGAGAGTAAGTCATCACCTGCCCCCCCTAACATCGTATCTCCCCCAGTGACTGGGTTGCTACTGATATTGGCAGATTGGATGCTTCCTGCGTCTGTGGTAACACTAATGCTAAAGCCACCAGAACTACGGGTGTTGCTGCCGCCGATAACCGTATCATTGCCATCGCCACCATCTAAACCGTCATCCCCGTCACCACCGTTGAGGACATCATCGCCACTACCGCCGACAATTTGATCGTTGCCATCATTACCGAAGAGTTGGTCGTTGCCGTCTCCGCCATTAATTTCATCATCCCCATCGTCTCCTAAAATAATATCAACACCGCCGCCGCCAGTGAGAATATCATTGCCTTCACGACCAAAAATTTGATCGTCTCCTGAGTCACCTGTTAAGTTGTCGGAATTTTCAGTTCCTTGAAGAAATGTCATAACAATTGTTTCCTCATCGTAAAGTTCACTGGTATAAAATCTCTAATTTGAGATATTCCACGCCATTAATTGGGTCTGATAAATAGGGTGAAGTAGTTTTGAGAAAAATAGATGCCAATTTGCCAGGTTGAATTAGGTTCTAGTGATAGCGCTTGTATTTTAGGTAAAATCGTTGTTAACGGCTCTATGTTGTATAAAAAATCATACTCAAGCTTATATTTAACCCAATTTGCGATTTTTATTTCGCAAGTCATCCATTATGCCTTATCACTCCGCAAAGTTTGAGTCTTGTTCCTATATTCCCTAAGCTAAAGCAGACATTCAAGTAAATCTAAGTCTTTGGAAAGAAGTTTTTATCAGGTCTTTCAATTAACCTTGAAGATGTTAGCTAAAGCCGAAATGCTCAAAGCTAGATATTGTAAAAAAAGATACAGAAGGAAAATAATTAATTATGATGAAATATCGTACAACAATAGGATCGTCCTTGATTAGTTCAGGAATTGTAACTCTGTTACTCAAGATATTACCCGGTAATTCCTTATGGTATGGCGTTTTATTTCTAATTGCTGGAAGTGTTGTTTTCATTCTCAGAAAAAGTGATGTCTCTGTTCAAGGTTAGATTATTTTTTGAAACTGAGATAAAAATATCCTTTTAATCAAGCTTTCGAGCCATTAAATTCTACTTCTGCTACTGGATTTAAATTGATTCAGGAGTAACTTTTAATTTTATTAATGGCTTGATTTATATTAAATTGGATTAGATTCAGATTTTAGATTTTAATCCATCGTATCAATCTTCTACAATTCCTGTCATCTCTATTTATTTCAGATAGAGAGCTGTTTTTTTAATTCTAATTTTAAGAGGAAAAAAACTATGGTTGCTATTGAGTTTAAATTATTTGCTCCTTATAATAAAGATGTTAAATTAATCGGCTGCTTTTCGGATTGGGAAGAACTCTCAATGGAAAAAGATGAGAAAGGTTATTTCCGGACTCAAGTAGAATTAGCAGACGGAAGCTATCAATATAAATTTAAAGTTCGTTCTAGAAGCTGGTTTTTTGAGGCAGATGAATGGGTAACGATTACTGATCCTTATGCCACTGATATTGATAATGCCAGTCAAAATGGTGTAATTAGAATTAAAGATGGCGAAATTATTATTGATACTTATGTTTGGCAAAATGATAATAAACCGTTGCCGCCTGACCATGAATTAGTTATTTATGAATTACACGTGAATGACTTTACGGGAGGAGAAGATGATCCGAATATTAGAGGAAATTATAAGCACGTTATTGAGAAATTAGATTACCTTTGTGAACTGGGAATTAATGCCATTGAATTAATGCCGATTAAAGAATATCCAGGGGATCATAGTTGGGGTTATAATCCGCGTTATTTCTTTGCTTCAGAGTCGAGTTACGGCCCGACAGAAGGACTGAAACGTTTAATTGATGAGTGTCATGGTCGAGGAATTCGAGTGTTTATGGATGGGATTTTTAACCATGCTGAATCTGAAAGTCCTTTAACTCAAATTGATCATGATTATTGGTTTCATCATTCTCCAAAAGACCCAGAAAATAACTGGGGTCCAGAATTTAACTATGAACATTATGATGAGAAACTAGACATTAAACCCGCCTGGAAATTTGTGGGTGATGTTGTTCGTTTTTGGATTAAAGAATATCATCTTGATGGCATTCGTTATGATGCAACTCGACAAATTGAGAATTATGATTTTCTACATTGGATAGTGGATGAAGCGAAGAAAACAGCCGGAAATAAGCCATTTTATAATGTCGCAGAATATGTTCCTCAAGATTCAAACATCACCAATTTTGATGGCCCAATGGATGGCTGTTGGCATGATAGTTTTTATCACACGATGAAAGAACATTTATGTGGAGAAAAATTTGATTTTGAAGAACTTAAAGATGTCTTAGATGGTAAACGTCAAGGGTTTATGGGTGCAACTAATATAGTTAACTATTTAGGTAACCATGACCATAACCGCTTAATTGTTGATTTAGCAGATAACGGTATATTTGATGAGGCTGCATTCAAACGAATTCAATTAGGATCTGCTTTATTAATGACTGCGGTTGGTATTCCAATGATTTGGATGGGAGAAGAATTTGGAGAATATAAACCTAAAACAATAGAGTCAGCTAAAATTGATTGGACGCTATTAAATAATGATATAAACAAAGACTTATTTTATCATTATTCTGGCTTAATTAGTCTTCGGAAAAATCATCACGCACTATACACAAATAATATTGATTTCTTTCATGAAGATGTAGACTCAAAAGTAATTGCTTATACTCGTTGGAATGATGAAGGATCTCGAGTGGTTGTCGTTGCGAATTTGTCGGATAACTTCTTAGCTGGATATAGCGTCTCTCATTTCCCTGCCAATGGTAAATGGCATGAATGGACACAAGATTATGATATTGAATCTGGAGATAATAATGTCTTAATCGATTTGCCAGAATATGAAGCTAAAGTATTAGTTTGGCAAGGCTAAAATTACTCTAAATTTTCATAAAATATTGTAGAGGCGTTATAGAAAACGTCTCTATTTTTATTGTTTTAATCTAACCAATTAGATAAGCCTAATGAATTAATACTACCTAAAAGATGAGCGCCAATTAAATTGATATCTGCTAAAATCAAGAATAAATCTAGCGATCGCACTGTATTTTCCGGTTCATAGACAGCCACGCCTTGAGGTTGAGAGAGTGCTTTTGTTAAAACGGTAACTGTTGTAATTTCTGCCGCAAAAAAAGCAAGTAATAATCCTAAAATACTAGCGATTAAACCCAGCTTGAGAATATTAAGCACTTTATTTTTACTAATGTTTTTTTGAGAGGAATTATTTTGTAATTGCTTTGCTAAGCGAGTATAACGCCAAGCCCAATATATTCTAAATCCTAAAACAATAATAGAGACAACGGCTAAAAATAAACCTAATCCAATCCAAGGATTATTCATCCCGTCACTCGAATTGCGGCTAATTGTTACTAAGAGTAAAGTGATACTTGCAGCAATTCCTAAAATAAGTTGTATCCAAAAACTAATACCCCCTAACAGCTTTAAAATTTTAGCAAACTGACTTTTAGAGGGAGGAGATTGAGAAGAAGAAGACATAAATTACAGTTTATATTTATACTAGTTTGACTGGGAAATATTCGCCGTTATAAAATTAATATATACTGAAATGAAATCATAATATTCTCAATTTCAGCATAATATAGCGCTACGCAAATTGCTGATGACATTTGTAAAAGTGTGTAAAAGCGATCGCGAATAACGAAATTCGCATGACAGCATAGCGCCATAGCTCTCAATATGGCGTATAGATCGCTAAAATTAATCTAACTCGAGAAAGAAATATTTAGATCAAGCAATAAAAAAAGAGAGGAAATTGATCCCTCTCCCAGATATTGTGAAATGAATCAGAAAACTTAGACAATATCGTTAGCTGTAATGTCAACTAAGCCATTAATTGTCACTAATAGTTCGTCTCCCACTTCAATTAAAGTTGCATTTTGAGTTTGAGTAATACTGAGATCGTTGAAGGTTAAACCATTATCCAATACCAATAAATCAACTCCATCTTCAAAATCAGTAATGATATCAGGCCCATATCCTTCTACAATAAAGAAGCGATCGCTGCCTTCACCGCCAGTTAAAGTATCACTTCCCGGAGCGCCAACGATCCAATCATTGCCAGCGCCGCCTATGAGACTATCGTTTCCTTCTCCACCATCGAGGGTATCATCTCCCATACCCCCAATCACAATATCATCTCCGGTATTACCATCCAACAGATCGTTACCGTCGCCACCGGTAAGAGTATCGTTTCCATCATTACCCGAGAGAGTATCATTTCCGTTACCCCCCAATATCTCGTCATTTCCGCCATTACCTTCTAAGACATCATTACCTAAGTCTCCATAAACTAGATCGCTGCCGTTACCCCCTTGAATTTGGTCGTTATTCTTACCGCCATAAATACTGTCATTGCCATCTCCTCCACTGATCAGATCGTCTTCTGTATTACCAAAAACTAAGTCATTTCCAGCTTCAGCATTGATAATATCGTTGCCTTTATCACCAAAAACGACATCATTACCCACACCGCTGAGAATACCATCCGAGTCTTTACCCCCGTAAATCGTATCATCCCCACCCGTGGAGTTAATATAATCATTTCCTTGGTTGCCGTTGATCCAATCATTCTCCCCGCTAGCGATAATATTGTCATTTGCGGCTAACCCAAAGGTTTCTACTGCCTCAGTCACCATAATGGCATCGGCTGCATCTGTTCCTTCGGGACTCATTTGAACTTGACTATTCGGTATGGGTCTAGGATCTGCGATCGCGGTGATCAATGTTGTTGGATCATAAATAGAAGTATTATCATCCCCTGGATCATCTGTCCGAGGTACAGTTGGCGTTGGTGTAGGCGTTGGTGTTGGGGTGGGTGTAAATGTTGGTGTAGGCGTTGGTGTTGGTGTTGGTGTCGGAGTATTATCCGGCGTAGGAGTCGGTGTTGGAGTTGGTGTTGGAGTATTATCCGGTGTTGGTGTAGGTGTAGGTGTAGGTGTAGGTGTCGGAGTATTATCCGGCGTAGGTGTAGGTGTTGGAGTCGGAGTATTGTCCGGTGTCGGAGTTGGTGTTGGTGTTGGTGTTGGTGTTGGAGTATTATCCGGCGTAGGTGTTGGCGTTGGTGTTGGTGTTGGCGTTGGTGTTGGTGTTGGAGTATTGTCTGGAGTCGGAGTTGGTGTTGGAGTCGGTGTTGGAGTATTGTCTGGAGTCGGAGTTGGTGTTGGAGTCGGTGTTGGAGTATTGTCTGGAGTCGGAGTTGGTGTTGGAGTATTGTCTGGAGTCGGAGTTGGAGTATTATCCGGTGTCGGCGTTGGAGTCGGTGTCGGAGTTGGAGTATTATCCG
>CAYSWY010000029.1:23656-63823 GCA_964434975.1 uncultured Lyngbya sp.
GGAGTATTATCCGGTGTCGGCGTTGGAGTCGGTGTCGGAGTTGGAGTATTATCCGGTGTTGGTGTAGGTGTCGGAGTTGGAGTATTATCCGGTGTTGGTGTAGGTGTTGGAGTCGGTGTTGGAGTCGGTGTTGGTGTTGGTGTTGGTGTTGGTGTTGGCGTTGGTGTTGGAGTTGGAGTTGTATCAGCATCAACCGCGATCGCAAATGTTTGAGTGGTAGATAAACCTGCTACATCTTCCTCAACCAATAACTCAATGGGAATATTACCAATATCACTGTTAGTGGGTGTACCACTTAAAGAGGCTGTACCGTCTCCGTTATCGGTTAAACTCAACCAAGCAGGTAAATTATTGACACTGCTAATATCGACTGTATCCCCTTCTGGATCGGTGGTTTGGATATCGTAGGTATAGAGTTCACCGACTGTAACTGTTGTAACAGCATTGCTGGTGAAATTGGGTGTTTCATTGACATTAGTGACATCAAATAAGACACTTGTTGTCGCAGAAAGATTTCCTGCATCCGTGGCTTGAATAGTGAGTTGATGAGTATTGGTGGTTTCAAAATCTAAACTACTGCTGTCAACAACGGTAATTTCTCCCTCTGCATTAATACCAAAAGCGCCGCTACCGTTTCCAGCCATAATGCTGTAAGTTGGATTATTTCCATCTGGATCAATTGCAGCAACTTCACCAATAACTGTTCCATTGACAGCATCTTCTGCGATCGCATCAAATGTAAATACATTGGTTGAAGCGGGTTGAGTTAGGGAAATTGTACCCAGTGATACAGACGCTTGAGCAGAGGGTGTGTTATCACCAAAGAATAAACCGCTTTCCAGGGTGTAAGGGTTGGGAGCACCAAGAGCGCCATTAACATTAGTATAATCTCGCAGAGTTCCCGTTAGAATGGGCTGTCCATCCGCTGAGAGGGTATAACCTTCTCCTAAAACGTTAAGGCTGTAGTTAACTAAACCAGCAGTGGTATCAAAGGTAGTACTTTCAGCTTGGGTAAAGAAGGTCAGGTTTGCTGTATTAGGCGTACCATCGGGTTCGGCAGAAGGATCGGTTTGTGTGGTACTATCAGCTTGAGCAAAAATGCGATCGCTATCAAAGCCTAGTTCTATTGCTTGTTGACCATCGGAACTGACGGCAATTAGACTAAACCCAGCTCGATCTAAGAGTCCATCACTATTGCGATCGCTACCATCATTATTTTCAGAATTTACCTGAGCCGAGAAGTTAATGCTGTAGCCAGCGTTACGATCAAGTGTGGGAAAGTCAGGATCAACTAAGTCAAGGGTTACACCTGTAAAGCTTACACCACTAACGGTGTAGTTACTGTAACCTGCGTAAGTATTAATATCAGCAGTTGTATCGAGTAGAGTCGTGGTTCCGTTAGCAGAACGAGTTGCGTTGCTATTACCTGCTAAAATTAAATCCGGATCGATAAATGCGAGTTTCGGTTGAGTTGTACCCGTAATTGCGTTAGTATCATCGGGTAGAACAGAGAGATTATCATATAGATTAATCGTCTCAATGAAAGTCGGTGCTTCATTGACTGGCTGTACTGTCAGATCTGCACTCGCTGTGGTTGTTCCGCCTTGACCATTGTCGAGCGTGACAGAGAAGGTACGAACAGCGGTAGGATTATTAGAGATATTTTGATAAGTAATATTCTCAATCAGTCGTTCTACTGCCATTGGAGTGGCATTAGCATTAAACTCTACAATGAGATCGCTTCCGGCTAAACCATTACTGGTGATATTGCCAATTTCTGCACCTTCATAAAATACAGTGGTTCCGTCGAGACTAATTTCGCCTGGTGCTGTACCTTGGTTACGAATAGTCAGAATATCTTCTGTTGAACCACTGTTGCTGTAACTTACCGTCAGTGTACCGTTATTATAATTCGCGACATCATCGGTTAAAGTAACATCACTATCAATAATTTGAGGCGTCGTATTCACCTCAGTTTCTATAAATGTGACATTGTTTACATTGGCTAGAACTGGATTAGTATTATCATCAACGGTAACATTTACTCCAAAAATATCGCTGTCATCTTCATTGTCATCATCGTTGCTATTGTTGCTGGAAGTATTATCGGTAAAAGTGGTATTGCTTAGAGTAACGGTATTCGTCTGCTGATCATTGTCATCATCGGAGATCATGGCAAAGATACCACCGCCTAAACCTTCACCTGCCTCACCGCCGTTACGACCATTGCCGTTTGTGGCTGAGTTATTTTCAAAAGTGCTATCGCTAATCGTTATATTACCTTCACGAACAAAAATAGCGCCACCAAAACCTGCGCCGCCGCCGCCACCATTAGCAACGCCATCTCCAGCGCCGAAGCCACCCAGACCCCCTTGACCTGTTGCACTTGTTGCGCCACCGCCACCGCCATAACCGCCATTTCCGCCTTGGGTTGCGCCATAACCGCCACCCCCGCCGAAGCCGCCATTACCTCCTATGTCGGTATAACCATCTCCGCCACCGCCGCCGAAGCCGCCATTTCCACCACTTCCATAACCCCCGCCGCCAAAGCCACCGTTAGGGGTTGCACTTGTCCCGCCAAAGCCACCATAATTGCCGTTACCGCCGTAACCCCCGTTATAACCATTAGGACTATTGGCAAATAAACCGCCGCCACCATAGTCAAAGCCATCACCGCCAAAGCCACCGCCGCCATAACCACCGCCACTGTTGGCATTACCCCCAATAGCGCGGTTATTGCTGAAGGTAACATTATCAACCGTAACATCCCCAGAATAAACGAATAAACCGCCGCCAAGTCCAGCGCCACCGCCGCCGAAGTTACTGTTTCCGCCTTTAGCCACCCCACCGTCTATGGTTAGGTTTTGAAACGTCACGTTTCCAGAGTTAACGAAGAAAATAGGACGGTCTTCACCGTTGGTATCGACTACGCCGTCGTTATCATTATCGCCACTAACCGTAAAGTTGTTACCTTCAATTGTGATATTACTATCAATTAAAGACTGCATCCGCTTCAGGTCTTCAGCCAGATCGAGTCTGATATTATTACTGAGGCTGATAATATCGTCCCCTGTGGTTTCGTTCGCCTGCTTAATGGCCCAACTTAAAGTTCCATCGGTATTACCTGTCCCATCATCGGTGGGTTGGTTGACTTCAAATGTTGCGAATACTCCCGCATAAGTGGCGCGTATGGCCGGAGAAAAGATCAATGGAGTCCGAACCTTACCCATTCTAAAGTTTAAGTTCCAACTTCCCCCTAACTCAGCGTGACCGACTCGACCCACAGCGGCGGCAACATTGGCTCGGGTGAGTTCGCTTAAACGCAGAACAAAGGCTTTACCATCGGGGGTTTGAGCAACCCTGCAACCATATAATAAAATATCACCCTTGTCTGCAAAGCTTTTTCCCCATTGTTCTAAAGGAGTGCTATAGGTTTCGACTGTTTCTGAGTTTAAAGAAACAGAACCCAGTTTGAGGGTGGCATCGCAACCGTGAGCCACAATATGTAAAGCTTGCAGAGATGCTTTGGTAGCAAGAATTTTAGTAATTTGTTCAATACCGTTATCGTCCGGGTTTAAGATGATAACTTCAGCATTACAGTCAATGCCTTGAATTAAAGCATCATACTGTTTAATTTTAGAATCAATAATAACTAATTGATGACTCATGGCTTTATAACTATCAATAAGTAAGGGTGAGTAAGTTGATCATGATGAGCAGATGCAGATATCCCTTTGACAGTAACGATTTTCCTAGGGTGAATAGGAATTGTTATAAAGTAGAATGAACCCTAATTGAAAACTTGATTTTATAAAGATTACTCTTCAGCTTTGAATTGAAATTTTATGTCGGTTTAGTGAAAAAAAGTTAAAATCAGGCTGACTTTTAAACACTCTAAACTAAACCTGCAATATCATACTCAATTTTAAATCATTCTTACTTCTTCAGAAGACAAAATTTCTGATAATTTTGTTCCTTTCAATTTAAGATGAACTCACGACTGTTTGTGTTTGATCAGAATTATTTTGAGCTTGGATACAAATTACATGAGCTAGACTATCTGTTGCCGTTGCCCAAAAAGATAACTGACTAAAACGTTCAAATAAATCTGGGGGTAAAATTGTTTTTCGAGGTTTAAACTCCACTTTTTGACGAACCTGATGTAACCCTTGAGTTTTAAGGTTTTGATCAAATCTAGGTTCATTATATTGTATATTTTCAAAATCATGTTCAAATGGCTTTTCCCCAATAAATTGATAAATTAAGGATAAAGTTTGAGCCGGGCCAGTGGTTAAAAGTTCGTAATCAATCAGCAATAACTTATTAGCCTGTTCACTATAAAATGCTTCTTTGAGCGCATTATATGCAAATCCTACAAGACGATTTCCTTGAGTTAAAGCCTCTGTCCGACTATAAACGGTTGCTGTTTCATTTCTATTATTAAATAAGCGAGAAACTTCAAATGCATTTTGTCTAACTAATCGCTCTAACGAGTCCATGACCCAAGCGATATTACGAACACAGCAAATAATTTTAGCCCGGGGAAAAAGTTGATGAATTAAGGAAAGTTTACTACACCATAAACGATTGGTATCAAAGATAATCGGATATTGCTCGATTTGTTCTTGGTAGTAGCCAGAAAATACATTTAATAAGATATTCTTTTTTTGTTCTGGAGAGAGGAAGACTGAAAATTCATTGTCTTCGCTCATGGCTTCCAACATCCGATTCACGAGTCCCCCAACTGGAGAGGTCATCGCTCCATAAAAACGGGGATTTTGTCGGAGAAGTCCTGCCAGAAGAGTTGAACCTGAACGAGGTAATCCAGAAATAAAATGAATTCGATTGGCTAGGACATTCATATCCTGCGGTTACCTCCCTAGATATGGATGAAACAACTCGTTTGAGACGATTTTGAGCACAGAAATGGTATCGGTAAACTTACCGGATTATGCCATAGAACTCATATGGATTTACATTTTTGAACAACCCCCGTCGGGATTTTCCGAAAAATTACTGAGGTTGATTGGGTAGATTGAGCTGTTTTCTCCGTAATATCTAGCATATCTGAAAATAAAGCTAACATCAATATTTTCTGTCTCTCTTTACTGAACTTTGATAATGTGTAGAGACGGATTTACACAATCTTTAAATTAAACTGCGTTTAAATTTATCAGAATACTGGATAAAAACGGGGTTGTAAGTCGGATCAAAAGCTGGAAAAACCTAATATTTAAATTAAATCTGGATAAAGATCCGCGCCATACCTATCTGTTCACAGTGTAAAATCTGTTTAAGATTGAGACATTGTCTTGCAAATAGACAAAAAAAGAGACGTTGTTACCAACGCCTCTGTAGAATGATTAAATCTCAATTAGGATTCACTGACTTGGGCGGCTTCCCGGGCGGCAGCCGCTTCATCAGGATGAATGCCTAAGCGAGTTAAATTGATCCGGCCTTTATTGTCAATTTCTCGTACCTTTACAATCACTTCATCACCGAGGGCAACTTCATCCTCAACTTTACCGACTCGATAATCAGCCAGTTGAGAAATATGAATCATCCCTTCTTTACCCGGAAGAAATTCTACAAACGCCCCAATGGGAATAATTCGAGTGACCTTACCCGCATACACATCACCCGCATTCAGTTTACGGGTCATCCCTTGCACAATTTGATAGGCGCGAGCTGCATTTGCACTATCGGTTGAAGCAATGGTGACCGTACCATCATCATCGATATCGATTTTTACCCCAGTTTCTTCGGTAATTCCTTTAATCGTCTTACCACCCGGCCCGATGACTAAACCAATTAAGTCAGGATCGATCTTCATGGTCAACAAGCGCGGGGCATTCGGAGAGAGATCCGAACGCGGTTTGTCGATGGTACTTAACATTTTCTCCAAGATATGCAGACGGGCGGGTTTTGCCTGATTAATCGCCTGGGCCACCGTTTCCATGGATAAACCCGTAATTTTCATATCCATCTGCAAGGCTGTAATTCCAGAATCGGTTCCGGCAACCTTAAAGTCCATATCTCCGAGGAAGTCTTCTATCCCTTGAATGTCTGTGAGAATCCGAACTTCTGATCCTTCTCTGATTAACCCCATGGCTGCGCCGCTGACGGGTTTTTTGATGGGGACTCCGGCATCCATTAAGGATAAAGTTGAACCACAAACTGAACCCATCGAAGTCGAACCATTAGAAGATAAAACTTCTGAAACAATCCGAATTACATAGGGGAATTTTTCCTTTTCAGGTAAGACGGGGAGTAAGGCTCGTTCGGCTAAAGCACCATGTCCAATTTCCCGTCGTCCTGGCGATCGCATCGGTTTAGTTTCCCCCACAGAATAGGGAGGAAAGTTGTAATGATGCATATAGCGTTTTTCATCCTGAGGATGGAGATCGTCCAAATCCTGGGCATCTCCGGGGGTTCCCAGAGTAGCAATGGAGAGTACCTGAGTTAATCCTCGGTTAAATAACCCACTTCCATGCACCCGACGTGGCAGTATATTCACCCGACACGAAACCGGACGCACTTGATCGAGTTGACGGCCATCAACCCGAATATTCTCCTCAGTGATTTGTTTTCGCATCATCTCGCGAGTTAAGCTTTTGAAGATCCGACTCACTGCTTTTGGATCTTCTACTGTGGTCACTTGTAGTGGATCATCTTCGGGACGTTCGGCAATGGGTTCGAGGACTTCTTTTTCCTTAATCCCATCTAGAAGAGTATCTCGGCCTGTTTTATCGAGTTCAAACTGCTTAAGAACGTTTTTAATCGGTTCTACAGTTTTATCGCGGATAAATTCTACCAATTCTGGCGGTTCTACTGGCGCGTCTGGAACAGTGATCTCATAACTGAGCTGCTCCATCATTTCCTGTTGCGCTTTAATCAGGTCATAGACCGCTTCATAGCCGAAATCAATCGCTTCGATAATATCCTGTTCTGGGAGTTGATTGGCTCCGGCTTCCACCATCACCACTCCCTCAGGAGAACCCGCTACCACCAGATCAAGATCGCCATTTTTCACTTCGCGATAGGTGGGATTAATGATAAAATCATCCCCAACTAACCCAACTCTTACCGCTGCCATAGGGCCGTAAAAGGGAATTTTTGCCAGCAATACAGCCACAGAAGATCCTGTTACAGCGAGTACATCCGGAGGAACTTGTTCATCCATGGATAAGGTGGTCGCCACGATTTGAATATCGTCCCGTATCCAACCTGGAATTAATGGACGTAGCGGACGGTCAATCAGACGACTGGTGAGGGTCACTCGGTCGGGGGGCCGACCTTCTCGCCGTAAAAATCCTCCAGGAATGCGTCCCCCTGCGTAAAGACGTTCTTCATAATCTACCAACAACGGGAGAAAATCAATCCCCGGTCTGCCTTCAGCCCGAGTTGCAGTGACTAAAACTGAAGTATCTCCTGATTCTATTAACACCGCTCCACCAGCTTGGGGTGCGAGTAAACCTATCTTGAGTCGAATATCCCGTCCATCGAAGGATATTGACTTTTCCATTTCTTCCATTGAGTTTATCTTTCCTCTCTGACCACCATTGCTATCTAACGAGTGAGTTTTGATTATCCCACAGCCTCAGTTTTGAGATTGAGGCTCAGATCACCTTTAAGATAACTTCCCTCTACCAACTTTCAGATTCCTTTCTTTTGGAGAGGGTCTGTTGTTTAGTGTAACAGTTCCCGCTCATGGTGTTTATTGAGTTGGGTTGTTGGGTAAATTGAGTTTTTATTACAGCATCATCTCTCAAGACAGCACTAGCAACTGACTGACCACTTGTGGTGATATTTTAGCTGTTTATTTTTTACCGATCATTAGATTTTAGTTATTTTTACTTATTGATGTTAGAATTTGACCGTGTCGTCGCTGGCGCATCGCACCTCACCGACTTCAAGTCCGGTGTAGCGATGACTCAATTTGCAATTTTAACAATTGGGTATATCAATTAATATCTTACCCAGAGTTTTGTGATTGTATTAACACCTGATAAGTATCTTTAGTCACATTATTCTTTCTCTCGTTTTGCTTGATCCCCGCTGACTTATTGCTGATTTGCTAGCTTTTACATCTC
Organism: uncultured Lyngbya sp.; assembly: GCA_964434975.1. Taxonomy (GTDB): domain Bacteria; phylum Cyanobacteriota; class Cyanobacteriia; order Cyanobacteriales; family Microcoleaceae; genus JAAURB01. The sequence continues at coordinate 31,750 of CAYSWY010000029.1, forward strand.
TTAACAAAACTATTTATATTTATAAAGTAAATCTAAAATAAATATAAAATCCAAGCTTGCATCAATTTGCCCTCTAAGCCAGATGCCCTCAGCGTTAGGATTTCATTCAATCACATTAATGTATCGAGCAGAATAAGTGTTGTAAGATTGCTTTCCAACGGAGCGTCCCATGGATAGTTCAGAAAACTTAACCTCTACCTGTCGGTGTTGTCAATATTACACTCCTGAAGGTAGACGCGGTGGACAATGTCAACAGCTTCATGTTCCGGTCAAAGGTGGCTGGAGATCCTGCCAGCTCGCGATCCCAGCTTTTGCAATGTCTTGGGAAATCAAAGAGATTATGGAAATTCAGCATCAAAGCGCTGTATTAGAGGAAACCTTAGGAGTTGATCATACTTCTTTACAATCTCTTAATTCCTCTGCCGCCCCGGCAACCCCAGTCGCAACAGCAAGTTCTGTTGAAATCAAAGCCTAAATAATCATCGTTGATAATAAAAACTTTTTTACTTGTTCGTCTTTCGATCATTAATATCCAGCCTTTCTCAAGTCTTAATCAATTGCAAAAATTGCCTTTAATACTTTACGACATCACCTGAAAATCCCTCACCTCAAAACCCATTCAGAAAATATTTTTGAATCATTGTTTAATCTACGGTAACCAAGGATATTGACGGAAATTAGGCTGACGTTTTTCTAAAAAAGCTTGTTTTCCTTCAGTTCCTTGTTCTGTCATATAGTACAGTAACGTGGCATTGCCAGCGAGTTCCTGTAATCCTGCCTGACCGTCACAGTCAGCATTAAAAGCAGCTTTCAGACAGCGAATTGCAATCGGACTTTTATCTAATATTTCATTCGCCCATTGTACCCCTTCTATTTCTAGCTGTTCTACTGGAACTACAGTATTAATCAATCCCATTTCTAAAGCTTGTTCAGCATTATATTGCCGACACAGAAACCAGATTTCTCTGGCTTTTTTTTGCCCAACAATTCTCGCCATATAACTGGCCCCGAAACCGCCGTCAAAACTGCCAACTTTGGGGCCTGTTTGACCAAAAATTGCGTTATCTGCGGCAATGGTTAAATCACAAACCAGATGTAACACATGACCCCCACCAATGGCATATCCTGCCACTAAGGCAATCACCACTTTTGGCATGGAACGAATTAAGCGCTGTAAATCTAATACATTGAGACGGGGAACCCCGCTGTTATCGATATAGCCTGCTTGTCCACGCACGCTTTGATCTCCTCCAGCACAAAAGGCATACTTACCATCTGTGTGGGGGCCGGCCCCGGTGAGTAATATCACGCCAATATTGGGGTCTTCTCGCGCCTCCCAAAAAGCATCATACATTTCAGATACAGTTTGAGGTCGAAAGGCATTGCGCTTGTGGGGGCGATTGATGGTAATTTTGGCAATCCCGTCAGTTTTATGATATAGGATATCTTCGTAAGTTTTGACCGATTGCCAGAGGGTTGACATAGGGATACTCGCTATGTAGTTTGAGGTGTTGATGGATTGAGAGTGTATTGTATCGCTGTAGAGGTTTTTTCTCAAGCATCGTTAACAAGCCAATTTTATAAAAAATATCTCATCTCCGAAAAAAACAGTACTCACTACAGAAATATAAGTAGAACACAAACTGGTAGTCAGCCTTGCTCTGATTACAGACCTCATGGCAGTTTCTAACTTGGCAGTCGGGGCCTTTCTCGATTCGGTTGGAAATTGCTATGAGTTCCTTGTGAGGACTGTATTTGTAGGATTTATATTTTAAACTTAATTTTTATATTCTTAACTGTCTGGTACTGCCATAAACAGTTGTAGAGACGTTGCGGGAAACGCCTCTACTCAGGAAAAATATGATGCAGGTTAGGGACTAGACTGTAATTAGCTGAGTAACTTTACTTTTGTTGCCAGTCCTAATGTCTGCAATAGTTGAATAGTCATCCAAGTCATATCAATTTCCCACCATTGCATCCCATGGCGCGCTGAATATTGATAGGCGTGGTGATTATTATGCCAACCTTCGCCATAAGTGAGAAGGGCAACCCACCAACAATTGGTTGATTGATCTGTGGTTTCATAAGTCCGATACCCAAACTTATGAGTCGCACTATTAACAAACCAGGTGCAATGATAAACTGCAACCAAACGAACGAAAACGCCCCAAACGAGGAAAGACCATCCGCCAATTAGGAATAGTAACAAACCTAAAGCGACTTGAAATAGTAAAAAATATTTATCAATGAATTGATAAACGGGGTCATTAATAATATCTTGCGTGTAGCGAGGAACATCCTCTTCAGCGGGCGCTTTCCAAAAGATCCAACTCATATGACTCCACCAAAACCCTTGAGTAGAGTCATGAGGATCTCCTGCATGGTCGGAGTGAAGGTGATGAATACGATGTAAACCCACCCAATCAATAACGCTGCCTTCAGCCGAAAGAGAACCGCAGAATACAAAGAAATATTCTAACCATTTAGGGGTTTTAAAACTGCGATGAGTCACCAAACGATGCCATCCGAGTGTAATCCCTAAGCCCCCTGTAACCCAGTGAAGAAAAACTGCCACTCCAATAGCGGCCCAACTAAAGTTTGATGGGATCAAGGCAAACAATGCCCCAACATGAACAATCGCTAAGCTAATGACATGTGCCCAATGAATTTCGGACGGAGTTTCAATTGATGTTGATTGTGCCATTCTTTACAATATTGACCAAAATTATGCCAGCAGTTAAAAGAGTAAGTGAATCTGCGTTGACGGAACTTCTCAAATCGTTTTCATAAAAGAGGGGTTGAATATTTTAGGAAAGACGAAGACCGCCATTAACCACCTCTTGGGGAAAAATCTTGTTTGAGACAAGACAACAGATGATGAAATCTCTAGCTGAATCTTACTAAACAAGATTATTATTCAATTTTTTAACAAAATATGCTGCTTTTTTCAACTAAAACGGAGACTATATCAAGCCAGATACATTAAGTAAAAGTCTCCGCTATTAGCAATCGCGATACGACTCAAGTCACGTTACTTTAAGCGCTTGTGAAGCTGACGCGATCGCAGTGAATTATCCTTAAACAGCTATTATCTTTTTGAGTCATCAAGCCTTTTTTTAAATTAGGCTTTGAACCCAAAATTAAGCAGTTCTCGCCCAAAAGCTCAGCTTGTCTACTGAGAGACTAATTTGACTTGACGGGCTAAACCGATAGCTTGTAAAAAGCGAATGGTTATCCAGGTAATATCAAATTCCCACCATTTCATCCCATGACGGGCAGAATATTGATAGGCATGATGGTTATTGTGCCAACCTTCACCATAAGTAATCACGGCAACCCACCAACAATTGGTTGAGTCATCTCCTGAATCTTCGTAAGTGCGGTAGCCAAATTTATGAGTCGCACTATTAACAAACCAAGTGCAATGAAACATGGTGATTAATCGGACAAAAACGCCCCAGACCACAAAGGGCCATCCTCCGATTAAGAAAAGTATCAAACCCAAGGCAAATTGAATGGGGATGAAGTAAGATTGAAGAAATTGATAGACTCTATCGTCAGCAATATCTTTGGTGTAACGAGGAACATCAGCACGAGCTGGGATGTGATAAAGCATCCAAGCCATATGACTCCACCAAAAACCTTTATTAGAGTCATGGGGATCTAGATCTGTATCTGAATGGAGATGATGAATTCGATGCATTCCGATCCAATCGATAGGGCCACCTTGACAAGCGAGAGTACCACAAAATATAAAAAAGTACTCTAACCATTTAGGTGTTTGAAAACTTCGGTGAGCCACTAAGCGGTGGAATCCTAAAGTAATACCTAAGCCTCCTGTAATCCAATGAAGAAAAACAGCTAAGCCAACGGCTGTCCAACTAAAATTGCTGGGAAGTAATGCGAATAAGGCTCCAATATGCAAAAAGGCCATGAAGCCAATTGTTTTCCAACTGGGACTTAGTTGTAATTGTTTTGGGGTTGCAATCGTCATGAATAACGTCTATTTGCTTTACGAGCGGGCTTGATTTGCGTCATAATGATCCACCGCCCCCACATTAAAGCGAGTCCGGCAATGAATCCTACTAGCATTGAACTGCTAAATGATGCAAAACAAACACTATTTTCGATTTTTTCTGGAATTGACACTCAGGTCAAGCAAAATCTTGAGAGAGTTTTGCACTCATTCCGAAATCATCGAGTGGGAACCCAACATTTTGCAGGGGTTACAGGCTACGGACATGATGATCTAGGTCGTCAAACCTTAGATCAAGTTTTTGCTGCCATTATGGGGGCAGAAGCGGCGGCTGTACGAGTTCAGTTTGTTTCTGGAACTCACGCGATCGCCTGTGCCTTATTCGGGGTTTTGCGGCCCGGAGATGAACTCTTGTCCGTCACAGGTAGTCCTTATGACACCTTAGAGGAAGTCATTGGTTTACGTGGGCAAGGTCAAGGTTCCCTCATAGAGTATGACATTAAATACCGCCAGTTGTCTTTAACGACTGAAGGAAAAATTGATTGGCAGGCGCTTAGAAGTGCAATTCAACCTCAAACTCGCATGGTTTTTATTCAGCGTTCTTGTGGCTATTCTTGGCGTTCAAGTTTATCAATTGCTGAGATTGAACGGATTATTGATACTGTCAAGCAGCAGAATCCGAATACGATTTGTTTGGTGGATAATTGTTATGGGGAATTTGTCGAAACCCAAGAACCTACTGCAGTTGGAGCGGATTTAATTGCTGGATCTTTGATTAAAAATCCAGGGGGAACCATTGTAACAGCAGGGGGTTATATTGCCGGAAAAGCGGATTTAGTTGAAGCGGCGACCTGTCGGTTAACGGCCCCTGGAATTGGGAGTAGTGGCGGAGCAACATTTGATCAAAATCGTTTGCTATTTCAAGGTTTATTTTTAGCGCCGCAAATGGTGGGAGAAGCCCTGAAAGGGAATCATTTAACCGCTGAGGTCTTTCACCGCTTAGGATATCGAGTGAATCCTTTGCCCACAGAACCCCGGCGGGATCTGATTCAAGCCATTGAACTCGGGTCTGCTCAAAAGTTAATTGCCTTCTGTCGGGCGATACAACAGTATTCTCCCATTGGTTCCTACTTAGACCCTGTCCCGGCCGCAATGCCAGGGTATGAGAGTCAATTAGTGATGGCTGGGGGAACGTTTATTGATGGGAGTACCTCGGAGTTTTCCGCTGACGGGCCATTACGAGAGCCTTATATCGTTTTCTGTCAAGGGGGAACTCACTGGACTCATATCGAACTGGCCTTGGAAGCGGCTATTTCTGCTGTTGGTAACTGTGATTAAGCTGGAGTAATCCTGATACCATTTACGATTAGAGACAAACTGCGAACCCGGAGAATCCTAACACCATTATGAAATGTATATAAAGCTACATTCTCTAATTTGCGATCTCATCCCTCAAATTTTATCAACTCTTCAAATAAATCCTGAAAATTATCGGCTCAATACTGTTAAAATCAGGATAATATATGTCTAAAGATAGACAGATAGCAAAATATAATTCTTTCAGTTTGCTATCTGTCACTCGAAGCGCTATTTACTCAGGGTCAGACAGATTATACTGATAGAGTCAGCTATTGAAATGATTGAGTCTAGATGATCCGGTTATTTACCTTCTTTTCCAATATTGTTTGAATCGATAGATTTTAGCAAAAGATCATAGGCTTTATAGCCGTTGGGAAAGAAAATATAGAGTTAAACACTCTTTTGAGTTAACTGAAATCATCATCATGAGAACGCCATGCTGTTTAATCTCTTCGTCTATTGTGATGTCAATGGTTTAGTGGAATGTTAAAGGAATCTCTATTAATTACGGTTGCTAAACATCAACGCTCATCTAAATTGGGTAACGAAGTCTTAATTCTCAACTTGAAATCTGAAGAATATTTCGGATTAGAATGGGTGGGTGCTGCCATTTGGCAATTGATTTCTCAACCTCGAACCATTCAAGAAATTCGAGCTATCATTTTATCTCAATATCAAGTTGAACCCCAACAGTTTGAACGGGATCTGATTACATTTATCAATCAGCTTCGAGCCAATGGATTAATTTTACTAATTACAGATGAATCTCTCATTTCTCGGATACTTTATGTTTTGACTTTATTCAATCGTTGGATTGGCCAAAGTTATACTCGAATCAGTCAGAATATCAAACAACATACCCCCCAACTTCCTCGCTTTTTTACCAAGCTTCCTTATCAAACACCCGTTTTAAGAAATTGGGGATCAAATAAAGGATTTTGGTATATTTAGGGATAAAAGCGATTAATACTTGACTGAGTTGAGTCAATTTTTACTCTTTTATACTCTTTTTGTCTCTCTATTACTTCTATTCTTCGACTGAATAAAAGCAGATTGGGTACAGTTGAGAGCTACTTGTAAAAATACAATCATTTAATAATCGGATTTGAGATCAGCCGTCATCCGAAAGGCTTTAGCTTGAGGTTTTCCTAATCCATCCGTTAAGCTATAACTGAGTGCTAATAGTCTAAACCATAGACTCGGAAAGCGCAGTTCTAGCCAAGGTTGTATCCAACGAGAAAAACGGGGAACCCAGGCAAATAAGTAGCTAATTAATGCCAGGATTGAATAGTTTAAATAACTAATCATCCATCGTATTGTTTCATTAATCGTAATAAAATCTAAAATCCAAATTAATAACTTGGGATTAATTCGAGCGGCTTTTAATGCCAAACGAGTAAACATTCCCCAGGGTGTTCGATCTTTAATAAATGTATCGGCAACTTCTGGGGGTTCTGTTGCTAAAATGCCAAAGAAGGTATTTAAAATTGAATTAACTTTTTGCGGGGGTAAATGTTTATTAGTGGGAACCATCATTCCTTTAGAAAATAGCCAAGTGACAGAAACATTACTTTGATATGCTCGAATTTTATTCAGGTATTTTGCGGTTAATAAATCATATTTTAAAGCGGTATCTAATAAATCAGTTAACCGAGATAAATTCCGCACTAAAGAACCAAATCCAGTGAAGACTAAAGGAGATTGTAAAGAAGCCGCATCTCCAATGGAAATCAAACGATCATAAGCCACTTTTCGGTCACCGCCTTTCAGACTAAAATGCCCCGGAATATAACCAAATGTTGCCTTTTTCCACTTTAATTGATCGACATCACAACGACGATATTCCGGTAAAATTGTAAAGAAATCCTCGTACATTTCCAACAAAGAACCTGGATTTTCTGGATGAATTTGATGATAATGAAATAGGTAAAATGTTAAATCGTTGCCTTCTCCTGGAAACAACTCCCAAATCAGTTGTCGTCCCCGAGAAATATCCCCGTGACTATTCAAAACATCCCCATACTGAGCATCCCAAACCCCCGGTTCAAACCCACCCTCAATAATGGCTCCCACCGTGGGACAAACGCTATCAAATGCCCGTCCACCATTGAGTTGCCAAGCAATAGGGGAAGCGGTTCCCATGGCATCGACTAACAAGCGTCCTGTGGTTCTCCGTTGAGTTTGAGTCGGTAAATGAACACTTTCTACTGTGACTAAACTTGGACTCATTTCAGCTTGAATAAACTCGGTCTGATCCCAGATTTTACCTCCGGCTTCCTGTAATTTTTTGCCACAAAGCTGTAGTAGTTTTTCGGAATCCAAGGCAATATTTAAAACGGTGGGAGTATGTAAAACAGGCGCTTGGGCAATAGGAGGATTATAAGCATCAAAAAACTTATTAAATCCATCTTTATATTCACGGGCAATAATTCCTTCAACTTCTGCCCAAGTAAATAACCCCAAATCAATCACACTTTGCAACTCACTGCGGGAGATATTCCACTCTCGGTTCATCCGCCCAAACGGCAACCTTTCTAACAATAATACCCGATATCCTAACCGCGCCATTACCGCTGCGTGAATCACCCCTAACGCGCCGCCAATGTAAATTAAATCATAATCAGGCTCAGCCGAATTTGTAGCGTTAGACGTATACAGAACTTGCTGGGGTTGTTGAGGATGGCGCACCCCTTCACGCCAACGTTTTTCCCACCAATAAACCCGCTGAAGATCAAATTCTCCCTTCGGCATTTTTTGGAAATATTTAACTGTTAAAGGATAGTCTGCCGCTAACCCTTCAAAAATGGATTGTTGAGAAAAATCAATCTCCGGCGGTTCAGGATAATGATGAGGAAATTGTTGACGCAGTTCAGTTTCTAAACGTTTTAGAAATATCCGTTCTTCCATCTGGGGTGGAGTACCCACGCGAAAGACTTTAAGATAGGTCGTGCGTTGTAGCGGCCAAACAAAGGTTAACAGTTCGTTGTCTACTGAGTTAGATGTTGTCGTTGCAGAAAAAATCAGCCGAAACCCATCTGGAGTCACCACTTTTTCTGCCATTGCGGGTTCAAACTTCTCTTGCAACCAGCTACAGACTCGTTGGGTATCTGGTGTGGGGACTTCTAAATACAGAATTTCCTTGATGGTCATAGTTCAGTCAGTTTGTACCTTAGTTGCATCTTCTCACTACAGGCCTAAAAACAGCATAAATGACAACCGACCTGTTCGCTAACTTATGTAATATAGATCTACAACGATTGCACTCTATTGAATGATGGCAGATACTAACAGCATTTATCAACGGGTTCAACAACAACGACAATTTTTTGCGACAGGTCAAACACGGGATCTCGGCTTCCGGCGGCAACAACTACAGCGCCTGTTGCAGATGATAACGGAAAACCGCCGATTGATTCTGGATGCAGTCATTGCTGATCTAGGACGGCCGGAACTAGAAGCTAACTTTGAGATGGCTTCCCTCACAGAAATTAATTATGCCATTAAACAGCTCAAATCTTGGGCAAAACCGAAAAAAGTTCCCGTTTCCCCGGCGCAGTTTCCGGCATCAGCGCGAGTTTATCCAGAACCTTTGGGGGTAGTGTTAATTATTGGGCCTTGGAATTATCCATTTCAGTTAATGACCACGCCGTTAGTCGGGGCAATTGCTGCGGGAAATTGTGCTATCCTTAAACCCTCAGAATTGGCTGTTGAGACTTCTAAATTGATTACAAATTTAATCCAAAAAACCTTTGATCCGGCTTATATCGCAGCGGTAGAAGGTGGAGTTGAAACGGCTCAAACTCTACTCGATCAAAAGTTCGATCATATCTTTTTTACAGGCGGTACAAAAGTCGGTCAAGTTGTCATGGAAGCGGCAGCGAAACAGTTGACTCCTGTGACGTTAGAATTAGGCGGAAAAAGTCCTTGCATTATCGATCATGAAGTTGATATTCAAGTCGCGGCAAAGCGGATTGTTTGGGGAAAATTTCTCAATGCTGGGCAAACTTGTATTGCACCGGATTACTTATTAGTTGATCAATCGATTAAATCTGAACTATTAACCGCCCTGCAACAAACAATTCATGATTTTTATGGTGAAAATCCCCAAGAAAGTCCGGATTATGCCCGGATGATTAGCCCTAAACATTGGCAACGACTGACTCAATTTTTAGACAAGGGAAATATTGTAACGGGCGGGCAAACAAACTTAGAAGAAAAATATATTGCTCCGACAATTATTGATGGGGTATCTTGGGAAGATCCGGTGATGCAAGATGAGATATTTGGGCCGATTTTACCTATTTTAGAATATCAGAGTTTAGAAAAAGCGATTGCACAAGTTAATGAGCGTCCAAAACCGTTAGCATTATATTTTTTCTCCACGAATTCAGCTAAACAGCAACAAGTTTTACAAGGCACTTCTTCTGGTGGAGTTCTGTTTAATGATACGGTTTTACACGTGGGGAGTCAGTTTTTACCCTTTGGCGGTGTCGGCAATAGTGGCATCGGTTCCTATCATGGAAAAGCTAGTTTTGATACCTTTTCTCACTATAAAAGTGTGTTAAAAAAAACCTTCAGGTTTGATATTCCATTTCGTTATCCCCCTTATCTAAAAAAGCTAAAATTTATGGAGTTTTTAGTCAGCCGATAAGGTTTATGGGTTATTTTTCATGGGTAATGAGTTAATTGCAACAGTCAAGTTTTATAGCACTAAGCGCACCCAGCAGGTAAAACCATTCTATCTCCTCAAACGATATACTGAACTTGTGGAAGTATTGTCAGAACGCATAGTGCTATAAATTTTATATTTTGACCCGTTAAATAGTAGAATAATCTCTCAATTAATTAGTTAAAAACTCCCGCATATATTGATTAACTAATTCTGGCTGTTCCTGTTGTACCCAATGACTACAATTAGGGATATAACGAATCTGTAAATCTTTATCCTGTAATTACTCCTTTAATATCCGCAATTAATTCTTTCATTTGGTAAGCTGAAACATCTTGCGGTTTTTCGCTTTCGTTGTATCCCCTTAAATAAGAACGCAACCACTTTATAATCTTTGGCAAATTCTGGGATTTGATGTCGCCAAGAATACCAAAATTCCGGAAATCCATGTAACATTAACATTAACGGCCCCTCACCTTGGGTGACGTAATGTAAGGTGACTCCGTTTGTTTGAATATATTTGCTTGTCCAGGTTTCTTGAAGTACAGTCATACTCTCTGATTTTGTTGAATAAAGCTAAACTTGAAATATTATAAAAAATTAAAATAAAAAAAGACGTTCTCGGTTGAACGTCTCTACAAAACTTTAAGATATAATCCCTTAGTTTTTATTAGAAGTTTCTGCTTCTTCAGTCACAGTCGTATTTAAAGCAGGATTTTCTTGAACTAAACGGTTTAAAGTGTCTTCAACTTGTAGCTTGCGTTGTTCAAATCGATCTTGCTGTTCTTGACGATCTTGTAGTACAGTACCTGCTAAGTGGGCGATCGCTAAACTAACCGCTCCGAGTGATAAAATATAGCTGTGAATGGTGTACAGTCTCAATAATGTAGCTGTACTAATACCGCCACCACCGGTGATAATTTCCCGCAGAAGTGAACCGACGAAAGGAATGGCCTCAATGGTTCCGAGTTCAACTGATAACCGCCAAAATCCGGTTTGTGTCCAGTCTAAAACCATTGCTGTCCAGTCTAAACCAATCGCAGATAGGATAAAACCGATAACAGCAATCCAAGCAATTAACCAATTTCGTTTGAATTGACGAGACAAAAACATCACGACCATCTGGATTAAACCCAAAGCAATAACAAGGTTTCCAGCGTAATGATGCATCCCTTCAATTAACCAACCAAAGTTGGTATTAGTGGCGATTTCTTGCAAGGAACGGTAACTGGCCCCGGCTGCGGGTTGATAGTTGAAGGCAATTAATATCCCAGACAGGCCAGCCATCAGAGTCATCGTCAGGATACCAATTGAAAGAATTGTGGCAGTTCGCCGTAAGGCAAACATGAGGTTAAAAGGTCTAATCATGCCGGAAAATGTAAATAAAGATCAACAATAGCTAAGAATTACAACAAATTCATAACCGACTTAAAATAGCTATGATTCCCTGTATTTCTTTGTTTGAAAAGAAAATTGCTCTCTCTGCACTGTCCGAGAGATGAAGTAAATTACGTCATTTACAATCATAATTCTAAATAAATCTTAACATAATTTTCAATAATCGGGGGACAGAAGTAGGGGCGCATTGCATGCGCCCGTCAGAAGTTAGAAGTCTGCAAGTCAGAATTCAGACGTAGAGACGTTATATATAACGTCTGTACAAGAGTTAGAATTCAGAAAAGCCTTTTTATCCCTATTGCAAGAATGCTTATTGCAAGAATGCCTGAAAAAAACCATGACCCATCTTGAAATTAAACCGGCTACAACCGCAAATTTAGCGGAGTTAAACCGCCTGTATGCAGAGATGGATGGTTTGCCGCTGTTGCCGCCAGCCGAGATGCAGTCTTTGTTTGATAGAATTTGCCAATATCCCAACTACACGATTTATATTGCTGGGTTACAGTAGCAGGCAGTGGGAACGTTTAGCTTGTTATATGTTCCGACAATGATGCATCGAGGATATCATCAATACGCTGTTTTAGATGCAGTCAGCGTTTCTGCGGCTTATCGTAACCAAGGAATTGGCAAACAGATGATGCAGGCTGCATTAAAATTATCTCAAGCAGCGGGGTGTTACAAGGTGACTCTATCTTCTAATCTTAAACGGAACCGGGCGCATCATTTTTATCAATCTTTAGGGTTTCGCCAGCATGGCTGGAGTTTTTCTCTACAACTGGCTGAGTAATTGAACAAAAAGGGTGTAAATTAAAGGGCAAAGTATTGTTTCAGAGTTGTTCATTATGCCTCAGCTTCAAACCCCTCAACTGTCTGGACGGGTTTATTTATTGCTTGCTATCACAATTTTTGGCGCAGCAAATGCTGTTACTCGTAAACTGACTCAATTGGGTGCAGAGAACTTAGTGAATGGAGAAAATCCTATCTCTTTTTGCAATGTTTTGTTTGTGGGTAATCTTTGTGCTTTAATTTTATTACTTTTTATTTATTCTCATCAGTTAAAGCCTCATTTTATTAAAAAAATAACCTGGAAAAATTGGTTATTTATGGGTATTGTGGCAATTTTAGGGGCTGCAATTGTACCTACCCTAATTTTTACAGCACTTTCTCTCACAACGGTTAATAATGTTATTTTAATTGGACAGATTGATACCCCTTTAGTGTTAGCGTTATCTGTCTGGTTATTAGGAGAACGGGTGAATCGTTGGGTTATTTTGGGAGCTATTTTATCATTTGTTGGTGTAGCATTAACGGTATTATTGCAACCGCCAGGAAGCGATATGATGGCAATGAATATGGGAATTGAGATAGGATGGGGAGCGTTATTAACCGTATTAGCCGCAGTCTTTAAAGCAATTGCGAATTTAATTAGCAAAATTAGCCTTAAGCAAATTCCTCTGGGTATTTTCAGTGTCTATAGAATGTTTGTGGGGACTGTTGTGTTTTTTATAACTGTTTTAATTGTGTATAGTCCAGCTCACTTTATGGATGTAACGGCTCCATTTTTATGGAAGTGGATGTTAGGTTATGCGGCAGTGATTGTGGTTGGCGGACAATTTTTCTGGTTTAATGGTCTCAAGCGTAGTAATGCGAGTGAGGTCTCTTTAGCCACTGCTTTTAACCCCATTGCCGGGATATTAGCGGCTTATTTATTATTAGGAGAAGCCCCAACAACGGCGCAATATATTGGCGGTAGTGTTATTTTAGTGGGAATTGTATTGAATCAAATGGGTGTACAACGTTTGAAGTCTACTCAACCGAAAGAATCTGAATATTCTAGTCAGGAAAATATAGAACATATCAATGATAGGATTGGATTTAAAGGTGTTTAATTAATACTACCTCGATTAATTATTTGTTGAATTCGTCTTTTCAAAACTAAAGATTCATCTCTGTCGATAGCAAAGAAAGAGAGAGTTATAACACTCATATAGCCTGTCCCAAACTTACGTCATTCCCGTGAAGACGGGAATCTATAACAATATATTTCTTGCAGAATTCAGGAAATACCGGAGCGGGGAACAGGGAAGAATTTGAAATAATAGAGAAACAAGTACTAATAATGATTGCTTGTTTACTTTTACAATCAGTATAATCTACTTATTTTATGCTATAAACTCCCTAAATGTCCGGTATAAAACTAACAATTTTTCAAATATTTTTCATTAGCCTATAAATTATTTAGATAGCAAAAAGTGACGTTTTTATAGTCAGTAATATACAAACATAATTAATTCAAATGATAAACTGACTTCCCCCAGTCTGGAAGAAGTCAGAATTCAGAAGAAAATCACACCTTATTATTGACTTCTGGCTGACCGTATCCACCACCGCCAGGTGTTTCTATTGCGAATATATCCCCCGGTTGCATTTCAACGGTTGCTGTACTTCCCAATTCTTCAATATTTCCATCCTGACGAATAACTGTATTTTTTCCAACTAAACCGGGTTTTCCGCCATTGAGACCAAAGGGAGGAATTTGACGATGTCCGGATAAAATGGCTGCGGTCATAGTTTCTAAAAACTGAATTCGGCGGATAATACCGTTGCCACCACGATGTTTTCCCATACCGCCACTGTTGGGACGGATACCAAACTGTTGCAATAATACGGGAAAGCGCCACTCCAACACTTCCGGGTCGGTTAAACGGGAGTTGGTCATGTGAGTATGAACCGCATCTGTCCCCTCAAAATCAATTCCTGCCCCCGAACCGCCGCAAATGGTTTCATAATATTGATAGCGTTGGTTACCAAAGGTGAAATTATTCATGGTTCCTTGAGAGGCGGCCATTACCCCTAACGCACCATATAACGCATCAACAATTACTTGCGAGGTTTCCACATTCCCCGCCACTACTGCTGCCGGATAACGAGGGTTTAGCATACAGCCTTCCGGGATAATAATATTTAGCGGTTTTAAACATCCCGCATTTAACGGAATATTATCCGTGACTAAAGTACGAAATACATACAAAACCGCTGCCATACAAACAGCTTTTGGCGCATTAAAATTACTCTGAAGTTGAGGCGAAGTACCGTTAAAATCAATAGTTGCAGTGCGATTAATTTTATCCAAGGTAATTTTTACCTGAATTTGACTCCCTGTATCCATTGGATAAGTAAATTCGCCATCTGTTAACACTTCAATTGCTTTACGAACTGATTCTTCGGCATTATCCTGAACATAACTCATATAAGTTTTCACGGTTTCTAAGCCATATTGACTTACCATTTGATGCAGTTCTTGAACGCCTTTTTCATTCGCTGCAATTTGTGCTTGTAAATCCGCTAAGTTCACATCAGGATTTCGCGCTGGATAGTCTCCCGATGTGAGTAATTCTCTTAATGCCTGTTCTTGAAATTCTCCTTTTTGGACTAACTGAAAATGAGTCAATAAAATCCCTTCTTCTTCCACTGTTGTACTGTAAGGTGGCATAGAACCGGGTGTAATTCCACCAATATCAGCTTGATGACCACGAGAAGCCACATAAAATAAAATCTGCTGTTTTTCACTATCGAAAACAGGGGTAATTACTGTAACATCGGGTAAGTGAGTTCCCCCTTCATAAGGATTATTGAGTAGATAAACATCCCCAGGCTTAATATTATCCGATTTTGCCTCAATTAAACTGCGAATACTTTCACTCATTGATCCTAAATGTACCGGAATATGAGGGGCGTTGGCGACGAGTTCACCTTGCCCATCAAAAATTGCACAAGAAAAATCGAGACGTTCTTTAATATTGACTGAAGAAGCCGTATTTTGTAAGACAATTCCCATCTGTTCTGCGATAAATTGAAACAGATTTTTAAATATCTCCAAACGAACAGGATCTGGCTTATCCGCTTGATTATTTGCATTTATCGCGATATTCTCTATTTTTTTAGAAGATTGCCGGGTTAAAACTAAATAATTTTTATCGGTAATTTCTCCTTGCCAACCTGGTTCGATAATATTGGTACCAATGCCTTCTGTAATAATTGCTGGCCCTATGATTAAATCTCCCGGTTGTAAATCCTCCCGTTGAAATAACGGAGTTTCTCGCCATTGATTTTTCGTATACATTTGTACAGTAGAAATCGGTTGCGGCGGTTGAGAACGAGTTCGAGTATATTGTGGTTCTTCTACAACCGAAAGATGCTGAATCATCTCTACAGAAATAGATTCAATCATTAAAGCTTTATCCGGTTTAATAAAACCATAACGTTGGTGATGCTTATTCTCAAATTCTGTAATTATCTCCGTAACTGAATTAGCAAAATTAACCGTTAACGTTGAATCTGTCCCGACATACTTTAAGTTAACTTGAAAAATTGATGTATTCTCAATATCACTCTCGGCTAATTCTTGATAACATTCCATTTCTAATTCTGAGAATATCTGTTTCAGATCAGAAAAAGTATCAGAATTTAACTCTATTTCCACAGACCGTTCTCGGATAACCCGAATATCTGCTAATCCCATGCCATAAGCCGATAAAACCCCCGCGTAAGGATGAATAAATACCGTTTTAATCCCTAAAGTATCCGCAATTAAACAAGCGTGTTGACCGCCTGCCCCCCCAAAACAACAGAGGGCATAATCTGAGACATCATATCCGCGTTGTAACGATATTTGTTTGATGGCATTTGCCATATTTTCAACGGCAATCGTAATAAATCCCGTTGCCACTTCTTCCGGTGTTTTTATATTCCCGGTTTGTTGTTGAATTTCAGTTGCTAATTCCGTAAACTTTTCTCGAACAATTTCCCCATCTAACGGTAATTTTCCTTCTATTCCAAATACTTTTGGGAAAAATTGCGGCTGAATTTTCCCTAACATCACGTTACAATCTGTTACCGTTAATGGCCCACCAACGCGATAACAAGCTGGCCCTGGGTTCGCCCCCGCAGACTCTGGCCCCACCCGATAGCGAGACCCATCAAACACTAAAATTGAACCACCCCCCGCAGCCACCGTATGAATGGCCATAATGGGGGTTCGCATCCGGACTCCGGCAATTTCTGTTTCAAATTGTCGTTCATATTCGCCGTGATAATGGGCAACATCCGTCGAAGTTCCCCCCATATCAAAACTAATAATTTTATTAAATCCTGCTTTTAAACTGGTTTGAACAGCCCCCACAATTCCCCCGGCAGGCCCCGATAAAATACTATCTTTCCCTTGAAATTGATGGGCATTAACTAAGCCTCCATTGGATTGCATAAACATCAATTTAACAGCTTGATTATGACTATTAAGTTGACTCGAAACTTGATCAATATAACGATATAAAATTGGGGAAAGATAGGCATCAACAACAGTTGTATCGCCTCGGCTAATTAGTTTCATTAACGGACTAATTTGATGAGAAACTGAAATTTGAGTAAAGCCAATTTCTTCAGCTATTTTAGCAATTTTTTGTTCATGTTGAGGATAACGATAGCCATGCATTAAGACAATAGCACAACTTTTTATTCCTTGAGTATAGGCGGTCTCTAATGATGTTTTTAAAAACTCAGTTTCAACTGTTTTCAGTTCATTACCGTTAGCATCGTATCGTTCATCTACTTCTATGACTTGTTCATATAATAATTCGGGTAAAACAATTTGACGGGCAAAAATATCCGGACGATTTTGATAGCCAATTCTGAGGGCATCTTTGAAGCCTTTTGTTATTACTAAAATAGTGCGATCGCCTTTGCGTTCAAGTAAGGCATTGGTTGCAACTGTTGTCCCCATTTTAACTTCAGAAATCTGATGACTGGGAATAGGTTGATCGGCACTAATGCCTAAAATATCACGAATGCCTTGGATGACTGCATCAGCATAGCGTTCTGGATTTTCTGAGAGTAATTTATGAGTAATTAATGTACCATCTGGCTTGCAAGCGACAATATCGGTAAAAGTACCGCCGCGATCTATCCAGAATTGAAACTTATTATAATTTTTATTAGAGGTTTGATGTGTCATTTTTATTGTGTTATTTTCAATAGATGAATGGTTATATCCTACTGAATACAGATGGCTATAGTCAAATATCTTTCACAATATAATAGGGAAAATAATGGATATTCAACGTCTGACTCATTTGGAATTACGGCAAATATGCTATTTTGTTTTATTAGTACAAGCCAATAACAATTTTAGTGAAGCGGCTAAACGCTTAGGGATTAAACAGCCGCCATTTAGTCAAAGAATTCAAGCGTTAGAGAAATCTTTAAAAGCCAGTTCAAATGCGCCAGATATTAAGTTATTAGATCGGAGTAAACATCCGGTTGAACTTACAGAAGCAGGTCAAGTATTTTTAGAAGAAGTTCAATTGGCTTTAATGCATCTCGATAGAGGAATTATCCAGGCACAAAAAGCTAGTCTGGGTCAGATTGGACGATTAAAAATAGGGATGTATACTTCATTTGCAACCAGTCTTTTACCTAAAATGATTAAAGAATTTAAAAGCCGTTTTCCGGAGGTAGAATTAGAGTTACGTGAAATTCCAGTTAACCAAGAAATACAACTGTTAAAAACCCATCAAATAGATATTGTGTTTCATAATTCTACGTGTTTTTATGATGAAGACTCCGGCTTAGAATGTCTACCCATTTTACAAGAATATTTTATGGTAGTTCTTCCCAAATATCATCCTTTAGCAAGTCAAACTCAAATTCCTTTATCTGCTTTAAAAAATGAAGCAATTATTCTACCTTCTCTTGATGCATTACCCTTTTATCAGCAAGTAATTAATCTTTGCCGACAAGCTGGTTTTGAACCTAAAATTATTAACAATATTCAAGTCACTGGAATTGTCACGATATTAAGTTTAGTTGCTGCTGAAATTGGCATTGCAATTTTACCCGACCATGGAAAAGTTCTTTATCGTCAAGATATTATTTATCGACCGCTTCAAGACAGCAGTTTAACCCGACCAGCCGTTGCAGTTTGGCGACAAGATGATTTATCTATTGTTTTGCATCAGTTTTTAAATGTAATGCAAACAGTTATACAACTACCTTCTTAAACGCTGCCATCAATGTAATCATTCATCAAAGTTAATTGTTTGAGTTAGACTTTATTGCGCTTTTTAAAGTACTACTTGAAAAAATACTAGAAATACTTGACGAAAATTCCTGAAATTTGACACAATATAAATAACCCTAGATATTATCTTAAAAGTTAAATGATTTACCTCAATAACCTTATAACAACCTGTAACTTTTGGGAGAGTATTTGACTCTTTTAGATTTTATCTATGTAATAGTACTGAAACCCTCAATTCTTAATAGCAGTTAATCGATTCTTAATTAGAGGTAAAATCAACGATCAATTGCAAGACTCGGTTAATTTTTTTTTCGCAATCAAGGCATACTAACTTTATCAGGATAACTTGCCTTTTTCTTCTGCCTAAATTGATATCAAACGAGCAATTATCATTTTATTACGCCGGGAGTAAAATTAAATCATGCTGTTGAATAAAAAACACTTTTTTAGAGAACTAACCCGTAATGGTTTATACGATGAGCTTCCTAAAGAAGTTCAAAAATGGGCGGAAAGTTTACCTTGGAATGAAAGACGTTATGTTTTATCGCTTTGCTATATTCTATGTGGTTCATCCCCTGATCTGCAAGCTGAATTTTTAGATGAATATACCGCCGATGGTTTAGTGTCTAAATTATTGGAAGATAGTGATGCGATTCATCGCGTTAAACGATATTTAATCCGATTTAAAATTAAAACTAAGCTAACAGAAACTGTATTAAGAAGTTATATTCGACAGTATTATATCCATTCGGCTCAAGATGCTCGTTGTCAACCCGATTACTATTTAGAATCAGCATTAAAATTGTCTTTAAACCCTAAAGATAAAGATAAAGCGTTTTACTATGTTTTAGGATTTGAGATTCTAAAAGTAATATTTAAAATGAGCTGGAATCAACATGAGCGAATGGCTCGCCTACAAAGAAACCAAGAAGATTTTATTAAAACTTATGTTAAACCTATTCAAAATACTCATAGACTGAATAAAATTATTGTGCCTAAAGATGAAAAAGTCTTTTTTGCTTCTCGTGAATACTTTATCAAAAAGCCTCAAATTAGTCCAAAAAAACTGCTTGAGCTAATTATGGCAACTTTTACCACAGAACAAGTGATTCACTTCGGTTTTAGTGTGACTCGTCATATTCGAGCACTTGAGTTTGACTATGATTATATTTACGATACCTCTGAACCTGAAAGTGTGTTTCCTTCTAGTGCAGAATATATGTTAGGATAATTCACATTCATCAACTATGAAATGATCAATTTAAGCGGCTGATTAAAAAAGTACCATTTTGACAAAATCACTCTTTAGTTGTATTGCGATGGGTGACAAAATGATTTATAAAATCATCTTTAAATTAATCATTTCTCTGAATTAGGAGAAGTAAGTGTGCTATTGTCTAAGGGCTTTGAAGTCGAGATGTTTACAGGGACTCCCACGGGTAATATTGTGGGATTATCGGATCGGATTGTTGCAGATTTAGAAGAGTTTGTTCGAGAACCAGATAGCCGTAACGTTGAATATACAACAGCTCCTCTGTGTAGTTATAATCGTCTGTTGTGCGCGTTGGTACGTCCCCGGCGTAAGCTGCGGCAATACTTGAAACAACTGGGAGACTATACTTTAATTCCCGGCAGTACTTTAGCGTTGGGGGGCAGCGATCGCTTTTGGCGCTCTGATCCTCAAAATCCCTATCATGACTATATCGAAAAAACCTACGGTACCACTGTCGTCACCGCTAGTATACATATTAATATAGGAATTAGCGATCCAGAGGTTTTAATGCGAGCCATTCGCCTCACCCAAGTCGAAGCCCCATTATATCTAGCCCTAAGTGCTGCTTCACCGTTTTTAGATGGCAAAGCCACAGGCAGTCACTCAACCCGTTGGCAGCTATTTCCCAAAACCCCGAAAGAAGTTCCTTTATTTGAAAGTCACGCCCATTATATAGAATGGGTAGAAGCTCAGTTAGCGGCCGGAACCATGCAAAATGTCCGCCATCTCTGGTCTTCTGTACGTCCTAATGGCAACCGTCGTCCTTATAATTTAAATCGACTGGAATTAAGAATTTGTGATTTGATGGTCAGTCCCATCGCGTTGCTGGCTGTCACTGCATTGCTGGAAGCTCGGTTATGGCAACTGATGGAAAATCCTGACCTCGATCCGCTGCAAAAAAGCCGCTTACCTATATCAGATCGCGCTGAGCAATTGGTGAAATTAACCGAGCAAAATGAAATTGCTGCTGCCCGTGATAGTCTCAACGCTCAGTTAACCCATTGGGAAAATGGCCAGACGATTTCGGCGAAAGATTGGGTGAGTGAGCTGTATCAAGAAGTATGGCCCTTTGCCAAGCAGCATGGGTTCAGTTGCTTTTTGTCTCCCATTCAAACCCTATTGCGCCAAGGAAACACAGCACAGCAGTGGTTACAGCGTTACCAACAAGGAATGAGCACCCATAATATCCTGCAACAAGCCATTCAAGAAATGGCTCAACAGGAACAAGATCTTGAGGAGAAAATTTGCCAAACCCTGGCGGCTTAATTCAAAATGGGTAGACAAAAACAGTTCAGAATATCTTATCAAAGCTCTTATATTCTGAAATATAAAGAAAACCTATAAATGAGTAACTGGTTATTCGTCCTTCGTTGTTTGTCATTCGAGACAGTCAGCTTGCAAGCAAATTGCTAAAAGCAAAGCAACAGAGATACTCTTACCAGTGGCAAACAACAAATGAGTAACCCCAAAAACCATGCCTCGAGTTGTACTCGTTCAACCTCAAATCCCCCCAAATACCGGTAATATTGCCAGAACCTGTGCAGCAACCCGCACAGAATTACACTTAGTCGGGCCCCTGGGCTTTCAAATTAACTCCCGTGAACTGAAACGAGCCGGACTCGATTACTGGCCCTATGTCCCTTTTCAATATCATCCCAACTTGGACGCTTTTCGACAGTATCACCAACATCACGGTGGCCGCTGGCTGGGATTCAGTAAAGCCGCACACCAAAACTATGTTCAATTTCAGTATCAAACCGATGACTGGTTACTGTTTGGCTGCGAGACAGCAGGACTGCCTTCAGAAGTACTCAAAGCTTGTAACGCCACCCTGTATATTCCGATGGCAGAACCTGGAGTACGGAGCCTCAACCTCTCTGTCAGTGTTGCTGTGGGTTTGTTTGAGGCTCGTAAACAGCTCAATCAGTTGTAAACTACCGTTCAAAAAATTGTATTGATTCTCTACTGGGGTTGAGCTGGAATTAATAAAATTTTTTTATCAGTTCCCGGATTTTCAGACCAGACCGATGGGATAGATTGTAGTCCTACGATTGCAAGTCGTTTGTGAATGATGAATACCGCTTCCTACCTAACGTTTTGCCGATTGAGCAACATGATGAACCGGGTCAAACATAAATCAATTTAACTCGGTCACCATGACGATTTCGTCAACTTTATGGTTGTACTTTTGAAGGAAATTAGTGTACATTCACATCTGAACAAAAAATATAGAGTTAAGTTGTTAGATATAAAGGTGACCTCGTTACCTCATCTGTTAAGCTTAGACTTGATGATTGTTCACCCTTGTCAGCAGTTACGAAGAATTGAGAGTAATCGATTGTTCATTCCAGCACATTACTTGTCGAAATCAGAAAAGCAAGGTAATCTGACATAAGCAAGATTTACTGTCAGTGATCTGAATTACATCTATGAGTTTAATTCGC
This sequence comes from uncultured Lyngbya sp., assembly GCA_964434975.1. GTDB lineage: Bacteria > Cyanobacteriota > Cyanobacteriia > Cyanobacteriales > Microcoleaceae > JAAURB01. The sequence continues at coordinate 53,944 of CAYSWY010000029.1, forward strand.
TCTACTCAAGTTACTGACGAATCCTTGAACGGTTCAAGGACTGTTAAGCGCTTCTCCATAGGAGGTTGTTCTTTGAAAGGGACGGTTCCATATAACGATCCATCGATTTCTACACCTGAAGTCTTACAAGATGAGACTCCCGTAGATAGTTCACAGCAGGGTACTATTAATAGCAGTAAAGTCTATACTTCCGCTGCTTGTTTGGGTTTGGCTCTGGCTTCAGGAATGTTATTTCCTAAAGCCAGTGAGGCGACCACTGAACCATCTGAGACTGTATCGACCTCAGTCATACATCCATCAACGGATTCAGAGCATTCTGCCGCATCAACGACACCGAGTGTATCCCCTGAAGCGTGGCAACCTTCATTGCTGAGAGGTCTGTCTGAGATGAACCGCGATAGCGGCCTTGCAGATCAGATAACAGCAGAAGATTACAAACCGTTAAACAAAGATATAGCGGAATTTGAATCTGATCCACCGGAAGCCCCCGTTTCATCAGAATTGCCGACTCAGCGGCAGGTTGAACCTTATAGTACAATTCCATCTGCTCCACATTCGAGTGGGTCTGCAACAGTTGAGATTTCTAGACCTTCATCTTATTCCTGGGAATCGGATATTTCCGCACCCGCTCCACAGACGGTTTATACTCAAACCAAAACAGATGAATCGAAGTTTCCCAGAACTTCCAAGTTTCCAGGAACAGTGGTCATTGAATCTGATTTGAGTCGTCGTACACCTGTTTCGCGGGTTTACAATGTTACCCCAGGTGATACTGTCGCTAAAATTGCCATTCGGCATCAGATTTCAGTAAAAGCTCTGATTGAAACGAACCGTCTCAGCAATCCTAACCATATTGTGGTGAATCAAAGGCTGAAGATTCCTCACCAGCAGACAATCAGTCAGGATTCTAAGTTTGAGGGGTCTTCAGGTGTTAGAGATGGAGTCTCTACAGCCCATCAATCTCTGCCAGATACAGCTCAAACTGGAACATTATTTAATCGTACTGTTTTGCCTTCAGTACTCCCCTCAGAAGTTAAGCGGCCGCTGGTACAAAAGCCGTTGAATGTTCCCTTAGGTACTTCTGTTTTGTCCCACATGGCAGCCGAAACAGGAGATCGTGGGGAAATCGCCCTGAGTACTTTAGCGCTGGGTCGTTTTCAAAACAAAGGCGCTGTTCCTAAACCCTTAGCCACAAAACTGGCGACCCCTGTTATTGTCGATGAGCGTCGTCTCACAGAGTCGGCTGCGATCGCTTCGGTGAAGCGAGAAAATTTATCTGTATCTGATTCTAAAGACTTTCATTCACTTGAAACTCGTAACTCAACAAAAGTTTACACAGAGCGTCTCCGCTCAGAAGTCAATCGTTTAAGAGCAGAGTATCAAGATAAAACCCGCTATCAGGTGGTCAATGCATCTTGGGAACAAGCAGACAACGAATTCGTTGAAGTGGTGGCAGTACCAACGATGGTTCAGTTGGCGGATCGTTTACGACGAACTAATCCAGAATTTGCTCCCCAAGCTGACAAAGACGCGACTCTACAGCTTGCTCAGGCTGAACCTGTTGCGGCTGAATTAATCGTTGAACAGCTTCAAAATGCTGAGGAGCTGAATCAGTCTGAGTCCACAGATGAAGTGGTAGCAACCGCTCCCCTCAGCTCTAGTGCCTATGATCCGCTGAAAAATCCCGCCATTGGTCGGATTGTTTCTCCAGAACTTCCTCCGTTACTAGGGCCTGATGCCTATTTACCCGGTGGTTCTAACCAGTTTAAAGGTTATACCTGGCCGTCTCAAGGAATTCTTTCCTCAGGTTATGGTTGGCGTTGGGGACGGATGCACCGAGGAATTGATATTGCAGGCCCCATTGGTACACCCATTGTGGCAGCGGCTCCGGGTGTAGTCTCCTATGCTGGATGGAATAGCGGTGGCTATGGGAATTTAGTTGAGATTGTTCACCCCGATGGGAGTTTGACGCTTTATGCTCATAACAACCGTATTCTTGTGAACAAAGGACAGAAAGTGGTTCAAGGTCAACAAATCTCCGAGATGGGAAGCACCGGTAGAAGCACAGGTCCTCACCTCCACTTTGAAATTCACCCCAGTGGTGCTGGAGCCGTTAACCCCATGGCGTTGTTACCTCAGGAACGCTCTAATCTGTCTCAATACTAAAAAGAAGCAATTGTCAGCCAAGATGGATGTTCTGGGTTCTTTTAGAACCCTTCAACCTTCTGGTCAAATACATCGGCTCGTCTAACAACTGAATCAATTTAAAAATTTTTGCAAATATGATGAAATTATTAACAAATCTATGCTAAGATAACAAACTGTTGATGAAAATTCGGCTCTGTAGCTCAGTGGTTAGAGCAGGGGACTCATAAGCCCAAGGTCGCAGGTTCAAATCCCGCCAGAGCCATTTTTAAATAATCAATGTGTAGTGGGTTGAGAAAGGACAATACTTCTGTCGAGTGCTGCGAAGCTGTCCTGTTGAACCCGAGTTTTTCCCATAAGTCATACTGAACCCGGAGAGTGTTGCGAGCTATTTTTTGCAGTTGGCGATCGCAGTGTATTATTCACTCTCTGGTAGAATCAGATTATTCTAACGGTTGCCAAGTTGTAGTCATTTCGAGTATGATGTAGGTGTAACAAATCGTAAAATAAAAACGACTAAGACTCATCAAGGAGAATATCAGCGATGACAGACGAATGTATTCGCGTTGGCCAGGAAGCACCAGACTTCACTGCAACAGCGGTTGTTGATCAAGAATTCAAAACAATTAAACTCTCTGAATATCGCGGCAAGTACGTTGTATTATTTTTCTATCCTTTAGATTTTACCTTTGTTTGCCCCACTGAAATCACAGCATTTAGCGATCGCTCTGAAGAATTTGAAAAACTCGATACTCAAATTCTCGGTGTTTCGGTTGATAGTGAATTTTCTCACCTCGCTTGGGTACAAACAGATCGTAAATCCGGTGGTGTAGGGGATCTAAACTATCCTTTAGTTTCCGATATCAAAAAGGAAATTAGCGCGGCTTACAATGTCCTTGACCCAGAAGCTGGGATTGCACTGCGAGGTCTATTTATCATTGATAAAGACGGAGTTATCCAACACGCCACCATCAATAACTTAGCGTTTGGTCGTAATGTGGACGAAACCCTCAGAACCTTGCAAGCGATTCAATACGTTCAGGCTAACCCAGATGAAGTTTGTCCGGCCAACTGGCAACCTGGGGAGAAAACCATGAGCCCCGACCCTGTTAAATCCAAAGTATTCTTTGAAGCAATTGGCTAATTTTTAGTCAACGCGGTCATGATTAGGGTATGGCGGTCTAACCGCTGTACTCTAGAGTTGTTTTAAGCAAACTGATTAACAATGCTGACTTCTACAGACTTTAGCGGCCTATTCAACCAGCGATTCTTTAAAAATTTCTTGCCCATTCCCGCGAGCAATTCCCTAGAAATTGGCTTCAAAAGCCCAGATTTTGAATTGCCGGATGTCACCCATCAAGGTAGTGTGCGTTTATCGAGCTATCGAAGAGACTGTCCGGTTGTTTTGGCTTTTACCCGTATTTTTACCGAAAAACAGTATTGTCCGCTTTGTTACCCCCATATTAAAGCGCTTAACCAACAGTACGAACAATTTACGAATCGGGGTGTGGAAGTGTTGATGATTACCAGTACAGACTTGCAGCAAAGTCAAGTTGTTGTCCAGGATTTGGGCTTAAAAATGCCATTGCTTTCGGATTCTAGTTGTAACATCTTCCGTAAATATGCGGTGGGTCAAGCTTTAGGTGCTCCCTTACCCGCTCAATTTATCTTGGACTCAAATGGCGTTTTACGGTACAAGCACTTATTTTCTTTTTTTGAACCCAACGCCAGTATTGATTCTTTGCTCAAGATTTTAGATCAGTTGTAAAGCAATGAATGGGAATATTAGGTTGAAAAGCCATTAATTTTCTGCTTGACACTGCCCAATTTTTTCAGAACGAAGAATCACTGTTGGAATCATTCTTTCAAGTAAATCTTCTTGTTTAATCCATCCTAAACTACCCGGATCTAAAATCAAAAGTTGCGGCGATGAGGTTTCCTGTTCGTCAATATTTTTATCGACATCTTCTACTATTTCTTCGGTCAATAATTCATCAGATGAGGTTTCAAATTCATCTATATTTGTCTCGACATCTTCTACTATTTCTTCAGTCAATAATTCATCAGATGTGACCGCTTCGGGTGACTCAAACTCAGATAAATCTTTAGCAGTTTGGGAAGAGTCATTATTCTGATTTTTCTCACGATTTTGAGCAGGAGGAACAGAACAAACTTTAACTTCTAACCACTTTCCAGCTTGAGGGGTGGATTGCTTACCCAAAATTTGAATCACACTTCCCGGAGGAAGTTGACCTTGAATCAAGGGCTGACCAAATTCTGTATAAATCTGTAGGGGAGCTTTTTGCTGAGGCAAAACATTGACTGATTGACTCCCCACCTGAATTAACGAGCTCAACTCTAATACTGGGTTACTGGGAGTGGGAGGAGTATTAGGTAAAGATCCGTCTACAGAAGAAGATGGGGTCTCACCCTCACCTGGAGCAACAGAAGAATTCAACTGTTTTAAAGCATAAAAAAGTAATCCACTCATTGCCAGTAATAAGAAAATTCCGAGAGATAAACGCTTAACTTTCTGCTTGGACTGAGAATCCGGGACAATGAATTGAGTTTTGAGTTGAGACTCATCCCAGCCACTACTGTCATCATCATCATCGTCATCCCCAACTCTTGGGGGTACAGGGGGAACAGACACTTCAAAATTAGGATCAATTTCTGGGTGAGGATAAACTTGAAAATGCATCAAAGCAACTGTCACATTATCATGACCATTGCGAGTATTGGCAATCTCAATTAAGCGATCGCGTACCGTCACAAGATCTCGTTCTCCAGTTAAAATGGGTAAAATTTCTTGTTTCCAATAGGCTTCTACTCGATCCTTATCACTGAGTCCATCAGAACATAACAAAATCACACAATCTTCATCAATGGGAAACCGTGCAATGGTGGGGTGTAAATTGGCTGAATTTGTAATCCCTAACGCTTGAATTAATGCACCAGAAGCTCGCTGTTGCAGTGCCTCTTGATACAATGCATAACCCAAACGCACCTCTCTGGAAGCCACATCATCATCCAACGTCACCTGATAACAGCCTTGATGGGTAATCCAGTAAGCTCGACTATCTCCCACGTGAGTCACGTAGAGTTCGTGGTGATAAGCCAGTCCCATAACTAAGGTTGTTCCCATCCGCTCTCGTCCTTGGCGGCGTTCTTGGTCGTTGCGTTGGCAAATTTGGTCATTGGCTGAGTTGACCGAGCGATGCAACTGAGACATGATGCCGTAAGGATCGGTGCTATTGAGGTGCAAACGCTTTGGCTGCATTTGTTGATGGAGGGTGTTGATGGCAATACCAGCGGCAATTTCTCCGCCTTCTTGTCCGCCAATGCCATCACAGACAATCCCTAAGCCGGGAGCATTGGCTGAGATTTCAACTAAAGTTTCGGCTTCTGGATAACAAGCATCTTCATTCTGCGCTCGTACAGGGCCTGTATCTGTGGCGGTGGTAATGGTAATTTTACGACTGAGGGATTGTCCCATCGCTGAAAAGGCTTGATCGAGTTGACGAACAAGTTGTTCAGACGAGCGTAAATCCCCCTGAATCATTTGCTGGGTGAGTTGCTCTAAGAAACGATGCAGACTGGGATGAGCAGCAATAATCCATTGTTGCCAAAGTTTACCCAGGTGAGACAGCTTCATCGGTTTGTTGTCTAACTGTAGCTCCTTGAGTTGGAGAATCGGGCCCGAGACATATAACAAATCTGGGTTCAGTAAGCTAGAAGCCACCTGTTGACGCTGACAGGCTGCCCAAAGTTGAGCCATTTGCCACAACCAGTTGAGTTGTCGAATCCCAGGTGCAGTGGCCCAAGCTTCTACCAGTTGGGGAGCAAGAACTTCTTGTATAGGGTGAATGGGTGCTTGTTCGAGTAGCCAAATCGTCTGATCGAGCCGACTTGCCTTTGCAGAAATCATGCCATAAACTTGCGGCACATGCAGTCGCTCTGGAAATAATCTTAAATATGGAATAATAGGGTCTGGGATTTCGCTTGGAAGTTCTGGGGTTTGCTCAGGGTGAGTGTCCAGTAGAATCTGACTACCCCGAACCAGGTAGCGATCCCCAATCAGCGTTCCAGGAGGCAACGTTTGCACTTCGTTGCTGAGCGCCCATAAATAACGTTTTGGCATACTATTTTCCATTGGAGGAACCTCACTCCTCAGCCAGCCACTCAGGATTTACATTTAGAGTTGTTAAACTGTGCTCTGCCTCGTATGTAAACTTTTTGTCTACTCTTTTAGTATTTTGGGAGAATTTCCCTCAACAGTGAATGATTCAGTCCGCTGTTAATCTGAAATTTGCGCTATCAATTCAGCCGCAAAAAAAGTTATGGCTTTAGGGTTTCACGCTTCATGAGTTGAGTGATTGGGAGTCAACAGGCTGATGTGATTCACCCATCACGAAAGACCAGGGACAAAAATAGCTTCACCTAATTTTAGCTTGTCAACACAAGCTCTGTTACCCTCTAAAACCCTCTAAGCTGTGAATTATTCTGGCATTTGTGATAATTTTCCTCCGGTTAAACTTCATCTGCGCCGCCCACACAATCAGCCTAGCAGCAAGCGCGTGAACGCAGTATTTTATCATCCTATCCTATGTTTACTCGTTACTCGATCAGTCTCAATCTCTAGAAATAGATAGAGGACGGTTTTCAATTCACCGAGCCGAGACAGATCACGCTGCTTTCCCCTATCTATAGCCGATCAACTTGAAGTTTCTTCGGCTTCAACGCGAGGCAGCCCTAAACTATAGTTAACCGCTCGTGTATTCAAGTTGTAGCTGATCTGAGCGTTTTGTAACATAGAACGAATAAAATGTTCTAAATCAGACCCAATCCGACGTAAATTGTATTCAGTCAATTCTTCTCCACTGGCGGCATCGACCAACTGATCAAATTTACGGTAAACCTGTTGTAAGGTTTCTGTTGTCCAGTTCAACTCATTATCTGGGTCAATATCCAAAGTCAGTTTCTGGTCACTCTCAACGAGATCTTCTGCTTGAATTTCAGCAGTATAAATATGAACGTGTCGGGTTGTAGATTTTAGCAGCATAGGGTGTCTAAATTTTACCTCTGGCAGTTTGGCTGACTTTTATTTTGACATTGTCTGGATGATTCGTCATTATTTATAAGTCATCAGTCAATGGGTTTGGGGTTTGTGTTTGTCTGGCCGCTGGGTGGTATCTCCCCTGGTCTGCTCAAGTCCGAGAGTTTCAAAACTCAATGCCTCTACTTTGGTGCTGTATTGCGATGTTCACCTCTTCAACTCAAATGGATAATTTTTGGAAAACGGTCTTAAACTTTACCGAAACAGCAACCACAACCATCGGAGAAAAACTACTCAAAGAGTTTGGTAAAGCCGAGGCTGAACAAAAAGCAGATGGTAGCTTAATTACGGATTGTGACCGATGGTCTGATCACTATCTGCGTCAGCAAATTGGACAGATTTTTCCCAGTCATGGCATTCTCAGCGAAGAAGGAGAACATCGCTTTCCGGTGCGAGATTGGTGTTGGGTGATTGACCCGTTAGATGGGACGACCAATTTTGCCCGAGGCATTCCCCTGTGGGGGACTTGTTTGGCATTACTTTATCAGGGAACTCCAGTATTTGGTTATGTTCATTTACCCCCCTTAAATCAATCCTTTCATGGCTTCTGGTATGGTTCATCGGGTCTAACGGGGCCCACGGGAGCATTTATGAATCATCAACCCATTACCCCCACGATAGACCCTCCAGATTATAATCAATTCTTAGGATTAGGGTCTCGTTGTATTACTCTCGCTCCCAAACTCCCCACAAAAATCAGGGTGCTGGGGATGGCGGCTTATAATTTTTTACTGGTGGCAAATGGTTCATCTGTGGCTGGCATTGAACCATCTCCTAAAGTTTGGGATATTAGTGCGCCTTGGGTAATTGTACAAGCTTCGGGAGCGGTTTGGCATTCATTAGAACCTCAACCGATTTTTCCCCTACAAATTCGACAAGATTATGGCTGTCGTCCATATCCCACTTTAGTCGTCAGTCGTCCCGAATGGGTTTCTACATTTCTACCGTTAATTGATTTTGGCGATTAGGCTCAAGCTGATGACAAATAATCGATCAATAATGATATTCTTCTGATTAATCCTATGTAATCTCTTGCATCTCTAATGTTGATTTATGACCTTTATTTCGATTAACTACGCCGTCTTTTTATTAATTTTATTTGGAGTGTATTGGTTACTCCCTTGGCGGCAGTGGCGACTCTTTGTATTATTAGTGGCTAGCTTATTGTTTTATGCCACCTTACAGCTTCAGTATATTCCGTTATTATTATTATGTATTGTTTTTAACTATGGCTTAGCTCAGGCGATTGGAGAACCCTTAGAAAATCATGTTGCCAATCTCACCTGGAATCGTCGCCGCTTTACACTACTAATTTTTGGCATTGTTGTTAATGTTGCTTTACTTTTAGGCTTTAAATATATTCCTTTTATCCTCAATACATTAGGATTTACGTTTAATATCCCCTATTTATTCGAGCAAGCGAACTGGTTTAAAAGTTATGTGATTTCTCCATTAGGTTTAAGTTTTTTCTGTTTTGAACTGATTGCTTACTTAGTGGATGTTTATCGCGGTGCGCCTGTTGCGACTTCTTTTTTAGAATTTACCACCTATAAATTTCTATTTCCTAAATTAATTTCCGGGCCAATTACTCGATATCATCATCTCAATCATCAGTTTAAAACCCTTAATTTTCCCCTGACAGAACAAATCGTAGATGGCTTATGGTTAATTGCCCGAGGAGCAGTTAAAAAAGGTTTATTTGCAGATAATATTGGGATTTTAGTAGATCTTAGTTTAAGTAATTTACAACGGGCAGGTAGTGGGGATTTATGGCTAGCAATATTTGCCTATGGTCTTCAACTTTACTTAGATTTTAGTGGCTATGTAGATATGGCTCGAGGAACGGCTTTATTACTGGGATTAAGTTTACCCAAAAACTTTGATGCGCCCTATTTTACCACGAGTATTGCTGACTTTTGGCGACGTTGGCATATGACGTTAGGGGATTGGTTACGGAACTATTTATATTTTCCTTTAGGCGGGTCTCGCGCCGGGTTATTTCGTACCTGTTTAAACTTATTAATTGTCATGCTTATTGCCGGAATTTGGCATGGTGCAGCTTGGGGTTTTATTGTCTGGGGTGGTTTACATGGCTTGGCATTAATAGTACATCGCCTCACTGAGTTTCTTTCCAAAAAATGGTCTATTGAGAAGTTTTGGCAGACATTACCGGGTATAATCAGTGGTTGGTTTATCACTCAAATTATGGTATTTTCGGCTTGGATTTTTTTCCGACTTCCTAATTTAAAAGATGCAGTTTGGGTGGTACAGCATTTATGGGGTAAAACGGCTGATGTTCAATTTGCCCATAAGGTGTATATTGAAGCATTAGGATTAGAACGAAGTAATATTATCTTTTTGTTAGCCAGTTTATTTATTATGATGGGAATTTCTACAGGCTTACATCGAGGCTTAAATCTGCAACTGAAATGGCCGGTTAAATTAATTTTTATTCCTTTATGTTTTTTCTTCGTCTTATTATTAGCGCCAGAAGGTGCATTACCTTATATTTATTTTGAATTTTAATCGGATAGAGTATAGCAGTCTGAATCTCATCTAATACTTTAAAATCAGATAGAAAGGAGTCAAATACTTCCCAAGAGAGAGGAAAACTGATCA
>CAYSWY010000030.1:0-63595 GCA_964434975.1 uncultured Lyngbya sp.
GTTATTTTATCTATAGTTTTTGGCAAGAATTTAAACAATACCGCCCAGCTTTTCGCTTTTTCATTGCAGCTTTTATTTTAACCGCAGTTATGGGTATTTTTGATTGGTATAATAACGATGAAACTATTGTTCAGTATTGGGTAAAAAATCCTCAATATCAAGAATTAGTGTATGATTGCTTGCAAACCGTCGAAGAATCTCTAAAGTTAATCGCTGAAGGCGTATTTATTTCTGCTTTTTATGTCAGTTTAAATCTAGCCCAACAAATGAGTATTTTGGCAAAACAGCAACAGGAATTGAATCAATTCGACCAGTCTCCTTTAGAAGTGGGTAGTAGAAAGTAGGATGAGTGAGGTACAGGAATTACTTTAAAAAAATAAAATTTTGCTTAAGATTGATTACATCTCAACAAAATTATAGAACCCCCTTACACCTCCACCTAACTGGAGAGTCTACAATAAAAAGATAGACTCATAGTTAATTGATTATGGCAATACAAGAAACAGTACTTCTAAAAATTGGTGAAGTTGCGTTAAAAAGTGGTGTACCCATCAAAACCATTCGTTATTATGAAGAATTAGGTTTGTTAAAAGCGTCAAAGCGAACAAACGCGCAATTTCGACTATTTAAACCGAGTGTAGTTAGCCGACTAGCATTCATCAAACGCTTACAATCTTTAGGTTTCACTTTACAAGAAATTGGTGAATGTTTAGCCGTTTATGATCAGGGTAATTTACCTTGTGATAATATTCAAGCAAAACTAGAAAAACAGGTTGATACAGTTAATCAACGTATTACTGAGTTAATACTACTGCGAACAGAACTTACTAATTTATTGCAACATTGGTCAACTTCTCCTGAAGAAAAGCCAGGGGTTATTTGTCCAAATTTAGAACTTTAAAAGGATTATGGTTAAACTAAATCGTCGTCAATTTATTGGTCTTGCAACTGCTGGCGTTAGCAGTGCTTTAGCAGCCTACTGGGTATTTCGTTCTAATCGTTATTCTACCGCAATATCCCCTTCAATTGCTTTAGCACAACACCATAAAAGTGCTGAAGGATTATTAGACTTAGACTTAGAAGCCGGGGAACATTCCGTCAATTTAGGGGGAAAATCGGCACAATTAATGACGTATAATGGACAAATTCCCGGCCCCCGCTTAGAAGTCAATCCTGGGGATACCGTCCGGATAAACTTTACTAATAATCTCTCTCAACCCACTAATATTCATTATCATGGCTTGCATATTCCGATTACAGGAAATGCCGATAATGTCTTTTTACATATTCCCCCAGGTGAACGGTTTACTTATGAATTTAATATTGCTAAAAATCATCCAGCCGGACTTTTTTGGTATCATCCTCACCTGCATGGGTTAGTTGCAGAACAACTGTTTGGCGGGTTAGCGGGTTTGTTTGTAGTTCGTGGAAAATTAGATGAAATTCCAGAAGTGAAAGCTGCTAGTGAACAGTTTGTTGTTTTACAAGATTTTGCCTTAGATAACCAGGGGAATAGACTATCCGACTCTCAACTTTCAATTATGATGGGAAGAGAAGGAAATATCATCACCGTCAATGGAGAAGTTAACCCTAATTTTGAAATTCCAAATGGTAAGCTTTTACGCCTGAGAATTGTCAATGCTTCCCCCTCTCGATTTTATCAATTATCGTTAGAAAATCATCCGTTTTATCTGATTGCCACCGATGGCGGCGCGTTAACAAAACCTGTAGAATTGACAGAATTGTTACTCACCCCCGGAGAAAGGGCTGATATCTTAATTCAACCCAGTCAACAACCCAAACAATATCGTTTACTGAATTTACCTTATCAGCGGACGGGAATGGGAATGATGGGAGGCGGCATGATGATACGAGGCATGATGGGACGAGGCATGATGGGGGGTAATTTTGAAGATAAACCTCAAGTTATAGCAACGGTTAGTTATCAAACCCAAACAACACCAACCTTACCCACACAACTAATACCCGTTGAACCTTTACTAGCAGCGCAACAAATGCGCCGTTTTCAAATGAATCATGGCATGATTAGGGGTCAAGGGATGGTATTTTTATTTAATGGTCAACCCTATCAGTCTCAACGCATTGATACATCTGTAAAGTTAGATACGGTTGAAGATTGGGAATTAGTCAATACTGGGATGATGGATCATCCATTTCATGTTCATGGTAACGCTTTTCAAATTATTAGCCGCAATGGCAAGCCAGAACCTTATTTAGCTTGGAAAGATGTAGCGTTAGTGAAACCGGGGGAAACGGTGATTATTCGGATGGCGTTTCGAGATTTTGTCGGTAAAACGGTTTATCACTGTCATATTCTAGACCATGAAGATTTGGGAATGATGGCAAATTTAGAGATTCAGGCTTGACTCTCCAGTAAACTGGAGGATTTAAAATAGAGAAAAGTGAAAACAGTACAATTATGAAATTGTCTCAAACCCTATTATTCATCGTCGGTAGTATCGCAGCATTTTTGATTACAGTGATTTCCTCTGCTATTATCGCCTATGCATTTCCTGATTCTTCTAACTTCATATTAACTTCTGCTGCGGTTTCCCCAGAGTTAAAAACTGTAGACGCTGAAGGCAGTACAAAATATGAGTTATATATCATGAATTCGGCGGATGAGGTTGAAGTCTATTGTCACGAAGAAACAAAACCAGAATTACATAACCACGATGGTTTGTATGCCTTACATTGTTACGAATAACATTAATTTAAATTAGGTCAAAAAAGATGTCTAAAAACTTCTCTAATTATTGGATACCCTCTCTAGTTGCAGGTATAGCTTTGGTTGCTGGAGTAACATACTTTACTGTTACTGATATTAACCCATTTTTTAATAGTACTCAAGCCGCTAATTTATCCTCAACCCAATTAGCAGCAAATAATCTCAATATCACCGTTTATCGGACTCCAACTTGTGGTTGTTGTGAAGGTTGGGTAGAACATCTGCAACAGCATAATTTTAATGTCACAGATATCGTTAAACCAGAAGCAGAAATTAACGCAATTCGCCAAAAATATAACTTACCCACACAATTAACTTCTTGTCATACCGCAGAAATTAATGGTTATTTAGTTGAAGGACACGTCCCCAGTGAAGATGTCAAACAATTAATTGCTAAAAAGCCTAATATTTCCGGAATTGTGGTTCCTGGAATGCCTGTAGGGTCGCCGGGAATGGAAATGGGAAACCGCAAAGAATCTTTTGATGTTATTGGATTTAAGAATAACCAAATATCAGTATTTAATTCTTACTCCTACTAATTATGGAAAAGACAACTTTTACAATCACCGGAATGAGTTGTGCATCCTGTGCCAATACAGTTGAAAAAGTAATTGGTCGAGTTTCAGGCGTTGAAAAATGCACCGTTAATTTTGCCATAGAACAGGCAACCGTTCAATATAATCCCCAACAAACTACCATAGAAAATATTCAAAATGCGGTAGAAAAAGTGGGTTATGGTGCGTCTGTTATAGAAAATAAAAAATCACTCTCGGAGGATGCCAAACACACCACGGAGAATCAGGAAATACGGCTAAAAGTCATTGTGGCTGGGATAATCAGCGCCATATTAGTAATCGGTTCAATCCCTGCTATGACTGGGTTAAATATCCCTTTTATTCCGATGTGGTTGCATAACTTTTGGCTACAGTTAGTGTTAGCAACCCCAATACAATTTTGGTGTGGTTGGCAATTTTATATTAATGCCTGGAAAGCTTTTAAACAGCATACTGCCACGATGGATACGTTGATAGCGTTAGGAACTAGCGTGGCTTATTTCTATTCTTTATTTATTACTATTTACCCTAATTTTTTAATCCGTCAAGGTTTAACACCCCAGGTATATTATGAAGCGGCTGTTGTGATTATAACCTTGATTTTATTAGGTCGATTATTAGAAAATCGCGCCAAAAAGCAAACCTCTGAAGCTATTCATAAGTTAATAGGATTGCAAGCAAAAACTGCTAGAGTAATTCGGGATAATAAAGAAATAGATATTCCTATAGAAGAATTACAAATAAGCGATATTATCCTAGTGCGTCCCGGTGAAAAAATCCCTATTGATGGAGAAATTATTGAGGGGAATTCAACCGTTGATGAGTCGATGGTAACAGGTGAAAGTGTAGCCGTTAAAAAGCAAATAGGCGATGAAGTAATTGGGGCAACGATTAACCAAACAGGACGATTTAAATTCCGCACAACTCGCGTGGGAAAAGATACCGTTTTAGCCCAAATTGTGCAATTAGTTCAAGATGCCCAAACTTCAAAAGCCCCGATTCAACGACTTGCAGATATAGTCATCAGTTGGTTTGTTCCCATTGTGATTGCCATTGCAATTTTAACATTTATAGGCTGGTTTAACTTGATGGGAAACTTAAGCTTAGCCTTAATTACAACTGTCGGAGTTTTAATTATTGCTTGTCCTTGTGCTTTGGGTTTAGCCACACCGACTTCGGTGATGGTTGGCACTGGAAAAGGGGCAGAATATGGCGTATTAATTAAAGGGGCAGAGAGTTTAGAAATTGCCCATAAAATCCAAACGATTGTATTAGATAAAACCGGAACATTGACTCAAGGAAAACCTACGGTAACGGATTTTATTACATTACGAGGAACTCATAATAACAACGAATTAAAACTATTGCGGTTAGCTGCCAGTATTGAACGTTATTCTGAGCATCCTTTGGCCGAAGCTGTGGTACAATATGCTCAATCACAAAAAGTTGAAATTACCGATACCGAGGATTTTGTTGCAGTCGTCGGGGGCGGTGTCCTGGGAAAAATTTCTGATCGTGATGTTCACATTGGGAGTCGGCGCTGGTTTGACGAGTTGGGCATCAACACAGAACCCTTACAAACTCAAGCGCAACGGTTAGAATATCTCGGGAAAACAGTAATTTGGATTGCTGTTGATGGGGAAGCGGAAGGAATTATGGGAATTTCTGATGCTTTAAAACCTTCTTCTAAACAGGTGGTACAGCGCTTACAACGCATGGGGTTAGAAGTAGTAATGCTAACGGGGGATAACCGTTCTACCGCTGAGTCTATCGCCAAGGAAGTCAGTATTCAGCGCGTCTTAGCAGAAGTCCGCCCGGATCAAAAAGCCGCAACCATTCGTCAGTTACAAGCCGAGAATAAAACAGTGGCGATGGTTGGAGATGGCATCAACGATGCGCCAGCTTTAGCCCAGGCTGATTTAGGGATTGCCATTGGTACAGGAACCGATATAGCGATCGCTGCTAGTGATATTACCTTAATTTCAGGAGATTTACAAGGAATTGTCACAGCCATTGAACTGTCTCAAGCGACAATGAATAATATTAAACAAAATCTATTTTTTGCCTTTATTTATAATATTGCCGGAATTCCTATTGCCGCCGGAATATTATTTCCAATTTTAGGTTGGTTACTCAACCCCATTATTGCGGGGGCAGCGATGGCATTGAGTTCAGTTTCTGTGGTGACAAATGCCTTGCGTTTACGAAAATTTAAACCGAAATCTGTTTAGTTTAGGAAAAACAAATGTTGAGAATATTTTTCATCAGTAGTTTACTCAGCTTCTCCTTATTATCTTCAGGAGAAATAGCGTTATCTACTCCGTCTACAACATCTGAAATAGAAAGAAATACTCCATTTCAAAAAGTTGAACAACCTTTAGCAGTGAAAGGGATTATTACGGGTGTTGGTTTAGGATTAGTGGGATTAGAACTGTGGTGGTTTAAAGGAAGTAAATCTAACTCAAAATAACTGCATATCATCCATAAATATAAAATATAGTAATTCATTTATGATTCGTGAAAAGTCTAAAAACAGGTGTAAAAGTCTGGAATGACGAACCCGATTGCTATACAATTGAGTTTCTCAATAGAAAAATAACCCCAACGACAGTGAATTATTGAACTCATGAAACACACCTTATCTGTTTTGGTTGAAGACGAAGCGGGTGTTTTAACCCGAATTGCCGGCTTATTTGCCCGTCGTGGCTTTAATATCGAAAGTTTGGCAGTCGGCCCGGCAGAAACCCCCAATATCTCTCGCATTACCATGGTCGTCCCAGGAGATGATCGAGTCGTCGAACAGTTGACCAAACAACTCTACAAGCTGATTAACGTCCTGAAAGTCCAGGAGATTACTGAAATTCCCTGCGTCGAACGGGAACTGATGCTATTGAAGGTAAATTATAGCAGTAGTCAGGTTCGCTCAGAAATCATTGAACTGGCTCAGATTTTCCGGGCGCGTGTTGTCGATATTGGGACGGACTCGGTAACCATTGAGGTGGTTGGAGATCCGGGGAAAATGGTGGCAATTGTACAAGTTCTGAGTCCCTTCGGCATTCGAGAAATTGCCCGGACTGGAAAAATTGCCCTGACCAGAGAGTCTCGGGTTAATACAGAATATCTCAGAAGTCAGTCTACAATAGAAACTCGGCTCTAAATCCCAAACCATTACAGTCCAACTTGTAACTCTTACACTATCAGGGTTTCAGCCTTTATGAGTCAGGGTTTGAGTCGGGCGCGAATTAAATCTTATCAACTTAGTTGATTTTTACATCATTTTAGTAAAATATTCGCTATAATAGAAAAAGTAAATTACCGTTCAATCTCTATTTTTCCTCAGTAACTTTTTTCTGAGAGAAGATTTTATTTCACTACCCGAGATAGACGTAAAATCTGGCTGTCATTAGTCAGACTATTTATAGACGATAAAATTATAAACTTAATAAAATAGGACGTTAAAATAATGGACGAAAAAGACTGTTTAGTTGTATACGATCAGTTAATAGAATTATTGGAAGAGTTAAGTCTAGGCTGGGTAGTTGAACAAATTGAGGATGTTATTGGTGCAGGTAAAATCAGTGAAGAAATCGTATCAGGACGAAAAACACCTGATTTAAAATTAACCTATTATTCCCCAGAAGAACAGCTATTATTACTCATTTCTGCAATTGAACAGGTTGTGTTGAATACAATAGAATTTGAGGCAAAAGTTCAGGCAACGTTAGAGCAGGAAATCAAGAGTAATAAACTCAAGCCCGAGTTATGCTTTACATCGGCTCTCAAGCAACAAATAAAAACTATTCAATTAATTCCTAAATCTTTAAAAAATCGTCAAAACCATTGTAAACAACTGCAAACACTCCTAAATCAATTAAAACAAGAGGTAATGACAAATGCCGATTAATACTAATTTAATTCAAGAGATTAAAACTGAACTAGAACAATCTCTCTCTCCCGAGATTCAAACTCAACGGCAAATCGCCAACTTATTTAATTTTTATATTTTGAGTATTGTCATCCAAGCCGCACGAAATGAAGGGGCATCAGTCTCTTTTAAAGATGGGTTAAAACGAACTCCAGAAGTGCTAACCTTCCGTAACCGCGCTGGACAAATTTATGATACGACTCAGCCTTATACTCATGCTGTGATTGAATTTAAAAATAAGCCACTATTAGAGGCTCATTTAGCCGTAAAAGTTCATGGTCGTTTGAGAATGTTGTATGACTGCGATATTTGTGTTTTATATAAAATGGAAGCGGAAAGCTGTCGAGAAAATCAGCGAGAACCTCGGGCTTCTCGGATCTTAATCGCCGTAGATTGTCATCATTATACGACAGAATTAAAATTTGAATGGGCTCAAGCTTTTTTGGCGTTTTCTTCAGAATTAAGAGTCAGAGGAAATTGTTATTTTGTCTCTAATAGTGAATCAGAAACCGTCGCTAAATTGTTAGCCAGTCGCAAACGTAAATGGGAAACCGGGATTATACCCGATCACACTAATACAGTTAACCGTTTAATGTATGAGTTTCAGAATACATTCAAAGATTTTAAAGCCAGAAGTTAACGGTTCCCAACTGAATCTTATGCTAAATTATTGTATTTGGTGCTTAATGAGATAAACTCTTTTAAAGATTAAGAAAATTCTCAACCGACTGCTCATGCCCTCTTGGTTACATAAGCTTGCTCATTTTTGGATACACAAAGTTAACCCCAGAATTGCTTCTTTAATTGCCACAGTCAGTACAGTTGCGCTATTGAGCTGCTTAGTCATTCTTTATATTTTAGCTCAATTATCTGAAGAAGTACTAGAACAAGAAGCCTTTAGTTTCGATAAAACCATTCTGCTTTGGATACATCAGTTTTCCAATCCAGTATTAGATACCGTGATGCTGAATATTACGCGGTTAGCCGATCCTCACACTACTGTATTGATTGCTGCCATCGCTTTGAGTATACTTTGGGTACGACGATACTATCAAGAAGCTAAAATTTTCTTGCTGAACGGTTTGGGTGGAACGATTCTCAGTTATGGATTAAAGTTAGTCTTTAGTAAATCTCGTCCCCAACTCTGGAATTCACCCATTTCAGAAACTTCTTATAGTTATCCCAGTGGTCACGCCCTAGGGTCTATGGTTTTGTATGGATTTTTGGCTTATTTGCTCGCCACCTTTTCTCCAAAATATGCCAAAGTCTATTACTGCATTGCTGCCATACTCATTACCTTAGTGGGCTTAAGCCGACTTTACTTAGGGGTGCATTGGCCGACTGATATTATTGCTGGCTATGGAGTGGGATTTTTATGGATCACAGTCTGCATCACCCTGTTAAAATTGCAACAACGAAAATCACTATAGTTTCTCCTCAGCTAATTTAATGTCTGTTAGAATCAGCAAATTTAGCGATCGCGATATTTCCCTTGATCCCTATACCAGCGATACCATTCTTTAGAGCTACGAATGGCAAACCACAGCAGTAACATCGCAATGAGTCCCCCTTGTTTGGGGGCATCTAGGGCAAAAATCACCAAGAAAACACACAAAACATCCTGGGCAAAAATCACCCACAACGGTAACCCCCGTAAGCGATAAAACCAGCCAGCCTGCACCAACTGTAAGACTAATGCCAGTAACCCCCCAGTCACGGCAATAACGGCGATCAGCCAGTCCGGCATCTCTGTTGCTTGGGCGATCGCCATCCCCATAATTGCCCCCACAACAGGGCTAAAAATCAGTTGAATCACTTGTAAAATTCGTTGTCCGAGTAATTTCTTGGAGGCAAATAACTCAAACAAAGACCAACTCACCAAAACACCAATCACAACTTGAGGCGGCAAATAAGATAATAAAGGCACATCTGACCACAGATCGATTTGCAGCAACCCAATTAATAATAAGGGAAGGGCAATTCTGATCCCGGCTGCGGCTGATGCAGAGAGGGCGGCAAGAAGTTCAATCATTATCATCCTCAGATCGGGCTTCTTTTATTAATTATTTTATTAAGCTTCAAAAGATTTCCGAAGCAACCGGACAACTCCATCGGTCTTTTAGCAATTCCAGCAGAAACGTTACATATTCTATTTCTAGGATAGTCGTCAGACAAGTCGCTGACTACTGTCATGATAATTTTACCCAGTTTGTTAGTAATTGTTCTCAACTGTGTTACAATTCACAGTCAAACTCTAACTAAAAATAATTTGCATTAGTCAAGGGTGAAGTCACGGAGAATTCGGCTGTAATTCTCTGTAAAATTGCAATGTTTACCAGGAAAGAAATTGGATGAATAAGCTAACAAGACGTGGCTTTATGGCGGCTTCGGCTGCATTTACAGCGATTACCTTGGGTGAGCTAAAGCGGAGTCGTCCGACTCTGGCTGATACAGGAGTAGTGAACCTCTACTCGTCGCGGCATTATGATACTGATAATCAACTATATGAGAACTTCACAACAAATACTGGCATTAAAGTTAATTTAGTAGAAGGAAAAGGAGACGCTTTAATTGAGCGGATTAAAAGTGAAGGAGCCAATAGTCCGGCTGATGTCTTCCTCACGGTAGATGCGGGTCGTTTGTGGCGGGCGCAACAGGAAAATATCCTCAAACCCATTTCTTCTTCGACTCTGAATAATGCCATCCCAGCCAATCTTAGAGATCCCCAAGGTCGTTGGTATGGCTTTTCTAAGCGGGCGCGGGTGATTATGTATAGTAAATCTAGAGTGAATCCCTCTCAACTCTCGACTTATGAAGATTTAGGCGACTCCAAATGGCAGGATAAGGTATTGATCCGTTCTTCAGGAAATATTTATAATCAATCTTTAGTGGCTTCGATGATTGAAGAATTGGGTGAACAGCCCACTGAGGCCTGGGTGAAGCAATTTGTGGCTAACTTTGCGCGTCCACCAGAAGGCAACGATACAGCCCAAATTAAGGCAGTTGCTGCGGGTGCGGGAGATGTTGCTTTAGCCAATAGTTATTATTTGGCGCGCTTAGCCAGGTCCAGTGATGCCGCAGACCAAGCCGTTGCCAATGAAGTGGGAATGTTTTTCCCCAATCAACGGGGGCGTGGTACTCATATTAATATTAGTGGCGGCGGAGTAGTCGCAACCGCCCCAAACCCGACGGGAGCGACTCAATTTCTAGAATATTTGGTCAGTTCAGAAGCCCAACAACTGTTTGCTCAAGGGGGCAATGAATATCCGGTTGTTGCTGGTGTTGCTACTCCGCAGGTACTTCAGCAGT
Organism: uncultured Lyngbya sp.; assembly: GCA_964434975.1. Lineage (GTDB taxonomy): Bacteria > Cyanobacteriota > Cyanobacteriia > Cyanobacteriales > Microcoleaceae > JAAURB01. The sequence continues at coordinate 10,538 of CAYSWY010000030.1, forward strand.
TTGGTTCATTTAAAGAGAATAATCTCGATGTTTCGGCTTATGGTCGCTTAAATGCAGAGGCGATTCAATTGATGGATCGAGCCGGGTGGAAATAAGCTAATCATCGATAACGGCTCTAAATCTCTACAAAAAGATTGGGATAACTCTAGATCATCAATTTAGAGCTATCCCCGTTACTTCTCTACTATTCGATTCATTGCTAATTTCTTACCTGAGCGACCTTGAATTGACAAGAGCGATCGCGGAATAAACCTTGTTACTTAACCTCACTCAGTTGCTTATGCTTTTGCTGTGTCCAAGACAGCATAAAAGGTAGCAATAGACAAACTAGACCATTACCGACTGCGAGTAACAAACCCATGACAAAATTAGAATCCATGGTTGTAAGCTCCTATACTTTTTTGATGAAACATTGAGCGTTTCAACTTATGCTTTCATATCATCGCATACTTACTCGGATATGATAACAGTCATGAGTTTTAATTATCTGTTCAATAGGATAAGTTAAACCAATCATTCAACTCATCTACCCTGTATTCTCTGATCTTAAAAATTATTTTGAAAAAAAATATTATTGCAATTGAAGTTCGACCGCTTGCTGAATAAATTGTTGTAGTGTTTCAAAATATTCAACCCCTCCAGTTTGTGCCACATGATTATGATCTGCATCTTCAACAATCAGTAATTGTTTCGGTTCAATTGCCGCAGCATACAACGTTTGACTCATCTGGTGAGGAACAACCGTATCGGCTGTACCATGAGTGAACAAGATCGGCATTTTTAATTGATTGACTTTCTCAATCGAAGCAAAGTGTTGTTGTAGTATCCAGTTAATTGGAAACATCCAATATTTCCCTTTATAATCTACCATATCTAGCATCGAAGTAAAAGACGATTCAACAATCAACCCTGACATTTCAGGATGTTGGGTTGCCAGTTCAATGGCGATCGCACCGCCTAAAGAATGACCAAAAATAATAACTTTTTCAGGCGCAACTTTTTGTTGTTCTACTACATAGTTCCAGGCTGTTTCTGCATCGGCGTAAACGTTTTTTTCAGACGGAAAGCGCTGACTACTTTGACCAAAGCCACGGTAATCGATAATAAAGACTGAAAACCCCATGTCATGAAACATTTTAATATAGCCTAAATTGGCACCAATATTACTACTATTGCCATGAAAATGAAGAATTACAGGTTGATCCGATCCAGATGCAGACTGAATCCACCAACCATGAATTTTTTCTCTTGATGAATCTTCAGATTGTACAGAGAGCCAAACATCTTGATAGGATAAATTCACATCCGCTGGTGTCGTTTCGAGCAGACGCGACGGAAAGAAAATAAATCGATTTTGTCCAAAAAGCAACACGCAACAGCCTAAAGCGTAAACGATTGCCAATCCCGTTAAGATCGGGGTCAATTGCATCAGATCAATCATATTTCTAATAAAAACTATTATTGAAAGAAAAAAGGTAGGTGTTTGACGTTTATAATCAACTTACCCTGATCCGGATTGAATTTTTCTCTCTAACCATTAATCTCTGCCATAACTCATGGTAATCAGGACAATATCCTGAATGTAAAGCCACATACCGTGATCTGAGGGCTACCCTCACCGCTCTATAGGTTGCGTTCAATTCTACAGGTATTCCTTCTAGACTCCAAATCCCACTTCAAACTTGAGCCACCGACTTCCATAAAAAAATGGGGCATTTAAAGCAAACACCCCAAGCGTTAATATTGAGTTAGATTCGGGTCTTGCTCTGTCGTAAAACTTTCAAGACCCACAAAGATTAATCCGACTGACGGTTATCAATTGTGATTTCGGTATTCACTTTTGAGCCGTCAGTTTCCGTTTTAATATCAACCTCACCTGGGAAATTGTTGGAAGCAGGCGCTAGTGAAGTCATTGCCGCCAGAAGTGGAGGAAGACAGCGACGAAAGATCAACGGCATAATTATCTTCGCTGCCTGTTTAATCCAAGTTTTGTCATCAGACTTCTCAGACTCTGATACTGGGCGCAACTCCAGAATCTCGATTTCAAACGTTCGACCTCCCCACAAAGTCGGAATTTCTTTGCGGTAAGCAATAGCCCACCAATATTCATCAATTTTAAAACGAAAACGACGAGCACCTGGTAGTAGAATTTCTTCCGGCAAGCAACCATCTTTTTCTAACTGATAATAAATTTTTTGAAAATTCCAAGAACTTTCTTTATTAAGATATTTCATATTTTTTTTAAAATCTTGATTTATTTTTATTTTTTAATTTTTCATAATTTATTTTTATAATTAAATTTATTCTACACCCCGATACTTTTACTACTCTTACTATAGCACAAGGTATACATAATTAAACCCTCAATTTAACAGATATTCTTTTTTTAAAAAAGATTTTTTATTAATCACGTTTACTCTTTTTTAAAAATATAAAATTTAAATTTACTAATAAAGTTTATTTTTTTTCGTATGTTTCTCTAACAGATTCGGTTTCCTTCAATGATTAAGGAGATTTTAGTATTATCTAATTTAGGGACTTGCGCTGAAATAACTTACCAGCTAAACGAGGGAAGGATTTGAGATCAACTTTGCCTTGGTAGTTGTGGCCAACCGCATATAGAGCGATACGACTACCCTTAGCGCTTTGCGATCGCCACTAACACCATAACTCCCAAGATAGAAGGAAGATAGGGACGATACACAAGTGGTGGAATTACTTTTGCTGTCTTTTTCATCAAAACCGATAAGCTAGATTCGTCAAATTCTGAGGCATTATATTTCTTGTATTTATCAATATTCTCTTTGATTTTACGGAAGCGTGGCTTTTCCTGAGTTTGATTAAATTTCTGGGTTCAAAACTCCAAGTTGATCAGTTTCGGCTCCTTAAATATACTCAAAAACCTGAGTCGATAGACTTGTGAAACTTACCGTTGTCCGCCATTATAAAAAGTAACAATTTTTGCCCCTCAGAGTTATCCGCGCGCCCTAGATTCTGTAACATCTATAGCATCATGTAGATAACAATCATTTGTGAGTTCTTTAACTTGATTTACCGTCTAAGCGCTGATTTTGTTGTCCTCATCCATTTGGCGTTCATCTTATTCGCTTCTCTGGGAGGATTGTTAGTACTAAAGTATCCTCGTTTTGCGTTTCTCCATCTGCCAGCCTTAACCTGGGCTGTACTCATCTCTCTCTTCGGTTGGGGATGCCCTCTGACACCACTAGAAAACTGGCTCAGAGAACAGGGTGGAATGAGCGGCTATGATACCAGTTTTATTGAACACTATATTTTGCCTCTGATTTACCCTGGAGAACTAACGCGAACAATACAAATTTTCCTGGGTCTATTGGTATTCGTTATCAATTTAGGTATTTATGGGTTTCGTATCCTCAAAACTAAAGCTCGAAGAGTACGTTAGTCTGTTACTCTTGTTGAATAAGGGGGAGGTATTAGAGGTTAAGGGTAATGAGTTTCAGGTTAAGAGTTATCCTAAATCTTAGATTCCGTAATCCCATAATTTCATCCTGTAGATCTTTAACAGAACGTTAGAGGTACAACTTTATGGGTTGGTTTTTATCTGTTTTAATTGCCTGTGTTGCCCTTACATCTTTTGTTGGGGGTGGGAATCAAAAAGGAAACTCTAAAACTCATCAAGGCAACCAACACAGCTCAGTAATACACGGAAACAGTAGTAATTCAAGAAAAAAAACTCAGAAAAAGAAGAATAAAAAATCCAATTCAGGTGGATACAACGCTAATATTTTTAGTGGGTATAGTATCAGCGATACCAGCAGTTCTAATAATACCTGTTCTGACAATGGTAGTAGCAATAGCAGCAGTTCGAGCAGTTGTGATTCGGGTGGTGGAAGTAGTTATAGCAGCAGTTCGAGCAGTTGTGATTCGGGTGGTGGAAGTGGTGGAGGAGGTTGTGATGCAGGATTTTAATCAAGATTTCACTCATTAATTAATGATTTCTACAATGGCAGCACTCTCACTCAATTTCTGCTGCTTCATATATTGGCAGAGTTGTTTGTGATATTTCGGAGGTAGGTAGGTGACAACTTTGATATTCTTAGTGGTCATGAGTGCTGAGAATGTGCTGTTTGTGACCTACTAAGCGCCGATACTGGGGTGTGTTGCCAGTGGCATACTTTTCTAATTTGGTGTAGAACAATATGACGGTGAAGTTAACGACGAGCTTTGCGATCGCGTTCTACATTCTTTCTTCACAACAGGTTAGACAACAAATCATTACTGTTGATCTTCATCTGTTACCAAACCTTCTTTTAACAACCAAGTTCTTGCTCTTTCTAGTTTTTGCTCTTCCTCAAATCTATACCAACGATCTACTTCTGCCGAACTATGGATAACTCCTTTGAATCTTCCAAATGAACCTTTACCATTTAAAGCGATAAATAATTTCTCCTTAAGCAGTTCATCTTTAACACTTTCAGTAAAAACTACCATTGTTTCATAAGCTCCACCAGAGCCTCTAGAGGGAACGCTGAGATAGCGCTCATCAAAACCTTCGTCTTCAAAATCTAACTCTAGTTGAAGAGGCTCATCAGTATATGCAGAATCAAAAAAAAGTTCTCCAGTTTGCTTATCAATATAACAAGACAAGTTATCTTCCCATTTTGAATCTAAGATGGTAGCAATCAAGCTTAAATCTTCTTCTGTGAACTTCATCGTCTTTTCAAGATTTTTAAATTAAAATTATACTACTCAGCTACTGTAGTTGTGAAAAGTTTATTCGGTTTCAAACAGAATTATCATCAAATAACCCTAACCACAACAGCCAGGGCATCAACTATAATAATCCGCTTTTACTCCTCCGGGAGCAATGCTTTCAGACAACAAACCCACTCAGTCAGTTGCTGTTTAAGTGATTCAAATGATATTAAAGAGATAACATCTGTACTTGATGATTCATTAGTGTTTTTGCATCATGTTAACTATTGCTAAATCATTTTAATAATTACAGGTGTTTTGCTTATACTACTTGTGACCTACGAAGCGCGGATATTGGGATGTGCGATTGGTTGGCATACCAAGAACAAACCTAATTATCTTTTAATCAAGTTTTTGTTTGAGCAATTGTCGCAATTCTTCCTGTTGTTTGATCGAACCTGCCAACAGTATTCCTAGTTTCCCGACCAGTACACTACCCCAATTAACGATAATTGCTCCTACACCCGTTGCGGGGTTATATTCTAAATCTTCGAGATCAATTTCATCGAGAGAGGGATATTTGGTCTGAAAATTGTCGCTACACCAACTATTAATTTTGAGCTTACGAGCAATTCCTGTCGGGTAAGAAGCGCCATTAAAACGAGGATTGCATTCAATTGCAAAATAATCTATATCATCACTCGTTTCAACTACAGCTACATCAAAAGCAAAAATTCCCTTCATGCCTTTTTCATCCATCCACTTCGCCATCGGCTCGACTAATTCCCAGGGTTGATAAGCTGTCGGATAACGATTAGCTTGGTGAGCAAAGCCGTCTAATATTTGCTCTGTCGCAGCTAATGGTTTGACTTGATTAACTTCAACCTGATATTGAAGGTTAAGAAACTTAGTTGCCGTTACCTCTTGCTGTAGCTGGAGATGAATATTATCATCTAATTGAGTTAATATTCGATTCAATTCTTCTGAGTCAGCACAACGATATATTCCGACTCCATCTACCTCTAGCGCAGGCTTAAGATAGCAAGGATAGGGAATATTTTCGTATTCTTTTAGCTGAGCTTTATTTTCTGCACACAAAGTCCGTGGCACCTTTACATCTAACTCTTGAGCCAGACGAATAAAATTGTTTTTAGAATTAATAAACTCGACTACATTTAGCCAATCTTGATTTTGGTCGCGAAACCCGTCATCATCTTCACTATCTTCGTGAATTGCATCACCAAAAATAAAGACTGAAAGCTGGTAGTCAGGATAATTTTTCAGGCAATTGAAAGAAACATCCCAAATGGGATTTTGACTATAATTTAAGCCAATTCTATCATAATGAGCTGTAATGGCTTGCCACTGGGGTTTTAAATCTGGATGTAACTGAATCAGGTCATCAGGAGAAGTCATTCCCAATACTCTACCAGAATACAGATAATTACCCAATACTGCATCATGGGTACAGTGCATAATATCATGGTTAAAAATTTTGTTTCCTGTCATGTTTTGCTCTAACTCAATATTTATAAAATGACTCTTCAAACTTCTGTTAAATATAGCTTTTTAACTATAGCAAAATAGACAGCTTTTAAAATCTTTTTAGGTTATGTAATAAAACGATTTAGTGAAGTGAAAAATTATGATCAATCGCGCACAACCCGATGAGCCTTTCGTCACGCGCCCGCGAAGGCAAGCGTCTGTACGAGATCGCACGTAACGCCATAGCAAGATTGCCTTTTTGCCTTGTTCCCCAAGAGCGCCTTTAAGCCTCCTGATTAATAAATGTATTGATAGATTGAGCAATATTATTATATTTTTCATAATTTAATTCGCTTCTATGTTTATTAGAAAGAAAGGGACTCAAGTAAATATTTTCACTGTCTAAAATTAATAAAGCGAGACTAGGGCCTTTGGTCGAATATTTTGTCACTATAACCTCTTTTAACTGATTCATTTTTAAGTGTTTTTTCTCTACTTTAAGCAAACTTATTTCTATGATAAATAATTGATTTAACTGTTTATCAAAAATACAATGAGTAGTGAGTTTTGAGAACAATAAACGAAAAATTAAAATTGGACTAGCAAATAGAAAAATAGCTCCTATTATAGAAATTAGCCGCAGATCATGCCGAATGGTTAATGAGTCGGGAGATGATGCTTGAATAAAAGAGTTGAGTAATTTATTTTGCTTGCGATGATTAAATACAGCTCCAGAACTATGCATATTAGTCAGGGGAATTCTACTGTTTTTAGTAATAAGAATAATTTCATAAGTCTCATCCTCACCGCGTCCTCTTATATCAAGTTCAGCACTTTGAAGGTCTGTTACTTGAATCGAATCAGTTTCTTTTGTTAACCAATCCTCTTTGGTAATTTCGCAATCAATCTGAGCTGATTCTAGACGATTACAGTTTAAAGTCGTCCTACTACTAGATAGAATAATCAGGAGTAATCCTATCAATGAAAAACCGAAAGCAAATGCAAATACTATTAATAGATATTGAAAATAATTCTGTACTTGTAGCTTTAGGATTGTAGAGGTTTGTTGGGTAATTTTCATAGCTTTTAATCGATCTTTAGGGATAGCAATATCACTGCTTAGTATTCCCTATTTCTTCCCATAAAATAACCCTGACTATAATAGCCAGGGCATCAACTTAATATTGTTAATCTATTATTGGTGACAAATCAGCTTAATCTTCTCCGTAATCATCCCCAATTAACTCATTATCATTGGGCATATCATTCTGTGTTTCAAAATCATTGAGATTATCTTCAGAGGACTCACCAAAGTTCGGGAAATTAAACTCAGCAGTAGAGGCATTATTAGAACGATAAGACCGCGCACTGCTATCATCTAATACCACGTCGGTTAACTCATCTTCGTCTTCCCCAAAATAGGGCGGGGCGCTATTATCAAACCCGATATCAGTTGCACCCGGTTCTTCGTAGGCATTAAACCCACTCCCGGCTGGAATTAACCGTCCGATAATGACGTTTTCTTTTAACCCCCGTAACCAATCAGATTTACCTTCAATGGCCGCTTCGGTTAATACCCGAGTGGTTTCTTGGAAACTCGCCGCTGAAATAAAGCTATCGGTATTAAGTGAGGCTTTCGTAATCCCCAATAATACGGGCGTATACCGCGCGGGCGCACCGCCTGTAATTGACATCGCTTCATTGACCTGTTCAACTTGGCGCAATTCGACTAATTCTCCGGGTAACATAATCGTATCCCCACCATCATCAATCCGCACCTTCGCCGTCATCTGCCGCACAATCACTTCAATGTGCTTATCGGAAATATCAATCCCTTGAGACTGATACACTGACTGCACTTCATTCACCAGCAAGGTTTGGCATTCCTGGAAACTCTTACTTGCCGCTTCATAGACCCCCTCACTATCTTTCTCAATATAATAGTTAAAGAACACCTCCAACATTTCATGAGGATTCGCGGGCCCATCTGTAATCGGTTGGCCGACATCGACCTTTTGACCATCAGCCACAATCACATTTTGTCCCGGCGTTAACGGATAATCGGTCACCGTGCCATCAGTTTCCATCACCCGCAACTCAATCATCTCTTCAGTCACATCTAACTGCGCCGTCCCCGGTCGTCGGGCTAAAATACAAGCCTCCTTCGGTTTACGCGCCTCCAGCAACTCCTCAATCCGGGGTAACCCTTGAATAATATCCCCGGTTTTGGCCCGTTCAAACACCAATAACACCAGGTTATCCCCCCGTTGTACCAAATCCCCATTATTCAGGTGCAACACCGCCCCGGAAGACACCCGATAAGGCCGTCCCAAACGCAATACCACATGAGCCTGAGAAGTTGTTGCTAATGCCGATTCTTCCCCGTTGTCTGTTGCCTGTTCCCCGTTGCTTACCGAGATTACCTCTCCCGACTCCGGTAAAAATACTCCCGGCGCAACTTCCATCCCTTCTACGACTAATTGTCCGGGTTTAAGGTTAATTTCGCTACCCGCCGGAATATCCAACGGAATCATTAATTGGTCTGCATCCCGCACCACCAATAACCGTCGTAAGATTTCCGCCCCGGAACGAATTCCACCCACAACTCCCCCATCTTTACTGAGGATTTCAGTCCGTGTTACCACCGCCCCCGGTTTAATTTCATCCCCATCTTTCACCAATAACCGTGTGCGCGTACTCCCTTGAGTGGCATCGGCTATCACATCTCGGCGAATCACTAATGATTCCAAAATCACCAATTGCAGGCGCATCACTTCCGGGTCATCTTCATCCGGCAACAACTCAATATCAGCCGCCAACTGAGGCGCTTCTGTCCCAATATTAATGACCAACTGCGTCCGTAATAGTTCCACCCCTTCCACAGACCGCACCCGTTCCCCATCTTTAAACGGTAGGCGTTGTACTGCTTCTAAAGAAATCGATTCATTTAGCGCTTCTTGAGAGGGAATTGGCGGGGTTTCGGGGACTTTAAATTCCACCACTGGCCGTAACAACAAAGCAGGGCCTTCTGGCGTTTCCACATATTCGATATAACGCAACTCAGGCGCAACCACACCGGGAATCACTTCTTGAGCGGGATTAGCAATCTGACCATCAAGTGCCATTACCATCTCGGGGTCATCAACTAAATGTAAATCCCCCGGCTTAACGACAATTTCCCGTAAAATATCGTTTTTCTGAGTAACTTCAATCACCCCTTTGGTTTGACAGAAAATGTCTTTCACCACTTCTGTCCCCGCCTCGACATATTGACCATCTTCGACAATTAACAGGGAAATATCCTTATTCACCTCATGGCATTCTTCGGGTATCCATAATAAAGTTCCCCCCTTAACCACTTCATAGCCTTGCTTGGCTTTCCCCCGTTTAGCCACTTCCACCCCCGCATACTTGAGGATACCCCCCGTCGTTGTGCGGTAGCTATCGTCCATTAACTCCGCAATCACCTCATGATTTTCTACCTTACTCCCCGGAGTCACCTTCAGTAAAAAGCGGTTGTTATTGCTGGTTTCAATCACATATTGTTCTCGGTTTTGCAGATGTTGCATCCGCACCAAAGCCTGGTCTAATAATACCGAAGCCGTGATAATCTCAATCTCACGCGGCAAATACTCCTCCTCAGACTCAGCGATCGCACTTTCAACACCCTCGTCCCCTTCTGCTAACTCCGGACTACTGACTCCTGCCTCCTCTTCATCTTCTATCCGCACAATCCCCCCATGTTCTGACACGAGTTGAGTTTGCGCCATCACACTATTAACGGTAATTTCATCCCCGTTTTTGACCACAGGTTCAGCCGCAGCCGGTAAATTATAAACCTCTCCAGCCAATACCCATAACAACCCCCCAGCCCGAGCAATTCGGGTCATATTGCCTTGACGGTCTACCTTTTCTTCCGGCACAACATCAGCAAATTTAACCTCTCCTGAGAGGTCTGTTGCCACGTCTTTCGTTGCCTTTTCTGTGGTTTTCCGCGCAGTACGACCCCCGGCCGGAATTTCCACTAAAATCTGTTCAGCAGTAACAGTTTCTCCCGGTTTCACGACTAAAGTAGACCCTTGGGAGACGTTTAAGGATTTCTTAGAACTGCCCTCAACAGTAATTTTGCCGTTATTTTCAATTAAGAAAGAATCATCCCCGTGACGGGTACGGAATGCCCGTAACTTTAAGGTTTTAGGAATGGATAATTTACCATCAATCGGCGCGCGAATCACAGCAGCCGCTTCAGCGGTAAATACACCCCCCGTGTGGAATGTCCGCATCGTTAACTGTGTCCCCGGTTCCCCAATCGACTGGGCGGCAATAATCCCAATTGCTTCCCCAAGATCCACCATCTCCGCATGGGCCAAACTCCAACCATAACAATGGCGACAGACCGAACGATTCGCTTCACAAGTCAGGGGACTGCGTAAAAAGACTTTCTTCACCCCCGCCTTAATAATTGCCTCCGCTAAATCCGCACAAACACTTTGATTGCGAACTGCTTTTTTATCGCCAAAACTGACGATTTCTCCCGTTTCTGGGTGTACCACATCTCGCCCTAAAACCCGACCAAAAATCCGGTCTTGCAATTTAATTAAAACGCGGTCGCCGTCGGTCATGTCCCCCAGTTCAATGCCTCGGCTCGTCCCGCAATCAATCTCCCGCACAATCACATCTTGGGACACATCCACCAACCGTCGGGTCAGATAACCCGAGTCAGCCGTCCGCAAAGCCGTATCAACCAGCCCTTTACGCGCCCCGTAAGAAGAAATAATATACTCAGTAACCGTTAACCCTTCCCGGAAATTGGTTTTAATTGGGATATTAATAATTTCCCCTTGGGGATTTGCCATCAATCCCCGCATTCCCACCAACTGACGCACCTGAGAAATATTTCCCCGCGCCCCAGAAAATGCCATCATGTACACCGAATTGAGGGGATTAGTGGATTTAAAGTTACGAACCACTTCATCCTTTAATTCTTCTGAAGTATTATTCCAAGTATCAACCACTTTTTGAAAGCGTTCAACCTCAGTAATTTCTCCCTTAGAATAGCGCCGTTCTGTGGTGCGAATTTCCTCTTCCGTCGCCTCTAACATTTCTTTTTTAGAAGGCGGCACTTGCAAATCATCCACACTAATGGAAACCCCCGCCCGCGTGGCATATTTAAACCCTAAATCCTTGAGTTCATCCGCCATCTGAGCGCTTCTTGCCGTGCCATAATTGGTAAACGACCAAGACATTAACTTCTTCAGTTGTTTCTTATCAATAATTTGGTTACGAAAGATTTTTTTAGGTTCGTTATTCATGTTTTTTTAGTTTTTAGTGTTTAGTTTTTATTGTGCAAGTATGCAAGTGTGCAAGTTGTTAGTATTTATTGTGCAAGTATGCAAGTGTTTAAGCTAGAACTAACAACCCACAACTAACAACTAACAACTAATCCGCAATTACATTCAACACCGTATTATTAAATAAAACTCGTCCGGCTGTGGTTCGCACATATTGAGATAAAAGAGTTCCCGATTCATCTAAACGCACCCGACGAGTGATTTCACCGCTTTTTTCACCTTTATAAATTTGACTAACCATACCCGAAGCGGATGTTTCTTCAGAATCAATTACTTCAGGTTCACCCGACACGATTTCTCCATCAAAGCGCACCCAAATATAGGCGTGTAAATGGATAATATCTTGTTCATAAGCTGTAATTACATCTTCTAAATGACCAAAGTATTTACCTGCCCCTTGGGTGGCATTCGGGTTTTCCGCCGTTAAGTAATAACAGCCTAATACCATATCCTGACTGGGTGTCACAATCGGGGTTCCCGTTGCGGGAGACAAGATATTATTAGAAGCCAGCATTAACAATCGGGCCTCTGCTTGGGATTCAATCGAGAGAGGAACGTGAACCGCCATTTGGTCTCCATCAAAGTCAGCGTTAAAAGCAGGACACACGAGGGGATGGAGTTGAATGGCGCGACCTTCCACTAGCATCGGTTCAAAGGCTTGAATCCCTAAACGGTGTAATGTTGGGGCCCGGTTTAACATCACGGGGTGGCCGGTAATCACTTCTTCTAACACATCCCAAACGCTGGGGTCATTGCGTTGAATTAGTTTTTTCGCCGCTTTGATATTATTGACGAGTCCCTGACGAATCAGCCGATGGATGACAAAGGGTTGGAATAGTTCAATTGCCATTTCTCGGGGCAGGCCGCATTGATGCATTTTCAGCTTTGGCCCGACGACAATCACAGACCGACCGGAATAATCTACCCGTTTCCCGAGTAAGTTTTGCCGGAAACGCCCTTGTTTTCCTTCGATAATATCGGAGAGGGATTTTAATGGGCGATTGTTTGCCCCTACGACAGTTCGTCCCCGGCGGCCGTTATCAATTAAGGCATCGACGGCCTCTTGTAGCATCCGTTTTTCGTTACGGATAATAATTTCGGGGGCTAAGATTTCTTGTAAGCGGGCTAAACGGTTATTACGGTTAATTACCCGGCGATACAAGTCATTGAGGTCACTGGTGGCAAAACGACCCCCATCGAGTTGAACCATAGGACGTAGGTCAGGGGGAATTACGGGGATGACGTTGAGGACCATCCATTCGGGGCTTGAACCGGTGGCGACGAAGTTATCAATCACCCGCAGCCGTTTAATTAGTTTGGCGCGTTTTTGGCCCTTAGCGTTGGCGATGTCTTCCCGCAGGCGTTCGGCTTCTTCTTCTAGGGGGATGTCATCGAGTAAGCGGGCAATGGCTTCTGCCCCAATTCCGACTTCGACGTTATCCAGGGTGGAGTCTTCACTATAGATTTGTTCTTCTAATTCAAGCCATTGTTCTTCGGTCAGGAGTTGTTTATAGGAGAGGTTTTCGGCGTTACCGGGATTGAGAACAACGTAAGCGTTGAAGTATACGACTTGTTCGACATCCCGCAGGGGCATATCCAGGAGGATTGCCATGTAGCTGGGGATGCCTTTGAGATACCACACGTGGGTAACGGGGGCGGCGAGTTTGATGTAGCCCATGCGGTGGCGACGAACTCGTGATTCGGTGACTTCTACCCCACAGCGTTCGCAGACAATTCCCCGGTGGCGGACTCGTTTGTATTTACCGCAGTGACATTCCCAGTCTTTCGCCGGGCCAAAAATCCGTTCACAAAATAAGCCATCCATTTCCGGCTTGAGGGTACGATAGTTGATGGTTTCCGGCTTAGTGACTTCTCCCACCACCTGACCATTAGGCAGAGTGCGTTCTCCCCACTGACGAATTCGTTCTGGGGAGGCTAAACCAATTTTGACGTAATCAAAGTGTTGTTCCAGTTTAGGCATAATTTCATGTATCCTTTGTCATTGGCTATGAGTCATTGATTATTTTTCATGGGTGATTCGTTATTTGTCCGACGAATAACAAAGAACAAATAACGAACACACCTGATGACTATTTCTCTTCTTCGTCTACTGAACTCAGTTCGTAGGTGGGTTTAGAGGGAGTTCGTCCTCGGTTAGACTCATCAGCCATTAAGTCAACTTCTAAGTCATCACTACCATCATCACTGGTATCAACTTTATGAACAGCAATATCTAAACACAATGATTGCAATTCTCGCATCAATACTTTGAATGATTCTGGAGTTCCGGGACGGGGAATGGCCTTACCCTTGACAATAGAATTGAGGGCCTCATTACGGCCTTGCATATCATCCGACTTCACAGTTAACAGTTCCTGCAAAGTGTAAGCCGCACCAAACGCTTCGAGGGCCCATACTTCCATTTCTCCAAACCGTTGACCCCCTTGTTGGGCTTTTCCACCGAGAGGTTGCTGGGTCACCAATGAATAAGGGCCAGTGGAACGGGCGTGAATCTTATCATCGACTAAGTGAACCAATTTCAGCATATAAGCTACCCCAACAGTAATCGGTTGGTCAAAGGGTTCCCCAGTCCGGCCGTCATAGACGATGGTTTTACCGGGATGATCTTCATTAAACAGCCAATCTTGATTTTTCTTCTCACGGGCTTGCTTCAGTTTACGATTAACGGTTTCGCGGGACATTTCTGCCCCATGCATCTCATCAAAGGGAATGACTTTAAACCGGAGATTCAGGTTTTCTCCCGCCCATCCCATGAGACACTCAAAAATCTGACCAACATTCATCCGAGACGGTACACCCAGAGGATTGAGTACAATATCTACAGGCCGACCATCCGGAAGATAGGGCATATCTTCGATGGGTAAAATCCGGGAAACAATTCCTTTATTTCCATGTCGTCCTGCCATCTTGTCCCCGACTTGGATTTTACGTTTCTGGGCCACATAAACCCGCACCACCATATTGGCACCGGGAGGCAATTCATCTCCTTGTTCGCGCGTAAATACCCGGACATCAACCACACGGCCTTTTTCACCGTTGGGAACCCGCAGGGAGTTATCCCGGACATCTCGGGCTTTTTCCCCGAAAATTGCCCGCAGGAGTTTTTCTTCTGGGGGTTGGTCAGATTCTCCTTTGGGAGTGACTTTCCCGACTAAAATATCCCCAGATGCTACCCAAGCGCCAATCCGAATAATACCGCTACCGTCGAGTTGCCGTAGGGCATCTTCCCCCACGTTAGGAATTTCTCGGGTAATTTCTTCAGGCCCTAGTTTGGTTTGGCGCGCCTCAATTTCAAATTTTTCAATGTGAATCGAGGTGTAATAATCCTCATAAACCAACCGTTCACTAATTAAGATGGCATCTTCGTAGTTGTAGCCTTCCCAGGGCATATAGGTCACCACAATATTTTGACCCAAGGCCAGTTCAGCCCCTTCGGTGGAAGACCCATCCGCCAAGACTTGACCCGCAATCACTTGGTCTCCTTCATACACGAGGGGACGTTGATTTAAACAGGTATCTTGGTTAGACCGCTGATATTTTTGGAGTTCATATTCGTGTTCCCGGCCATCGTCGGCCATGACCCGAATTTTAGACCCGTCTACATAGCTGACTTCGCCATCGGTTTGAGTCAGTACCACCATCCCGGAGTCCCTTGCCGCTTGGGCTTCTAAGCCCGTTCCCACTAATGGCCGTTGGGGACGTAATAAAGGAACGGCTTGCCGCTGCATGTTTGATCCCATCAACGCCCGGTTAGCATCATCATGTTCTAAGAATGGAATCAAAGAGGTGGCAACGGAAACAATTTGTACCGGAGAAACGGCCACATAGTCCACTTGGTCAGGGGTTGTTTCGGTAAAATCCTGACGATAGCGAACCGGGACAAAATCCCCAATAATATAACCGTCTTCGTCCATCCGAATATCCCCCGGTGCCACCCGCAGGTCATCTTCCTCATCCGCCGTCATATAAGTGGGGGGTTGATCTTTGAGTACCCGACCATTTTCTACGGGATAATAAGGGGTTTCAATAAAGCCAAAGTGACTAACTCGGGCGTGAGTTGCCAAGGAACCAATTAAGCCCGCGTTGGGTCCTTCTGGGGTCTCAATCGGACAAATTCGGCCGTAGTGAGAGGGGTGAATATCTCGGACTGCAAACCCGGCCCGTTCTCGAGTTAACCCGCCTGGGCCTAAGGCAGAAATCCGGCGTTTATGGGTTAATTCCGCTAGGGGATTGGTTTGATCCATAAACTGGGAGAGTTGAGAACTACCGAAGAACTCTTTAACCGCTGCGACTAAAGGTTTTGGGTTCACCAAAGAGGCTGGCGTTAAGGCATCAGAATCACTCACCGTCATCCGTTCACGAATAATCCGTTCTAGGCGGTTTAAACCGACGCGAATTTGGTTTTGCAGCAATTCTCCCACGGAACGAACTCGACGATTTCCCAAGTGGTCAATATCATCTGTTTCGCCGATATCGTATTCGAGGTTAATTAGATAATCAACTGCTGCTAAAATATCGGTCGGAGTTAATACCCGTGTGGTTTCGGGGATATTCAGCCGCAGTTTACGGTTCAGTTTGTGCCGTCCCACTCGACCCAAATCATAGCGTTTGGCATCAAAAAAGCGATTATTGAGAAGCTGTTCTCCTCCGGCTACGGTTGGGGGTTCACCCGGACGCAGCTTGCGGTACAGTTCCATTAAGGCTTCTTCTTCGGAAAATTCCCCTTCTCGTTCAATGGTTTTTTGGAAGTAGTCGGGGTGACGCAACGCATCAAAAATTTCGTTATTTGAAAGTCCTAATGCTTTGAGTAATACTTGGGCTGAAAGTTTGCGGGTTTTATCAATTCTGACCCAAACTAAATCATTTTTATCGGTTTCAAATTTTAGCCAAGCGCCTCGGTTAGGAATTAATGAAGCACTGTAAGTCCGGCGTTGGTTTTTATCAATTTCAGATTTATAATAAACCCCTGGACTCCGAACAATTTGGTTAACAATAACCCGTTCCGCACCATTAATAATGAATGTTCCCCGTTCCGTCATTAGGGGCAGATCACCAATAAAGACTTCTTGTTCTTTAATTTCTCCAGTTTCTTTGTTAATAAAACGGGTAGGAACATACATTTGTACGGCGTAGCTACTATCACGCCGTTTTGCTTCATCTACATCATATTTCGGCTCTTTCAGTTTATAATTTTTCGCTAAAAAGTGTAGTTCTAACTTTCCGGTATAGTCAGAAATCGGGGAAAAACTTTCAAGTTCTTCGATTAATCCCGTTTCGAGAAACCAGCGAAAACTAGAGCGTTGGATATCAATTAGATCCGGTAAAAGCGTTTGATTGTAGACTGAAGTTGTCATGGAATATATTAGTAACTCACTGAAGAATAGATTTCATTTTTTACACCCTTTGAGTCAGGCTTAACCCACCCCACAAGGTGATCAATTTCAACTGAATTTGAGTGTCATATTTTTACGATAGATTTGATTTCGCCTCAACGGATAAACCAAAAAGTTGACAAGCATTTTTAGCGGTTTGTTGTGTAATGGTTTCTAGGGGAACGTTTCTTAGTTTCGCCAATGCATCAGCAACGTATTGGACATAAGACGGTTCATTAAGTTTTCCTCGTCGAGGGACTGGCGCTAAAAACGGACAGTCTGTTTCTATCAGCAACCGATCTAAGTTAACTTGACTCGCCGAAGCTTTGACAGATTGAGCATTTTTAAAGGTGACAATTCCACTAAAACTAATATAAAATCCTAAATCAAGAAACCATTGCGTTTCTTCTGGTGTGCCACCCCAACAATGCATAACACCTGGAACCGGCCCTTGACGCTCCCAGAACTTTTTGAGTATTTTATACATGGGTGCGGCTGCATCCCGACAGTGAATAATCACAGGTTTATTCAGGTGATGAGCGACTTCTAACTGTGCCTCAAATATTTTTTCCTGGTGAGATTGATTGTCAGCTTTATAAAAGTCTAAACCCATCTCACCAATTGCCACAACCCGAGAATCAGAACTTGCTAACTCAACAATTTCATCGGCTGAGTCGGACTTCCACTTCTCGGTATCTAAGGGATGTAACCCCACAGCAAAGGAAAGTTCCGGGATTTTATTGGCGATCGCCTGAATCTCACTAAATTCTCCGGGATGAACACAAGAATGCACTAAGTGAACAACGCCAGCTTGTTGCCAACGTTGCCGAACAGCATCAAGATCAGATGCTAGACTTTCAAAGTTTAGATGGACGTGGGTATCAATCAGAGGCATCTCAACAGGCTTGTTCACCGTTCACTATATTCCCTTATTCTTATATCCTCTTTAGAGTTTAACGCCCGATCCAGAAATTCGGGCAGCATTAAATCCGACTAAACTCTAAAGCGACTGCACCGACGCAGATGCTGGTGTTGAAACGGCCTTCTCAACCCACAAGGCGCGAGAGTTTCTATCTGTGCTGTTGCTTGCCGATTTTGAATCCATTTCACACTTCACCATGAGAGAATTGATTGATTCGGTAACATACCCGAATTAGGACGCAGCAGATTCAGTAGAAGGTGCTGTATGACGTTTTAGTGCTTTGGCTAAGCGAGACTTTTTCCGCGCGCCATTATTGCGGTGAAACACTCCCCGTTTGACTGCTTTATCAATTTTACTATAAGCTTCTGACATCCGTTGGTTGACTGCTTCTAACTTTTCAGAGCTGGGACTCTCACCGTAGTCTTCCAGCGCGACAAAATACTTTTTCATTAACGTCCGAACGGCTGACTTATAGAACCTATTTTGCAGTCGATTGCGTTCTGCAATCTGAATTCGCTTAAGTGCAGATTTAATATTAGCCATGGGTATTCCAGATCTAGAGACTTATGAGATGGCAATCTTTAATTTTAAAAGATATATTGCAGAAATACTACTATAACATCTCTGTGGCGATTGGGGGAACTGAATTTTTGCCAAGAATCAAGGGGGATTTCAGGCCCTCGTCAGACCGGGAGAAACACTCAATCCTTAGCGCCGACGTTGGGCCAACTTTTGGTACACAGATCGTAAATCAACATGATGATGAGCCAGAGCCACTAAGGTATGATAAAACAAGTCTGCCACTTCCCCTGCGATCGCATCTTTATCATCATCTTTGCAAGCCATCACCACTTCAGCAGATTCTTCTCCGATTTTCTTCAGGATTTTATTATCACCGCCAGCAAATAATTGGCAAGTATAAGAGTTCGCTTGAGGATGATCTCGGCGATCGCAAATCACCGCAGATAACTCTGATAAAACGTTAGGAAAAGACTTGACAAACGTTCCTAACTCCTGTTTTTCCAGTTCAGGTTCAATTTGGATAATTAAGGCTCCGCTGTCTGGATCATATTGTAAACCCTGAATCGCCTGCCCTGAATTGGAGATCTTTTCTTCTGCTTGAGAATGCCAAAGTTGACCTGATTCTATGGTTTTTTGAACCGCTTCTGAGTTCAGCCAAATCCAGCCGATGATGTTGCCTTCCCACGCCTCCTGAAGAATTGCTGGAACCGTTCCCTGGGCATTGTAACGAATTTTATCAATTGAGGTAAATTGGCTTAACATTAAGATTTTTAGGGAAAAAAATTATAAACTGAGCGAACGGACATCGCCCTCATGTGTATAGAATATCAGTCTGCACTATAGAAGATTATCCCTTAATTAGGTAAATCATAAAATTTTGCGATTTCTATGCATCTTTGCACTTACACTCTTGCTGAACTTATAGCTTAGGAGAATAATTGTGGTTACAACCCCATTAAAAACAACTCGTTCAGAAGAAATTTTTACCGCTGCCCAAAAACTGATGCCAGGGGGAGTTAATTCTCCGGTGCGGGCGTTTAAATCTGTCGGTGGACAGCCGATAGTTTTTGATCGTGTTAAGGGTGCTTACATCTGGGATGTAGACAATAATCAATACATCGACTACGTCGGAACCTGGGGGCCTGCCATTTGTGGTCATGCCCATCCGGAGGTATTAAGCGCCCTCAAAGATGCCTTAGACAATGGTACCAGTTTTGGTGCGCCCTGCATCTTGGAAAATGTCTTAGCAGAGATGGTCATTGAGGCCGTTCCTAGTATGGAAATGGTACGGTTTGTTAATTCCGGCACAGAAGCCTGTCTATCGGTTCTACGGTTAATGCGGGCGTTTACAAAACGGGAAAAAATCATCAAGTTCGAGGGCTGCTATCACGGACATGGGGATATGTTCTTGGTGAAAGCGGGTTCAGGTGTGGCGACTTTAGGATTGCCTGATTCTCCAGGTGTGCCGAAGTCTGTGACAAAAGATACCCTCACCGCCCCTTACAATGACCTAGAAGCGGTGAAAAAGCTATTTGCGGAAAATTCAGGTGAAATTGCCGGAGTCATTCTAGAGCCTGTTGTGGGGAACTCAGGTTTCATTGCCCCGGATGCCGGATTTTTAGAAGGGTTACGGTTAATCACCGAAGAGAATAATGCTTTACTGGTATTTGACGAAGTCATGACCGGATTTCGCATTGCTTATGGTGGCGCTCAAGAACGCTTTGGGATTACACCGGATTTAACCACACTGGGTAAAATTATCGGGGGCGGTTTACCTGTAGGGGCTTACGGCGGACGTAGAGAAATTATGGAAATGGTGGCCCCTGCCGGCCCAATGTATCAAGCAGGCACTCTTTCAGGAAATCCACTGGCGATGACAGCGGGGATTAAAACCTTGGAATTATTACAGAAACCGGGGACTTATGAATACTTAGATCAAATTACGAAAAAGCTGGCTGAGGGAATGTTAGACATTGCCAAAGAAACAGGTCATGAAGCTTGTGGCGGTCAAATTAGTGGGATGTTTGGCTTCTTTTTTAATCCTGGCCCGGTTCACAATTATGATGATGCAAAACAATCTGATTTAGCTAAGTTTGGTCGCTATCATCGCGGTATGTTAGAACGTGGTATTTATCTGGCTCCTTCTCAATTTGAAGCAGGTTTTACTTCTATTGCTCACACTGAAGCAGATATTGACAAAACCTTAGCCGCCGCGAAAGAAGTGATGTCAGATTTGTAGAACCTCTAGTCTCATCAGTAAATATCTCGGAAACAATGTAGAGGCGTTCTTTTTATAGAATGTCTCTACTTTTTATTATTGATCCCAATTATTATCAAGCAAATATTAAAATAGAGATAATCGCGATCGCTATAACAAATCGCTTTTTGATTAAATCAGACAACAACATCGCCATATTGTGAAACAGAAATATGACTGGCAACGATTTTGGTGTCCTCGATCAAGTCAGATTAACCTGGCTGATAGTGGCTATTTATACGATCCAGATGAAAAATGGGGTCTAGCGTATAATCAAGACTTGGTGAAATTAGAGAAGATTGCTGATGTTCCATGCTTAATTTTGTTGGGAGAACCTGGTATTGGTAAGTCTCATGAACTGGAAAACCTAAAAGACTTTACAGAACAGAATATTTGCGATCCTAATCAAGTATTAAAACTCAATCTCCGCTCTTGTACCAATCTCAAAGATGATTTATTTAAGGATGAAATCTTTACTGATTGGTTAGGGAATACCTATGATCTCTACTTGTTTCTGGATAGCCTGGACGAAGGACTTTTGAACATCCAGAGTCTAGCAACAGGCTTGATAGATGAGCTGAAGAAACAAAAATATCGAAATCACATTAATCGTCTCTACCTTCGTCTAGCGTGTCGAACATTTGTATTTCCGGCAATCCTCGAACAAGAACTCAAAGCGTTTTGGAAAGAAGCTTACAAAGATTGTTGGCAAGAAGATTACTTTGCAATTTATGAATTAGCCCCACTTCGTCGAATAGACGTTATTGAAGCCGCGAAAGCTGAAAGCTTTTCAGCCGATGATTTTCTCAGGGAAATTGATCGTAAGAATGTTGTAGCACTAGCTATCAAACCAATTACCCTGGGATTTTTGCTGAATACATACCGCTGTCATAATAGTCAATTTCCTCCGAATCAAAAACTTTATGAACTCTACCGTGATGGATGCAAGCTTCTCTGTGAAGAAGTAAATAAAAGCCGTCAGGCTTCAGGCAAAAAAGGAAAATTTGATAGTAATCAACGTTTAATTATTGCAGCTAGAATTGCGGCTGTCACAATCTTGACTAACCGATTTGCGATATGGACTGAAGTTAATGAGGGAAATGTTCCTGCTGAAGATATCTTTATTCAAACGCTATATTTCGGTTGTGAAACAGCAAATGGAAATAGATTTCCAGTTACTAAAGAAGTCATTGAAGAGGTTTTAGATACTGGTTTATTTTCATCCCGTGGATCAAAGCGAATGGGATGGGCGCATCAAACTTATGCTGAATTTTTAGCCGCCTGGTATTTAACGCAGCACAATCTCAACCTCAATCACATTCTAGAGTTAATTATTCACCCTGATAACAGAGTTGTTCCTCAACTTCATGAAACAGCGGCATGGTTGGCTAGTATGAGAACAGATGTTCTTGAAGAAATTGTAAACACTGATCCAGATGTTTTACTGCGAAGTGATATACCCACTGATGCCAGCTTTCGGGAATTACTTGTCAACAACTTATTGACACAGTATGAGGAAGGAAAACTATTTGATCCATATAAAAATAATTATCGTAACTACGAAAAACTCAAACATCCTGGATTAGCTGACCAACTACATCCTTATATTTGTGATTCTACCAAACAAATTGATGCACGGGATTTGGCAATTGACATTGCTGAAGTTTGCAAAATCTCTGAACTTCAGGATGAATTAGCCGATCTTACTCTTGACTCATCACAGTCAATTGACTTGAGAGTGAAAGCAGCTAAAGCGATTTGTTTAATGGGTGATGCAACGACAAGACTAAAGCTCAAACCTCTTGCCATTAAACTACTGCTAGAAGATGAACAAGATCGACTAAAAGGATATATTCTTCAAGGAATTTGGCCAGATTATTTAACAGTAGAAGAATTATTTCAAGCTTTGACTCCACCTAAAAAGTTTCTTTTTTCTGGAAGCTATCAAAGGTTTCTAAATGATCAGATAGTCCCACAACTTATGCCAGATGACTTAGTAGTTGCTCTCAATTGGCTGGAAAAGCAAGGTCTGCGTGATTTTAAGCATCCATTCAAAGAGCTTGGAGATACTATTATCTTGAAGGCTTGGGATAATTTTTATCTTCCTGAAGTAGCAGAAAGTTTTACTAGAATTGCTTTTATTCAATGGAGAAGGTACAAAAAAATTATTACTGATGATTCTCAACTACATAAACAATTTTCTTCATTACTTCAGAACAATACCAGAAAACGACATACTTTACTTGAGCAAGCCGTTTTGCTCATTTCAGAAACAGGCGAATCTGCAAATATTCTAAAAAGCCCTTTTACAGATTCTGTTTTAATATCAGAAGATATTTTATGGATGCTAGAAAAGCTTCAAGAATCTGATAATGAAAATACTCATAAAACTTGGGCTGAGCTAATTGAATGGATTTTTAACCCTCAAGATGCAAAGCAAATAGACGCAATTCTTGTAGCAACTCAAACTAATAATATTTTACAGGAAATCTTTGCAGCATATTTTACACCAATTGAATTAGATTCAACTCAAGCTAAAAAAGATAGAGCTAAGTATATTGAATGGCAAGAGATGCAAGCTCGTAGTCAAAATCCTCAATTATTAGATCCGCCACCGAAAGAAAGAGTAATCCTGTTTTTAGAACAGTTAGAAACTGGAGATTTATCTGCTTGGTGGCAGCTTAATATGGAAATGACTTTGAAGCCTGACGATAGATCCTATGGTAATGAGTTTGAATTAGATATAACTCAGCTTCCTGGATGGAAAGATGCAGAGAAAGTAACCCGTGAAAGAATTGTTGAAGGTGCGAAGAAATATATTAATCAATTCGACGATATCAATTATGAGTGGATAGGAACAAACACTGTAAATCCAGATATAGCTGCTTTGGCAGGTTGTAGAGCCTTGCAATTACTTCTACAAGAAAGTCCAGATTTTATCGACAACCTCTCATCTGAAGTCTGGAAAAGGTGGGCATCTATTATTATTGCTCCTCCTATAAAATATCATCTAGAAGAATCTTATCTAGAATTAGTTAAACGTGCTTATCTAAATGCTCCTGAAGAGTTTATTAACACAGTAATAAAATTGATTGATAGGCATAGTCAAGAAAATCAATCTCTATCTTTGATTTATCGCCTTGAAAAGTGCTGGGATGAACGGCTACAGTTAGCGATACTAGAAAAGGCAAAAGATCCTACGCTTAAAGCTGAATGTGTGGGAGAGTTACTCGAAGAGTTGTTAAAGCAAGGATTAACGGAAACTAAAGTTTTTGCACAGTCTTTAATTTCTCTTCCATTGCCATCAGATAAGAATGAACGAGAAAAAGTTTTAATTGCTGCTAGAATATTGGTAGAGAATTCAGATTCAGATAGTTGGTTATTTCTATGGGAACTTATCCAGCAAGATTCATCTTTTGGGCGTGAGATATTTGAATTAGTTGCTGAACGCTATTCCTTCGGATTTCCGTTAAATCTAACTGAAACACAATTAGCTGATTTATATATTTGGCTGGTGCATCAATATCCTTATAATGAAGATCCTGACTATAGCGATGAGGTAATGGATCATATTATGACCGCTAGATATGGTATTGGGAAACTAAGAAACAGTGTTTTGCAACAACTTGAGGAAAAAGGAAGCCTTCAGGCTTGTGATGAAATTCAGCGTATTATTCAAGTGTTACCCAATATTACTTGGCTTGGAAAAAGGTTGATTAATGCTCAAACAAATATGCGGCGTATAACCTGGAAATATCCTACACCCGAAGAGTTTATTCAGCTTATCATTAGCCGAGAACCCTTAAATTCAGACTTATCAAATCAACTGGATACAATAGATCAGAGAACAAAGAAAATGGAAGACGAACCTAAAATTGATAATCGTGTTGATAATAGTATTAAGATTTCAGAGTCATATGTAAAGGATTTATCTGTCAATAACAGCTCAAATTCATCCGACTCATCTATGAATCAACCTGTTTCTAATTCCGATTCAAAAAAAGGGATTAATTGGGGAAACTGGATTGGTGTAATTTCAATTATATTAGCAATACTTGCAATATTTGGAAATGGCTTATTTAATGAAGAAATTAAGCAATGGCTTAACGATTTCCGTTCTCCTCAAGTTGAGCAGCAGTCTACACCTCAAAATAAATAGTTAAACTTAAAATAGTCGGAAATTTGCAATATTTTGCGATCGCTCAGTTATTCTATACCAATGCATCTTGAACGTTGGCAGCAAATTAGAGTGATAATCATCGATTTGTTACCCAGCCATCACTCAGTAATTGTTGAAAGCTTTCGAGAATATTGTCCAGAAGTTTTGCCCAACCTTAACAGCGCGAAGGCAGAAATCCAAGAATCCTTGTTAGAGTAACTCTATGAACCGAGATCCCCGGATTTCTAATCCTTTCACCTGTGCGTGCCGCTAGAGGGCGTAGGGAGTGTTAATTCTGTTTTTGTTCTACACCAAATCCGGCTAAAATCACTTGTTGTAAGGGTTGATTTTCAGGGGGACGTTGATAGTTTAAAATCTTACGAATTCTCAAACTGGGATTGACCATCGTAATTGAGTCTACTGAAATAACTCGAGTATAATTCGTAGTCATCAGCAGTTCTCGGGTTTGAATATCGTAGCGGAAATGAGACACAATGGGTCGCCTTTCTTCATAAGCTCGATCTCTGAGATAATCTCCTTCAATGATAGAGTCTTCAATTTTTCGGGGAACAAATAGCAAATTTAGCTGCTGAGATACTTTTTCTCCGGTTTCAGAAACGGTTTGAAATGCAAGCTGATAACCGGGTAATTCGGCTAAATCTTGTTCTGCTGAGGCCTGATTATCCGCTAATACCTGAGCTTTGACCTCTGATGAGACAGGATGAATGATAAATTCAGTATGGGAGCGTTCCACTTCTTGCTGTGATAGGTAGTGATAGGTTCGTTCTGTAACCCAAGTACCCACACAATGATCGAAGAAAGTTTGAAATTGAGAAAGAGACATAATCTTAAGATTTTTGAAATTCAATGGCAATTATGAAACAGTTTTTAACATTTTTTTAGAAAAATTCCACCAATACAGATAAAATCTAGAGACAATTCTCATTCTCTTGGTGCGCTTTCCTTAGCGCCGTACGACGGCGCAGGGTCGCACCGCGATTATTAAACTCCTGTGACTGATCTGGAATGTTTTTCTTATAGTGCTGGCCACACCGACGAAGGTGTTTGTCTGTTGGTGCGGATGGGTGATTATCGCATTTTATTAGATTGCGGTATTGAAGACCTCTCCCCTTTAATCAATGAGTTAGATCAACCGTATCCTGCTGATTGGGTTTTGTGTACTCACGCTCATGCCGATCATGCGCGGGGTCTGTTGGGGTTGCATCAAGCTTTTCCGGAATTACCGATTTTATGCAGCGAAGTCACCAACCAGCTTCTATTGCTGAATTGGCTGGATACTGACTCAACAACCGTCCCCCAATTTAGCCGCTCCTTACCCTGGAAATCGGAAGTTGAACTGGCACCGGGGTTGAGTGTAACTCTGTTTCCTGCGGGTCATCTACCGGGAGCATCCGCTATATTACTGCGCTATACCAATGCCGAACGGGAGTATAAACTATTTTACACCGGTGACTTTTTTCTCTCCAACACTCGACTGGTGGATGGATTTCCGTTAGGAGAATTACGCGGACTCAAACCCGATGTTCTGATTTTAGAAGGAACCTACGGGACAGCTCGTTATCCCAATCGCCGACAACTGGAAAATCAGTTTGCTGAACGACTTTATCAGGCTATTGCAGCAGGTCATTCAATTTTATTACCCACTCCAGCTTTAGGATTGGGACAAGAACTGTTAATGTTGCTGCGTAGTCATCACTATTTTACCGGGCGAGATCTTGATATTTGGGTCGATGGTGCCGTTGCCACCGGATGCGATCTCTACTTAGAATTACAGTCTCATTTTCCAGCCAGTGTACAGAATTTTGCTCAACATCAACCCCTGTTTTGGGATGATCGAATTCGTCCCCGAGTCCGTCGCTTTCAATTGGATTATCTGGCTCAACTCCCAGAATCTCCCTGTATTTTAATCACGGAAGACTCGATTAATGTGTTGGATTATGCGTTGATTCCTGGCCGCTCTTGGGTGTTGTTTTTACCCGAACGTCCGGGAACTCATTGGGATATTCCATCGGCCCTAGAAGCTCAATTTGCTGGGGTAGAAACTTATTTCTTACCCGAACATTGCGATGGAGCAGGTACCACCCAACTGATTCATAATTTACGACCTCAACATATCGTCTGGGTCCATGGATCTCCGACTTATCTGAGCGATCTGACAAATTTAGATGAATTACGCAACCGCTATCAATTGCACTGTCCCTCCGCCGGAACATTAGTGGAGTTACCCGTAGGAGAAACCTTTTTACAACCCGCGATCGCAGAGTCTCATTATGGGGGAGAATTAACCGAATTAGTCAGTCATATTCAGATTGCTTTACCCTCAGCCCTCACCAGTGATCCACGCTGGATATCGTTTGCAGATACAGGATTAATAGAGGCCCGTTGGCAAGGGGAAGAACTGGTATTACGGGGTATTTCTCAGCGGGAATTTCTCTTACATAGCAATGAGCGCTCTGTTCCTCCAGAACAGGAGTGTTGTGGCAATTGTCACTATTATCGCGCTCAACGCTGTTGGAATTCAGAGTCGGCTTTGTATAGTTTTAAAGTGACGGCAGATGGATACTGTCCCGTATTTACACCCCGTCAGCTTAATCCGGGAGAGGAGAAAGAGTAAACTCGTTATTCGTCTGGGGTCATGAGTTGTGAGAACGAATAACTCATAACCAGCAACGAATGACTAAATAACAACTTCTCTTTAAAGTTGGGATAGACTTGAATAGTATATGTGGAAAGATTATTGCATTCGCTATCCAATGGACAGTGGAACCTCAGAACTAGTAGAAATTAAGCAACAGCTCATGACTCTCAATCGCCCAAAAAAACCGAAGATGCTAGTGGTAGATGATGAGCCAGATAATCTAGATTTGCTCTATCG
This sequence comes from uncultured Lyngbya sp., assembly GCA_964434975.1. Classification (GTDB taxonomy): domain Bacteria; phylum Cyanobacteriota; class Cyanobacteriia; order Cyanobacteriales; family Microcoleaceae; genus JAAURB01. The sequence continues at coordinate 38,197 of CAYSWY010000030.1, forward strand.
AACCTTTCGTCGGAATTTTAACGTATTTAAGGCAGACAGCGGTATTCAAGCATTAGATGTCCTTAAAACTGAGGGTGAAGTGGCGGTCATTATCTCGGATCAGCGGATGCCTGAGATGAAAGGAACGGAATTTTTAAGTAAGACGGTTCCGGAGTTTCCGAATACAGTTCGGATTATTTTAACGGGATTTACAGATATTGAGGATTTAGTCGAGGCGATTAATTCGGGACAGGTTTATAAATATATTACAAAACCTTGGGACCCCAATGAACTCAAAAGCGTGGTTCAAAGGGCAGCCGAAACCTATGAACTCCTGAATCAACGCACTGAAGAACTACAACGAGCCCACCAACAAGCTCAGCTTCTGTGTCAAATTCTACAATTAGCGCAAGCGGCGGACACTTTAGAAGATAGTTTATCTCCCACGACTGAAGCGATTGGTCGTAATTTTGATGTAGACGTTTGTATTTTACAAGCGGTTGAACAGAAAACACTCACTGCACTCGGTGGCACTTATAGCCCTAGTGGGAGTGGGGATTATGGGTTAGCAACAGATCCGTTAGTGGCTGAGGCAATTGCTTCTCAAACCACTCAAGCCAGCGTCAACATTAGCCGAGATCAAGATTTAGCGCAGCTTGAACATTATCAAAAATCCGGTATTCAAGCTCATATTAGTATTCCTGTGATTTACAAACAGGAGGTGATTGGCATATTATCTCTACAGTGGAAACAGCCTTGTCAACTCCACCCAGATGATTTAGACTCCCTCAACTTAGTGAGCCAAACTCTCGCTTTAACTTTAGTTAGTTTAAAATGACCCGCAACAGTGAGCAGATTCAAGCAATTTTTGACCGAATAGCCCCAGTTTACGATCAGATGAATGATTGGTTAAGTTTGGGGCAACATCGAATTTGGAAGCAGATGGCAGTGAGCTGGAGCCAAGCACAAACAGGCGATACAGCACTAGATTTATGTTGTGGCAGTGGAGATTTAGCTTATTTATTGGCTCGACAAGTGGGAGTTGATGGAACCGTTTATGGGGTTGATTTTAGTACTCAACAGTTAGCGATCGCCCAGTCTCGACCCACTCCTATCACCCTCTCAACGGCTGCCATGACTTGGATAGAAGCTGATGTGCTAGATTTACCGTTTTCGGAGAATACGTTTGATTGTGCCACCATGGGTTATGGTTTACGCAATCTTGTGGATATCCCTAGCAGCCTGAAAGAATTACATCGTGTCCTTAAGCCCGGCGCTGTCGCTGCTATTTTAGATTTTCATCGCCCCAATTCCATGGTATTACGACAGTTTCAGCAATGGTATCTGGATTATTTAGTGGTTCCGATGGCCGAAACTCGCGGCTTGAAACCAGAATATGCTTATATTAACCCCAGTTTAGAACGCTTCCCTGATGGTCAACAACAAGTGGCTCTTTCTCAAGCGGCTGGATTTACATCAGCTACCCACTATGCGATCGCAGGGGGTATGATGGGAGTATTAGTGATTCAGAAATCTTAGATTTCAAACTAACTGACCCTCAACGCGGCGTATCAGGTTTTGGTCGTGTCTAATTCGTTTCAACTTTGGGTGTATATTGCACCCCCTATCTTGGGCGGAATTATTGGCTACTTCACGAATGACTTAGCCATTAAAATGCTCTTTCGTCCTTACAAAGCCATTCGAGTCGGTGGACGACAACTTCCGTTTACCCCGGGTTTAATTCCTCGCAATCAAGAACGCCTTGCTAAACGGGTTTCAGATACAATTATGGGGTCATTGCTCACCCCAGAGGAACTGCAAAATTTAGCCCGTCGCTTACTGCAATTGGAGCGGATGCAGGCTGCCATTAACTGGTTATTGCAACTGGCTTTAGAGCAACTTCAAGCCGATCAGGAGCAAAAAACAGCTAAAATTTTATCGGGTATTTTGCAAGATTTACTGGGAGAATCTTTTCCTCGGTTTTTACGAATTTGGGCTCGGCAAGAGGATTTTCTCGCCCCTCAAATTAATCAAATTTTTGATCAAGTTTTACTCGAATTTCAACTCTCTCAACAACAATCTCGACAGTTAGCAGATTGGTTAATTGATGTTGTCATTCCCCCGGAAATGCTGCGACAGATTTTAATTGATTTTCTCACAGATCGTAATATTGCTATTATTGATGAAGGCTTTCGGGAAAAAAGCAGCGGCACTTACTGGGTGGTTGCCAATTTACTCGGATTACGCAATAGTTTAACTCGCCTGAGAACCTTTTGTTTAGATGAACGTGAAGAAACCAATCGCCGCTTAGGTGAATTAATTATTGCTTTAAGTGTGCGAGAAAGAATTCAAGAATGGCTACAAAATTTATCCCTACAAAATCTTCCCGTTTCCACCGTTCGACAGTTACGCAAAACCTTACAAGAAACGGTTCGTCATTACCTGCAAGATAAAGGCTTAAATTTAATTAATGGCATCACTCAATCCATTGATTGGGAACAGGTTTCAATGCTCATTTTAAGACGTTTACAAGCCTCAGAAGTTCTCAACAGTTCCCTCGGTATTATTAGTAAAGAATTGGCGTTAGTGTTAGAACGTTACTTAGAACGGGATTTAGAAAATATTGTGGCTCAAGCGATTCCTATTCTCAATATCGATCAAGTGATTATTGACCGTGTTCAATCCACTTCGCCCCAAGAATTAGAGGTGGCAGTTAACGGTATCGTTAAGAGTGAGTTACAAGCCATTGTCAACTTGGGGGGGATTTTAGGGGTGGTTGTGGGTTCTCTGCAAACCGTGATTCTCTTGCTGCGGTAAAGACAGTCAAATATACTGATCTTAATTCATCTTAATTCATCCTACGGTTTTGACACTTATGTCCAAGCGTAAACTAACTCCAGAACAATATGCTCGCCTCAAAGCCGAAAGCAAAGCGCCTTATCGGGGTTTACGACAGTTTGTGTATGTTGCCTTCGGTGCGTCTGGATTTATCGGGGCGCTAGTCTTTTTATCAAAACTGCTGGCGGGTCAGGAAATGGGCTCAACTTTACCTAACTTTGCCTTGCAAGTGGGGGTTGTGGCCTTAATGGTGTGGTTATTTCGTCTTGAACAGAAAGCGCAACGCCGTCCCTCAGATCCTAAGTAACAGAACTTTACAAAAATAGATAAAGATCCACAACCCGTAAATAAAAGAAAATAAAGAAAACATTACGAAATGCGTGATCCCCGATAAATTTCTGGCAAAATACAAGTATGGAATTAAATGAGGTCAGCTTAATAAAGACCTTAACCATGAATCGCTTTTAAACCTTGAATTGGGGTCAGCTTTTATATAGACCCTAACCATATCAAAAATGATAAAGTACTCCTCTTTCCATCGTGAACGGGGGAGTGCTTTGTCTATTAATGATGATGTTTTATAATTGCTGCAATACTTTGCGAATCACAGATTCAGGCACTTGATCGGTGATGGTCACCTTGCCAATATCGGTGGGTAAAATAAACCGCACTTTTCCTGCTTTGACTTTCTTATCCGTTTGTAGCGTGGCTAAAATCCGATCAATATCCAATCCCGCAGGAAGCTGAGTCGGTAACCCCGCTTTTTCAATTAAAGCCAACTGACGCGCATCGCATTCTGTTGTCCACATCCCTAACTCTACCGCAATTCGACTGGCTGCAATCATCCCAATGGCAACCCCTTCCCCATGTAAAATAGTGGTATATCCGGTTAAACTTTCAACGGCATGACCAATGGTATGACCATAGTTTAAGATGGCACGTAAACCCGCTTCTTGTTCATCTTGACTCACTACTTCTGCTTTGGCGTGACAGGAACGTTCTAACAAGCTTTGCAATAGGATCGGATCAATCGCTGCCATTGACCCAAGGCTTTGAGACCGTTCTAACTGGCTGAAGAGTTCGCTATCCCAAATTACCCCATATTTAATCACTTCTGCGATACCAGCGCGTAACTCTCGTGGCGGTAATGTTTCGAGTACCGTTGGATCGATCACCACTAATTTCGGTTGATGAAACGCACCAATGAGATTTTTGCCCTGGGGATGGTTCACTCCAGTTTTACCCCCAATGGCAGCATCCACCATCGCTAATAGGGAGGTGGGGACTTGTACCACCTGAATTCCCCGTAACCAAGTGGCGGCGGCAAATCCCGTCATATCCCCAACCACACCCCCACCTAAAGCCACCAGAGTAGAAGTTCGTTCTAAACGATGTTCTAAAGCCGCATCATATATAATTTGTAGGGTTTTTAGGGTTTTGTAAGATTCTCCTGCGGGTAAGGTACAACTTTCTACGTCAAACCCAGCTAATGTTAACGACTCAACGGCTTGTTGTCCGTAGTGTTGGAAAATTTCAGGGTTAGAGACCAATAGGACTTTTTTGCCTAAATTCAGGGGAACCATCAATGATCCCAATTGATTAAGATGATTCGCAGCGATCGCCACATCATAAGACTTTTGTCCTAAATCAACCCGAATTACAGCCGCCATGGTCTCTCCTTGATCAACAGATTGCTTGTGCTGTATTTTAACTCAACCCGTGGTTCAATAGAATATGAATAGATTTAGTGGAGAACAATTTATGAGTGCAAGTGCAGCGATCGCTTATGTTGGGATTTATGTGGGTGCTATAGTTTTGGCAGCGGGGATTATGTTTACCCTGCGTTTAGTTAAACTGATTTAAATTTTATAGCGCTGATCCTATCATGATCAGGCTTGAGCGCAATTGGTGGGTAGGGACGTTATATATAACGTCTCTACGATTTGTCAATAGACTCGAACCTCAGTTTTACTTGGCTTTGAGGTTAAGCGATCGCTTAATTCGATCTGATATGCCAGAATTATTACCAAATTGAGCCTCGTTAAGACGAGCATCCATTAGGTTACTGCCAAATAAATTAGCACCTTGTAGATTCGTATTACAAAAACAGGTTCGAGTCAACTTGGCGTGACGAATTAAACAGCAGCACAGGTTAGCCTCACGAAAATCTGCGTGACTCAAATCGGTACGGGTTAAATCTGCGTGATATAAATTGGCTTTATGCAGTTGTGCCTGATAGAAGTTGGCATGACGTAAAACGGTGTAACTCAGATCGGATTGGCTAAAGTTAACAAATTCTAGGTTGGCGTGATTGAGGTTGGCGTTGTTTAAGTTGGCTTCGGTAAAGTTGACATATTGACAGTCTGCTTTCCCTAAGTTAGCGCCGTGAAGATTAGCCTTTGATAAATTCGCCCCTGATAAATCAGCCCCTCTCAGATCGGCATAACTTAAATCAGCGCCGACTAAATCAGCCCCTCTAAGATTAACGCCTTTGAGATTAGTACAGCTTAGATTAGCATCTCTGAAGTTGCTTTGACAGAGATTACCGTACTGTATATTCGCGTGGTTTAAATCAGCTTGGGAAAGATTGGCAAAATCTAGGCGGCTTGCCATTAAGTTGGCTTGGGCTAAGTTGGCTTGCCGTAAATTGGCAAAATTTAACAATGCACTGGTGAGGCAGGCCCGGACTAAAATAGTTTGTTGTAAGTTGGCTCGGCGTAGATCGGCTCCAATCAGACTCGCATCTTTTAAGTTAGCATGGCTGAGATCGGCAATGAGCAGTTGAGCTTCATTCAAAACCGCTTCACTGAGATTAGCTTTTGAGAGATTAGCCAGCTTCAAATCTGCTTGAATTAAGTTAATCCCAGTTAAATTAGTATCTCGTAAATTGGCTTCCCGTAAGTCTGTACTGGTGAGTTTAATTCCGCTTAAGTTTCGACCCCGCAAATCTAACCCTTTTGTCTGACAGAATAATCGATAAGCATCTAAATTAGACAGTGGCCCTGTGCGCTCTTGATCATCAACTTTAACTAGGTGATACTGAACATTTTCTGTGAAAATTGTAAACACTAAGTTGAAAACTTCTAGAAACCGAATAAAAGACTGACATTGTTCTTCTTCATAATTTTGGTAATACTGAATTAATTTAGCAATACAAACCTCTAAGTAGGTTCGAGAAGCGCTACAAATTAAAATGATTTTGAGGAGAATCGTGACTAAAGTTAATGGATTACCGTGGTTATTGAACAGGAGGAAAATTGCCGAAGGCGTTGTACTATCTTCTGTCGTTAGAAATTCGATCAAACGGTTGCAAGTCCGAATGAGAATTCCTTGATCAACCGGATCGTTATTATAGTTTTCATACAATGTTTCTAGCTTACGACACAGCTTATCCCGTAATATTTTTGTCTGATTAATATCATTTTCTTGCAGCATTAAATACTCAGGAAGCTGAGCTTTAAATTCAGAATAATTAGATGTTTTAATTTTCTCTAAAAATTTTTCTGCCTGTCTAGTATGACTATAAACTCGTTGAGAAGACAGAGTTTTTTTAATTAAATTAATGACATCGTCTCCGAGCTGAGTCGGGTTTTCAGTTGGTTTTATGGATTGATTTTTGGGAGATTCTTTGCGGACAATGTACATTGCCAAATCAAATTTATATTTATCCCTGAGTTGTTTGGATAAATTCCGAGCGAGTTCTTGTTGCTCAATCGAGTTTTGCGGATTCACATATTGAGAGACTAATAAATAGGAGGTATAACGATTACTCCAGTTTCGCCCCGTTTGCAGCGCACATTGACGAATTTCTTCATAGTCTGAGCTTTTAACAAATTTAATCAGCCATTGTCTTAATCGACTCACTAAAGTAGATTCTGAATAAAATTCTTGTTCTGTGACTTCTTGAATTTTAGACAGCAGATTCCCAGTAGCCGAATAATTTCGGTTAATATACCAGTTATTAACTAAAATATAACAAACCCGCTTAATTGTGTTGCTGAATACAGGTTCGTTATTATCAAAGATAATCCGATGAAGAGCATGGTTAATTTCTTCATTTTCCTGACTTTGCATGAAGAAAAATAACCGTTCAAATTCTTCTACAACAGCATCTGCATGCCACTGCTTGACAATTTCAATAAAGAAATCATAAATGACTTCTTGCGCGACTTCAATATCTTGAATTGGACTATAGCCTGAAATAAAAGACTCAGGTTGAGAATCATCGTAGGTGCACCTGTAAGTCATTGTTTCTGATTTGCTACCTCATTTCCCTATTTTTTATAGTATCAGAATCTATCAATTTTGTCAAAAAAACTTTAAAAAAACATAAAGATAAAACAGGCAATGAAATACATTTTTAGACATAGTAAAAAAGCCGGACAACTCTTTTAAAGTTAACCAGATTGGCTGAGCTACTGCGAAAAATAGTTCAACAGAGAAAGATAGACTATAGGCTGTCACTCTGAGAAAGGCGGAGATAATCGGGTATTTAAATCAGGGTAAGTTGCAACTGATCTGCACCTAAAACAGTAACTCTTCAGTTCTGTATTGCGACTGTTAAACTCAAACGGTTTGACTAAGGGGAACCAAAACTTTGACAGATCAGATTAACAAAGATTATAGCGAATTTATGAGAATATCTGCGATCGCAAACCAACAGTCTGTTAATGTCAAAATCATCAGTTGTCTGTTGTGTGCTTTTTCCATGAGAAAACTTTCTACTTTGACTGATGATACATATCACTCTATTTATAGTATAAGAGGACTCGAAGATATAGACATGATTGTTAAAAGCTGCAATTGCAATGGCTTCTGTTGCCATTTTAAGCGGAGAAAGACTGATTTGAGGGACGGCTTGGGACAGAACTTTTCCCAACACTCGATAGAGACATTACGAGTCAACATTACACCGGAGTTTAAGTCAGTCAGATGGGTGCTGACGCGACAATGCAGTTAGTAAATCAGTATAATTACTCTGGGATTCAACCCGATTGCTAATTTCCCGACCCAAACGCTGAGCTAAATAAGTAAGATCAAGTTCTCGATGAGGTTGAGTTGTCTCTCCTAACTTCGTGGATAAAGTCCGAGTCGGTACAGCGTTAGAGTACAAGGTTAATGCTAAGCAAAAACAACTTGCCCAAGTCATTCGCTGTAAAATTATTTCTATGGCTGCCATATATGCACCCTCTCACCACACTAAATAAAATCAATGGGTACTAACTACTACCCCACATCATCCGATTCCTGAAAATTATCAGTTAAATTCAAAAAAATAACCGCCTCACTGCACCACAAACTGAAAAACAAGCGAGACGGACAATATATATATAGCAATCTATAGTAATCGGATTTGGCTGGCTCAACCCGCGCCAATATCACTCAAGTTTCCGAGCCATCTAAAAATTCTATGATGGATTTATCCTGCAAAGCACAACTTGAAGTTGTCCGGGTTTTATCAGTGGGTTGGTTTGTAGGACTAGGGTTAGATAAGTCTGGATTAGATGTTGAAACCGAAGCAACGACAGGTTGTGTTGTTGAAGTATTGAGTTGAGTTTGTAAAGATTGAATATGTTGTTCTAAGTTTTCAATCCGGTCAACTAATGCACGAATCACCACCGCTTCAGAGTCTGGTAAGCTACCATGTTCTAACGGATTAATTCGTACCCCTGAGCGATACACAATTCGTCCAGGAACCCCCACAACGGTACAATTTGAGGGAACTTGTCGCAGGACGACTGAACCCGCTCCAATGCGAACATTATCACCGATTTCAATATTGCCTAAGACTTTCGCCCCGGCCCCAACGACAACATTTTCCCCCAGGGTCGGATGGCGTTTTCCGGTTTCTTTACCTGTTCCTCCTAGGGTTACGCCTTGGTAAATTAAACAATAATCTCCAATAATTGCGGTTTCACCAATCACAACGCCCATACCATGATCGATAAATACGCCTTGGCCAATTTGAGCGCCGGGGTGAATTTCTACACCCGTGAATAAACGGCCTATGTGGGAAATTAGCCGAGGAATAAATGGAATGCCTAGATGATAAAGTTGATGAGCTAACCGCTGAAACAGCAATGCTTGCAAACCAGGATAGCAAAACAGTACCTCCAGCCAGTTGCGGGCTGCCGGGTCACGGTCAAAGATAATACGAAAGTCAGCTAAAAGGGTCTTGAGCACGATGAAGTCCCTATTTTTGTCAGATAGACGACTACTATATGTTAGTAGATGCAGGGCAATGAATAAACCTAAAAATCTGAACCTGTACAAATTGATTGTAATTGATCCTGATATTTAGATCTAAATTTGCTGATGGCTGCCATTTTAACCATATTGATTTTACTGGCGAGTATCTGGTTTACTCAGGCGTTTATTTTTACTCCTCTGGCGTTGTTACCGGGGTTTCAATTTCCCTCAAAATTGGCTATTGTTTTTCTGATTTTATTTTTATGTTGGTGTATGGGTGAAACGGATTAAACGGACTTAGATTAAGAAGCAATAATGAATGCCCAATCTGATTGTTTGGGAGCCGACCAAGTGGTGGAATTGCCTGTGACGGGAATGGGAATTTCTTGATAATTCTCTTGGGTATCGACGGCAATAATTTGTTGAACTCCATCAATCTGATTCGTGTTAATGGTGACAGTTGACACTTCTTCTGTATAACAAATCGCTTGTTGATTTTCCTCCCGTAAACAGTACCCCGAATCGATTAAACTATTGTCGGGTTTCATCCCCACTGTAAAATGATTATCAATCACTTGGCTGTAAGTTTTGATTGCATTTTTATTAGGATAAGGGGCTGAAAATTTCTGATCTTTTGGTTTATTTCCCCAAATATTAGCCACACCTCCCGCCATCGCAGAATGCCACAATCCTCGACGAGTGAGTTCTGGATTATAGTCTTTTTCAGGATAACGTGTGGGGGTGCGAATGCGAAATCGGTCTTCAGAAAATGCGGGTTGACCTTGTGCTTTTTCTAAATGTGTTCGGTATTCTTGATAATCCGGTTGATGCCATTCCCAAGAGGCAAAATCTAAGTTATTGCTAATGACTTTATATTGGTTTTTATGACCGCGTCCGCCGACTAAATGATGATAACTACTATAGTCTCTGAGGGTTTGGCGAAACTGTTCAATTTCTCTTGCTGAAGCCCATTCAAATAAGTCAAAACCATAGCCAACAGTCCATCCAGGAAGCGGAGCTAATCGAGCAGCAATTTCTTTGTATAATTGATCGACATCAATTCCATAGGTTTTTGGCGTTAATTTCCGCGCTTTATCTCCCCAAACCCAAAAATGTGTGGCTCCACCATTACGATAGGTATCTAAAACAATCGCTTCAAAATAAGCAGGATTCTCCATTAAATCCCGTAAGTTTGTAATATGAAGTCCGGTTAAACCATGCCCTTTAACAAATTCTTGAATCCCTTGCTCAATATCGGGTTTATCATACATAATGTACTGGGGTACAAATGCTTTCTCTGTGGCTGTGCGAATCCACTTTTGCTCCCTGGCGGCGACAAATCCTTTGGCATAGTCCGGACGAGTTGCATTAATATCTATGCTACCCCCGCTGCTAAAGGTCCAACTGCCTTGTTTATTGGGGGTAAATCGAAACTTTGTCTGTCCGCCTTCTGAGAAGGTTAACACCTGATGTTGCTCCCCGTCTGTATGGGTGATGGTAACAGGACTATATTCGGGTAAATCTGTTGAAATTTCGTAGCATTCCCACACGGGACGTTGAGAAAGTTCGGGGGATAAACAGCGTTCTGTATACTGAACTTGAGCAATTTCTTGAAACCGCTCTCGATATGGATTTTGAACTGAGTTAGGTTGCGTTTTTGCGCTGATTACCACAATACAAGCAACTACAGCCAAGCCGAAAAACATTAGCAGTTTTATAGGTTTCATATAAAGAAATTATTGCAGCTTAATTTTCTGGGTTAAACAATACAATCAACTATTCCGCAGTGATTTACTTCTTTTAATCAAAGGAATAGGAAAATATAGATGCAATCTGATGTCATACTTTTAAGCTTGATTTTAACATAAAGAATTGACTTTGAGTCTATTCATCTATTCAGCAATGGGTTTGAGGCTGATAGTGGAATGGTGCTTAAAGTATGACTAATCAATCAAGTTCTTGCTGTTTAATATGAAAATGATTATCATTATCAAACAAAGACCCATAGAAAGGAACTGATCTCATGTTTGTTTTTAAAAACCTCAACCCCCCTCAAACGTCTTCCCGCATCATGAGTACAGTCACATCCTTAATGCTGTTACTCATGAGTTGTGCCGTGCCAGCGCCAGAGGAGACGACTTCCTTAGCCTCAGAGGAGACAACTTCTACAAGAATTATGGCCACTTTTTTGCCGATGTACCTGTTTACCAAGGCAGTCACTGGCCCTGAAAGTCAGGTGGAGTTACTTGTCCCCCCCAACGTTAATGTTCACAGCTATCAAGCGTCTCCGGATGAAGTGCGTTCTTTAGCAGAAGCCGATATCTTAGTTAAAAATGGTTTAGGACTGGAAGAATTCCTTGATAAACTGATTACAAATACAGGCAATTCTCAGCTTCAACAAATTGATGCTAGTCAGGGAATTGAACCTTTAGAAGAAGAAGAAAAACACAGCGAAGGTCACGATCATGATCACGATCACGGTCATTCCCATGAAGGCGGTAATCCTCATGTTTGGCTTGACCCGATTTTAGCACAAGAACAAGTGATAAATATTCGAGATGGATTGATAGCCGCAGATCCACAAAATAGTCAAACCTATCAAAGCAATGCAGCGGTTTATTTAAGCCAGCTTCAACAACTTGATCAACAATTTCAAGCTGAATCAGCATCTCTAAATGGCTGCCAGTTTATTGCCTTTCATGATGCTTATCCTTATTTAGCACAACGTTATGGTATACAACAAATTGCAGTCATTGAACTGCCGGAAGATAGTTTATCTCCTCAAGATATTCAGCGAGTCATTAATACAGCACAACAATATGATATTAAAGCATTAGTCTCTGAAAATGGAGTAGACGACAATCGTTTACAGCGGATTTCAGAGGATACAGGATTGCCTGTAAAAGCCTTAGATCCGATTGAAACGGGTACTCTTGATCCGCAATATTATTTGACAGCAATGGAAAACAATTTACAGACTTTAGTTGAAGTGTGCCAATAGAATATTATTGATTAATCACTTGCCAAATCCATCCTTTTTTATAGGCTTTATTAACCTGAATATTACTATTCTTTTCGAGGTTATTTTTTAATTGATCGGAGGGACGAAATAAAAAGATTTGAATATTATCAGATTGAGGAATAGTCGGAACAGAACCGCGAGGGATGAGTTGTAAAGAGACGGTGGAATTGAGTCGATGAGATAGAGATAAAACTCGACCCGGTTCTTCATCGGTAATAATTAGTGGGTTATTGGCTTGATTAATAATGTCTGCAATTTGTGGCAGATAGCGACTTTTTGCATAGCTTTTATTCCACCAAACAGCATGAATAGATTGTACCGCATTAGAAATTATTCCCAGTGATAATATAAAGATTAAAATCCCTTTCCAAATGGAGTATTTTTTAATGGTAAATGTGAATAAATAAGCGATAGCAATTTGAATGCCTAAATAACAAGGAATCGCATATCGGGTAATACTAGAACGTCGTCCACCTAATAGTAAATCCGGAAGAATTAAACCTAAACCTAATACTCCAATTAAAGTAATAATAAATATCCAAACTTTCGGCGGTGTGGTACGAATGAGAATATAAATTGCATAGCTGGTTAAAAATAAGAAAAAATATAAAGTTGGATTGAGTAAACTGGTTCCTTGATTGACATCAAAAAAGATACGACCTAAATTTAATCCCCAAAATAATGGTAAGCCTTCGCGAGGAACGCCTGTAGATTTTGTATTATCAACGAAATCAGATAAATTTTTAATGACAACCCATAACCACGGTAAAAATAACAGTAAACTAATGAAAGTAGCGGCTAAATAATCAACAACTTGATGGATTTGTTTTTTAGCAGATACAAGGATTACATAAATTCCTTGTCCAATATTAACCAAGACTGAAAAAGGATGAGTATACAATCCTAATGCAATAGTTAGACTATAAATTCCCCAATCAAACGACCTGAATTGATGAACTCTTAATGCTTTGAGTAAAGCCGCACTAGACAATAAAATACTAACAGTCCATAAGCTATATTCCCTTGCTTCTTGTGCATAGATCACATGAAACGGAGAAATCGCCAGTAAACTAACTGCTATTAAACTAATCGCTTGAGATTGAAATAATTCCCAGCATAACCAATACATAGCAGGCAGAGCGAGTAAACTAATTAAACTAGATAAACTTCTAATAGAAGCAATTGAGTTAGGAAAAAAATGTAGCCAAAATCGGGCGAATAGATAATATAAAGGAGAATGTTCTGGATGTTGAGATAAAGCTTGAATCACATCATTGAATTGTTTCTCAGCAGTAGGATATTGATAGGTATTCAAAAAATCCCCCACTTGAATCACTTCAGATGTATAAGCCGTTTGAGCAATTTCTGATTTTGTATACCCTGAAATTCTTAAAGAGGTTTGAGTTTCATCAAACCAATACACCGGATAACCTAAATTTAAAAAACGAAATCCTATCCCCAGAATTATCGTAAAAATCAGAAACTGTTTGTATGTTTTAGATAATAATGAATCAGTCAACATCTGAAGCTGCAATCACACCCAACAGCGTTATTTTACATTGAAAAGGGTTAGTATATTTTGCGATCGCATTTCTGAATTAACATAGTGAGGCAGGGAGAGGGACAAAAAGGGACATTTATCAGCCAAAACCCGTTTAACATTCGCCCTAGAGAGAGGTCGTACAAAATTCAGCCAGCCACCGCCAGACTGAGAACTTCTAAAGCTTAGCTAAAATTTCGCCGGATTTCCCTGAAAGCCTCCTTAAGATAGAGGGCAACGCTAAAATTTTTCATTCATCCTAAAAAAATCAGAGATTGACTTTTTTCGGAATCAACGCGCCCATTAATAAGGAGGCGACAACACCATGGTACAGACGCAGCTTGGGCAAACGACTCCAGACCCTCTAGATCAAGGCGTATATCTTGATCGAGATTGCACAACCTTATCACGCCATGTGCTGCAACAGTTACATAGCTTTTCCACGGATGCTCAAGACTTGAGTTCTTTAATGAACCGTATTGGTTTAGCTGGGAAATTAATTGCTCGTCGCTTGAGTCGGGCAGGGTTAGTCGATGATGCTTTGGGGTTTACAGGTGGGGTAAATGTCCAAGGAGAAGAAGTGAAGAAGATGGATATTTATGCCAATTCGGTATTTATTTCTGTCTTTAAACAAAGTGGCTTAGTCTGTCGCCTTGCTTCTGAAGAGATGGAGAAACCCTACTATATCCCAGAAAACTGTCCTTTGGGGCGATATACCCTGTTATATGACCCGGTAGATGGTTCTTCTAACTTGGATACTAACCTCAATGTTGGGTCAATTTTCTCCATCCATCAACAAGAAGGCAACGATGAAGATGGTACAGCCAGTGATTTATTAACCCACAGTGGACGCAAGCAGCTAGCAGCGGGTTATGTGTTGTATGGCCCCAGCACAATGTTAGTGTATTCCATCGGTACAGGGGTTCATTCCTTCACCCTCGATCCCAGTTTAGGTGAATTTATTCTATCGGATGAGAATATCACTATCCCCAAACACGGGCCCGTTTATAGCGTCAATGAAGGGAACTTTTGGCAGTGGGATGAGTCCATTCGAGACTATATTCGCTATGTTCATCGTCACGAAGGGTATACTGCTCGCTATAGTGGGGCGTTAGTGGGGGATTTACACCGCATTTTATATCAAGGTGGAGTATTCCTATATCCGGGGACTGTGAAAAAGCCAGAAGGTAAATTACGTCTATTGTATGAGTCTGCACCCATGGCCTATTTGATTGAACAAGCCGGGGGACGGGCAACCACAGGCACTGAGGAAATTCTCGATGTTATTCCAGACGAACTCCACCAACGTACTCCTTTAATTATTGGCAGTACGGAAGATGTGGCTTTAGTTGAATCTTTTATTAAAGAAGGAATGCGTCGCCAAAAACAAGAGTAATATTAGGCATTGGTCATTTGTTGTTAGTTATTGGTGATTGATTAAATCATTGGTGTACAAATGACACAGAACAAAAAACATGGAATAAACAAGGAGTATTAAACATGACAACAAATCATTTATTAGAAATTAAAGACTTTGGTCAGAGTATCTGGATGGATAATCTCAGCCGAGATTTAATCGAGTCCGGTGATCTGAAAAATATGACTGTTGAAAAAGGGATTCGGGGAATTACCTCAAATCCGGCTATTTTTGAGAAGGCTATTAAAGGAAATGCGATTTATGATGCTGACATCCAAGCCGGAATTGAAGCCGGAAAATCGGTGATGGAGATTTATGAATCTCTGGTATTTGATGATATTCGCAATGCTTGTGATGTCCTCAAACCCGTTTATGAACAAACTGAGGGTTTGGATGGATATGTCAGTATTGAAGTTCCCCCCAATATCGCGAATGATACTGAAAAAACAGTTCAAGAAGCCCTGCGTTACTATGAGGCGATTGGTCGGGAAAATGTGATGATTAAAATTCCTGGAACTACCGAGGGTTTGCCTGCGGTAGAACAAGTAATTGCCGCCGGAATTAATGTTAATGTAACATTGCTATTTTCTGTTCAAAGTTACATAGATACATTCTGGGCTTATATCAAAGGACTAGAAGCACGAGTGAAAAACGGGAAAGATATTAGCAATATTGCATCTGTTGCGAGTTTCTTCTTAAGCCGAATTGATAGTAAAATTGATGATATGATTGATGCCAAGTTAAAGGGTGTCACTGATATGAATCGCAAGGCAAAATTAGAAGCGGTTAAAGGAAAAGTCGCAATTGATAATGCTAAAATTGCCTATCAAGAATATAAGAAAATTATTCAAAGCGATCGCTGGAAAGCATTATCTGCCAAAGGCGCAAGTGTGCAACGGTTACTCTGGGCCAGTACCAGTACAAAAAACCCAGAATACAGTGATGTGATGTACGTCGATGAATTAATCGGGCCAAACACCGTAAATACTTTACCCCCGAATACAATTGAAGCTTGTGCCGATCACTGTGATGTTGATAATCGAGTCGAAACAAATGTTGAAGAAGCTTATCAACTGATTGACAATTTAAAAGACTCTGACATTGATATTAATCTGGATCAAGTGATGGATGAACTATTAGCAGAAGGAATTGATAAATTTGTTAAGCCATTTACCAGCTTAATGAACTCTTTAGAAGAGAAAGTTCAAAAGCTTTCACCTGTGAGTTAATCATACCGTTGGGGCGTATTCAATGCGCCCTATTATCCCAAGAATTGTATGCGCTTTATCTTCAAAATAATTATAAACGCTCTATAATCCCAATTATTCCATTAAAAAATAGGCGTTCTTTCATTCATCAAACAGGATAATTTATGGTTGCACTTCTAGATAATCCCTTACGGGTTGGCCTCCAACAAGACCGAGTCCCTGAACCGCAAATCTTAGTCATTTTTGGTGCATCTGGAGACCTGACCCAACGCAAACTGGTTCCCGCATTGTATCAAATGCGGCTAGAACGGAAACTCCCCCCAGAATTAACCATTGTCGGGGTAGCGCGGCGAGACTGGAGTCATGACTACTTCCGCGAACAAATGCAAATTGGTGTAGAAGAATTTGGCGGCGGTTTGCAGTCAGAAGACACCTGGAAAGATTTTGCACAAGGGTTATTTTATTGTTCGGGAAATATCGATCATCCCGAAAGTTATCAGAAGCTAAAAGCCTTCCTTCAAGAACTCGATGAAAAACGGGGAACTCGTGGAAACCGGGTATTTTATCTCTCTGTTGCGCCGCGTTTCTTTGCCGAAGCCATCCAACAGTTAGGCGGTGCCGGGATGTTGCCTGACCCGAAAAAGCAACGCTTAGTGATTGAAAAACCCTTTGGTCGGGACTTAGGAACAGCCCAGCGATTAAACCGAGTGGTTCGAGACGTTTGTTCTGAAGATCAAGTGTATCGGATTGATCATTATCTCGGCAAAGAAACGGTGCAAAACTTAATGGTTTTTCGCTTCGCCAATGCCATTTTTGAACCCCTGTGGAACCGTCAATTTGTAGACCATGTGCAAATTACCGTGGCTGAAACCGTCGGTTTAGAAGGACGCGCGGGTTATTACGAAACCTCTGGGGCGTTGCGAGATATGGTGCAAAATCACCTGATGCAACTGTTTTCCCTAACAGCAATGGAACCCCCCAACTCCCTCGATGCTGATAGTATTCGTAACGAAAAAGTTAAAGCCGTTCAAGCCACCCGTTTAGCCGATACCAATAATTTAGAACTATCTGCGGTTCGAGGTCAATATACCTCCGGTTGGATGAGAGGCCAACAAGTTCCCGGTTATCGAGACGAAGATGGCGCAAGTCCCGAGTCTACCACCCCCACTTACGCCGCGTTAAAATTATATGTCGATAACTGGCGCTGGAAAGGCGTACCATTTTATCTACGCACTGGTAAACGGATGCCGAAAAAAGTCAGTGAAATTGCCATCCAATTTAAAGATGTACCTCACCTAATGTTCCAGTCCGCCAGTAAACAAGCCAACCCCAACGTTCTGGCAATGCGAATTCAACCCAATGAAGGGATTTCCATGCGGTTTGAGGTAAAAATGCCGGGAAGTTCGCTGCGTAGTCGTTCTGTCGATATGGATTTCCGTTACGATACCGCATTTGGTAAACCGAATACAGATGCTTATGCCCGTCTGCTGATTGACTGTATGTTAGGAGACCAAACCCTCTTTACCCGAGACGACGAAGTAGAGGCCTCCTGGCGGGTGATTACCCCCTTACTCGAAGTTTGGGATGCCCCGGCCCCAGCAGATTCTATTCCCCTGTATGAAGCAGGCACTTGGGAACCTGTGGAAGCCGAACTCCTAATTAACCGTGATGGCCGTCGGTGGCGACGACTATAAACGAGTCCTATATTGTTAGGGAAGAAAACCCCAACCAACGACAAACAACGCGCCAACCAATGACTAACTATGAACACTCCACTTGTTGCATTACAAAAACCAAAAGATATTTCCCTCAGTGAGATAGAAGCTGAGTTAAATGAGATTTGGCTAAGTCAGAAAACTGAGGGCGGAAAAGCCTCTACTGTGGCAACACGGGCGGCAACCTTTAGTATGGTGGTTTATGAACCCGAAGAATTTCAGCAACTCTTAGCGGGATTATCATTCTACAAAGAAGCCATTGATGGTGTAATTGGGATTGATACCCGTGATGCCATTCGAGATGCCCAAAAAGCTTACGGTTTACCGATAACTGGCCGGGTAGACTCAGAAACCTTGAGAATATTACGAGAGGAATTTGCTAAACTCCCCCCTGAGCGCAAAGATATTAATAATATTGATACTCGTGGCTTTACCATGAGTGAAGTCATTGCCGCTCAAAATCCCTGCCGCGTGATTACATTATCTCCCACACTCGGGGAAGACACAGGCGTAACAGCCCAGGTTTCCGCTTACTGCCCGATTCAAAAAAAGAGCGAAGAAAGCCTCATCTGTGCTGAATATATCACCCTGAAAGGAACAAAAGAAGCCTTAGAACGAGTGGGTGATGTTGTTAGTTCTTTGATGATTCCGGACTTACCCAAATTTGTCTGGTGGAAAGCTACCCCTAACCCTGAACAAGAACTATTTAAG
This sequence comes from uncultured Lyngbya sp., assembly GCA_964434975.1. Classification (GTDB taxonomy): domain Bacteria; phylum Cyanobacteriota; class Cyanobacteriia; order Cyanobacteriales; family Microcoleaceae; genus JAAURB01. The sequence continues at coordinate 56,816 of CAYSWY010000030.1, forward strand.
CAGCTTTCTCAGGTCAGTAATTGCTTAATCGTGGATTCTTGCTATTTCAGTGATCCTGAATCAGAATTCTTGAAAATGCAAGACTTAATTGAACAAGAAACCTATATTGCTGACTTAAACTGGCACCGTCTTTCCCCTTGGCAAGAATTAGCTGCCGCCGCTTACGACCCCCCCGAACGTCGCCAAGCTATTACAGAAGTCGATAATGTAGCGATAGACTATGAAAAAGGGAATGCAGCCCAAGCATTGATGTATTTAGGTTGGCTAGCGAGTCGTTTACAATGGCAACCCGTTTCCTTTACCGAAGAAGGCGGGGACTACGACTTAAAATACGTTAAGTTTACAGGGCCAAATGACAAAGAAATTATTGCAGAATTAGCCGCTATTCCCACAGCCGATATGGGAGAAGTTCCGGGTGATTTAGTGGGTTTACGGTTGACTTCTAATAGTAATCCAGATGCCAACTGTTGTACAATTTTATGTTCTAAAACCACTGGCTGTATGCGGATGGAGGCTGGAGGCAGCGCCCAATCTTGCCGTACCGAAGAAGTGACTACTGCCACAGACCAAAAAGCAGAGTCGTTAATGTCTCAACAATTACAACGGTGGGGCCGAGATATTTTATATGAAGAAAGCCTAGCCGTAACGGCTCAAATTCTAAAACTTTAGTAAGACTTTAGGGTGTATTAAAAGTAATCAATACACCCTTTTTTGTCTCTATTTCTGGCGTTGCACAACTATAGCAGTCAAAAATGATTCATGAGAATGAGCCATACATTGAAAGTTGGGAAAATCGAAACGTATCTTGACTGATACTCCACTCAAATAACCACTGAACTAACTTGAAATTTTGGCATCTTTGCCAATATTTTCGCAAAAACTCCTTCCCTTGTAGCCAAACGTCCTCTATAATCTTCTGTTGTGGGGCATTAGGGGCTAAGCGAATGCAGGTGATCAGCCATTGTTTTTCTGTTTTTCCAAGATTTACTTGCTCTAAATATTCTTGGAATTCTTGCCTACGATGATAACTAGCTCCATCCCAGATAATCGCAATTTTCACTTGAGGATGCTGTTGAGCGCAAATACTTAACAAACTTAATTGTATTCTCTGTATTTCCCTGAGGATAGCCCTTGACTATCACTTTTCCTGTACGATAATTTAAGGCTCCATAGTAGGTTTGTTTTTGCTTCTCATTCCTCATTGGTATCTCAATTCTTCTGTCTGTTTTTCCCCATACATACCCACAGACATCTCCCCACAATAAATGGCACTCATCTACAAAAATACTAGTAACTTTCCAGATTCAATCTCCTTTCTCTGCAATTCTCGCCACTGTTCAATCTCCTTTTTTTTGAGAAACTAACTTTGGATCTTTTCTTGGGTTTTTCTTTTGCGATTTTTTCCACGACAGCCCAGCCTCATGAAATAAGTTGTAATAACTTGTTCGTCCTTCAAATACTACATCGAACTCTTGGGCTACATAGCACTCTAATTCATTGAGATTCCAATAATGATGGCTCTTCAGGACTTATTATGCTAAATTATTAGTTGTTTCAGCCTAAAAACATGAATAAATATATCAAGATGTAGATCAACTTTCTGATAAGGTTGACTCAGTAGCCATCTTGATTGTTAGTAGTAATATAAAACTATAAGCTCGGGGAGTATATTTACAGTCATGAAGAAGAACATAAGCATAAAAATTTTAACAGAGCTTCTAGATTTGAAAGATGTAAAAGTGATATCGCAGCGTCTTCATGCTGGGATTGGAATAATTTTACAAACTGAATCAACTTAATCTTACAGTATTTGTCCTCGCTGTGGTATGAAAAGCCAGAAATTGCATCAAAATCATCGACACATTGTTAAAGATTTACCCCGGGGGGGAAAAGCCGGTTTTTTTAGAAATTAATAGACGGCAATTTAAATGTGATCAATGTCAAAAACTTGAGAGTGAAAATCTATATTTCTTGAAAAAGAAAAGAACTTATACAAAACGACTCGCCCATCAAATCATACAAGAAGTATTAGATTCAGACATACATAGTGTGGCATCAAAAGGGATAGTGACAACAGATGAAATAGAAAGAATGTTTTTAGATGCATCTCAAGAAGATTGTGATTCAAAACCTAAGGGATTAAAAAGACTTGGAATTGATGAGATAGCTATAGTAAAAGGAAAGGGGAATTACTGTGCTGTATTAATAGATTTAGATAGGTCTAAGCTCATTGAAATTTTGAGCGGACGTACACAAGAAATAATAAAGAAAACCTTGATAGGCTGGGGTTCGGATATTTTAGATCAGATAGAATAAGTCAGTATATATTTGTGGCAAGGCTATAAAAATGTAGTAATAGAATTGATTACGAATGCTCAAGTTTTCCCTGATAGGTTTCATGTCATGAAACAGATAAATCAGGAGCTATATAGATAAATAAAAAGAGAAAAACGTTAACTAGAAGAATTAATAAAAACCACAAAAGTTTCCTCAAAAAAAGCTGAATATGAATTGATACTATCAGGATTGAAAAAGAGCAAATATCCCCTTATAAAAAATGAAGATAGCTTGAACAAAGAGCAAGCTAAGAAACTCATAAGCGTGAAAAATGTATCTCAATCTCTAAAAGTTATGTATGAGCTTAAAGAAAAGATTAGAAAAATATTTAATCAAACGAGTGATTGGTATGCCGGAATATTTAAATTGGGGATGTGGTTATCAGAGGCTAAAAAATATTTTCCTAGCAGCAGCAATACTATAATTCGTTGGTGGGATGAGATAATTGCTTACGACCGATAATGGTACTACCAGTAGTGCTGTTGAAGGTATTAATAATAAACTTAAACTAATTAAATGCTCTGCTTACGGGTTTAGAAAGTTTGAAAACTTTCGAGTGAGATGCTAATAACTCATGTTTAGACTAGAAAAAATCAGCAGAAAACAATCGAGCCAGTAAAAAATAGCTGAAAATCTAAACTAAGAGCTAAAAATTGAATCTAAGCTCGCTTCTTTTTCGATTTTTAGGGTTGGGAATAGCGTTTCTTGACAATGGGATAGGTCTTTCTTTGGCTTCTGGTTTGACCAGTTGGCCAACCCGGAGACTTTCCACGGGTTTTCGGAACCATCGTCGGCGAACCCATCTCGACTAAAAGGGAAAACATTGATTGTGCAACCCTTCCAGGTGTGAGATTGTCTTGAGGCGATTGCCAAGGTAGATGCTGTTGAGAGACTAAATCTTTGGCTAACCACAGTTGCCAGGTCATCAGGGGCATCAAATCGCAGAGAGCGTTCACACTGCTGAGGCGTACTCAAGTTAGGTAAAGTCCAGTGCAGCCTCTGCGAGCGCAAAACGATACCAGTGGTCAACTCCAAAACGACGAGCATAGTGTGACCACACCTGGGCTAAAGGACAAAACTGTTCTCTAAGCCAGACTAACCAGACAGGAGGCTGCTTTTTACCGTGACTTGCAGGGGTTAGCCTTTCGACTTGAATGAGATTGAGATGTCGAGTCGGTGCGGTGCGAAAATGCCAATCCGACCATTTTTTGAGACGAATTTTACCCAATTTGGGGTCATCGGCTTCCACTATTTCCTCTGCTGTCGACCAAGTGGTGGGGTCATTAACTTTAAATTTCGCTCCATGTTTGCGGGGTCTACCTTGACCTGAATAGGCAGGAGGTTTCGACCACAAGCAAGTGTTGGCTCTGACTCGCATCAACAGACTCGCGTTGATTTGTGCCGTTTGTTGCATCCAGGAACCATTCCCATATTCACGCTCTGCTACAACTAAGACTTTGGTTTTCAGGTTGTGAGACACTTGTTTAACCTGAGTTCGGGATAAGGAAAGGGACAGATAGTAAGCTAAATACAACATCAAATTCAGTATTCAGCAATCTGTTCTATGTCTAGTTTAGATGCTTTACGAGAGCCATGTGGATGATTTCTGTAGCCAGTTTGAACCGCAATGGAACAAAAAGCTGCTCAGTCACGGAGCAATCAAACGGATTCGTGCAAAAAGCCTCTGTTTAAGTGAGATTATGACAATTTTGATTGCTTTTCATCAGAATCACTACCGTAACTTTAAGCATTTTTATTTGAATCACGTCAAACCCCAATGGAGTAGTGCTTTCCCTAAACTTCCGAGTTATCAACGATTCGTTGAATGGATGCCTGGAACACTTATACCCCACATTCCGCACTTCAAATTGAAGTATAAACGATTACACAAGTGATTCTCAATTTTCATGAGAAAAAACTCGAATTTCATCTCCCAACTCAAGACAATTTCAGGAGCGTTGAGAATCAAAGGTAGATTAAGCCATGATCAAATGGAGAGGAAAACATTACTCCTCTCTCTATTTTATTAATTTTTCCATAGACATCCTAATTCATAAAATATCAAGCTTATAGATAATATTTTTGAACTGATGTCGGTAAAAACTCTAAAATATAACTCCGTTCATTTGTGAGGTTGACAATAGGGTAGAGTTTGATTCATTTTCAGTAAGTGAATCCCTTGAAAACATTGAAATATCCATCAAAGATGTAGGATGATCTGTTAATTTCCCCACTTGATTTTTAACTGCTGTATGAGATCTATTTAAACTCTGTCTCAGCTCTCTTTGATCCAGATGATATACCATCAAGCACAGAGAGATCAAAAATAAAATAGTTTCTACTCTTTCCGGCTTTTCTACAAAAAAGCTATCGGTAAAAAACATCGGCTCCCATGAGAAAGCCAAACCCTCTTTCACAACCTGGCTGATTTTTATAGATTTCTATCTCTCTTCTGTCACTCTAGGCAGAAGAGAGATATCCATTTTAACTCTTTAATTAACTGGAGATTTTCTTGACTATATAAAGCACTATCACACACCATTATACTCTCGAGTTAGAGTTGTGATTTCTCCTCGGTTAAAATTTGAAAAAATACAGCTTTATCTAATTTATTTTCATCTGCTGTCCTCATAAATAATGGTAGACTACCATCATTGCTAACGATTAAATCGAGTACAGATTGTTTTAAATCCGGTCGATGATCTCGAGAATATCCTTTAGTAATAAATATCGGTCTTTCTTTACTTTTTTTTCTTATTCTGATATCTCTTGACCTTGATATTCTCCATGTAAGTGAAATGATGTGGAGTATAAATGGGCAGATTGAGTCTCAATTTTAAACTTCTTAGTTACTAATAATCCCACTTATATAAATAAGCTGGTCAATCCCAGTTGATAGATTTAATCCATCACCCTGCCAATTTTATCATCATTTAAGTATTCACAAATTCATCCACTTCCTAATAACTTTTCTAGGGCTTTATCTTCAAAGAATTGACTAAATAAATATAAAGGACGAGACACCATTCCTAATCCATTCAGAATTAAGGCTTTTACCACTTGTCCTGATGTAATTTTTTCCCCAGAATCAATTCCTAATTTTTGATTGATGATGAGTATAGTTGCTGACGGGGTGACAACGCAGTGGAAAGCAAGATTGTGTCAGGGAGCGAGGGATTCTATGGTAAAAAAGATTCGGCCAGTAATCAAGAAGTCCGACCGAAAGTTACCAAATGTTAAATCAATTATACTTAGATGTCTTATCACGTTATCTGACTCAAGCTCAAGTAATTACTTTAGAAATCTTAGTCTGGCTAATTCAAGCTCATAAAACTGTGAAAATAGAAAGACTCGCTGCTTATTTCTCTTTACGGATCAAATATGAAAGTCGTCGTCGGAGAATTCAAAGATTTTTAAAATTAGAACGTTTATCCGTATCCATCTTGTGGTTGCCAATTCTTAAACAAATCATCAAGAAAAAAATTGCCAATTGGGAACGAATCTACTTGGTCTTAGATCGAACGAAGATGGAAAAATAAAAACTTATTTATGGTCTGAGTAGTAATTGGAAAACGAACCGTCCCTATCTATTGGCAATTTCTCAATAAAAAAGGCAGCAGTAACTTAGCCGAACAACAAGCTATTTTACGTCCCGCGTTAAACGGGTTAAAAATTATCAAATTATTGTTTCAGGAGATAGAGAGTTTCATAGTGCTAAACTGGCAAGCTGGCTCATAGAGAAGAAAGTTGAGTTTGTTTTTAGACAGAAAAAAAGGACTAATATTCAACAAAAAGGACAAGACTTTCAGTCTTTAAACGAGTTAAGGATTAAACCCGGAGAGCGCCGATTCTTCAAAAATATAAAAGTGGGGAAAGAACATCAGATAACGCGATGATCGATGGGGATTTATTGTATAAGTAAATATCGAGGTATGGGTGAATTAGAACCTGGGTATCTTCTCACCAATCTCCCGAATATAGAGGAAACAATTAAGGCTTACAAGAAGCGAGTAGGGATTGAAGCAATGTTCAAAGATTGTAAAAGCGATTAGCGCGGTCTTGGGGGAAACCCCCATGAGCGACTGCATCAAGACGTGGAGGCTATAATCTAGAGGGATCACAAGCAAATATTGAACGGCTAACTCCTGTGGTTTTATTAATAGACATCTCCGAAAATACGCAAAGCCATGCCTAGAGTGACTTTTGCCTCTGCGCTCGCCGATTACACTCTGACCGTCAGTTCAACGTAAAAATGGTACTCTGAGATGTTTTTTGTTCAAAACAGGACAAAATATAGCTGAGAAGAGACCTGATTCTAGTACCATTGAACAGATAGTTTTAGATTGATCAGACTACTGTTCCAATTCTTAACCTAACTAGTCCACAAATTGTCAGAATTATTTGTTCATATTTACGAGGATTGAATCTAAATCTTTCTTGAGC
>CAYSWY010000031.1:0-36910 GCA_964434975.1 uncultured Lyngbya sp.
TTAGTTGTTAGTTGTTAGTTGTTAGTTGTTAGTTGTTAGTTGTTAGTTGTTAGTGTTCTGGGTTGGACAGAAAACCTAATAATTTTCAATTAATAGCGAATAACATCTAATAATAGAGAATAAACAACAAATGATAATTCATCCTTTTTCATCCTAATTAAATGAATCGCAATTTATGTTAAGCATATTGATTTGGGTTCCTATTCTTGCCGCAATTATACTGGGTTTTTGGCCAAAAATAACTTCAATTCAAGCTCGGCGCATTTCTCTAATAATTTCAGGATTGCTGTTTATTTGGTCAATTTTGCTGGGTAATTCATTTGACATCAGTAATTCTGGACTACAGATGGTTGAACATTTCTCTTGGATAGAAGTGTTAGGTCTCAACTATTATCTGGGATTAGATGGTATTTCTTTACCTTTATTGATTCTCAATGGATTACTCATTGGCATTGCCATCTGGAGTACAGATTCATCCGTTAACCGACATCGACTGTATTATGCATTAATTTTCCTAATTTATGCTGGAATTGCAGGCAGTTTCTTAGCCCAAAACCTATTACTTTTCCTGCTATTTTACGAACTAGAACTGATTCCGTTATACCTGTTAATTGCCATCTGGGGTGGAAAACGACGGGGTTATGCTGCAACTAAATTCCTGATTTATACCGCCGTTTCTGGCATTTTAATTCTGGCTGCTTTCCTCGGTATTGTCTGGCTAACTCATGCCCCCAATTTCGATCTCGATACCTTACGTTCATCCTCACTGGGTATTTCGGCTTTACCTTTAACCACTCAACTAATTTTACTGGCTGGAATTGTCATTGGTTTCGGCATCAAAATTCCGCTAGTTCCGTTCCATACCTGGCTACCCGATGCCCACGTCGAAGCTTCTACCCCTATTTCTGTATTATTAGCAGGAGTCTTACTAAAGCTAGGAACTTATGGTTTACTGCGGTTTGGTGTCGGTTTATTCCCAGAAGCTTGGACAGCAATTGCCCCTTGGGTTGCGGGTTGGGCAGTTGTTAGCGTCTTGTACGGGGCGTTTTGTGCCATTATCCAAACCGACATGAAAAAAATGGTGGCTTACAGTTCTATTGCCCACATGGGCTATATTTTACTGGCATTCGCCGCCGCCACACCGCTAGCTTTGTTAGGTTCTGTCGTGCAGATGGTGAGTCACGGTTTAATTTCTGGTTTACTATTTTTATTGGTGGGAGTGGTTTACAAAAAATCCGGTAGCCGTGACTTAGAAGTGTTGCGGGGACTATTAAACCCAGAAAGAGGTTTACCGTTAATTGGCAGTTTAATGGTATTAGCCGTGATGGCAAGCGCCGGAATTCCGGGTTTAGTTGGGTTTATTTCCGAATTTTTAGTCTTTCGCGGCAGTATCGAAGCCTTCCCGATTCAAACATTACTTTGTATGATTGGGACAGGTTTAACGTCCGTTTACTTCCTCGTCTTGACAAATCGAGCGTTTTTTGGCCGTTTATCGGACTTAGTTGAGAATTTACCTCCGGTACAATGGCGAGATCGAATTCCAGCGATAGCTTTAGCTGTAATTATTACAATTCTTGGCATTTTACCTCAAGTTTTAGTGGATTTGAGTGAAAGTACCACAACAGTATTGATGAATTCTCAGCCAAATCTCGCTCAAATTCAGAATAATAAGAGTTAGGGTATCGGGTATCAGGTGTAGGACAAATAGAAGTTAGGAGTGAGGAGACGGCGAGTCAGGAGTCAGACGTAGAGACGTTACATGTAACGTCTGTACAGGATTTTTAATAATTCTGTAGCAGGAGTGCCTACTTCCCGCTATTGTCCATCACTTCCAACAACTAACAACTAACAACTAACAACTAACAACTAAAAACCAATAACCCATAAAAATTATGACATCTACGCTTTCTAAACCATCCCAACATCCACTTCATGCTTATATCGAACGCTTAGAAGCGGGTGGTGCTTTACTGCCAGATTCTCCCGAGAATGTCACTGAAGTAGTGGGTATCTTAAAAAGTTATGGCGTTGTTCTAGATGCCTATTCGATCAATTTAAATTATGTAGCGGATACTCAATTTTTAGTATTGTTTCCCTTCTTTAAATATTTCGATCATGGCATTACCTTCGATCAGTTATTGCAACATTGGTGGCATGATCGGATTAATTTTGAATATGCCGAATATTGCATGAAATCCATGTTTTGGCATGGCGGCGGCGACTTAGACAAATATTTAGACTCAGATGAATTTAAACAACTGGCAGAAACAGCCATTCAAGCGAAATTAAAAGGTAATGTTTTCATGCAATTTTTGCATAAAATTTTCCCAGAATTTATTCCTGAACAAGTGCGCCAACTCGCCTATTACAGCGGACTCGGTCAATTTTGGCGGGTGATGAGTGATATGTTTCTTTCCTTAAGCGATCGCTATGATAACGGGGAAATTAAGTCAATTCCTCAAGTTGTCGATCATATTTTAGCTGGGTTAGTGGCTGATGCAGCTAAACCCATTACTTATGCCGTAGAAATTGCAGGCAAGCAATATGATATTCTACCAGAATCGGCTGGATTAACCTTTTTAATGGATACAGCAGTTCCTTATGTTGAAGCGATTTTCTTCAGGGGAACACCATTTCCGGGAACAGTATCTTATAATGCTCAAGTTCATCAAATCCCAGACGAACAAAAAGACTTTACTTATGGTGCATTATACGCCGATCCATTACCCATTGGCGGTGCCGGAATTCCTCCGACTCAATTAATGCAAGATATGCGTCATTATTTACCTGAATATTTACATGAAATTTATCGCACCAGTTGCCGGGGAGAAGATGATTTACGCATCCAAATTTGTCAGACTTTTCAAAAGTCAATGTTTTGTGTGACAACCGCTGCAATTCGAGGGTTAGCACCTCATCCTTTAGATACTACAGACCCAGAACAAAAACAAGCTAATCGAACTTATTTAGAAGGGTGGATGGATCGATTTTTAACCTCTCGTTTATCAGACGTTAATAAACCCACAGAACGCGCTTGTCAACTGTTTCCTGAACGAATGACTCATTAATAAGATTGACTATTTATGGTTAAAAATCTACAAAATTAGTGGTGAGTCAAATTCTGCTCAACAAATAGTTGTCGAAAAAGACTACAATAGATCAACATCGCGCTTGATGATTCAATATCCCCAGTGATTTGTGATGAAAACTTCAATTTCGATAATTCCTGAGATTGACTATCCGGAGAGTGATGGTGAACCATGGCAGAAAGTGATCCGACTCATGACTATATAATTTATGCGGTTGAAGCACTAAAATATTGTGACAAAGATCAACCACAAGTTAGTGAGACAAAAACTAAATCTTGAAACTAACAATTAAGACTTTATTCTGATCCCAAAATGGCTTACTCTCGACTACAAAAACTTGGCACATATATTCGACCTCATTGGCGCACTTCAGCAATTGGTATTTTTGCTTTGCTACTTGTCAATATTTTAGGGGTTTATATTCCGCTATTAATTCGTAATATTGTAAATGATTTACAAGGAGATATTACTTTTGACGAAATTGCAAAACAAGCAATTTTAATTCTCATCCTGGCTTCTGTCATGTGGGTAATTCGGATGGTGTCTCGCATCCAATTATTTGGAGTCGGTCGTAAAGTTGAATTTGACCTAAAACAAAGAATTTTTGAACATCTTTTAACCTTAGAACAGTCTTACTTCTCTAATAATCGAATTGGTGATTTAATTAACCGCGCGACGAGTGATGTAGACAATATTCGACGTTTACTAGGATTTGCTGTTTTAAGTATTGCGAATACCTTATTTGCCTATGCTTTAACGATTCCAGTGATGCTGTTAATTAGTCCTCGCTTAACAGTACTGGCAATTTCAGTTTATCCTTTAATGTTGATTTTAGTGCAAGTTTTCAGCGGAAAACTCCGAGATCAACAGATGGCTGTTCAGGAAAAACTCTCGAATATGAGCGATCTAATTCAAGAGGATATGAGCGGTATTTCTTTAATTAAAATATATGCTCAAGAACAAAACGAACGTCGAGCATTTGGATTTAATAATCGGGATTTATTAGAAGCGAATTTAGACTTAGCAAAAACTCGGAATTTTATCTTTCCGTTACTGGGGGGCTTAGCGAGTTTAAGCTTATTAATTTTAATTGCATTTGGCGATCAAGACATTGCTACAGGAACATTAACAGTCGGGGATTTTGTTGCATTAGTTTTGTATGTGGAGCGTTTAGTGTTTCCGACTGCCTTACTAGGATTTACGATTACAGCATATCAACGGGGGGAAGTGAGTGTAGATCGAATTGAATCCATTTTAAATGTTAAACCCGTTATTCAAAATCATCCCAATCCCGTCAGTTTATCACAACCTGTAAAAGGATGGATTGGTGCTCGTCATCTTCGCTACACTTATCCAGAAAGTAAAGTGCCTGCATTAGATGATATTAACTTCATGATTCAACCGGGAGAAATTATTGCTGTTGTTGGCCCGATTGGTTCAGGAAAATCAACTTTAGCGAATGCAATTCCCCGGTTATTAGATATTGGAATTGATCAACTTTTTATTGATGGTCAAGATATTACCCAGTTAAATTTATCTGATTTACGGAGTACCATTGCTTACGTTCCTCAAGAAAGTTTTCTGTTTAGTACAACCATTAGAAATAACATCCGCTATGGTGATCCTTTAGCTGAAGATAAGCAAGTTGAAGCCGCAGCAAAATTGGCTCAAATTCATCAAGAAATTGTCAACTTTCCGCAACAATATCAAACGGTGGTGGGAGAACGAGGAATTACACTTTCTGGCGGACAACGTCAACGTTCAGCACTAGCGCGAGCGTTATTATTAGATACGCCAATTCTAATTTTAGATGATGCACTTTCGAGTGTCGATAATCAAACGGCGACTCATATTTTGAATAACTTAACCACCGGAGTTCGACGAAAAACAGTTCTATTTATCTCTCATCAAATGTCTGCTGCGGCGACAGCAGATCGAATTTTAGTCATGGATAAAGGTAGAATTGTTCAAGCTGGCACTCATCAAGAATTAATGCAACAATCCGGACTTTATCAATCTCTGTGGAATCAACATAAGCTAGAGGAATTATTAACTTAGTAATGAGACTTTTAAGTGCAAAATTCAGAGATTATCAAACTTTCAGCAATAACTGTAAAAAAACTGGGTATTGAGATTTACTTGAGTCGTCCGAGTCCATTTGTCGTTCAAAATCTAGAATATCTTTTGCCAGAATGGTCGGCACAAATAGCGTGGACAATTCTGATTTTACAACAGGCTCAATTTCCTTTAAATCAACCCAAGACCACTGTAAACATAGAAAAAGATCGGCTTCGGGATCAATTTCTGAATTTAGGTTTATCCGTTGTTCACGCTTTAAATCATCAGGGTTTTTGTAGCGATATTTTTGATCCAAAAACGGGTTATCCAGTTCTATCTTGTCGGGGAAGTCTGACTCACGATGATGTGGCAGTAGCTAAAGCATTATTAAATTATCCAACAACTTCTGATGATTGTGCAGCACTGATTCATCCTCAATGGCAAACGGCGGTTTATCCAGGAGTTTTGATGACTGCGGCATCTCCGGCGGTAAGTCAACTCATATTAAAAGAGAAATTGTCATTTATTACTAATAATTTATCCTAAGAATGAATGAGATAATAGAAGTTAGCTAACTCAAAACTGTTATCAACAACAAAGAATAAAGAATAAAGAATAAAGAATAAAAAATAAAAAATAAACAATAAAAAATAAACAATAAACAATAAACAATAACCCCTGTATGGAGGGGTTATCATCACATTTATACAAATGAAGCGTTGCAGGGGATTATGGAGTTAATCTTCATTTAAACTATCTAAGCCAAGCGGGACTAAATCGCCGTGAATCGTCAGTCCGAGTAACATTGGCTGGTTAGGATGAATTATTTCGCCGGTTAAGGCGCATTGTTCCTCTTGCTGTGCTGTGGCAGTAAAACTGGCTCGAATATCGTCGCGGGAAAATTGGGGTCGGTAATCTCCAGATTTTTGTTGAACATAATTCCATAAGATATCTCGAATTAAAGCTTGGTATCCTTTGTTTTTGGCAAGGCCTTTGAGTCTCTCCTTCAGTTCGCGTTCTAAGCGAATGCTGGTGACTTCCATTTCTGTAGTTGATGTTCTGGGTAATGTATACATTTTTTTCCTCCTAAAAGGGTAGACAGTGTCGTAATACTTAGTGTAGTATAAATAAAGCTAGATTCAAAGTGCGACTCAAAGGAGGTACTGCTTTCCTGTGACTGTTCATTTTCCCCGTTATTGTGATTTCCTGAATGTCAACAGCCTAGATGCTGGGTTAGTGGGTGTGTGGGAATTAATCGCCATCTTCATAGAATATGGAGGCAATTTGGCGCGCAGCAGTAAAATAAATGTGGCACAGTTAAGAGTAGAACCTCAACCTCAGGTCTGTATCCGTCAAAATCATTTCACAAAAATTTCAGATTCAAAACTCAAGTGGGAGGTGCAGCAATGACAACCCTGTACCCCGTTAGGAAAGAAGAAATTATAAATTTTCTTGACCCCCGCTTCAGAACTTCCGAGGCGGGGTTTGTAGTTACTTGAATCAATAGCCTTAGCAGTGGAGGAAAACCGTGACCAGCACAACCGACATCCTAAAGCAATCTGTGGTCGTATTCTCTCAGAATTATCTTCCGATGAGCCGAATTAACATTAAACGCGCGATCGCATTATTAGTCACAGGCAAGGCTGAACCGTTAGAGGCTCAATTTACGTCTGGTTGGCTGGTTCGTTCTCCCAATTTTGTTCTGCACGTCCCGGAACAAATTCGCCTAGTCCGCACGAGTCATGAGCGACTCTGGAAGGTTCCTCCAGTCAATCGTAGGGAAATCCTACGGCGAGATCACCATAAGTGTCAATATTGTGGCAGTCCGAAAAATCTAACCATTGACCATGTTAACCCGCGATCGCGCGGCGGTCGTCACACTTGGGATAACGTTGTGGCTGCTTGCGGACGATGTAACGCCTTCAAAGGGAGTCGTACACCAGAAGAAGCAAAAATGACCTTATCCACTCCACCCAAAGCACCGATGCATCCTGTTGTCGCCTTTGCTGAACAGTTTTGGCGCGAACAACAACTTTAATTCTTTCCCGGCGCGCAATTGCACCCAAATCTAGTCAAATAGAGGAAATTGATTGATCGATAATGATGCAGGATCAATCTGTTGTGACTGTTGAACGCCAGTTAAACCATTATTACCACCAGTGCAAGGGGACTCATTGTCCATGTTAAAGTTAACCTACACTGAAACAGCTACTTATTTAGAGCACCTCGCTCAAACTCCAGAACAGTTAGTCTCACTGCGCGTGACATTAGCCATGGGTATGGGTGAAACCATTCTCGTTGAACCCAGTTCTGCGTCGTTTCTGCTGCCTCGCAACTTACCTGTGTTGTCTCTACTGGAAGATGCAATTCAACTGGCAGAAGCGGAGATGATTGCGTTATGTATTGCCGATGAGGACACGATGGAAGTCAGCTTAGGGGGAACTTGGGTCACTTTTGACCCCGATCAAGAGAATGGCATCTTTGTCACCCGTCTCAGCGATCGCACAGAATATCTTCTAACCAAACTTTGGAATGAAGCCTATTTGGGTGCTTCCGTCATGCGAAAAGCCGGAGATTAATCTATATGAGGGAATGGGATTAAATCCTTCCTATTCCCCTTTGAAAAGGCAGGATGATTTTAGTGATGGCATGACGATAGAAGCTAAAAAAAGCGATCGCGGGTAAAGTTGCGATCGCCAATATTAATCAATATGTTGGTTAACAGCAGATCTTTAGATCACAAAATCTATTTCTGTGATTAACTCTGCCATCACATTTTCCACTGTTGCTAACAGTTGATCATCTTGTTGAATATAAACATCATCTCCGACTTGAACAATTGTCAGATCCTCAAAAGTAGTTCCTTCTGGCAATGCGAACCCATCTTCTCCGTCAGTAAAGTCTACAATAATATCGCCTTCGGCAACTGCTGAGAGAACAAATACATCCGATCCTAAACCACCGGATAAAATATCGGCCCCTTCGTTACCATCGAGGCGATCATTACCGAACCCCCCAACTAAGGTGTCATTACCTTCTCCTCCATTGAGAATATCCGCGCCTGCGTTACCGAATAAGCTATCATTACCGATGTCGCCGAAGAGGATATCATTTCCCCCGTCGCCAAACAGGATATCTTGATCTTTACCACCAAACAATTGATCGTTACCTTCACCACCGCTGAGACTATCATCTCCGGTGTTACCAAACAGTCGATCTTCTCCCGCGCCACCACTGACTTGATCGTTACCGTTATCGCCGAAGAGTTCATCATCCCCCTCATCGCCGTAAAGAAAATCATCATCCTTACCGCCAAAACCGGAGTCATCCCCCACACCCCCAGTAATACTATCGCTGCCAGTATTACCAACGATGAAGTCATCCCCAAGACCGCCAATTAATAGATCATTTGGATCGAGATCGGCAACTAATAGATCGCTCGGTCCACCAAATAAACTATCATTACCTGCATTCCCTCGGATGCTGTCCTGACCACTGCCACCAAACAGTTGATCATCTCCTTCACCGCCATCAATAAAGTCATCTCCATCGCCACCATCGGCCGTATCAGAACCGCCTGCGCCGAAGATATTGTCAACATTACCAAAGGCAAATAGAACATCACTCGCCTCACTGCCGAGGAGTTCTTCACTGCTAGCTGAACCGAGTAAGGTATCACCGTTCTCCACAGCCGAAAGGCTAATTTCTACTAAGTTCGCACTGACTGATGCCACAATTGTGGTAATGGATTGGATAATACCAAATTCAACCGAGGTTAAACTTAGAAATTCCGCAGATAAGTCGGAAGAAACAGGCGCAAACCCTTCTGCAAATGTGGGTACAATCAGAAGAATTGAAGCAGTACTAGAAGTCTCTCCATCAATCGTTGTGGCAACGTAGGATAAGGTAATTTCACCGGAGAACGTGGGCGCTGGAACAAAGGTTAACTGGCTAGCCTGTTCAACGCTTAATGTCGCCACCTGTTCTAAAGCGGTGATCACAACGCCATCGAGGAAGAGTTGTCCCTGGGCGAGTGTGGGAATTTCAGTGATGCTAAAGGTGGCAATTTCACTGACATTGTTACCAGAAACCAAAGCAATTTCAATGGCACTGCCGTCATTGGGAATATCTGGGATGGTGATCGGTTCAAGACTGGGAGGCACGTCTGGTAAAGCCTCAACCTCACCTGCACTCTCGGGTGGCACAAAAACGGGAATGGTAATCTCGGCAGGTTCAGAATTTTGACCGTTGTTATCGGTTGCCACATAAGATAAGACGGCATTACCGCTGAACTCTGGGTTGGGTTGGAATAAAATTTCTGCAAACTGACCTTGAGTTAGGTTCTCAACTTGGGTGAGACTGGTAACAGTGGTGTTATTGAATAGTAGTGTTCCAACTGAGGCTTCAGGGAGTTCTGAAATAGAGAAACGTTCTACAGTACCGTCAATATCTGTGGCATTGGGTGTGGGAACAATGGTCGGTAAAGTACTGGGAGTCGATGATCCGGCGGTATCTTCGGCAATGGGTAACAGGTTGGGGATAATAAATAAGCTGCCACTCCCTTCAAATAGGGAAGTGCCTCCGGCTTCATCGGTTGCGGTGAAGGTAAACCGCGCCAGTCCACTAAAGTCAATGGCTGGATCATAGCTGAGTTGACTGGTGCCGTCGGCTGAGATCACCTGGTTGAGTTCAACAGGTTCTCCGTTGAGTAAGAGTTGACCCGCAATGGGGAGTTCAGTAATAGTCAACTGACTGACTGTGCCATCGGCATCGGTAGCTTCTAAACTGGGTAAGGCAGTCACTGGAGAAATGTTCTTTAACCGAGGAATAGCGGGGTTAGTGGGAACGGGGGGTAAGTTGGAGAAGGTGACCGGAATATAGTAAGTTGCCGGAGAAACATCTGTTGCCCCTTGATCGTCAATAGCGGTGTAACGGAAAGAAACTTGACCGCTGAAACCCGTATCCGGGGTATAACTAAGACTATCAGCTTGAGCCGCCGGAATCTGTTGATTGACAACAACCGCTTCACCATTAAATAGCAGTTGACCACTTTGAGGCAAGGTGGTAATCACAAAGTTAGCGATACTGCCATCAATATCACTGGCGGCTAAAGCGGGTAATGCAACGCCAGTGGCGCTATTGGAGATCACAGGCGCAACAATATCGGCCACAACGGGTTCTAAATTATTCCCCACATCTGGCGGTAAAAAGACGGTGGCTGGGGACTCATCTCGCGCTCCGGCGTTGTCAATCGCGGTATATTGGAAGGTGGAATCTCCGGTAAAATCTGCCCCCGGAATAAAGACTAAGTTTTGAGCATCAGCAGGTGAAATGGCTGTCCCGACCTCTATCGGTTGACCCCCAAGCTGTAAGGTTCCTTTTTGCGGTAGGCGGGTAATTTCATAGCTGGCAATCTCCCCATCCCCATCAATCGCACTCAGGGTGGGAATCTGAGCCGCAATGGCCCCGAGGGGAACAGGTGTTGCAATTAAATCAACGGCTGCGGGGGGTTGATTCCCAAAGTTAACCGGAATTGCAATAGTGGCAGGATTGGGATCGGCCGCGCCGTTGCTATCAATGGCTGCATATTGGAAACTGGCAACGCCACTAAATCCCGGCGTTGGGGTAAAGGTTAAGGTTTCAACGGCTTCGATGGGAATGACTTGACCAATTTCGGCGAGTGTCCCTCCAATAAACAGTTCACCATTTAACGGTACAGCGGTGAGACGGAAGCCTGTGATACTGTCTGCTTCATCTAAATCCACTGCACTTAAAGCCGGAATTGGAACTTGTACAGCATCATTACCGATAATGGGGGTAATATTATTGGCCGTAATGGGGGGTTGATTTCCCAATAATTCTGGGATAACGTTTACCGTAACGTTTGTTGGTTCAGAACCCGCGCCATCAGTGTCCTGTACGCTGTAAGAGAAGTTAATCTCTCCGGTAAAGCCTTCAGCGGGAACTAAGGTGACATTCCCAAGGGAATCAACACTCACTTGCCCTTGGTTAAACAGATTGGCGGTATTATCAATTTCTGGGGTGCTGGGATTTAAATCAACCGTACTGGGGTTAATCTCACCATCTGGATCAAAATCATTGTGAGTCAGATTGAAGCTAATTGCCGTATTTAACCGACTCGTAATATTATCTTGATTGGCGATCGCAGCGGCATTGACTGGGGTAATACTAACGGTTGTGCTGGCAATATTACTCTCGTTAATGCCATCGGAAACAACCACTTCAATTTGACGAGGGGTAAGGTTTGGGTTAGCCGAAATATTCTCGTAAACCACCTGAGAAACAGCAGTTTGATAATCGGCGATACTGGCATCTCCGGTTAAAATCAGTTGTCCGGTTGAACCATTATAAGTTCCGGCGCTAATGCCAGCAGGTAACTCCCCACTCACCCCTAAAGTTTCTGCACCGGGATCGAGAGGATTAGTTAAGGTAATGATCGCAGTTGAAATGGTTGTACTGTCAGAATCAACAATGACTGTATTTCCGGGGTTACTAACAGCGGCTGCATCTCCCCCTTCGGTAAAACTGGTGGTAAAGTTGGTTCCCTCAGTTGCACCATCAAGATCCACATTCGGCGGATCATTAACTGGGAAAATAGCAATTTCAGTTATCGCTGCCGGACTGCTACTCCCTTGTCCATCATTCACCGTCACTTCAACAATTCGGGCTGCTGTTGCCGGGTTATTGGAAGTATTGTTATAAACAATCTGAGAAATAGCGCTTTGATAGTCAGCGACGCTTGCTTCTCCCGTTAAAGTCAACACTTCAGGAGTAGAATTATCGCTGGTTATTCCGGAGGGTAAATTGCCGTCAATTTCTAAAACATCCCCTTCCACAAAGTTAGTTAAGGTTAGCGTTGCCCCCTGCATCGTGGGATTATCCGGATCGCTAATTACCGCGCCATTACTAATGGGTGTTGCGCCTCGACGTTCTACAAACCCTGTGGCAAAATTAATATTCTCTGCAACGCTGGGATCTAAATCGAGAGTAGGTAGATCGTTAACCGGAGTAACGGTAATCGGCACAGTGCTTGTAGCTGTTTGTTCACCCCCATCCCCCGTATTACCTAAATCATTGGTGGTTAAAGTCAGGGTATCGGTTTGGTCAAAGTCAAGATTAGGGGTATAAACTAACCCTTCAACAGCAGTGTTAATATTGGCTACAGTGCCAGTAAAGCTGACCGCATTGGTGCTATCGGCTCCGGCTGTAATGGTTAACCCTTCCGTACCCGCTAAGGTTAAAATCCCATTGGTAACGCTCAAATCAACCTGAATTAAACCATCTGCTGAGTCAACATCAGTGATACTAATCCCATCTGCACCCGTGAGAGTCAGAGGGGTCTCCTCATCGGTAGTTAAAGCATCTGGAACTGTATTAACAGGCGCATCATTAATTGCGGTAATGTCAATTGTGCTAGTGGCAATTTCACTTGGGTTAATCCCATCATTGACGACGACATTCACCACCCGATCCGTTAAATCTGGCCCTTCGGACGTATTATCATAGGTAATTGCTGCGATCGCAGTAGCATAATCAGCCGGAGGTGCATCCCCTGTGAGGGCAATTTCCGTGCCGCTAGTCGGAGTAGCAGTAATGGTGGCGGGGATAACTCCTGTAACGGAGAGTGCTTCTTCAGCATCTAAAGGATTGGTAATCGTAATAGTTGCTGATACCAGATTGGGATCGTCGTCATCACTGACGGTTACACTATCGCTAATGGGAATACCCCCCACGGTTCCTTCCGCAAAGCTGGTGGTAGTATTAATCCCTTCTGCTGTACCATTAAGATCTACTACAGGTGCCGCATCATCGTTGGTAATGGTTCCGATTACAGTATTGGTGTCATTAACAAATACAACGTCATTATCTGTGGCTAGAGTCACGGTAAAGGTTTCGTCTGCTTCTGCTATCCGTTCACCATTAACCTGAACTGTAATGGTTTGGGTAAGTTGAGCGTCCAAAAGCGTTGGATCGGCAATTAAATCAGGGATTTGAGCCTCTGTAATGGCATTAAAGGTTAAACTGCCGTCATTGGCAACAAAGTCTTCTCCGGCGGTGGCTGTAGGGCCTGCGGTGGTATAGTTGAGGACAATCTCCTGAGCGCTGGGTTTATCGAGGCTGACGGTATAGACATAATCCACCAGTCCATCGTCCCCTTCAACTTGAACCAGATTATTCACAGGTGCTCCTGCTACAGGGGGATCGCCTTCTAACGGGATATGAGCAAAGGTGACATTGGGAGAACGAACTTCTACCGCTGTTGCGGAAAACTCAGAGGTATTATTATTCGGATCGGTGGCAGTTGCCGTAATCAATTGACCGGATAAATCCCCAGTGCCAGCAACATTTTCAATAAATCCAGCGTTACCATTGGCATCGGTTGTGACTTCGATAATTCCCAGGAAGTTCTGTCCTTCTGCAATCCCAGAAGCACCAACAATGGCGGGATCGCTACTAAATAAAGCAACTTGATAGGTTGTATTGGCAGCGCTATTGAGAGTCCCAATCACCGTTGTCCCGTCTCCCACGGGTTCAGCACTGACTAATACGGGGAAGTTTTGTAAGGTATTTGGCCCATTATCGCCATCTAAGTCATCATTAGCGGTGACTCCATCTGTCCCATCTAAGTCAATGCCAATTCCTTCTGGAGTCTCTCCACCATTGGCAAATATGCCGTTACCTTGGATCAGATTTCCAATACTGTTTTGATTATCAACAGCAACACCGTCTGTGCCATTAAACGCGATCCCATTGCCTAAATCTGCGGTCGCACCACCGATAATATTATTGGCTGCGTTTTGAATCCGAATTCCTTCTTGAGCGTTACCAACATCACCAATACCATCAGCGGCTAAACCAATGAAGTTGCCTTGAATTGTATTACCATCGGCTCCGTTGGTGAGAATAATTCCTTGGGTCGTGTTGCCTGAAATAACGTTATTCTCAATGGTATTATTGAGGGCATCATTCAAGTCTATACCGCGATCGCCATTACCAACAGCGGCTGTGCCTTCTAAGTTTGTTCCAATTCGGTTATTGGTAATCGTATTGTCGGTTGTGCCGTTGGAGAGGGTAATTCCATCTCCTGTGTTACCTGAAATGATGTTAGCGTTGATGACTTGATTGCTAATGCCATCCCCAACTCCGCGTAAGTTAATCCCACTATTGAGATTGGCCGAAGCGGTTACTCCATCGGCTGCCAGTCCGATTAAATTCCCTTCTATGGTATTAGCAACGTTAGTATTGGCAATGTTAATACCATTGAGCTGGTTACCCGAGATGATGTTACCTTGAACGGGGTCGAAAGTGATATTCGGGGTTAAACCACCAATGACAGCTCCCTCAGAGTCGTCAATATTAATCCCGTTGGCAACATTATTGACGATTGTATTGCCTTGAACTACCACACCAACGGTTTGATCAAGGTCAATCCCTTCGTTTCCATTCCCTAAGCCGGCTGTGTTATTCGCGTCCGTCCCAACAAAATTCCCGATAATCTGTGTGTTGAGTAGGGGATCATTTGCATTACCACCAACACTGAGTCCTGAACCCTCTAAGGCATTTCCGTTGCCATCGATGCCGTTACCATTACTAATGATTGTATTGTTGGAAATGGTATTATTACCGGAACGCAGCGCAATCCCATGAAAGTCGTTACCACTAATGAGACTATTGTTAAGAGTTAATGTCCCTCCTCGCTTGAGAATGGCGCTACCGACATTATCTGTAATGGCAACACTATCGAGAACTAATGCCCCTGGCCCATCAAACTCTAATCCCCCGCCTGACCTAATATTTTGAGGATTACCATCGGTTATCGTCACTCCACTAATAGTTATCGTTGCTTCTTCCACCGCAGCAATGTCAAAGCTACGGTTAGCAACGCCTCCCCCAGTAATGGTAAGTTGGTCTGCACCGGGGCCTGTAATGGTTAAACTATTGGGACTGTTAATCGCAATTTGGTCGGTTAAGGTGATGGTTGAACCAGCGGGCAAGTCAAATGTAATGGTATCATCTTCGGCATTGGCTTCAGCCTGGGCGATCGCGTTGCGTAATGTCCCGACAACTGCTGCGTCATCAGCCACATTATTAACGACAAAATCCGCCAATACCCCACTATAAGCCTGTTGAACTTCTGGATGAATGGCAAGCGGACTGATGATCTGTCCTAAATTAAATTCGAGTTGCCAATTTCCCCCGCGTTGAGTGTTTCCGGTTGGGGTTGCAGTTGCCGCAATATTGGCCCCTGTAATCTGATGAAGTTGTTGCAGGAGATCCCTTGATTGAGCGACATTACAACCGTAAATTAAAATCTCTGTTGAGGCTGTAAATGCTAAATTCCAGCGTTTGATTAAGTCTGTATATTGCTGTAATGTCTTCTGATTGAGAATAGTTTTTCCTAGATACAAATATCCCGGAGATCCATGGGAAATAATATGTAATGCATCAATTGTTTCACCTTGAGCGTGATAAGTGTCTAGAACGGTTGTAATTTGTTCGATGCCATCTTGATTGCCATCTAGAATAATTGATTTTGTACCCGAGATCACGCCTTGATTCAGGTGATGATAATCTTGAACTTGAGAATCAATAAAAACAATGGCTTTGTGTTGGATAGATGATAACATTCCTGATTTTTCCAAAATTTTGATGGTGTAGTTGATGACTCAATTGCGATTAAACGCAGAGCAACCTTTAGCCCAGACTGTTGTCTTGGCTTTGTTTTAAAAGTTATGGTAGGCGGTTTAAATGGCTCAATATCTGCCTCCGACGATTCTATCTTGATAGATCCTAGTTTGCAACGTCAGTTTTTACGCTACTGATAGGAACTACATTTTTTTTCTTAAATAAAGCTCAATCAAATTAATCGATGAGCATCTCAATAAAGCTCTTTTCATTATGAACGTAAAACTATTGAAGAAGTTCCCTACTTCAATCATTAATCTATTCTTTCCCTACTGGGTCATTTTCCATACTGAAATGTTTCGTCTGTTTTGAAGTTATACCTTCCAAAAAAACATAGACGAATCAAGCTGAAGTTCTCACGGATGTCGGCTATATAACAGGGATTCTACTACAAATTTTTATTTCACAGTTCTCACTGAGAAGGTTTTTGCTTCTCAATCTTAGCCGACGTAATATTATGTCACCCCAGGATAATATAAATGATTCCCAAAGTTCAAGAGGTTTTCTGTAAAGTTTTGGTATAGTTAGCGGGGAGGCAGCTTTACATAAACCCCTCTTTTGTAAAGTTCTTGGAGTGAGGGAATATAGTGCCGGATCAGATAAACCGGGGTCGGGGGGACTCAGATCAATAAAACCGCATCCGGTAGAGGACACGGTTTTGTAATGTAAATAACAATTTAACTTAGAAAAACTGACTTAAACTGATTGCTGGAATATTGAACGCTTCGCCAATTACAATGATGATTTATATTACCCGTTATACTCAAGAGAGATCCCACATTCATCAACTAAATAACACAATGCTCTAAACCGAAGGCCAACCACTTGATCGTAAAACGGATTGAGTTTACATAAGGGGGGAATTGTGATAATTTTTCGGCCTAAAACACGAATATCTCGAGCAAAAGGACATTGTGCGGGAATCACTTTATAAAGCCACAAAGCCAGTTTAGGATTGTGGACTTCTAAACTATCAAGCCATGCTTGGATGGGAGCGAGTAAGTATGATTGTAAACGGTTCAACATACCAATTCCTTTTTCACTAAAACTTACTGCATTGAATCATGCTTACTTACTATCATACAAAGAAGATTCAAGGAATAGGTGAAGGATTTAAAACAAGTCGAATTATTAATGTAAATATTTTGTAAAGCTATTGATCGTGTGCTTGATCAAACGACTGATTCTAAGCAGAGAGAGCTGGTGTTAAGCTATGATTCTCAATGGTTTAAGTTATATTTATCCAATATAAATTTTTGCCTATCTGACTAAATTTTTATATCTAAATGTTATGAATCATTAATAAATTAATTTAGCTCGAGCCATTAAACTCATTATATAAAACGACAGAATCGATCAGAATTTGAGATGTAAATTTATTTAATTTTCTGTCTATTCTGATACCATTTTTAAATTAGTACAGGAGTTTAACCAGAGTTCTCAGAAAAACGCTTTCTGTTAAAGACAATATTTACGATTCAATCATATGACTGATTCACTCAGTTTGTAGCGTCCAGTGGCAACAATATATAAAGTATAGATCGCGGATGGTTTGTTGCCTTGTGACTCAATCTATAACTCTTAAACAAAGAATATACTGTTATAGGGATTATTTTTTTTTTCTCAAAGTGATGAAGTGGGATATCAATTTTTAGACATTAAGTAAATTCAAATAGGAGAGATCATTTATAATCTCTCCTACAATGCCAGAATATTAGGGTGAACATAGTTAATTCATTAACTATTTCTGTTGCGGATGATCTGAATAACCATCTTTTTCTGGATAGCGAATAATATCATCATCCCCAAGATACTCTCCATTTTGCACTTCAATCATCACCAAAGGAATCACACCCGGATTTTCAACACGGTGAGGACTATTCATCGGTACATAGGTAGATTGCTTCGGAATTAATATTTCTTCCTTTCCGCCACAAATCACTTTAGCAGTTCCGGCAACCACAATCCAGTGTTCACTACGATGATAGTGCATCTGGGTTGTGATATGATACCCTGGATTAACCACAATTCGATTAATTCGATAGCGATCGCCACATTCTAATTCTGTTACCTGACCCCAGGGAGGAGTACGGGTAGCATGAGTTTCAGTCTTCTTTGAATTCGGTTGATCAGTTTTTGTTTTTGTGGATGCCATAATTTTATACTGGGAAACAACAGCCGCGATTACTATCAGTTTTAGCATTAGTGGATTGGTTTTTCAAATATTACGCGGTTATTCAACTAAATGACAGGCAACAAAATGTCCGGCATCAATTTCTCGCCATTGGGGTTCAGCAACAAGGCAATGTTCAACGGCTAACGGACATCGAGTATGAAAATGACAGCCAGAGGGAGGGGAAATTGGACTGGGGATTTCACCCGTTAATTGAATAGATTCTCGTTGTTTTTCTATTTCTGGGTTAGGAATAGGAACAGCAGATAATAAAGCTTTTGTATAAGGATGTAAAGGATTTTCATAAAGTTGATGATAATCAGCCAGTTCAACAACTTTGCCTAAGTACATCACAGCAATTCGTTGAGAAATATGACGAACTACACTTAAATCATGAGCAATAAATAGATAGGTTAAATTAAACTGTTCTTGTAAAGATTGTAAGAGATTAATCACCTGTGCTTGAATTGAAACATCTAAAGAGGCAATCGGTTCATCGCAGACAATAAAATCAGGTTGAACCGCTAAGGCTCTAGCAATGCCGATTCGTTGTCGTTGTCCTCCTGAAAATTCATGAGGATATCGATTAATAAAATCAGGATTTAATCCAACTAAATCCAAGAGTTGTTGAACTCTATTTTTTGCTTGTTTTTTATTGCATAACTGATGTACGATTAATGGCTCACTGATGATTTTACCAATGGTCATTCGAGGGTTTAGTGAAGCATAAGGATCTTGAAAAATCATTTGCATCCGGCGACGCATTTGTTGTAACGCTTTATCGCTGAGCGTTGTTAAATCAATCTCTTCAAAATAGACTTTTCCCCCCGTAGAAGGTTCAAGCTGTAAAATTCCTCGTCCCGTTGTACTTTTACCACAGCCAGATTCTCCCACGAGACTAAAGGTTTCTCCTCGATATATTTCAAATGAAATTCCATCGACTGCTTTTAAGTATTGAGTCTGATTTTGAAACCAGTTACTTTGTTTAACAGGAAAATGTATTTTAAAATTTTGTAATTGAATTAACGGTTGTTTTTCTTGATTATTTAAAATAGAATTTTTCATGATTTACTTAATATGTAAAAAGAGCTTGAGATCTTATAGCAATCAGGAATGATTTATCAGAACACTCCATACATAATCTCCCATCGGATAAGCTGGCAAAAATACTTTCCCTGTTTTGTAGTTGGTAGTACTAAACAGGTAAGGATAAGGATGGGTTTTAATGGTGAACATGCATACCAAATGGCTCTAACATGATTCTCTAACACGAGTCGAAAAAGATAATGTTTTCCTTACCAAACGCGACACTCGTTGGCGTAGAGTACAGTTAAACCGCACGGAATGCGCCGTCAGGCAAGCTCTTGAATTCAATTCAGTCTTATCCTGACGCCTCAATATAACTGGTTTTACCACTTTCTTTACCAACACAAGAGATGTCTTGTGACAGGGAAAATCTCCTCGTAAGCTGACCAGAAATCGGTGTAGGCAACAGCACACTGAAGGCTTACTGCTGGTAAACAATTCCATAATTGTTTCGCTCCATCTCGGCTACGACTACCCACATACACCCCGATAATTTATCTTGTTTCGACATCGAATGCTAACCAAATCCATTGTTTATTACCTTTGTTGGCTACAAACAACCACATCTGATCGCACTGAATAGTTAAAGGCCCTGCTTGGTGCGCGTTCCTTAGTTCCGGAAACCGGAGCGGGGTCGCATCCGCTTTTTTTAGCCTGCACATTCACGCTTCGAGGCTGTTTCAGAACCTTGGCTACAAAGCTATGTCAATGCTAAATATGAATCAGTTTCTCAGCAGATTGAAGTAACAGCTAAAAAAAAAGAAAATTAACCATTCAGTGGGATGAAATGTGGTCATTTGTAGGTAGTAAAGGTAGTAAACAATGGATTGGGCTGGCTCTAGATGCACGCAACCAGAGAAATTGTTGGTCTTCATCTAGAGCGATCGCAGTTGAGAAGGAGCGAGACAATTATGGCAATCTCTGCCACCAGTAAGCTCGCCAGTGCGCTGTTTGCTGAGCGTGATTTCTGGGAAGCTTATGAGCAAGTAATTGCTTCAAAACGACATCGGGCGGTAGGGAAAGAGACGGGACAAACTAATTACATAGAACGATTTAATTGCACCATGCGACAAAGAGTTTCTCGATTAGTCAGGAAAACTTTGTCCTTCTCTAAGAAAATTGAAAATCATATCGGGGCAATTTGGTATTTTATCCATCACTACAACGCATCCTTACATCTTTAGGACTACCGATGCTTCTTATTCTACTCCTCGGAGAGTGACAGCTATAGGGATAGTGATGCAATTCTCGACAAACTGCAAGAGTGGTCTGAACGTCAGATTACGCTCTTTGAGTTACCTACCTATTGCCCCCAGTTGAATTTGATTGAAATTTTGTGGCGATTTATTAAGTATGAATGGTTAGGAATAGATGCCTATTCTACCTGGGAAACTTTTGTTAAATCTATTAAAAAAATTCTGAGAGAATTTGGAGAAAACTATGTAATTAATTTGGTCTAATTACTTATCGCTAAAGAGCAAGCAGAACATCGGGTAAGTTATGCCTTTAGATAGCTTCACAAAAATGCCAAACTTGCGCTAGAAAAGATAGACGATTCGCAAGCCCAAACAATCTTTCGTGAGGTAGAGGAGAAATTAGAAATTTTCGCCAATGATAACAATAGCTTCTTTTTTCAAACTAGCTATTAATAAACTTAAGTAAGATTCCGATGACTGACACTACTAACCTCGCTTCCAAACTAGCAGATCTAAAACTGATTCAAAATGTTTTGATTGATTGCGGTCAAAAATTAATGGGCTTCACAGATGATGAAACTATTCAAGAAAGAGTAGCCAAAATCCTCGATAGCGATCGCGAAAATTTAAAAAATATCGACAAAGCAATTGCTGAATCTGGCTTAAGCGTCTCCCCCCGCGAGATTACCAAACAGCACGCAGACAAAATCTCTCAGATGATGAATGGTTCGCAACTCACGAATTACGATAAGTTCTTCCAGTACGAACTGCTTAAACACCAACAGACTATGACGGGTTTGGTAATTCATAAAGTCGCTCAGTCAATGAACGACCAAATGCAAGATGCGATGGAATCTCTAAACAAAGTTAACTTTGAAAACCGCGCTCATCAAGAAGTTCTCAAAGGGGTGCTTTATTTTGTCGGTACCCGAGAAATTGCAGGAACCGAACCCGACATGGGACTTTGGGCTAGTGTTGAACAAGCGATTGCCGCTCTCAAAGGTGTAGCTGATAGCGTTGGTAGTGCCATTAACTAGCAAGGGCGTTTTTGTTCGGCTTTTGATAACGCGAAATTGAAAGTGTTCACCACTAAACGCCTGGAGTTTCTGATTTCAGGCGTTTTAGTTTTACTGCTTGCCAGAGGAGAATTCCATCGAAAGCTTTATTCGATCTGTGAAATTTTCAAGGTTCAGGTCAGTAATCAGATTTGAGTCCTGTATTACATTCACCAAAGAAATGGGTCTGAAGCCTACGCCTAACGGCACGCTGCGCGAACGCCCTTCTAGGGCGACTTTTCAAGTGATCTGATAAACTCTCGCAAAACATCTGTTTGATTCCTCCCGGTGCGTTTGCAATAGCGCTGCAATATCTTCTTTTCTGATACTTCAACTCTAACGGTAACATACACTTTAGCCATAACGTACCTCATAATGTGTTATCATAGTTCTATGAAAGCACGTTATCGTTTCCGAATCTACCCTACGACTCGACAACAAATGGCACTGGCCAAGTTGTTCGGATGTGTTCGAGTGGTTTGGAACGATGCTCTGGCTCATTGTATTGAGTTGTACAAGTCTGGAGAAAAAAAGCCCAAAAATGCTCAACTTCAGAAACAGTTTATAACCCAAGCTAAGAATGTAGTTGAGCGAGAGTGGTTGTCTGAGGTTTCCTGTGTACCTCTTCAACAATCTCTCAATGATTTAGAGCAAGCTTATCAGAACTTTCTTGGTGCGCGTTCGCGCCCGTGATTACAAATCACCGGGGTCGCACCGCTTTTTCAAGTCTTGCAAAGGTAAGCGAAAAGGTAAAAAGGTTAAACCTCCAAGGTTCAAAAAACGTAGGGCCAAACAATCAGCTAGATTTACTCAAAGAGGGTTTAGTCTTAAAGGTGATTGCTTGAAAGTTTCCAAGATTGGAAAGCTTAAAACTGTTTGGTCAAGACCTCAACCGTATCATCCCTCATCAGTAACAGTAACCAAGGATGCCGCTGACAGATATTTTGCTAGTTTTGTTGTTGAAATCAATCAACAGTTACTCCCTAAATTGCCGTCGTCGGTAGGAATAGATTTAGGGATCATTTCGTTTGCTGTACTAAGTTCTGGAGAGAAAATAGACGCTCCTAAACCTCTAAAACGGAAAATCAACCGACTTAAAAAACTCAATCGTAACCTATGCAGAAAAACACGCGGTTCTAATCGGTATGAAAAGGCACGGGTTAGAAAAGCTAAGCTTTATGCTCGGATGAAAGACACTCGAAAAGACTTTCTGCACAAGTTGTCAACTCAAATAATCAACGAAAACTCGGTGCTGGTACTCGGAACCTGCGTCCGAGTAAGGAAGCACCGACCCGAAGGGCAAGTGATTGTTTTAGAAAACTTAAATGTTGCGGCAATGGTGAGAAATCGCAAATTATCTAAGGCTATTAGCGATTTAGGGTGGAGACAGTTTAGAACTTTTCTTGAAGGTAAAGCTGAGAGATACGGTCGAGACTTTCGGGTGATTGATCGTTGGGAACCCACAAGCCAGACCTGTCACGAGTGTGGTTTTCGTGGCGGAAAACTCGACCTTAAAGTGCGTGAATGGACTTGTTTAAACTGTGGCGTGCGATTCGTTGGGTATAAACCAGCACACTAAAATGTGTTAGGGGGACTGCCCGGAAGGTTATATAACCTTCACAACTGAATGTTCATGCAGGTGTAAAGCAGTATCAATGGATACTCGTCAAGTCCTGCCCTGTAGGTGCAACAGTGAAAGCATCATCCCTGGGTTCGAGACTAGCCATCAACGCCCAAAGCGGGATGAAAAGCGGGGAAGCTAAGAGCCTAACTTGGTTCACCCGCAAGCAAAGTACCCATGAGTAGCAAAAAGCGAAGGTGTGCTCAAACGTCATCATTAAAAACCAGCCAAAAGGCTGACAGGCTGGAACCAAAAGGTAAAGGATAGGGAGTTGGCGGTTTCGCAACGACCAACAAGCACTTCCCATAAACCTGGCGTATAGCACCACTCTAAAGGTACATAGAACATGAACATTTGGAACGAAATAACTCAACTGCAATCTCTCTGGTGTGGTCGATACCCGGAGTAGTCAGCTAAGACGCAATATCTGAGTAATCAGGATTTAGTTGAAAAAGATGGTGTAAGAAGCGAAAGCTAGGAGTAATGTCCTAGATATGCTGACGTACACCCGATGATTTGGAAGATGAAGTCTTTAGTAAGAGTAAAAATGTCTAAAACCAGTGTAAAAACTAGGGTGGAATGGAACGGGATTAACTGGCGCAAGTTAGAGCGTCACGTTTATAAGCTCCAAAAAAGGATTTATCGAGCCTCTTGTCGTGGTGAAATTAAAGCAGTTCGTCAACTCCAGAAAACATTGATGAAGTCTGGGTCTGCAAGATGTATAGCGGTGCGTAGAGTTACCCTGGATAACCAGGGGAAGAAAACTGCGGGAGTAGATGGTATTAAATCACCAACCCCAAAGCAGAGAATAGCCCTAATTGGAAGACTTAAACTGGGTTCAAAGGTTAGACCGACTCGGAGAGTCTGGATAGACAAACCGGGAAGGGGAGAAAAAAGACCTTTAGGTATACCTACCATGCACGACCGCGCATTGCAGTCGCTTGTCAAAATGGCATTAGAGCCAGAATGGGAGGCGAAATTTGAACCTAACTCATACGGGTTCAGACCAGGGCGTTCCTGTCAAGATGCCATCGGAGCCATACACGTAGCAATAAACAAAAAGCCTAAATTTGTGCTGGATGCTGACATTGCCAAGTGCTTCGACCGCATCGACCACAAACGACTCTTGGAAAAATTAAATACTTATCCGACCTTAGGTCGACAAATTCGAGCCTGGTTAAAGGCTGGTGTGATGGATAGAAAAGAGTTGTTCCCAACATCTGAGGGTACACCTCAAGGCGGAGTCATTTCACCGTTACTGGCTAACGTTGCCCTTCACGGAATGGAATATCGGGTTAATCAATTTGCAAAAACCCTTGATATGCGAAATCAAAAGGGTTATCAAATAAGCTGGCAAAATAAAGTCGGCTCATTAAATATAATCCGATACGCCGATGACTTTGTGATTCTCCATGAAGACATAACCGTTGTCCAAAGATGTAAGGAGATAATCTCTGAGTGGTTAAACGACATGGGATTAGAATTAAAACCAAATAAAACGAGACTAACCCATACCCTTGATAGATATGGGCAAGAACAACCTGGCTTTAACTTTCTGGGATTTAACATCCGACAGTTTAAAGTGGGAAAATATCACTCGAAACAAGGTTTTAAGACCATCATCACCCCAAGCCAGAAAAGCATAAAGGTACATTATGACCAAATCGCAAAAATAATAGACTCCCATAAATCGGTAAGTCAAGAGGCGTTAATAAAACACCTAAATCCAATTATCCGAGGATGGAGTAATTACTATGCATCTCAAGTAAGTAAGATAGCTTACTCAAAACTAGATAACCTCATGTACCATAAGCTTGAAGCTTGGGCTAATCGTCGTCATCCTAATAAGGGTAAAAAATGGGTAGCCAATAAATATTGGCACAGAGTAGGCAACGCTAATTGGGTGTTCAATTCCATGAAAAATGGAGAAAGTTCAGCCCAATTGCTCAAACACAACGCGACTCCAATTGTTCGCCATGTGAAAGTAAAAGGTAATGCCTCACCCTACGACGGGAACTTAATTTATTGGAGTTCAAGAATGGGTAAAAACCCAGAAATGCCGACAAGAGTTGCAAAGCTTTTGAAGGTACAGAAGGGTAAATGTACCCACTGCCGATTGCATTTCCGTTCTGGAGATGTGATGGAAGTAGACCACATCATTCCTAAGTCAAAAGGCGGAAAGGATGAATATAAAAACCTACAACTGTTGCATAGACATTGCCACGATAAAAAGACCGCCAACGATGGCAGCTTAAGGGGTACTAATGACAAAGCCCAAGTCATTGAGGAGCCGGATGAAAAGAAATTTTCACGTCCGGTTTTGAAGACGAGTCAGAGGGGTGACTCTCTGGCTTAGTTTAATACTGTCCACGATAGAGATAAAAATGCAGCTAAAAATATCTTAGTCGCCGGAGGACATGATTGAGACTCAAAATGGACGCGGAGGAAGGCGTAAGACTTCAACATTTGAAGCGGCGGCCAATGAAACGTCAACCCACGCCTGAGTATGTACAGCTAACACTGTTCAACTGGTAGGAAACAAGAGCGCATTTATGCCGGGGCGGATGTCAATAACAATAGCCTGATAATGAGACATAATGACCAATCAGTGAGAGGCAGTAAAGGTAACCTCCCTTGATATAACTGGGGAGAGAGTTGTCAGCAAGCCCCCTTAGCATAAGGATTTTAATGAAATCGGGATGACAGGATTTGAACCTGCGACCCCCTCGTCCCGAACGAGGTGCGCTACCAAGCTGCGCTACATCCCGGAATATTACCCACAGTATTGGGTTTATCTTAATCAATATATCATAAAAATTCTATTACAATCTATATTAATAATTGTAATTTTGACAAATAGGGGACAACAGAGAGCGTGGTAGTTAAACCGAATTGGCTACGAGTCAAAGCACCTCAGTGGGAGCGCGTTGGCCAGACAAAGGAAGTTTTGCGAGACTTGGGCTTGAATACCGTCTGTGAAGAAGCCTCTTGTCCGAATATTGGTGAATGTTTTAATGCCGGAACCGCTACTTTCCTGATTATGGGGCCTGCTTGTACTCGAGCCTGTCCTTACTGTGATATTGATTTTGAGAAGAAGCCTCAATCCCTTGATCCAAGCGAACCTGAACGCTTAGCAGAAGCGGTGCGACGGATGCAATTGAACCATGTGGTGATTACATCAGTCAACCGTGATGATCTCCCAGATGAAGGGGCTACGCAATTTGTCAAATGTATTGAAGCCGTTCGTACAATTTCGCCCAATACAACGATTGAAGTTTTAATTCCAGATTTATGTGGTAACTGGGAGGCTTTAGAAATCTTGCTTCAGGCTCAACCTGATGTTCTCAATCATAATACGGAAACAGTCAAACGGCTTTATCGTCGTGTTCGTCCTCAGGGAGATTATCAACGTTCTTTAGAACTGTTAAAGCGGGTTAGAGAATTAACCCCCTGGATTTATACAAAGTCTGGAATTATGGTGGGTTTGGGAGAAACAGATGCAGAAGTGAGAGAAACAATCGCTGATTTGCGAGCTGTTGATTGCGATATATTAACAATCGGTCAGTACCTACAACCGACAGCAAAACACTTAGGAGTCGCTGAATTTATTCCACCTCAACAGTTTGAAGCTTGGAAAGCTTATGGAGAGTCCATCGGCTTTTTACAGGTTGTTGCTTCTCCCCTGACTCGCAGTTCCTATCATGCAGAACAAGTCAGGGCGTTAATGCAACGCTATCCGAAGTGATTCAGCTTCTACTATCAATCCCGCCTAAAATATATCTTCGTATGCAAGTTGTGGGAATGCTGTTACTGAAGTGTTTCAGACTAATGAAGTGTTGGGGTAGCGGAGCCGGCTTTCCCGCTTACCCCGCTTGGGAAATGAGTTGACCCTCGAGATTTTGACAACTCAAGTTTTCCAAGCTTTGATTGAGAGACGTTCAATAGATGAACAGTAACTTTTCTAGACTATTACTTCACTCAAGGCAGGATGCTGTTCTCAACGGAGTAACTTACTGAAGATAAAGAAACACTTCAAGTGAACTTAAGATAGAGAACATTCAGAGTAGACAGTGACTATAGTTTGTTTCTTCGAGCAATTCCCCGAGGCAGGGATGAACTACTACGGGTTCTAGATGAACCTCTGGGGGAAGGACGACTCGGAGAAACTCGGGGACGTTCTCGTCGCTCGCTAGATTGACTATCATAGATGTCTAAATAAATAGAGTCTCCTGCCGTAGAAGCGATCGCGGATAAAACAGTCCGAATCGCCTGGATATTGCGTCCTCCTCTTCCATAAACTCGGCCCTTATCTTCAGCCTCAAAGGCTAAGCGAATCCAAATTTTATGCTGAGGCCCAGAGTGTTCACAATCTACTCGGAGGGACTCTGGAGTCTCTAAAAAAGGCTCGACTAAAAATCGAACCAACTGATAATAATCAGGTCGTGCTGACGGCTTCAGGTTCTGCTGAACTGGTTGTGGACTCTGGGTTGACTCCGGACTTAAGTTGTTCAAATACATTGGCTTTCTGTAGGATGTTACGCACAGTTCGAGTCGGTTGTGCTCCTTGTTGGAGACGACGAACAATGGCTGGCACATCCAGTCGAGTTTCATCGGTTCTGGGATTATAGAATCCTAAT
The DNA here is from genome assembly GCA_964434975.1 of uncultured Lyngbya sp. Classification (GTDB taxonomy): domain Bacteria; phylum Cyanobacteriota; class Cyanobacteriia; order Cyanobacteriales; family Microcoleaceae; genus JAAURB01. The sequence continues at coordinate 27,623 of CAYSWY010000031.1, forward strand.
TCCTCTAACGGACGGCCTTCGCGACGAGACAAGCTATTCATCGCTACAATTCGGTAACTAGCTTCGCGCTTCTTACCGTATCTTTTTAATCGCAGTTTGATCATTTTAGTTCACTACACTCCTTTTAGAATTGTAAGCTATTTTCTAGATTTGCAGAGTTGTCATTCGTTATTTGTCATTTGTCACTATTCGTCACTAAAGGAAATAAATACTTTCAGCGCTTGGAAGCGTTTCACCGACTGTTAGGTACTCTACAAGCAACCAAGAACAAACAACGAATAACGAATCACAATACCTCACAGTTGCCCAAAGCCTTTCTTTTTCTTGGCTTTTTTCTTTTTCTTCTTGCCTTGACCGGGAGCATTGCGCCAACCCGCTTGGGGGCCTCCCATTCCTGGCATTCCTCCCATTCCTGGCATTCCTCCCATTCCGGGCATTCCTCCCATTCCGGGAAACCCGCCTTGACCCATCTGTTGCATCATTGAGCGCATTCTCTGGAAATCACTCACCAGTTGGGTTACATCTCGTTCGCTGTGTCCTGAACCTTTGGCAATACGACGACGACGGGAAGGAGACCCTGATAATAGTTCAGGATTTTTGCGTTCTTGGATGGTCATGGAATTAATCATCGCTTCAGACCGCTTCAGTTGAGTCTCACCCTTTTCTAGCTGTTCTTGGGAGATTTTATTCATCCCTGGAATTAACTTAGTTAACCCCCCGAGAGATCCCATATTCTTCATCATCCGCGTTTGCTTGAGAAAATCGGTGAAGTCAAACTTCGCCTCCAGGATTTTTTCCTGCATCTTCTCAGCATCAGCAATGTCAAATTCTTCCTGGGCTTTTTCAACGAATGTGAGAATATCCCCCATCCCCAGAATACGGGATGCCATCCGTTCGGGGTAAAAGGGTTGTAATGCTTCAACTTTCTCCCCTGTCCCCACAAACTTAATCGGTGCGCCAGATATCCGCCGAATAGATAACGCCGCCCCGCCTCGGCTATCCCCGTCTAACTTGGTTAAAATCGCCCCTGTGATACCAATTTCGTCATTAAAGGTTCGGGTTAAGGTTGCCGCCTCTTGACCCGTCATGGCATCCACCACAAGGAGGGTGTCATCGGGTTTAACGGTTTTCTTAACTTGGGCTAACTCCGCCATCATTTCCGGGTCAATTTGCAGCCGACCCGCCGTATCAATAATAACGGTATCAATGTCTTGGGCTTTGGCTTGTTCTACGCCTTGACGGGCAATTTCAACCGGGTTAGCATCACTCCCGAGTTCAAATACCGGAACATCTATTTGTTTTCCTAAGGTTAGAAGCTGGTCAATTGCCGCTGGACGATAAACGTCTGTTGCCACTAACATGACGCTGCGGTTTTCCTTACGCAGATGCAGGGCTAACTTCGCCGATGCTGTGGTTTTCCCGGTTCCTTGCAAACCCGCCATTAGAATCACCGTGGGGGCTGTTTCAGCATGGGCCAGGGGAACATTACTTTCCCCCATCACCTTAACTAATTCATCGTGAACAATTTTGACAAACTGTTCTCCGGGTCGTACACCAGACAGGACTTCTGCCCCTTGGGCAGTTTCGCCAACTTCGGCAACAAATTCTTTAACGACTTGAAGGTTGACATCGGCATCTATTAAAGCACGACGGACTTCTTTCAAGGCATCTTGGATATTTGATTCCGAGATCTTATCTTGGCCACGGAGTTTTTTCCAGGTGGATTCTAAGCGTTCAGCCAGGGCATCGAACATGATAAAGTTATAATCTTCAGCAGGTGGATTTTGACGAAGTTAGTGGGTCAGAGTAACACTAGATCATCCATTGTACCGAAGATTGGTAATTACGGGGTAGAGAATGGGGAATAGGCACTCTTGCAATCTTGCAATCTTGCGATCGCGCACAGGGCAAGCAGGCGATCGCCAACGCGCACAGGTAACAGAGAATTGACGAGTAACTAATAACTAATAACTAATAACCCATGACGAGTAACTATCAAGACAAATACATTACATTTATTGACGAGATCATTGCGAATGTTCTTAAAGGCAAAATTGCGTCTAAAGAGATCATTTATCGTCGTTTAGTGGAGGCGCTGGAACTGGGAACGGGAGAAATTTTTGAGCGGTGTTTAATTGATAAATTTAATACTTTAGAAAACAAGACCAAAACAGAATCAGACGAATTAAAACAAGCAAAATTAACTCGTCAACTGCGGGCGATTAAACTATTACAACAGGCTTGGGAACAATGGCAAAAAAAATATCAAGCTCAAAGTCAATGTGATCTTGCGGTTCAACAAATTCTTGCTGTTTCCCCAGAGGAACGTTTAGGGATTTTATTAAAGTTTTTAGATCCCAATCAATCTTATCTTTTCAAACATCCTCAAATTCAACAATTAGCAAAATCTTTACAACAAGCGGCTGACAATTTACCCGATGAATCAGTTGCTTTTGAACTGCGTCAATATGCAGCAGGATTAATTGAAGGTTTAACTGCCGTTACAGAATTAGAACCCTATTTAATTAGCTGGATTTATGATGTGCAAAACCGCGCTGTGGGTTTTGGTGAAGTGGTTAGTCATTCTGGCCCCTGGGCGAGTTGGGCAAAAAATGTGAGTCATCCATTAGCAAAAGAATTATTTAATTTACAAGCACAAAATCAATCGGCTGCTGCTATTATTTCCGCTCAAAATACGATTGATTTAAAGAGTTGGGCTGGGTTAATGGTATTAATGCGAGATTTGCAAATGGGACTGATCACTTGGTTTGATAAACAAGCTTATAGTGCTAAAGTTGGACAGGATTTATCCGGGGTAACGTTTATTGTTTTTGCGATGATTTGGGGTGAGTTGAGTCAAGGATTTCAAATGGCATCTGTTGGAAATCAAAAAGAACAACTTTCTCAAGCTTGTTTTCAAATGACATTACAGAGTTTACGGGCTTTTGCGGGGCGTCCTAATTTTCCGCTTTATGGCGGTGTATTTGCTTCATTTTCAGGTGATACTTTCCGAGACACAATTGACTATTTAGATCAACCTTTAAATGAAGTTGAAAATGTGCAAGAAAAAGCTCGAATTTTAACTGTTTTAGGCTATTCTCAGCAGTGGATGGGAAATAATCAAAAAGCGTTAGATTTTCATCAAGAAGCTTTAGAACTGTCTCGTCAAACTCAAGACAAGGCTTGTGAAGTTGCAAATTTAAATCATTTAAGCCGATTAAACTGGCGTAATAATGATTACAATTCAGCCATTAATCAAGCGCAGCGGGCATTGATTTTAGCCCGACAAACGGGTAATAAAACCGGAGAAGCTTATAGTTTAGTCAGTTTAGGTTTTTGTGAAATTCTCATATCTCGACAACAACGAGCCGTTACAGCAGAACAGTTAGAATCATCGATCAGCTATTTACAACAAGGCTTAAAACTTTCAGAAAAGCTGAATAATTTATTGAATAAAGCACTGAGTTTAATTGGTTTAGGAATTGCTTACGTTACCCTAGAACAACCTCTGCAAGCGGTTCAAGTTTTAGAACAGGGATTATCTGTGGTTCAGTCCGTTGGAGATAGCAATCTACAAGCTTTAGGCTGTGCTTATATTGCAGAAGCTTATTATCAACTTCAGCAAAATGATTTGGCTGTATATTTGGGTTGCTTAGGAATGTACTTACTGGAACAAAGCGGTAATTTGCAATGGCAACAAACGGCAGCGTTAATGATGATTTTACAAGGAAAATTAGGAGAAGAACAATTTAAGGCTATTCTGTCAAAATATCGTGATAAAATTATTGCACAAATTGGAGTAGATGGCTTTGATTATCTCCCGGATTTAATTGAAGATTACCGACAACAGTAATATTAAGTTATTAGTTTTTAGTTATTAGTTTTTAGTTTTTAGTTTTTAGTGATGAGTTTTGTAGTCTTGCATTAGTTGCTGATAAAACTGATATAATCCTTTGCTCCAGAAAGCGCATTGAAGATAAAGTATAAAACACTAATAACTCAATACTAAAAGATCGAAAATATTCTGTAGAATATCAATTTAATTTATAGAATAATGATTTTGTACTCAATCAAAAACTAAATATTAACAACTGTACAGACGTAAGATATTACGTCACAACAAACTAAAAACTACGAGCAGCGACGATAACAAAAATTAGGATTTATCGTTAATTTCATAGTATATTTTTCTGTTCTTAACGAATCTTCAACACAAGATTCATCTAAACTGTACTTTAGGCAGAAGTGAAATCAGAAGAGTTTGATAAAATATAGTTAAAATTATCTTACTCTTTAAATTGGTTGTTGGGAGCCAGCGGTGCGATGAATGACAAACCTTTATTTTCTCTCTTTGGCAGACAAAAGTTATTACATCCCACGGGGAAAAGGTTAACTCCTGTTTCTATTGCTTGCTTAATGCTTGCTGGATGTTTCAGCTTCGGCTGGAAAGCAACAGCTCAAGAATATCCGGGATGCTTCCTCGAGACTCCTGAAGGAGAAGTTGTTTTCTTGCCAGAAGTCTGTCAATATCCTGAACCACAGCCTTTATCAGAACTAGGGAGTAATAGTAATGGCTCATCTCAAGGCGGGGTATATCAGGCCAGAATTCTGCGTCGGTTAAATGATACCATTCCCGTAATTGAAGCCGTATTTAATAATCAACAATCTTTTGAGATGTTGCTCGATACAGGAGCAAGCAATACAGTCATTACACCGATTATGGCAGAGTTTTTAGGGGTGGTTCCAGCCGGGAGAGAGAGGGCAAATACTCCTAGCGCCAGAGGTGTTGAATTTGATGTCGGTTTAGTTCAATCTATTAATGTTGCAGGCGCTGTCACAGATAACGTTACGGTTGCTATTGCTCCGGCTTTGGATATTGGACTGTTGGGACAGGATATTTTTGGTCAATATGATATTACAATTAAACAAGATGTAGTAGAGTTTCGGGAACGTTCTGCCTCTCCTCAACGGACTCAACCTAACCCTAATCTACAGACTGAACCCGTAGGAGAACCCTCTCAACCCGCTGAGTCTGAAGGTGTACCCTCTCAACCGTCAACAGCCCCCGCTAACCGCTCTACTGACTCGTCTGACTTAGACTCATCCGATGGCTTAACAGCCCCGGCTAACCGCTCTACTGACTCGTCTGACTTAGACTCATCCGATGGCTCGTCTTCTGATACCTCTTCTGAGTCCTCTGTGGGTGAATCATCTAATTAGATTATATTCATTTTTGTTCAGAATAGCACCCGTTTTAATTCCCTAAAGGTTCTTGATTTAAGATGTCTTGACGTAACCGCCATTGGGGTAAGAATTGATTCATGTATGCCTTAAATGTATGATTATGATATCGTTCTAAAAGGTGAACTATTTCATGCACCACAACATATTCTAAACAGTCTAACGGTTTTTTGGCTAATTCTAAATTTAACCAAATTCGACGTTGTTTAATATTACAGCTTCCCCATTTTGTTTTCATTTTCTTAATACCCCAGTCTGCCACTTGTTCCCCTATAATGGGTTGCCAATGGTTTAATAAATTAGGTATTTGTTGCTTGATTTGCTGACGATACCATTCATTCAGGACTCGTATGCGGTTAGGGGTAGAAGTTCCAGGATTGACAAAAAGCTGAAGTGTTTTATTATTTTTAATGATAATTTCGTGGCGACCGTGACGTTCAATGACTTCTAACAGATAACCCTGACCCCACAAATAATGGGTTTCCCCAGATACCATTTCTCGTTGGGGTTGGCGGGGTTGGGCTTGAAACTGGGCTTGCTGCTGTTTAATCCAATTTAAACGAGTCACAACCACTAAGCGTATATTATCATCTGTTGCCTGCAACGGCGCAGAAACTCGAACGCGACCCTTTGGGGGATAGACGGCTAAATGTAGATTTTTGATGGGTTTACGGATAACCTGGATAGGGATATTACTCACCGTCATCTCTGTCTCCAGCAGCAGGCTAGTGGTACTCACGTTGATTTTTCACAAGGTTAAAAATTGAATCAATATCTATCTTACCGTCTGATAGAACTTTGGCGATCGCTATTTTAACTTCTTTTTCTTTTCTCCGATTTCCTATCCAATCTGCTTTTTTAGTCTGACGGACAGCTTTATCAATTTTTAGCACTAATTCGCGATCATATTCTAGATTATCATATAGCGATCGCAAAGCATCTGTATTGATTGCAGCCGGATAAGTTGTGGTGTTATTATCTCTTTGCATCACCTGTTTAGCGAGGGTTTCGACCTGTTTAAGATATTCTTGATAATCAATGGCTTGTTGTCGTCGTTGCTGAATTAAATCATCTAATAAATCTGACATTTCCCCATAATATTTAGGGTTAACCGGATTTTTGTCAATAATAACTCGCCGCATATTATTCTCAATGGTTTCTGCCATCGTTTGCGGATTTTCTTGTAACCCTTCTGGCAATTTTTCAAGAGTATTAATTCCGTTTTGAACCACTAACTCAATTAACCCTAATTCTTTAAACTGAGACAGAATTTTGCTGTCATCTGCCTGAATATAACTATCTAAAAGGTAGCGCATATCTGGTTCATATTGTTTCATATCCAGATCGTCACCGCTAGCCAATTTTACCTGATCTCGCATTGTTGCGTAATGGTTTACTTCGGCTTTAATTTCCCTGGCTTCTGGGGGAGTATATCCCGCCGCTTCCATATCGTTGGCAATGGCAGCATAAGCCCGCAATAACGCCGCCACAAACTGATATAATTTAATCCGTTTGGGTTCATTATCGGCCAAAGCATCTTGATCTAATCCATCGGATGTGCAAAAATAATGTAAATAATCCTGAATTTGGCGAGGACGGGCAACAGGTTCACACAAGGCTTTAACGGTTTCGCGAGTTTGTTCTAAACGTTCGTATGCTTTCTCAAAACGGTCTTTCAGTAAGCCTTCGACATCTTCCGAGTCATAGGTATCAAACGCGCCACTGGTGTAGTTAGTAATAGACTGTTCTAACTTTTTAAATAGATCTTGATAGTCCACAATATAGCCATATTCTTTATCTTCCCCATCTAAACGGTTGACGCGACATATTGCTTGAAATAAACCATGATCTCGCATCTTTTTATTAATATAAAGATAAGTCGCAGACGGGGCATCAAACCCAGTTAGTAGCTTATCAACTACAATTAATAACCGCATTTGACCGGGTTGGTTAATAAACTTATTTTTAATTGCTTTCTCGAATTCCTCGACTCGATGCATCGCCTTGTCTTCTGCTTGATTAAAATAGTTGGCTAACATCTTGCGGTATATTTCGTACTTTCGTAGCTTTTCTGTCATTCCTGCCCCGGTTTCTTCCCCTTTAATTTTGCCCGCAGAAGGCTTATAACTGGTAACAATAGCGCATTTATCTTTAAAACTTGTTTGACTCAATAAATCATAAATTTTGCAGGCTTCGTATACACTGGAACACACTAACATAGCATTACCTCGACCTTCCATCAAACGGGGTTTGGTTTCCATATCCAGTAAAATATCATTAACAATTTTTTCCAGACGGGACTTACTAGAAAGGAGTTTTTGCATTGTTCCCCATTTTTGTTTGAGTTGAGTTTTTGCCTTATCTGATAACCCTCGTGTTTTAATTTCAAACCATTGATCTATTTTGTCTGGAGAAGTAAGATGTTGATCGATATCTCTGGCTTCATAACGTAAATCTAAAACCACTCCATCCGCCACCGCTTGGTCATATTTATAGGTATGAATATACTCACCAAATACTTCAATACTTTTCTGTTTATCTGCTTTTAATAACGGCGTACCCGTAAACCCAATAAATACCCCATTGGGTAATAACCGCTTCATCGCTTGGTTTAAATTACCCGACTGAGTTCGATGGCATTCATCTACAAATACAAATATTTCTTGATCGATAGTTTGCTGCTTGAGGTTCATCCCCTCTAACGCCGCTGCAAACGCCTCTATATCTCCGTTAGAACTGTTGCCAAATTTATGCACTAAAGCACAAATCAACCAGTCTTGATTCGCGTCTAAAGTGGCTACCAATGCCGCCGCCCCGCTGGGGTAAGATTTCCCTTTAACCGAACCGTTTTGAATGCGGACAATATCCTCATTTACCCCTAAAAATATCTTTTCAATTTGCTCGTCAAGTTCAGTGCGATCGGTAATAATTAAAACTCTAGGCTGGGTAATATTTTCTCGTATCCATTTTGCTAACCACACCATGGTTAAACTTTTACCCGACCCTTGAGTATGCCAAATAATCCCATTCTCCCGCCGTTGGATAAACTTCTGGGCGGCTTTTATCCCGAAATATTGATTGTGGCGACAGGTCTTTTTTATTCCGGCATCAAACACAATGAAAGAATAAAGTATCTCTAAAAATCTACTTTTTTCACAGAGACGAACTAAACCACAATCTAATAAATGATTTTCAGCTAAACCACAATCATTTGCAGCATAATATCTCTGAATTTTACTATCCGTTTGAGGATGATAATTCGGGTTTTCCTCTTTCCAATTGAGATAATATTTCTCCGGGGTTTCAATAGTCCCGTAACGTAACCCCTGACTATCGTTACCCGCCATCACTAACTGCATCGTGGTAAAAAATGGCCGAATAAACTCCGATTTTTGATTATCCAGATTTTGCCGAATACCTTCCCCAATAGAAACACATGAGCGCTTTAATTCCAATACCCCCAAAGCAATCCCATTAACATACAATACAATATCCGGGCGTTTATTATAGTTTCCCTTAATAGTAACTTCTTCTGCGATCGCAAAATCATTATTCTCCGGATTTTCCCAATCAATTAACCAAATCGTCTGAGTCTGTTCTCCCGCCCCTGCCTTCACCTTCACACCGTACCGTAGCCGCCCATACACCGCCTGATTCCCATCATACAGGGTGGTACTCCCGTCCAACGCTGCCGCCTTGTTTAGGCTATCTAACGCCTTGGTAATCAACGTCTCACTAACACCTCGCCCACTCAACCACCGCCGCAATAGTTCCGCCTCAATATTGCGGTTATTCTCTCGATAGTGCCAATTGCCTAAATACCGATACCCTAAATTATTCTGAAATAATTCAATGACCCGTTTCTGGGTTTCACCTTCTTTTTGACCCACATCACTCATCGTTATAACCCCCCATATTGAAGTCAGTAGGGGCGCATTGCATGCGCCCGTAAAGGTTGGGGCTGTTCCCCGTTCCCCGTTCCCTCATCTATTTTAAGCGAACTTTCCCCGTCAATAATTCCTGCATCATCCCCTGTTTTATGGCTTT
>CAYSWY010000031.1:37010-50800 GCA_964434975.1 uncultured Lyngbya sp.
CCCAATTTCTGTATTTTTATATCCGGCTGGCACTTGTTCGTTATTCATCTATTCGTGGTATCCAACGACTTAAAAACTCAATTTTTCCTATCATTTCCTCGGCTGAGTAAGTATTAATTAAATGCAAAACTCCCCGTAGTCTTTCACCCAAACTATACCGTTGCTGTGGTGCTAATATAATTCCCGCATGAGACATTCCTTGAGCTAATAAAATTGTGTGTAATTGATAAAAATCTCTAGCGTTAAAGCTAAAAATAACTCGTTTATTTTCTGTTGCCCAACTCAACTGATCTTGATCGGTTTTATGAAGCATCCCCACATCTGCAACCGTTAAAACATCGACATTACGCGATCGCAATGCCTGCACAAAGTCCTCATTCATTGCATCCTCATCAATATACAGCAGAATTTTACTCATTCTTGCACCTGTTTAGTGTTTTGGGTATGGAGTGCCATCAATCGGTCATATTCAGCTTCTTCTGCTATTAAATCGGCCTCAATTTGATCTCGATTAGCATGATAATAAGTTAGGGCAGCATAAACTTGGGCAAGACTAAGATGACTCATAAGGCGGGCAATTTCTTCTGCTGTTGCGCCTTGTTTATAGAGTACAGCAACCCGACGCACAGAGGTTCTAGTACCTGCAATTATTGGGCGAGTTTTACCGTTTTCTGATAAGTGAGTGATTAACGTTCCGATATCTGTTAGAGTTGTCATAATTTTGATTGAATGAGAAAAAATCTGGCTTATTAATAGATTTAATACTATGGGTTTCTTGTCTGCTGTTGATATTCTAACGGATCGATTGTTAAAGATTGAATACTGCCAGCATAGGAATTAATATCGGCTGAGGAGTCAGTGTCATTTGTTAGTTTATTTTCTTGTTCATATTGCTGTAATAATGCCTCTATTTTCTGCCAATCTTGATAACTGATAATCACGCCAGTTGGCTGCATCGCTTCATTGGTTATAATCTGCTTTTTTATCGACAACATTACGGTTAAATTCCTTTGAACTGTTTATGATTAATCATTAATATTGTAGTCAATAACGGACTCATATTATAAATATTATCGCGATATGGCAGGGGTTTGGAACCTCCCCTAGCCCCTCCTAAAAGCAGGGGAATAAGAAAAATCTCTTAACGGGTTAATAGTGATATTGCAGGATTTTCTGGCCCCCTCTCCTCCTAGGAGAGGGTTGGGGAGAGGTTGAAGAGGCAGCTTTAATGTATCAATAACGTATTTAGACTGTAATTCCTAGTTTCCTATCCCCACTTTAACCCCATGCGTTTTAAATGATTTTCTACTTGACTCGATAACGCTATCACTTCCTGTTCAATTTGGGGTAAAGTCTCAGCATAACGTTCTTCTAGGGTTTTAACGCGGTTGGCTAACTGTTGCGTTACTCGTTCAATTTCGGCGGTAATTTGGGTTTCTAGGGTGGTAAACCATTTATCATCAACCACGAGGGTTTTAATCTCTTCTGGGGTGAGTTTAGGATATTGTTTAAAGATAGTTTGATCTAATACTGTTTGGGCATCTTTAACGGCTTTTTTCAGGGCAGTTTCTTGTTCAAATAATTTTAGACATTGCTGTAATACGGTTAACTCATCTTCTGCGTCTGGGTCGTGTTTAATCGCTTTTAAACGGGCTGTAACAGTGGTTTTGGTGACTTTTCCCGCATCAGTTTGGGCATCACTCAGCGCCCCGTCTTCGCCGTTATGTTCTTCTATAATAGCCTCTAATTCTTGAGTAATAGCATCTAAATCTCCCTGCAATTGATTAATTTGTTCTTGTTTTTCTGGGAAATATCGGGCAATCATTAATTCTGGAGGAATTAAATCGGCTTTGTATTTCTGTTTTCCAATCATTAAGTCAGGGGTTTCTTTGAGTTTTTCTCCTTTTTTGACTTCCATTAACCGCAGGAGATTTTGAGCCGTCCAGCCTTCCTGAATTAAGATATAAATATCATCTTGTAGAGTTTCCGCCCAATAGTTCATTAGAATTTGATAAATATCGTATTTATCTAATAATTCCGCTGTTGAAAACCGTTTCAATAAGTCCTCGGAAAGTGTATTGATGATTTCTTTGGGTTTATGGTCTGGGTTAATAGTCTTTAATTGTTCGGCGTGAGAGTCGCGCCATTGATAATAAAGTTTAAGGCTACGTTGGGTAAAGTCGGTAAATTCAGGATGATTAAGAATCGTGTTTTTTACCTGGCTGGCAGCTATTAAACTCTCGCTATAACCCGAATGTTGACTCGGAGAAAATAAGACATTTCGCAGTTGAGGAAATACTTGCCAGTAGGCTTGTAAGGCATCAATATCAGCGTTAGGAATACCACCGTTGAGATGGGCGTTTAAGTCGTGGATATCTTCGGCTTCACTCGAGTCAATATAACGGGGAATATTCAGATTATAATCATTGGCAGCAATTTCTGCTAAAGTTACATTGCGACTGTAGCGGGGTAATTCTAGCTGGTTATTAAATACGTCTACAATTTTATGGATATCCTGACTGCGGAGACGGTTTTTATTACCATCTTTAAAAAAGCCTTTACTGCCATCGATCATAAATAGACTCTCTCGGCTATCGGCTGCGGCTTTATCTATGACAATAATACAGGCGGGGATACCTGTGCCATAAAAGAGGTTAGCAGGCAGACCAATAATTGCTTTAATATAGCCTTGTTGAATTAAGTTTTTGCGAATAGCCGCCTCAGCATTACCCCGAAATAATACTCCGTGAGGTAAGATAACCGCTGCTTTTCCCGTACTATTAAGGGATGTGAGAATATGCAATAAAAAGGCAAAATCCCCATTTTTCGCGGGAGGAATACCAGACTCAAACCGTTGATATTCATCATTTTCTGGGTCAATGCCACTACTCCAAGCTTTGTAAGAAAAGGGCGGGTTAGCAACAGCAAAATCAAAGGTTTTCAGACTATTATTATTTTGCTTAAAATGGGGAGAGGCTAAAGTATTCCCTTTCTCAATTTCTGCGGTTTCATTATTGTGCAAAATGGTATTCATCCGCGCTAATGCCCAAGTTGCATTATCCATTTCTTGCCCATATAAACTTAAGCCGTTACGGGCTTCGTCGTTGACTTTAAGTAATAATGAACCTGAACCACAAGTAGGGTCATAAACCGTTTGATCTTGGGGGGTTGTAGCCTTTACCCCAACCACTTTAGCCACCACTCGCGAGACTTCGGCTGGGGTATAAAATTGTCCTTTACTTTTACCCGATTGAGTGGCAAAATGACGCATAAGATATTCATAAGCATCCCCCAGTAAATCATCCCCATCTGCGCGGTTACTACCTAAATTTAACCCATTAAAAATAGCGACTAATTTCGAGAGACGGTCTACCATCTCTTTACCTTTACCGAGTTTATCCTCATCGTTAAAGTCAGCAACATTAATCACCCCTTGTAGTTCATTGGCTTCTGCTAATTGGGTAATCGTTTTATTAATTTCTTCCCCAATATTACTATTTCCTTGTAATGCAGCAATATCGCGAAAAGCACAACCTGCCGGAATTTCAATCAGGGCATCGGCTTCTCCTTCGTATTTATCAGAAACGTATTTGATAAACAATAAGGTAAGAATATACTCTTTATATTGGGAGGCATCCATCCCACCCCGCAATTCATCACAACTTGCCCATAAAGAACTATAAAGTTCGGTTTTTTTAATTGCCATTCAAATAATACAAGTGTAATAATAATATTTACTCTTTGAGAAACTGAACTAATTCCTCCAGTTTCTCCCAAGCTGAACCATTTTGTAGAATATCTTGAGCCATTTTAATCCCTTCTGCATGAGCCATTAACGGAACAACTCCAGCCACTTGCAGGGCTAAGGATGCATTTAACGCCACCACATCCCGTTGCGCAACAGTAGCTTTTCCTTGCAAAACATTGCGTAAAATCTCCAGGTTTTCTGCTACTTCTCCCCCCTTCAAAGCAGAAAGCGGCGCAGGCGTTAACCCTAACTGTTGCGGATCAATACTGACAGATTGTACACTGCCTTCCGATAATATTGCTAAATCTGTTAAATCTCCTAAACCCGCCTCATCCAGTTTTTCCCGACCATGTAAAACAATAGCAACTTGCTTATCTAATTTCCCTAAAGCCGCTGCTATCGTTTCGAGTAATACGGGTGAAAATACCCCAATCACCTGTGCTTGCGGCATTAACGGATTCACCAACGGCCCAATTAAATTAAATACCGTCCGCACTTTCAACGTCTTTCGTAACGGTACCACAGCCTTCATTGCTGGATGCCAACCGGGAGCAAATAAAAACGTTACCCCTACTTCCGTTAAGGCGGCTTTAACCTGCTCACTCGGGGCTTTTAAATTCACACCCAGCGCCTCTAAAACATCCGCTGAACCCACTTTACTCGATGCCGAGCGATTTCCATGTTTTGCCACCGGAACCCCTGCTGCTGCGGCTACAAACGCCACTGCCGTGGAAATATTAAAAGTCGATGCACCATCCCCGCCTGTGCCGCAGGTATCAATCACCCGAAATGTGTTATTAGATAATCCTTCAGTAGCAGTTTCCCCTTGACCTAAAGATTGAGACTGTAAGACTTGCGCCATTCCCGCTAATTCTTCGGCAGAAATCCCTTTTGCTTGCAAAGCCGCTAATATTGCACCGGATAATACAGGGGGAATAGCTTCATCTAACCATCCCTCCATTAACGCTGAAGCCTGATTTTGAGATAAGGATTGACGGTCTAACAGTTGTTGTAGTAAATTCGGCCAAAGATTCGGATCTTTTATCTCAACAGCAGCAGTCATGGAAGGGCGATATATTGAAACGTCAGGTTTAGATTTTATCAGGTAGGGGCGCATTGCATACGCCCGTTTACTATTCGATACGTCCGTTTGCTATTGCCTCATTCGCCAAATTGTCTGAGTTTCTCAGGTTTAACTGCCCCTTTTTCAGTAATAATTGCAGTGATTAATTCAGCCGGAGTCACATCAAACGCCGGGTTATAAAACTCTACCCCTTCTGGACAAATTTGAGTTGTACCAATCTGATATAATTCACTTTCATCGCGTTGTTCTATTGGAATTTCATCCCCAGTTTCTAATTTAAAATCAACGGTTGACAAAGGCGCAGCAACAAAAAAGGGAATATTGTGTGCTTTAGCAATAATCGCAACATTGTAAGTCCCAATTTTATTGGCTGCATCACCATTAGCAGTAATTCGATCTGCGCCAACGACAACGGCATGAATTAATCCTTGTTTCATACAATGAGCTGCCATATTATCAGAAATTAACGTGACGGGAATGCCATCTTGAACACATTCCCAAGTGGTTAATTTTGCCCCTTGTAAACGAGGACGAGTTTCATCAGCATACACTCGTGACAGTCGATCTTGTTGCCAGGCTGAACGAATTACACCTAATGCTGTACCATAACCTCCTGTGGCTAATGCACCTGCGTTACAATGTGTGAGAATATTGAGTTTCTCGGGTGTTTTGGGTAAAACTTGTAAACCATGATTTCCAATGGCTAAACAGGTGCGAACATCATCCGTTTGAATCTGATTTGCCGTTTCTAACAATTCCTGTTTAATCTGTTCAATAGAACCCTTCGTAGTGGCTGCCGTTTGTAACATTCGATCAATTGCCCAAAACAGATTAACAGCAGTGGGGCGGGTTTGCCGTAGAATTTGGGCGATCGCTTCAAGTTGAGTTAAAAAGGTAGCATGATCTGTTGTCCGGATTTCTCTGGCCCCTAAATACATCCCATACGCGGCAGCAATGCCAATTGCAGGAGCCCCCCGAACCACCATCGTTTTAATCGCCGTTGCCATGTCTTGGTAATTGTGAATGGGGCGATATTGATACTTTAAAGGCAGTAGAGTTTGATCGATCAAAGCAACATGATCGCCTTGCCACAAAACAGGATAAATCGAGCTGGGGTTAGACATGGGAATCCATTCATTCAGGGATGGGAGTCGTTTATGAGTTTAGCAAATTTCAAGTTTTTTTTGAAGGGGGTTAAAATTAAGAATTATTTAAATTAAATCAGCCGTTCGACTGCCCTCACTGCTAGGGGAATCTAATCAACCTCGATTGTAAAATTAACTCTAAAATTACTAATGTTGATCGGTTTTAGATTAATTGATCATGATCAAGCTTTCCCTTTAAAATTAATACAGAGTATTCTGTGAATTGAGGATAATGTCAATTTTACTCCTCCCGTTATTAGTTCAAAAATTCAAATATAAAATCCGTCGTCTTTCTCTACGAACGGTTGTCAGTGTGCCATTCGTTTTTCAAATGGTGGCTATTGTGAGTTTAGTTGGCTATGTTTCTTTTCGCAATGGACAGCAAGCGGTTCATGATTTAGCCTTTCAACTTCGCAATGAATTAACAGAACGAATCAATCAAAAACTCTATTCTTCGATTCAGATTCCCCATGCAATTAATCGCCTTAATGCATTCGCATTAACCGAACGAGAAATTGATTTTATTAGCGATATCAGAGTGAATCAATTTTTACAACAAGTTAAAGTCGCTTCTTTTATTAATGGTGTTTATTGTGGTGAACAACAAACGGGTAATTTTATTGGAGTTGGACGGACGGATAATCAAGACTCATTTGAATTAATGATTCGCAATGAAACCACCAATGGTAAGATGCATCTTTATCGTTTAGATGTACGAGCAAATCGGATGTATTTTTTGCAAGAATTAAATACTTTTGATCCCCGAGTTAGACCTTGGTATCGAATTGCTCGAGCGTCTAGTCAAGCCAGTTGGAGTCCAATTTATTTTGATTTTACCAGTCATTTACTCACTTTAACTGCTAGTATCCCTACCTATGGTCAAAATGGTAAAAACTTCTTAGGGGTTTGTGGTGCGGATGTGTTATTATCCGGAGAATTAAGACAGTTTCTCCGAGAATTAGACATTGGTGAATCTGGACAAGCTTTTATTATTGAACGCTCAGGAAAGTTAGTTTCTAGCTCAACAGATGAACCACTGACTGCTAAAATTAGAGGTAAGATGACAAGGCTAGATGCCTCTCAGAGCCAGAATATTTTAGTTCGAGAAACTACAGAATATTTAAAGCAATATAATCAAAACTTAGCATCTATTCAACAACCTAAACAGCTTGACTTTCTGATTGAAGGTCAACGACAATTTGTTCAGATTTTGCCATTTAAAGATGGTCGGGGTTTAGATTGGTTGATTGTTTTAGTCCTTCCAGAAAATGATTTTATGGCTAAAATTCATGCTAATAATAAAATGACATTAAGCTTATGTTTATTAGCAATTGCGATTACAATCATCATCAGTTTAATCACGGCAAAATGGATTAGTCATCCAATTTTACAACTCTCCCAAGCCAGCCATGCTATTGCAGAAGGAAATATTAACCAAACAGTGGCTTCTGAAAATATTAAAGAACTCAATACTCTAGCCAATTCTTTTAATCGGATGAGTCAGCAACTTCAAGAGTCATTTCTGGAATTAGCACAAACAAACGAAGAATTAGAAAAACGAGTCGAAGAACGAACGGCTGAGTTATCTCAAGAAAAAGAAAAATCAGAAGAACTGTTATTAAATGTATTACCCCGAGCCATTGCAGAACAGCTTAAAAATGGCGAACGTTCCATCGCCTCAGCCATGGAAGAAGTCACTATTTTATTTGCAGATATTGTGGGTTTTACACCTATGTCTGCTAAAATATCACCGATTAAACTCGTGAATTTACTCAATCAAATATTTTCTAGTTTTGATGAACTTGCGGAAAAATATGGTTTAGAAAAAATTAAAACAATTGGCGATGCTTATATGGTTGTGGGGGGTTTACCGTTACCCAAAACAGATCATGCAGAAGCTATTGCCAATATGGCGCTAGGTATGCAAGACGTGATGAAACAGTTTCAATCTCAAACCTTATTAGATGATTTTTCAGCAGAAGAAAAGCTGCAAATTCGCATCGGAATTAATACAGGTTCAGTTGTAGCAGGTGTGATTGGAATTAAAAAGTTTATTTATGATTTGTGGGGGGATGCTGTTAATATTGCCAGTCGGATGGAATCTTCCGGAGAACCTGGACACATTCAAGTCACAGAAACCACTTACGAATTATTAAAAGATCAATTTATTTTTCAATCTCGAGGTACAATTTCTGTTAAAGGTAGAGGAGATATGCAAACCTACTGGTTATTAAATCGGTTATCATAAACAATATCAATAGATTAGGATTGAGTTTTAAAATGGTGATTCAAAAGTCTAGATTATTAGAACAAATTGCAGGAAAAAATCGCGGGTTACTGGCAACAAAATTAGATCAAGCTGCTATTTTATCTGCTATTGCTCAACTTGAAGATTATAACCCCACTCCTAACCCAATTGAAGCAGCAGAATTATTAGATGGAAATTGGCGATTATTGTATACAACCAGTGATGAATTACTCGGAATTGATCGGTTTCCGTTGTATAATTTAGGTCAAATATATCAATGTATTCGCGTTAAAGATCGTAAAGTTTACAATATTGCTGAGGTTTCAGGCATTCCTTATTTAGAAGGATTAGTCAGCGTTATAGCACAGTTTGAAGCTGTCTCTCAAAAGCGAGTACAAGTTCAGTTTAATCGCGCTATTTTTGGACTACAAAAGTTGATCAATTACAAAACACCGCAACAATATATTGATGCGATTGAATCCGGTCAAAAGTTTACTGCCATTGACTTTAATATTAAACCCCGAGAACAACAAGGATGGCTAGATATTACTTATTTAGATGAAGATATGCGAATCGGTCGGGGAAATGTAGGGAGTGTTTTTGTCCTAACAAAAGTATAACCATTATAGTACTTTTATTCCTCTCCCTCCCAAAATCTTCCCGTCTCTAATTAATACTCAATTCCAGCTTGTGCCTTAACACCCTGTTCTTTAAATGGATGTTTAACTAAAGTCATTTCTGTGACTAAATCAGCGCGATCAATAATTCCTTGAGGCGCACCTCGACCCGTTAAAATAACATGAGAATCTGCTGGTTTTTCATCTAAACCCGCTAAAATAGTGTCAGCAGAAAGATAGCCTAATTTTAAGGCAATATTAACTTCATCTAACAAGATTAATTGGTAATCAGGATTGCGAATATAACTTAACGCCGTATCCCAAGCCTTCTCTGCCATCTGAATATCCCGTTGACGATCCTGAGTGTCCCAGGTAAACCCTTCCCCCATGGCGTGAAACACCAGTTGATCTGGCCATTGACCTAAAACCGCCTTTTCCGCAGGTTCCCACGCGCCTTTGATAAACTGAATAATCGCAACTTTATACCCATGACCCAGCGATCGCATCACCATTCCTAATGCCGCTGTAGTTTTCCCTTTACCATTGCCTGTATTAACAATAATCAACCCTTTTTTATCAGAAGCTTTCGCCAGTCGTTCTTCTTGGACTTGCTTGCGTCGCTGCATTTTACGGCGATATTGTTCGGGGGTGAGGTTGGTTTCAGTTGAGGAGTTAGCTTCCATATTACACTTGAGTTGAATTCAGTCAGACTATAATCATATCTCTCTTGTGTGACTCTAGGCAGAGGAAAGATACTCAGTCGGTGGTCGATTTTGGGTTGCACGGTTTTGGGTTTTGGCTAAAATGTTAATTATTTGTTACAATCAATCTGTTGAGAGACTCGCGACCGTTGGTATAGAAGTGATCTCAATCAAAATTATCCCGACTTTATCTGTAGGAATCATTTAAATATTTCATATTACACTCTCAACCTGAATAAAGTAATTGTTTCTAAATACAGAACTATTACCATATTTGCAATGCCATTTAATATTACTTAAAGGTTGAATGCGATCGCCTAATGTAAAGGGATTGAAGGATTAGGAGATAAAGATAAAAGCGATTGATATAGGGTTTTCAGCTTGTTTATCCGACAAAAACATCCCCTTTTAAAAGAGAAAACCTGATAGAACTTCTCTACCTAAAGGCATACAATTCTCTACCGAAAGGCTGATAAAACTAAATTTTTTATTAAATCGAGGATTTTTTGTTGACAACCAAAAAAGCTTGATATAACATAAGTTTCATAGAGCAATTCGTTAGCTAGAAAGGCTCTATTTAGAAGCATTTCAGAGTTCAGGGTCGTTTTCAGTTATCAGTGTCATCTTTGATTTAGATTGATTTCGGATGATTTGCTCCAGTTTGATTTGATCGTCTTTCACACAGCGATTAATCAGGGAGATTCCTGAGGTTGGATAGTTTGTGCTCATCTTTAATAAAGTAGCAGCTTTTGACGCTATTTTATTCACCTAATTTAACAGCAAATATTCTTTTCCCTAGTCAATAGTGAAGAATGTGTAATACGAAGATGCAAACAGGTATTAGCTTGATTGATACCCTGATGGCGTATCACTCCGCTTGAGTATCATTGATATCATGTTCGGGAAATTGCTTGTAATGTCATAGAGTTTAAGCCTAATGGGTTTAAATATTTATGTTGGTTAATTATAAGTATTCCAGCGGACATGATATGAGTCCTTTTTTTGTTACTCTTGGGAAAGAATAGCTAAAGCAAACAACTTGTGTTCAGAACTTAAGGTGATTCAAGATAAAGCAAGAGAAGCTGTTAACGAACTTAACAAAAAAACGTTGAAGTCGATAAAATCGTTAACACAAAGAGCAGATTTATCGCTTTATAAGCTTCAAGATTGAGTCACAGATTACTCCGCCGTGAAACGACGGAGCCTGCTGTGACCGTTGGTTAATTAACCGTATTAGTCCCGGTTTATATTCTAGAGGACGAAACACTTCTAGCCATTATTTATGCTGGAAAATTTTACCCTAAATTTTCAGTAGAAGATGGTTAAGAGTAATTAACTATCGTGTAACGCCAGATTAATAACTGGCGGAAAAATTGAGATGCTTTTTAATTCTTTTTAACTCCCCCTTTTTTTAATTCTGATTGAATCAGTCTTAGAACGATTCAGTGTGCTTTTTAATTCTGTTTAATACAGCCGGAAAATCAAAAATTCATTTATTTAATGGAGAATAAAAAACGTGGCAAATCCAGCACCATTACAAACCTATTTTAATCCCTTACCGGAAGCGTTTGTCCGTGACTTTTTCGATGACTTGCAACGTAACGTGACTGACGACCTAGTCAGTGTCACCTCAATCACAATCAGTCGTGACGGTACATTAGTTTATTACGATCAGGGAGAAAATGGCTTTGATGCCGATATTGCCAATCCTACCAATCTTTACAGCGCTAACAACTTAGGTGGAACTCAAATTTGGGGAGATGGAGATGTAACCAATGGTGCTGCTCCGGGCATTGCAGGGGATGTATTAAACGCGGGTGATGTCATCATCCTCAATAACGTCATTAACGCCCTAATGCCGCAGAATAACCCAGCAGATGCCTTTGATGGTGGAGATAAATTTGCTAGTACCGCTGCCGTTTCAGCAACCCGATTAATTTGGCCTGAGTCGGTTCAAACCTCCCCAACAGGTAGTTTTATCGGCTCAACAGTATTGGCAGGAGCCGTAGAAGTTGTTGATACTTTTGAATATGGTACAGCCTTTACAGCAGTTATCGGAGAAAACAGTGATGCAAGAGGTACAACCAGTATCTTTGAAGAAGTCAGAGCATTTATCACTGCCGCTGAAGATGGTACAGAAGTCTTCTTGAATGGCAGTTCTCAAGGTACGATTAATCAGGGTCAAACCTTAGTCATTGCAGACATTAACGAAGCCGATCAGATCACTACAACAGATGGAAAAGCCGTTGAAGCTCACCTGCTCACAGGCGATGATGATGGTAACTTTGAAACCCGTTGGTATAGTCTGACTCCCGATGCCGACTTAGGAAATGATTATTACTCCCCAGTCACCACCAAAACAGAAGATTTTAACAATGAATTTGGGGAAAGAACGCTACAAATCGAGTACTTTATTCATAATCCCGGTACTTCCAGCATTACCGTCAATTGGCAAGGCAGCGATAACACCGGAGGTAGTTTTACAGTCGCCCCTGGCACAACAGAAACCATTAATACAGCGGCCCTACCCTTAACAGGATCAGGAACAGTTGCCCTGCCCGAAGACTCAGCCATCCGTTTCTTTACCGAGGACTCAGCCGATAAATTCTCTGTTGTCAGCGCCTTAGATGTACCCACCGAAAGCTCAGGCGGTCGTGATTATGACTGGGGCTTCACTTTACAAGATTTTAACAGTCTCAGCACCGGATTTGTTACAGGTTTTGCCTTTGGTTCGGCGAATTCAGATGGGACACTCGCTTCAGAAAACGGTAGTCCAATTTGGGTTACAGCCGTTGCCGACACCACAGTCACAGTAGACTGGGACGGAAACCTAAATACCACTGGAGATCAACAACAAGTTCAAGTTAATGCTTTAGAATCAGTTCAACTGTTCGACTCCGATAACGATCAAAGTGGGGCGCGGGTGTTTACAACTGATGGCACCTTAATTACAGGTGCTTATGGAGAAGATGCCTTAGCCTCCGATGTGGGCGATCCGTTTATCGATTTTGGCTATACTATTCGTTCTCTACCCGCCTTATCCATTGAGAAAGCAACCAATGGAGAAGATGCAGACGTTCCCACAGGTCCTATTCTCAACGTCGGTGACACAGCAACTTTTACCTACGAAGTTACGAATACAGGCGGTATTGAAATCAGCAACATCCAAGTTGTTGACGATGGCGGGCCAGATCCAAGCTTTATCCCCGATCCAGTTTTGAGTAATGGCTTCAACGTTGGAGATACAGACACCGATAATCTACTTGATCCGGGAGAAGTTTGGCAATATATTGGGACTCGCACCGTAACGCCTGGTCAATATACCAATATCGCAACAGTTACAGGAGACGATCCCAATGGAAACCCGGTAGCCCCCGATGCTGACCCCAGTAACCACTTTGGTTTAAATCCTGATTTAGATATTACTAAAACGGCTACTAGCATTACAAACCCTGACGGTAGCGATGGTGGTACAACTGTAGACGAAGCCGGAGATGTAATTAACTACACTATCGCCGTTGACAATACAGGTAATGTAGACTTAACCAACGTCACAGTAACTGACCCCTTACTGGCAACGTTAACAGGCCCTGCCGGAGATACAGATGGAGACGGTGAACTTGATGTTGATGAAACCTGGACTTACACAGGTTCATACACTGTTACTCAAGAAAATATCGACAGTAACGGTATTGATGCCGATGGTAACGCTGATAATGATGGAGATATTGATAATACAGCCACGGTAACAACCGATCAAACTCCGCCTGAAGATGATGACGAAGATGTACCTGTAGATCCTCCTATCGAACTCACCTTTGACAAAGTAGTGACTGGAGTTGATACGAATGGCGATGGTATTCTTAACGCCGCCGGAGACATCATTGACTATGACTTAGTGGTGACAAATACAGGTTCTGTTACTCTCACCAATGTAACGGTTACTGACCCATTAACAGGTACTAACACCAACATTGGCAACTTAGCACCGAATGCAACTGCTACTATTTCTACTAGCTACGCTATTACTCAAGCAGATATTGATAGTAATGGTACTTTAGAACCTGATGATTTACTTCCCGGTCAAATTGATAATACAGCAACAGCAGATAGTGACCAAACTCCTCCGGTTTCTGATGATGAAGATGTACCGTTAATTGTTACTCCAGGATTAGTATTCGATAAAGTAGTTACTGGAGTTGATACGAATGGCGATGGTATTCTTAACGCCGCCGGAGACATCATTG
>CAYSWY010000031.1:50900-63191 GCA_964434975.1 uncultured Lyngbya sp.
ACTGGAGTTGATACGAATGGCGATGGTATTCTTAACGCCGCCGGAGACATCATTGACTATGACTTAGTGGTGACAAATACAGGTTCTGTTACTCTCACCAATGTAACGGTTACTGACCCATTAACAGGTACTAACACCAACATTGGCAACTTAGCACCGAATGCAACTGCTACTATTTCTACTAGCTACGCTATTACTCAAGCAGATATTGATAGTAATGGTACTTTAGAACCTGATGATTTACTTCCCGGTCAAATTGATAATACAGCAACAGCAGATAGTGACCAAACTCCTCCGGTTTCTGATGATGAAGATGTACCGTTAATTGTTACTCCTGACATTACCATCACTAAAACCGCCACCAGTATTACTAACCCTGATGGTAGCGATGGTGGCACAATTGTAGATGAAGCTGGAGATGTGATTAACTACACTATCGCCGTTGAGAATACAGGTAATGTAGACCTCACCAACGTCACGGTAAGCGATCCTTTACTCGAAACGTTAATAGGGCCTGCCGGAGATGCAGATGCAGACGGTGAACTTGATGTTGATGAAACCTGGACTTACACAGGTTCATACACTGTGACTCAAGCCAATATCGACAGTAATGGTATTGATGCCAATGGCAACCCCGATGATGATGGGGATATCGATAATACAGCCACGGTAACAACTGACCAAACTCCCCCGGAAGAAGACGACGAAGATGTACCTGTAGACCCACCATCTGGCTTGTTATTCGATAAAGTAGTGACTGGAATTGATACTGCGGGTGATGGTATTCTTAATGCAGCCGGAGACATTATTGACTATGACTTAGTGGTGACAAATACAGGTTCTGTTACTCTCACAAATGTCACGGTAACTGACCCCTTAACACAAGTCAATACTAATATTGGCGACTTAGCACCTGGCGCGAGTCAAACTGTTTCTACTAGCTACACTATCACTCAAGCCGATATTGATAGTAACGCTACTTTAGAACCGAATGATATGTTAGCGGGTCAAATTGATAATACAGCCACTGCTGATAGTGACCAAACTCCGCCTCAAGAAGATGACGAAGATGTACCTGTAGAATTAAATCCTCAGTTAACGCTTGATAAAGTCGTGACTGGAGTAGATACGGCAGGTGATGGCATCCTTAACCAAGCTGGAGATATTATTGACTATGACTTAGTTGTTACGAATACAGGTAACCAAACTCTCACTAATGTCATCGTTACTGACCCCTTAACACAACTCAATACCAATATTGGCGACTTAGCACCGAATGGGACTGCTACTGTTTCTACCAGCTAC
This sequence comes from uncultured Lyngbya sp., assembly GCA_964434975.1. Taxonomy (GTDB): domain Bacteria; phylum Cyanobacteriota; class Cyanobacteriia; order Cyanobacteriales; family Microcoleaceae; genus JAAURB01. The sequence goes on from CAYSWY010000031.1 coordinate 52,206, forward strand.
ACTATCACTCAAGCCGATATCGATAGTAACGCTACTCTAGAACCTGATGATCTACTTCCGGGTCAACTTGATAATACAGCCACGGCTGATAGTGACCAAACTCCTCCTGTTTCTGATGATGAAGATGTACCGTTAGATAATCCTCCCGAACTTACTTTTGATAAAGTAGTCACCGGAATTGATACTGCAGGCGATGGTATTCTCAATGCTGCCGGAGACATTATTGACTACGACTTAGTGGTAACAAATACAGGTTCTGTTACGCTGACTAATGTCACGGTTACTGACCCCTTAACAGGTACTAATACTAACATTGGTGAACTTGCACCTGGAGTCAGTCAGACTATTTCTACCAGTTACGCTATCACTCAAGCCGATATCGATAGCAATGGTACTTTAGAACCGGATAATGTTCTCGAAGGTCAAATTGATAATACAGCAACAGCAGATAGTGACCAAACTCCACCTGTTTCTGATGATGAAGATGTACCATTAGAGCAAGATCCTGACATTACTGTCACCAAAACCGCTGATGTCTCTTCTGTAGATGAAGCCGGGGATGTGATTAACTACACTATTACTGTTGAGAATACAGGTAATACCAGCCTCACTAACGTCACAGTTGATGATCCTTTACTCGGTGGAGATTTAGGTACACCCGATAGTGGAGATGATGGAGATAATATCTTAGAAGTGGGTGAAACCTGGGTTTACAATGAATCCTACACTGTAACTCAAGCAGATATCGACAATAACGGTATTGATTTTAATGGTAATCCGGATGGAGATGGGGATATTGATAATACAGTGACGGTCACAACTGACGAAACTCCCCCAGAAGAAGATGATGAAGATGTTCCGATTTTAACTCCGGGTATCGATATCGAGAAATTCACTAACGGTATTGATGCAGATACATTAGCTGAAGCGGCACAAATTGCGGCAGGAGAAACCGTTACCTGGACGTATGAAGTGACCAATACGGGTGAAGTTGCCTTTGCTGAAGCTGATGTTAATGTCACTGACGACCAAGGCGTTATCCCTGTTCTCGATACCACTACTGATGTCGATAGCGATAACGTTCTTTCTCCCGGTGAAACCTGGATATATAGCGCCAGTGAAGCGGCACAAGATCTCAACGAAGTCATGGACTTTGAACAATTCGTTGCGGGTGACCAAGGCAACACTATCAACGCTGGCTTATCGGGGGTTAGCATTTCCACTGACTGGCGCGAAGGCATTATGATCTTTGACTCCGCCAACCCCACAGGTGACCCTGACGATGACTTAGGAACCCCCCACGTTGACTTCGGTGGCCCCGGTAACCGCCCCGGCGGAGGAGCAGGCACACCGGGTGAAAACAGTATCCCTCAAGGTCAGGTGTTGATTTTGTCTCAAGATGGAGATCCCACTGACCCTGATGACGCTCGTGAAGGCGGTACAATTACCTTTAATTGGGATACCCCAGTACGTGTCAATCAAATTGGTGTTCTCGATGTCGATACCTATGATGACGGTACGACAGTCACGACTTACGATGTTGCGGGTAATGTGATTGATAGTTATGAGTTGCAAACCCAGGGTGATAACAGCTTCCAAATTCTCTCTATGGATGACATTGATGTCAGTCGGATGGAAGTCTTCTTTAGCGGTAGTAGCGCTATTACTGAAATTGACTTTGATAACTCCTATCAAAATATCGGGACTGTTACCGTTGAAGGACTCAGCGACAGCGACCCCAGTTCCTACTTCAATACTTTTGTTGGGCCGAAAGATCCTGCACCTCAAGGAGAGACTTCTACTCCACCCACTCCACAACCCGATGGTAGTATTCGCTATGAAGCTGAAAATCTCAATCTCGAGGGTTATCTAGTCGAACGGGCTAATTTTGCTTCCGGTGGTCAATTGGTTGCCCTCAGCGGCACTGAAGGCAGTGTCTCCACAGTCTTCGAGGGTGACGCAGGTCAATATGACCTTGATGTGGCGGCTTTTGACGAAAAAGATGGAAACTCTCCCGTGATGGTTCTGGTTAATGGTCAACAGGTCGGTACATGGACCCTTGACCAAAATCTTGCTGGAACTCGTGCCAGTGCCGATAACTTAGTGGTTCAAACTTTCACAGTTGATCTTGAAGTTGGAGATATTATCGAAATTAAGGGAACTCGTAATGATGGAGAACGGGCGCGTCTGGACTACTTTGAGATACAACCGTTAACTACTCCTCCTCAACCTACACCCGGTTCAAGCATTCGTTTCTTTGAAGCTGAGGATCTTTCCCTGGATAATTACAAAGTTGAATCAAAAGATTTTGCTTCGGGTGGTCAACTTATTGCTTTAGAGGGAGACATTGGTAGTGCTTCTACTATCTTTGATGGTGTAGCAGGTGACTATAACCTAACGGTAAACGCCTTTGATGAAAATGATGGTGAATCAACTATTAAAGTGTTGGTGAATGACGTTGAGATGGGACAGGCAGTCCTCGATCAAAATTTAGGCGGAACTCGCGCCAGTGTTAACAATTTGGTCAGCAAAACTTTTGACTTGATGCTTGAACCCGGTGATGAGATTAAACTTGAAGCAGATCATAATCAAGGGGAACGCGCACGAATTGATTCAATTGCAGTCACTCCTGACTCGGTTAATTTGGTAAACAACACACCCGCAGATCAACTCCTTTCCGGTGGTACAGGTTCAGATTTATTCAATATTACCCAGCCATCCGGTGATGATATTGTTGATAACTTTGTACAAGGTGTCGATCAACTTTGGTTTAATATCGATGGTATTGATAACTTCGGTGACTTAGATATTACGCCAAGTGGTTCTAATACTTTAATCGGGTTCAATGGCATCTCAAACAGTTCTGTAACTCTTGAGGATGTTAATCCTTTAACACCTGACGATGTTCTATTCGGCAGTTCCATTCTTTAATTCTGGCGATCGCTAAATAAAGCTGAAGAGAACTGAAAGCCCTGCTAAGCAGGGCTTTTTATCTTGTTATATGAAATACTTAAATTCTTGCAACAGATTAAGTCTAGGTAGCTTGATTGAGACCATTTCTATAGCGTCGTATATTAACAGATTAATCAATATCGAATCAAAGAGTATTTTACCTAAAACTTAAACCTAAAACTTAAACCTAAAAACCTAAAACCTAAAACCTAAAACCTATATTCCAAAATCAGGGACGATGCCTACACCGCCCCTGAGGGTTACAATATTCTAGGTTTGGACAACTAATGGTAGCAAACGGGTGTTTTACATCATTCCCATGCCCATGCCACCCATGCCCATGCCGCCCATGCCCATGCCGCCCATGCCGCCCATGCCGCCCATGCCGCCCATGCCGCCCATGCCGCCCATACCATCGTCACCTGCGGGCATTGCGGGTTTTTTCTCCGGTTTTTCCACAACAATGGCTTCTGTGGTTAACACCATCCCTGCAACTGAACCCGCATTTTGTAAGGCTGAACGAACGACTTTTGCTGGATCAATAATCCCGGCGGCAATTAAGTCTTCGCATTTTCCCGTAAGGGCATTATACCCAATATTGAAGTCAGTCTCACGCACTTGTTCGACAATTACAGAGCCTTCTACCCCTGCATTAGTGGCAATTTGAGATAAGGGGGCTTCTAAAGCTTTAGCAACAATCTTTGCCCCAACTTTTTCTTCTTCACTCAGATTATCTAACAGTTCATCGACTTTTTTGGCTAAGTGAATTAATGTGGTGCCACCGCCTGGAACAATTCCTTCATCAATGGCTGCTTTTGTGGCATTTAATGCATCTTCAATTCGCAGTTTACGGGATTTTAATTCTGTTTCTGTGGCTGCTCCCACTTTAATTACTGCCACACCCCCTGCTAGTTTAGCAATACGTTGTTGGAGTTTTTCTGTATCATAATCGGAGTCGGTTTCTGCCAGTTGCTTACGCAATTGCTCTACCCGTTTTGCCACATCTCCGCTTTGATTATTTTCTGCAACAATAGTGCTATTATCTTTCTCTAAAATCACCTTAGTTGCAGTTCCCAACATATCGAGGGTAACCGTATCTAAACTTAAGCCAATTTCTTCAGAAATCACTTGAGCGCTGGTTAAAATAGCAATATCCTGTAACATGGCTTTACGGCGATCGCCAAATCCAGGGGCCTTAATACCTGCAACATTTAAAACACCTCTGGCTTTATTCACCACCAAAGTTGCCAGGGCTTCCCCATCAATATCTTCTGCAATAATCAATAAAGGTTGTCCTTCCCGAGCAATTTTTTCTAGGACAGGCACCAACTCTTGGATATTGCTAATTTTCTTATCGGTAATTAAGATCCGAGGATTATCAAATTCTGCGACCATCCGTTCGTTATCAGTCACGAAATAGGGAGACATATAACCTCGATCAATTTGCATCCCTTCTACCACGTCTAATTCGGTGGAAAGAGATTTTGATTCTTCAACGGTTATCACCCCATCTTTGGTGACTTTATCCATCGCTTGGGCGATCATTTGCCCCACTTCTTCATCATTACCCGCCGATACTGTTGCGACTTGGGCAATTGCTTCACCTTCGACGGGTTTGGCAACGGCTTGAATTTCTTTAACTAACGCCCGAATAGTTTTGTCAATTCCCCGACGTAGCGCCACCGGGTTAGTTCCGGCTGTGACATTTTTTAAGCCTTCACGGATTAACGCTTGGGCTAAAATAGCGGCAGTTGTAGTACCGTCGCCCGCGATATCATTGGTTTGAGACGCAACTTCTTGAATTAATTTTGCCCCGGTATTTTCTAACGGGTCAGATAGTTCAATTTCTTTGGTAACGGTAACCCCATCATTGACAATTTCAGGCGCACCAAATTTCTTTTCGAGCAGGACATTACGACCTTTCGGCCCTAAAGTCACACGAACCGCATCTGCTAGCGCATTGACACCCCTTTCTAGGGCTTGCCGTGAGTCATCATTAAATGAAACGATTTTAGCCATAGGATTATCTTTAAAGCCTCGTTATACGAATTCCATCTAGTCAATTTAGCACTCAACTGGGACGAGTGCTAATGCGTGGAAACCGTACCGATGCAGAAGTCAGCAAGGAGCGCTCCTGAGCGCAAGTCAGAAGAGTGGGAGAGTCGGAGATAAACTATTGCGTATAGTGTCTATTTATTGCCTACACCTCACGCCCGTCAGAAGAGTAGGGGACGTTTGAGAGTGGGAGATAAACTATTGCGTATAGTGTCTATTTATTGGCTGTATCCCACAACCTCACCTCAACATCTCATCACCTCACACCCAACACCCAACACCCAACACCCAACACCCAACACCCAGCGATGATATGGTTTGAACTTCGACAAAATTGGCTGAACCTGTATTAATATTAAGAAATATTACTGATCACAGAGAATCACTCATGGCTGCTAAAGTTGAAATCTATACGTGGAGTGCCTGTCCTTTTTGTATGCGGGCAAAAGACTTACTGGATCGTAAAGGAGTCGAATACACTGAATACTGTATTGATGGGGACTCAGTTGCCCGAGAGAAAATGGCAGAACGGGCTAATGGTGGGCGTTCCTTACCTCAGATTTTTATCAACGATCAACATATCGGCGGATGTGATGATATCCATGCTTTAGATAGAAGCGATAAACTCGATCCAATGTTGGAGCGCGTCTAACTCAAAGGGGAGTTGAAAAGCGATCGCGTAATGGTACTATTCATACCAGATGACCTCAACCATTAATCTTTAACTCCCCAACAAGTTTATGAAGTTTGCCTTTATCATTGACCCGATCGAAAAACTGAATCCGGGTCATGATACCAGTGTTGCGTTAATGGAAGCTGCCCAAATTTTAGGTCATGAAATCTGGATGACTTCGGCAGAACAGTTAAGTGTTGTCCAGGGCCAAGCCTGGGGACGGTTAACCTCGGTTCATTTGACCCCTATCCAACGAGAAGGTAATGGCTGGGCTATTCCTCAACCTTGGTTTACTCTCGGCCAGTCCGCCCTGCAGCCTCTAGAAGAGATGGATGCGGTATTCATGCGACCTGACCCCCCTGTAACCATTCCTTATCTCTACACCACTTATATACTGGATTATGTTAATCCGGCAAAAACCCTAGTGGTGAATTCTCCTCAAGGGTTGCGGGCTGCTAATGAAAAAATGTATGCTTTACAGTTTAATTCTGTCATCCCAGAAACGATTGTAAGCCAAGATAAACAGGTAATTCGGGATTTCCTCGAAACTAAAGGGGCAGCGGTTTTGAAACCCCTAGGCGGAAAAGGGGGGGAAGGGATTTTATTCTTAGATCCAGAAGATCGTAATTTTAATTCTTTAATTGAAGTCAGTACCCGCCGAGGTCAAGAACCTGTCATGGTACAACAGTTTTTACCGGCTGCTAAAGATGGAGATAAACGAATTATTGTTTTAAATGGTGAACCCATTGGGGCAGTGAATCGGATTCCAACCGGGCGAGAGTTTCGCGGTAATATGGCAGTGGGCGGACGAGTGGCAAAAGTAGAAATTAATCAACGCGATCGCGAAATTTGTCAAGCCGTTGCCCCCAAATTAGTTGAAGATGGATTATATTTTGTCGGTTTAGACGTGATCGGAGGGTATTTGACCGAAGTCAATGTTACTAGCCCCACCGGAATTCGAGAAATTGATTTATTAGATGATGTCAGTATAGGCAAACAGGTGATTGAATGGGTGGTGAACCACCCGAAACCTTAGGAATTATTCCTCTACAGATGAACTGGATTATTAAATAGTTATAAATTATGAATCAATTGGGTATTGGTATTATTGGTACTGGATTTGGTCAAAAAGTCCATATTCCAGGGTTACTTGCTTATCCTCACACGAATGTGGTGGCAGTGTACAATCGCGATATTGAGAAAGCTCAAGCAGTAGCCTCAGATTATCAAATTTCTAATGCTTTTGATCAAGTAGAAGATCTTGTTGCTTGCCCAGAGGTAGAAGGTGTTACGGTTTCTACTCCGCCATTTTTACATTTTGAGATGGCAAAAAAAGTGCTTCATGCCGGGAAACATCTTTTTTTAGAAAAACCAACCACTTTAAATGTAGACGAAGCCTGTCAACTCTATTATCTGGCTCAATCTAAAGGCTGTAGGGTGACAATGGATTTTGAATTTCGTTTTGTCCCGGCTTGGCAACGGTTGGCGGAATTATTGGCTGAGGGATATGTGGGTGAAAAACGCCTGATTAAAATTGATTGGCTGGTTTCGAGTCGCGCTGATCCCAGTCGGAGTTGGAATTGGTACGCCCAAAAACAGATGGGAGGCGGGGCATTGGGGGCCATTGGTTCCCATAGTTTTGATTATATTCAGTGGTTATTTGGCCCGGTTCGTCGAATGTGTGGGGTCTTGAGTACTGCGATTTTAGAACGTCCTGACCCCACAGAAGGCGATCGCCTGAAGCCCGTTACTGCCGATGATACTTGTTTGGTGATGATGGAGTTAACAGAGGGTACACCTTGTCAAATCAGTTTAAGTTCCGTTGCGTCTCAAGGCCGAGGACATTGGGTTGAAATATATGGCAGTGATGGCACATTAATATTAGGGAGTGATAATCAGAAAGATTATGTCCATGGGTTTAAATTGTGGGGCAGCCAAGCGGGAGAGGCTTTAGCAGAGATTTCTATTCCAGACCGTTTAGAATTTCCTCAAACCTTCCCAGATGGCCGTATTGCCCCGTTTATTCGGGTTGTTGATCGATGGGTAGACAGCATTCGTCAAGAAACGGCGTTGGTTCCTTCTCTCAAAGAAGGGGTTTACTCTCAGTTATTAATGGATCTGACTCATGAGTCCCATGAAACGGGAACTTGGGTAGATGTGCCTGATTTGGATAAGTTTTTAGGGGCAATGTCTTGGTGATCAGACTAAATGCCATAACACTTTTTTAATAAACCAAAAGTCAAGTTATTTAGGGGGGTCTAACCCCCTTATTTTTTATGAAAAAATTCTGCCAATTTGGCAACATCAACTTAGTCAATTTGATAAAGTATCAATGTCTTGATATATAAATCATCCGTCGAGATTAATCGTGAGGAGATTAAGATGGGGAGCTAAATCATACTTCAAATCAGCTCACTATAATTTTTAGCAGGCCATCTTTGCTGAAATAGTACATCATCCAAATAATATCTTATAAGCTGATTTGCTGTGAGCTGCTTAGTTCTATGAATGAATTAAGCAATTTTTTGCTATTTATAGCCATTATAGAAATAAAAGACAAGCGAATAATTGTTTTGAAACAAACCTGCCAAAGTGGCAACAGTTGCTGATGAAACCTCGCTATATTAAAAACATCGAAGCAAACAAGCTTTGACAAACACAAAACTACCAGGGAGAAAACCCATGATTATTTCTGACTTAAACTACTTAGAAGTTATCAACGAAGCTCAAGTTGTTGGTGCAGGTGGCGGTATTACTGTCAATAAAGATGTTGACATCGATGTTAATACTAGCCTAGACACTGATGTTGATATTGATATCAACAAAGACTTAGACGCTGACCTCAACTTCAATAGTAGTGTTGATATTACTGGTAACCTCGCTACTGTTACTTTCGATGTCACTGCTATTGGTAACAACACTGCTTCTGAAGCTGACATCTCCGTTGTTGCAACTGATGGTCTGTCTGAAGTTAGTGGTTCTTTATTCGCTGCTGTTGACTAATTAAATAGTAAAAGTTGTTGAATTTAGAGCAACTTTCACGTTTACGCTTCACAACGCATCATTTTAACCCAAATAAGCTCGACTAATAGGAGAAAACCAATGATCATTTCTGACTTAAACTACTTAGAAGTTATCAACGAAGCTCAAGTTGTTGGTGCAGGTGGCGGTATTACTGTCAATAAAGATGTTGACATCGATGTTAATACTAGCCTAGACACTGATGTTGATATTGATATCAACAAAGACTTAGACGCTGACCTCAACTTCAATAGTAGTGTTGATATTACTGGTAACCTCGCTACTGTTACTTTCGATGTCACTGCTATTGGTAACAACACTGCTTCTGAAGCTGACATCTCCGTTGTTGCAACTGATGGTCTGTCTGAAGTTAGTGGTTCTTTATTCGCTGCTGTTGACTAATTAAATAGTAAAAGTTGTTGAATTTAGAGCAACTTTCACGTTTACGCTTCACAACGCATCATTTTGACTCAAATAAGCTCGACTCATAGGAGAAAAACAATGATTATTTCTGACTTAAACTACTTAGAAGTTATCAACGAAACTAAAGTTGTTGGTGGTATCTCTGTCAATAAAGATGTTGACATCGATGTCAATACTGACTTAGACACTGATGTTAACATTGACATCAACAAAGACTTAGATGCTGACCTCGACTTTGATAGCGATGTTGACATCACTGGTAACCTCGCTACTGTTACTTTCGATGTCACTGCTATTGGTAACAACACTGCTTCTGAAGCTGATATCTCCGTTGTTGCAACTGGTGGTCTGTCTGAAGTCAGTGGTTCTTTATTCGCTGCTGTTGACTAATCTTCAATAAAAAAGTGGTTCGTTTATGAACCACTCCGAGTAAATCGCTTGTCTGTAATTTGAATTATCAATCCAAGGAGAAAACAAATGATTATTTCTGACTTAAACTACTTAGAAGTTATCAACGAAACTAAAGTTGTTGGTGGTATCTCTGTCAATAAAGATGTTGACATCGATGTCAATACTGACTTAGACACTGATGTTAACATTGACATCAACAAAGACTTAGATGCTGACCTCGACTTTGATAGCGATGTTGACATCACTGGTAACCTCGCTACTGTTACTTTCGATGTCACTGCTATTGGTAACAACACTGCTTCTGAAGCTGATATCTCCGTTGTTGCAACTGGTGGTCTGTCTGAAGTCAGTGGTTCTTTATTCGCTGCTGTTGACTAATTAAGTTGTAAAAGTTGCTCTACTTAGGGCAACTTTCACTCTTACGCTTCGCCAAGGCAATCATTTTTAACCTGTCTAAACTTTATTAGATTGGGCAGGTTTTGTCAAGTTTTTTTTGATCTTTTTTTTAGTTGATTCGGGTCTCAGTCAATGCATAGCAATCAGGTTTTAACACCTAACTTACAATCTTTGATAAAAACCGCTACACAAAAACATCAACAAGGTCAATTAAAGGAAGCTGAGTTTTTGTATCGAAAGCTACTTAAGACAGATCTCAAACTTGGAAATATTCATCATCTGGTTTTAACGGATTTTGGTAATGTTCTGCAAAAACAAGGTAACTTAAGCGAAGCAATTCAACAGTATCAGCAGGCTATTAAAGTCAAATCTGACTTTGTACAGGGTTATTACAACTTAGCTAATGCCTTGCGGCGGCAAGGAGAATTGACAGATGCAATTGAGGCATATCAACAGACGATTAAACTGCAACCTGACTTTGCAATTGCCTATTTTTACTTAGCAAGTTTATTCAAAACAACCGATCAAATTCCAGAAGCGATTCAAGCTTATACAGCAGGAATTAAGATTAATCCTAGTGTTGCAGCCGCTTATAATAATTTAGGTAATATTTTAAAAGATGTAGGAGATATTAAGTCGGCTTTAGAATGTTATAAAAAAGCAGCTCAATTAAAACCGAATTACGCTGAAACTTATAATAATATTGGTAATATTCTTAAAGATCAAGATCAATTAGAACAAGCTATTGAGTTTTATAATAAAGCAATTGCAGCCAATCCTAATTTAGCCCAAGCTTATTGTAATTTAGGCACTACATACCGTCGTCAAGGTAAATTAGAACAAGCCATTACCGCATATCAACAGGCTTTAACAATTGACCCCAATTTATCAGAAGCATCCTTAGGCATCTGCATTAGTCAGCTACCGATAATCTATCAAAGCGAAAAAGAAATTAATATCAGAAGAGAAAACTATCAACAATCCTTAGAACAATTAGCTAACCACTATCAACAACTCCACCCGAAAGAACAAGCCATCGCCGCCAAAGCCGTCGG
>CAYSWY010000032.1:0-61616 GCA_964434975.1 uncultured Lyngbya sp.
AAACGACTCAGGCGGGGTTTGTGTTGCCCACTGTGACGATGGTACTGTTGGTGGTGGTATTGTTAACCCTTACCATATCATTTCGAGCCTTTGAAAGATCCCAAGATGCTCGGTTTGCTCGTGTGAGTGAAGCCGCATTAAACGCCGCCACACCCGCTTTAGGTCGAGCAGAAGCTAAGCTCGAATTTGCCCTACAAGATCTCAGTGATAGAGGTGAAACTTTATCGGATGATAATTTATATGCGTTATTGACCTCCCTAGAGCTGACTGAAGACGAAGACGAAGATGATTACTTCTTTAGATTTGGTGACGAAGAGGTTTTAAAAGTTAATTACGATATTGACGATAACGGCTCTATCCAACCTAACGGTGCTGCTCCTGATAGAGATGGACGATTAGATGATGATGAAGTACTAGAAGATAACGAATCAACTACAATCGCTTGGCGATTTCCGGTAGATACCGATAATGATGGCGTAAATGATAGTTACACTCTTTATGGTATCTTTTTCCGTCGTCCGTTATCCGGAAAACGCACTCCCCTTGATGCTAGGACTTTACCGATGCCGCCTTTAGGAAGTGCTACTCGTCCTGAATGTGCATTTGCTAACGGTACAAATGAAAGTTTAGTGACTCCCTCTGGTTGGATACCAACACAGGGAAAACTTAAAAAAAGCTTCTTTGTTTACACTGTTACTGTTCCCATAAATGGTAATAGTAAAGGTGGAATTTCAGCATTAGAATATCAGCAAGATTGGAGACAAGAGTTCTTAAACGGGGTCGTTTATGAGGGAGACTTAGAGATTACTCCAGGGCCTGCATTTCGCTTGACAGGAAGCTTGTTCACCCAAGGGAACTTGATTGTGTCCCCTTTTCGTAATGAGCTAACTCTCTATCAGACCAGTTCATACAGATCTTGCTTCGCCGACGAAGGTATCAGCAAAATTAAGGTGGCTGGCAATGTTATCAATGGCATGGTAGCTAATGGTAACCAACGTAACAACGTCGGTGTGCATCTGTTTAATCCGAATCTGGGTCAAGGGGATCAACCTGCAATTTCAAATGGAGATGGAACCCAATCAATTGATCTCAATGCTTTTGAGGGTTCAATGTTTAATGACCTGGCTTATCGTGAGCGCTTGGAAGGGTTAGTTAACGAACAAATTGACAACGGCGGTGGAGACCCGACAGAAGTCGAAGATGCCATTAGCCGCCAAGTTGCGAATGATCCTACTCTGGTTGAGGAAGAAGTTCGTCGAGAAGAACTAAGGTCTTACTTTGCGAGTCGGTTACGAAAAGTTCCCTTTGCAGAAGTTGGTTTGGGCGAAGATGGGACAGTCGGCTTGGCACTCAATGGTGGTGGTGATACTTTAGCACCTCCAGAAGCTTGGAGTATAGAGCAACCTGAAGATTTTGATATTATCGCAGCTCAGTTAGTTGCAACTGATCCAGAGTTACGAGAACCGGGCCAGGAATTACAACTGGGCGATCGCGTTTTAGTGGGTAATAACCAGCCTGCACTAGAGCTTGATGAGGAGGGTGAACGGTGGGTCCCAGCAGTACTCGAACCCGATGAAGCAAATACCGGAAACTGGACAACCCTAAATGGTGAGGAAGGTGAAGAACGCGATCGCGTCACTCGGGCTGAAAAATTACCGGATGCGGGAGATAGGTCTAGAAGCGGTTTCTGGGAAAGAAATGCGGCGATTGAACCCGAAACCCCTTTTGATGGGATCGGTGGCTTACGAGTAATTACAGGTGCTGGAATTTACACTATTGATCCTGCTAATGAGAGTTTCCTGCCACGTCCTCAATGGATCGATCCAGCAGGAACTGTTTCAGCCACCTATAACGATCCTTCAACTGATGCCGTAAATGAAGCTTATACAATTGTCTGGCCAGATACAATGCCAATGTCTAGCCCAGGTCTAACGGAGAAAGGTGATCTACAGATGCGGGCAACAGCGGTTTATCACTATGCAGAAAACGCAATTAATCCGCCTGAACAGCCATATCAAGATCCCATTGCTTGTGTAAGTAGTTATTATGACCCGTCTACAGCAGAAACGGCACAGAATGAAGCAGACGGGGGTCGTTCTAATAATGGTATTGATTATGGTGCTCCCAGAACGAGTAGTAAAGACACAAATGCAACTCTAGCAGGAAACGGTTGGCAGATAGCATCCTCAACGCCTGACTACTTGGCTGCACAAGCAAATATGGTGTTCCCAGATGGTCGTTTTGCCAATCAACCCCTAAGAAATGCGTTGCTCAAATTAGCTAAAGGTGAAGATCCACTCAACCTAGAAGATCAAGCCGCTATCGATACCACTATTTGCGCTCAAGAGATTCTAGACGGTACTATAACTGCTGGCGGTGTTATTCCAGATGGAGCCATTCGAGAAGCCACATTACTTGATGCCAGACAGGTCAAAGCCAATGAAGCAGATGATCCAGCCACCGCTGCGGATGAAACGTTTACATTGAGTAACCCTGCTCTGGCGGATGCGCCTGATTTTGGAAATCAGACTAATGCAGATGAAACCTATGATCTGCCCATAGGAGAACGTCAACCCTTAGAAGTGCGGGTGACTCAAATTGATTTGGATGTTCTCAGAAATGAAGACTATAACAACGATTACCTACTACCCTACAGTGGTATTATTTATGCCAGCCGCGATGATGCTTTACCAGATCGTAGCTATCTAAAAGATGACGCTGGAAACCCAGTCAATGAAGCAACAATTGAAGAACTCAGCCCTGTAGACTATATCCTCGATCCGAGTCGCCGTCCCAATGGAATTATGCTGCTCAATGGAGCAAGTCTAGGACGGAATGATAACCAAGCAGCTACCAGTTTAGAGGATATTTTACAAGAGAAAGGCTTAACCCTAGTTTCTAACTTACCTGTTTATATTCAGGCTGAAGATTCTGATGTTGGAGTGGGTTTCAATATTCACACGCAATACGAATTCGGGCAAGGTCCCAACGGCAGAATTGACTTTACTAATATCGATTTTAATGACTTTTATAACCGAGAAAACTTAAATCCCAATTTTGCCTGTCGTGCGGGAGATACTTATACTCGTCCTGCTAACTTTGAGTGTGGTGAAGGAGATAACTGGCGGCCAGCAACCGTTCTAGCCGATGCAATTACGCTATTATCTGATAGTTTCCGCTTAGGTTACCGCAATGAAGGAGACTTCGACCTGCGAAACAATGCAGGCGGTGGCAATGTTGTGATTGAAAATGGTTATCCCTTAGGTGGGCCGAGTGATGAAGGTGATTATGGAATTGATCTAGATGGTAGTGGTGTTGCTGGAGATAATAATAGTGTTCCAGATGCCGAGATAACAGTTAAAGCAGCCCGTCAACTAAACGGATTTAATGCTTACAATAACTTCGCTACTAATGGTTTGAGTAGTGGTGCAGATTTTGATAATAATGATGATGGTACACTTAACTTCACAAGCGCTGATACAAACTACGTCAATAATGCTGGCGATCGCTTAGATAGTACCTACTTCAACAACTTTGTTACACCCGTTCAACGACGAGTCGAGTTTCCAGAATACGTGATGGAAATTTGCCGGAAATTACCTGTTTCCTCTTGTCTGCCTGAAGATTGGGTGATTGGTATTGATGCAAATGGTAACGGTACATTTGATACTGGTGAGAATGAAACTGCGGACGCAATTATCGTTAATGGAACAGGCATCAACACAGCAGGTGAGCTTTTATCCGGTACAACAGCTCGTCCACCCTTAGATCAAAACGATCAACGCTATCCTCGTCGAGTTGCGTTCTTACGTTATTCTACTCCTGCTGCTCAGCAGTACAAACTTGTTTTAAATGGTAATACTCCTATTCCGTTAGGTATTGATAACTCAGGCAATGTCAACTACTATCCTTACTCTAATGTTGATTTGGGGTTAACCAATGGTGCTTTTAGCGGTACTGTTGGTGGTAGTGGTGCAACAAATTTCCCTGCAGGTGTACCTGAAGCACAACCTAACGCTCTCTGGTATGTTACCGCAGATGCTGCAAATCCTACTAATGACCCAATATACAACGATGCAGACTACCTGTTCTATCAAACTGCTTTAGCAGGTGCAGGTAATGTAGGAACTGTTCAGCAACCCTTATTAATTCCTGTCTTGCAAATTTATGCACCTGACAAAAATCCTCAGAATGATTTTCCAGGATCTATTAACACAGATGATCTAACAAGAGATACTCGATGGGTACCACCCGCAGGAAATGATGCTGATTTTAACCTAGTACTGGGTGCAGCCGATGTGCCAGGAAGACCCGGAGAAACAAATGGTGGTTTGCAAAACTTGGCTCGTTTCTTAGAAAATTGGCAAGAGCCAGAAAGAACAACTAATATATTAGGTTCATTTATTCAGTCTGGTCGAAGCGAGTATGCAACTGCTCCATATGTTTCTATTCGGGGGAATGCTGATGTATTTACTGGAATTGATAATCAACGAACTACGTACAAACTATCCAACGCAAACGGTCAAATCGGTTCATTCTTACCGCCTGCAAGAAACTGGGGATTTGATGTTGGCTTACTTTATCAACAAGCACCTGATTTCTTTACCCAAAGCTTCGCTACCCTGGAAAAAGGCACTAGCGGTGCTCCCCTGAAAGATGAATATTTCCGGGAAGTTAGCCGAGATGATGGATGGGTGAAAGGTTTATTGTGTGCTGAGGTAATAACAGAAAACGACGATAACATTGAAGGCGATAATGCTGTACCTAAAGCTATTCGTCCTAACTGTGATGAATATGGCGGTTAAATATTTCTGTTGTAAACAAAAAGGTAAATCATGAATATGCACAAACTGATTAAAATCTACACTCAAAAATCCTCTGAGGCAGGCTACACCATCCTAGAAGGAATTATGGCAGTTATCGTAGTTGCTTCCTTGCTTACCTTCATTGGCCCTGTGGTTGCCTTCTCCGTGGGGACTCGGGTTCAAGCTAAGCGAGTGGAATTAGCGGCACAAGCGGCAAGTTCTTACGTTAACGGAGTCAAATCCGGTGTGATTCCTGTTAAAGATATTATTGACACAGTTACAATTAATCGATCAGAGATTAATCCAGGGGATTTTACAGTGGATGCACCAACAACAGACCCTGGATTTACTTGTGATTCTACAGGATATTGTAATGCTGGAGGAACGCAACTTTATTGTGTGGATCTCGATGAAAATCCAGGCTGTGATAGCGATAGTCTGTCAGATATGATGGTTCAAGCATTTCGGAGTACAACTGCTGGCAGTACTGATCCTGATGATGGTTACCTGTTGGGTGTTCGAGTTTATAGAGCTAATTCCTTTAAGCTTGCAGGTGAAGGTGGACTCAAAACAACACTTCCCTTAACTAACCTCACGAATGCATTAGGAGATGTTTCCGCACCTTTAGCAATTGTCACAACAGAAGTTGCACCAGAAGGATCAGCTCCGGGAGATATGTTTAATATTTATCGACAACAACAACTGTCTAAATAAACTAAGAATCGAGATATGAAAAACTTACTTTTATTGTTACTAAAAAATAGGTCTAAATCTAACGGATCTCAGACTACAGCAGCCAATCAAGGTTTTACAATGATTGAACTGTTGATTGGCGCAATCATGGCTGTTTTGATTATTACTCCCTTGATGGGTTTTGTGGTTGATCTGCTGAATGATGATAACCGAGAAACCGCTAAAACTGCTGGGGAACAAGAAATTCAAGCAGCCTTAGACTTTATTGCAGAGGATGTAGCACAAGCTGTTCATATCTATGATGCCGATGGAGTTGAAGAACTTACAGAAGTAGGAAGCCCTATTTTACCAGAAGTAGATGATGGTACTCCTATTTTAGTATTCTGGAAACGAAAGTTAGAGCCAGGTTCGGTTCGTCCAGCTAGTGAGCCGACTTTAAATTGTGAGGACAATCCTGAAAATTGTGATGATCGACTTGTTCTTTCTTTGGTTGCGTATTATCTTGTTAATGATAATAATCCAATATGGTGTCCGGAAGATGATAACTGCCCCGCGCGAATTAGTAGATATGAATTATCAGGCGGAGGGCCTAACCGTGAAAATCCTCGACCTGATCCAGGTTTTCCTACTAACATAGATTTACTTAATGCTCCTAATAATATCGAGGCAGCGCCAGGAGAAACAATAACACAAGGAACAGAAGTATTAATTAACTATGTCGATGCTAGTCAGGGTGGGGACGTTCCAGCTTTGGAGAATGAAGAATGCGTTAATTCTTTGGGACAAAATGACGATACACTTGCAAATATAGGATTTGATAATTCTGGTGCAGCAGAGGATGCTTTTAGAATTGTGGATGAAGAGATAAATAGTTTTTATGCTTGTGTTATTACCAGTCGAAAAACGGCTTATGTCTATATTCGAGGTAACGCATTACGGCGCATAAAAACAAATAACACAGAATATACAGACAATAGAAGAGCTTATTTCCCAGAAGGCAGTGCAATCATTGGTGGTGGCAGTCAACTCGGTCAATAAATTTAAAATTTTAATTATATATTAATGGGGAGAACACTTTATGAAACGCTTCACTATACTGAAAACAGTTAGGTATTTATTGAATCGAAATCGAAAACCAGAAGCTGGCTTTAACCTCGTTGAAGTTGCTACTGTTGTTATTATTGCGGGTATTCTAGCTGCTATTGTTGCCCCGAGTTGGTTATCTTTTACAAATCGCCAGAAGTTACGAGCCGCTCAAAGTAATGTATTTAGAGCAATGCAAAGCGCTCAAACCAGAGCTAAGGGAAATCGAGAGACATGGCAAGTAAGCTTCTTGGAGACTGAGCCAGCTCAATGGGCTATACACTCTGCTAGTGTTAATGTTGATAATTTGACTTCTGGTGGAGACATATCAGGAGGAATTGCTGAAAATACCTGGTATTCCTTAGAAGAAAAAATAGAGATAGATGGAGATAATAGTAACTTTGAAGAAATTACTGCTAATGGTGAAAACGGATATAGAATATTATTTAATGACAGAGGATGCTCCGTGACAGAAATTGCTCAAGAATGTACTAAATCTGGATTTATTAACGATACAAGCAATCGATCCCTTCCAGCCATAGTAATATTCACTCATACACAACTAGATGATACTCAACGTTGTGTGAGAATAGATACAATTTTAGGTGGAATGAGGATGGCTGATGATGATGCCTGTACTCTACAGTAACAGTTAGATCATTAAATAATATTAAACATCATATTCAGGAAATAACGTAAACAATAAATCCTCTTTTTCTCGCACAAACGCTTTTAACTCTGGAGTATAATATTTCTCCCATTTTGCCTGACGGCGTTGATTTCCTTTCACGGGAGAATTTGGTAAAATCTTACCCGACTCTAGAATAAATTTAACGCGATCGCGTTCATAACCCAACTCAATTAAAATATCATACAATTCCTGATTTAAGTTTTCCGTTTTAATAAATTTTACCGGAAACATATCTTGTTTGAACTGTTGAGATTGAATATAATTTTTCTCCATTTTTGTTAAAGTCTGTTCAACAGATTGCTTAAAAAACATCTGAATAAAAAAGCAAGTATGAGCGCCTGCAATATTTTTATTGTAAGATTTTGGTAGGTTAAAATCACGTCTAAGAGGTAGGGAATTTACCAGTTTAACGTGTTCTGCAAAAGATAAATTAGGGAAATGAGGATAAACTTTTTTGACTTCTTCAATCTGATAAAAACGTTCTGGATAGGCTTTCCAACTCGCAAATTCATACAAAGAAACATAGCGATCATAAGGATTGCGAATGGTTGAAAAAATCGGTTTATTCCGAAACATTAAGGGAATATCACAACAATTATCATGATCTTCGCGAGTCTTAATTAAACCACTATGAGTTGAACCTGTGGCTAACCCTAACCACCGAGAACTTCGCCTACGTCCTTGATTAGCTAACAGCTTTCCTAACATTTTAGTCACAAATGTTCCGCCTGTTTTAGGATTATGAATATAAATAAAATTATCTGTTAAAATCATTTTTTTTAAAAGTTACGCGATCGCGTAGCGTGGTGTAAGCCGTATCGCCTATTAAAATTATCAATTATAAGATTCCCAAATTCTGTAAAAATTGATCTCCTGTGTGTACTTTGTGCCTTTGTGGTTCCTCAAGTCCATGCCCCCAAACTCTTGCCCCCAAACTCTTGCCCCCAAACTCTTGCCCCCAAACCCCCAACATTGGGGGCTTTGAGAAACAGGGACTTTCAAACAGATTCCCCCAGGATTGGGGGCTAGGGGGCAAACCTCCCACAATTTAACTGGATTTCAAAATATCTGTTAAAGTCGGATAATCACCAATTTTATTAAATTTAGCAGGATTGATTATATTTTGATAGGTAAAATGACGATAATCTAAACAAAATCGATCCCAATTCGCCATCTGTACTCTGAATAATACAATAAAAAAGTTAATCAGCCACGGCGTTAAATTAAACCGAAAATAGATATTTTTTTGATAATAATGACAGACTTCTTCGATAGCTTGATTAATGGTTATTGGCTTATTTCCTAATACTAAATGTTCTACTGTTTCAGGATTTGCAGGTTGATCAATTAAATCATTAACCACTTTTGCAATATCAGCGCCGTGGATAAAATGAAAGCTTCCTTCTGCTTTAAACCACCGAATTAAGTTAATCCATTTTGTTACTTCTGGAATGCCGGAGGACAGATGAGAAACAGGTTTATTTTTATCGCCGCCAAAGACTAAAGTCGGGTATAAAATGCGTAAAGGTGGCAACTGATTTGATAGCTGTAAAATTTGCTGTAAACAGTCATATTTTGATTGAATATAATCTGTACCTATTTTACCGGCTTCAGGTAATAGTTGATTATTTCTCCCGAGAACACTGGCTGTAGAAAAATAGAGAATTTGTTCACAAGTTGCTAAATTAAGAGATTTTAATATTTTCAGTGTACTGTCAATATTCACATCAAATACTTCTGGCTTTCCTCCCCATGATGTTGCTGCTAAAATCGCAATATTAATGGTTGGGAATAATTCCGAATATTGCTCAATCTTCCTTAAGTCTGTTTGTAGAATATGAATTCCTGAACGCGCTTGAAGATCGAAGCCCAATTTCTTCGGATTACGAACAATTAAAAACAGCTCATAATCCGTATTTTGAATTAATTTTTCTGTAATATAGTGACCAATACAACCACTGGCTCCTGTGATTAAAATGCGTTTTGTCATATTTTAAGTGATTTTTTGCAGTTCTTGATGTTTTTTGGCAATCTTTTTATCTTTTAAAAACTCAGCAATCTCATGAATTTTAGGACTTTCTTCGAGCAGATATTGTAAGAACGCTTCAGCAATCACAGATAATTGTT
This sequence comes from uncultured Lyngbya sp., assembly GCA_964434975.1. Classification (GTDB taxonomy): domain Bacteria; phylum Cyanobacteriota; class Cyanobacteriia; order Cyanobacteriales; family Microcoleaceae; genus JAAURB01. The sequence continues at coordinate 9,400 of CAYSWY010000032.1, forward strand.
TTCCCGTGGGATAAACCACATACCAGCGTCGCCGAATGGGAAAATATTCTACATCTAAAAGGGTGAGTTCACCACAAATTCCTTCAGAAATTAGGGTATGCTTTGACAGAACAGAAATGCCTAAACCCCCGGCAATTGCCTGTTTAATGGCTTCATTACTGCCTAATTCTAATCGAACTGGAACTTTAACTTTATGCTTATTAAATAAGCTTTGAATGGCTTGGCGGGTTCCAGAACCGGGTTCTCGCATGATAAACGGTTCTCCATTAAGCTGTTGAATGGGGATATTGCGTTTTCCCACCCAGGGATGATCTCGCCGCGCCACAACAACTAAGGGATTCTCTAAAAAAGATTCTGCCTTGAGGTCGATGTCTTCCGGGGGTTGACTGAGTATGTACAAATCATCCTGGTTATTTCGTATCCGCTGAATTAAATCTTGATGATTATTGACTTGTAAGGAGATATCTACTGCTGGATATTGCTGACAAAACGAACCCAATAGTCGAGGCACAAAGTATTTGGCAGTCGTAACAGTACCCAGGCGCAGATGTCCTTGTTTGATGCCTTTAAGATCTGCGACTTTCATTTCAAAATGATCAAGTTGGCTAAAGACTCCTTGACAAGTTGTCAGCAAAGCTTCCCCAGTTTCTGTGAGATAAAGTTGCTTGCCAATTTGCTCAAATAATGATAAGCCAATGGACTGGGTGAGTTGTTTAATTTGACTCGAAACGGTGGGTTGAGTAATATCCAAAGATTCAGCCGCTTTGGTAAAGCTTCCATAACGGGCAACCATTTCAAATACTTTTAACTGATGTAGAGTAGCGGGAATCATCGTCAACTCCTTGAGTAAGTGAATGTGCGCGATACGTTGTTAAACAATAAGCGCGCGTGTGTTGGCGTAGCCTCTCCGTCAGGAGAATCGTGATTAAGATTTAAAATTTAAGAAAGTATTTATTTTTTAACAATTTAGCGGTATAGTCTTAACATAGACAAAATTCAATGAATTTTCAAATCAGTATAGATTGAAAACAATGATAAAGGCTCTGTCTCATTTTTGACAATCACTTATGCAACTGACGAATCAAATCCACTTTAGAAACTTACGGGGTGATATCTTTGGCGGTGTGACTGCTGCGGTCATTGCTCTACCGATGGCTCTGGCGTTCGGGGTTGCCTCTGGGGCGGGGGCGGCGGCTGGACTGTGGGGAGCTGTATTAGTCGGCTTCTTCGCGGCTTTATTTGGTGGTACACCCACCCTAATTTCTGAACCCACGGGCCCGATGACGGTCGTCATGACGACTGTTATCGCAGGTATGATTGCCACTAACCCAGAAAATGGGATGGCGATGGCGTTTACCGTGGTGATGATGGCTGGCGTATTTCAGCTCATTTTCGGCGCACTGCGGCTGGGTAAATACGTCACCATGATGCCCTACACCGTGATTTCCGGCTTCATGTCTGGGATTGGTTTTATTCTAATTTTCCTTCAGATTGCGCCATTCCTGGGGCAGGCGAGTCCGAAGGGCGGTGTGATGGGGACAATCATGAATATCCCCAACTTGTTGCAGAATATTAACCCGATTGAAACCTTTCTCGGGGTACTGACGGTTGCGATTCTGTTTTTAATGCCGGGCAAAATTAAGAAGCTGGTTCCCCCTCAGTTAATTGCCTTAGTTGTGGGAACTTTAGTTTCCTTGTTCTTCTTTCAAAACGTTGAAATTCGCCGCATTGGCGAGATTCCCATGGGTTTACCTTCTCTGGTACTCCCCACATTCTCAGGCCCTCAATTCAACGAAATGTTAATTGATGCGGTGGTGTTAGGGATGCTGGGATGTATTGACTCCCTGCTGACTTCTGTCATTGCCGATAGTTTAACTCAAACCCAACATAATTCCAACAAAGAATTACTCGGTCAAGGCTTAGGTAACCTGATTTCTGGACTCTGTGGCGGTTTACCCGGTGCCGGTGCCACCATGGGGACTGTTGTTAACATCCAAACTGGCGGCCGGACTGCGGTTTCAGGTTTAACTCGGGCGCTATTATTATTAATTGTTGTCCTCGGGGCGGCTCAACTCACCGCACCCATCCCGATGGCGGTATTAGCTGGGATTGCCCTGAAAGTCGGTATTGATATTATTGACTGGAAATTCCTCAATCGCGCTCACAAACTCTCCCCCAAAGCAGCCGCAATTATGTACGGGGTGGTGTTGCTGACGGTATTCTATGACTTGATTATTGCAGTCGGTTTGGGCGTATTTATTGCTAATGTCTTAACCATTAGTAAGTTAGCCGATATCCAAGCCAACCAGGTTAAGGTGATTGACGCACATGACGATGAAGGTTTGGTCAATCAAGAAGCCATCAGTTTGATGAAACAAGCCAAGGGTCGGGTTTTGTTAATGGATTTAGGTGGCCCCATGAGTTTCGGTGCAGCCAAAGCCATTACCCAACGTCAAAACATCATCGACAACTATCAAGCATTGGTGATTGATTTAAATCATGTGCCGATGTTGGGGGTGACTGCCACTCTAGCATTAGAGAAAATGATTGACACCGCTTACAACAATGGCATGGAGATTTATATTGCCGGCGGACAAGGGAAGCTGAAAGAACGACTCAAAAAGTTCAATATTTTAGAACGCATTCCTCAAGGTCATCATGTCGAAACTCGAGTGATGGCGTTACGTCACGCTTTAGCCAAAATCAACAATCAAGAATTACCACCTGAAGTTCCAACGCTTGAAAAAGTGGGTGAGTCTACGCTCTAAACTCAAGTTGTGGTACTTTAATCCAAATGTTAGACAGTGAACAAATTAGTGAGTTGGGATGGGGAAGGCTGAGTCAGAATTGATTTCAACCCTTAACCCATCCCTTTTCACAGGCAATTTTCCGACTGAGTACAACAGAAATTGAACATTTAGTACAAGATTAATGATACAAAATCTCATCTCTGGATTTTCATATCCATTACTCGCCGCCGAAACCGGAACGGCAGCAGAAAATGGCCCGATTGTATTGACGGGTGTTCTTCTCAGTTTAGTGGTGGTCTATCTCGCCAGTAAACTCGGCGGAGAGTTATCGAAACGAATTGATTTACCCCCCGTTTTGGGTGAACTGGTTGGGGGTGTTGTGGTTGGAGTTTCCGCCCTGCATCTGTTAGTCTTCCCCGAAAGTGGGGCGCAAGCGAGTGATTCTTTGATTATGTCCGCCTTGCAGTGGATTAATAATCTCAGCCCAGAAGCCGTAGAGGAGATTTATAAAAGCCAAAGTGAGGTGGTTTCAGTCCTGGCAGAGTTGGGTGTAATTATTCTGCTATTTGAAATTGGCTTAGAATCGGATTTACGAGAATTACAGGAAGTCGGTTATCAAGCCGTAGTGGTGGCTGTCGTGGGTGTGGTTGCTCCCTTTATCGGCGGTACGGCTGGGCTGATGTTATTATTTAACGTCCCTGCCATTCCCGCGATTTTTGCCGGAGCTGCCTTAACGGCAACCAGTATTGGGATTACCTCAAAAGTCCTCTCAGAATTGGGACGACTTAAATCTAAAGAAGGTCAAATTATTGTCGGGGCGGCAGTCATTGATGATGTTTTAGGGATTATTGTTTTAGCCGTTGTCGCCAGTTTAGCTAAAACTGGTGAAGTCGATGTCACCAATGTCATCTATTTAATGATTAGTGCCACCGTCTTTCTATTGGGTTCGATTCTGTTAGGTAAGTTCTTTAATAAAACCTTTGTTGCCCTGGCCGAATTATTACAAACTCGCGGACAATTAGTCATTCCAGCCTTTGTCTTTGCCTTTCTTATGGCATTCCTCGCCAATGCGATTCATCTAGAAGCGATTCTGGGGGCATTTGCAGCCGGGTTAGTATTGGATGAAACCGATAAACGCAAAGAACTTGACCGAGCAGTCATTCCCATTGCTGATATTTCAGTCCCGATTTTCTTCGTCAGTGTTGGGGCAAAAGCAGACTTAGGCGTACTCAATCCCACTACACCCACCAACCGAGAAGGGTTAGTCATTGCTGCATTCCTCATGGTTGTTGCAATTATTGGTAAAGTGATTACCGGTTGGGCTGTATTTGGTCAGCCGGGTATTAACCGCCTTGCAATTGGAGTTGGGATGATTCCTCGGGGAGAAGTGGGGTTAGTATTTGCCGGAATTGGTTCAGCCAGTGGGGCGCTGAGTAAACCATTAGAAGCGGCTATTATTGTGATGGTGATTCTGACAACATTCCTCGCGCCACCGTTTTTACGAATAGCCTTTAAAGGTAGCCCCGAATCAGAAACTTCTGCTGCATCGTAATTTATTTTTCACAACACAAGCATCAAATTCTCATACCTTGTAGGGTGCGTCACTGACGCACCTTATTGTGTATAGGCAATGGGCAAGTAGGCACTATGCACAAGTAGGCAATAGTAGATACTGAGAGAATTCCAAAATATAGAAATGTCTGCGCGTAGGGTGCGTAGCGTTATACTAAGCAGAAACACGGAATTGCTAAATCTCATTTATAACCATAAAAAAATAACCATAAAAAAACAACGAATAACTAACAACTAACAACTAGCCCAACTTTTATGGAAACTATTCTACAATCTCTACCCAATAGTCCTATTGTTACCTTTACTATTTTAATTTTAGTTAGTTTAACCATTCCCCCAATCTTTGAAAAAATTAAATTACCCGGATTAGTTGGCTTGTTAGTCGCAGGTGTAGCGCTGGGTTCAAATGGTTTAGGACTACTCAATTCCGACTCGGACGTGATGAAACTGTTTGCTGATATTGGCAAAATTTACTTAATGTTTGTCGCCGGGTTAGAGATTGATTTAGAAGAGTTTCGCCGCAAAAAAAATCGCTCATTAGCCTTTGGTATCGCGACTTTTGCTTTGCCCTTAATTACGGGTACAGCCGTTGGATTATTATTTGGTTTTGGTTGGAATGCTTCGATTTTAATCGGTTCGTTACTGGCTTCTCATACCCTACTAGGATATCCCATTGTTAACCGTTTAGGTGTTGTGAAAAATGAGGCCGTAACCGTTACAATTGGGGCGACTATTTTTACTGATATTGCCGCATTATTAGTGCTTGCGATTTGTATTTCTATTCATGGTGGAGAATTTTCCGCCGCATCTTTAGTGATGCAATTAGGGGCGCTGGTAATTTATTCGGCAATTGTTCTAGTGGGTTTGGATAGAGTTGGGAAAGAATATTTTCGTCGCACTGGAGATGAACAAAGTAATCAGTTTTTATTTGTTTTACTCGCTGTATTTCTAGCCTCTGTTGGCGCTCAAATTATTAATATTGATAAAATTGTCGGGGCTTTTTTAGCCGGACTTGCGGTTAATGATGTGTTAGGACGTAGCCCGGTTGAAGAAAAAGTGGAGTTTGTCGGCAGTACTCTGTTTATTCCCTTTTTCTTTATTGATATGGGATTACTGATTGATATTCCCGCTTTTATTAATAGTTTCACCTCGGGCGCTGGATTAACAATAGGAATTGTTTTAGGATTAATTATTAGTAAATTTTTAGCGGCTTTTGTTGTTAAGTTACTCTATAAATATAACTCAAATGAAACCTTAACCATGTGGTCGCTTTCTTTGCCTCAAGTTGCAGCCACATTAGCGGCGGCTGTGGCAGGTGTGCAAGCAGGATTACTGAATGATTCAGTCTTTAATAGTATTATTGTCTTAATGTTAGTCACGGCAATTCTTGGCCCTGTTTTAACCACACAATTTGCCCGTAAATTACCGATTACTAAAGTCAGTACCGAACCCGTTGCAGAAGAACCCTTATTTCGTCCTGAACTATTAGAACAAATCCCACCTGAACTATTAGAAGAAATCCCCAATGTAATCAAGCTTCCTTTTACGGTATTAGTTCCCATTGCCAACCCTTTATCCCAACGCTATTTAATCGAAATGGGGGCTTTACTAGCCGCTCATGAATCCGGAATATTAGTTCCATTATCTATTGCTCAATCCCATGTTCACATGGATGAACCAAAGCTGGATTTAGCCTTACAACAAAGCGAACGTTTATTAAATCGAGCCATTGCAGTCGCACAAGAATTTAAAGTCGAAGCTAAACCTAAAATTCGGATTGATGATGATGTGGCAGAAGGCATTAGTCGGGCAGCTCGAGAACAAGATGCTAATTTAATTGTCATGGGTTGGAATAGCTCAAATACCAGTATTCGCGCTCGATTATTTGGTAACTTAATTGATGATGTGTTTTGGTCGTCTCATTGTCCGGTAGCCGTGGTAAGATTACTCGATGAACCTATTAATATTCGCCGGATTTTAGTTCCTGTCAAAAACTTAAGCCCTCAAGCGATTAAAACCGTACAATTTGCTCAACTTTTCGCAGATACAAATAAAGCTAAAATTGCATTATTACATATTTGCGATCGCGCCACATCTGGCGAACAAATTCAACAATTTGAAACCGATTTAAGAGGACTGTTAGCCATTTCTGGCCCTAAAGTTCCAACGAAAATTAAAACGGTTGCTCATGATAATGCGGCGAAAGTGATTCTCCGCGCTGCCCAATCTTTTGATATGGTTGTCTTACGTTCACTCCGTCGTCGTACAGCCGGGGGACTGGCTGTGAGTAATGTTACCACAGCAGTGATTAAACGACTGACTTGTTCAATTGTTCTATTCGGTGAACCTCATTCTTGATAGCGCTACGCGCAGGTTTTAGGTTTTAGGTTTTGGGTTTTAGGTTTTGGGTGTTAGATAAAACGCTAATGATTTATCATCATCTATCTGTAAAAATGTAGAGACGTAGCTAAGTACGTCCCTAGAGTTAACTGCGGTTAATATCGCTATATAGCAATACTTCAACGCTAGTGAGTGAAAATCTTTTTTAAAGAAGGTAAGTAGGCAATAAGCAAATCGGCAACAGTTAAGAGAATTATGAAACTCATCAAAAATCCTCTACGGGCGCATGCAATGCGCCCCTACCTGACTGGGTAACTCCTTATAATTACTATATTAGGTGGTAAAAGATTTACCACAACCACAGGTTTGGCTGGCTTGAGGGTTGGTAAATTCAAATCCTCCCCCAATTAAAGCGGTACTGTAGTCTAGCACTAAGCCATAAATATAAAGTAAACTTTTGCGATCGCAGACGACTTGAAATCCATCATAATCAAAGATTTCATCTTCTTCTGTAATTGTACTAGGATCTGCGAAATCCATCATATAAGACATTCCAGAACATCCTCCCTGACGGACGCCGACTCGTAAACAGAGGTCTTTTCCTTGCTGTTCTCGCAGCATCAACACCTGTTTAATGGCAGTATCGGTCATCTGTATGCCACGGGTTTCAGATTGAGTGGTTTGTACCATTAGCTCTCCTTTGGTCGCAATGTAGTTGTATTTTAACAATTTCACTGTCTGAGCAGGTGAGGAAGCAAGAAAAGTATTTATAATTCTCAGGTTTCTAAGCCTAACTTGATGAGTGCATCCTTAGCCGCCTGTTTTTGAGCATCTTGTTTGCGTTTACCCTGTCCTCTACCATAAACTTGACTCTTGACTTGTACCGTTGCCACAAACTCTTTATTATGATCCGGGCCCGATTCATTTATAATATAATATTTTGGTGTTTGACCCAATTGTGCCAATGCCCATTGCTGAAACCGATTTTTATAATCAATTAAATTAGGAGCATTTTCCCTTCCATCTGAACCTAGACGTTGATGGAGTACGGGGGTTAACAAAGGAATAATAAACCCTCGAACGGCATCAATGCCTTGGTCTAAATAATACGCACCAATATAAGCTTCAAAAGCATCGCTCAACACTGCTGGACTTTCCCTGCCGCCATCTTTAATTGCTCCTTTTCCTAAGCGAATTAATTCCCCTAAACCCAATTGTAGTGCAAATTGAGCCAGTTGTTTTTCATCGACTAAAGAGGAGCGCAGACGGGTCATTTTTGCTTCACTTAATTCTAATTGATTGGGGTCGGTTTGTTGATAAAGTAACTCACCCACCAAAAAACCTAACACCGCATCTCCTAAAAACTCCAGCCGTTCATTATGTCCTGTTACTTCTGAATGTTCATTCACATAGGAACGATGGGTTAAGGCACGTAGTTTGAGATTTTTATCTTGAATTAATGGTAATTGATGATTCATGAATCTGACCAAACCAATAGGATTGAGGAAATAATATGAAGGCGATAAAAGAATGATGTAAAAAATTAGAAGATTAGTTAAAATTTATTCGTGATCCAAATGGCTTGATAAGGCTCTAAAATAATTTGAGAATAAATATCTGTAATCATTTCTCCGCTAATTAAATCACACCAAGGATCGACACAAACTAAGTTTAAATCTGATAATCGTAAAATTTGAGGCAGATCAGTTAAGTTAAATATACAAAATATACTTTGATCTCGGATTATACTTTGTCGCCAAAAACCAAATAAGGATTCTTTCAATTGTAAAGTATATTGGGTTGCGTTGGGATGGAAAGCTGTTTGACGGCGGCGAATTTGAATCCGGCGACACAATTCTCGAAGGATCATAGAATGTTCAGATTCCGGATTATTTAACTGCTCCTCTAGCTTTTCAAGCTGCCATTGATGACGATTAATTGAACGATTTCTTCCGGTTTTTTGCAGTTTCTCATTATCATTATGAGTTCCTAGCAAGCTATGAATATAAAAGGCAGGAATTCCTTCTAATGACATCATAATGGTTTGAGAACAAATAAAGCGTTGAATTTGCCATTGATCTTCTCCTTGAATGGTTCCTTTCAGGGCATCAAATAAGGAGATATTTAATTCATAAGGACTTTCACTCCCATCGGGTTTAGAACGCATACTAATTTTGCCCCCAAACTGTTGCATTGTATCCAATAGAATGTCATATTCTGTTTGATTGAGTAAGCCTTCTACGGGACGTAAACCAATGCCATCATGGGAAGCCGTAAAGTTAAAATAAGCACAACCAAAGGGAGCAGGTGGCATACTCATTATCCAGGTTTTTAAGTGATCTGCTTTGCCGTGAATCAGTGCATTGAGTAATAAAGGAGGTAAGCTAAAATTGTAAATCATATGAGCTTCATCTTGATTGCCAAAATAGCTCAGATTTTCACGGTTGGGTACATTTGTTTCTGTAATGATAGCCACTTTTGAATCTACCATTTGTAGAAGTTCTCTAAGTAGTTTAATGACAGCATGAGTTTGAGGTAAATGAATACAATTTGTCCCGATTTCTTTCCATAAATATCCCACTGCATCCAGGCGAATATAACGGGCTCCTTTTTCTATGTAAAATAAAATAATTTTAATAAATTCAAGCAAAACATCAGGATTAGCAAAGTTAATATCAATTTGATCTTCACTGAAGGTTGCCCATACAGATTTAACTCCATCTACGGTTTCAACTTCAACCAATATAGGGCTACTACGGGGACGAACGACATTGGATAAATCGGTTTGAGGGTCAACTTCAATAAAGTAATTACATCCCGGTTTTTCTGCTTGTTTAAATTGTTGAAACCATTCACTTTTACTAGAAACATGATTAATTACTAAATCTGTCATTAAGTCAAAGTGACTCGCAATACTTTCAATTTCTTCCCAGCTTCCTAACTCTGGATTAACGGTTAAATAATCAATCACAGAAAATCCATCATCTGAACTATAGGGAAAGAACGGTAAGATATGAACTCCTGTAATTGTCTCTTTAAGATATTGATTTAAAAAATAATTTAGTGTTTTTAAAGGGGATTCGCTATTAGATTCGCGATAGATACTATCTCCATAGGTAATAAGTATGATATTCTCCTCACTCCATTTATTTAAATCTTCTTCTGTTGATTCCGAAATATATTTCTCAACTAAACTAAAAATTTTATCTAAAATATCGCCAGCAACGGATTGACTATAAATTATTTCTAGTAAGGGTCGAATCCGGATTGAAAAATTTTTATAGGATGTAGTTGAGGAAGCAATATTCATTGACTTATCCTTGATTTAACAAAAATTTAACTCTTGTAATTCTGATTTTTTCAGATTAATATATCAAATTCCTATTTGTTAATCTAATATGGAATAATACCACTATTTGTTAACAATTATCAGTGACTGGATTACTTTGTTATAACACCCCCTACCCAGCTTTACCACTCAGGAGATGAAACTTCTTGAAAAGACAATGGCGAATTAGAGTGATTCTTGAGTGGTGTACAAAACCAGATTGAAAAAGGCAGTAGCCAATGGAGAAAGTGACTTTACACTTTTCATCGCTTGCTGGGCTTCTACCCCAAGCCCGGCTCCTACAGAATTGGGGATGACACAGGGTCAGGTTTGATGGGGTGAATAGAGATGCTGGTGAGGGAGAGGATGAGGTTGAGAAAATGGGTATAAAAGTTGACTCCAAAAACAAGCTATACCCTTGAGGGGTAGTAATGTAAAGCTTTTTGCCGAATTATTAAATTTTGTTGAATATCAATAATTTTGATTAAGCAGATTAGAAGGAATAATAGATCTTTATATTGTCAAGGAACACACACTCTCCTATTCTAGTAAAGGGAAGAAGATTAAGCGCTGTTTCAATCCGGCTGAAATCATCAATGATCTTTGTTGTAAATTGATGCCGTTTTCTGGAGCGTGTAAGCAATACTGTACCTCCGTCGCGGCTGGGTAGTCCGTGAAAGCTTGTGGAGGGCAAGGCGACAACCACCGAATCGGTAAAACTCGTCGCTCCCAATGAAGCAAGAATTCCATGTCATCGACTCATAAGCTCGAGAATGTGGAAATGCCCCAAGTTAACTAAAAATAGTATTACCAGCGAATTGCTGGTTTGTTGTAAGGAGTTCATTCATGTCAATTGCTGTTGGAATGTTAGAAACCCTAGGCTTTCCCGCTGTTGTAGAAGCAGCAGACTCAATGGTTAAAGCGGCGCGAGTCACTTTGGTTGGGTATGAGAAAATTGGGAGTGGTCGGGTGACTGTAATTGTTCGAGGAGACGTTTCGGAAGTACAAGCTTCAATATCGGCCGGTATTGAGTCGGCTAAGCGAGTCAATGGTGGAGAAGTTCTCTCGCATCACATTATCGCTCGTCCTCATGAGAACTTAGAATACGTTTTACCGATTCGTTACACCGAGGCGGTAGAACAGTTCCGTTCATACTAACCGAGGCCAGACCCAACAAAATCGATGGGTTAAGATGAAATAATTTTCATGATCGGCTGTCGTACAAGGTCTGATTTGGATGAACCGCAACTCATTTTCGCTTAGCCAAAAGCGTAAAGCGAGCAGGAGCTATCAATCTCCCTCTGTTTCCCTAAAGGGAAATGACTTGTTCAAATTTCTGGCGAGTAGAAAATCAGGATCTAGCTGCGATTGGCTCAAGTCTTGTACGACATTGAACCTTGTTGACATAAACTAATATTGATTGATTAGGAGTTTAGCGTACATGGCTATTGCTGTAGGCATGATAGAAACCTTGGGATTTCCGGCTGTAGTTGAGGCCGCTGATGCCATGGTAAAAGCCGCTCGGGTCACCCTTGTGGGATATGAAAAAATTGGTACTGGTCGAGTGACTGTAATTGTTCGGGGAGATGTTTCAGAAGTAAGCGCTTCGGTATCAGCCGGAGTAGATAACGTCAACAGTAAAGTTGAGAAAGGTCAAGTCCTCTCGACTCACATTATTGCTCGCCCTCACGAAAACCTTGAATATGTTCTACCCATTCGCTATACCGAAGCAGTAGATCAGTTCCGCGAAAGCGTGAGTGGAATTCGACCGACAAATCGACCTTAGTATGATCTCACTGAGTCGTTATCGCCCACGGCGTGGGCTTGGCTGTATCGCCCTGACTCAATTAAAACCGCTTAATTGAGTTTAACCCGAGAAATCGACTGACGAGATAATCCTTAATTTTAGATTCCAATTTCACGCTTATTCCCGTCATCCCCATGCAAATTGCCCAAGTATTAGGTACGGTTGTCAGTACTATAAAAGAGCGAAATTTACGCGGCGGCAAATTTATGCTGTTGCAATTTCTTGATGAAACCGGGGAACCCGTTCCAGGATATGAGGTCGCCCTAGACTATGTGGGCGCGGGAATTGGTGAGTGGGTTCTGGTTAGCCGAGGCAGTGCTGCTCGTCAAATTGAGGGAAGTCAAAACTGTCCGAGCGATGCAGCGATTGTTGGCATCATTGATACAGTTAATACTAAAACTGGTACGATTTACAGCAAAAGAGAGCAGTATCGTTAGTTGAGCCTTGTTGATCGCAACAGATGACGATCCCCAATTCATCCCTCACGAAAAAAATTAATTTATTGCGTTGTTTAACATTAGGAAAAATTAAGTTATGGTAGTTCGGAAAAAACCTGCTCCTCCCACCCCTTGGTCAAAGAACCTAGCCGAACCTAAAGTTGCACCCAGTGCTTATGTGCATTCATTCTCAAATATTATTGGGGATGTTTCTATCGGTGAAAATGTCATGATAGCTCCAGGAACCTCAATTCGTGCTGATGAAGGATTTCCGTTTTACATTGGTAATAACTCCAATGTTCAAGATGGTGTTGTCATTCACGGTTTAGAAGAAGGTCGTGTCAAAGGGGATGACGGCCGTTCTTACTCAGTATGGATCGGAAAAGACTGCTCCATCGCCCACATGGCTCTGATTCACGGGCCTGCTTATGTGGGAGACAATTGCTTTATTGGTTTCCGTTCCACCGTGTTTAACGCTCGTGTCGGCGACGGTTGTATTGTAATGATGCACGTCTTAGTTCAGGATGTGGAAATTCCCTCCGGAAAATATATTCCATCTGGGTCTATTATTACCAATCAACAACAAGCCGATCGCTTACCGGATGTCAACCAAACAGACTTAAAATTCACCAGTCATGTGATTGCGGTTAATCAGTCCCTCAAAGCGGGTTATAAATGCTCTGAAGATGCAGCCTGCATCGCACCTGTGCGGACTGAAGGCTCCGGTCGTAACGGTAGCGGACGGAACCGTTCATACTCAAGCAGTGGTAGTACTAGTTTATCCTCAGAGGTGGTTGATCAAGTTCATCAACTCTTATCCCAGGGCTACAAAATTAGTACAGAACACGCCGATAAGCGCCGCTTTAAGGTCAGTTCTTGGAAGAGTGGCCCACAGATTGACTCGACTCACCCCTCAGAAGTCATTGCAGCCTTAGAGGCAGCTTTAGCAGACAACCCAGGGGAATATGTACGCTTACTCGGGATTGATGCCGATGCCAAGCGCCGAGTCTTAGAAGAAGTGATTCAAACCCCTGAAGGTGCTGTACAAAGTGCCAGTAACGGTCAAGCTTCAGCCCGTACAGTTCCTCCGTCTTATGAGAGTAAAATGGCAGCTAGCAGTAGCAGCGGTTCAGGAAATCTCAGCGAACTGGTTCGTGACTTAATCAATCAAGGCTGTGTGATTGGGACAGAATATGCTGATAAGCGCCGCTTCAGCGTGGGTTCTTGGCGCAATGGCCCGACCATTTCCAGCAACCAAGTCGTTGATGTGGTGCGGAAGCTTGAAGCGATTATGGAACAGCATCCTAAAGATTATATTCGTATTATTGGGATTGACCCCAATGCCAAGCGCCGAATCACGGAAGAAATTATTCAACGTCCCGGAGAAAAATCCAGCCTTTCTGTAGCTGCTTCACCCTCATTAGTCACATCAACTCGAAAAACTTCCAGTTATAGCTCAGGTCCAGTCGTCACTGCCACAGCTCACTTAGATGCTGAAGTCGTAGACCAAGTGCGGAATTTGCTGTCTCAAGGTTACAAAATTGGCACAGAACACGCCGATAAGCGCCGCTTTAAGGTCAGTTCTTGGCACAGTTGCTCCCCGATTGAATCCAATCGAGATGCAGAAGTTCTAGCCGCTTTAGAAGCCTGCATGCAGGAACACAGCGGAGAATATGTTCGCCTGATTGGAATCGATCCTAAAGCCAAACGCCGGGTTCTAGAAACTGTCATCCAAAAACCCGCTTAAAATACCCATTCTATTCACGGTTCTAGAGGTTTTCCGTCCATGTTGCCCGCGTCACCACTCTCCCAAAATTTAATGGATTTTGCTGTCAGTGGTGATGTCACTCTCGCCCCCAGTGCAGTCATTGCCCCTGGTGTCCTCTTGCAGGCTGAGCCAGACAGCCAAATAGTCATTGGCGCAGGGGTCTGTATTGGGATTGGAGCCATTCTACACGCCCATGAGGGTTTACTAGAAATTCGGGTCGGAACAACCATTGGCGCAGGGGTTTTAATCGTGGGTGCAGGGGAAATTGGGAGTAACGCCTGTATTGGTTCTGGCAGTACTTTAATTAATCCCGCGATTAAAGCAGAAATGCTTATTGCCTCGGGTTCATTGATTGGGGATACTTCTCGTAAATTAGAAGATAATCACTCCACTGAGGCTGACTCTTCAGATTCAACGCCGACACCAGAAACGGTGACTGAACCCGAGAATGCTTCCCCATCTCCCTCTCCCGACTCAGATCATCAGCCGGAAGAGGCTGGATTTCCTCAGCCTAAAGTTTACGGTCAAGCCAACCTCGATCAACTTCTCAATCGCTTACTCCCCCATCGAAAGCCGTTGAATAATTCTCGTCCAAAGCCTGGATAAATCTCTACAATAGGGGATAGCAGGCGAGCGTAAAAAATTAGGGAATATAATACTCACTATAACTAAGATACATTTTTTGAATTAATATTTAGATCTGATCTCTACTCGTCTGACATCCCCAGCCAGCCAACTTGAAAATGGATTCACCTTTGCAACATTCTGTTTCCCACAAGCGGTCAATTCAACCAGAATTTCGAGATATGGCCTTGGGCTTAGTCTCGACTCAAAGCTTTCCTGCTATTGTGGGAACTGCTGACATGATGCTGAAGTCAGCAGGGATTTATCTAGTCGGATATGAAAAAGTCGGTGGTGGTCATTGTACCGCAATTATTCGAGGTCGAACTGCAGATGTCCGTTTAGCAGTTGAGGCTGGGGCAGATACAGCCAAGCAATTTAGCCAATATGTCTCTTCTTCGGTAATACCCCGTCCGTTACCGAATTTAGAATATGTTTTGCCCATTAGTAACCGCTTATCTCAACTGGCAGCCGGTGGTGGGCAAAGTCGTCTGAGTCATCAAGCCGTCGGTTTACTCGAAACCCGAGGTTTTCCAGCCATGGTGGGGGCAGCCGATGCCATGATGAAAGCGGCAGAAGTTCATTTAGCTTCCTATGAAACCGTGGGGGCGGGGTTATGTACTGCCATTATTCGAGGGTCAGTGGCTAATGTGGCAGTGGCGGTCGAGGCTGGAATGCATGAGGCTGAACGTATTGGGGAACTTAACGCGGTGATGGTTATTCCTCGACCTTTAGATGATCTTGAACAAACTTTACCATTAGCCAGTTGCTGGATTGAAAAAGAACATCGTCAGCCGTTAAGATTACCGGTGAAGGTGAAGGAAACTCAGAAAGAAACGGTCAAACTTCCAGATTTACAGCAATTACCCCAACCTTTAGAATTAGAACCTGTAGAAATAGAGAAACCTTTAGAGTTAGAACAGGAATATTCTGTTTTATCCGATCCTCCAAAAGATGAAGAATATTTTTAAGGATTATTGATTGTTTGTTCTAAGTCAATGGGTTGTTTATTATTTATTGTAATTATTACAGCAGGAAGTTAATCACAAAGAAGCTGTCAGAATATATCTCAACACTAGCAACGAAGAACTAATGACCAACGACTAGTTACTAAATGTTACCCACTGATTTGTTATCTTCTCGACAACAGGGAGAAACGATAATTCCGCTGCGTTTAGCGATTGATCAGCGTCATTTAAATCTGGCTGAACAGGTGATTGAGTGTTTTAAATCTTGCCTGAATCAGACACAAACAGAACTCGATGGACAACTCCAAGAATTAGAAGGAACCAGTCCAGATTATCGCTTAAAACGGGGTTTAGCTCATTTATTAAGAAGTGGTTTTTCTACCTTTGAAGTAGTGAGTCCCCTTGAACCTGTTGAGTTAAGAGAACGAGTATTTACTTTAGCCGCTACAACAATTCTCAGCCCAGAAAATACTCCAAAACTATTAGAAAAACTCTCAGCTCAATTAACAAAAGAACTGAAAAGAGATGTTTTAGAAACAGAAATTCAAGCGGGATTATATGCAGATTTAAAAGAAAATAAAATCCTAACTCAATTTGAGACTCCCACAGCAGAAGCTTTATTACATCGCTACAATTTATCTCAAGTTCAAGGTATTTTTTACCGCGCTAATGAAATTATTATTCATGCTTATCGTAATGATCCCGGAGAATATAAACTCCTGTTTCGTTATCTGAAACTATTTCAATTAATGACCTATATTGAAGGGGACGCAGACCATGGATTTACTTTAACCATTGACGGGCCAACGAGTTTATTTAAACCCAGTACTCGCTACGGTTTGGCGATCGCCAAAATGATTCCAGCTTTACTACACGTCACCAAATGGCGTTTACAAGCACAACTCCAACAGCGAGATCCTTATACAAAAGTGATTAAACAAGGGCGATTTACTCTAGATGCAAATTGTGGTTTAGTCAGTCATTATCCGCCCGGAAAACCCTACGATAGTTTACTAGAAGAATCTTTTGCTAAGCGTTGGAAAGCTTTAAAAACCGAGTGGAAATTGGAACGAGAAGTGGATTTAATTCCAATTCCAGGGAGTGTAATGATTCCGGATTTTCGCTTAGTTCATCCGCAAGGAAGCGTCTTTTTACTCGAAATTGTGGGATATTGGCGGCCGGAATATTTAAAGAAAAAATTTTATCAAGTACGTCAATCAAATTGTGCTAATCTAGTATTAGCAATATCAGAAAGACTCAATTTATCTCAAGCTGGAATTCAACTCAACGATGTACCAGCAAGAGTCGTTTGGTTCAAAGAGAAACTCTCTCCCAAAGCTGTACTAGCAGCAATAGAGCCTTAAGTGTAGGGTGCAACGATCAACAACTATTTTACAGAAATATTGCAGTGTATTCAGCAGATTTTACAATGAATGCTGATGCGGTTTAAGGTGACTTGTTGTGATTATTATATCCTCTGCCTTTAACCACTGGATAAGCTTCTAACTATAAATCAACTAAAATTTAACTATGACTAGCGTAAACTCTGAAGGATTTTACGATTTAACCATCTCAAATGATACGGTTTCACTCTTACCAGGATTATTAGCAGATTTTCCTGGCGGTGTCAGGGGTTTGGCTGGCAGTGATGAAGTGATGGGTTCAATTGATGCTGAACTGATTAGTGGTAATCAAGGATCAGATACCTTGTTTGGCGGAGAGGGAAATGATACTCTCAATGGCAATAAAGATAACGATCTGATATATGGTCACTTAGACCCGAATGTCTTCTCTGGCAATGAGGTCGAGGTTACCCTGACCCACTTCACAGATGATGATATCCTCTCTGGCAATGTCGGTGATGATACCCTTAACGGTGGTTTAGGGAGTGATACCCTCAACGGTAATGAAGGGAATGATATCCTCAACGGTAATGAAGGGAATGATATCCTCAACGGTAATGAAGGGAATGATATCCTCAACGGTGGTTTAGGCAGCGACATCCTCAATGGTAGTTTAGGTCACGATCTGATTAATGGTAATGAGGATAACGATCAACTGGTTGGTGGGTCGGGTAGTGATACCCTCAACGGTGGTTTAGGCAGTGATATTCTACAAGGTGGAGACGGAGATGACCGCCTCCGAGGGGATTTAGGTCGCGATAGCTTCACGGGTGGTTTAGGGGATGATGTTTTTGTCCTCAGTTCAAATAGTGGGGTCAATAGTTTTGCCTCTACCGATTGGATTTATGATTTTGGTGAAGGTACAGATGTAATTGGATTACCCTCTGGCATTACATTTGATCAAATTAGTCTAACTTCCTCAACCTTAGGCGGAATTGGAGTCACTCTGATTGAAGTTCCCGAAACCACGGAACTATTAGGGGTAATGATTGGGGTTGATGCAGTCAATTTAACCGCCGATCAATTTTTTACCGCTGATGAGATTAGCTTAATTCCGACAGAACCACTCATTCCAGAATCAATTTTAATAGACGTAGAAAGCTTACCTTCTCCCTCAACCGCTGCTAGTGTCTCTCAACCCCCTAACGTCATTCCTATCCCAGAAGAACCGATTTTACAAGTTCCAGAAGGATTTAGCGTGAATGTGTTTGCGGAAAACTTAGAAAATCCTCGCTGGATGACGGTGACTCCTACAGGGGATATTTTAGTCACGGAAACCGCTGCCAACCGAATTACATTATTGCGAGACTTAGACGGGGATGGAGATGCTGATACTAGCCAAGTATTTGCCGATGCTGATAATGGAGTCAATTCTCCCTTTGGCATGGTATTTACAGAAGATAGCTTTTTCCTCGCCAATACTGATGGGATTTTGAGGTTTCCTTATACCGACGGACAAACTCAACTGGCTGAGGAGGAAGTCGGACAATTAATTACCCCTTTACCCACTGGCGGACACTGGACACGCAATATTGCTTTATCTCCCGATGGTGACGAGTTATATATTGCCATTGGTTCAGATTCAAATGTTACTCCAGAACCTTTACCTTATGCTTCTATTCAGGTAATTGATCTCAATAGTATTGAACCTATCGAAACTATCGAAACGGTTGAAACGGTTGAAACGGTTGAAACTATCGAAACTATTGAAACTATCGAAACTATTGAAACTATCGAACCTGTGGAATTACAAACCTTTGCCTCTGGTTTGCGTAATCCTGTAGGGTTAGACTTCCATCCGGTGACTAATCAACTTTATACTACCGTAATCGAACGGGATGGTTTAGGTAATGATTTAGTGCCTGATTTTCTCACAGGGGTTGAAGCCGGAGAATTTTATGGCTGGCCTTATTCTTACCTTTCTCCCGATTTAGCCGACCCTCGTAATTTAGGTGAAAATCCGGATTTAGTTGCCCAAACTCAAACCCCAGATGTGTTATTCCAAGCCCATTCTACCCCGTTAGGCTTACAATTCTATGAGGGTGAAACTTATCCCGAAACTTATGAAAATGGCGCGTTTGTGGCATTGCGTGGCAGTTGGAACCGAGATCCGGGAACTGGGTATAAAGTGGTATTTGTACCGTTTGATGAGTTAGGAAATCCTACGGGAGGATATCAAGATTTTCTCACTGGATTTTTAACTGACCCAGAAACCAACACCACTTGGGGTCGTCCAACAGGTTTACAAACCTTATCGGATGGTAGTTTATTAATTACTGAAGAAGCCAATAACCGAATTTATCGGGTGCAATATGATCCGTCAACTCTTCCGGTTGAGGAGGTTGAGACTGAAACTGCAGTCAGTTAAAGCTTAAGTCAGGGGTGCGTCTGTCGGACGCACTCTACAATTTTAATGCAAGATGAAATTAACGTTTTGCCATGATCAATTCAACTAATCCTGGAAACAAACGATAGGCTTCTGTTGCCACTACCGCAGGTCCGACAACGATATCCGTTTGCTTTTGGCTGACTGCTTCCCAAATCGCCTTGGCAATATCTTCGGGTTGACTGACCATAGAAGACTGTAGCATTTGAGTCATTTGTTGACGACGATTTTCAATTTCTGCCTCGTCTTGACCTCGAAATTGCGCCCGATCTAAAAAGTCACTATTAATGACACCGGGATGAACGGCACAAACCTGAATATTCGTTTTTGCTAACTCTAATCTTAAGCTTTCTGTTAAGCCTGTGACTGCATATTTACTGGCGCAATAAGCCGTCATTCCCGGTAAAGGTATTTTTCCGCCAAAAGAGCCAACATTGACGATTGTGCCGCTATTTCGTTGCAGAAAATGAGGCAATAACAGGTGGATGGTATACACATATCCCCACAAGTTTGTATTGATAATATTCTGCCAATCTTCAAGGGTTGTTTTTTCAACGGGCCCGCTTAAACAAATTCCGGCATTATTCACCAAAACATCAACGGTATCGTAAAACGCTCTTGCTTTTTGAACTAAATTTTCAACTTGCTCAACTTTAGTCACATCCGTGGCGATCGCAACTGCTGAACCCCCTATTTTTCGGACTTCTTCTGCTGCACTTTCTAGTCTATCAGTTCCGCGCGCCGCCAGAACCACATTGTATCCTTTACGAGCAAATAATAATGCTGTTGCTTTGCCGCTGCCTTGCGAGGCACCTGTAATTAAAACTGTTTTGCTCATGGCTAGTTATACGAAACTAAGATAAACTTTAAACTATTTCTTATTGTAGTTATTTTAAATGAACTCTTCTCGTCCGGTCTCTTTCAGTGTTGTCGGAATTGTTCTGTTTATTGGCATACTTGCGATCTCAACTGGATCTATTCTAATTCGCTTAGCCACCACTGAAGCTGGGGTTCAAGGCTTAGGGTTTAGTTTAGTCATGGCTGCGGCGCGGCTAACAATTGCGGCATTATTATTACTCCCTTCTGTACCCAAAATTCAGTGGCAAACTCTACAACCGGGAGCCATTTTATTTGCAAGTTTAGCAGGGGTGACGTTAACCTTTCATTTTGCCGCTTGGATTACTTCTTTATCCTATACTTCTATTGCCGCCTCCACAACTTTAGTCACCACAAATCCCATTTGGGTAGCGCTATTTTCTTGGATTTGGTTAAAGGAAAAGCCGACAAAAATTACCAGCTTTGGCATCATTCTTGCCTTAGGAGGCGGAATTTTAATTGGGGTAGCAGATAGTACTCCAGGAGTTTCTAATCCCAATCCTATATTAGGTAATATTTTAGCGTTAATTGGCGCAATTACCGCCAGTCTCTACTTAATGTTAGGACGAGAAGCGCAGAAAAGAGGATTTAGATTAGGCGGATATATTACCGTTGCCTACAGTTTAGCGGCTCTCCTCCTATTACCTTTACCTGGATTATTTGAAACCCCTTATTTCGGCTATCCTAAAATTGTTTATCTTTATCTCTTTTTGATGGCAATTTTGCCACAACTCGTCGGTCATACCAGTTTCAATTGGGCGTTAAATCATATTTCCCCCACACTTGTTTCTTTATTTACTTTATGTGAACCTGTCGGAGCCAGTATTTTAGGGTATTTTTTCTTCCTAGAAATTCCTAGCTTTCTTGTTATCTTAGGCGCAATTATCATTTTAATTGGAGTTGCGATCGCCGTTTTAGGAGCTAAATCTTCGGGTTAATTTATGATATTGTTTACGCTAAGAATAACAATCCCCCAATCACAATTGCGATTACAATTAAAGCCGCCCATAAAAATTGATTATCTTGAGTATTTACCTCAGACAAATCTATTGGTGTCGGGGGAGGAGGAACAGATTTAGACGAAGATGAAGTAGAAGATTTTCCCACTAATTTTTGAGAAGAATTTTCTTCTAACTGACTGGTATCCGGAAACTCAATTAACCCCTTCATATTATTACTCAATGGCGGCGCTTGTAGAATTTCCAGTAACCGTCGGGCTTGCTGACGGGTTTGATACTGAGGATGACGAGTCAGTTTTTGACACAAAGCGATCGCTTCATCTTGTTGACCCAAAGCCTGATAAGCCGTTGCTAACCAAACCTGTACCTCACCCCCTAAAAGTGAGTTTTTTTCGACCTGTTGATAAGCCGCTTCAAGAGACTGTAAAGATTGGCGATAGCGTCCCCGTTCAAAAGCAACTTTACCCGCAACAAATGCTTCTAAAATTGAATCAGATGGTTCTACACTCACGTTAAAATTCGTCGTAATTATTGTCTGGCATTTGTTCAATATCTCGCTTCGATCCGAGTAAATCAAGCTGATCGACTCGAATCACAGGTTTTGTCCGTTGTACCCCGGTATTACGATCTTGCCAATGCTCAAACTTGAGCGATCCTTTCACCCCAATTAAACTGCCTTTGCGGACATAATTGGCAGCAATTTCAGCCGTTTTTCCCCACATTTCTAAGTTAAACCAGTCCGGTTGATCCGATCTGCGAGTCAGGCGGTTGACCGCTAAAGTCAGGTTACACTTAACAGTACCGGATTCAAAGTATTTTACCTCTGGATCTTTGCCAGTGCGACCCACCAGCGTCACTATATTTAAACTCATTTCAACACATTGATCAAACAATTGATTATATTACATCTATTGTATCTGATTTGCACTTTTATCCTGAGAGAGTCCACCCAACGCTGAACAACTGATTGTAAGCTTCGTCGTCGGCTGGCTTCTAATCGTGAACGGTACACAGGAGTACAAGCCTCATGAAGTAATAGATTTCTCATCTTGTGAGAAATGATGAGTCTGCATGTCAGGGCGAGATTAAATACCAAATTCGTTCAGTTTGGTCTTAAACAGCCACTTAGAGGACTGGACTCTACTAACAAAACGTCATACAATCCACAAACAATTCAAGTCATGCGGATTTTTCAATTTTTTTTAGATTTTGACACTTGGTTCTAGCTTGGGGGCAAAAAAAAGCTGTGGGTCTTCTCAATCGTTTCTCTATATCGCGGGACATGGGTATCGATCTCGGTACTGCAAATACCCTTGTCTATGTTTCTGGTAAAGGCATTGTTCTCCAAGAACCGTCTGTGGTAGCTTTGGACCGAGAAGCAAAAATTCCCTTAGCTGTTGGGGAAGATGCCAAAAAAATGTTAGGTCGTACACCCAATGATGTGATTGCCTTGAGGCCATTACGAGATGGTGTGATTGCGGATTTTGAGGCAACCGAACAGATGCTGAAGCACTTTATTCGGCGAGTTCATGAAGGTAAAAGTTTAGTCGCCCCTCGAATTGTCATCGGAATTCCCAGTGGGGTGACAGGGGTTGAACGACGGGCGGTGATGGAAGCAGCCATTCAAGCGGGGGCGCGGGAAGTTCGCCTCATTGATGAACCTGTGGCGGCGGCAATTGGGGCCGGACTCCCCGTCACAGATCCCACGGGTAATATGATTGTTGATATTGGTGGTGGAACCACAGAAGTAGCAGTTTTGAGTTTACAAGGAACGGTACTGAGTGAGTCGGTACGGGTAGCGGGGGATGAGTTAAATGAATCCATTTCTCAGTATATGAAAAAGGTTCATAACTTAATCATCGGCGAACGGACTGCCGAGGAAATCAAAATCCAAATGGGATCGGCTTTTCCTTCTGCCCAAGACGAAGATATCTTAATGGAAGTTCGCGGCGTTCATCTCCTGTCGGGTTTACCTCGAACTGTGATGGTAAAAACCCCAGAAGTGCGCGAAAGCATGGAAGAACCCCTCTCAGTCATTGTCGAGGCGATTAAACGAACTTTAGAACGGACTCCCCCGGAATTGGCAGCGGATATTATTGATCGAGGGATTATGTTAGCGGGCGGTGGAGCCTTGCTGAGGGGTTTTGATACCTTAATTAGTCATGAGACCGGAATCATCACTCACGTCGCTGCTGACCCCCTTTGCTGCGTGGTATTGGGTACAGGTCGAGCTTTAGAGAATTATAAACAACTCGAGCGGGTTTTCAGTGGACAATCTCAAACGGCGTAGGGAGGCAAGGCTTCTTGTAGGCACTATGCGCAAATAGGCAATAGGGGGAAGTAGGCGATCGCGCGATCGCGCACAGGCAACAGAATCATCAAAAATACTGTACAGACGTTACATGTAACGTCTCTACGTCTAACTCCTCCAAATATAACGTTTGCAACTAATCAACAGAATAATGAATACACACAGTTGGTGGAATCGATATGGCTCACAGATGCTACTGTTGGGATTAGCAGTACTCAGCGCATTTCTCGTGCGGCAAACTCAAGGGGCGGCTTTATTTGAGTTGTATTATTGGGCGACAAAACCGTTTGAGGCAGTGGCTGAAGGTTTGGGTCAGTCTCAATCTCCACCTGTATTAGAGGGGCCTCGTATCGCTGAACTTGAGGCTAGGGTTAAAGAGTTACAATCCCAAAATCAAAACTTACAAAAGTTACTGAATTACGTCAAATCTAAACCCAACGATAAGGGAGTCGTTGCCCCCATTATTGCCCGCAGTCCTGACCATTGGTGGGAACAAGTTTTGTTAGGACAGGGCAGCAACGAAGGCATCCAGGAAAATGATTTAGTCATGGGGCCGGGAGGGTTAGTGGGTCGAGTCTCTCATGTTACCCCCAATACTAGTAAAGTTCTGTTAGTGAGTGACCCGAATAGTCGTATTGGCGTAGCCGTTAGTCGGACGCGAGAAATGGGTTTTTTGCGGGGTCAAAGTGATCGTGAAGGGGTGATGGAATTCTTTGAAAATATCCCTCAAGTTAAACCGGGAGATATTGTGGTGACCTCGGCTTTTAGTCAACTGGTTCCGGCGGGCTGGCCTGTTGGAAAAGTGGTTTCAGTTGATGCTAATAAAGCCCCTGCACCCGAAGCAGTGATTGAATTTTTTGTTCCTATTGGCTCTTTAGAATGGGTGGTAATTTATCCCAATCAAAAAGCTAGCAAAACAGAGAACACTCAACCTGAAACGGTACCATCTTCTGCTAAAAATTAATAGGCAATTTAACAATATTTAGCTGATTATACTATTTTTATTAATGCTGTGTTTTCTCTACTTTTTCCGATATTTAATGGATGTATTGTGATTGGCTCTGCCATCTGCTGTCTTTTACTGATGCAGGTACGGATGCCATTAATAGAAGTATTTGATATTGGTCCCAATTGGATTTTAATTTGGCTCGTGAGCTGGAGTATTAAACGCTCAATTCTGCAAGCGGCTATCGGAGGATTAGCATTAGGAATGGTTTTAGATGGGATGAGTGGTGCGATTCCAACTCATGTTTATCCGATGGTAATTGTGGGGATTTTAACAGTCTTATTATACCGAATTTTCGTTAAAAAAATCCAAGAAGATTTTATCTCTGTTGCCCTAATTGTATTCGGTATGGCAGTATTATTTGAAACCCTGAGAGCATTACAATTTAGTCAAGTAGGCGATCGCCAATTAGCCGATCTCTGGGTCTATCAACAACAAGTGGCCCTGAGTTCAGCTATTCTCAGCAGCCTGTGGGCCCCTGTAATTCATTTTCCTCTGCATCGGTGGTGGCGACTCATTAAAGCCCCTCATCCGTTAAAATCTAAGGTTTGAACCTTAGATAGGATTAATTGCAATATCCATGCAGAAACAAACTGATTTTGCTCAAATTGACGAAACAAGCCGCGTTAAAATCCTCAGTGAAGCTTTACCTTATATTCAAAAATTCAGAAATCGTGTCATCGTAGTTAAATATGGCGGTGCTGCGATGAAAGATAGCACCCTCAAAGATCAGGTGATGCGGGATATTGTACTGATGTCTTGTGTCGGTATTCGTCCGGTTGTAGTCCATGGCGGCGGCCCAGAAATTAACACTTGGCTGGGAAAATTAGGCATTGAAGCCCAGTTTAAAAATGGTTTACGGGTAACGGATGCGGCGACGATGGACGTGGTCGAAATGGTACTCGTGGGGCGGGTGAATAAAGAAATTGTTTCCCTGATTAACCAAGCAGGCGGCTCAGCCGTAGGACTCTGTGGTAAAGATTCTAACTTAGTTGTGGCTCGTCCTCAAGGGGATGAAGGGATTGGTTTTGTCGGAGAAGTTAATAGTATTGATACTAAACTTTTAGAATCTTTAGTCAATAGTGGTTATATTCCTGTGGTTTCCAGTGTGGCAGCCGATGAAACAGGGCAAGCTTATAATATTAATGCCGATACTGTTGCCGGGGAAATTGCCGCCGCTTTAGGGGCAGAAAAATTAATTCTATTAACAGATACAGCCGGTATTTTAGAGGATTATAAAAATCCAGAAACGTTAATTGCTAAACTGAATATTCAAGAAGCGCGTCAATTAATTGAAACAGGAATTGTTGCGGGTGGAATGATTCCAAAAGTGAATTGTTGTGTTCGGAGTTTAGCCCAAGGTGTACGGGCAGCCCATATTTTAGATGGTCGAGTTCCCCATAGTTTATTACAAGAAATCTTTAGTGATTCGGGAATAGGCAGTATGTTAGTTGCCTCAGAATTCACCTCACGTTAACCTGTAGGGTGCGTTACGATGGCGCACCTTTCAAACCACACTGATTATAATAATAATGATTTAAAACATCACGGCGAGTTATAGCAAATGACGTTAAGTCCAGGACAAACGCTACACAATGGAAAATATACCATTAAGCAAGAACTGAAACGTCGTCAGTATGATATCACCTATTTAGCAGAACGATCCGACGGTGAAAAGTGGGTGATTAAAACCCTTAATTCCGCTGTGTTGTCTAGTTTGACTCCAGATGAACGCGACAGACTCGAAAGCTTATTTTGGCAAGAAGCAATCAAAATTGCAAAATGTAGCGGCACAGCCCATATTATCAAAGCTGAGATGCCTTTTAAAGCAGGAGAGGTTGCCTGCTTACCCATAGAATATTTAGATGCAAATAGTTTAGCAGAACGAGCCAAGCCCATTCTTACAGAAGCGACTGCCCTCAAATATATTCAGCAAATTGGGGAAGCTTTGAAAATTGTTCATCAGCAAGGAATTGTGCATCGTGATATCTGTCCAGAGAATATCTTTTTACGAATTAACGAAGGTGAAATAGAAGCTGTTTTAACTAATTTTGGTTTAGCTTTAGATTGTGATGCCGTACTCAGCCAAACCCGAAAAAATGAATGTAGAGATGGGTTTTCTCCCCTCGAACTCTATTCTAGTGGTCAAACTGTTAGCCCTTACACGGATATTTATAGTTTAGCGGCAACTCTGTATCAATTACTCACAAACAAAATTCCACCCAGTGCCGATAAGCGTCAAATAGACGGAGAAAAATTAATATCACCACAAGCAGAAAATACAAATATTTCTGGTAAAACAGCCAAAGCTATTTTAGCGGGAATGGCGTTAAAACCTGAAAAAAGACCTCAATCTGTCGAAGCTTGGTTAAAAAAATTAAACCTGAAAAAAATAACTAACAACTCTGCAAAAAATAAGATTAATTGGACAAAATGGGGCGTTATCTGGACGATTATAATAGGTTTATTCGCAGCAATTCCGGCTTGGTTAACATTACAATCTGATTCTCCATCAGAGACTCCTAACCCACCAATTATTCAACCTTCTCCTGAAGCTTCAAGGCGTTAACTTACCATCTTAAATAAAACCACAATTATCTGAGTTTAACCACAAAACTACTAATATTAAATAATTCTCTATTAGTTCTGTAACAATTGAGCGATCCCAAACAAAAAACGTTCACAACTCAGCTAGATTTTGAATGCCAGGAGGCGGACTTGAACCGCCGACACGAGGATTTTCAGTCCTCTGCTCTACCGACTGAGCTATCCCGGCTTAATTTTCGCGCTTTACTAAGATAGCACAGAGAATATAAGTTTTGCAAGTTTTTTTTTGAAAATGGTTGATTTGCTCAAGAATAAAGGGTTTCCCCGGTATTAGAGTCAAACAGAATCACCTGATTAAAATCTAACTGCACCGAAACGCGATCGCCTCTGTTTAACTGAGTGTTTGCGGGTATCATAAACTGAATTAAAGTCTGAGAGTCGGCAACGCTTTGGGTGGTGGGAAGACTGGCCCGAATTAAAATTTCTCGGCCTAGGGGTTCAACGACTTCTACCATCACCTGCAAACTCACCCGATCTAATAGTCCGACATCACTTTGATCGGCGCTAAATTGAGGCTGGATGCCTTCTAAATGAATAAATTCAGGTCGAATGCCTAAATTATATTGCTGACCGTCTACAGGGCGTAATTGTTCTCTTAGACTGGCTGGACAAGCGATCGCCTGCCCAGCTAACCAAAATAAACTATTACCATAATGAACGGGTAAAATATTCATGGGTGGATTACCCAGAAACGTTGCCACCATTTGATTAGCGGGTTGATTGTAAACCGCTTGAGGCGATCCAATTTGCTGGATACGACCTTGATTTAAAATGACAATTTTATCAGCTAAGGTCATCGCTTCAACTTGATCGTGAGTTACATAAATGGTTGTAATCCCGATATTTTGATGCAGTTGCTTTAATTCCGCCCTGGTATCATCCCGCAGTTGGGCATCTAAATTTGATAACGGTTCATCGAGTAAAAATACCTTAGGTTCGCGGGCAATTGCCCGTCCTAATGCTACCCGTTGTTGTTGTCCACCAGAAAGCTGTTTGGGTTTACGATTTAAGAGATGATCAATGGATAGCGATCGCGAAACTTGATGCACTCGTTGTTGAATTCTTGAGGCTTCTACGCCCCGCATTTTCAAGCCAAAGGCTAAGTTTTCCGCCACTGTTAAATGGGGATATAAGGCATAATTTTGAAAGACCATTGCCACATCTCGTTGACGGGCCGGAACTTCATTGATCCACTGGTTATCAATATAAAGATTTCCGCTAGTGGCGGTTTCTAAACCCGCAATCATTCTCAGTAATGTTGATTTTCCGCAGCCTGACGGCCCCACCAACACCCAAAACTCACCGTTTGGAACTTCAAAGGTAATTTCTTCTAAAGCGATCGCGGTTTGATATCGTCGCGTTATATTTTCTAAGCGAACATTTGCCATAGTTTAGGAGACTGCGAGACTGCGAGACTGAGAGACTGCGAGACTGCGAGACTGCGAGACTGAGAGACAGTAGAGACGTTCCATGGAACGTCTGTAATTGAGTAAGGAGTGAAGATTTATAATTTTAGAATAGGGAATGAATTGGCTTTACTATTTATCACTAGAATTTTGATTTGCTAATTGTTCTAATTCTTGAACTACTAAATCCAACTCTTCGACAACAGGAGTGACCTCAGTTTGACGAAATGCTTCTAGGATGGCTCGATAATACCAAAGTGTACCAGATTTTTTCCCATTAAATCGGTTCCAAATTTCCTCACCAATCCGGCGATAGTCTCGCACAATAGACCGAGTATTGTAAAGCTTATCAGAAGCCGATACTAACCGCACAGAAGGGCTGGCTGTGGGAATATGGGCAATATATGCTTCTTTACGTTGTCGCCACGGAAGTTTAGGCGTACCATCCGACGAGTCGCTACAGCCTTCGACAATAGCGGTTACCGTCTCCCCAAAACGGCGATGAATTTCATCTCGGGTGGTTTCTCCTCCCTGGTCTTCAATGGCATCATGAAGTAAAGCTGCGATCGCTTCGTCTTCGTTTGCGCCATATTCTAAAGCAATACTGGTAACACCGAGTAAATGGGTAACATAGGGAATGTCTGACCCTTTACGGGTTTGATCGGCGTGTAATTCTGTGGCGTAGGTGAGGGCTTCGGTAAAGCGAGGTGATAACATGATGAACAGTTTAGAGCAGAATATCTTTAAGATATGCTAAAAGTCTGCCGATTGCGATCGCTCTATCGTTTAAGGTCAGTAATGCTACTGGAATAATCATCTTTTAAAGAATGGATCGTTTTCGCGTTGAACTGATCAGTCAAACCCCTAATCCGCAACAGGTAATTTATGCAGCGATGCATCAAGATTATACCGGGGAATTTGTGTATGATGGACGAGAATTTTGGCCGAGTGAATCAGAATGTGGTGAAGTTATTGTTAAACGATTATTAGCCGGCGATCGCGGTCACTATGGATGCTTTTCTGCCGACACTGAGGTATTGACGGATCGGGGCTGGATTGGTTTCCCTCTTGTCACAAAACAGACTCAATTGTTAGCTGTAAATCCAATAAAAGGATCTGCTCACTTTGAAACCCCTTCGGCAATTCAAGCCATAGAATTTAATCCGACAGACAAAATGTATTCTGTCGAAAGCCAGTATCTGAATTTTTTAGTCACTCCAGATCATAGAATGCTAGTGAGCAGTCGTCAATCCGGGGGCAAATTTTCTTCTTGGCGCTTTGAGGAAGCCCGCGAAATTTATAATAAGCCTGTGCGGTATCTTCTTAATACATACCTAGACGAAAGTCAAAGATCTATTCCTGATTTTCCGGAGGGAATTGAGCCAAACGTTGCTCTTAAATTAGCTGGATTTTACTTCGGTGATGGATTACGTTCTCACAATATTAATCCAGGAGTTGTTAGGTTCAGAATTCGACTCCCTAGAAAAATAGCGTATCTTAAGAGTTTAGGTTTACCTTTGTCAGAAATGAAAGGGGATCGTTATACAGTCCGAAGTGAAAGTTTAGCGTCATGGGTGCATTCAAACTTTCAAGACGGTCAGCAAAAGATAATACCCGTTTGGATGTTAACACTGCCCTGTGATCTGGTTGAGGCTTTCTGGGACGGGCTAAAAAATAGCGATGGTACGCGAGTAAAAGAGAAGTCATGGTGTTATGATTCGGTTGAGAAAGAGGCGCTCTCGACAATCCAAGCGATCGCCCATATCAACGGTTTTTCTGCTAACATGACGTTAAATAATCCAAATGTTGGGGAAAGCCATGAGAATCATCGCCCCTGTTGGCGTTTAACAATTTCTGAGCATTCAACCCGCCGCGTGGAGTCCTGTCAAAAAAATCGTTCTCCTGGTATTAAAGAAGATTGGGTGGATTATTCTGGAAAAGTTTATTGTGCAACGGTGTCAACTGGGGCGTTGATGGTTCGTCGAAAGGGGAAAGTGGTAGTTCTAGGAAATTGTTTAGAACATCCTCAAATAACCTTTAATTGTGGTTATTTTCCCCATAGTGTAATGCAGCAAGCCCGGACTCATCGAATTTCTACCTCTTTCGATGTTCAGTCCTTCCGCTATACTGGCCAGCAGTTTATAGAAGTATTAAATGGTAAAAAAGAACTAGAAGATGTGTTTTATTTGCGTCCCGTTGGTAATTATCGCGATCGCCAAGGTAAAAATTATTATTATTCACCAGAACAACGAGAAAGTGACTTAAACTGGTGTTTGGAAGCGATTCAACGTTATCAACAAGATAGGTCAGCCGGGATGTCAGAAGAACACGCCAGAGGAAAATTACCGTTTGATTATCGTCAGCATTTTGTGGTGAGTTTTAATCTTAGATCTTTATTACATTTCCTTGATTTAAGATATAAAAAAGATGCTCAACTGGAAATTCAACAACTCTGTGAATTGATGTTACCTCATTTAGAAGCATGGGTTCCGGATGTTGCTGAATGGTATAAAAAGACTCGTCTCGGAAAAGCAAGATTATCTCCTTAACATCTCGACTTCACTCAATATAAAATTTAAATATTATGAAACTAAAAGTATTAAAACTGAATGAATCCGCAATTTTACCTCAATACGCTAAGGCTGAAGATGCCGGATTAGACTTATTTTCAATTGAAGAAACGACGATAAAACCGGGAGAAAGTCAACTGATTCATACTGGAATTGCAATTGAATTACCCCCCGAAACAGAAGCAACCGTTCGCCCTCGTAGTGGTTTAGCCCTAAAACATCAAATTACGGTTTTAAACAGTCCTGGAACCATTGACGCGGGTTATAGAGGCGAAATTGGTGTTATCTTAATTAATCATGGGTTACAACCGTTTCAAGTGATTAAAGGCATGAAAATTGCTCAACTTGTGATTTCACCGATTATTCGGGCAGAAATTGAAGTGGCTGATAGTCTGAGTGTAACGGATAGAGGAAATCAGGGTTTTGGATCGACTGGACTAGTTGAAATTAAATCAAAATAGTTATTGCTAAAATGGATAATTCCTGTTCTCAAAATACGCCGCCTCTGCGCCCAAATTGGGACGAATACTTTCTAATGATGGCAAAACTGGCTGCCACTCGTTCGACTTGTTTAGCCTTTCCAGTCGGGGCAGTTATTGTTAAAGATCGGCAAGTTTTAGCAACTGGATATAACGGTTCTCCGTCTGGTTCAGCTCATTGTACCACGCAAGGATATTGTTATCCCGGTTTAAGTCGTTGTGATGTCAGTTCTACCTTACCTTCTCGCGCTATTCATGCCGAAGCCAATGCCATTGCCCAAGCCGCTAAACATGGCATTAGTTGTCAAGGGGCGAGTATTTATGTGACATTAGAACCCTGTATTTCCTGTTTAAAACTAATTATTTCAACGGGTATTCAACAAGTTTATTATGAAACGGTTTTTAATAGTGGTGAAAAGGCAATGGTGCGGGATTCTTTTCTAAAAGATGGACTGGCTCAACTGAAGCAAATACACCTTTCTGAAGAAATAGCTAAAAATGCTGCTTTGTACTTATTGAAACCGACTTCTATTGCTAATGTAATTTTACCTGATCAATAGCCGTTTCATCATCTAATTGACTGCCGCGAGTGGTGACTCGACTCGAAGCAATTGCATCCCATTGCCATCCTTCATTATCTAATAAACCCAGTAACAAGCGTCGCCGTCGAGTCAGAGGACGAATGGCTGCATTAAACTGTTCAGTACTGACTAAAGGAATCTGATATTTTTGTAGTAAATTTAGATTAGGTAAAGGAGGATCAATTGAAGCGGGATCAATATGAGCAGTATTTAATGTGTTTAAAAATGCTGCAATGGCTCGACGAGTTGCTTTTAAGGCAGCCCCATCAGGTTGATATTCTGTAGGCATTCCATATTGTAAAATTGTCAACGCTTCATCTAAAGCAACTACACTTAATACAGCCGAACGAGAGCGTTCTACACTATGAAAATAATGTAAAATTGGATAAGTTAAGTGAGCTTCTCCTTCTTGAGTTAACATCGGCGCTAATGCAATTAAATGTTGATCAAATTGTCCGAAATCTTTCCCATTCCAAGCCCGAGTAATAATTTCATCCGGTGTGCCACCCAGACAAGTAATGTAGGCAGCAAATGCACGTTTTTGACTGGCAGCAGATACAATTGGAATTAAATAAGCAAAGGTTAAAGTGACTTGAAAAAAGCCTTGAATTGAAGCAATTGTGGTGAGAAGCTGCCAAATTGTTCCTTGAGGCTGATAATCTCCCATGCCTAAAGTGGATAAGGTATAGCCGGCAAAATAAACTCTTTCTAAGATACTAGCGGGTAATTTATCAGAAGCACCAATCACTGCTGAAGGCATAGAACTAAACAGGGCGACCCATCCTATCCAAGTAAATAAAAACCAAAAAACAGGGATAAAAACGAGTAGTAAAAAACCAACCGTTGATAAGAGTCTATGGTTTGAACTACTCTTATGAATCCTAAGTGCAGCTAACCATAACCCTGTAGATAATCGACTGGTTATCGGGCCGCCTCCACCGATAGTTAGAGTTGTAAACCAAATATCTACTTGAATCGCAGTAATTAAAATTAAACCGATAATGAAGAGTGTAATAGACATGATTAAAACCTATAAAGAAGAAGTATAACTATCTTGTGTTAATCGATTAATTGTTAATCGTAAAATGGATAAACCTAAAACAATTAAGAATAAAATTAAGCCGATTGTACAAGCATAACCTATTTCTAAGTTCTGAAAGGCTTTTTCATAAATATAATAGACTAAAGTTTTAGAACTATTTATAGGGCCTCCTTGAGTCAGGATATAGACTTCTTCAAATACTTTTGTGGCTGATATTGCCGAAATAACCGCAACTAAAATTAAATAAGGTTTCATTAAAGGTAATGTAATATCCCAATGTTGTTGCCATCCTTGAGAACCATCTAAACTCGCAGCTTCATACAATTCTTGGGGAATTGATTGCAAACCCGCTAAATAGATTACCATATAGTACCCCAATCCTTTCCAAATCGTAACAAGCATCACACTAAATAAAGCCAAGTTGGGACTGGTTAACCAAGGAATACGAGGAATAGCAGATTCTGGTAGGATAAAAGAGAGAAAATATTGTAGACTTTGGTTTAACAAACCTGTTTCAGAATACAGCCATTTCCAGGCAATTCCGGCAACAACCATTGAAATAATCACAGGAATATAATAAATTGCCCGAAACCAGTAAATTCCTCTGAGTTTTTGATTGACTAAAATAGCTAATATTAGGGGAAAAATTACTAAAATGGGAACAACGATTAAAATATAGAATAATGTATTTTGTAGTGTTTTCCAGAAGGTAATATCATTCCAGAGTTGTTGAAAGTTTTGTAAGCCTATCCATGTCGGCGGTTGTAATAAATCATAGTTAAAAAAGCTAAGGTAAAAGGCTTGTATGGCTGGGAAAAATACGGTGAGTCCCAGTAGGAAGAAAGCGGGGAAAAGGAAGAGATAGGGAATTAATTTTTTCTGAGAAATCATTCTAATATTTAATTCTTGAAAATACCTGTAGAGACGTTATGTAGAACGTCCCTAGTTCAAGATATGTTTAATATCAATAAAAATGCTATGAATTGAATGATTATAGCAGATTATTTAATCGGGTTTAAGTTGAGAAAATAGGCTTTTCCAATTACCTGGTTTTTCTCCTTTGTCTTCAGTTTTGACTTCAAAGGTAACGTTACAAGCATCTGGATAATTTAGTGCTTGAATGCAGAGTTCTGCCATATCTTCTCGGCTGATTTGACCTTTAATTGTATCCCCTTGATCGACAGATAAAGCTTGGTTTCCTTCTGCTTCAGTTAAGGCACAAGGACGAATAACAGTATAAGGAATACCGCTAGAACGTACGACATCTTCACCTTTTAGTTTCCAAGTCAAAATACCGCCTAACTGTTCATTCATCCGCACAGCGGGTGGTTCTTCTTCCAGGTTTAATCCAGGTTTTCCGGGACGAGTTACACCTGCCGAACTGACTAAAACAAAACGAGATAATTTTTCGCCACCATAAGCTTTTATTGATTCCATTTGTAGTTGAAAATTGCCGGGTTTGAATTTAGGATTAAGTTCACCATCATATTCAAACTTACTCAACATTAATTGAAAAGAATAGATATCTGTTGGGTCAAAAGGTTGTTCATTTTTAACGGTTTTAGCCCGAAATACAGGAATCAATTGATCGAATGGAATCCGAATTGTCATTTCGATATTATTCACCGTATCAAAAGAATAGCAATAGGCAATACTATCCCATTTTGGATCATTCCGAATAATAAATTTATAGCGTTTTCCGTCTCCTTTTACTCGTAAATCGATACCTTTATATTGAGATAAATTTAAAGAGGGTTCAAAATTCCGACTCCGAACTGATACAAATCCACCTGAATTTTCTGTGGAAACATTGCCTGTAAATAATGCCCCGCCTGGAATAATCCGAATAGAACTTTCACTCACGCCCCCCATCACCACATCATCTAATGCACCCCAAGTTTCTTTTAGATCTTCTGATGGTTTGGTAAAATCAAAAATTAGTTTTTCCTGACTATTTTTCAGACGAATAGGAACAGCATTCACTAAATTTTGCATTCCTTTATATTCAACTAATTCCGGCACGTCAACCACTTCTGGCATATAAAACTTAATGCCTTGATAATACTTTTCTCGGTTCGGTGTATCCCCTTCTACGGGTTGAACTTTGGTTCCGGTACAATTAATAATAGCGGTAACATCTTTAAATAATTCAGGGGTTAAAGTATCGGGTAAAATAATATCTCCTTCAAATAATTCTACCTGATTTCCGAGTAGTTTTCTCGCCCTTTTTATATCTCGAACTAACCCTCGTACTTTAATCCCTCGTTGTTGCAGTCGTTGAATAACTCGCCGTCCAACTCCACCCGTTGCCCCAGTCACTAAAATCACTTCTGAAGGAGGTTTAGGCTGTGGCTTATCTTGCCCCAATAGTTGCTGTAACCAGCGAAAACTGCCCAGAAATGGCACAACGCCAAAATATGATAGGGTGTTTAAAAATCGTCCGAAATCCCACTGAGGCTTCTGTTGTTGATTCATTATAATTTTTTAACTTTACTATGGAACAAATGGGTGTATTGATTACAATATATTACAAATATCGCCAAGCTGACGGCATCAAACGAAAGTCTGAAATCTTAGTAAAACAAACGATTTCCTCAAAGTAAGAATCAGGAGTGTATCAACAGTGACGAACTGATAATAGAGTATTTGTGCTACGGTAAGGCAGTTAAGCATGGAGATAACGAAATGGAAACTGTGGACTGGCAAAACGTAATTGCAGGCGGATTAGCAATTGTTATTTTTGTAGGAGGACTTTCGATGATGTTTACTAATATCTGGACAAGCGGTATTGGTAGAGATAAATAACATCCTGAGTTCAAGAAAAATATTTTACCAAAAATAGGCAGTTAGAATGACTTTCTGGTACACAATCAGTGAATTTTCACGACAACATTGTATCGCAATTTGTGGCTTTCTGGTTCCGGCAAATTTATTCGCCACCCTACAAACAATGTTATTCGTCGGTGTTCAATCTCCGCCCCGAAATCAACGCATTATGGTGAGTGTAGCTAGCATTTATGCAATATTAATTGGGCTTCATGTTTATACCTGGTTTAACATCGGAGTGGTGATGCCTCCCACTTATATCTTATTATTTTTGAGTAGCGTTTGTTTAGGGATAAATTTTTGGGCGATCGCGCACTCTGCAAGTTTAGCATCATTAATGCAAAGTCTATTTAAATTAGTCACAACTCACTATTCAAAAGTTAAACTTTCATTTTTACCCTTTGTCTCGAGTCTGGTTCTAATGATAAGACCTCAAAATAAAACCCGGCATAACCTGATAAATAAATCAAGCTAAATCGGGTTTAAATATCAAATCAATACGACTAATTTATCGTTGTTGTAAAATCGGTCGGACAATCCAATAACCCATACCAAAAGCAGCAAAAACAATCAATAAAATAGAAACAATTAGCCACCAACCATTTAACTCAGGACGTTGAGATTTGGAATTCGGTCTGAGATAACTTTCTGTTTGTTCTGTGAATAACTCTTCAGAAATCTCCTTAGAAGCGGGATTGTTCATCTGTGGTAAAGAAATAGAACCACTGTCTGGAGTGCGCGGTAAAGGTTGAGAAATCGGATTAGCTTTCACCGAAGAAGGAGCTGATATAATCTTAGGAACTTTAATAGTAGGTTCGACTGAAGCTGGACTCATATTAGCTGCAACCGCAGAAATAGAACCCTCTGTTAAATTTAACTTTTGTGCCGAACCCACAACCGCTTGTAGTTGAACAGTTGCTTGAATAACACTATTTAATTCTTTGCGTAATTGCTGATTTTGTTGCAGCAATTGTTGATTTTGAGCCTTGAGAGTGCTAATACTAGATTTAGAATTCTGTAACTCTGCTGTAATCTCCCGGTAAAGTGTAATCGGAACAGATGAAGAATAACCATTCGGTGTGACAACAGGAGTTTGATCGGAAACAGTAGGATTATCCATAGAGCGATAAAGAGACTGAAATTGATATAAGATGGTATGATAAAGCTGAGTCGAAGATAGCTTATTAATTTATAGAATAATCGCTATCAGAGCAATTTCAACAAAGTTTCGTTAAGAAATTAATCCAACATCGTCAGCCTTCCTATATTCAGTAAAAGTTATTCACAGAACATGAGTGAATCTTCTTCAAAACTAACCCCCCCCCAATCAGCCCCAAACACTCCTGTCAAATATGGTGAACGGGAAATAAAAGAGGGAGAACTGATCACGTTCCCAAACCCACGTATCGGGCGGCGTTATGATATCCAAATTACACTACCGGAGTTTACTTGTAAATGTCCTTTTTCCGGATATCCTGACTTTGCGACGCTGTATCTCAGCTATGTTCCCAATGAACGGGTCGTGGAATTAAAAGCGATTAAACTGTATATCAATCGTTACCGCGATCAATATATCTCTCACGAAGAATCTATTAATCAAATTCTAGATGACTTTGTGGCCGCCTGTGATCCTCTAGAAGCCACCCTCAAAGGCGATTTTAACCCTCGGGGTAACGTTCATACCGTTGTCGAAGTCAAACACGTCCGTGAGGCTTAATCTTTCAGTATAGCTCTAAGCAATTAATGATAGAATTTTCAGAAAGCTCTTGAATAGCTTCTTGTCCAGAGCGAATTAGAGTTTCGACTTGATTAGTCGGTGCGTTTCCACATCTTAACCATACTACTTTCGGTGGAGAACCATATAGTCTGCTTCTCTCAGAAAAGTCTGCATCTTGAGTCACAATACAGAAATCGTGTGACTTAGCAAATTCCCAAATCTCTGTATCTGTCTTCTGTGCTAAGCCATGAAATTGTACATGGCTAGCATTAGGAAAAATATCAGCTATGCGAGTCACTAATTTTCGGCTCAGATTTTGATCAAACAGTAATTTCAAAAGGCACTCACCGAAGCAACTAAGCGATGATCGCGATCGGCAGCAAACTCTAAACAGGCTTTAATGTCTGTCTCTGTTAATTCGGGAAAATCGTCGATAATTTCAGCAGCAGACATTCCGACAGCTAACCAACCCAAAACATCATAAACTGTAATTCGCATTTGACGGATACAAGGCTTACCTCCCCGTTTATCCGGTTCAATAGTGATGATATCGCGATAGCTCATAATATACCACCTGGGTGTTTACATTTCTATTTTAGTTTACCGTTAAGTTGAAGCCGCGATCGCTAAAAAAATATTAGCAGAAAACCACGTTAAAAAAGATTGCGGTTAATAGATTCATTCATGCTTTAGATGATACTCTAAACAACGGGTGTAACTGAGGCGATCGCGTAATGCAGCGACTACAATCTATTTCAACTCTACTCTGTTTAACGGCTTCATTTTGCGTATTTCAAGAAAGATCAGCCACCGCACAAATCATTCCTGATAACAGTTTAGGCAGTGAAAGTTCTGTAGTTGTACCGAATATTAATATCAACGGTTTAGATAGCGATAGAATAGACGGCGGCGCAATACGCGGATCTAACTTATTTCATAGTTTCCAAGAATTTAATATTGATAACGGACGGGGTGCGTATTTTTCTAATCCTGAAACTATTAGTAATATTTTAACTCGCGTTACAGGTAGTAATATTTCTAATATATTCGGAACATTAGGCGTTTTAGGAAATGCCAACTTATTTTTAATTAATCCCAACGGAATTGTATTCGGGCCGAATGCACGATTAGATGTCGGTGGTTCATTTTTTGCCTCAACTGCTGATAGTATTTTATTTGAAAATAGCATAGAATTTGCCGCATCCAATCCAGAAGCACCACCATTATTAACCATTAATATTCCCATTGGATTAAACTTTCGAGAAAATCCAGGGACTATTGTTAATCAATCTATTGCTGTTGATAGCGAAGATAATCTTGTCGGTCTTCAAGTGTTACCCGAAAAAACACTCGGTTTAGTGGGTGGAAATATTCAATTAGCAAATAGTGTTTTGACTGCATCTCAAGGACGAATTGAACTGGGAAGTGTTGCCGGAAATAATACAGTTAGCTTAACTCCAATTGAGAAAGGATATGCTCTGGGTTACGAAAACGTACCGAATTTTCAAGATATTGCACTGTCTCAAGAAGCATTAGTAGATGTTCAAGGTGAAGGCGGCGGAGATATTCAAATACAAGGACGGCGCGTCACATTAGCCGAAGGTTCAACAATAGAAGCAACTACTTTTGGATCAGTTGCTGGAGGACTTTTGAGTATACAAGCCTCAGAGTCAGTTGAAGTTATTGATAGTGATATCTTTGCTACTCTAAATTCAAACGCTACAGGTAATGCAGGTAATTTGACCATTGATACTCAAAATGTACTCGTTCAAGGTGGATCACAAATATCAACCGCTACTTTTGGAAACGGAGATGGAGGAAATTTAACTGTTACTGCAACAGATATTGAATTAATCGGTGATAGTAGATTGTTTGCTACTGTTGCCCCAGAGGCCATAGGAAATGCAGGAAATTTAACTCTTAATACTCAACGTCTGCGAGTTCATGATGGAGCACAGATTTCAGCTTCAACTTTTGGAAATGGAAATGGAGGAAATCTAACTATTACTGCTACGGATGTGGAACTGGTTGGTACTTCTGCTAATGGTCAAATTGGTAGTGCTTTGGGAGCAAGAGTTGAACTAGGAGCAACAGGTAACGGAGGAAGTTTAACTATTGATACTCAAAACTTACGGGTTCAAGATGGAGCGTTTATATCAACTGCGACTTTTGGCAATGGAAATGGAGGAGATTTAACAATTACTGCAATGGATATTGAATTACTTGGTAATAGTAGATTGTTCGCTACCGTTGCCCCTGGAGCACAAGGAAATGCAGGTAATTTGACCATTGATACTCAAAACTTACAAGTTCGAGATGGAGCACAGATATTAGCTTCAACTTTTGGAAATGGAGATGCAGGGAATTTAACGATTACTGCTACTGATGTAGAATTAGTCGGTACTAGAAGCGCTTTGGCAACTTCACTTGAAACAGGAGCGGTAGGAAATGGCGGCACTTTAACTATCAACACTCAAAGCTTACAGGTTCAAGATGGAGCACAGATATTAGCAGGTACTTCTGGCAATGGAAATGGGGGAAGTTTAATCATTATTGCTACAGATATAGCACTCATTGGAACTTCTGCCGATGCTCAGTTTCCCAGTAGTTTAGGGGCAAGAGTTCAAGCAGGAGCGGTAGGAAATGGAGGCACTCTAACTATCAATACTCAAAGCTTACAGGTTCAAGATGGAGCACAAATAGCAACTACAACCTTTGGTAATGGAGACCCAGGAAATTTAACCATTACTGCAACTGATATCGAAATAACTGGTACTTCTGCTGATGGTGAGTTTATTAGTGCTTTAGGAACTTCTATTGAACCAGGAGCCACAGGTAACGGAGGAAGTTTAACTATTGATACTCAACGTTTACGAGTTAAAGATGGAGCAAATATATTCACTTCAACTTTTGGAAATGGAGATGCAGGAGATTTAACCGTTACTGCCACGGATATAGAACTTATTGGAACTTCTGCTGATGGTGAGTTTGTTAGTGGTTTAGCAACTTCAGTGCAATCTAGAGCAGTAGGAAATGGAGGAACTCTAACAATTAATACTCAACGTTTGCTAGTTCGTGATGGCGCACAGGTAACAACTTTGACTTTTGGAAATGGAGATGCAGGAGATTTAACCGTTAATGCTACGGATATAGAACTGACAGATACTGAACTGATTGGGACTTCTGCTGATGGGCAGTTATTTAGTGCTTTAACAGCTTCAGTTAGACCTGAGGCAGTAGGAAATGGAGGAACTTTAACGATTAATACTCAACGTTTGCGAGTTCGTGATGGAGCACAGATAGGAGCAGAAACTTTTGGAAATGGAGATGCAGGAGATTTAATCGTCAATGCTACTGATATCGAATTGATGGGTACTTCTAGTCAAGCTCCTAGTGGTTTGTTTACTTCTGCTGAACCCGAATCAAGAGGTCAAGGTGGAAAATTAACTGTCAATACTGATAATTTAGTTATTCGAGACGGAGCAGTTATTGGTGTCCGTTCTGAAAGTACAGAAGCCGCAGGGGATTTAATCATTAATGCTCCCAATATTGTTTTAGATAATCAAGCCAGTCTTAACGGTGAAACGACAGCAGGTGAAGGGGATATTATTCTCAATACATCAGATTTGAGACTTCGCAACAATAGCAGTATCACAACTAATGCTACAGGAGAAGCCACAGGCGGCAACATTACTATTAACACGGAAACTTTAACGGCTATAGAAAATAGCGATATTTCGGCGAATGCTGAGGATGCGTTTGGTGGTCGCGTTACTATTAATGCTGTGGGTGTTTTTGGAACTGCATTCCGAACTCAACAAAGTCAGTTTAGCGATATCACCGCTACTTCTGAATTAGGGCCGGAATTTAGCGGTACTGTTGAATTGAATACGGAACTTGACCCTAGTTCTGGATTAATTGATTTAACTCAAACTGTTACAGATCCTTCGGATTTAATTGCAGCAGAATTCTGTCGGCAACGCGGCAGTAGTGCATTTGTGGTAACAGGACGTGGGGGAATTGCTGTTAGTCCGAATGATAAAAGTGATGGTAATCAAATTAATGTCGATTTAGTTGAACCTGTTCTCACACAACCTCAAGAAACCTCACAAAAACCTGCTGAAATTAACAATAATCCAGCTATTTCTAGCCTCGATATTGTTCCGGCGCGAGGATGGATACGAGATGAAAATGGGGATGTTATTTTAGTTAGTTATGACCCGACAAAAACAGGCGCTAATCGACAACAACGACAGTTTCCTCAATGTCAGCCGGAAGTTAATGATTAGGAGAAGTTAAAGGAGTAAAATTTAATATTATTTCTTATTTTTAACCTTATACCAGTCATCTAAAGCAGATAATACAAAAGTAGCCGCTGGATGTTCTAACATTTGTCTTAAAGCTTGAATTCCTCCGACTCTCAAAGCACTAACCATTCGCTCTGATAACGATAAGTTATTCTCAACTTGATTAATCACTTCTATGGCAACTTTCATTTTTTCAGTACTGGTTTGCACTGAGTTATTTTGACTGAGTTGATTTAGAAGTTGTTGCAGATCATCAGCCGCTTTCGTTAATATTTCTTGCTCGACTTCATTGTATTGATTTTCAATATAAGTTCTTTGATCTTTAACGTTTGTTTCACTATAATTCCCACT
The DNA here is from genome assembly GCA_964434975.1 of uncultured Lyngbya sp. GTDB lineage: Bacteria > Cyanobacteriota > Cyanobacteriia > Cyanobacteriales > Microcoleaceae > JAAURB01. The sequence continues at coordinate 51,818 of CAYSWY010000032.1, forward strand.
CCCTGCCTGAATATGACGACTCGCTGATTCACTATTGGCAACCGCATTATTATTAATCGGTCTACTGGCTAATAGTTTCGTCACTTCCATCAGATTAACACTCTCTCGTTTGTAGCTTTCAATCAGGCTATCTTTGATTTTTAGCTGAGCTTTATATTCGCTTTCTAATACTTGTAACTTTGATTGATAATTCTGGGTAAAGCTATGATGAATTTGTTCTTTATCAGAATCGAGAGGAACATTCACTTTAACAACAATCACCCCATCTCCTTTATTCTCTATACTTTGAACGGTTAATTCTGTATTTTCATTCTCAACCTGAACTTGTTTAAATGCAGAAACAAACGCTTTCCAATTTACCCCATCTTTAAAAATTAAATCAACGGTATTAAATACTTCCTGAAACAGTTGAGTAAATTCTCCGAGTGAAAATATCCCACTACTGGGGCGACGTTCCTGTTGCTGATTTAGCAGATAAACATAGTCACATTTAATCTCATCTAACTGCGTTTTACTATCTGTATTCCAAGCTTCAATACAAGCTGCTGTTAATGTTGCCTGAGTTAAATTCGTAGCAATAACATTCGCTTCTGTTAGATTCGCCCCTTCTAAATTAGCCTGATGTAAAGTAGCCCCGCTCAAATCAGCTTGAGTTAAATTAGCATAACTGAGATCTGTATGGCTTAGATTAGCGCCTCGTAAATCAGCCTTAGAAAAATCCTGACGATATCCTTTTCCTGAAACTAATAGGTTTCGGACTTTCCACTGGGCTAATATGGATTTTCCGGGTCGCGCTAAATCTAGTTTATGGGCTTTTTTCCAAATCGTTCGAGTTAAATTAGCTGAACGAAAATCAGTGCTTTTAAGAATAGCTTCTGTAAAGTCAGATCCTGTTAAATCTGCTCCTCGAAAAGATGTCCCCCTAATGGCAGCAAAGGCAACAGCAATTTTGCGAATTAAAGTATGTTTCTCATCTCCCCTCATGGCCCGCCGAGCAATATAAAGATTGACTCCCGCAGCGATCGCCACCGTAAAGGATACTGTTAAAGCTCCAGCAATCGCCATTGGAGTTGAGCCAGCCACTGAGAGAGACCCTGCTAAGGAGCCAGATAGGGATGCAGCCACGGTTACTGCACAGCATAAAGCCACAATCTCAGCCACAATTCCAGCAATGGTAGAGGCGACTGCTAAGGCCATGCCTCCTGCACCTGCTCCAGCCCCCGCTATAGCTCCGGCTCCCATGCCAACACCGACAAAAACTGTCGTCACTGCAAACGTTCCTCCACGGGTAAATGCAATGTCAAAAGCGATCGCGGCGGCTGAAGTGGGTGCTCCTGCGATCACTCCTCCGACGGCAACAGCGGCAACTAAGGAAACAGCAATGGCAACCAGCACCGCTACTGTTGTAATTGCAGCCAAAATCCCCTGATGCCATAACATAATTAAAAAGGTAACCCAGACCACTAAACTGACCCAACCTGCTACCATACTCCCGGAACTAGAGGTATCAAAAATTAAAACAATAAAGTAGGCATTTAAGGTATAACAAAAACCAGAAAGAGCAACCAGCAGTAAAGCAGAGATCAATAACAAAATCATCCAATTATCCTGGAGTCCAGCTTTTGCTCTGACAAACTGGGTTTCTCGTAAGGTTGCGCCTTGGAAGTTGGTACTACGAATGTCTGCGCCACTGAAATCAGATCCTGATAAATCTTGATTTTTAAAAGATAAACCGCTCAGATTAACGCCTCGAAAATCTCGTTCACCTAGGGAATACTGCTGTAAAACTTCACTTGCTTTCATCTTATTTCCAATTGGGAAGATGCTATCTCAATTATTAATCTATTTTTCTAAAAATCCCAAGCTTTGATGAAGGTTTATTGCGAAATTTCACGGGCGGCGGCTTTATCATCTGTTTTGATATCAGAATTGCTGAAGTCGGATTGAGTTTAATTCAACAGAAAAGATAAAGGATAACTCTTGTTTTCCGCAAAACCTAAAACACCGCGATCGCGATATTCATAGATTAATTGTCCTTGACTATCAAATAGAAAAGTCCCTCCCCGTTGGGTTAAATAAGAGGCATCGGGTACATAAGTATTCCAATTGCTTAACACTTCGGTCATATTTCGTAAGCGTAGGGTGGCGAGTTCAAACGGACGCTGAAACCCTGTTCCGCCTGCTACATTGAAAAATGAACCTTTCATGGGGGGTAATGGGGTATCTTCGATCACTTCTTCATCGGCGATTAACTGCGGCGCTTTCTTATCTCCTGTATACCCGCGAAGCACTTCTTTTAATGTTCCGGGACTGGCTATTCCAGCACACATTAACATTAAGTTTACCCACGCTTGTTGTGAACTGGATAAGACAGGAAAGTTAATATTTAAACCGCGATAAAGTCCTAACATATTGTGAATTTCTGCTGTCTCATCGACAAATAACCCGTCACTGGGAAACCCGGTATATTCACAAAATTTCAAACCCGAATTGCGATCGCCAATACCAACAGCGCGAATAGTAATATCTTTTGCTGCAAGTTTTTCTTGTTCTCTTTGCAGCCACCAAGCATATTCTAAACTATCAAAATCTCCCAACTGTGACCAAATTAGCACGAGTAATTTTGAAGCCGTTGAGCAACCTTCTAAAATGGGTGTCATTTTGCCGTCGCTGACTCGCAGGCGCTGAGTTTGCTGCAAAATTGAGTAAGTTTCTTGAGATGTGGAGCTAGTTTGAGTATTCATTTAGGCAATATGGAATAATTTTAATATCGGATTTTAGGATTATGAATATCTTAGCAGTTATTGAAACAATAAAGATACAAACTGATTTTTAATTGATCATAAACTAATAAAAATAGGAATTTATTTTCAGCAACCTAATTCTAACTTTTGTCTGAAAAGTTAATTTTGTTATATTTAAGCTGTTAAAATTAAGGTGATTGCTTGTTCAATAATAGCTGCTTGATTAACTTGCTGTTCAAGTTCATGAGGTTCATAACGTCCTTCTTTCACTTCCAGGGAGGCTTGATCAATTGCGTTTAAATATGCTTCTTCTAAAGTTTCAATCAGTTCTTCTTGATTTAAATAATAACCACTCAATTTGCGACGTTTATTTTCTCGCTGGATTTCTCGGACTGAGTTGCGAATAGAAACGTCCCAAGAACGAGTCGTACGATTTTCAGCCTGTTGTTTAATCAAGTGTAAAAGTAAAATCACTGCATAGCCCCGAATCGTTTTAATGATTGCTTTGCGACCCATTTCTTCTAAGTCTTCAACCAAGATTAATGAACCTTGAATATCACCTTTTAGCAATAATTCCTTGAGGGCTATAATTTCTTCCATAATTTTAGAATCAATTACTAATGACTAAATTACCATATTTTTTCCAGATTTAAAACAAATCCAGATAACAAAGGTTCACCACTGACGCTGGCTGGATTTTCTAAACATTCTACTTCTGTTTGAGGTCGATAAACATAAACATTACGATTTTTACGGTCAATTAACCAACCCAGAGATGCACCATTTACAATATACTCCTGAAGCTTATCTTGTAGCGGTTTTAAACTATCGCTTTGAGAACGAATTTCTACAACAAAATCTGGACAAACTGGAGCAAACTTTATCTGCAATTGAGGTGGAATTGAGTTCCATTTTTCTAGTTTCATCCAGGCTGCATCTGGAGAACGGTCTGCACCATTGGGTAGTTTAAATCCTGAAGAAGAATCAAATCCAATGCCTGTACCGTCTTGATCTGTCCAATTCGCAAGTTGTTGAGACAGTTTAAAGTTACGATTTCCAGTTTCTGAACCAGTTGGGGACATAATCATCATTTCTCCGTTAGCAGTCCGTTCAATGCGATAGTCACGGTTGAGTTGACAGAATTGAAAAAATTGTTCGTCCGTCATCTCGAAAACTGGCCGCATTTGCAGTACAATCGGTGGGTTTTCAGTTAAAATTGCTTCCGTCATTATTTTCTCCTATCTTATTTTTGTGATTGTCCTTCAAAAGCATATTTTAATCGGACTTTGAATTTTAAAATGATTGGGCAAAGTATGATATAATTGTAGACTGTGTCGAATTCAAGCCAACCCATGCCAAAACTCAAGACTCGTAAAGCAGCCGCTCGACGGTTTAAAAAAACAGGTAGCGGTAAAATTGTTCGCCGTAAAGCCTATAAGAGCCACTTATTGCAGCATAAAAGCTCAACTCGTAAGCGCCGCCTGTCTCAAATGGCAGTCGCTAGCGAAGGAGATGCTGAGAATATTCGTTTAATGGCTCCCTATTTATAATAGTTTAAGTCTAAATTATCAGTTAAGGAAATAATTTACCATGCCAAGAGTTAAGCGCGGTAATGTTGCTCGTAAACGCCGCAAAAAAGTACTCAAACTCGCCAAAGGTTTTAGAGGATCTCAATCTAAAAACTTCCGGATTGCTAACCAGCGGGTGATGCAAGCGCTGCGGAATGCCTATCGCGATCGCCGTCGTCGGAAACGGGATTTTCGGCGCTTATGGATTACTCGGATTAATGCTGCGGCTCGGATGCACGGAATGAGCTACAGTCAGTTAATTAATAAGTTGAAAAAATCAGACATTCAACTCAATCGTAAAATGCTGGCTCAGCTTGCAGTGATTGATCCCAATGCCTTTGCCAAAGTGGTTGAAAAGGCTGCTGCTCAATCTTAATAAAATCTAATCCCTGGGTTGGGTTGAATTGAGTTAAACTCAATATGATATATGTTAAAGGACGGGATTAACTTCTCGCCCTTGCTTATATTATTAAGAAGATTTTTCTATCGCAATTTAACCTAAAAAGATGGATACTAATTTAGCTGTTTTCTATGTCCTACTCCTTGTGATTTTGCTGGCAGGTGCAGGCTTTTTTGTCTTTCGTCAAATCTTAAAAACACGGCGAATTGAAACAACTTTATCTAAGTTACAAAAAAAACTAAGTCAAGAACCCGGTACGGCTCAAGAATACTATGAGTTAGGCAGTATTCTGAATGATAAACAACTTTATACCCAGGCGATCGCGGTATTTCAAAAAGCATTAAAAGCAGCAAAAGAAGAGCCAGCGGAAAATGTGGCAATGGTTCATAATGCGTTAGGATATGCTCATTTTGCCAAAGAACAATATGATATTGCCATTCGTCAGTATAAAGAAGCATTAAAATTAAGCCCAAATTATGTAATTGCTTATAATAATTTAGGTGCAGCTTATGAACGGAAAAAATTAACCGCTCAAGCCTTAGAAGCCTACGAAAAATCTTTAAAACTCGATCCTAAAAATGATGTGGCTCAACGTAGATCTGAGTCTTTAGAAAAACGGATAGGAATTCCGACTTCAGAATCTACCCCATCTTCATAAACACCTAATTATCACCTATATTCCGCAGGGTAGAAAGGAAAGCTATAGCATTTTTGAACCCGGACACCTAATATTATGAATGGGTTCAACTGACTTGCGGAATGTAGACTGAACTCATGTATTGATGCTAACTTTGACGATAAACTTTGGGAGTCATTCCCACAATCTGACGGAAGTATTTGCTCAAGTGCGCGTGACTGTTAAAACCACACTCTAAGGCGATATCAGATATTGACCGATCTGCCTTTTTTAACAACTGTTTAGCCTGTTCAATTCTTTGCTGCATCACATACTGATGGGGAGAGATTCCTATTGATTGTTTAAATAATCGACTAAAATGAAATTTACTAATTCCTAAGTGGGTTGCCAAGTCTTGAATTTTAAGCGAATCAGAGAGATGATGATTAATATAATCTGTAACCTGCAAGATTTGACGTTCGCTTAATCCTCCTTCATAAGTTACTATTTTAGGCTGAGTCAGACTATAATCTCGCAACACATTAATCATCAAAGCATTAGCTAAAGAGTCGATATAAAGCTGTCCTACCCTATTTTTACCCCGATGAAGTTCAGCACGTAACATCATTGCCAGTTTAAATCACTCTAAATCACAAGCTATTCATCCAAAACATTACTCGGGGTGAATGATTAATTGTTCATAAACATATTTCTGCCCCAGTATCTCTATAAACTTTAACTTTATTTATGGAGCGATTAACTACAATAATTACTGAATATTGAGAGGTGATGAAAGTTATATAATTTTTCTAATTGTTACTAATTTATAAAACACAAAAAATCTACTATTTCAGGATAACTATCCTAAGTTAAAGATTCGATTTTAAGGAAATTAAATGATGATTTCAATCACAATTAATTCTCCTCTACGACAGGAGGCAAAAAAATTTTTACAACTCGCTATCCCCCTAGCCAGCGCCCAGGTGGCTCAATCAATGACGGGTTTCTTTGACACTATTATGATGGGTAGATTAGGTGCAGAAACTCTGGCGGCTGGGGGTTTAGCTTCTCTAACTTTCTTTGCTATTCTCAATACTGCGGCGGGAGTGGTTATGGGAGTGAGTCCTTTAATTGCCGAGGCTTACGGCGCAGGAGAAAAAACTAGAATTGAAACGCTAACACGACAGGGATTTTGGTTAGTTTTACTCCTATCAATTCCGATGATGATAATCATTGCTCATCTTGATTCTATGATGCTGCAATGGGGACAAACAGCAACAATTGTTACCCTGGCTAACAGTTATTTAGATATTATTCTTTGGGGTTTATTTCCAGCTTTGGGTTTTGCCATGTTGCGGGGGGTAGTATCTGGATTATCTCATGCTCGTCCTGTTATGTTTATTGTAATTATCGGTACGATTTTTAATATTATCGGTAACTATATTTTAGGATTTGGTCAATTTGGCTTTCCTCGTTTGGAGTTAGTCGGATTAGCAATAGCGAGTGTTGTTGCGCTTTGGGGAATGTTTTTTGCTTTGATTCTTTATATCCTCATACATCCACAATTTAAAACTTATCGCTTTTTTAAACAGCTTCATCAAGTCAAACTTTCTATCCTCTGGAAATTAACTAAAACGGGTGTGCCAATTGGTATTTTTATTGGTTTGGAATTCGGACTTTTTACCATCGTTACTTATCTGATGGGTACATTAGGTACAGAAGTATTAGCTGCTCATCAAATTGTCTTCCAAACTATTGTAGTCACTTTTATGATTCCACTGGGAATGTCTTATGCAGCAACAGTCAGAGTCGGACAATGGCTCGGGAAAAAAAGTATAAAAGGAATGAAAAGAGCAGGATATATTAGTATTAGCATGGGGATAATATTGATGAGTATGATTACGATTGCGATGCTTTTATTTCCACGAGTAATTATTAGATTATACATTGATTTAGATAATCCAGCTAATACTGAAATCGTTAATTTGGCTTTACCAATGCTCACTATTGCGAGCGTCTCACAGGTATTAGATGCAGTACAAAAAATTACTTATGGTGCGCTGCAAGGACTTCAAGATACTCGCATTCCCGTACTTTTAAATATTCCTGCTTTTTGGGGTATTGGCTTGACTATAGGCTATCTTCTCGGCTTTTATTTTGGCTTAGGGGGTATAGGTTTGTGGCTCGGACAATCTATCGGGGTAGCAGTCGCTGCTCTCTTATTTTTTATTCGGTTTCGCCATTGCATTACCCATTTGAAATATTAACTCAAGACTGTAATTTTGAACAATTAAAATTGACTTTTTCCTCCCATGTGTGAGCATCAGCTTGCACTATTTTTTTAGCTAAACTAAGAATATATTATTCTGAAGACTACTAATCGAAGAATTATCAAGAATCACACTTGAAAGCGTTGTTTGTTCGATATCCGGCGCTAAAATAGACAACAATGGATCGTTTTCAAAATAAAAGCGATCGCCATCTCGTAGACGAGTAAATTGATTGGCTAAAATTTCTTGAAAAGTTTCTCCCACTAACGCACCATTCACCGGATCTTCGGCCAGTCCTCCTACCCATAAATCAACTTTATTAACAGTACCATAAGCCGCTGCTAAATCGGCTTGAACTTCTGGATCGGAAGTAATTTGAGCAAAATTTGTAATCGGATCTAAGCCTAATTCTTCCCGAACTTCTGTATAACTGGCAAGACCATGATCTCGTCCTCGCTGAATATTTAAAGAGGCTAAATCAGATACATTTACACCGAATGGATCAAACAATAAATTACGAACATCATCAATCACCATCGCATCAATCGCTTGAGCTTCCTGAGCGCCTAAACCTGCTAATAAACCATCAATTCCGTTAGTCTCAACTAAATTAGGCTTAAAGAAAGCATCTCGTAATGTTATCCCTTCAGTCGTGCCATTTTGTAGGGTTGGCGATAACATCGTATGTCCGAAGCGAAAGGCAGCGGTAGAAAATTCATTACTAATGCCAGGATTAACATTTCCACCATATCCGGAATAATCATCTAAAGCATTATTTCCCAACAATAATGGTAAAAATTCATTATAGGTAATTGCTTGAATTTCTGCTCCGACAATTCGACGAGCGGCTTCATAAATAAAATCACCTCGACTCAGTTCGGATTCTTCAAATAAATCAACTAATTCAGTCTCGCCATCATCTAAACGCTGACCAATTTCTTCTGCGAGTCGATTATGTTCCCGCACAAATAATATATGAGCAGCCGTTAACCCAACCTGTTCGTTAGCGCGGGGATCTCCGGCTAAAAAGAGTTCTTGTGGATTTCTATTGAAGGGATTATCATTACCTAAATTTTGTGTATTAAAAGGAAGTAGAATTTCTCCATTCTCACCAATACTTGTATTCAGTTTACCTGTACCATCCGAAGTGCGTAATGCTTCTGCACGGTCTTCATCTGAACCATATACATTAGAAGCATCAATATAAGCAGTAATTTCGTTAATTTGTTCTCTAGTACCTGTTGAAAAATCAAAAATGGAACGGTTAAACCCAATTGTTCTATTTCCAGTATTATTTTGATCAAAAACTTCATCACCCGCAGGCACAGGAATATTAAATGCTTCACTCCCGGCTGGAGTCAAGTCTAAATCATGATCGATAAATTGTCCCCATTGCCAAAACCAATCACTCACCCCGGCTGAGTTGGGAATTAATTCCGTTTGATCGAAAACAACATTACTAATGACCCGTGGAGTGGGTAAAGAAGATACTATTCCACCTCGAGGGGTTGAAGTGCCATTATCGTAGGCTGGGGATGTGAGGCGAATGAGTTGAGACTCTGGAGTCCCCCATTCTGGGTTAGCTAAATTATTATCACTCCCGTCAATACTACGAAATTCAACCGCGCCAATATCCGGGTTTAAAGTTCGGATAAAATTACCATCACTATCAAAATCAGTGTCCATCAACACTTGAAAATCCCGTCTCACCGCCAAATTATCGCGGCCATCACCATCCCAGTCCCCGACTAAATATTCGTCTTCGTTATTCCCTCTGCCGTATGCTTGAGTAATATCCTCCCCCCCAGCGAAGTCAGTATCCATCAACACTTCAAAATTCCGCCTCACCGCCAAATTATCGCGGCCATCGCCATCCCAGTCCCCGACTAAATATTCATCTTCGTTATTACCTGTGCCGTATTCTTGGATAATGCCATCTCCACCCCCGAAGTCAGTATCCATTAACACTTCAAAACCGCGTCGGACTGCTATATTATCGCGGCCATCCCCATCCCAGTCCCCGACTAAATATTCATCTTCGTTATTTCCTCTGCCGTATGCCAGGGTAATATCTTCCCCCCCAGCAAAGTCAGTGTCCATCAACACTTCAAAACCGCGTCGGACTGCTATGTTATCGCGGCCATCCCCATCCCAGTCCCCGACTAAATATTCATCTTCATCATTTCCTCTGCCGTATTCCT
>CAYSWY010000033.1:0-60290 GCA_964434975.1 uncultured Lyngbya sp.
CCCTCAACTTAATTTGATAGAAATATTATGGAGATTTATGAAATATCAATGGTTATAATCCAGTGGGTATGAAAGTTATTCTACATTAGTTGAAGCTGTAGAAAATCGGCTCAAAGATTATGGGGGGAAATATACAATCAATTTTGCATAGGTACTTATAACTCGGAGCCAGTTCATCTCAATTTAGACAAGCCGAAAACGGTATGGGTAGCAACATTTTACGCCAAGTTGTCTCGCCCTCGAAGGAGAAAGAACATAAGTATCGTGATGAATGCCAGTTCTTTTTCTGAAGCGACAGACATCGACTATTTTATTACAAATGTTGATTCATCTAAAGCCACCTCACAGTGGTTCGTAACCACTTACTCCCAAAGAAACTGGGTAGAAGTCTTTTATCGGGAAGCTTCCACGCTGGCTGGGGTTAACCCTCTTTTATCACTCTAGGCAGAGGAAAAATAAAAATATGAATAATTAGGTTTAGTAAAAATTGAATCAGTGAAATAATTAATTATTCTTTGAAGCTTTAAGAAGCCTTGATGTAATTCAGGTATTTTAAAAACTTTTAGCCAAGGCTTGATTAAATTAAAAAATACGAATGGTTGAAGAATTAAACGAAGATTGTTGAGAATATTATGAAACCACCGATAAAGTCAGCACATCCAAAATCAAGGAATACATTGAAGAGCCTCATCACTGGTAATAGGCCGTTAAAACCGCTGGGGTCGCTTTTGCGCCCCGGATTGAAATCACTCTTGCTACCAAGCTCCCAGATTTTTTCGTGTTTTAAGTTAGCTGGTTGAAAGAAGAATCCCTCACTTGAGCGTGACGGGAGTGTCAAAAATGTCCACGACTGTACCCGAGTCCTAGTCTGTCACCTAATCTCACGCGCGAAATTGTAAAAGTCAGGATAAACTAGTAATAAAATTCTGTAACAGTCTAAGTGATAGCCATGCCATCTGCGGACTTCTCGTTCAATCGACCCCAATCTGAATCAACTCAATCTAATCTTCCAATGCCGGGAACAGAAGACCAAACAGAGCAGGAGTGGCAAACTGTTGACTTTCCTGATGCCATTAGTGTAGACCAACTTCCAGTGGTAGATGAAGCTGAACCTATCACTCCATCGACTCCAAGTTTCTTAGAACTCGCACCACTCACTCCACCCAAAGCACAACAAGCTAAAGTAGAACAGCATTCATTACCTGACGATTCAACAGAATTGATTCAAACGTTACAGGAATCTAATCAGGATTTGATTGATCGAGTTGCTGAACTTGAGGCAGAATTAGACATCTGTCAGAAAACTCTACAAGATAAAGAAGCAATTCTCCATCAACAAACTCAAAAACTGGCTTTAGCCACAGATCAAGTTACCCGCTTATTTGGCAAACAAGAATTAAGCAATCAGGTGATTCAGCGACAACAGGTCTTAGTGGAAACTCTCACCCAGCAATGGGAAGAAAGTCAAACGAAGATGGCTCAGATGGAACGCGATTGTGCTTTAACCCAACAGCGATACAACGAACAGTTTCATCAGTTAATGCAGACTCAAAATACTTGCCGAGATTTGCGATCGCGTTTGCATCGTCAACAACGTCATACATTGCAGTTTAAAGCAGCATTAGAACGAGCATTAGAAATGCAATCTCAACAGCCATCGCTTCTAGTAAAACAGAGTCAGACTCAACCGCAGTTAATGAAAACTGTATCCACAACTCCCGAAATCCAACCAACTCAATCTAAATCGGTCTCTAAGGCTCCTCCTGTACAACCTTGGTCGATACAGTCAGCCGAAGAAGACGAATCTGTTGAGGTTTTAGAGGAAATCATTCAAATTCAGGACACTGATCCGTTAGATTTTCAACCCACAGAAATTGAGTCTCAAATAGAGACAACATCACCCTTACCTCCTCAATTAGAATATTTTGAGACTGATAGGCACGTTGAACCGGTTAAACAGAGTTTAGAGTATGAAGAAGTATTACCTGAAGCTCAGCTGATGGAAGATGAATTGGAACGAATTCGAGTAGAATATGCTTCTTTGAGTGTTGAAGATGAAGATAACGATCAGGAATTTGAATTAGATCAACTTGAATCTGTTCCTCAATATTTTGCTGAAGAAACCTCTCAGTCTACAATGCAACCGAATACAAAGATCGATCATTCATCTTCTAATTCTAGTTGGCCTGCTCCTTTAATTCGACCTCAACATCAGCGTAAATTGCGATCGCGAGCTGCGATTGAATTGCCCAAACTCCCAAAAACTACTCACGAGATATCTGATACAGAGTCATTATCAATGCAGGAGTTTGCTGAAATCGAGCCATTTTAAAGGTTAGGAAAAAAGTGTATAACCTATATTCAGCAGCATAAGCATTAATGTAAAGTAATAACGGTGGGGTTGATTAGTTCTCCAGTGAAAGCTTTGTGGGCGTTGGGTTTTGAGCGCCATCTCTTCAATCTCTTTGACAGTTTCTTATTGTTTCTTCAGAAATTGAAATTGTAAAATAACCTGAGTTCGGGTTACAGTCGGTTTACTGACTTCACAACAACTATTAACCGCAGCCTTGACCCCAGAGGAGCAGTCTAATTTCACCAGAATTGATCCGACTCAAAATATTGAGAATCAGTTAAAATGTTTTGTAAAAAGCATTAAAAATCAACCTATAATGTCTGTTTTAAATTTTAAAAAAGTAATTGCATTGCTCTGTATTTTACTCATTATTATATTAGGTATTGTGATTAATATTAAACTCTTAAATCTTTGGGATTATGATCCAGGAGGAAACGATATTTATTATACCTGGCTAGAAGGAAAACGCTTACTAACCGGAGAAAATCCTTACGCCAGAATATTAGCCGGAAACATGAGAGAAAACGATAAATATGCCACCTATTTTCCATTATTCTATTTACTTTCAGCCCTAACTCAATGGATAGGATTTCAAGAATACTCCACCTGGCTAGATTTATGGCGACCCATCTTTTTAGCCTTTAATCTGGGAATTGGAATATTAATCTTCTATAATTTTTATCAAGAAAATCTATTGCTATTAGGATTATTTTCAGCATTATTCTGGTTATTCAGTCGCTGGACAATTCATATTACTAAAATTGTACATATAGAATTCATCGCTATTTTCCTACTCCTGCTTTCTCTAATATTATTACCCCGGAAAACTTATATATCTTTTCTTCTATTCGGCTGTTCTTTAGCCATCAAACAAATTGCTATATTTTTAACCCCTCTCTATTTAATCTGGGCCTGGCAACTTGCAGAAAGAAATAAACTCAAAGAAGTTATTATTGCCCTATTTTATATGAGTCTAATTCCTGCCATCGTCTCATTACCCTTTATCCTTTGGAATGCAGAAGGCTTTTTTAAATCCATTTTATTTTCGGCTACAAGACTCCCCGATAGTCATATTAAAGCCGCCTCACTCGATGCCTTAATTCAAGTCAATTATCCCACATTTGTAGGAATTAAAGCCAAGCTACCCATGCTATTTTTAATGGGTTTAATCTTCCTTAGTTCCATTAAACGACAAATTGGCATCTACACCAGTGTACTATTAATGATGGCAATCTTTATTAACTTCAACTCCGTCCTATTCCTACAATACTTTTCTTGGATCGTTGCCTTTATTCCATTAGTATCATGTGATTACTATATTATTAACAGAGAATAATTTGTTGCTTGTCCAACCAATAACCAAAAAATAAACCCAGCTTCACAAAGAAACCGGGGAAGAGTAAAATAATATTCTATATTGTCAGATAATTGATAGGATGCATGATTAACACATCCTACAAATCAAATCTACACAGCAACAGCAGACTTAGTAGTCGCACTCAGTTCGCCTTTAGCGTACTTAGCAGCAAATTCATCTAAAGTTTGAACCTTAACTTTACTACCTTGTCCAGCCGCCCAGAATTGCTGATAACGATCAGCACAAACAGCTTTCATCATTTTGATAGAAGGCTTCAGGAAATGACGGGGGTCAAAATTAGCCGGATCTTTGACTGCCGCTTCACGGAATGCAGCAGTAATGGCTAAACGGTTATCGGTGTCAATATTGACTTTACGAACACCACTCTTAATTCCTTTTTGAATTTCCTCAACAGGAACACCGTAAGTTTCAGGAATTTTACCACCATACTCGTTGATAATTGCAATCAGATCTTCAGGAACAGAAGAAGAACCGTGCATCACCAAGTGAGTATTGGGTAAGCGGCTATGAATTTCTTCAATACGGCTAATTGCAAGTACTTCGCCAGTGGGTTTACGAGTAAACTTATAAGCGCCGTGGCTAGTACCGATAGCAACCGCTAAAGCATCGACCTGAGTCTTTTCAACAAACTCAACCGCTTCATCGGGATCGGTTAATAATTGATCGTGGCTGAGTACACCTTCTGCACCGTGGCCATCTTCAGCTTCACCCATTCCAGTTTCGAGGGAACCTAAACAACCCAGTTCTCCTTCTACACTCGCCCCAATGGAGTGAGCCACCTTGACCACTTCAGCGGTAACATTGACGTTATACTCAAAGCTTGCCGGAGTCTTGGCATCCGCTTCAAGAGAACCATCCATCATCACGCTGGTAAAACCATTACGCATGGCAGAGTAGCAAGTGGCAGGAGAGTTACCATGATCTTGGTGCATGGCAATGGGGATGTGGGGATAGGTTTCAGCCGCCGCTAGAACCAAGTGGCGCAGGAAATTTTCACCTGCGTAGCTACGAGCACCGCGAGAAGCTTGTAGAATCACAGGACTATCGGTTTCATCAGCAGCCTGCATAATTGCTAGGATCTGCTCCATGTTATTAACGTTATACGCAGGGATACCGTAGCCATTCTCAGCCGCGTGATCCAGCAGCAGTCTCATTGGTACGAGCGCCATATAGTCTCCTCCTTTATCTTTTTAGTGAGCTTGTTCTTAAGACGGTTATGTTAAATAATCCTAAGACAAATTCTTAAGTTATTGTGAATTGTATCAGAAATTTGTCACAAATCGGTTAAGATTAGCTCAATGATTCAGAAATTCACCAGAATATCCACCTCGAAAGGGGTCATTCGTCTATATTCTTGACTATATATTCAACTAACTGAACCCAAAAATCAATTTAATACAAACCCCTCAATTCATCCATAGGTTATACACTGGGTAACTTCTGACTTGCGCTCAGGAGCGCTCCTTGCTGACTTCTACTACAACCCATTCCCAATTAACACAAACGATGCCCAATAATAGGGATGATTCAAATTATCTCTAACATTAACCCTTAACCCAGTTTCAGTATCGGTTAACAGAAACGCCCCATCTCCCCCTCGTTGGCTAGCCATCGTTACCTCATCTCCCACAATTAACGCTGTTTGCGCCATTTGCAACGCCTCCGTTTTGCTATGCCCTGCCTGCAACGCATTGTAGAATTGATTCATTAACAACTGCGTACCGCCCTTGCCCCTTGATTTTGAAATTGATAACCTAATCCTAAAATTTGTTCCCCGTTGTTATCAAACCCACCCAAACCCGTCTCACAGGCACTTAATACCACTAAATCTACATTCGATATTGAATACAAACATTTGTATCAAGTAAATAAATCACGTTTTTTCTCCAGTTCGTTAAATACCCCCTCTAATGGATCATCTAATTCATCTAAAATTCCTTCGTGATCAACTCTAATTGGATCATTTGCACAACTTCCATAAGTGCTTTCAATAAATTCATACCAAGATCATTCAGATTTTTGTAGTGTTTCTAGATCGTTTGTAACTATCATAATGCCCTCTAGATTTAAAAAATAAGGCGATAGGTTTCAGAGGAAGAGCGAAGTTAGTCGTTGAGCGCGAGAGATTTAAACTCCCCCTAAACGCAGACTGTCAAATTAAAATTTTTGGCTGGGAACTTATACGCCATAGCAAGAAAGCTCAATTCATGATCTTCTTCCCTCTTCCTTCTTCCTTCTTCCCTCTTCCTTCGAGTTAATTAATATTAAAAATAGTGCTTTACTGAGGGTTTAATTCCTCAATCCGATCTAAGGCATCTTGATGAGATTCTTCACGGCCTAAACGACGATAAAGTTCAGCCGCTTGTTGAAAATCGGCGATCGCCTCTGGATATTGTTTTAAACTGAGATAAGCTAACCCACGATTATAATAAGCATCAGCGTAACCTGGATTTAAACGAATCGCTTCGGTATAATCAGCAATAGGATTAGGGCCGCGTGTGGGTTCGGGTAGATTAGCGGCCAGTTGAGTTCGGGCTAACCCTCGGTTAAAATAGGCTTCTGGATAATTGGGTTCAAGTTCTAAAGCCTGGTTAAAGTCTGAAATTGCTTCCCAAGATTGTTCTTGATCGAGTAAAGTTAACCCGCGAAAATAGTAGGCTTGGGCATCTTCAGGATTCTCCAACGACATTGAACGGGTAATGGCAGGAGTTTCGTCAATGGTGATATCGTTTGGGGTTAAACTGGTTTCTGCTAATTGTGTAATGAAGAAATTAATCGGAACGGCGGCATTAAATCCTGTTTTAATGGGGGTAATATCGCCGGCGCTAGTTTGAGCAAATCCAAATTCCCCTTGGCCGTGTAAGCCCACTAAGCGCCCTTCGGCATCAAACACAGGCCCCCCACTCATGCCACTCCAAGTCACCGCTTGATAGCGCAATGTATAGCCTTCTGGGCGGGTTTTGGGACGGCTGGTAACCAGTCCAGGAGAGAGTTCTGGTTCTCTTTCTGCCCCCGTTAATCCTCCCGTTGCCGGAAACCCATAGACATAAATTTGCGCGCCAATCACGGCTTGATCGGAATTGCCTAAAGTCGCCACAGGATAGTCTTGAGTACTTTCAAACTGAATAACAGCTAAGTCTGCTTCTGTTTCATCGTTTTGCAAGGCTGTCACCTCAGTTACCTCATAACTTTCCCCGGCATGGGTTTGAATCCAATAATTAACTTGGGGATCTTCAACCACATGATTAACCGTCAACACAGAATAGGTATTTCCATTTTTAGCAATAATCACACCCGACCCATCCCCTAAAGTACTATTAACTTGGACTGTAATTAGGGCAGCCATCTCTGCGACTTGCAGTGGAGTTTTAGCGGCCATTACTGGGGTTGGTGCCATGACAACAACTGCGATCATTGCAGTACCTGCCAATCGTGAAGTTAAGGGATTGATGGAAGTTGTTGAATGAAACATCATAAACTATCTCTCTACACTACACAGAATACTCAATCGCAGTTTTTAGTTATTCTATTTTTCAAGTATATGTCTTTCTGATCAAAAGTTAGTGTAATTACAAGATCTACTTTTTGCAATCTTTCATAACATGATGTAAGATTAAAATACAACGCTGAAAGAAATTAAAGGCTGTCTTCTTAAATATTTAGGGTGGCGTTTCTAGTTGAAGAATAGCATGATTACAAAAAGTCAGTGTAAATCATTACAAGTTACTTCTGAACTCAATCGCATCTAACTATACAGTCAGTCATCGTTTTTTCAGGGAAATGAGTCTAGTTTTTTAGAACTCAGTGAAATTTGTGTTGAGTTCCGTTAATAATCAGTAAACAGAGCCAATTTATTCAATTGAGCTGGGATGTATAGTCGTCATTTCATGTCATCTGGAGGTTTGAATGAACAAAGTTACACGCCGGGGAATTTACTTTTTTATCTCTATCTTAGCGGTTACCCTGCTTCAATTTCATCAACCTGTTTTTTCTGAAACATCTACAATTGAATGGGGATATCAGGGAGAAATGGGGCCAGAAAATTGGGGAGATTTAACATCCGAATTTAGTATTTGTAAGCTGGGAGAAGAACAATCACCCATTAATATTCAAGCAAATGCTTCTAATTCTAATTTACCAGCGATTCAATTTGATTACAAATACAGTGAATATGAAGTCGTGAATGATGGCAGTACCATCAAAATAAATTATGACCCGGGTAGTTCTATTACCGTCGCTGGGAAAAAATATGAATTACTACAGTTTCATTTTCATGCCCCCACTGAACATCAAATTAACGGCAAAACTTACCCAATGGAAGCGCATTTAGTTCATCAAAGTTCGGATGGACAATTAGCAGTTGTGGGTGTACTCATGGAGGAAGGAGAAGAAAATCAATTTATTTCTGCATTGTGGTCAAATCTTCCTCAAAAATCGGGAGTTGATCAAGTGATTAATGGGGTTAAAATTAATGCCAGCGCTTTACCTCCTGCCGAACAATCCTATTATCAATACGCAGGTTCGTTAACCACACCACCTTGTAGTGAAGGGGTTAATTGGATGGTTTTAAAACAGCCTATTGAAGTCTCAAAAGCACAAATTCAACAATTCCAGTCCATTCATGCAGGTAATGCACGACCTGTTCAACCCTTAAATGATCGTCAAGTCAAGAACTAATTCATCGCAGTCAGAATATTATTCTTGAGTTTAATCTCACCCTAATTCCTTCTCTTTACCGGGGACATCTGGGTGAGGTTACCTTCTACTTTTATCCTACAGTTTTTAGATTAAATTAATAAAAATTGTGATATTTTTTACAGTTTAATCTTTTGATTCTATTTCAATTCATCTCAATCTAAAATTTTAAGCAATTCTTTATATTTTTCTGAATCCATCTCCTCACAACAGTTATCAGCAGTATTGGGGAATCGCGTTAATAGCAATGAGCGCTAACTATATATATAACAAGGTTTTTCACTCCATAATACCTAACCCCTAATACCTAAAACCTGCACGCAGTGCCATAAACTTTGTCGGTAGAAAAACACTTCATAAAATCTATCTGAGATTCAATGTCCCCAACTTCTTAAAACATCTAAAAAAATACTCAAGTCGTAAAATTCCCGTGATACAGTCTCCCCTATATTCGGCTGACTCAAATTGATCACGTCGTACTTGAAATCAGGAGTTTTTAGCAATGACGATAAAAGTCGCAATCAACGGATTTGGTCGTATTGGACGAATGGTAATGCGTTCGGCTATCCAAAACCCTAATATTGAGTTTGTGGGTATTAATGACTTAGTTTCAGCCGAAAATCTTGCCTATTTACTCAAATATGATTCAACTCACGGCAAATGTTCTGCTCAAATAGAAGCCAGTGAAGATAGCATTATCATTGATGGTCGTAAAATTCCTTGTACTTCCATTAAAGACCCCGCTGAATTACCTTGGAAATCCCTCAATGTAGACTATGTGGTTGAGTCTACCGGATTATTTACCACCTACGAAAAAGCCTGCAAACATATCGAAGCCGGAGCCAAACGAGTTATACTGTCTGCACCGACGAAAGACCCCGAAAAGGTGAAAACCATTGTTATGGGGGTTAACCATGAAGCGTTTGACCCGAAAGCAGATTTAATTGTTTCTAATGCCAGTTGTACCACCAACTGCCTCGCACCCATTGCAAAAGTGATTCATGATAACTTTGGCTTAGCTGAAGGTTTGATGACAACGGTTCATGCCATGACCGCCACTCAGCCCACCGTAGACAGCCCCAGCAAGAAAGATTTACGAGGCGGACGAGGAGCGAGTCAAAATATTATTCCAGCCTCCACAGGCGCAGCTAAAGCGGTAACGTTGGTATTACCAGAGTTAGCAGGTAAACTAACTGGGATGGCGTTGCGCGTTCCCACACCGGATGTTTCAGTGGTGGACTTAACCTTCAAAACCGAAAACTCGACTAGTTATGAAGAGATTAAAGCCGCGATGAAAGCTGCTGCTGAGGGAGAGATGAAAGGGGTATTAGGCTATACCGAAGAACCTGTTGTTTCAACTGATTTTATCACTGACCCCCATTCGAGTATTTTTGATGCGGGTGCGGGGATGCAACTCAACAGCAATTTCTTTAAGGTCATTTCCTGGTATGACAATGAATGGGGTTATTCTTGTCGGGTGATTGACTTAATGTTAGAGATGGCAAAGAAAGACAGCTTAGTATAGCTGCTCAAATTATCTCATATTGTCGGGGCGTATTCTATGCGCCCTGCTTTTTATTTACGTCTAGAAATTTAACGTTACAAAATTAGACAACAGATTAAGAAATTTGTCATTCAATCCAGTAAATCAAACTTTAGTGGCACACTGAATCCTTGAGAGTCAAGATAAATTTAGTAATTCTACAGAAATCCTAAAGATTTATTCATTCTAAGTACAATTGCCTCACCCTTTGAGACAATCACCAAAACCCGACTCAAGTTACATAAATACGGAGAAATTTAGATGAAATTAGCTTATTGGATGTACGCTGGCCCCGCTCATATTGGTACATTGAGAGTAGCGAGTTCTTTTAAAAATGTTCACGCCATTATGCACGCACCCATTGGCGATGATTATTTTAACGTTATGCGCTCAATGTTAGAACGCGAACGCAATTATACTCCAGTTACAGCCAGTGTGGTTGACCGCAATGTATTAGCGCGAGGATCTCAAGAAAAAGTCGTTGATAATATTGTTCGTAAAGATAAGGAAGAAAATCCTGATTTAATTGTTTTAACCCCTACTTGTACCTCTAGTATTTTACAAGAAGATTTAGAGAACTTTGTCGAACGCGCTCAACTGGACGCGAAAGGGGATGTATTACTCGCTGATGTGAATCATTATCGGGTGAATGAACTGGAAGCCGCAGATCGGACGCTGCATCAAATTGTCAAATACTATTTAGAAAAAGCCAAGAAAAAAGGGGAATTACCGGAAGGAAAAACGGAAAAACCTTCTGTTAATATTATTGGGATTTCTACTCTAGGCTTTCACAATAATCATGACTGCACTGAGTTGAAAAAGTTAATGGTAGATTTGGGGATAGAAGTGAATGAAGTGATTCCTGATGGTGCTTCTGTTCATAACTTAAAGAACTTACCCAAAGCTTGGTTTAACCTGATGCCTTATCGGGAAATAGGCACCATGACGGCTGAATATTTAGAAGCGGAATTTAATATGCCGTTTGTGGATATTACCCCGATGGGAATTGTGGAAACGGCTCGTTGTATTCGTACGATTCAAAAGGTATTGAATGCACAAGGTGCTGATGTCAATTATGAAGCTTTTATTGATGAACAAACTCGTTTTGTTTCTCAGGCTGCCTGGTTTTCTCGTTCTATTGACTGTCAGAATTTAACCGGGAAAAAAGCCGTTGTCTTTGGAGATAATACCCATGCGGTTGCTTTAACAAAAATCCTAGCCCGAGAAATGGGAATCCATGTAGTTTTAGCCGGAACTTACTGTAAGTATGATGCCGATTGGTTTAAAGAACAAGTGAGTGAATATTGTGATGAAGTCCTCATTAGTGATGATAACGGTGCCATTGGCGATGCGATTGCGCGTTTAGAACCTGCGGCGATATTTGGTACACAAATGGAACGTCACGTCGGTAAACGATTAAATATTCCTTGTGGTGTGATTGCGGCACCGATTCATATTCAGAATTTCCCCGTAGGTTATCGTCCGTTTGTCGGGTATGAAGGCGCGAATCAAATGGTGGATTTAGTCTATAATTCCTTTACTTTAGGAATGGAAGATCACTTACTGGAAATCTTCGGCGGACATGATACAAAAGAAGTGATTCATAAGGGAATTTCGGCTGATTCTGATTTAAATTGGGATAAAGAAGCGAAAGGGGAATTAAACAAAGTTCCTGGATTTGTTCGCGGTAAAGTTAAGCGAAATACTGAGAAATTTGCCCGTGAACGCGGATTTGAGGAGATTACTTTAGAAGTAATGTATGCAGCAAAAGAAGCAGTAGGTGCTTAAATTTTAATTAACGTGAGGGAGACGAATTTAAAACAGACCTCTCCCTAACCCTCTCACCTCTCCTAACCTCTCACCTCTCCCTAACCCTCTCCTGCGAGGAGAGGGAACAATTGGTCTCCCCCTTTTAGGGGAATGTGGTCGGGGGTTACGGGAGGATGTCAAGGATCAATTAACAAGGTTCTATCTAAATAATTAATCCTTGCCAAAGGACTCAAAGCAGTTAATACTTCTTGACCATAACTACGGTACAATACTCTATTATCAAATAACGCCACAATTCCTTGAGTTTGACGCACTGAAGAAACCGCACGCTGCAATTCATTTAAAGCAGTGGGTAATAAATATAACCGAAACCAGTCTTGACGGTTGCGTTTGTGATAAGCTACTCTCCCTGCTACTAAAGGATGTTCTAATGACGGTAAAGGTAAGGTCGCGATCGCCAAAATACAAGGGGGTGAAACTAGGCTTTGATGTTGTCGCCAAAACTCCCAACCCGTGACTAAAATCCCATTTTCGCTTAAATTAATTGTTTCTACTTGTACCTGAGAACCAAATTCGGCGGCAAGCTGAGTACTAATTTGAGCTTTTAAAGGCATATCATCTATTAATAATACCTTTAATCCTGATACTGATAAACTCATCGATAAAATAGTGCGTAATTGCACCATTAAACTGGCTTTAAACTTCGGCGTATTTGGCATCGGTAAACCCGAAGGTAAATACAATTGAATCATCTGACGGGTGCGATCGCGGGTAAACTTAACACAGGTAATGTCTTCAATTCCCAGCAATTGTCGATAGCTATCCGCCTGTTTATCGAGGTCTAGCGCCTCCCCAATTAAGACCACGGGTTGTTGGTTCCAAATGGGTTTTAACGCGGCTGCAACGTCGATTGGAGCGCGATAGAGAGTAAAACTACCTTGGTCTCGATTGAGTTTCACCCAATAAAGTTGATCCTCATCCCACCCAGATCCAAACTGTGTCCAAGGAGTGGGTAAATTCAGATTTGATGTTGTTTGGGTGAAATCGTGATACAGTTGCTGTAACAGTTGATGTTCTGGTGTTTCCAACGGATAGCAATGAGTTGGATTAGGGGGATGTTGGAAAACAATTTGAGTCAGTTGAATCTGAGTTTCTCGTATTTTATCCGCTAAATTCGGTTGAGTTTGTATTAAGTTTTCCCAATCTTGAGGATGAATCGCAACGCTTAATTGTTCACGAGTCCAGGCTTCTAAATCATCAACTCCATCAATAATTGTGGGAATATTATTCGGGAAAGCGTTACTATTATTTAAGCGAGCATTTAACCAAACTTGAGGCGTTGTAAATAATATCCCTTTATAATCTGAATCCGGCCAATCATCTCCGACTTCAACGGGTTTATTCAGTAATAAATCTGTTTCAATCGCTTGAATTTGATCTCGTAAATTCGGTAGATTATGATTGATAATTTCATCTAAAACACCAGGGGGTACAACCACAATAACCGACTCCGGCCAAACTAACACGGAAAAGAGGTAACTTAATCGGTAAGCTGGATTCATACTCCAGGCTGGAATACCCGTTTGAATTAACGCACTACGACCCAATCGTAAGGCCCGAGTAATTAACCGTGCCATTGTTAAATGATGAGGCCATTGTACCTCAGCGTGGGCGCGGAGATAGTTGCGGAGTAAAGAATGTACTTCTGCCTCAATCAACTGTATCTAACAAATAGTTGGGTGAACATCCTCAAACATCTAGGCTTATTTTTAAGCACAATTATTATAACATTCACATCCGGAATTAATCGAGATGATTGAAGCTGTGAGACGGGGGAATTGATACGGGAATAAATACTTAGACTGAAGCGGATTAGAATCACCACCTTTTTTTATTCAGGTAACTGAATTTTGGCAGCAAATAAACTTTGTAATCGTTCTAAATTACTACCCGCTTGATACAGTAAATCTCCTTTTCCGAGTAAGTATGCAGCATCAGTTGTTTGACCCCCTAAAACAATTTTAGAGTCTGCTTCACTAGCCGTTTTAAGCGCTACTCTTCCGGGTAAATTAGAGCGAATAATTGGCGTAACAATCTTCGCTTCCGGACGTTGTGTCGCAATAATTAAATGAATACCAGCCGCCCTTGCCATCGCCCCTAAACGTTTAATACTATATTCTAATTCTTGACGAACTTCTTTTTCTGCCATAAAATCAGCATATTCATCAAATATACAAATAATTCGTTGTAATGGTATTTCTTGAGTTTGATTATAACGGAGAATATCTGAGCATCCTGCCATTTCTAACTGTTGATATCGTTTCTCCATTTCTATCGTCAAGTTATTCATTAATTCGATAGCATCTTCTGTGGTTTTTACAATGGGAGAATACAGCCACGGCATTTGCTCAAATTCCGGAAAAGTTACCCGTTTTGGATCAACTAAAGCAATTTTTAATTGTTGCGGAGAATAGCGATATAGTAGACTTAAAAGAAGCGATCGCAAAAATTCACTTTTTCCGCTTCCAGTTGTACCTCCGACTAGAAAATGACAAGTATTAGGATCAGATAAATCGGCTTCAATTAATTGATTATCTAAATTGACTCCTATTGCAATTTTCATTGCCGCATCGGCTGTATTATTTTCCTGTTTAATATAAGTATCAAAAAGAGCAGTTTGTCTATCTGGGCGAGGAACATCCACACTGACAAACCCTGCTTGAGTTGAAATTAAAGGCGGATTAATAATTCCTAATTGAACTTGTAAATCTTCTGATAATTTTAAAATAGAACTAACTTTAACACCTAAATGTGGCTTCAGTTTAATCCGGATAAAAGCAGGCCCCACAGCCGACCCTAAATAATCTACATTAATTTTAAAAGATTCTAATGTTTCTACTAACCGTTGACCCTGTTTATCGGCTTCTTTCTGTTCCTCTTCTGACTCATCTTTTTGAGTAGATATTACCTCTACTATTTTTGGATTGACTTCTGACTTTGTATTAACGATTGTCTTTCTCGGTTTAACTTCTATTTTCTCTGAAATAGTAGAAGAAATATTAAAATAAGTTTGGCATTTTTCCTGTTGCGGACACATCTGACAAAGTTCAAGTTGTGCAGTTGGCGGTGGTGGGTTTTGTTGAGGGGGTTTCCACGCTATCCACTCCTGCATTTGTTGTAATTTATGCGGAATTAATAAATGAACTGTTTGTTCTAATTCTTCCCAAGAATAAGTCACTTCTTTCCACTCTGGCAATACCGCATACAAAGCTGAATTAACCGGGACTCCCAACTGTTTATGCAGCATATAACTATACAATGCTACTTGAATCAGTTGTGCTGTTTGGTCGGGAGATTGATAGGTTTTATACTCAACAACACAATAACGATTCTGCTCACAATCATAAACTAAACCATCAAACGTTCCTAAAACAAACTGTTTTTTACCATTGGGTAACTGAAAGTTATAGGTTAGCTTGGGATTAATATCAATAAAGGTTCTATTAATAACTTCCTCGCCACTGCAATACTGTCTATTTTTAACTAATAATTCTGCCCATCTTTGAATTAAACCTGTTAATCCTTGCCATAAACGAATACAAGCCTGTGCTTTTTCTGGATGTTTATTTAAGTAAGGAAAAAACCCTAATTTATAGAACAACCCTTGCATTTCTTCTGCTACTTTCTCTGCTGTTAATGTATCGGATTCAAATAAGGCTTGAAACTGATAATTTGATTTAAGGATTTCAACAAATTCTTCCGATAATTCATGAAAAGAGTTACCAACACCCGGAGTATTGGTGGGAGGAATAAATAATGTTTTGCCGCCAAAACGATATCCTAAATAAAATAGACGAGGACACTCGAAGGCTTGTCTAACTTTAGTGGCACTAAAATAAGAAGAGTTTGAAGGTTTAGAATAAGGCATGGGTAGAGAGAAGTGAGGATTTTTCAGTTGTAATAAACGGTGATGAAGTCGCGCTAAATAGACTGTATCCATTTTCGCATAATTTAACTGTTTCAGGGTGAGAGGACGTTTTCCCCAGTCACTGGCTTGTTCTTCTGCATCTACATCCGTAAAGCCGCATAATTCTGTTGCTAAAGTCTTCAGTTTACGGTTAGAAGTTCCTAATCTTTCTAGTGGTATTGTTTTTGCTATTTTTAGTGTACAAGTAACATGACGGGATAAGGTTTTATTTAAAAAACGTAAATCATAACTGGCATTATGAAATACTTTTTCTATCTGTGAATTACTCATGATTTCTTGAATAAAATAATCCACTAAATCCGGTTGATTGAAAACATCCAGAATATAAACAAACTCTCCCGTTAAATCTTCAGGATTTGCTAAAGCTTGAATCAGAGAAATACTACGGTTAGATGTTCTCCAGTTGGCGACTTCCGTATCTAACCACAAAATAGAATGATTTTTTAACTGAAGAATAGCTTGAGTAATTTCTGAAGCTTTCGTGAGGTAAAACATGATTAAAGATAAGATCTGAAATTCAAATCACTAAACATACAGTCTGCTTATTATCACTGTCGGATGGATTGAGAATACGAATTTTATTTTGACGACAAAGTTTATCGACAATTTTATTAACTTGATTCGGTTCAGCTTTAGGATATTCTAATACTGTCGTATTAACTAATGATAAACGAGCCAGAACCTGCTGCGTTTTCATAATATTCATCATATATTCTTCAAGCGGTTGAAGATTCACTTCTTTTGCTTTCGCTTCTCCTTTCTGAGTGGCTTGAGTTAGCTCTAATTCTTGCAATAACGAACAGTTATCTAATACTTTTTCCTGACGAACTAGGGTTTTAAATTCTTCGATAGTGGGTGTTTTTCCTGCTATGACTAATTCTCCAGAATTGACTGAATTTAGCAGTTTGGTGTAAGTGACTAAATAATGCAATGAAGCAAGATCTGGGATAATATGCTGATGGGAAGAGTTTTCAAAAACTTTAGTGTACAGTTGGTAACCTTTATTTGCTGCTGTACCTAAGCGTCCTACGCGAATCAAATATAGAGTATCACACAATTTTTTTTCATCGACTTTCTGACAAAGCTTCATGATATTACAAAAGCTATTCATGTTAGATTCTTCTGTCCAAACAATACCAATACTTGGAGAGGTTTTACTCTGTTGATAACTCAATGAATAACCTTGATATTTTTGACTCGGTAAGAAATTCCTTTTAATTTTTTCTACTTGAAATAAATTTAAAACATTCCGCAACATTCCTAAACGTTCAACTGCAGAATACTGACGCATCTGAGAAACATAATCTTGAGTTGTTTTAAATTCATTTTGCCAAATTAAGTTAAATTCTGCTGACATAGTGTCAACAGGTTTAGTTTCAACAGGTACGACTTCCTCAACTGGCGTAACAGGCTTGCTTTGAACGGGCTTAGGTTTAACTTTTACAGCCTTAGGTTTGCTTTCAACAGGTACGACTTCCTCAACTGGCGTAACAGGTTTAGTTTCAACAGGTTTAGCTTTTACAGGTTCAGATGATACAGGCTTTCCTATTTGATTTTTATATTTTAAAAACAGTTGTCCTCCGAGTTGCAGTACATCCCGAATATTAACTTTACCCCCAGGATAGTTAGTTTCTAAAACTTTTGAGTCTAAAGGATAAATGGGTGAAGCAGGCTTTGGGTTGGCTTGACAATGTAATGGATAAAGCCGACTTGCCCATAATTCTTTGGCTTGGTTTAATGTAATACTTGTCAGTGAGACTTTATATTCTATTCTGTCTTTATCAGCTTGTTCTACTTTTCGTCCTGCCTCATTCCACTTATCCTTAATAATACTAATAATATTAACAAAGTTTTTAAATCGCTCATTATGAAAGGTTGTATTTAAACTCATTAGCGGTTGTAAGTTCACCACTCCTTGTTCATCTCGCGGATAACCATTTTCAACTTGATCAAAACAGAGTACAATGGGGTGAGTAGAGTTAGTAATTCTTCCAAAATTTTCTAATATATGACGGGCATCTTCTTCAGTATCAATTGATTGTCTAATCCCTAAAATTTGTAACTCTTCCTCATCTAAATCTTCTCCTCGAAACCAACAACAAGCTGTGTGATATTTCTCAGTATCCGTTAAATCATATAAAGCCCCAAAAAAGCTTCTGGCTTGATAAATTCCGGCGGGGTAAGCATTTCTTAAGTTATGAATAAATAATTTTCGGTCACCGAGTAACTTATTCATTAATTTTTGATTTTGAAACGTAGCTAGCCCTTTTAACCATAGCATTAACTGAGATTCAGTTTTCCCTTTGGGTGTATACATGAGGCTATCGATAGTGTATCGCAGGGTATGTCGCCAAATAGATCCACTATCCATCCAAGGGGCAATATAAGCAAAGAAAACATTGTGATTATGAGTGTCTTTTAATCGACCTAAAAAGTAGCTTTTCCCAGCCCCTTTGTCACCTGTTAATAGAATAGTTCGAGTATGATGATCTCGTTTAGTTTGTTTAATCGTTTGATCGATTTGATTCAGTTCTTGCTGATGAATAGATGCAATAATCTGAGATTTTTCTGGAGATTTTTCTTGCCAAAAATGCCCACTTTTAAACGTTACGGGATCAAAGGGATTAAATTCTCGTTGAATGACTTGATCGATGGTTGCCATATTAATACAAGGGTTTAAGATGAATAGAAAGACAGAAAAATACTAGCGAACAATAATGAAAAAGAGTCGGCTGCCGCCGGGTAGTAATATCCCAGTATCAAATTGTTCAGACGTATAACGCATCCCTTCTGAAAGCGAACTTAACTCAACTCTATTTTGTTTTTGTAGCCGAAAAATAGCTTGATCTAATTCTTCTCGGGTTAACGGTGGTTGTAGTCGTTCTCGCAGATGAAATATCGGTAAATAATTATCGGTTCCCCATTTTTTATCTAAATCAATAATAATTTGTAAAATCTCTCCATCGCTGATTTTTTGATCAGAAAATAAAGTCGGTGTGGCGGTTGAAGGTTCAATATGAAGGGGAGAGGTTGAGAAAAATTCCCGTAAAAAATTAACGTAATTTCCAATTTGAACTTTGGTTATGGTGATATTTCCTTTGCCTTCTGGGGTATATTCTCTCGCTAAATAGTCTTTCCCTTGTTGAGTTAACCAAGCTTCTTTAATATCCACTTTGCTGGCTTTAATAAAACCCCGTTCAACTAAACTTGAAATTACTGCCTGTCGAGAGTCTGGAGGTAAACCTGTTTTTCCCGGTGAAATGGTTTCTGTCTCACAAGCTTTTAACGCTTTTAGCTCTTGATCGTTAATCGGTAACGTGGTAGAATCTATCTTGAGTAAAGATTTACCAGCCTCAGTGATCCCTAACTTGGTAATTTCTTCAATGCATTCTACTAAGAGGCGATCGCATAAATCTCGACAAATCTTATCTCGTTCTGATGCTTTTGTGGCAGAAGTGGGACTCAATTCAGTAATTTTAGCGCGATAGCTTGGCTGACCTAGCAATTTCAGTAGAAACTTTAGTTCTTTAACTTCCATTTTGTTATTTTGGCTCTATCTAATTAGAAGATAATACTTTAACTTTCTGTATAATACCTGCTATCTGATTTAAGAATTCACTCTATCCACAAATCTTATAATCCTGTTTTTGCACCCATCATCAATATCAGTTGTACCCGAATAATTTGCGCTCAGAGAGAAAATTTTTGCTTCCTGAAGAAACTCAAAGCTGGTATTAAGTATAACATTAGTGATAATCTAAGTAAAGTAGTAAAATTACAATTTTTACTCAGTTAATCTTAATTAAGGTAATCAAAGCTATCAATAAAACTTAATGCCTGAGTTAAACTAGGCTGAGTTGTATTAGTAGATTGAGGATTAGAACTATTCTCAGACGGGGGAAGATATGAACCTTTTAGCCGACGACCAAAACTATTGTGGCGATAAATTACTAATTCCTGTTGACTAGAATTCCGTAAGACGGTTTGAGTCGGACTTTCAAAGAATTTACAGCGATATAGATTTAAAGTCCCTCGAACAATTTGTTTAATCTCATTCACTTTTGCCACGACTTCTGCCATTGTTCCTAATACTTGAGTTCGTGCTTTTTGAGTAGAAGTTTGGTCTTGAACTTGCCGCATTAAATTAATTAAATTTTTCTGAGTTTGGCTGGCATCTTCAAAGGGAAAAATACTAATAAATCCAATCGTAAATAAGCAAGTTTCACGATTGACTTGAAAGGTTAATGTAGTTCTACGAGAATCAATTTCAATACTGGGAGGATGGCGAAGAATAGAATGCTCTTGAGCGATTTTGTGATAAATTGTTGCCAAAGCCAAATTAGCATCTTGAGTGAGGGGAGCATCAATCATTAATCGAACCGAAGGCATGGCTTGATTAAAGAACTTATTGAGAGATTCTGAATCAAATTTATAGATTTGGCTATGGTCACCACTGGCACTTAAATCAACCCATTCACAGGTAATTTCTTCGGCTTTGAGATTAAATCGCAGTACATTATAAAGCTTTGCTCCGGTTAAAGTTGCGCCGGAAATATCTGCCCCCATCCAATCGGCTTTTATCAGGTTGGTTTGGGTTAAATCAGTATGAACTAAACTGGCTTTAAGTAAGTTAGCCCGGCTTAAATTCGCGCCGCTTAAATTCGCCCCACTGAGATTAGCTTCACTTAAATCTGCCCCGCTTAAATTGGCTCCCCGTAAGTCTGCCCATCTGAGGTTGGCCCCGCTTAAATCGGCCCCACTGAGGTTAGCATAAGTCAGATTAGCTTGTCGTAGTTCAGCTCGATTTAAATCGGCTTTGGGTAAATCAGCTTTGACTAAACAGGCTTGGCGTAAATCGGCTCGCTCCAAATTCACATTAACCCCGAAAACCCCCCGTAGATTGGCTCCGGTGAGATTGGCGCGGCTAAAGTTGGCTTGTCCGAGTCGGGATTCTCTTAAATCTGCCCCATTGAGATTAGCGCGACTAAAGTTGGCTTTGGCAAGCTTAGCGCGGATTAATTCAGACCGAATAATTAACGCTTCGACCAAGGATGCTCCGGTTAAATCGGCTCGGACTAAATTGGCAACGTTTAACGTGGCGCGGTTGAGAATTGCCTGGCTGAGATTGGCGCTACTCATGCGGGCGACGTTGAGATTAGCCCGGCTTAAATTAGCCCCGCTTAAATCGGCAGAACTGAGATTTGCTACACTCAAAGACGCATCACTTAAGTTAGCTTCGCTGAGTTTAACCCGGCTGAGATTGGCTTCATTGAGATTAATTCCCGTAAAGTTTCGTTCTCCGTCTTGGTATTTTTTAACGATGTTATAAATCTTTAATAAATCCTGTTCTGCCATTTGAGCTACCTAGTCTTTTTGAATTCAACTTTATTGCGTAAACTTCACGAGCATAAATACCCCGTTTGATTCACAACACGCGCTTATGGGTTGACTGGTAACCATTTTCCTCTCATCCTTCTCAAGTTAGACACTTCATAAAATCAATCAATTGATTCTGAATTGAATAGTTATGATGATGATTTGAAGTGGGATTCATCTTGAAAATCTCTGCTAGTTCAGGCACATTCATGTATCTTCTGCCGAAGAGAGAATGACGATATAGGGTTAAACTTTGAGCTTCAGCATTTTTGAGAATCACACGGGTTGGAGACTGAAAAAACCCTTTCTCAACTTCCAGCTCAGCTTCCAATAGAGGGGGAAGGGAAAAGCGACCCAACTGACGAATTTGCTGAGTGATTTTAACCCCTAGGTTGACAATCTGATGAGAAAGCTGAACATTAAGCTGACAACAATTATCCGGGGTTAACATCCGTAATAATTCATCGACACTCCTCTGAACAGAGGCTGCATCTTTAAAGGGAAGAATACCAACATAAGCCGCGATAAATAAGTTCTCATCTTGTTCTATCCTAAACGATAACAAAGTTCGACGAGTATTGACCTCAATGCTGGGACAATCGGTCAGAATCGAAAAATGCCGCAGGATATGGCGGTAAGCGTTGGCTAAAGCACAATGAGCATTGGTATCAAGGGGGGTATCAATTTGAATTTCGAGGGTTGGAGCCGTTGCGTTAAAAAATCGCATGGCTTGCTCACCGCCTAAGTGAGAAATTTTGGTTCCGTCTCCGTTGGGACTTAAGTCTACCCAGTCACAGGTAATTTCTTCGGCTTTCAAATCATAGCGAGAAACATTGTGAAGTTTTGTTCCGGTCAACAGCGCCCCAGTTAAATCTGCCCCACTCCAGTCTGCATTAATTAAGTTGGCATGGGTTAAATCAGCATGAATTAATATGGCATTCTGTAGATTGCTGTGACGTAACTCTGCACCGTGAAGATTTGCACCGCTGAGTTTAGCTTGTTCTAAATCGGCTCCGGTTAAAATCGCCCCATTCAGGTCAACCCACCGTAGATTTGCACCGCGTAAGTTGGCCCCACTGAGATTGGCTTGAGACAGGTTGACTTGTCTTAATTCAGCGTTGGCTAAATTGGCTCCCCTTAAGTCTGCTCGACTCAAATCAGCGCCGTGAAAGTTTGCCTGCTCTAAGTTGCAGTGGGTTAAGATAGCACCCCGTAAGTTGGCTGCATTCAGATTGGCTTGATATAAATTGGCTCGTCTGAGGGTGGCTTCCCGTAAATCTGCTTCACTGAGGTTTGCCCCCGTCATGATAGCATCATCTAAATCAGCCCGGACTAATTCAGCTCGAATCAGCGATGCATTGACTAAGTTGGCTTCGTTAAGATGAGCGCGAATCAGGTTTGCGACATTCAAAATGGCATTGTTGAGGTTCGCGTGGGTGAGATTGGCCCCACTCAGCTTAGATACATTCAGTTTGGCGAAACTTAAATCAACTCCGCTCAGATTTGCACCACTCAAGTTGGTGATACTCAAAATCGCTTGACTCAAGTTGGCTTGACTTAAGTTGGCTCGACTGAGATTAGCCTCACACAAAAGAATAGCACTGAAGTCTCTTACCCCTGAACGATAGTTGGAAAGGAGTTCTTCAGCCTGCATGCCTTTTAACTCTCCTGTTAAATGTATAATATGATTTCTGTTTAATTATATCTCACCTATCCGGAATGCCTAGCCTTTAACCGGGCGCTAGAGTGTAAAGATTCTACTGCCAAAATCATAAACGGCTCTCCGGAAAAATAAAAGGATTTTTACAAAATCTTTTAAAAATAATTGCCTCTAGTTAAGCTTGTGTAAACTGGATCATGTCACAAATATTTTGCCTATCAATTATACAATACTTTGAGCAAAATTATATCTGTAATACGGTTATTCTTTTTGGATTTTGGCTTAAATAGGATATAAACACCATAAATATAGAAGAAAATACCCTTTATTAAGATACAATAAATATTGTTTAAAATTAAAAATTATCCTTAAAATGCAGACAATAAAATTAACGGTTGGCATAATTGGACTCGGATTAATTGGTGGCTCTTTAGGATTTGATTTGCAATCTATTAAAAGTCAAAAAACTATCAATATCAGTAATATCACGGATTCGATTAATTCATCAATCTCAATCCAAAAAGTCATAGGAGTTAGCCACCGTCAATCCACTTGTGATCGAGCCATAGAACGAGGGGTTGTAGATGTTGCCAGTATTGATTACTCTCTGATGAAAACGGCTGATATTATCTTTATCTGTACACCTATTGCCCTAATTACAGCCACAATTGAACAACTTATTCCTTACATTAAACCTAGCACAATTATAACTGATGTCGGTTCAGTCAAACGGCCGATTGTAGAAGTGGCCTCAAACTTATGGTCGAACTTTGTAGGCGGTCATCCCATGGCTGGCACAGAACAAACAGGCATTGAAGCGGCTCAATATCACTTATTTGTTGATCGTCCTTATGTGATTACACCAACACCTCAAACCTCTGAATATTCTATTCAAATTGTCTCTAAAATTGCTCAGCTTTTACAATCAAAAGTTTATATTTGTCAACCCCAAGAACACGATCAAGCCGTAGCTTGGATTTCCCATGCACCCGTGATGATTAGTGCCAGTTCTTTGGCTTGTTTAAATCAAGAAAATAATACTAAAATACTGCAACTGGCTGAGCAATTAGCAAGTTCTGGCTTCCGAGATACCAGTCGTGTGGGGGGTGGTAACCCTGAATTAGGCGTAATGATGGCTGAATATAATAAAACAGCAATATTGCGATCGCTAACAGCTTATAAAAATAGTTTAGATGAAATCATTGATCTGATTCAACAAGACAATTGGACCGCGTTAGAAGAAAAATTAATTCAAACTCAACAAACCCGAAAAAAGTTTAATTTTTAGCTTGAAAAAGGGGAGACAAGGAGTCAGGTAGGGGCGCATTGCATGCGCCCGTCACCCCCGTCCCCTTTAAACTAAAAATACATTATCCTGAATCGTTGTAATATCAGAATTAGCGGTAATCACATCAGCTAACGTTGTATCTCCCACATTTGGCGCAATTGTTTGTAAGATAGGATCATTTTCAAAGTAAAAGCGATCGCCATCTCGCAAACGGATAAATTGATCGGTTAAAATCTCATGGAAGGTTTCACCGACTAAGGCACCCGTGAGATGATCTTCAGCTAGTCCACCAACCCATAAGTCAATATCATCGACGTTACCGTAAGCGCTTTGTAATGCCGCTTGTACGCTTGGATCTGAAGAAATCTCACTAAAGTTGGTAATGGGGTCAAAGCCTAACGCTTCGCGGGTATCGTTGTAGCTGGCTACACCATGATCTCGTCCTCGCTGAATGTTTAATGAGGCTAAATCCATCCCCCCAGACCCTGGCATTCCAAACAAGAAGTTACGCACATCATCTATTAGCTTTGTATCAATTTCTTGTGCTTCTTGGGAGGCTAAACCCTTCAAGACAGAATCAATCCCATCATTTGTAACAATATCTGGGTTAAAGAAAGAGGAACGTAAATCTAAACCCGTGTCAGAAGTACCATCAGGATTAATCCGTTGTATCTGCGGCGATAACATCGTATGTCCTACCCGAAAAGCAGCGGTTGAAAATTCATTGCTAATTCCGGGGTTAATATTATCATCGTAACCCATATAATTTGGCAGTGCATTTGTTCCCAGTAATATGGGTACGAATTCATTGTAAGTAATCGCTTGAATTTCTGCACCAACAATTCGCCGCGCCGTCTCATAAATGAAGTCACCTTCAGTTAACCCAGACTCAGAAAATAAGTCAACTAACGCAGGTTCTCCATTGTCTAAACGTTGATCAATATCTTCTGCCAGGCGGTTATGTTCTCGGACAAATAAAGTATGCGATGCGGTTAATCCAGTTTGTTCATTAGCGCGAACATCTCCTGCTAAAAATAACTGATTTGCCGGACGATTAAATGGATCGTCATTTTCTAATCCTTCAGTATTAAAGGGTAATAGAATTTCTCCATTATTCCCAATACTAATCTTTAACTGACCTGTACCATCATTTGTTCGTAAGGCTTCGGCGCGT
Organism: uncultured Lyngbya sp.; assembly: GCA_964434975.1. Lineage (GTDB taxonomy): Bacteria > Cyanobacteriota > Cyanobacteriia > Cyanobacteriales > Microcoleaceae > JAAURB01. Next base: position 25,226 of record CAYSWY010000033.1, read on the forward strand.
TGATCATCAGAACCATAAACATTAGATCCATCAATATAAGCCGTAATTTCGTTAATTTGTTCGCGGGGACTGCTGGCAGAATTTCCCGTAAACGTATCATAAATTGAACGAGTTAAACTAATCTCTTGAGTGCCTGTATTAAACGGATCAAATAAAGCATCACCTGTCGGTACTAATACATTAAATGATTCCCCAGATGTAGCCGGAGTTAAACTTAAGTCATGATCGATAAACTGTCCCCATTGCCATAACCAATCACTCGCACCTAATGAATTGGGAATTGAACTGTTTTGATCAAAAACCGTTTGGCTAACGGTACGAGGATTGGGTAAATTAGAGGTAAAACCACCCCGAGGTTCAGAAATATCATCTTCATAAGCCGCCTCACCCATGCGTAATAAATGATATTCCGGCGTTCCCCAATTGGTATAGGTTAAATTATTGTGATACCCATCCATTGAACGAAATTCTAAGACGGTAAAATTAGTTTGATCTCCCGTTTGATTAAAGGCAGAAATTGCATTTCCCTCACCTATTTTGTTATTGCCTCCGCTGATAAAAGTATTGGTAAATTGGCTAACAAAATCAACGTCACTATTGGTATTATTGGCAATTAAACTAGAAGTGATTGTAGTAGAAGTGACGTAGCGGTTACCAAAACTGGCTACCCCGCCACCCTCACCATTCAGCGCCGTATTCTGAGAAATATTACTATTAGAAATGCTGGCATCGCCGAAATTAAACACCCCACCGCCATCAGAAGTTGCCGTATTTTCTTGAATTGTACTATTCGTAATGGTGACGCTGGGAACACGACTACCGACGCGATCTTTAACATAAATTCCACCGCCATCATCCCCGGCAGAATTCCCACTAATGGTACTATTTGTAATGGTTGTTTCACCAAAAACAGCTACCCCACCACCATCTGCCGCAACAGAAATTCCTTGGTTATTATTAATAGTTGTATTGCTAATCGTGACTGTACCAAAATTAAATAAACCACCCCCATCATTGTTAGCGGTATTATCCTGAATCAGACTATCCGTAATCGTGGTATTCGCAATATCATTGGTATAAATTGCACCCGCATTATCATTAGCAGCATTACCACTAATTACACTTTCGGCAACAGTCAAAGTACCATTATTAAAAATACCGCCGCCATCGGCAAAATTAACCGTGGTTGTATTATCAATGACATAGGTTTCTGTGAGGGTGAGAGTGCCATTATTAAAAATTCCACCCCCATCATCGGTGGCAATATTTCTGACAATTTCGCTATTGGTAATAGTCAGGTTTTCTTGGTTAAAGATCCCGCCACCATCACCCGTTACATTTCCTCCCGTTAAAGTTAACCCATTAACAACAACATTAACCTGTGTATTCGTACTATCATTAATATTAAAGACACGAGAACTTCCCCCCGCATCAATCGTAATACTCTGATTATCGCCATCAATGGTTAGCGGTTTATCAATCACTAACTCTCCTTGAGTCAGCGTTAAAGTTCCTCCCGCTAAACTAGAATCAAAAGTGATTGTATCCCCCGGATTGGCATTATTAATCGCATTCCGTAGCGCTGAATCTGAAAGTGTTGTAAGTAAGATATTAGCCATGATTTATTGACCACAAAATATAATTATCCACCAGTAGATAATCCCATCCAAAACCCTTATAAAAAAAGACACATTAGAGGCTCAATAAAACCCCTTCAGTAGAAGAAAATTACCAGGTTCCTCTACAGAAAAGAGCGATATATAGGTTCTATGAAAACTGTTTTATTTCCCAGCAGTACAGACTATCAATCCGGAAAAAATAAATTATATATTTTTGTTACCTTCCATCCGGATATTAATACAACGATAGCTAATTTTCTCTATATTCCCTATATCTCTGTGATTGCTAAAATCTTCCTTTCTCAGATTGAATTCACCGATTAGATAACAAACTAGATAAAAAATTCACTCATCCCAAAGACATAAAAATCATCTTTAGTGTGTCCTGGGTGACTCTGTGGTTTCTATAGCAATTGCTGTTTTTATTTGTAAACTATATTGCCCCCAAACCCCCAACTCGCGCGTTCCCTTGCGTCTTTCGCCGACGCGGGGTCGCTCGTCAATGATGGGGGCTTATCTGGACTAATTTTGTACAAATCTAGTAAGATTGCTATAAACAAATTAGAGATTCTACTTGACTCAAGATTAACAATCAAACTATTGCGATTAATTTCTGGAAGTGAACTATTTTGAAGATGAACTCGTTCGTAAATTAACTGATCGACATTAATTTTAGCCAGGTAAATTCCTAACCCACCCATTTGCCGTTCTTCTAAAGGTTTTTCCAAATCTTCAGGTATTTCCTGTTGATTAGGATTATATATAAGCAACTCCGCCTAGTAAGTTCTATACAAAATTGTTGAGTAAGACATAGTACTTCAGGGTTGCTTTCCTAGCATTAAGTCTTCAACAGGTTTACCAAAAATTTGATCTGTAAATTTAACATACCAGGCAGCCGATTGCACTTGAATAATATAACCCATAGCAATAATTAAGGCAATTTCTGAACCTTGTTGGGGGCCAAATGCAGTAATGGCGATCGCTAAAGCAATCGATAAATTTCGCATCACTGTTCCGTACACTAACGCAATAGCATCTTCTCGATCAAAAAATATTTTTCCGAGAATTGTACTTAAGGTAAAATTAAATCCATAAATAATTAATAACGGTACAAAAAAGGAAAGAACGGTCAGCGGATGGGCAATAATTGATTGTGATTTCAGTGCCATTGCTACAAACACAATTCCTAAAACCCCCAAAGTTGAGAAGACGGGAAACTTTTGTTTGAGATTTTTGTTATATTTTTGCATCCCAACCGTTTTAATCAAGATTTGCTTCGTGATTACGCCTAAAATTAAAGGCAAAAACACAATAATCACAATCTGTTTAAATACATCAACCAAGGGAATTTCAACCGTTGCCTCCATTAATCCTTTCGCATACAATGGCGTGGCTAGAGAACCCACAATTAAACCAACGACTGTCATTTTAATCGCAGCATTAATATTTCCTTTCGCAAACCCTGTCCAGGAAATCGTCATCCCACTGGTGGGTAATAGAGATGTGAGTAATAAACCCAGTAAAATCAAAGGTTCATCATTAAAAAATATCTTACCTACCCCAAAGGCAAAAAAAGGAATGACGGCAAAGTTAATCAGTTGAGTAATTCCCTGAAGTTTATAATCTCCTCCGGAAAATACCTTAGCAATTTGCAGGTTAATCATCATCGGATAAACCATCAAAAAGGTTAAGGGAATAATTAAGGTTTTGAGAAAAGCTGGCTCAAATATTGCCCCAAAAATAATTCCGGCAATCATAAACCCTGGAACTGACCAAACTAAATTACTTTTGAGAATTGATAAAATTTTCCACATCAGATGATTTCCTCATGATTGAATGCATCGTTAAATATTAGATTTAACCTTTGTCAATGGGCAATTCAGCGCTGCGCCATGCCATCATTCCGCCGCTAATATTATAAATCTGAGTAAATCCCAGTTTTGCCAATTTTGCAGCCGCAATCGGACTCCGATGCGCTGTTAAACAAATCACAGCTATCGGTTGATTTTTAGGCAATAATCGAAACCATTGAGGCAATATCAAACGGTTTAATCCGGGAAGATTTGCCATCAATATTCTAGGTAAACTTAAATTAATCGCATGGGGTGCATGAAATATTTTGTATTCAAAACCACTCCGAACATCAATTAATAAAGGCGGAGTTGAACGGTTAAAAAAATCTTGAGGTTCGATGTCAACCACAGTTTTTTTTAAATCTGTCGTCGTAGAGTTTACAATCATAATCTTTCAGTGAATTGAGTAGATATTTTGCTAAGAAAAGACTTAATATCATGTCCGGATGATTCGTTATCATGTAGAGACGTTAAATTTAACATCTCTACCCAAATTTCTAATTTTTAATCAGGATTAATTCAACGGACACGATATTAGGCATCATCCAAGTTATTATCAACAAAATAAATTTAAACCCACCAAGCTTTCTGACCGGTTCGCGGATCAATGTCTGTCCAGGGGGAAATTCTGATATAATCTCCAGCAAGGCTAATATGAACCAGTTTTAACGGTCGGTTGGCTGGCCCCCGTTCCACCACACCCTCGGCGTTGTAGCGGGAACCATGACAGGGACATTGGAACTGTTGATCGACTCCATTCCAAGGGAAAGTACAACCCAAATGGGTGCAGATATCCACCAAACCCCAGGGATTTAATGTGCCATCGTCTTGAACCGTTAAATAGGTGGGTTCTCCGGCTAAACCTGCCACTAACGCACGGGTTCCGGGGGGTTCAGATAGAATTTGACTCGCTGGAATGAAATTCCCCAATTGATCCTTGGCGATGATGCTGCCGTCTTCTCCGGCTTCTTTCGGGGGCATCAAAAACCGGGCTGCTGGATACATTGCCGCAGTGGCGGTGGCGGCGACGGTTGCCCCTGTGAGAAAGTTCAGCAGTTTTCGTCTCGACAGTCCGGGAGTTTCGAGGGCAAAATTGTCGGTTGTCATGCATATTCACCTCATGTAATTTCAATAGTTTTTGTATTAGGAAATAAATGATTAATGGGATGAAGTTTCACGGGTATTAATCCCCAACAAACCATACAGCAGGCAAGAACCGAATAACCCACTCAGTAAAGCAACAATTGCAGCAACAGTTAGGACAATTCCCAGGGTTGAACCGCTATAAATTCCTAAACCTAAATACAGTAATGCACTACCGAAAATCACACGAATCATTCGATCTATTGCACCGACGTTATTTAACATGATGGTTTTCTCCTTTGATTTTAATTAACTTTGAGCAACTAACTCAGCTTCTTTTAAATGATTCATTGCAGCCTGCATTCGTTCACGGGCATAATTGATCAGTTGCTGGGCTTCTGGGTTAGTAATTGACTGAAACATCGCCTGAGGATCGACCGCAAACACTTCAATTTTTCCGTCAGTTCGCTCTTGAACCACAACGTTACAAGGGTACAAAACTCCCGCTTTATCATCGATCTTTAGCATTTGATAAGCTACTTGGGGATGGCAAGCCCCTAGAATTTTATAGGGACGATAATCAACATCTAATTTCTTTTTAAATGCGGCCTGAACATCAATTTCGGTGATATTTCCTAGCCCTTCTTGCTTCAGGGCTGCCGTTACTTGGGCGATCGCCTCCTCAAAAGAGGTGTTCAACACTTGGGTAAAGTGATACATCGCAATTCCTCTATATTGTGCTGAGTCAGGTGTAAAGCTTTGCGTCAAGTCAATCCTTGACTCTAAAAATCACTATATAACCAGATAGTAATTTAGTCAAGGTAAATTATTTAGATCTTGACAAAACTGATTAATCTGATAGTATAACTATATAACTTAAAAGTTATATAAACATTTTTCCAATCCAAGTTAATTATCCGAAGATACTGAAACGCCTATATAGGAGCAAGATCCATGGCAAACGTTGCTGTGATTGGGGCGGGACTAGGAGGCTTACCTGCCGCATACGAGTTACGACATCTACTACCGCCAAAACATCAAGTCACTCTCATTTCTGATAAATCTGAATTTACCTTCATTCCTGGGTTAATTCCCGTTGCCCTCAACTTAAAACCCCTAGATCACGTTCAACTCAACTTAAACCAACTGTGTAAAAAACATCATATTCACTGGGTTTCAGGAAAAGTCACCGCCCTCAACCCCGATCAAAAACAGATCGCCGTTGAAGGGAACAATACCATCAATTATGACTATGCAGTGGTAGCAACGGGGGCATCTTTAGCCTTTGATGAAGTGGAAGGTTTAGGCCCCCATGAGGGTTATACTCAATCCGTTTGTACCCCTGAACACGCCTTAACCGCCCGTGAAGCTTGGTTGAAGTTTCTAGAAAATCCAGGGCCAATGGTGGTGGGAGCCATGCCTGGAACAGGGTGTTTTGGCCCAGCCTATGAATTCATTTTGATGGCGGACTGGGAATTGCGTCGTCGGGGATTGCGAGATCAGGTCACGCTGACCTACGTGACTCCTGAACCCTATGCCGGTCACATGGGGGTTAGTAATGTTAAAAAGGCCAAAGAATTAACCCAAAAATTAATGCAGAAACGGGGTATTAAGATCATTGAAAATGCTGAAATTGTTGAAATTAAACCGGATTCAATTCAGTTAGCGGATGGTCAAGAATTACCGTTTAACTATTCCATGATTTTGCCTGCATTTCGAGGAGTAAAATTCATCCGAGAGATTCCTAGTTTTGCCAATTCTAAGGGATTTATATCGATTTTACCGACTTGTCAGCATCCTGAATATGACTCAATTTATGCCCTGGGTGTGAGTGTTGATTTAGCGCAACCTGACAAGACTCCCATCCCCATTGGACTGCCAAAAAGTGGACAAATGGCAGAAGCGATGGCAACAGCAGTCGCCCATAATATTGCAGTCAAATTAGGAGAACTTCAATCGAGTTTGACAACTCCCACCTTAGAATCTCTCTGTTTTGCAGAATTTGGCAATACTGGAATTGCCTATATTGCCGCCCCTGTCATTCCTGACCCGAAAACGGGAAAACGTCGCTATTCTTATGCAGTACGAGGACGTTGGGTAAAATGGCTCAAAATCGCCTTTGAAGAATATTTCATGACCAAAATGCGCTGGGGTTTAGGACTGCCTTGGTTTGAAAAAGTTGGGTTGCAAACTTTATTTGGATTATCGTTACTTAAACCCATTTCAATCTCTCAAAAGCATAATATCAGCACTGCTGATTCCAATTTAAACACCACGAAAAGTTAGTCATTTATTCATTAATCATCATGGTTAAACAATTTAGTCGAGTCTTAATCGTTTGTCTGTTTTTCTGGGGTTTATCTCTGTGGAATTTAACCAGTGCAATCGCTCAACCTTTAAAAGTGAATGCATCAGAATTAAGCCAAGCCGTCCAAGAAATTGAAGCCTTAGATGCTATGCGTTCCGGGTTAGCTTCAACCTTAGAAGGACAAGTAGCAGAACCCACCGGAGAAACCTTTAAACAAGTCTGTAAACCAGTCGGAATGCGGGCGAAACAACTCAGTCAAGAAAATGGCTGGCAAGTCAAACAAATTGCCAATAAATATCGTAATCCTGCTCACGCACCGGATAATTTACACGCTAAAATGGCATTGGCGAAATTTGAGAAAGATCCAGAATTAACAGGCTTTTGGCAACCTGAAACCCTGGAAAATCAACCCGGAATTCGTTATTATCGTCGGATTAATGTTGAAGCCAGTTGCCTTGCTTGTCATGGACAAAAAGAGAATCGTCCTCAGTTTATTACCAATAAATACCCACAAGATTTAGCCTATAATTTCAAAACAGGAGATTTACGAGGGATGTATTCAGTCTTTATTCCAGAACTACAAGCAGCATTGCAAAATCCCCCTAAAAATGAATGATTTATCGTTTTAAAATATCAGTATTGAGGAAATCGGAACTCATGAAACTCAAAAAAAAATTGATTCAATTCATGTTATTTAAGGTTTTTGGAATTGTTCTCATTCTATCATTTCTGCTGCTTAATCTAACTTTTTTACCGGTTCAGCCGGCATTTGCCGCTATTCGTAAACATGAAGAAGCCCCCGGACAAATTCTGTATAAATCTCGTCATCGATTCACAGATGCTGCTCATCGTTCTTGGCAATTGATCTTATTCAAACAAGTGAAAAATTCACAAGTGCAAGAAATAAATTTAAGGATTGTTGGCTTTCCCGGAGAGGCTGAATTTAAGCATCCAGAACCCTTAACAATTATTACTCGTCAGGGTAAAGTTTTACAAGCGCATGATTCATTTGCCGAAAAATCTCCCGCCCCTAATGTTGGTCAATATGACGTTCAACCGATCTTAGAAAAATTGCCTGTTAATACCACAATTTCTTTAGAACTAAATCTAAAATCTCCACCAAAAATTCAGCTAGATATTCCCTCAGAAGTCCTTTTAGAATGGCAGATTATTGCCAGTTCAACGGATGGAGAATCCGACATGAAATCAAACCCTTGATTTAAAACTATAATATTAGTTGTTTCAAGTTTTGACAAAATTGACATGACAAATTCCTCTAACTTACCCCAACAACTCACAGAAATTCCCCCTGGATATCTGAATATTATGGGTTATGTTGATGAGTCTGAAGTCAATGGCCCAGGTTGCCGTGCCGTTGTTTGGGTACAAGGCTGTCAGCGAGAATGTTCTGGCTGTTTTAATCCGGCTTCTTGGTCATTTGAACCTAATCAATTAATTTCGATAGAAGCGTTGGCGGAAAAAATATTATCAAATCCCCAAAATCAAGGGGTAACCTTTTCTGGCGGTGAACCTTTTTGGCAAGCTTCAACGTTAGCAATATTGGCAAAGCAATTAAAAGAAAAGGGTTTAAATGTGATGTCTTTTACTGGATTTACCCTGAAGGAATTACAGTCAGAAAGTGCGCCATCTGGTTCCCAAGATTTATTAGAACAATTGGATCTTTTAGTTGATGGGCCGTTTGTTGAAACCCAGAAGATTAATGATCCTAACTCATTAGTTTCTTCTCGAAATCAACAGGTTCGGATCTTGAATCCAGAATTTAAAGATGACTTAAATTGGGCTTCTGATCAAGTTGAAATTCATGTTTTAAAAGATGGCACACGTATTATTACTGGATTTCGCGGCACAATTAATTTAGATTAAAGGAGTTAAAATTATGACAACTCAATGTGTAACTTACCCTCTTAAAACCAATACAATTACGGTGATGAGTCATGTTACCAGTCTTCAGGTTATAGGAGAACGGATTTCCTGTTTACAAGCCACAACTGAAACGGAATCTGAGCTCGCAAAAACGGTTCACATAACATTTTATTTTAAGTTCTGGGCAAAAAAGATGAGCCTTGTATTCTTTCCCACGCAGAATAATTGGGTTTATCCCTAATTGCAATGGGTTCAAATCCTCAAAATATTTCAGATATTTCCACAATTCGAGCGCAATTCTCTAATTTCCTCTTGTCTCAAAAGAATAAAAATTAATCAAGTGCAGGAGAATTCTATTCTTTAAGATCGGCAAAAATAGGGGCATTGCTTTTTTTGACTGTATGGTAATATAGTAATGAGATAAATTTTCAATAACTTGTTTTCACGCTTGCTATGCCCCGCAAACCCGTTCAATCAAAATCTACTGCTATAGTTCAACCACTGACTGAAGACTGTGGCATCATGAAGCTGTCACCCACTGCCTTAAGTTTAATGGCAGAATTCTTTAAAGTACTATCCGAGGTGAGTCGCCTGCAAATTGTTTGTACGTTGAAGTTGGGGTCTAAAAACGTCACAGAAATTATTGAAGCTACAGGCTTAGGACAGGCTAATGTTTCTAAACATCTGAAAATCCTTTCCCAAGCTGGAATAGTTTCCCGTCGTCAAGCAGGGGTTTGTGTCTATTATCAAATTGCTAACCCCTTTATTTTTGAGCTGTGTGAACTGGTTTGTGATGCGCTTTCAGTGCAAATTGAACAGCAAAGTCAACAGTTTGAGCAGCTTGAAGTGATGCGAAAGAATCGCTGAATTTTTTCTCAGAAAGATAAAATTTATGTATCTTCTGTGTCAGTTATCTATTACAAAATTCCTATTATTTAACAATATTCCTAACTTATATTTAGGCTTGTAATAAGTATTACTGAGTTTCATGAAAAAAATAGACTCATCCCAAAGAAATAAGAAATAAAAAATAAAAAGATGATCTCTAGTGCGCCTTTAGTGACTCTGTATTTTCTAAACTACTGAGAGATTCTATTTTACTCAAGATTAACAATCAAAGTATTGCGATTTATTTCTGGCAGTGAACTATTTTGAAGATGAACTCGTTCGTAAATTAACTGATCGACATTGATTTTAGCCAGGTAAACCCCTAACCCACCCATTTGCCGTTCTTCTAAGGGTTTTTCTAAATCTTCAGGTGTTTCCTGTTGATTAGGATTATAGGGAATTCCTGTATCTTCAATCCCTAAAATTAACTGATTTTCATCTAACTTAGAAAATAAATTTATAATATTATCACTTGAGTTTTTATAGCCATATTCAATAATATTTGTAGCAATTTCATCTACCGCTAATCGCAGTTTTGCTACTTGTTTTTTGCTTAAGTTTGCCCAAATACCCACTTGTTTAACATAGTTTGCAATTACACTAAGAGAATCTAAAGTTGCTGGAACTGTTAAAGAGTCATAATATTTTGTCATTATTCATAGGTTATTTATTGTTAGTTAAGCCCCCAAACCCCCAATAATGGGGGCTTTTTTGATTCATATTTTCCCCAAATTTGGGTAGCTATAGGGGCAAATATTGATGGTTTTATGCCCCCAAACCCCCAATAATGGGGGCTTTTTTAATTCAGATTATTTTGATTATGAGGAAGTTAAAATAGAGAATTATTCGGTATATTCATCTTGAAGAATAACACTGTGATGAAAACCTGTTTTTTGAATTGTATCAAGGACAATTTCATTCGCCCCAATAATATAAATATCGGCGGCTTTACCCATTTTCTGTTTAGCAAAAATTAAGACTCGTAAACCTGCACTCGCCATATACTCTAATTCATTCATAATTAACACTAATTTAGCAACATCTCCAAGAGTTGCTTGTTCAATTTTGGCTTTAAATTCATCAGCCGTATTTCGATCTAAATCACCAGATAGAGTAATTTTTGCAGTGCTATTTTTGATTTCTAAAGATGCGTTGAGTGTCATAGTTTTAGTTATTGGTTATGGGTTTTCGTTAGGGATGATTTTTCGCTGATTATTTGCTCATAATATAGGTTGAATAACAGATAACTTTTAGACAACTTGCTAGGTAAAATTATCAAACCTAAACCAAGAAAAAATAACAAGAAAAAAAGAAAAAAATCAGTTATTTTCCGAGCAGGATGACAATAGAGCGATCGCCCAGTAAAATGTTAAATTGATTGGTTAACTGGGGTTCTGTGCCTATTTCCCAAATATCCTCTGGGGCAGCACATCCAGTGTTAGCAAAAACGTGCCATTTTTTACCGTCTGGTAGTTGAGGTAATTCAAAATTATGGGGATGCCAATGCATATTAAAACCAACATAAATATAGTTGTCTTCAATGCTGCCTTCACGGGCGTGTTTACCGCATAACATGAATGCTAAGGTGCGAGATTCTTCAGACCAATCTGCATTCCAAGCTTGAGTACCATGCCAAGTAATATCGGCATATCCAGATCCAACATAATCTTGATTCCAAAAATGACGACGATTTCTTAGAATGGGATGGGCATGACGGAAGGCAATACAGTGTTTAAAAAAGCGAAATAAATCAGCATTTTGATGGAGTAAATCCCAGTTGAACCAAGTCAGTTCAGAATCATGACAATAGGTGTTATTATTGCCATTTTGAGACCGTCCAACTTCATCCCCCATTAATAACATCGGTATACCTTGAGAGACCAGCAAAATAGCAATTGCATTTCGCATTTGTCGTTGTCGCAGGGCATTAATACCGGGGTCATCCGTCCAGCCTTCCGCTCCACAATTCCAGCTTTCATTATCATTACCACCATCATTATTATTCTCACCATTTGCCTCATTATGTTTGTGATTGTAAGAAACTAAATCTGCTAAAGTAAAGCCATCATGGCAAGTAATAAAGTTAATAGAAGTGGCGGGGGCGCGTCCAGAATCGGCATAGAGGTCAGGGGAACCTTGCAACCGTTGGGCCATTTCCCCCACGACACCATCTCCCTTGAGGAATTTACGGACTGTATCGCGATATTTGCCGTTCCATTCAGCCCAGCGGCCATAGGCGGGAAAAGAACCCACTTGATATAAACCGCCAGCATCCCAGGCTTCAGCGATGAGTTTACATTTAGCTAAAATAGGGTCAAACGCTAGGTTTTCTAACAGTGGAGGATTGGCTAAGGGTACGCCCATGGGGTCACGACCCAGAATAGCAGCCAAGTCAAACCGGAAGCCATCAATGTGATATTCACTCGCCCAGTATCGCAGACAATCTAAGACTAAATTACGGACAATTGGGTGATTACAATTAAGAGTATTTCCACAACCACTAAAGTTGAAGTAATAGCCCTCTGGAGTCAACATATAATAAGTCTTATTGTCGATACCCCGAAAGGAAATATAGGGGCCGTTTTCGTTACCTTCAGCGGTATGATTAAATACAACATCAAGAATCACTTCAATACCATTTTGATGCAGTTGTTTAACGAGATTTTTAAATTCATCCACCTGCATTCCCAACTTTCCCGTAGCCGCATATCCCGCTTTGGGGGCAAAGAATCCCACCGTACTATAACCCCAATAATTCAGTAAGGTTTCTCCTGTTATCGGGGAAGAACGAGAGTTTTCAAATTCATCAAACTCAAAAATCGGCATTAATTCAATGGCGTTAATTCCTAAGTCTTTGAGATAGGGAATTTTTTCCATAATACCCGCATAAGTTCCCGGATGTTTGACCCCAGAGGAGGAGTGTTGAGTAAAGCTACGAACGTGCATTTCATAGACAATTAAATCCTCGGGTGGTATTTCTAAAGGGCGGTCATTTTCCCAGTCAAAATCATCAAAAACAATGCGAGAACGATGTTGATAAATATTATTCCAATCTGGAGTCATTCCCCAAGTATCTCGACCACTGATAATCTTAGCATAAGGATCACTGAGAATTTTACGACTATCAAACCAGTGACCATTCCGAGGGTTATATTCTCCTTCAAATCGATAACCATATTCGATATTTTCATAGTCTAAATTAAACACAATTATACTGTAAACATTACCGATGCGAAACTCATCCGGAAACGGAATTTCTGCCATCGGTTCAGCAGCACGTTTTTTAAATAAAACTAAAGTACAAGCTTTAGCATGGCTGGAATAAATGGAGAAATTAACGCCACCGGGAATTAGAGTTGCGCCAAAAGGAAAAGGTTTTCCTCGTCGTAGTTTAAAATCTTTATAAGTATGGGTGGGATGGCTATCAATTCGTTCAAGCATGATGAATTTTTTTCCTAATCTGGGTGAACTATTTGGGAATTTTGGGATACAACCAATGAGCAAATAATCGCGTCATTCGCGGCATTACAATATAAGTCATTAAAGGAACTAGAATTGCTGTTGTGACAAAGCTTCTGAGTACAGGATGCAGAGGCGTTGTCATTGGAGATAGCAAGGGGTTGATAATATTAATTAAGGGGAAAATTGCTAACCAAGTCACAGCAGCCATTTTATGTTTAGGGGGTGGAACAATAGGTTTTTGAGTTCCTAAAGTAAACCAGGTTTCTAGTCCTGTAATGATTTCAAATTGAGGGGAACCGACAATTAAAGCATCACCCCGCGCCATCCATTGTTTGCGGCATTCCGACTCATTCCAACGTTTTAAATTACTTTGTTTATCAAATTTGAAAACAATCAAATATTCAGAGTCTTGGGGGTCAGTGGGTCGGAAAACATTCGTTCCTAAATGTCCCTGAAAAGTCAGCGAAGCGTTGATAATTCCGGTAAGAAAGTCTTCAAATGCTTTTTCACAACCCGGTTTAACTCGCCGTTTGACGGTGACTGTAACAGGGGGGTCATCGGGAAAATTATTCGGTGTTACCATTGAGAGTCTTTAATGCTTCTTCAACAGTATTATACGTCGTAAAGAAGTTGAGAAATCCTGTAATTTCCATCACATCAGCAATCTCTTCTGAGACTCCAACTAATACAAGTTGACAATGATTTGCTTTAGCATAGCGGTGTAAGGTGAGTAGAATTCGCAGTCCGGCACTTGACATATATTCAACCTGAGTTAAGTTTAACAAAAGCTGACTTTTGGGTGTAAATAAAGGAGAAATTTTTTCTTGAATTAGGGGTGCTGTATTGGCATCAATTTCTCCTTCGATTTCAGCGATAATAACACCTGATTGATGATTGATATTGATGTTCATTGTAATTGCATTTTTCATCATTTATGAATAGTAGGGTGCGTTAAATTTAACGTGAGTGTTATGACCTCTCCCTAACCCTCTCCTGCGAGGAGAGGGAACGAATGGTCTCCTCCTTGTAGGGGGATGTGGTCGGGGGTGGAGAGGGAAATTGTGTCCTTTTGGGACTATTTTTTAATGGAAAGGGGCTTATACATCTTTGAAAAACGATTAAAAGTTAGGGTTTTGAAGCCTCTCTCCTATTAGGGGAGAGGTTTGGAGAGGGGTTTTTTCTCCGAAGTAATGTTCTGAGGCATCTCAAGTATTTAAAAACTAGATTTGAGGAATAATTCTGACTTTTATTTTCACCCGTTCTTCCGTTTTAGGTAATGTTACAGTCAGCTTCTCTGCATCAAAATTAGTGTAGGGTTTTCCTTCAATTTCCACCGCATCAATCTTAATGCTGCCGGGAGGTAAAATATCGGGAGAAACCCGCAATAGTCCATCGGGGAAACTATTGGGAATGGGTTTGAAATAGAAATCCATTGGCTGTTTTGTAATCAATAAATTGGTGTAAACAGCCGCTAAATAACAGAGTTCAAAAGAGTGATATCCACTCATTGAATGACTTCCTTTACCCCGTTCATTGCCACCCGCTAAATAGGGAATTCCATTGGCTAAGACATTGAAATAAACTCCACCATCTTCTATATCTAAAAACCAAGTATTATAGAAGGCTGTGGCTTCACGGGCTAAGCGATGATAGTCTTTATTTTGCAGACAACCCGTGAGAATCATATAAGCTAAAATAGACTGTTCTTGTTGCCACCAAGCCTTGCGGTCATGCCAAACAAAACGATGATTTTTCTCACCCGGATTTAAAACTCGTTCAACCACATCATACCATCCACCCCGCTGTAAATCACTGCCGACTTCTGGCATTTTATCAGCAATTTTTGTTGCTAAATTGAGGTATTCTTCCTTGGGTTTAAGGCTATACATCCGCATTAAATTCCAAACAATTTTTAAGTTATGTCCAACAACAGCGCGATTTTGTTGCCATCCCCAGGTGGTATCATGAGACCAATCTTGATAAAATCGTTCTTGAACAAAGGGACTATTTTCATCATCTGGAAAATATTTTTCAATGGTATCAAAGGTTTCTTCAAGCATTTCGGCATATTCTGCTTTGCCAGTTGCTAACCATAAATTAATCAAATAAGCGGGGGCATGGTCACCCACAGAATTCCAATTTTTCCTGCCTTGATTTTGTCCTAAAGCTGAACTTTGAGGGTCTAATGTAACGGGGTCAAGATGAGAGAAATATCCGCCATATTCACCTTTATCTTTGAAGAATTCTTTAAACAGTTTAATCGTTAATTCAGTATCTTTTAAAATATTAGGGTCACCGTTAATTCGATAGGTTTGAATGGGGCCGGCGAGGGCATAAATTTGTTCATAAGCCGGAATTGCATGATAATCATCTCCAAATTCAGAGGCGAAAATCTTCTGTTCTCTTGCCCCTTGAACATCAATCCCGTGATACCAATAAACAATCCCTTCATCCATATCAAGAAACCGCATATGTTCTCGTAAATATTCGGTTCCAGCTTCTGCGGCTTCTAGAAAATGATCTTCTCCGGTCATTAAAAAGGCTGTGGCAAAGCCATAAACTAGGCGGGAAATTGTATCTGTTTCTTGACTAAAATTATCAGAAGAACGGCTACCTGAAAGGGCTAAGTTAGTGCGATAATTACGATAATTAATCTCCCCATTATCAAATTGAGATTTAAAGTAAAAGTTTCCTAAAGCTGCGACTTGGTTAACCCACCAGTTGGGTTTTTCAAATTGATAATCTTCAACAGTTCGACCCTGAAAAATGATTTGTTTGACTTCAAATTTAGGATTATCGGGATAGAAAACGCCGTAAGCAAATAGATAGCGACCGGGGGAAAGCATGGAACGTATATTGCCTGTGGCATCCGGATAAGGTTCTTCTAAATTTTGGACTAATTTTGCAAAAGTCATGGGGGTTAGCATGGCTTGAAATTCTTGTCCATCTGATGTTTTGAGGGTAAAAATATCGTTATCAGAATCAAAGTTAGTGACGTATCCAGCAATTAAATCAGAAACCGGAAAGTTAATCTGAGTCATGAGTTAATTATCTCCGTAAATTAGGGAATAGGTGGGTTAGAAAAAAAAAGGTGGAATACAGTGAAAATAACCTGCTAGTCAGAAAATTATTCAAGTCATAGAAACCAATAATTTTGACTTTTGACCCGCAGCGGTTTTAGGGAACTTGAACGGATTGAATATCGTTAATCGTGTAGATTCTGACATCCGCTGGCTGGGCTAAAATTTCTGCATATTTCGCGGTTAATTCCTGGGTATGAGGCTGTTCTAAATGGGCTTCAAATGCCGCTTTATTTTTCCATTCTTCAAAGAAGAAAAACAGGTTCGGTGTATTTTTATCTTCATAAAAAATGTAAGTATTTACCCCCGGTTCTGTTTCGTTTGTTGCCTTTGCCGTTTGAGTGGCTAACTCTAAAAATGTATCGCGGTCTTCTGGTTTAACATTGAGATAAGCAATCACCACTAAAGGTTGTTCAACTTGTGGATTTTCTGTCGTTGTAACTTCACTATTTTGAGTCAAATTTGCTTCAGTTTGACTGACTGCATCACAACTCACAAGACCCACTAAACTAACCAGTAGCAAAGCATTATAAAAAAAACGTTTCATGATTTTCTCCGAATAGCAAGTAAAGTAATATCATCAGACTGTTCAGCATCTCCAATATGTGCTAAAACCTGAGATTTAATGGTTTCTAGGATTTCCTCTGCAGAGGAGTAGGATTGTTGCATAATTTCTAATGCTTTTTCTCGACCCAAAAAGGCACGTTGACTATTGCGTGCTTCTGTAATTCCATCAGTAAATCCTAATAATATTTCACCGGGTTTAAGGTAATTTTTTTCATAATTAAACTCCATATCCGGTAACATTCCTACAGCGGTTCCTGTGGGTTCTAGAGAGACTCGTATTTCTCCTTTTGGAGTGATAATCAATAGCGGTTCATGACCGCCATTAATATAAGTCAATTCACCTGTTTCTGTATCTAAAACCCCCATAAATAGAGTGGCAAACATTCCTTCATCTCCATGATTATCAGCGACGTAGTTGTTTGTCATTTCAACAGCTTTCAAGGCATTTTCAGAAATAGAATTTTGATGACAGCATTGATGGGAAAAAATCCGAATTAAACTACGAAATAATCCCATAAATAATCCCGCACTAACTCCCTTATCACAAACATCTCCAATCACTAATACAATGTGGTTTTCTGGGAGTTCAAAAACATCATAGAAATCTCCGGCAACCCGACGGGCGGGGGACATAAATGCAGCAATTTCCCAACCCGGTTTTTGTAATAATTGACGGGGTAGAAAGTTCTTCTGCATAATCCGCCCTTTTTCTAACTCATCATCAAGGGCATTTAACGCTTGTTTACGGGCATTTGTTGCTTCAGTAATTAAGCCAAACATTTTTTGAAAGGTCGTAATCACATCTCCTAATTCATCCTGACGTTTGAATTCAACTGAATAAAATTCTGGTGGATTTTCATCATTATAAATGGCTTCTCCTGCCACTAATAAATCTCGTCTTAATCGAAAAATTGGAGTGATGATAATCGGGTCAAGAGTAATCCAAACAGTCAAGGTTAAAAACAAGGAAATAATCACCACTAAGCCGATAATCCTAGCAACATAAGCGTTAATTTCTGGCTGAACCATGGAAGCATCATGACGAATAATCACTGTTTGATTAGTCTTCATTTGAGGTCCAGACCAAACAATTTCATCGTATGAATTTCCCTGTCGTCTCGGTCGATTATTTGCTATTTCAGTCAGGGAAAGTTGAGGTGAATTTCCAAATGTACCGACTAACTGTCCAGAGGCTTGATAAACGGCTCCTCCTTGAATTAAAGAATTAGTATTTTGCAGTTTTTGCAATTGAGTTAATAATTCTTCGTCCGAAATATTGGGATAAGTGATTAAAATCCAGGTGACTTTTCCTAAAGTAATTTCTCTGAGTTGGGCTAAAAGTTCTTGTTCCCGTCGATAGACTGAAGGTACTAAAATAATACTTTCAATGGTGACAATTCCAGCAAATACCCAGAAGGCAATACGTCGGGAGAGACGGGAATTCCAGCGTGTGGATAGTGTTTTACGGAAGGATTTAAGCGAAGGTGACATGGCAAAGATTAGTGTATTTATAGCGCGTAGCGCTAGGCAATAGGCAATAGGCAATAGGCAATAGTAGGGGGGGAAAGTTTTAGCATGAGTGAAATATCTGCGCCTTATCTGCGTAGCGCTATAAAAAGCACAGAGTCACAGAGAAAAAAATAGAGATTGAGTAGTTTTTAAACGGCTTCTAATGTGGGATAATCAATATATCCTTCTTTGCCTTGGCTGTAGAATGTATCTCGGTTATAGGGGTTTAAGGCTGCATTTAATTTGAAGCGTTTGGGTAAGTCTGGGTTGGCGATAAATAGGCGACCATAAGCGACTAAATCGGCATCTCCTGCTGCTAAAACTTTGTTTCCAGTTTCGTAGGTATAACCGCCCGCAGTAATTAAATTGCCGTTAAAAATGGGTCGGAAAAATTTAACGCCTAAACCATTAGAATCATCTTCGACATTTGTATCTCCTTTAATTCGCGGTTCAACAATGTGTAAATAAGCTAACTCAAATTGGTTTAATTCTTTACCAATATAGCCAAATAAAGCCTCAGGGTTGGAGTCAGACATATCCATAAACGTGCTACTGGGAGATAAACGAACCCCAACTTTTTCTCGTCCCCAAACTGATGTTACCGCTTCAGTGACTTCCATCAAAAACCGAACGCGATTTTCAATTGAACCGCCATATTTATCAGTTCGTTTATTCGACCCATCCTGAAGAAATTCATCTAATAAATAACCGTTAGCGCTGTGAATTTCTACCCCATCAAAGCCAGCCGCCATTGCATTTTCAGCCGCTTGTTTGTACTGTTCAACAATAGTCGAAATTTCTGCGGTTTCTAAGGCGCGAGGAGTCACAAATGCTTTTTCCCCTTCGTAGGTGACTGCCATGCCTGCAGGGGCGATGGCGCTGGGGGCAACGGGTAATTCTCCGTTGGGTTGCATGGAGGGATGGGAGACGCGGCCCACGTGCCATAATTGTAAGAATATCCGCCCGCCTTGGTCATGGACGGCTTGAGTGATGAGTTTCCAGCCTGTAATTTGTTCGGGGGAATGGATGCCGGGGGTATTAGGATAACCGACTCCTTGAGGTGAAATTTGGGTGGCTTCACTAATAATTAAAGCAGCCGAAGACCGTTGAGCATAGTATTGAGCATTTATCGCTTGAGGGACGTTACCAACACCTGCCCGCATCCGTGTTAAAGGGGCCATAACCATGCGGTGAGGTAGGGATAATTCACCGAGTTTGAAAGGGGAAAATAAGTGAGTTGATGTATTCATGGCGTGAATTTTATGTGAAGAGATAGGGTTGGGGCAAACCTCACAATTGCTGTTGAATTCCATAGCACTATACGAGTAACGAATGACGAATAACTGCGCGTAGCGCTATAGAAAAAAGGTGAGGTTTATCTCGATTAATTCTTAGCGTCTAATTCTTGCAAAAACACTTGCATAAATTCTTCTACAACACCGGGATGTCGGCCTGTGACTAAACTCCCATCAATATGAGTGGCAGCCGTTTCTTCTCCTTCATAAACCAGAACACCGCCCGCATTTTCAACATCACAAGCAATATTATGAGCGCAGGTAACCTTTCGACCTTTGAGTAATTCTGGGTCTGCACAAAATAGCCACATACTATGACAAATTGTCCCGACTTTAACTTGATGTTTATCCATTAATTGAACGGTTTGCCGCAGAAACTCAACAGCCGGGGATTGATTCGGTTGACCGGGCTTAATTTGGGGTTGATATCGTAACCGGTCCATGGCATAACCGCCAATCAGAATAATACCTCGATAATCTGCGGGTTTAACATCTTTAAAATCAACACTTACTGTAGCCACTTCTTCATGGTCATTGCCCTTAAAGGTGAGTTTTGGGTTACCCCAGAGATTAGAAAGATATTCCACTTCATACCCATTTTCCGGGAAGAATTGATTAAAGCGACGATATTCTGTTTCATCAAAATGTTCTTCAATCAGAACACCAATTTTACCTTTTGTTGCAGTAGTCATAATTAATCCCTGATTCGTTTTACCCTAAAATTTCATTCAGCTTACCGAAACAACCGGCTGCTTTATTAAACCCGGCATACACACAGGTAAATAACAGCAATTCTTCTATTTCAGCCCGTGTTGCCCCTTGTTTCATCGCCATATTAACGTGGGCCGCAAAAGGACTGCCGGGGCCATTTTGATCTTGATTCACAACATCAATTGCAATGGTAATTAGGGCTTTTGTCTTCTGGTCAATTAACGGCAAACCCCAGGCTTCACCGGCAACACGGGTACAGAAGTCGCCAAATTGAGGGTTAATACTGCTGAGTCCGGCTTGTAGGTCTGCATCGTCTAAAACAGCATTCTTGTAAGGATTGATTTCAGTCATAATTCTTGACTAATGATGAAGAGTAATAATCAGTAATGATGAGTCTTAAGCCGTCTGAATTAGTTTCAATAATTCTTCCGGTGCAAATACATCGCGATAGAAGGTTAATTGTTCTGTTTTAAGATAACAACCGCCTCGATGTCCACGACGTACCCAAGTTACACTTCCTTTGGCAATGGTTTCGTTGGTTTCCTCATCAACACATTTCCATTCAAACAAAGTATGTTCACCGGAAAACATTACAATCGGCCAACACATCGTCACACCCGGTTGAGCAATTAATGCCCACCAATGTTGTTCCCGCGCTTGCTGTTCTGTTAAGCCAAAATAAGGACCATCTTGACAAAGATAGATTAAATCATCCCGATATTCTGCGGTTAAAATATCACCCCGTCCTCGTCTTAACGCTTCACAGTGAGTCGGCCACCATTCTTTATTTTCTTGCTCAATTTGTTCTAATGTATACTCTGAACTAATTTCTGGATTTTCTGCTTCTTTTTTAGTAATAAATGCTTCTCCCATCTCAATCAGTTTCTGCTGCATTTCTTCAGAAACCAGTCCCGGTCTAGAATAGTCTGCCATCAGGTCTTTGTAATAATTAGTGCGCTTTTTCATGAGACTAACTCCTTATCAACTTGTAATCGTTTTGTGACCAGATGTGAAACTGATCTTGAGTTTCATTAACCGATACTCACCTGAAATTAATCCTTAACTTTTCTGAGAAATGAATGAGAAATGAGTCACTAATTTGCCCTATACTTGAGATTTATTGAGCTGAAAGTGATCGAGATCATAAGTAAACATGAGACGAGTAACACCGTGATATTCTGGCATCAAAACAATAAGGTTGAAAACCCAAATACCTGTTAACAACCCCCGCTTGTCAAGACAGTACACAAACGTTAGCGTAAGAGCAAGACGATTTTTTCTATTAAAACTATAGCTATTATCTATATATGCGATTTGAACAGATACAATACTTTTTAGCCGTTGCTGAAACCGGTAATTTTAGCCGCGCTGCTGAACAATTACTGATTTCTCAACCCTCCCTGTCCAGCGCCATTAGAAAGTTAGAGCGGGAATTAGGCGTTATACTATTTGAAAGGGGTGGACGACGGACTCAGCTCACGCCTCCGGGGCAAGTCTTCCTAGAAAAGGCTCAGAAACTCCTAGAAGATTATGAACAGCTTCGCTATCAATTGCGGGATTTTAAACAGCAACCGATATTAAGATTAGGATTAATCTCAACCCTGCGTCTTGCCTGTCTATCCCCCTTAATTCACAGTTTTAGACAACAGTATCCTGATGTGATTTTGGAGCTTCGTAGTAGCCATTTTGAGGATCTCAATAGTTGGTTAATCAATCGAGAAATTGATTTAGCTATTACTGCTTTATTAGAAGAAAAACCCAATCCTCAAACCACTTATTCATTATTTAATCAACAGCTAAAATTAGCGGTTTCAGAAAATCATCCTTTTACTGAACAAGAAATTGTCAATTTATCAGATTTAAACAATCAACCTTATATTGAACGAATTAACTGTGAATTTTGGCGTGGTTGTCCGAACTTATATGAATCTGCTGGGGTTTATCCTAATATTATTTATCGAGCAGATTGTGAGGAATGGGTGATTTCTTTAATTCAAGCCGGATGGGGAATGAGTGTAATGCCGCAATGGCAAAATTTATCAGGCATTGTTTACTGTTCTGTTGTGGGTATAAATTTAAATCGTACCATTGGTTTAAAATGGAATGAACCGGATTCTCTTGAAGTGATTGAGCAATTTTGTTCTGTGGCAAGACAACAGGATTGGCAGCTTATTTAAAAGCATAAATATTGAGAATTCACCACAAAGAAATGGAAGTTCACAAAGATAAACTCTCTGTGTCCTCTGTGATGAAATTTCTATACAAAATCTTACAATTAAACTATATTTTTACTTAACCCCCATCTACATGAGGGCATGCTTCTCTACAGACGTTACATGTAACGTCTCTACGTCTGGCTGACTGCCTCTGCTGCCTCTTCTACCCAACTATCAAATTGCTGTTGATTTTCCTGTACCCATTCTTCCGCATGACGACGAATATCTGCTGAATCTTTTTCCCCCTCATAAACCAATTGTTGTTGCGCGTTAATATCTTCAATGGGAATAGAAACTAATTCAAAGAAACGTTTTGCGGCTGGGTTATTGTTGATAAATTCTTTATTAGCTAAGACTTTAACTCGATCCACTGCAAATCCTAAATTTTTACCTTCTGCATAGGTTTCTTCTGCCGTAACATTTTCCTGACCTTCCGGCAAAGAAGTAAACGGAACTTCGAGCCAAACAGCAGCTTTACCCACTTCTAAAATAGAGCCTGCCCAGTGGGGAACATAAGCATAATATAAAATAGGTTTTTCTTCTCGGTAGCGTGTTAAAGTATCTGCTAATAATGTCTCGTACTGTCCTTGGTCTTGTTCAACCGTATCTTGTAATTCATAAGTCTCTAAATGATGTTCAATTACCAAGGCGCAAACCCAACCCGCATTACAACCGGTTAAATTAGCTTTGCCATCTCCATCAGAATCAAATAGTTTAGCAATTTCAGGATCTTGAAGCTGCTCTAAACTCGTAATATTATATTCATCGGCCGTTTTTTTATCAATTTGATAGCCTTGTAAACCATCTGCTAGAATTAATCCAACTCGTTCTAATTTTTGATCGCCTCCACTATTTTGATACAAATCTGCGTGTATTTTTTCCCAAGTTGTACCCTGAAAATCTAACTCTCCATTACTAACAGCCGTATAAAATACAGGAGGAGTCAATTGTTTGATTTCTGCTGTTTGATAACCCAGCTTTTCTAAACCAATATTAAGAATTTCTGTCATAAATAAACCCTCACTGGTAAGTCCCGTAGAAGAACGCACTTTCACTCCAGACCCTGGCATATTTTCAGAATTCGTTGTAGATGTTTCAGAAGTTTGAGAAGTGGGCTGACAAGCCACTAAACCCATTAACAAAGTAGAGAATAGAGTCCGAAAAATATAGTGTTTAGAAATCTGTTTTTTCATTGATAATATTATTTTTGAGATGAACAAGTATACTTACTAATTTACCACAAAGGATACAGAGAGTTGCTTTTTGTGTCTTTTATGCCTGTTGGGGTTGATATATTCTACGAATTAATCAAATCGCTATTGAACTGCCTCTGCTGCCTCTTCTACCCAACTGTCAAATTGCTGTTGATTTTCCTGTACCCATTCTTCAGCATGACGACGAATATCTGCTGGACTATTTTCCCCCTCATAAACCAATTGTTGTTGCGCGTTAATATCTTCAATGGGAATAGAAACTAATTCAAAGAAACGTTTTGCGGCTGGGTTACTGTTGATAAACTCTTTATTGGCTAAGACTTTAACTTTATCCACTGCAAATCCTAAATTTTTACCCTCTGCATAGGTTTCTTGTTCGGTTATATTTTCCTGACCTTCCGGCAAAGAGGTAAACGGAACTTCTAACCAAACTGCAGCTTTACCGACTTCTAAAATGGATGCTGACCAGTGGGGAACATAAGTATAATATAAAATAGGTTTTCCTTCTCGGTAGCGTGTTAAAGTATCTGCTAATAATGTCTCATATTGTCCTTGGTCTTGTTCAACCGTGTCTTGTAATTCATAAGTCTCTAAATGATGTTCAATTACCAAGGCGCAAACCCAACCCGCATTACAACCGGTTAAATTAGCTTTGCCATCTCCATCAGAATCAAATAGTTTAGCAATTTCAGGATCTTGAAGCTGCTCTAAACTCGTAATATTATATTCATCGGCCGTTTTTTTATCAATTTGATAGCCTTGTAAACCATCTGCTAGAATTAATCCAACTCGTTCTAATTTTTGATCGCCTCCACTATTTTGATACAAATCTGCGTGTATTTTTTCCCAAGTTGTACCCTGAAAATCTAACTCTCCATTACTAACAGCCGTATAAAATACAGGAGGAGTCAATTGTTTGATTTCTGCTGTTTGATAACCCAGCTTTTCTAAACCAATATTAAGAATTTCTGTCATAAATAAACTCTCACTGCCAAGTCCCGTAGAAGAACGAACTTTAATCCCAGATCCGGGCATATTTTCAGAAGTTGTTGTAGTGGTTTCAGAAGTTTGAGAAGTGGGCTGACAAGCCACTAAACCCATTAATACAGTAGAGAATACAGCGATAATAATAGATGTCTGAACAGCAATTTTTTTGTAAAGCATCAGTTTTGTTCCTAATTTTTTTAATCAAAGTTTTGTGTAAAATTCTAATAATTTACCAGAAAGTCATCCTTGACACAAGAATTAACTCTATTGTCTTCTGTATTTTGCCTGATTTACATCCAGCGATAAATATCATTTTTATCAAGGTTAATAGTAAAAATATTTCGATTTTATTCTGAATTTAAATAGTATTTGCCGGGAATGAATTTGCGCTCCTGTTATCGTGCCGTTAGAAAAATACTATCTCAAATAGCCGTAATCTTTTCAATGTTGAGGGTTAATCTTAATAAAAATAAAGCAGTGCCGTCATCTTTTTAACCTTTTTAACGATAGCGCCCCACTGTAAATATTCTAAATTTGAGACCCAAGCGCGAAGGCACATTACCTCACATCAAGATGACTTGATTAAGACTTCGGAGGAAAAATCTTGTTGTTTGACTAATTGAAATGGCCCCATTAAAGCCCCCCATATCCCTCGGCCTGTAGCCGAATCAATCCCCTTATCGTAGCTAAAAAAGGTATCAGACGTCACTTCAAAGCCTAACTCGACTTGATACTGTTTCCCCTCAACGGTGAAGCCACAGCGGCAGTCTGGGGGGGGAAAAGCATTAAACTTTTCAATCTGAGGTCTGGCGGGAGAGTAGCTGACGGATAATTGACACCCGGGAAGAAACTCAAGCTGTTCAGGAGTAATCTGCTGTAAAATTTCTTCGTGACAACCTGCCCCTTGAAAAGCTTTAATCTCTTTGGGCATATAGTACTGAATATCTAGGGTTTCAGCCTGACTCGATGCAGCGCTGAGGCGTAAAAATCGAGGTCGATAAGGTTGATCTAAATTGGCAACACTAGCTTGCTCTGCATACAAAGTGATACTATCTGGAAAGAGCGGGATAGGTACAGGTCTGTGCCACAATCGCAGATGTACATACCAAACCGGATCGGCTAGGGCTTGTTCTTGGTTGTCAAATTCACCGGCTAAGTATTGAGCTAAAGTGATTAATTCCGGCGTTAGTGTCATAACTTTATCCCTATTCGTGGGGTGAAATACGGTAATAGATTGAATCAATATTGGAGAAACTGACAATTATCTATCTGTTTCGATCAATTGATCAAAGAATCTCCAAAAGATTCTAACACCGATATAAAAAACACGTCATTTATATAGTCTTCAAGATTATTAATCCAAGGGTGAAAGCTGGAGTAAAAGCCATTTAACGATTCGATAACTATTATTGTAGAGTTTTCTGTAATCTGTGAAATCATAGGGTTTATCCTGCTCCTATCCCGCATTTGTCCATCGTTCTCTGTAAAAGTTACCTGCGTCACAAGTGATTTTCTAATCATCTCTTGGCAAATGTAACTTCTGAGGAGACAATATTTTAAGTTCTGCTTAGGATTGGCTTGTGAACAAGATCCGTACAGTCTCAGACACAAAACGAGCGTTTTATAGCATTCACACCCGTCCAGTCAACTCGATTTATCGTCGCGTTGTCGAAGAGTTGATGGTAGAAATGCACTTGCTTGGTGTTAATGCTGATTTTCAAAATGATCCGATTTATACTCTGGGAGTCGTCACCGCGTTTGATCGCTTTATGGTAGGCTATTCTCCTGAAACGGATAAAGAGTCTATTTTTAATGCCCTCATTCAAGCCCAAGAAGGTGATCCCCAACAATATCGGGCTGAGGCTCAACGCTTAGAAGAATTTGCGAAAACTTTATCAGTTGAAACCTTAACCACATGGGCTGAAGTTGCAAAAACTCAAACCGAAGGGAATGAATTACAGCAACTCTTCCATGCGATCGCCACTCGTCCCAAATTCAAATATAGTCGCCTGTTTGCGATTGGTTTGTATCGATTATTAGAATCGATTAATCCGGAAGTGGTGGAAAATAAAGAACATAGAGAAAAAGCCCTCAGCGCCATTGCCACAGGATTAAATCTTCCTCAGGATAAACTGCTTAAAGATCTTGATCTCTATCGGAGTAATTTGGACAAAATGGTTCAAACTCAGATTTTAATGAAAGAGATCACAGAAGCAGAACGCAAAAAGCGAGCCGAACGTGCTAACAAAGTAACAGGTAGTACTGTAAACGAGACTAACGAGTCTAACTGAATGTGAGCAGCGGGGATTGCTGTCACCTTGCGATTCTGAAAGGACAATGGCAAAATACTAGGAATAGATTTCTATTGTTGTTGATGGTTAATTGTAGTGACGAGTCGTCGTTCCACATCCAGCCAAGCCTATTCTAAGTCTTCACAACACCCCGCTGTCACCTCGAGCTACTATACTTTGCTGGGGGTGCATCCGTCTGCTTCGGAGATTGAGATTCGTGCCTGCTATCGTAAGTTGAGTAAATCCTATCATCCCGACACAACCCTGCTACCTCAGTCAGTGGCGACTGCAAAATTTCAGCAACTGAACGAAGCTTATGCAACGCTGTCTCATCCGCAACGGCGTTCGGTTTATGATTTAACCATTGGCTATTCCCGCTACAATGTGATTCAGCCAACCACAGCCGCCGATCAATCCAACCTCAACAAACCTAATCATTCTTCCAAAGCTTACCTCGATCCCACAGACCGACCCCTTTCAGCCGGAGAATTGTTTGCTGTCTTTACTTTAGCCTTAAGCCTAATTCTGTGTTTACTATTGGCAATTGCTATCGGGTTAACCCGCACAGATGCTGTCATAGACCCGATTTTACCACCCGCTTTACTGAACCCTCAAATTCTGAGCATTAAAGCGTTCACTGTTTATTTCACCAATTAATTCACTTATGGGACTTCCAACAATAGATACGCCTTTATACAATCATCCCCTGCCTGAAATCGAATCTTGGTTGCGATCGCTTAATTGTCAGCAGGACAAAACAGAACTCCACCGCTGGCACGTCGAGCAAGTGAGCTGGAAAGCGGATTTGTGGTTAGATGTGGATCAACTCACCGTGGCTTATATTGGAGCCGGTGCCGATGGACAAGATATTCAGCGTGCTTTTAAATATTCCCTCAGTCGTGAGGATGTGGAAAAAGCGGTCTTTTCGGGGCCGTAGTAAATAATGTAATGACCTACAACTAGCTCCCAACTTTCCCAAAGCGTCGTTCTCGTTTTTGATAAGAACAGAGAGCGCAATGAAATTCAGAGCGGTCAAAATCTGGCCATAAGGTATCTGTGACATAAATCTCAGCATAAGCCATTTGCCAGAGCAGGAAGTTACTAATTCGCATTTCCCCACTGGTACGGATTAATAAGTCCGGATGGCATAAACCAGCGGTATAGAGATGTTGTTCAAACAGATCTTCGTCAATCTCATCAGGTTGTATGTGTCCTTGCTGGACCTGAGTGGCAATGGCGCGACAAGCTTGTAGGATCTCTTGCCGACCGCCATAATTTGTGGCAACAGTAAATAAAATCCCAGGGTTATGGCGAGTGGTTTCTGTTGCTTCTTCAATTTTCCGTTGTAAAGAAGCAGGCAAAGCAGCTAGATTACCCACAAACTGAATCCGGACTTTTTCCTCCATCATTTCGCGTAATTCTCGCATCAAAACCCGCTCAAATAGGGCCATGAGGAAGTCTACCTCTTCTAGAGGACGGCTCCAGTTTTCTGTGGAGAATGCATAAGCCGTCAGTGCGTCTACTCCCCAATCGCGACAACATCGTAGTAAATCTTTTAGTGCCTCAACCCCCCGACGATGACCCATTGTCCGAGGTAACCCCCGACGTTTGGCCCAACGACCGTTACCATCCATAATTACAGCAACGTGTTGGGGTAATCGATTCGGATTGAGATCGGTTGGTAACTCGTTTAACAGCTTTGGCTTGGCAGTCATTTTTTTTCCCGAGAAGCGGATGAACGAAGACGAAAGACTCGTGAGATGATCGAACCAACTTTCGGCCCGATTTGATGTTTAAGATGACCAATGGAAATAGGAGAGGGGGTTTTCTCATGTCCAGATGGAAAAGTTCGAGCCTCTAGTAACTCCTTTAGTTTACTGCTAGTTAACGGTCGATTCAGGACTCCCTTTTCAGCCAGAGAAATTGATCCGGTTTCTTCTGAAACGACAATACACAGACATTTACCGACTTGCTCTGTAATACCCATAGCAGCTCGATGTCGAGTGCCAAGCTGTCGGGATGCGATGCGCTCTGACAAGGGTAATATTACCCCGGCCGCAGCGACACGAGAAGCCCGAATCAAAACCGCACCATCATGCAGTAAAGTTTTGGGTTGAAAGATAGTCTGCAACAATTCTTTAGAAACTTCTGCATTCAGCTTGACCCCCGGAACGGAAAAGTCCCGCTCATCGATTGGGCTACCTGTTTCAATGATCATTAGAGCACCTGTGCGGTTTTGAGAGAGTTCTTTAACCGCTTCTACAATCTGATCAATCACACTGTCCGGCTCTGGTATCATCTTACGCCCTTGACCAAACAGTTGTAAAATTTCTCCTCGGCCTAATTGCTCCAGAAATTGACGAAACTCAGTTTGTAGCATGACTGCCATGGCAACGGCTGAGCCTGTAACCAAGCTATTGAGGGCAATGTACAACAGCCTTAAATTCGCCCAGTTACTAATAGCAGTTGCTAACATCAGTATGATAAAACCTCGTACCATCCATAAGGTACGACGCTCTCCGATAATCACGAGTACAATGTAAGCAACCGCGAAGACCAGCCCAATATCGATACTATGAACTAACCAGGACTGCATCCAGTCAGGGTCATAATTTGGACCCAAATTCATTGAACGTTTACACAGTTAAGAGAAGTAACGCGATCTAATGGAATGATGAACCGCGATCGCATAAACCGTTGGTAATTTTGTCGGAGATTCAGGAAGAAAATTGAGGGATTGAGTCCCTAATCGATCTAAAAATAAATAATCGGTTCTGAAGTCTCCTTCATTTGCAATTGTAAAGAGATTCGAGACAAACGTCTATAGGTTTCTAGGGGTTTTTTAACTTGAAAGAAATCACAGTCCGGCTTCTATAAACATTTCAACTCTTGCTGAAACAGAGTAAATGACTGCCGATCACAACTATCGTGAGGACTGAGATTGAAGGAATTTCGCCTCGAGGATTGTTTGCCATACCGTTACCCCGGCAATATCGGCAACAAGATTTTGGGTTGAGCCGTCAAAACACTAATCCCATCTCTCCATGCCTCCCGTTGCCGAGGTGCGAATATATCCTATTTCAAGCGTCGTACCCTGTGGTTAGTCGCTGAGGTAAGCGATCTTGGCGAATTAAATCTTGATAGGTTTCTCGCGCCAGAATCAGGTTACTGTCTCCATCGTTAACAATCACAGCCGCTGGCCGGGGTAGACGATTATAATTAGAAGCCATACTGTAATTGTAAGCCCCTGTTGCCATCACCACTAAAATATCACCCGGTTGAGTCGGAGGAAGTTGAGCCTCTGGAATCACAATATCTCCAGACTCGCAATGTTTCCCGGCAACTGTAACCGTTTCGCTTAACTCCGCCGACATCCGATTAGCAACAACTGTACGATAAATTGATTGATAGGTAATAGGACGGGGATTATCTGACATTCCGCCATCAACAGAAATATAAGTGCGAATTTCGGGTACTGTTTTTGTCGCACCCACAGTATAAGCCGTGACACAAGCAGGCCCAATTAGCGATCGCCCCGGCTCACATAATAACTTCGGTAAAGGCAGTTGTCGCTGTTGACAGGCTTTTACCACCGCCTCACAAACCGTTTTCACCCAAGTGGTAATACTGGGAGGATCGTCTGATTCAGTGTAACGAATTCCTAAACCGCCGCCGACATTTAATTCTGTGACGGATAAGCCGAATTGGCTGGCTTTTTCCACGGCATCCATCATTACCCCAGCGATATCTTGATGAGGTTGAATTTCAAAGATCTGAGAACCAATATGAACGTGTAACCCAGTAAAATTCAACGTAGGCTGCTGACTAATAAAGCGAAATACATCCTCTAACTGATTGGGATCAAAGCCAAATTTACTATCTAGATGCCCGGTACGAATATACTCATGGGTATGACATTCAATCCCTGGAGTAAACCGTACCATGATCCGAGTGGGGGAACTTTTAGACTGTTGTGTGGTTAATTTAACTAAATTCTCTAATTCCAGCCAGTTATCCACCATAACAGTGCAGTCACTGTCTAAGGCCAGTTGTAATTCATCAATCGATTTATTGTTACCGTGTAGATAAATCTGTTCAGGCTTCATCCCCGCTTGCAAAGCAGTATAAAGTTCGCCCCCGGATACTACATCAATCCCCAGTCCTTCAGCGGCAATAATCGCACAAACCGCGAGACAACTCCATGCTTTTGAAGCATAAAGCACCAAAGATTCTCCAGGATAATATTGTTCAAAGGCTTGTTTATACTGACGGCAGGCGGTTCTCAGGGTTGCTTCATCTAAGATATATAAAGGAGAGCCAAACTGCTCCACCAACAATTTAACGTCACACCCACCCACTTCCAGATGGTCATGTTCGTTGACCTCAGCCGTCAGGGGTAAAAGTTCCTGATTCGGCGAACGTTCAGAATCAGCAGTGTTAGAGTCAGGTAAATATTGAAGTCCAGAATGATTCACTTGATTTATACTTAATTCTAATTGATAGTACTGTGACTGCTCCCAACGCTAATTGCTATCGCTTTTGTAGCGTGGGCTTCCCAACATCACTGTTAGGCATTGCTACCCTGCGCCACTTAT
This sequence comes from uncultured Lyngbya sp., assembly GCA_964434975.1. Lineage (GTDB taxonomy): Bacteria > Cyanobacteriota > Cyanobacteriia > Cyanobacteriales > Microcoleaceae > JAAURB01. The sequence goes on from CAYSWY010000033.1 coordinate 56,788, forward strand.
CTAGGCAAAATGCCCCCGACAGCCCGACTTGATAGCCAATTTCTTTCCCCCAAAGTCCTTGGGTACTATGTTTTTCTATGCCTCGATTACATATCTCTTGTGCAGAGGCAATATCTCTATCTATTTTCTCATGTACTCCATAACCGCATTCATGGCAGATGTGGTATCGCTCTGACAGTTCTTTTCTGACTTCAGAGCGACAATTAGGACAAGTCTGAGACGTTCCTCTATGGTCAACTTCATCTACAAATACTCCTCTACGTTTACCGATATGTTTGAGTATTTGTCTGAACTGACCAAAAGCAGCATCTAGAGTATGCTTTCCTAAGAAGCCTTTAGCCATGATTCGGAAGTCGCAATCTTCCACAAAGATTGTATCTGCCATGTCACAGAGCTTATGAGCTAGTTTGAACTGATAATCTTTGCGCTGCCAAGCAATATGATTGTGCATTGCTTCTACTTTCTTTCTTGCCTTCTCATAATTGCATCCGCGTTTGTGTTTTTTTGAGAGTCGCTTTTGCAGCACTTTCAGCCTACGATAGCTCTGTTTGAAAAACTTATTTGGACGTTCTACATAATTATCTGAGGTACAAAGATAGGAAAGTAGCCCAACATCAACTCCGATACAATGTCCGTGTGGTGTGGGTTCTGGTATTTCAATATCCGTAGAAATCGCAACAACAGCAAGCCAGCCTTTAGCTTTTTTGAGAATTCTTACTTGTTTGACCACAAAACCATCGGGGATAGGCCGATGTAAGTTGATTGGAATCAGCCCTAGTTTTGGTAATTTGATTTGCCACCCAGTAACAGGATTAATTTTGAACTGAGGAAACAACAGAGATTTCATCTGTCCAAACTTTTTGTATCTAGGAAAACCATAGCCTCTTTTCTGAAAGAAATCCCAAGCATCATGTAACCTTCTAATATTGGTTTGCAGTACTTGTGATGGCACTTCCTTTAGTCGAGGAAATTCCTTTTTGGCTTTGGGTAGGTTGTTTTGCTGTTGATGATACCCTGGAAACGGATAATCAGCACTCATGATGTATTCAGACTCTAAGCTACACCTATCTACTTGGCACTTGCGAGAAGCTATCCAATCTTTTAGCTCTCTGAGTGCATAGTTATAAGATGCTCGAAGAATATCAAGCCACTCATTGAGTAATTCTTGTTGTTTGGCATCTGGGTAAATTCGATAGGTGTAATTTAGTATCATATAAATAATGATACCACATTTTAAGCTATTGGTAAATTGCCAATCTACCAGGCATCGAGCCTCTTGCTTGGCTTGAGGTGTCCATGTATCAAGGGCGCCCCATTCAAATTATGGCGTGGGACTTATAGCCCCTCAAACTCCCCAACAGTTAATTAATACTCAGCTTCGTTGTCCAGTCAAGCAGAATATCAAGTCACTCCATCAATCCGAATGAGGTGTGATTCCCTCAGATGTAGAATGTTACCTTCGCCCGAGTAGACTTGACAGAGCCGGATTATTTTGAGATAGTAGCGCAAGATTTACCATTTATTGCAAGCCCACAGTCGAACCTGATTCAGGGGATTAAGGGGATGGATTTTTATGTCAGTTCTCTACCTTTGACTAAAATATCATCACCCCTGAGAGAGATAACAAGATAGCGGAGCCTATATTAAGGAAATATATAATACAATGATTCACTCAAGACTCAACGGTTAAGATTTACCGTCTTTTAGTCGTATCAAAATTCAGCTTGAGTATTGTTTTCAAGTTACGATTTGGGTTGATTTTACCTATAAACTCCATAAATCATATTTAATAAAAAATTAATTTTTTAAAAAATAATAACTTTGAGTCTTTCCTGTAATTCCCATCATCCAAGTATTACAGTCTCAAGAGTGTGTTCGGAAAAAAATATATTATTGAAGGCCATAAACTGACAAAGTTTGCGAGCGTATTAGTTAAGTATTGCTTGAGCGGGCTTTACACAAGCTTTATAATTATGCCCAATTCCTTGACCCAATCATGTTGTTTACTCCTTTACAAAAGCTTTAATTTTTTCCCGGATCTTTTTACAGAATCATGTGGATCTCCGCTTCAATTTCGGTATATAGTTTGAAACATGGAAAGCAGCAACACCGGAACTGAAGGCATCCTTAAACGTTTTTTAGATGTCTCAGGCATTCCGGAGAATTGCATTCACTTTCAACTAATAGGCACTTTTAAGTAGGATAAACAAATGCTTCAAGATATTTTTCTTACCAACTTCGATGATGAGTTTGAAGGTAATTCAGGGACGAATTATCGTATATCGGCTTTCAATGGCGATGATGAGGTTATCACCAAGAATGGAGATGATCTAATCGACGGTGGTGCAGGAAATGATACTCTCCTAAGTGGTGCTGGCGCTGATTTAGTCTTTGGTGGCACTGGTGATGATAAGATTAGTACTGATGGTGGAGAAGACACTATTGAAGGGGGTAGTGGAAACGACACTATAAATACGGGTATAGAAGATGATGAAGCTTTTGGTGGTAGTGGTAATGACCTGATTAAAGGATTAGAGGGTAATGATCTTCTCCACGGCCAAGCTGGCAATGACACTATCGAAGGCGGTGATAACAATGACACACTTACTGGTGGTGGCGGTAATGATAGCCTTCTAGGCGAGATTGGCAATGACAGACTTATCGGTGGTGGTGGTAATGATCGCCTATTCGGTGATGATGGCAAAGATGTACTGTCCGGTGGTGGCGGTAACGACCGTCTTGACGGCGGTAGCGAGGATGATATTCTCAACGGCGGTAGCGGTAATGATTTACTAATCGGCGGTAGCGGTAGTGATCGGCTGATTGGTAAAGCCGGTGAAGATACTTTCCGCATTAATGCTGCTGACATCCTCGCCGGTGAGAAAGATGTCATTAAAGACTTCGACCCCAGCGAAGATACATTACTGATTCCTGATGGATTTGGTTACGATAACGCTTCTGACTTCTTATTCAGTGAGCAGTTCATCGGAAATATCAGAGAGACTAATGGTGGCGATTTAGTCTTCACTGGCAATGCTTTTACTCTCGGAGATCCCAGTTACAAGCTTGTATTAGCCGATACAGAGTTCGGTGACTTAGGCTTCAGCAACGTTGAGTTGATCTAATAAGAGCCACGATATTGTTAAGGAAATATCACAGCTCTAGGAATTTTGGATAATATTTTGGATTTTGAGGCGGGCAGAGGTGCTCGCCTTTTTTTTGATTATATGCGATCGCACTTTGGATAAAAGTAGTAAATATGACAATTTTCAAATTGGAAGTCAGCAGAAATCTCTATTGAAAGAAATATCAAAATAAATCCTGTTTCATTAGTCAATCATACTAAAGTAGTAGAAATCTCTGTATTGACTATGTTAATTAGAGTATTGGTGCTCTAACTAAAGGTTGATATATGATGGTAATTAATCCGGATTAAAGTTTAACTTTCAGTACGCTGTGGGTTCGCGTAATCACTCAAATTCGTCTATGCTCAATAGAGCAAT
>CAYSWY010000034.1:0-27442 GCA_964434975.1 uncultured Lyngbya sp.
GGACGAAAGTTTAATTGGAATTAAGAGTAATTATCTTGCTCAACACTGTAGCTGTAGTTAATGCCATTGAAAAAAGTAGATGATTATACCTGAGGCTGATGCTTTTATGATAAGCTATATTCTGTAGATGAAATCAGAGAGCAATGCCAGATTAGAAATATGATCACTACAAAACCTAAATGGCTACGAAATTTTGCTCAATTTAAACCGGCGAGTCTATCTCAGAAAATGATGCTGGTCGGGTTAGGAATGACGTTATTTTTTATTGCAATTGCTTTACTCTCTCCCCTATTTCAGCAGTGGGGATGGATTAATAATCCCACAGAATTTCTCTCAAATCCGATTCATAATCCCCCTTCTTCCGAATATTGGTTCGGTACAAATCGTCAAGGTTATGATGTCTTATCTCGGACTTTATTTGGGACACAAGTTGCCTGGAAAGTCCTCCTGCTTGCTACGACCCTCAGCTTAGTTTTTGGTGTCCCTTTAGGATTAATTAGCGGTTATTTAGGCGGAAAAATAGATCGAATTCTGTTATTTCTGATGGATACCATCTACACTTTACCGGGATTATTACTGTCTATCACTTTAGCTTTTGTCGTCGGCCGGGGCATTCTCAACGCCGCTATTGCCCTCAGTATTGCTTATATTCCGCAATATTACCGCGTTGTGCGTAATCATACCACTTCCGTCAAAACAGAACTCTTTATAGAAGCCGCCCAAGCCATGGGGGCAAATACCTGGACAATCTTATCTCGCTACCTATTTCTTAATGTAATTCAAAGTGTGCCTGTATTATTTACTCTCAATGCCGCCGATGCCATTTTAACCTTAGGAAGCCTAGGATTTTTAGGACTGGGACTCCCCGAAGAAACCCCAGAATGGGGTCATGATTTGCGTTTAGCATTGGAAGCCTTACCGACAGGCATTTGGTGGACGGCATTATTTCCCGGCTTAGCCTTAACTTTAATGGTTGTTGGCTTATCTTTACTGGGTGAAGGCATGAATGAATGGATTAATCCTAAGTTGCGAAATCAATCATAATAATAATCATTTTAGTCCGGATTAATATAACTTTTTATCGTTTAAACTTAAATATTTTACCTGTAGCTTAGGTGCATCGTGGGTCTGATGGACGCACCCTAAAATCTTACTACAATCTTACGGATTCTCATACATCCTGAAGGATAGCAATATCTTTGTGTACACTTCAAGATTTGTCTATCAAGGTAAAACTTGAGAATTTTTTCATGCCATAAAAAAAATAACTCACTCACATTTTATCAGAATAGTATCAATGATGAAATTTAATCTAAATTTGATGAGAAATACACTCACGGCTGTGGTTAGTAGCTTATTCGTTGCTGTTCCTGCTTTCGCCACAACCTATACGGGAGGAGGGTTTACGGTTTCAATTAATGAGGCAAAAGGTGATCTTTCCTACATCGGTTGTGATGCTAAAGAACGCTGCGTTTATATTCCTTCTGTTTCTAGTTATAATCGCGGTGACTATCTCTGGGAACGGCAAAACTACAGTTATCGTATGATACCAGAAGGAACGGATGGTCAGTATCGTTTAAAAGTAATTAATCCCCAAAATAAAGTACTTCTGAGTCAAATGATGACTCCTATTGAAGAAGCGAATCCTAGTTATGTGAAAGACTTAATTAATAATAGTTATTGTTCTTTTATTGTCACCAACCGGGTTAATAGTAAAGTTAATATTCGAGTTAGGCCGGGACTGAAGCATAATGTAATTTTACAACTGAAACGAGGTGATGGTGTTCGGGCTGTTTCTCGGAGAGGAAACTGGGTAAAAATTGTAGCATTATTTGACGGATTTCCTCCGAATGAAACATATACACCATTGACAGGTTGGGTCAGTAATCGCTATATTAACGGATGTTCTGAAGATCAGTTTGAAATGTGGCGATAAAGGATAAAATTGAGGGATTTGGTATTTAGAATAATATAGCTTGAAACTTTTATCATCCAATATTTCCCGGCTATTTATATTTAATATTTACTTCTTTCCTCAACTTTTATCAATGCTAGATATTCATTCAATTCTCTCCTAATTTTTTGTTTAACTGTGTCTTTCTATTGATTTTAATTAATAAAAATATTAGTAATTAAATTACCTTTAAACTAACGAACAAGGCTGATAAACTGCTTTTTTTAACAAAGAGAGATACTGATTATTTTTAATCATACAAGCCCCAAATCGTTCTAGATGAGGATTATTCATCTGAGCATCAAATAAAATAAAATGACGTTCTCGTAATCGTTCCACTAACTTGACCATTGCGACTTTTGAACCCTCAGGAATTCGATAAAACATCGACTCGCCAATAAATGCCCCCCCAATCACTAAACCCAAAATTCCCCCGGCTAATTCGTCTCCTTGCCACGTTTCAAAACTATAAGCCCAACCCTTTTGATACAAAATATGATAAATTACTTTGAGTTCTTCTGAAATCCAAGTTGTGTCTCGATTAGCACAGCCTTCGACTACCGCTGAAAAATCACGATTAATTGCAACTGTAAACCGATTTTGATTTAACACTCGTCGTAGCGATCGCGGATAACGAAACCGTTCATCTAGAGGAATTAAAGCGCGTTGACGGCTTGTATACCAGCCTAAGGCTTCATCCGAATCGTCGTTTGCCATCAAAAAGTAGCCCTGAGAATAACCTTCGATAATGGCATCAATATTGTATTGTATCATCCCTATTTAATCTCACTCAACTATGCTAAATTCAAACTTAATTTCAATGATAATGTTAGAAAATACCCTCGATAAGTTAATTAATAAAACTGAAAAAGATTGGGGATATTTGCGAGTTTGTAAGCGTTCAGACTTTTATAGTCTGAGTCTTTCAGGAAATAATGATCCCATCCTTAAATTTAAAAGTAATGAGTCTACCAACTCTTATCGCTTATTTTGGTATCGACGCTCGGAACCCTCCGTTTTCGTCCAGTCTAAAACAATAAAAAACTATAATCGAACCACTCGAATGTATGATAAGTATAAAACGTACCAGGTGAGTTGTAAAGTTGAAGCCAACTCAGTCGAAACAGCCATTAATCAACTTTTCGCGGAGCTGGTCAAAACTAAAATCACCCAGCGCCACTCTCAAAAGGCTGCTCCGGTAGTTTCGGTTGTGCGGCAGTAATTTTTCTGCTTGGCGTTGAGGTACAATAAGGGTTATGCTAATTTTCAATGTGTAGTCGAGGGTAGAACCATGGCTGAACCCATTCAACCTGTTACTCTGCCACCCGCCATCAACCCTGAAGAAGAAGGAGAATGGTTACGGGCTGCTTTGCTGCAGTGGTTAGACCAAGAATTTATTCCAGAGCCGGTCAATCAAACCATTGCCACACGAGCGGGTCAAATTTTCACCCGTCAGCGTATGGAAGGAGAAAATGATCTGGGTAGTTTAGTCATTGCGATTGTGACTGAAATGCAGGGATTTGATTTCTCAAAAAGCTTTTTTGGAGAGTTTGCTGTGGCGAATGCGGTGAGTGATTTAATCTTAGATAGTCTGGGGATTGAGCGGTGTTGCGGTCAATAATACTCAATGATAACCCCTAAAAAATAACAATAACGGATACAACCATAGTACCCGCATTGTTGCTGATGATTCGATTGACGAATTTAGCGTCTACCAACTGGATTTGACAACACCGGGTAAGAGTCCCTGGTGAGCCATTTCCCGAAGCTGGTTACGACACAATCCAAAGTCACGATAATAACCCCGAGGGCGACCTGTGGCCCAGCAACGATTCCGCACCCGTGTACGAGAACTATTACGAGGTAGGCGTTGAATTTGCCGATGAATTTCCATCTTTTCGGCTTGAGTACTGGCTTGAGCAAACTGTTCTTTCAGAGTCTCCCGCTTTTCCTCATACTTTTCAACAATTTTCTTGCGCTTTTTATCGCGCTCAATCATACTTCTCTTTGCCATACTAAAGCTTTAGAACTCCTAAAAATAATTGACTAATTGTTAAATTCAGTACCCATTATAGAAACAATTTATGTTTTTATTGGCTTACCGTAAAAGATTGCCCAGATTCTGCAATAATCGCAGAGGGGCATAAGTCAGACAATTGACAATCATAACACATTGGCTTGCGTGCTGTACAGACAGCTCGACCATGATACACAAGGCGAATGGACCAATTTTCCCAATCCGGTTGAGGTAATAACTGCATCAAATCCCGTTCGATTTTGACAGGATTAGTGTGTTTTGTCAGTCCTAAGCGTTGACTTAGGCGCTTAACATGGGTATCGACTGTGACTCCCATGTGAATATCATAAGCATGAGCTAAAACGACATTGGCTGTTTTGCGAGCCACTCCGGGAAGTTCTAACAATTCTTCCATCCGTTTCGGCACTTTGCCATTAAATTTTTCAATTAAGAGTTGACAAGCGCCTTTAATATTGCGGGCTTTATTGCGATAAAATCCAGTAGAACGAATCAAGTTTTCGAGTTCATCTGTATCGGCTTTGGCTAAAGTTGCTGCATCTGGAAAACGCTCAAATAGCGCAGGTGTGACAATATTTACTCGTTCATCTGTACATTGAGCCGAAAGCATTGTTGCCACCAGCAACTGTACAGGAGTTTGATAATCTAAAGTACAAGTAGCATCTGGATAAAGACGCTTTAAGCGCACTAAAATTTCTAAAGCAGTTTGTCGTAGACTAATCCGTTTGCGAGTAACCATCAGTTAGAATGCTTTTTATAGAGAATAAAGTAATAATCTCAGACGATTAAACCTGAGTGAACTGTTGCGGAAACTTGATACAAAAAGTGGTTTGGTTATTTTCATATTTAACCTCAATAGAGGCTTCAATTACCTCTGTTAGTTTTTGAATGAGTGCGAATCCTAACCCGCTTACACCATGCTGCAAAGAATTATTATTGGGAACAGTATCAAACGAATTGACAATTAATTCTTGCTCTTCTGGATGTATTTCAACCCCTGTATTTAACCCACAAAATGATATTTGTAATTCAGTATTATCAGTGTTTATTTCGATCACTTCATCGGCTGGAGTATACTTGAGAGCATTGTTGAATAACTCTTTAAAAATACGCTCTAAAATCATCGGATCAGTTTTGACATATACCCTCTCCTTGGATGAATTAACGACCCATTTCTGTTGTTGTTCTTGTGTTTCTTCTGAGTATTGTTTAAGGACATCTTGAATCGATTGATGAAGATCAACCTGCTTAGTTTGGAGAGATTGCGCTTTAGCATCTACAGAACACAGTGTCAGTAAGTCATCAATTAACTGCTGTTGTCGCTCACAGGAGTTATAAAAAATATGAAGAACTCGTTTAAAGGTCGGAGAATTTTGAGGATTTTTCTGAGTACTTAAGACTGTTTCCATGGTTTGAGTGGCAAGCTGAATACTGCTCATGGGGGCTTTTAACTCATGGGAAATTGTTTTAATAAAATCATCTTTAAGACGATTCAATTTATCCAATTCTTCGACTTGCACCATTGTGGCTTCATACAGTCTAGCCTGACGAATGGCGATCGCGCATTGAGAAGCAACCTGTTGGATTAAGCGAATTTCTAAAGCTGAAAATACCTCTTCTGGGGGTCTTAATGCCCAGAGGTTACCAATAATTCCATTAGTATCAAAAATCGGACAAGCTAAGCGATTGACTTGAATCCCCACTGGATTAATTAGGGGGATTTTTTCAACCAATTGAATGGGGATTTTTTGTAGGAGTTGTTGATACAGTTCAGGAAAGTCTTGCAGTTGTCGAGTGGCTCCTAGATCTTGAGGTAAAGTTGTACTATATTCGTAAGCAATAGTGGCGATTTTCTGAGCAGAATCATACAGTTCAATTTGACAACTACTGAGATTCAATACTTCTGTTAATGCTTCAGTTGCTATTTGTAAACTCTGTTTTTCATCAAGATGATCGCGAATTTGCTCGGTGACTCGTCGCACTAATGCTTCAAAATTAAAAGCCTGTTGAAGTTCTTTATTCTGTTGCGCTAAACTCAGACGCATTCTTTGCAGGTTGAGTTGGGTTTTAATCCGGGCTAAAACTTCTTGTTGATCAATCGGTTTTGTCACATAATCAACCCCGCCTACTTTAAATCCTTGCACCTTATTAACTGTTTCAGAAAGGGCGCTTAAAAAAATCACAGGAATCTCTCGAGTTGAAGGTTTAGCCTTGAGGCGGCGACAGGTTTCAAACCCATCAATCTCCGGCATTAATATATCTAAAAGAATCAAATCAGGGGCTTGAGAGTGGGCAATTTGTAACGCAGTTTCTCCATCTTCAGCCAATAAAATTTTGTAGCCTTCTGTTTCTAAATAGGAAAATAAAACCTGTAAATTATTGGGGATATCATCGACAATTAAAATAGTGGCGGAGTGAGTTTTTAAAGTATTTTCTGCTGTGTGACCATTGCCAGATTTAACAATAAAATCAGATTTATCTTGAGAAAACCGCTGTATATCTTGAACTCGATGTTGTGAATTATTTTGTCTAAAATTTTCCTCCGGCTGATGTCCCATCTGTTTAATAAAGCTCAATGCTTGAGTCTGGGAGAACTGTTTTTGTATGGTCAACATTGGCAGTAAGAGTTAAATCTATAATTAAATTTTATATTTAATTAATCAACTGTAACATATTGTCATAATCTTAGGGTATGTTCTTACTCAGCTTCTAGATGGTGTCGAATCAACTGTTTAAGGTTTTTAACTTGACAGGTTTCGGCTAACTGACGAACAAGCTCTGCAAAAGCCGCCAAGTTAGGTTGTTCTGCTTGCCATTGGTTCATTTGAGACAAAGTCCCGCGAATATCTCCTTGCATTGCTAACTCCAATAGTTGGGTTAATTGCGCGGGTGTTGGTGTCACCAATAATTCAGTTGTTGAGGGTTGAAGCGTTGAAATTGCCTCAGTGGCTGGAGTCTGTGGCGAGGGGGTTAAACGCTCTGAAGTGATCCATTCTAATTGTAAATACTGCTCCAGCATTGGCAGTAACTGCTCAAAATTGACAGGTTTAGGCAAAAACCCATTGGCACCTGCGCGATAACAAAGTTCTTCATCGCTTTGCAAAGTACTAGCAGAGATAATAATAATCCATAGGGTTTCAAACTGAGGTTGTTTTCGCAACTTTCGGGTGACTTGCCAGCCATCGAGATCCGGCATGATTAAATCTAATAGGATGACATCCGGGCGATGTTGCTCAATCAAGGCAATGGCCTCGGTTCCGGAACTGGCTTCAAAGATGTCAAACCCTAAGGACTGGAGAAAATTAGCTAAAACTTCTCGATTACTATCTAAATCATCTACGATTAAAATAGAGCGTTTTTGCCCTGTATAACCTGTAATTTCCCCATGAGAATCATCCGGAGTGGGATTAGCTGTGGTTGTTTCTATCGTCGGAAAATCGAGATCAAACCAAAATCGACTCCCTTGGCCTACAGTACTGTCGATGTGTATTTGAGATCCCATTTGTTCGACTAGATTTTTGCTAATGGTTAAACCCAAGCCTGTGCCTTCTTGCTGAGATAAATGGGAATTTAATTGATAAAACGGTTCAAAAATTTCTGTCAATTTATCTTGGGGAATACCGATGCCTGTATCTTCAATATAAAAACGAATTTTACTCGTTTGGTCAGTTTCTGTCCTAATCTCTTCAGTTGGGGAGGGTAAAAAATCTTGAACGTAACCGACTTTAAAGGTGACTGTACCTGTTGAGGTAAACTTGACAGCATTACTGAGCAAATTCAGTAAAAGTTGGCGCAGACGGGTTTCATCTGCCCGAACTAATGTGGGTAAATTCTGATAAGGCTGATATTGAAATTCAATCTGTTGCTGTTGACACCGCAGCTCAATAATCGCCACCAAATCATCTAAAAATCGAGGTAAGATAAAATCTCGCAAGTCTAAATTCAGTTTACCCGCTTCCATTTTGGCGATGAATAAAATATCATTAATTAACGTCAGCAAATGCTCTCCCGATTGCTGAATCACTTCAACCCCTCGCCGCTGACTTGCCAAATTGTCCGACTCTCGTTTCATAATCTGAGCAAATCCTAAAATGGCATTGAGTGGTGTGCGTAATTCATGGCTGGTATGGGCAATAAAAGCACTTTTAGCGTAATTGGCGGCCTCGGCTGCTTCTTTGGCTTGTTGTAAGAGTAAAGATTGGTTTTGAATTTGGGTAAATAAATCCACCTGGGCGATAGAGATGCCGAGTTGTATGGCGGTTTGGGTAATTAATCGAACTTCTCCTTCTTTCCAAAACCGAGGCGCTGTATTTTGATAACAGGCCAATAAACCCCAGAGTTGATCGCCTTGAAAGATGGGAATAATACAAAAGGCTTTGGCTTGAATACTGCGATACACTTCTCGATGAGTCGGACTAAAATCTGTTGCTTCTATGTCTTCAACCACTAGCAGTTTATTCTCGCCAGATTCACCCCAATGAGTATTTTTTAAACAGGTTTCTATCAAAGTATTTTGTAACGGACTCCCTATCAGTCGAATCCAGCCTTCGGATACAGATTCAGCGATAAATTCCCCAATCTCACCTGAATTAAAGCGATAAAGTGTGACGCGATCGCATTTTAAAGTGGTTTGTAATTCTTCAGTTGTGGTGTTAAAAATTTCTGTTAAATCTAGGCTTTTACGAATTTTTTCGACAATATTTAGAATCGTTTTTTCTCGGGTGGCACTTTCTCTGAGTTCTAATTCAGTTACTTTTTGTTCGCTGATATCAGTAGAAATTCCACAGATGGCATATACTTTCCCTTTTTCATCGATTAGCGGGGCTTTAATTGAAATATAAGTGCGTAAACCCTCGTCCGATGTAATCGCCTGTTCTTCAAATTTCAAAACAGACTGAGTGGCAATCACTTGCCGATCATGATTGGTGACTTTCTCAGCAATCTCAGCCGGAAACAGATCAAGATCTGTCTTGCCTAATATCTCTTGTTCTGTTAAATCAAATGCTTTTAAAAATTGTCGATTCACCAGTAAATAACGTCCCGCTAGATCTTTCATATAAATAATTGAGGAGGTGGTTGATAAAATTGCCCTCAATCTGGCTTCTGACTTGCGTAACGCTTGAGTACGTTCAGTGACTCTTTCTTCTAATTCTTGATTCAGTTGTTCTAATTGCCCTTGAGAGTTCTGCAGTTCTTCATTAACAGAGTTCACTTGTTCTTGAATGGTTTTTAACTCATCAATATCAATAAACGTGATCACCACCCCATCTAAGCGTCCATCTTCTAACAGATAGGGGTTAATTCGCATTAATAGGTTAAAACCATTTTTAACAATTTTAACTTCTTTATCAATCACTTTCTGGCGATTAATCACTGATTTTAACAGTGACATCAGATTCTGACAATCCAGATTATGGGTAATATGTTCTAAGGGACGATTAATATCAGCTTCAACTAAATTAATGGCAGCAGTAGCAGCCGGGGTAAATTTACGAATTTTTAAGTCTTGGTCTAAAAACACAACCCCGATATCTGTACTTCGCAATAAATTATCAATATCATTATTTAATTCCGTTAATTCTTCAATTTTAGATTGATACTCAGCATTGACGGTATAGAGTTCTTCATTCACCGAATGCAATTCTTCGTTCGTACTTTGTAATTCTTCATTAGAAGCCGTTAGCTCTTCATTCGTCGCCTGTTGTTCTTCATTGGTTGTTTCTAATTCTTCAATTACAGCTTGTAAGTTTTCACGAGTTTGCTGTAGTTCATATTCTAATTGCAGAATTCTATGAGAAGCTTCGGCATCGGCTTCAAATCGTTCTCCTGACACTTGAGGCGCGGTGGCTTCTTCTTGAATAACAATCATAAAAAAATCATCAGCCTGCTTATTACCTTGATGATAAGTCACTTCTATTTGCACATAAAATTCTCTTGATATTTGCCCTAATTTTATTCCGGTATAAGAGACGGGAGATGTTTCCCGCTTGGCTCGATGTAGAGCCGTAATTAAAGGCAATTGTAAGCTGGTAATAATCAGCTTTGTAATATCGGTGGTGGTTCGCCCTACAGGGATTTTGATCACCTCTAATGGATCGTTAAAGGTATGAAATAGCCTATTGTCACGATCAACCAGAAAGCAAGTGGCATTAAATTTCGATAAAAATAGAGTAAAGGCTTGATCGAGCATCGGCTCGATACTGGGTTCTGAGGTGCTTTTAGAGGATGAAGCCGAGAGAAATTGACGAGTTATTTTTTCAATTCCCCTCACAGGCAAAGTTAATCGAACATCTCTGCTTTTTTGATAAATTTTGCCTTTTTTATTCAGGGGTTTAAATTCGGGCTCAATTTGACCTAAAGTTTCTGCTTCTCCGAGAAATAAAATTCCTTTTGAGGCGAGGGAAAAGTGGAGATTTCGTAAAACCTGTTGTTGTAATTGTGATTGTAAATAAATCAAAACATTGCGGCAACTAATCAGGCCCATTCGGGTAAACCCGGCATCTTTTGTTAAGTCGTGGGGCGCAAATAAAATTTTCTCTCTGAGTTTACGAGCAACCTGGAAAGCATTATCTTTTCGTACAAAGTAATGATCTAATCGTTCCGAACTCATATGATTCGTAATGGTTAAAGGATAAATTCCTTGGGTTGCTTTTTCTAAAGCGGCTTTATCAATATCAGTGGCAAAAATTTTAAATTTTACAGGTTTATTAGAGCTCGTCACGGCTTCATCTAATAGCATCGCTAAAGAATAAGCTTCTTCTCCGGTGGCACAAGCCGTCACCCAGCACCGTAACTCCTCGTGAGGGTCGGCTTTAGCAATTAACTCAGGAATCACTCTTGTTTCTAGGAAATCCCAACAGGGGCGATCGCGGAAAAATTGAGTCACACTAATCAGTAAATCATGACGGAGAATGGCTCGCTCTTTGGCCGAATCTTCTAGGAGGCCAATAAACTGATCAATTTCGCTGCAACCACTAATTAAATATCGCCGTTGAATGCGGCGTGAGAGGGTCGTGGTTTTATAACAGGAAAAATCAGTCTCTTCATGGGTTGCCAGTATGGTTGCAATGTGCTGTAATTGACGGGATGTTAAAAATTCAGTGGACTGTTGACTGGATCGATTCGGCAGGTGAGGCGACTGCACTAATTGATTAATCACTCTGGCTAATTCTGCTGGGGACAACACCCGATCGATAATACCTGTGGCAATTGCAGTCCGAGGCATACCGTCAAATTCAGCGCTTTCGGGTTCTTGCACCAGGGTAAATCCCCCCGCTTCATTAATGGCCCGTAAACCATTGGTGCCGTCACTGCCTGTCCCCGACAAAATTACGCCAATTGATCGTTCTCCGTAGGTTTTCGCACTAGATTCTAAAAATAGATCTATGGGAAAATTCAGGCCGTGGCGGCTTCTTTCCTGTTGTTGTAATAAGTGTAAAGTCTGATTTTTTAAGACTAAATTCTTGCCGGGAGGAATTAGATAGATAGAATTGGGTTCTAATTCCATTCCTTCGGTCACGCGATAAACTGCCATACGGGTACGCCGTTCTAGCAATTCTTTCATCAAGCTTTTGAAGTCTGGGGAGAGATGCTGAATGACGACAAATGCGGCTCCGCTATCAATCGGCATCTGCTCAAAAAATTCTTCTAAGGCGCGCAGTCCCCCCGCTGAGGCACCAATACCGACAACAAAACAGTTTTGCTCGGGTGGGGTATCAGAATGCTCTTGAGCTGATGGATGTTCTGACATGAAACGGATAATGTAGCAGAGTTTAGCTTTTTATTGTAGTACAAAGCTATAAGAAATGGCTATGAGTTCTAGATTTTCGGTTTTAGGAGTTAGGTAAAATTTATTATTCGTTACGAAAATCTGTAAATAGACTCACGATTATTGCTATTAAAAAAATAGGAGATAGAGAAGTTTAGACCGATTTAAAGATTAACCCCTAATCTCTAATTTTAGATTTTCTATCCCCTAAATTCCTATTACTAATTTAACTTAATTTTACCCTGATTTTTAGGTAATAACAGTCGGTTTTTCTCGTCCGGTTAGGGTTTTAATTTGAGCAATTTCATCAGCAATTTGAATCAATTCACCTAAGGCTTCTTGTGGATCTAAATCCTGTTTGCTACTGTCAGGTTCATAACTTTCTAAATAAACCCGTAACGTTGCCCCTTTGGTTCCGGTTCCCGATAAACGAAATACAATCCGAGATCCATCGGTAAATCCAATGCGAATTCCTTGCTTTTGGGCGACACTTTGATCGACTGGATCGGTATAACTGAAATCATCACTATATTCCACTTCATATTGACCAAAAGTTTTACCTTTAAGGGTAGGCATTTTTGAATATAATTGACTGATTAATTCATTGGCGCGATCACTTTCGACTTCTTCATAATCATGACGAGAATAATAATTGCGTCCGTATTCTTGCCAATGGCTTTTAACAATTTGTTCGACGGATTCTCCCCGCGCGGCTAATATATTTAACCAGAATAATACCGCCCATAATCCATCTTTTTCCCGGACATGATTTGAACCTGTACCGAAACTTTCTTCGCCACACAAAGTGATTTTTCCGGCATCTAATAAATTCCCGAAAAACTTCCAACCGGTTGGGGTTTCATAACAGTCCATTCCCTGTTTTTTCGCCACTCGATCCACAGCTTGAGAAGTGGGCATGGATCGGGCCACTCCAGCTAAACCGTCTTTGTAACCGGGGACTAAATGGGCATTGGCCGCCATCACCGCTAAACTATCACTGGGGTTAACAAAAAAGTTACGCCCTAAAACCATATTGCGATCGCCATCCCCATCAGAAGCAGCGCCAAAGTCCGGTGCATTTTCCCCGAACATAATTTCGACTAAGTCATGGGCATAGACTAAATTAGGGTCAGGATGACCGCCGCCAAAGTCTTCTAAGGGTTGACCATTTTGTACGGTTCCTTCGGCTGCGCCTAAGCGTTTCTCAAAGATGGCTTTAGCATAGGGGCCCGTAACGGCATGGAGCGAGTCCATACACATCCCAAAACTGCCGCTGGTTAAGACTTGGCGAATTTTGTCAAAATCAAACAACGACTCCATCAGCGCCATATAAGGCTGAATAGAATCAATCACTTCAACCGTCAGGGTTCCCAGTTTGAATGTACCGGGACTATCTAAATTGATATCACTTCCGTCTAAAATTTTGTAGGAGTCGATCACCTGACTGCGTTGAAAAATCGCTTCTGTGACCTTTTCGGGGGCGGGGCCGCCGTTACTGGTATTGAATTTGACCCCAAAATCTCCTTCAGGGCCGCCGGGGTTATGACTCGCGGAAAGAATAATACCGCCTAAGGCTTGATTTTCCCGGATGATACAGGAGGCGGCGGGGGTGGAAAGAATGCCTTGACAGCCGACTAACACCTGTCCGATGCCATTTGCCGCTGCCATTTTCAGAATGGTTTGAATGGCCTCACGGTTGTAATAACGACCATCGCCACCCACCACTAAGGTTTGACCGTCGAGGCTGTCTTGGGTATCGAAAATAGATTGAATAAAGTTTTCCAGGTAATGGGGTTTTTGAAACACAGGGACGGCTTTTCGCAGTCCGGAAGTCCCCGGTTTTTGATCGGAAAAAGGTTGAGTTGAAACCGTACGGATATTCATGCTAAGGATATTTATATTGGGTTTACCCATCTTGTATCTTCACACGAAAGTTCTCAGAATGATCCTAAATTAGGTTTATTACTGCTACTTTTATCCGGGTATATATTATTGTCCCCCGCTTGCCAAATTAATTCCCCAGTAGCGTTACGGCCGATACACTTCCATTCAAAGGTTTTGTCGGCGGGGAGGTTATCGATCACGTTTGTCCAAATGGGTTTATCGGGGCCAGGGGGATTGTTGGCTGGGGGCGGATTTTTAATATATTCATAATTGATACTGGGGTACAATGGACGGGCTAAGTTAGTGTCCCAGTTGCCTAATTCGGGTAAGTTCCCCACCACAGAAACTTGAGTGGTCTCTAAGGGGACGTTATTACAAATAAAATTAACGGATGTTGTGGCAGAAATTGGCTTTAATTCAAATTGAAATTCTTTTGCCGTCTCGACAGCTATTTCGGGAGATTTTGCGAATATTTTATTGTTTCCGGCATTATACCAACCGCTATCTGCTAAGCGGAAGTTCAGCAGAGATGAATATTCACGTAAGGGTTGATTATTGAAGGTAACAGCAGCACCTTCTGCATTTTCTACGATTAATTCAACTTCATTACTTCGACGATTATTTGCCCCTTTAAAACCATTATTATTATTGACGTTAACAACGGGATCAATGGTAACCGTAACAGTATTTTCTTGCTGTTGTTGATATATTTCAGTGGTACGATAATCATAAATCGGTCTGCCATCACTTTGATAGTTTAAGGTTTTTCCGTCATCTTCATATAAAGTAAATTGAGATCGGTTTTCATCGCCATAGACTCGCAGCAATAATTGATCTCGTTTTGCCTTGCCACCACGACGATGTCCAAACGCATCTAAAGTATCATCATTGACTTCCATTAACGGTAAAATTGACCCGGCTTTAACAAAGGTGGGTAAACGGAAAATTCCATTACGATAAACCGGGATATTTTTAATCCATTCTCCCTGACTATTATAGGTTTGATCAGAATGATAATTAATCCATTTCCCGGCTGGTAAATACATATCTCGTTGATATTCGCCGTGTTTAGCAACCACACCCACTAAGATATTTTTACCAATTAGTTTTTGGTGTCCCATTTGCCGCAAATTGGGATCATTTTGATTATAAAATACCGGAGGAACAATCACAGGTTCTCCATATAAATAGGCCCGATAAGCCAGAGAATAATAATAAGGAATCAGTTCGTAACGTTGGCGCAGATTGGCTAAATTACTATTTGTTTTTCCGATAAGATGGGGAGAAGTTTGATAAGGCGGATTGACTTTAACAAATTCATTATCCACATGAGGTCGAATGGGAATATCAAACCAAGCGCCATTGGCAAACCATTGGGTATATAATTCATCTTCATATCCTCTGTAATACCCTTGTTTATCGTTAAAAGGCATCACTTCTCGACGAAATCCGCCAATATCAGAACCATAATAATCAATTCCCGAGAAGGTCATATGCATCTGGGCGTTAAAATGAGTAGCAAGAGATTGTAAATTTGAAGCAATATCTCCTGACCACATTGCGGTTCCGTAGCGTTGCGTTCCAGCGGTTCCAGAACGAGTTAAAATAAACGGACGAGGGTTAATAATACCAAAGGCATCGGGTTGATTTTGTTTGTCAAAATATCCCTGCCAAATCGATTGATTCCAGAATAAATTATAAAGATTATGAATATCTGCGTGTTCGATTCTTCGTTGTTTTCCTGTACTTTTGATTCCATCGTAACAGCCGAAACGATCATAGTTTTCGGGTTCTCCTAAATCTGTCCAATGAACCTGAATTCCTTTTTGAATTAAATTTGGAAAACGGCGGTTTTGATGAATCCATTCACCCGCTTGAGAATCTGACCAATCAATCATCCGACCCACACCCCAAAACCCCTCAATATCTGTAATCGGATTAAATTGTTGCTGATAGTTACATTTCCCATCTGTTCGTTGATAAACGGTTAAATTAGACGGCATTTCTGTAAACGTATCAACAGTATTAGCCAGATAAGATTCTTCAATTGCTGCTAAATCAATATATTCATTTTTATAGGCTTTAATCTTATCATCTGGATTGGGAAAACCATAGGGATTATTCTGTAAAAACTCCGTCTGATTTTGATCCCAATCTAACCGTCCCATATTACTCTGACCGGGATTATCTAACGCCACCCCGCCAAACCAATTTAAATCTAAAACAAAGCCATCTAGGGGAAAATTTTGTTCTCGTAATCCGCTTTTTAATTGATCGATTTCTTGCCAATTATCATAACCAAATTCTGACACCCACAAACCTAATGCTTTACGGGGTGGAACAGGCGGACGACCCGTTAATTCCATAAAATCTGACCGTAAATCGGGTAAATCTGTACCACTCATTAGATAAAAACGTAGGGGGTCGCCTTGTAAATTGACTTGCCAAGGAGAGGTTGTCCAATCCCAACGATGCTTATAAATATTATCAATAAAAATAGCATAATTTAAGTTATTTTTTCCCACTGCATAAAACACCGGAATTTGAACATTTCCAACAGCCGCATCCTGAAAACCTTGGAAGCCATTACCAAATTCTAAGCCTTCTCTGACCCCCAACGTTGTCCAGTCTCCATCGGCTGACCCCAGCTTTGTAAACTGTTGTCCCAAACCATAAATATCTTCGATTTCTCCCGGTTCAATTTTAAACCCCTGCAAAGATTGTTGATGAGAAAAAGGACAAATTTCTGTTAAAAATTCCTCTTTTTTTAAGCGATAAGCCTTGATGCAGAGGCTATCGGGATTAATTTCAAGTTTAAGTTCACGGGTTTGGATAATATTAAATCGTTGTAATAAATTAGATGGCCCAGGATAATCCGTTTTCAACACCATCGGGGAAGTATACAACGGTTGGTTGAGAGAAGGGGGTTGACGGGTATTAGAATATTCAAAATGAATTAAGTCCTCATCTAAAACTTCTACCACTAAATAAGTAGAACCCTGTTCAAACTGCGTCCGGAAGACTGAGGCTGCCGCAGCAGTTTGAAACACAGAGAAGGCGGCGACGAGGACACTGCAACTCACGAAAAATAGTTTCACTATAGACAGATAATAGACCTTGAATTAATCAAATCTAAGATTTATTTTTATCAATGTCAAGTCGATTTTGGTAAAGTTCAATTAACTGTTTAGCCAGTCGTTGGCTATGATGACGAAGGATTGTTTTTCCGGCAATAAAGTCCCCCGCAATAATGTCTTGAGTCACCAGTTTTTGACAAACATCCAAATCGGGTTCGACGGGAAATTTATGTTCTATTGCATATAAGCGTCTTAGCATTGGGGAAATTGTCCCTGTATTAATCATCCCATAATCTAACAGTTTACCATTGCAATAATAGTCCTTGATTTTGTTAATAAAATCTGAAGCTTTGTAGTCTTGAGTTTCAGAAGGGTCAGTCACTAAGTTAACAATATAAATTTTAGTAGCAGTGGTTTCTGCCAAGGCTTCCGGTAATCCTTCTACTAGAAAATTAGGTAAAATACTGGTAAATAAACTCCCAGGCCCAATCACAACTTGGTCAGCTTCTAGAATCGCTTGAATCACAGGTTTATAGGCTTGGGCGCGGCGAGATAAGTAGATATATTCAATATAATGTTGAAAGTTTGTGCGTAAATCAATATGAGTTTCTCCCACAACATCTGTGCCATCATTTAACTTAGCAATTAAATGAACATCATTTAAAGTAACGGGTAAAACTTGACCTTTAATTTCGAGTAGTTTACCAATGGATTCAATCCCAAATGGCGCACCGCCTTCCCAGTCATAAGCAGCCGTTAAGAAAAGATTACCTAAACTGTGTCCTTTCAGACTATTTCCTTTATGAAAACGGTAGTTTAATAAGTCTCGCCATTTGCGGCTTTTTTCGTCTTCTGGAAGTAAAGCAGAGATGCATTTTAACACATCTCCGGGTGGTAAAACCCCTTGTTCGTTACGAAGTTGACCACTACTCCCACCACTATCCATCATCGAAACCACAGCCGTTACATCTGCTACATTTTTCAACGCCTGCAAAATAGCGCTAACTCCCGAACCGCCGCCAATAACAACGATTTTCGGTTGATTTTCTAGACTCATTCTCGGTGTTTCCAAACAAAATCAGCAATATTTTCTTTCAGAGAAATTGGGTCTTCATCAGGAGACTGGAACAAGATTGAATATTGATTTAAATTATTGGGACTCAGTCGTCGTTCAACTCGACTGGGGATGCCATAATCATAGACGACATGGCCTTCTCCGACTAAAATAATCACTTGATAATCTGGATTATTACGGACAAAATCAGCCACTTTCTCCGCCATGGTTTCATCCCATAAAACCTGTGCCAAAAAGAAATTTTCAAACGCTTGACTATTACCGAGTCCACCATGATGATATTGTTTGTAAACCTCTTCTAACATTTGACGATATTCTGTATTATCTGTTTTGATTTCTTCAAACGGTGGAATATATTGTTTTTCCGCTTCGTTTAAGCTTTTTAAACCCTCCTGTGCCACTTTCCGAGTGATTTCTGTGGGAGTATTTAAAGCAAGTAAGGGTAACTGATTCTGTTGACCAAACCGAATAATTTCTGCATAATATTCCCATGGAAAACCCCAGCGTTGATTGTATTCACTTTGTTCAATGAGTTGTTCTTCTGTAATTTTTCCAGCAATATATTGATCTAAAATTGTTTGATAGGGCCGTTGAAACATTTCAAAGGCAATTGCTATTTTAGGATTATTTTTGTACAACGCTTGAATAATTTTAAGTTGCGCTTGATGGTCTGCTTCGTTGTTATGAGTCTCACCCAAATAAATCACGTTAGCGTTTTCTAATTGTTGTAAAATTTCAGTTTGTGTCGTAGACTGAACAATCACAGATTCAATCATATCTATTGTAGGATTTGCCCAACTGACGACGGGAAAACAAAAGATAAATCCTAATGAGAAGCTACAGAAGCGCAGTAAGGCAAATGATTTCATACTTTGAAGATTAAAATTATAATAGTCCGAATCTATATTATCCTATTTTGTTTCATCATTTAATCAAACTGACATAATAATATGCTAAAAAACTTTCTTGTAAATTCGATCACATCGCTGAGTTTCTACACCTGTTGTTTGTTGATAACCACAACTTTCATACAATTTAACGGCTTCTTTGAGAACCGTTGCGGTTTCCAAGTAAATTTCTTTAAATCCTTGAGATTTAATTTTATTCTCTAATTCTTTTAATAAAAACTTTCCTAAACCTTTCCCCCTGACATCAGGAATTAAATACATTTTCCGGATTTCAACCGCATTATTTCCCCGTTGAATTGGATAATAAGCCGCAGTTCCAACTATCTGATCATCCCATTCAATTACCCAAAACTCTCCCCCTGTTTGAACGTAAAATTCTTCGACTTTTTCCACATCTTCATCCGCACCACAGCGTTCAGAACCCAATCCATATTCTGCTAAAATTGAGGCAATTAAATTAAAAACAACGTCTCTATCATTGGGTTGCCAAGGACGAATAATAAAATTGTTATACTGCATCATTGTCATGAAAATGCTTAACTATGAATTCGAGGTTCAGGATGAAGTGTTGCTAGTATTTCGCTTTCCACTGTTGCCATTTCTTCTAAACGTTGATTCACAACTTTACTGTCAAAATAAGTCGTTGCTAAAATATAATATGTGCCATAATGACGGGCTTCTGATGCCATTAATCCCCGATAAAATCGTGCTAACTCAGGTTCTGGACAATATTCAGCAATTAAGCCTAAACGTTCATGACTTCTGGCTTCAATTAATCCATACATTAATAAAAAATCTAACATTCTTTCCGGTTCATTTCGCCTCACTTGTTTATTTAATTTAGAAGCATAAGGGGGAGAATTCAGCGGTTGCATCGGAATTTCTCGCCGTTCTAACCATTGATTCACTTGCTCAAAATGTTCTAATTCTTCTTTTGCAATTGCCGTTAATGCCCGAACTAATTTTGTACTCGAAGGATAGCGAAACATTAAATTAATCGCGGCCCCGGCTGCCTTTCTTTCACAGTGAGAATGATCGATTAACACTGTATTTAAATTAGCTAAAGCTTGTTCGATCCAAGCCTGAGAAGTGGGTTGTTTAAGAAATTTAATTCTGGGTTTTAAGGTATCTATCATCGTCATTCGTTATCTGAGTCTATTTGTTGACAGTCTTACTCAATTTTATCTTTGATCAATTGTAGTGGACTATGTTTGCGTCGCGTGTTGCTTTGCAATGGATCGCCTGTTGGTTTATCAGTACAATCATTATTTTAACCTCTGTTTCCTTTTTAACAAAATTACCAATACTTTATCAATTTCTCGAATCATAATCCCTCTAAGTGTAATCAGAATAGTTCTCTTCTGCCTAAAGTGACTGAAGAGAGATAATATAAAATTCTACTACTAAACCAACCTTAGGAGAGAAATTATTTGAAATTACCCAACTATGAGCAAGCTATAGTTTCCCAAAAAAAGATTACTAAATATTTACTTTCACTAACTCATCCTGACGGCAAAAGTAAAGCTAAATTTTTTCTTAGATTTGGCTTTACTGAAAATGACTGGGAGACTATGGCTATAGCCTTGATCAATCATGCTACCCATCATGAATTAGCTAAAATAGAAGAATCTCCTTTCGGAATGCGTTACGTTGTTGAAGGTATACTAATCACTCCAGATGGTAGAAATCCAGAAGTTCGCTCTATTTGGTTTATTGCAACTGGAGATAATGTCCCTAAACTTGTTAGTGCATACCCACTAGAATAAACTGACTCAAATTAACTCAAATGATTACTGAATTAGACCAAGTTATTTTAACCACCGACTTGCCAGAATATGGCTTACAAATAGGCGATATTGGTACTGTGGTATTCGTTCATCAAGAAGGTTCTGGATATGAAGTAGAATTTGTCACGCTTGTCGGAAAAACTGTTGCAATTGTTTCCCTATTTAGCTCCCAAGTTCGTGCAATTGGTGACAGAGAAATTGCTCAAGCGCGGGTTCTTGCGTATTGATGATCGTTGGTAAAGCTTTATTCTGCCATCCGATCTAAGCGTTCTCGGATTGACAAATTCATTAGCGATCGCAAAAATAGAAATATGCCTAATCCTGCCATCATAAATGCGATCATTGCTAGGGTTTTATAATTGCCCACAACAAGCACAGAAGCAGACAAAAGGACAAAACCAGTCCAACAGCCATGAATCAACGTTTTTAAGGCTAAATTCACCCGCTTTAATGCCCTGTCACTCTCTATAGAACGGACTTTAAACTGTAGTTCTCCTTCTTCTATTCGTTGTTCTAAGCGTTGCACTAAAGATTCAGATTTACTGGGTTGTTGTAGCTTAAATTGAACAAACTCTTTCGCTTGCTTCGCTAATTCTCTGACTCCTAATTTTTGTCCTTTAGAAGTGGTTACACTTTGAATAAATGGGGTGGCACTAATGACTAAATTGTACTGAGGATCGAGTGTTCTGGCAATTCCATCTAGCGTCGTTAAAGACTTTAAAATAAATGTCATTTGTGCGGGAAGTCTGAATGGTTGCTGTTCAAACATCACATAAACTTCTTCTTTGATTTCATTAAAAGCATGAAAATCAATCGGCTTTTCGGTGAATTCATCTAGCATGAATCTCAATAATCGTTTCACCGGAGTCATGTCTGAAATGGGTTCAATTAAGCCAATATCAATTAAACTATTTAACACCACATCTGCATCTTTTCGTAAGACAGCAAAAAATGTCTTAATCATCTGATCTTTTGCCATCGGTTTGACTTCCGCCATCATGCCAAAGTCATAAAAAATCATACTGCCATTCTGATTCACAGCAATATTACCCGGATGGGGATCGGCTTGAAAGAAACCATCTTGTAAAATTTGTTTTAAATAACAACAAATCCCCATTTGATTCAGTTGTTTAACATTAATTCCCGCTGCTTCTATTTGTTCCCGATTATCAATTTTAATTCCGGGTAAGTATTCTAACGTTAAGACTTTGTGACTGGCGTGACTCCAATGAATTTTAGGGACAACAATATGAGAATAGTCTTTAAAATTTTCTCGAAACCGATCTGCATTTTTTGCTTCTTTAATATAATCAATTTCTTGATATAAAATCATGAAAAATTCATTATAAATCTCATCCAAATCATACAATCTTGCCCAAGGAAAAAATCGCTGACAAAACTGAATTACTTTGCCAACGGCTTGCACATCCATATCAAATAACTGCTTTAAACCGGGACGTTGCACTTTCACCACCACTTCTTCTCCAGTATGAAGTCGCGCCCGATGCACTTGTCCTAAACTTGCCGCCGCTAAGGGATGTTCATTAAAATCTCGATATAAACTAAACAAAGAATTACCTAATTCCGCTTCGATAATTGCAATTGCTTCTGCTGTATTAAAAGCCGGAACTTGATCTTGAAGCTGTTCTAATTCTTCTACATATTCTAAGGGTAAAATATCCGCCCGCGTCGATAAAGATTGACCAATTTTAATAAAAGTCGGCCCCAAATCTAACATCGTTTTCACTAACCATTTTGCCCGCCGCCGTTTTTGAGTTGAAGTATTATTCACCCATAAACGATCCCACCACAAGAAAAACATGAACTTTCCCGCCGCCGAAAATACATCAAATTGCCGCGTTAAAGGAGAATATTTCGTTTGCTGCCACCGTAAAGGCAGTGTTGTTTTCTTAATAAGCATACGAGAAGGTTGGGGACTACCACTAAAAGAATTGTAGTTGAGTTCAGGCAAAATCGGGCGAAAAGTCATCAGGATATCTTAACTCAATTAGAATAACAACAGGTTACCCATTTTATAAAGAAAACATAAGTATTGATTGAGTTTACTGTATTTGGTGTTTGTGACTCCGTTAAAATGATTGATTGAGATGGGACTCGTGGGGATTTCCTGAAAACTGTACACTGCGGATAGATTACAGTGTTAAGCTTGTGTGAGAAAATAAACTCGAATTCAACACAAACCCTAATTAGGATGCAGTTTCTGCGTGTTGGAATTGACAGGAATTAAATTGAATTATTCCTGAATAAATTTGATTGAGGTACTTTATTATGACATTTAAACGGGCTAGCGGCGTATTACTCCAACCCACCAGTTTACCGAGTTCCCATGGCATTGGCGATTTAGGGCAGTCTGCCTATGAGTTTATTGACTTCCTCGAAAAAAGTGGTCAAAAATTGTGGCAAATTCTCCCTTTAGGGCCAACTGGATACGAACATTCCCCCTATATTATGAACTTTAGCACCTTTGCGGGGAATCCTTTAATGATTAGTTTAGAACAATTAGTCGAAGATGGATTACTCAAACCAGAGGAATTAAAGCCTTTACCCCAAACTGATGACGTTATCCCAACTCGCGTCAACTTTGATCGAGTTATTCCCCACAAAATGCAGTTTCTAAAAACAGCATATCAACGGTTTAAAGACAGCTTACCATCTACTGAATTTGATCAATTCTGTCAAGAATATTCATATTGGTTAGAAGATTATGCCTTATTTATGGCGCTGTTAGAAGAGAATAACGGCAATCTTTGGAATCAGTGGGATTATGGTTTAGCCCATCGTCAACCGGAAGCCTTAAAAGCAAAATCCGAAGAACTCAAAAATGAGATTTTGTATCATAAATTTTTACAATTTCAATTCTTTGAACAATGGTCTAAACTGCGGGAATATGCCAACAATAAAAACATTCAAATTATCGGCGATATTTCTATTTATGTCTGTTACAATAGTTCCGATGTTTGGGCAGCGCCTAAGAACTTTCAACTCGATCCAGAAACATTAGAACCATTATATATTGCCGGAGTTCCCCCCGATTATTTTAGCGCAACCGGGCAACTGTGGGGCAATCCCGTCTATGATTGGGATGCTTTGAAACAAACCAATTATAAGTGGTGGATTGATCGATTTAAAGCCACTTTAGCTTATGCAGATTTGGTCAGAATCGATCATTTTCGCGGCTTTGAAGCGTACTGGCGAGTTCCAGGCGGAGAAACAACTGCAATGAATGGAGAATGGATTTTAGCCCCCGGTAAAGACTTCTTTGAAAGCCTGCGCCAAAGTTTAGGAAGTCTACCTGTACTCGCAGAAGATTTAGGCATTATCACCCCCGAAGTTGAGGAATTAAGAGATTACTTTGATTTCCCCGGCATGAAAATTTTACAATTTGCTTTTGGTGGCGGCGAAGATCATCCCTATTTACCTCATAATTATGTCGAAAACTGTTTGGTTTATACGGGAACCCATGATAATGATACAACCTTAGGATGGTGGTCAACAGCTAGCGATCAAGAAAAGCAAAACGTTGCTAAATTTCTCGGGTTTAATTCACCTGAAGAAATCAAAGAACTCCATTGGGAATTAATTAAATATGCCCTTAATTCTGTGGCAAATCAAGCAATTATTCCCCTACAAGACCTATTAGGATTAGGTCATGAAGCCCGGATGAATGACCCCAGTATTAACGAGGGAAATTGGCGCTGGCGTTACGAAAGTTCCGATCAATTAACTTCAGAAATTAGCGAACGTTTGTTATCTCTCACCAAAGATTCAAATCGATAATCCGATCAACCTGTAGGGTGGGTGAATCACGCACTCTACGCATAAAATAACTCAACTCAACTATAGGTGCGTCATTGACGCACCCTACGCATAAAATAACTCAACTAATATTATGACTTCAGAACAATCTCTAGAACAATTACGTCAAAAAGTTAAAAATCTGGCAACAGAAGCCATAGAAAAATCTAATCCAACTGGATGGTTTGAAACCCTGTATCAAGATGCAAACGGCGCACTTTCTCAAGTTCCCTGGGCGCAATCTACCGCACATACTTATATTAAAGATGGGTTAGAAAATAACTCTTTAGAAACTACCGGAAAATCTGCTATTGTTGTCGGCTGTGGATTAGGAGATGATGCCGAAAATTTAGCAAAATTAGGCTTTCAAGTCACCGCTTTTGATATTTCTCCCACTGCAATTGAATGGTGTAAAAATAGATTCCCAAATTCACCTGTAAATTATCAAGTGGCTGACTTATTTAATCTCAATCCAGATTGGAAAAATGCCTTTGATTTTGTCTTAGAATCTCGAACTATTCAAGCCTTGCCTTTGAATATGCGAACGCAAACCATTGAAGCCATTGCTAATTTACTCGCAGAAAACGGCACATTATTAATGGTAACTCGATATCGAGAAACAGAAGCCGCCCCCGACGGCCCACCCTGGGCATTATCTGAAGGAGAATTAAATCAATTTAAGCAATTTGGATTAACAGAAATTAAGCGAGATAGCTTTTTTGAAGCGGATAAAAATATCACTCAATTACGTTTAGAATATCAGAAAAGGTAAATTTTGGATTGAATCAAAAATTAAAAGCTATTTAATATCACTTCAATTCTCATTACCATTTCGTATAATAGAAGTGAAGCGTCATGAATAAGTAAGAAAGTGTTATGGAATGGTTAGCTTTATGGGGAGTAACTCAAGCGGTTGGCTTTTTGTTTAAACCGATTTTAGAAGAATTAGTAAAAGATGCAGCTAAAGATTATGTTAAAGACTTTTTCAAAAGTTGTCTGTCTAACGTTTTACGATTACCACAAAAAGAACCAATTCAAATTGCTACCGGAAAAGCGATTACAGAATTCCTCAAACTGATTCAGCAAGAACTAGAAGATGCAGATTTAGACAATATTACTATTCTGGAATACCGTGATTCTCTAGAAGAATTTATCAAGAATAAACAAGTTGCTGAAATATTAGGCAGCGCATTTACAACAGACTCAATTGATACTAGAGGTCTTAAACGGATTTGGAAACAATTACAGTCAAAAACCTTACCCGATAAATTTAACTGGGAACAAGTCACTAAGCGATATCGGAAAAAAGTAAAAGCAATTATTCAAGAAATACCTGAATTACGAGAAATTCTAGATTCTCAGAACTTAGATAAACTTGCAGAAGCTGTTGCAGTTCAACCCGATTTTGATTTAAATAGACATCAAGAAGGGATTATTGAAAAATATGGCAATCTTAACTTAGAAAGCCTGGATACAACCGGATGCGCTTACAATCAACTAAAACTATGGAATGTTTTTGTCCCTCAGAATGTACGAGAATGTCAGGAATATTTACCTCAAGTTTATGAGATACCGAAAGAATATTTTAGACAACTCAAACAAAGGGGCGAAATTGATCAAGACGTTTCGATAGAAGAATTAGAACAACGACGCAGCCTCTATTCTCAACAATCTATTCAATCTATTCTAGAAGTTGTTAATAATTCCAATTATAAATATTTAGTCGTTTTGGGCGATCCAGGTTCAGGTAAATCAACTCTGCTGCAATATCTGGCGTTAGATTGGGCAAAACTTTCCTCGGAAAAATTACCAGATTATTATATTCCCTTATTAATTGAACTGCGAACTTATGCCCGTGATAAACAAGAAAAAAAGTGCAAAAATATCCTAGAATTCTTCCATCATGGCAATGTAATTTGTCATTTTCCTCAACAACAACTCCATTCCCGACTGCAACAGGGCAATGTTTTAGTCTTGTTTGATGGTTTAGATGAAGTCTTCGATCCGGCGCAACGAGAAGAAGTGATTACCGATATTCACCGCTTCACTAATAATTATCCTAAAATTCGCGCCATTGTTACATCCCGTGTAATTGGTTATAAAGCCCAAAAGTTAAGAGATGCAGAATTCCGCCATTTTATGTTGCAAGATTTGGAAGATGAACAAATCGAAGATTTTATTCAAAATTGGCATGAATTAACCTTTACTGACGAAGCCGATAAAATCCGCAAACGCGATCGCCTGAAACAAGCGATTTATAACTCCTCAGCCATCAAAGAATTAGCCGGAAATCCCCTATTACTTACCATGATGGCAATTCTTAATCGTAACCAAGAACTACCCCGCGATCGCGCTGAACTTTATAACCAAGCCTCACGGGTATTATTACATCAATGGGATATTGAACGCGCCTTGCAGGATCAGAAAATTGATCCGTTAACAATTGACTATAAAGATAAACAGGAAATGCTGCGGCGGGTGGCATTTTTCATGCAAGACAACGAAAAAGGGTTAGCCGGAAACCTGATTAGTCGAGAGAATTTAGAACGAATTTTACAACAATATCTACGAGAGTATGATATCAGCGATGCCCGTACTATTGCCCGCGCTTTAATTGAACAACTGCGATCGCGTAATTTCATTTTATGTTATGTCGGTGGCGATTTTTATGCCTTTGTCCATCGTACCTTTTTAGAATATTTCTGTGCTTGGAATTTTGTTTGGCAGTTTGAAAAAGAGCGATCGCTTTCAGAAGAGGAATTAGTACAGGTTTATGCCGATCATTGGCGGGAGGAAGCCTGGCACGAAGTTTTACGGTTGATGGCAGGAATGTTAGATCCTAAGTTTATCGGCAAAGTGTTGGAATATTTGATGGCGCAGCAGGGAGAAGAGGATAAGTTTATTAATTTGTTTCTGGCAGCAGAATGTTTATTAGAAGTTCGGAGTCGTCATCCTATAGCAAAAATTGCTGATGAACTGTTTACAAGAATAAAAAGTTTAATTAGTTACGGTTCAATTGACTTGAACAATTTAGATAGAGAAGCAAGAGAGTTAGTTTTAAGGATTCGTTCTAAAGCTATTAAAATTATTATTAATACTTGGAAAGATGACCCAGATACCCTACAATGGCTCAAAACC
>CAYSWY010000034.1:27542-58202 GCA_964434975.1 uncultured Lyngbya sp.
AACACTATAAAGATAATCCTGAACTATTTGAACTGTTTTATGATCGCGCTGTCAATGATCCCTTTGAACGTAGTCAAGGTTTATTTAGTGAATTTGAAAATAACCCGCGACAAACTGCATTAGAAGCAATTATTAAAAACTATCCCAATCATCCTAAAACTTTGCCTTTGTTACGCGATCGCGCTATTAATGATGCTGATGAAAAGTTGAGAGAATGGGTAAAAAAACAGTTAGAAAAGTTTGAGAACAAGGATGTATAAGTACTAAAAATGAATATTAACGATTATAGTATTACACTGATATAATTGTATTAACTCACATTTATAGTCCTATTTAACCGAGTTATGCACAGTTACACCATGACTGATGCACAAGAACACTACAGAGAAGTGTTTGATCGTGCAAAACAAGAACCAATTTTGTTGACAGACGAGTCTAGTCCTAGCCATGTTATTCTCTCAGCAGAAACCTATCAACAACTCGTTGAACGACTAGAAGCATTAGAAGATATGTTATTCAGTAAGCAAGCTGATATTGCTTTGAGTCAGTCTCAGATGGTAGGTTCCGATCAGTTCACAGCAGCACTACAAACAATTGCTAATGGCGAAGCTTGATGGTCTTCAAAGTGTTCTAGATTTTCTAAAAGGTTTGCAACCTAAAATTGCAGCCC
Organism: uncultured Lyngbya sp.; assembly: GCA_964434975.1. Lineage (GTDB taxonomy): Bacteria > Cyanobacteriota > Cyanobacteriia > Cyanobacteriales > Microcoleaceae > JAAURB01. The sequence continues at coordinate 28,213 of CAYSWY010000034.1, forward strand.
AAATTGCTAAGAAAGTTTTGATGTTAAATGTTGATCCATTACCCTCCGATAGCAAACATCTTAAAGGTTATCCCAGTTACTATCGAGTAGATAGTGGCGAATATCGAATTATTTACCAATTCAATCCTAATGAAGATTTAGTGGAAGTGATTTTAGTAGGAAAGCGGAATGATGATGAGGTTTACAAGCAACTGAAGCGGCTTTTAAAGTAACTCTCACTGAGTTTTATTTTGGATTTGGAGAATTGACAAATATCGTTGAGTCAAATAAATACAGATATTTACATTTAATATTCACCTTATTCTGTTCGTTCTAAAGGTTCACCAACCCATCCACCCATCACTTCTTCAAAAAAGCCCGGTAGCCAGCCAGTTGTTTGCGGGATAAATTCAATTTTCAACTCAGATAATTGACTCTGTAATAATTCAATTCTTCGTATTATTTCTGGTAATGAAATATCCGGTGGCAACTGTTTTACCAATTTTAATACAGTGTCGCGATTGTTCATTATTACCTCTGGATTATTAGAAGTAGATATTATTATTTTAGCCTGAAGTGGCTCAGCTTAAACAGTTAGAACTAACAGAAATTCAACGAAATACTTTATTGAAGCCAATCAAAATATTACATAATGGGGAGACGAGGAAGCGGAGAGGTTTTTGCCACAAGTCACGAACGTTTTGCTATTGCCAGCTTGGCTTGTTCTCACTATTGATTCTAAACTTAGGAGATCACTTATATAGCACTACGTTCTATTATTAGGATATTGCCAAAAGCTAAAAAGCCCAAGTCAATCAACTTCTGACCCCCGCCTACGCCCTTGGGCAAGCTTTTGTACAGACGTTACATGTAACGTCTCTACGACTTCTGACTTGGGCTATATTGCCTATCCCCTCCTGCCTCCTCGTCACCTATGACTGACTCTCAGAGTCGCCGAAATCTGGAATGACCCACTGCGGGGGGGCCATGCGCTTTTTACGAACCGCTTCCTCAGCCATTTCTAAGATTGAGTCTAAAGAGGTGTTGCTAATAAAATCCTGGGTTTTATCAGCATATTCTCGATGGGGACATTCATCCCCCAAAACGCAGCCATTAACACAGGCTTCTGCACAATTAATTGTCGTTTCCATTGTTCTCCTCTCATTGATGTCTAGTTAAAATAGAAGGGTCTAGTCTACCCTCGTTGGTCAGATTTTGAATTTTTAAACAGTAGTTGTGCCATTTTTTAGGATATCGATATTTTCAGGAATTGACAAAGTCTAGCTCTATGAATAATTTAATACGACGGTTAAAGCAGTTACCCTGGCGATGGTTACTCCAGAATGCGGCGATCGCAACATTACTGGTGATTGGTATAGAATTACTGCTAAAGTTGGCGCTTGATATGGATTCTTCTGGTACGGTTGAAAGAGTCTTACAGATTCTATATGCCCCGCCATTTGGCTTAATCGTACCAATTTTAACGGCGATTGGCATGGGGGCCTTGAGTGTTTATCTGTTTGAACCTCAAAAACAGCAATATTTGCTCAATAGTTCGACATTATGGGCATTAGTTTTTTGCTTACTCTTTTGTTTATGGATTAAATCCTTATTACCTGTTTTACCTTTTTTAACGAGTTTATCTCGCTATGCTTTTATGGGTATTCTCACGGGTGTATTTTGGAAAGGAAGACCCTATTGGCGGTATTAGAATAGGCAAATAGGCAAATAGGCAACAGGTACTCCTGCTACAGGCAAGCAGGCAATCGGTAGTAGTGCGTCATTGACGCACCCTACAAACTGTTTCTGAGGTTGGGATACTTCTTTGTATGAAAATGAAACGTCTCCGTCAAAAACGCTGTACACTTTGCCAACAATTCCAACCCATTTTATACCGGGTTCAATACAATGAATCTCGGCAATGGGTATTTGTCTGTCAAAGTTGTTGGAAAAAAATTAATCCAGATAATCCCTATTATGTTTATGGTGGAACCTGGAAAGCTAAAAAATAGCTTAATATAGAATTAGTTACAAAACTGTTTGGGTAAAGTTTCTTTCCTAAACTGATTTAAACTTTCTGAGGGATTTTGAACGAAAAAGGGCTGAGAAATGGCATCCGACCATAACTGTTTGTCAGCGAAATATTGAAAGCGAGCCTGTGCAATTTCTTCATCGTTTGAAGTATTTAAGGAACTTTCTAATTGCTCAATTTCTTGACTGATTGTATTTTTTTCTTCAGTCTCCAAGAGTTGAAAAATCACTTGATAATCGGGAATAAAAGAAGTAGAAGTATATAGCCATAAAGTGTATTTTTCTCCCGCTTCTAGGGGTTTATCAGTATATGGAATACTGCGATCGCTTTCAGAAACCGTTTGACTCCAGAGTAATGCTTCTCCATTATGATTGCGTAATTCTAGCCGTGTAATTGATCCATTCCAAGCAAATATTGGCTGATCGTTCCACAGCTTAATTCCTGTCTCAACATCCATCGGAGTCAAAGCACAAAATCTGCCGCGAGAACCGCCGTCTCTTGATTCGGGTGGCTGATTATTTAATAAAACATCATTTAACGTTTGTTCCCAACTGCGAGAACCGCCGTCTCTTGATTTGGGTGGCTGATTATTTCTTAAACGAGATCCACCTGGACGACTTTTAGGGGGTGGATTATCTTGGCCAATAATTATTGTTTTGGGGGTAAAAGCTTCAGAGAGATAGGTTGGGAAAAATAGGGGAATTAAAACGGTGAATAAGACCGTTGAATGCATCCAAAATAACTTAATCATAAGACTTCTTCTCCACGAGGGCAAACGTCATATAAACCCAAATTGTTGCAGTCGGAAAAATGATGGGTAGTAGAATGTTTCCACTAATATAAAGCTGAAAACTGAGACATCCGTAAAACAGGCTGACGACTGTGAGTCCGGCCATCGATTTTAAGTGCGTCTGAATTTGGCTTTGTCTGATCATTAAAATCAATCCTTTAGCGCATACTGCGGTGAGTAAAATCATCCACAAGTCAGGGACTGGAATCACCAGTCGGCGGTTGAGGAAATGATGAGTCATATAAGCATGGGCTTCTGCACCGGGGAACATAGAGGGACGTAAATCTAACGGAATACGATGTCGCCAGTATTTTACCGCTGTTGGTAACAAATAATTATCTTCTCCTTCTTGATCAACCCCTGCTTCTCCATATCCCCAAGGGGCAATTAAAATCACTTGAGAATCAGGTAATGAAAAATTAGGATTGGCTGGATCTAACAGTTGCCAAGCCGGAAGTACAGAATACACCTGATCTGGGGGAATTGAATAATCAATTAAAGGCTGTAACCACCACTGGCGCAACAAATAAGCCCAGTTGGTTAAGGGATGTAAATTAGCTGAGGTAGAAAATAAACTCTGATAGCTGTCTCCGGTTGTATCAATCACATGGGCTTTGAGTTGGGATAAAAACCCTGTTGTATTATTCAGTTGCGGTTGGGGAGGCTCGTCTGAAATTTCAAAATTCATCCAATAGCCTAATGCCAGTAGATAAGATAAGGGCAACCGTTGTTCACTATCGGGGTAAGGAATGGGTAACAGACTCATATAAGTCGGTGGATCTCCAAGTACTCGCATATCTCCCGCTAGACTCCATTCTGGCTGGGCTACTGTATCAATCACATCCCACCACACCCCGGCTTGTTTCCACTTACTGGCAAAGATAAACCAAGTTTGATCTTGTTGAACAGAATTGTTAACCGCAGTGGCTAAAATTTGATCATTATCTCCTTGGTCGTTGGCGGGACGATCAATTAAGTAATCTAAACCCACCACTTTGGCATCGAAACGGTTAAGTTGATCGATAATTTCAGCCAGATAACGCCGATCTATCGGTCGAGGATCAGATAATCCCACCTGACGAATAGATTCTTCATCGATAGCAACCAATAAAATAGGGCGAGGTGTTGCAGTTTCTAACTGTTGGGTTAGTTGACGATAACGCGCCTGGAAATAGACTCTTTGATCGATCAGCCAGTCTTGAATGGGAAGTTGCCAACTGGCCATTAATAGCGCCGTCAGGGCAATGGCTTCTTTTTTACTGGGTAAAATCGGTTGAATTTTTTGCCGCAGTTGTCCCCACCAGTCGCCGCTATGTTCAGGTAAGCGGTAAACGCTTGCCCCCGGATGACGATACAGAGAAGGAATTAAAAAGGCGCTGGGGTAGGTATATTGCTGTTCAGATTTCAGAGATCGACAAGCCGACATTAAGGCATCATGGGCATCAAGATGTTGAACCAGGTAATTTAAAAATCGCAGTAAGAATTCCTCCGCCACTTGATTATGAATGGGTTCACGCATCACAGCCACTTGATTGAGTCCCAAACTAATCAGCGTATCTGCTAAATCTAACCCTTTACAGGAGTTAAAAATTGCAAACTGTAAGCCATTTTGTCGGGCGGTTTTAATTGCTCCTTGTAATTCCGTTAAATACAAAGATACATTCGGCGCGATCGCCAATTCTCCGCCTAAACCCGAGGCTTCATTACTATGTCCGGCAAAAAATAGAAGATCCCACCCCAAAGGATCAGCAATTTGTTTAGTAATTTCCGTTCTTAATTCAGCGGGTGTGCGCCCGTCGCTTTTCCCTTGCCAGCCTACTAACTCAACATCGAGTTGTTTGGAGAAAGATTGTAGGGCGGTTTTTTCTCGTTGAAAATCTAGCCCTCGATCATCTCCTAAAATCGCTAAAACCCTAACTTTACTCCTTGCTCTTGTTAAAGTCTGAGGTTGTTCTAAAATATCACGACAAGTGCGCGCAATGCGAATTTTACTGGCTGCAAACCGACTGCCAATTTCCCAGGCTTCCCAGGGCAACCGTGCCACTTCAATGGGACTGGCACAAATGAGCAAATCTATTCCGGTATTTGATAAGCTTTCTGTCCTAGAAGCCGACTGTATTTGCGCCATTGCGGCTTGTAGAATTGTATCTCGAATTTCGGTTAATTCTCGCGATCGCAACCAATGATGAAATTCAGATAATAATTGGGTTTCTGCTTCGATGAGTTTAGCGTGCCAATCAATTGATTTTGGCTCTAATTGTCCCTTTTTAACCACTCGTCCCCGTAACGCTTTGTTATAAAATCCTAAATAAACTTGCTGCCAATTTTGATAGAGTTGGCTTAAGCTTTTGGGATAAGTAATAGTTACTCTTAATTGTTGTGCTTGACCCCAGGACAATTCAAATACACAAACCTGTTCTACCTGTTCAATTCGTTCAACTTTTAAGTGAAATGTAGAAACCATCTAATTTATTCGGGTTGGGAATGAGCTTTTACCAGGCACCCTACGTCCCATTATGGCTAACTTTTCAGAATTAATCGATTGAGAACGGGTTTATCTACAGGTTCGCTTGATGTTTCATAATTTCCGGTTAATATTCACATTTATTTATATGAAACTTGAGCGAAATATAGCGCTACGCGCAGGTATTAGGGATTAGATATTAGGTGTTAGGTTTTTGGTGTTAGGTTTTTGGTGTTAGATATTAGGTTTTTGGTATTAGGTTTTGGGTACACAAAATCCGAAAGTACTGTTCAATAAAGCTATTTGTGATGATTCACCACAATTAATATATAAACAGCGGTGCGACAATTTCTGCAAGAAATTGATTGAGTTGTATTTAATCTGATTAAACGGGCTGAGTTTAATTAATATTAATACGACTGTTAATCACAGGGTTTTGGCTGAGGGTGTAATCAGTTTGATAGAGGGATTGATCGAACTCAATGTTTTCGAGACTCGCCAACGGTGTAATATTACTCAAGAAACTCAATCCATTAATTGAGGAACCGTTATGATGGGTAGCGATCGCAACGACAAGAGTAATTAATCCACTCAGAATAATTCTTTCTATGATAACAGCTTGTAATCTCATCTCGTTAGTCCCCCCTTTCTGTGACGCTCATTTGAGTCATACACCCAGACATATTTCAGGTGAGGGGAAACTTATGCAAATTTAGTTGTTGGTTATTAAGAGACAGGTAGGGGCGCATTGCATGCGCCCCTGATCGCCCGTCAGGATTTTTGATGAGTTTCATAGCTGTTGCCTACTCCCTAATCCCTACTCCCTAATCCCTACTCCCTACTCCCTACTCCCTACTCCCTATCCCCCAACTGAGTTGCCCATTGCTGCAAATCTGTTAATCCTAGGTTACAGGTGAGATTGTACTGTAGAGGAGTAACAGAAATATAATTTTGTCGTAGGGCGGTTACATCTGTAGGAATATTATCTTGAAAGCTTTGATCTTGAACTTCTTCAACATCTTCTAACAGTTCGCCGGCTAACCAATAATAACGTTTTCCCCTCGGATCAATTCGTTTTTCAATAATATCAACATACCGCCGAATGCCTTGACGAGTCAGGGTAACGCCTAAAATATTCTTTTGTTCAACTGCGGGAATATTGACGTTTAAGAGTGTGGCTTGGGGTAGGGGAAACTGTTGCAGGTGATTGACTAAAGTTTGGGCAAATTTTACCCCAGCTTCAAAGGAACGAGACGTATAACTGCCTAAACTAAAGGCTACGCTAGAAATATTCTCAATCAAGCCTTCCATTGCCGCAGAGATAGTGCCAGAATACAATACATCTGTACCTAAATTGGGGCCGTGATTAATCCCAGATAACACCAGTTCGGGTGGAGTCTCCAATAAGGCAAATAAAGCCAGTTTAACGCAGTCGGCAGGGGTTCCAGAACAAGCCCAAGCTTTAATATTGGGATGAAATACCCCTTCAACAATTTCGGCGCGAATGGGTTGATGTAGAGTCAGTCCGTGGCCAGTTGCGGATCGTTCTTTGTCGGGACAAACCACAACTACTTCGTGACCCACTTCGGCTAGACCATTGGCAAGCTGACGAATTCCTTGGGCAAAAATACCGTCATCGTTACTAATTAATAATTTCATTAATGATTGTTGTGGAGAAGGAGAAAATAGGGAAAAAGAATCATCGCGTGACTGCTATCATGAGTCATAAGTTGTAGGTAATCAATTATAACAGTAACAAATCTCAGTTTAAAATCTAATTCAAATTATTATGGCAATTCAATTAAGTGATCTCGAAACTCAACTGCAACAACTTAGCCAAGAAGCTAAAGATGCGATCGCAGCAGTGCAAACCTTGGAGGAATTGGAACAACAGCGAATTAGTTATTTAGGCAAAAAGGGTAAACTGTCGAAAGTATTGGGGGGCATGGGCAAACTCGATCCCAGTGATCGTCCAAGAATTGGATCTTTAGCCAATGAAGTTAAACAAGCCCTACAAACGGATCTAGAAGAGAAACGAACTGCTTTGCAACGGGCGCAACTCGAGGCCAAACTGCAACAAGAAACCTTAGATGTGACTCAACCGGGTGTATTTCGTCCGCAAGGTAAAATTCATCCTCTTAATGGCTTAATTGACCAAGCGTTAGATATTTTTGTGGGCATGGGGTATACCGTCTCAACCGGGCCAGAAATTGAAACAGATTATTATAACTTCGAGGCGTTAAATATGCCGCCAGACCATCCGGCGCGGGATATGCAGGATACGTTCTATTTACCGAATAATTATCTATTGCGAACTCATACTTCTCCGGTGCAAATTCGCTACATGGAACAACACCAACCCCCTATTCGAGTGGTTGCCCCCGGTCGGGTTTATCGCCGCGATACAGTCGATGCGACCCATGCTGCGGTATTTCATCAAATTGAGTTATTAGCTATTGATGAAGGGTTACGGTTTAGCGATCTTAAAGGAACCATTAAAGAATTTTTACGGCAAATTTTCGGCGATTTACCCGTGCGTTTCCGGGCGAGTTATTTCCCGTTTACCGAACCCTCAGCGGAGGTTGATTTGCAGTGGAAAGGCAATTGGTTAGAGGTGTTAGGCTGCGGTATGGTTGATCCGAATGTATTAAAAGCCGTCGGTTATGACCCAGAAAAATATACCGGGTTTGCTGCTGGGTTTGGTGTCGAACGCTTTGCCATGGTTTTGCATCAAATGGATGATATTCGCCGAGTTTATGCCAGTGATTTGCGCTTTCTGAGACAATTCTAGTTAAAGTGGATTGTGAAGGAGTGGTGATGAAGAAGCCGTTACAGCGATATCAATTAATTGTGGGATTGATTCTGGGTACAGTGTTGATGGGGGGGGCGGCTGAGGTTTTAGCGGGTTCACAACAGCTTCGTCAACAACTGGCCCAAAACAATTCTGATCTGTGTCGTCGTGTATTTGAACAGCAGGGGTTAGTGGTTCATCAACGCCCGACCCCCAATTCTCCCCGTGTGGGTGGGGTGGGTTATCAATCTGAAGTGGCGTTAACAGCAGATTTTGAAGGCATTCGTGGCCCTGGCGGACGAACTTGGGTTGAAATTACAGCCCCCGTTGCGGGATTTATTTCTAATGGTTATCCCGGTGGACGCAGCAATTTAACCTTATGTTCAGATGAGGCAGTCAGCGATCCTCAACCTCAACCTACTGGGAGTTTATGTCGTCGCCTTGACGGAGAATTAACGCCAAAAGGACTTGTTGTCAGGGCGAGACCCAGCCGTTTTTCTCGACAAGTTGGGGGGGTTGTAGTCGGACAAAAACTGTATTTAGTCGAAGATTATCAATTTATTGCTGACCCGGATGGAGAACCGCGCAATTGGGTAGAAATTGAACTTCCTGTGGCTGGGTTTATCTCAGGAGATGCTTTACTGGCTTGTCGTTAATTTATTAATAGGTATAGGGTTAAATCCCCCCTGAGTCCCCCCTTAACAAGGGAGGTTGGGAATAGGCGATCGCCAACGTGCACGGGCAACGGGCAACGGGCAACGGGCACTCTTTGGGAAAGAATAGAGACAAAAAGTCACTGAAATGATTGCTTTTTTAATGGCTGCAAGAAATCTATTGTGAACATTTATCCCCTAAGATTGCCTACAAGAAGCCTTGCCTATACTCTAACGAGATAATTTTACCCGTATTATTGACCTAAAAATCCGTATTCTTAAATTTATTGATCACTTCAATAACACGACAACTAACCCCTTTTTATAGACTGATCAGGGTACAAAATTGAAGAACAGCAATAATCAATAAACTTACACAATCCTCTACCAAAATCCCCCAATATTAATATTGACGAGTAACATCACTAACAGCTTCAGGCAAATTGGACAAAACAGTACTCATCTTATATTAACTCTAATTTAGAAAAAATATGAAGTTGTGAGATTGACTATAATGAGTAAGAAACGGTTGATCTGAAAACAATTTTTACTTGATCACAAATTATGGTTTTGTTAAAATCAAATATTATTCAATTGTTGTATATCATGTCTTTTGAGCTATCGCTTAAATCCCCCATTAGTCAAATGTAAGACACAGTTTTAGTCATTATAAGTTCTTACATAAAAACCGATTGCGGAGTCAGCTTTTCTTCAGCAAGATAAATCGTTCACTCAGTCATATTCGTCTATCTCTCTTATTATTATTGCCTTTTGATCAATATGTCTCACTTACCTATACCCGATCCCAAGTACACCGCACTTCAACAAACCGCTTATCAACTTGTTTCTTGTACAGATGAACTCTTTCAACAAATTCAACAACAGCAAGCGCTCACCAGTGTTGTAGATCGGATTCGATCCTCCTTAAAATTAGATGATATTTTCAATACTACAGCGACAGAGATTCGACAATTATTAAATGCTGACCGTGTGGGGGTGTTTCGCTTTATCCCCGGTAGTGGATGGGATGAGGGGGAGTTTGTCGCAGAAGACGTAGCCGCAGAATTTCCTTCAGCAATAGCTAATAGAGTTAATGACCATTGTTTTGGTTCCCAATATGCCACTTACTACACTCAGGGACGAGTACAAGCCGTTGCAGATATTTATAACGCTGGCTTGAGTGATTGTCATATTCAGGTTTTAGAACAATTTCAGGTGCGGGCGAATCTGATTATTCCGGTGTTAAAAAATCAAGAACTCTGGGGATTACTCTGTGTTCATCAGTGTAGTCATCCCAGACGATGGCAACTGGCAGAAATTGAATTTGTTCGCCAAATTGCTACCTATTTTGCCGTCGCACTGCAGCAAGCGGAGCAAATGGAGCAAATTAAGTCTCAAGCGGCACTGGTGGCACAACTTAAGGCACAGGAAATCGCCCTGGCGCGTCAGAAAGCCTTGGTCAAAATCAGCAATCAGATTCGTCAACCTCTAGAATTTACCGACATCTGCCAAACCGCCGTGAAAGAAGTCCGTCAGTTACTCGATGCCGACCGGGTGACAATTTATCGTTTCAACCCCGACTGGAGTGGGGATTTTCTGTTTGAATCAGTTGCCTCCGGCTGGAAACCGTTAGTGGGTCAAGTACCCAACATGAAAGACACCTATCTGATGCACACCCAGGGGGGACGTTATGCTGATAACGAAACCTTTGCAGTGGCCGATATTAATACCGTTGAACATACAGATTGCCATATACAATTCTTAGAAGAATTTCAAGCCAAAGCCTACGCCATTGCACCGATTTTTGAAGGTGAGCAATTATGGGGACTATTAAGCGCCTTTCAAAACTCCGGTCCGCGTCATTGGCAAGCGGATGAAATTGAATTACTGGCTCAAATTGGGGAACAATTGGGGATTGGCTTGAAGCAAGCTGAATATATTCGCCTGATTCAAAATCAAACCATGGCGGGTTTGTGGAAGCTAGTGGCGGGTATTGCCCACGAAATTAATAATCCGGTGAGTTTTATCCACGGTAATTTAGCTTATCTCGATGAATGTATCAGTAATTTAATGGACTTTGCTGATTTTTATCAACAAGTGGATACTCAATCTCCACAGGATATTGCCGCATTGCAAACTAAACTTGAAGAAATAGAGATTGATTTTATGGTTGAAGATTTATCCAAGGCTATCAATTCCATGCAATTAGGGACGACACGAATTCGGGATATTGTCCTATCACTGCGTAATTTTTCCCGGTTGGATGAAGCCGACTTCAAAACAGTTAATCTTCATGAAGGGATTGATAGCACGTTAATGATTTTAAGTCATGAAATTAAGTTCTGTGGCAATCAAACAGGGATTGAGATTGTGAAAAACTACGGTGATATCCCCTTGATAGAGTGTTTCCCCGCCGAACTCAATCAAGTGTTTTTGAATCTGTTTACGAATGCAATTGATGGGATGGAATCAGCAATTAATGCCGGAAAATTTAATAAAAAAAATTCATCTCATCATCAGACTCCCCAGATTTCCATTAGTACAGCAGTTTATCAACAAGATCAAATAGAGATGAAAGTCCGTGATAATGGCATCGGCATCGATGAGAAACACAAGGATAAGATATTCGATCACTTTTTCACCACTAAACCCGCAGGAAAAGGCAAGGGCTTAGGGTTAGCAATGGCTCGGCAAATTATTATTGAAAAACATCAAGGAGAACTCTGTTTTAACTCAGATTTAGATCAAGGAGCAGAATTTATTATTCGCTTACCCATTAAGCTAAAAACTGCTCAGAGCAAGAATATTCAATCATGTTAATTATCTGAGTGAAGCGCAAACTTTATTTGAATTAGGTTAAAGTTTTTACTCAGAAAAATAGTCTTCTGGGATTTACTTCACCAAAGCCGAAATATTATAAAATGCATTGAAGTCTACCTGTTTGTTGTTCAAGTTTTAATTAAGCCTTTAATTGATAGCTTTTTTCGTCACTATTGCCTATTTGCCTACTTGCCTAGCGGGTAGCGCCATAAAATAAAAGAGGCATTCTATTAGAACACCTCTCAACTTAACAGAATCAATTAAACCAACTTAGAAGCGGAATTGAGTCCGTAAAGTTCCGACAACAATTGTATCGTTATTGTCGTTGTGGTCTGGGTTAGTCACCACAAATACACCAGGTGTAATGGCGATGTAGTCATTCATTTGGAAGCGATAGAAGGCTTCGATATGAATTGTGGTGTCGTTATCTTCTAAAGCATCAATATCGTGACTGGTGACTTTCGGAGGCATACCGACAACCAGACCTGCCAAGTCTCCTTCGCTGAAAGCATCAGGAAATGCCAAGAAAGCAGCCCAGTTCAGAATAGTTGCATTGTCGTTACCGCCATTTTTCTGGTCGGCCCAGGTGGCACCAAACCAACCGCCAAATTCAAGTCCACTTAAGATGCCCCAGTTCATTTCAAAACCGAGGTTATCAGTGGTGGTGGCGTTATTTCCAAAGGGACGAGCGGCAATAAAGCTACCGGTACTACCTGTAACGTTAACATCGCCATTGCCATAATAACGACGGTTGTAACCCACCCCGAACGTAAAGTTATCGACAGGTGTAACCACAATTTGAGCGCCTGCGGTGTGGCTACCATTAAATAAGCCTTCTCCATCTTCGGCACTAGAACCACTACTGGCTAAATAACCCAGGTTCAGTTGGAATGCATCACTAAAGGCATACTTAAAGATAAGCCCAGTTCCTTCAGGAGCGCCCCGGTAAATAGTGGGGTTATATCGGGCAAAACGAGAGACAGCCCCCGCCGCCGGACTGGAAAAGCCGCTCGGAGTGATGGGGTCGTTTAAGTCGTCATGGTCTAAGCTATTAGCCCCAATAAAAACCTGACCTTTATCGTTAAACACGGGGAAACGATAGTATAAATCATCTAGCGACACCCCATTGGTGTTTCCCTCAAGGTTTTGACGAGCCATCAGGGTATTGGTCAGAGCGCTACTGCTGAAGTTCGGAACATCAGTGATTTGTAAACGAGTCCGCAGCCGATCTTTTCCGGTAAAGCTAGTATCGAAGACCAGACGAACCCGATAACCAAAGTAGGTTTGGGTGGGGTCATCATTTTCCTCAACTAAACCCGTGCCATCGGGGCCTTGGTCGCCGTTGACGTTGAATAAAGCCCGCTCACCAAAGCTATCTCCGATTTGGAAGATTACCTCTCCACTCAGTTTAGTAGTGGTGGAGAATTGATTGGCTTCGAGTTCAGCGGTGCGTGCTTCGAGGGCTAAAACCCGACCCCGTAGCGCTGCTAATTCTGCGGCAAATTCTTCTTGTAGACGTTGTAATACGGCTAAATCTTCCCGCGTGACCAAATTCGCAACAGAAGCAGCAATTAATTCATTCACCCGCTCTAAACAAGCGTTTAAACCTGCGGCGAATTCATAACGAGTCATTGCCCGGTTCCCTTTGTAGGTTCCGTCGGGATAACCTGCAATACAACCGTAGCGTTCAACTAAGGACTGTAGCGCTTGGAACGCCCAATCTGTCGGCTGTACGTCAGACAACTGAGAAACAGAGGTCACCTGATCCATGCTGTCAGCTTCGTCAGCATAAATTGTGATCTGCTCGAGTTCTGATACTCCAGCTTCTGTACTCTCCTCCATCTGAGCCATTTGATACTCAGCAGATTGAGATACAGAAAATTCTGGAACGCTAATTTGAGCTGGAGTCTCACCATTGACGGCAACGGGCGTTTCTGTTAAGACTTCTGCTTGTTCAGAGCCAGACTCATACACAGAGACTGATTGCTCAGATGAAGCAACAGTAGCCATAGCCGCACTCGACAAGGCGAGGGTTACTCCGAGAACCCCAGAACTCTGCTTTAGCACGTTCAATAAAATTTTGTTCATCATCTCTAATCTCACACCGACCTAAAAATAACATAAACTAGGGTCGTCCCCAGCTCGATTGAACCAATATTAACATACCATAATCGTAATTTTCCGAAAGTCAAGAAGTGCTGAAAATCCAGTTGTGAATAGGACTCAAAGGGATTTCCAGTGGCTGAAAAAACCCCTTAAATTTAGCTAAATAATTTGTTGAGAATTTGTACGGCGAATGGCAACAACGGCAGGTAAGGGGGGATTATTGGGCTGTTTGCTGGGCCAGTTAGAACCGATGGGGACTTGACGGGTTTGGATGAATTTTTCTCCGGTGGTGGTGGCGATCGCAAACTCTCGGGTTTCGCTGTTGTTATTTTGCCGAGTGCCGTTGGCTTCTCCGGGGTGTTGGGCGGCAACAAAGAGGGTTTGGCTATCGGGGGTAAAAAACGGCCCGCACAATTCACATTCCATGGGGCCTGTGGCAAATAAATGAGCGCTTCCGGCAGCTTCTCCAGTTGTGGGGAAAAACCACAAGGAATTATTGCCATAAATACCGAGGGTTTCTTTCGTATTCATGGGTTCTCCTGACTCATTCATCCGATCCATGGGAACGGGTTGATTGTGCATTCCGGTAGACATATCTGTCACCATCCATAAGTTCCCGGTTGGATCAAACTCCAAATTATCAGGATTAGAAAATCCTAAACCCCCGTCAGCCACTTCTCCCCCTGTGGCAAACATTTGCCAGGTAAATCTCTTAGCGTTCGGTTTATTTTTCTGTTCAACTAAGCGCATAATCCAACCCGACTCATAAGGCGCTTCTCCATCGGGTCCGGCAAAAATCTGTTTATCTGGCCCCCCTGTGGTGCCATCGGGAAATCCAGAGGTAAAGGCAATAAATAACGAACCATCTGCGGCCACATCTGTATCTTCGGGACGAGCAGTACAGGTGGCCCCAACAGCGCTAGCCGCCAGATGAGCATCAATTAAAATCGCCCCCTGAATTTCTTCAGCAGTACCACTGTAAAGATCCCCGAGGGTTTTAAATGAGGCGCGGTAAGTATCAATTTCTGCGTCATCACTCAGTGCTAGCATCCCCCCTGCGGGTCGTTTGGGCAAGCAAATCATCCCCCCCACATGAGTACTGGGTAAGTTGGGATTAACGGGGGTTTTGGCGGTTAAGGGAATCCAGCGACCTGTACCATCGGGGTTAAATTGCGCTGCATACAATATGCCGTTTTCCAGTAAACGAGAGTTGGCTTTATCTTGGGGATTTTTAACTTTATCTCGACTGACAAATTTATACAGATGTCCCCCCCGGCGATCGCATCCCGAATAAAACCCTAAGGGTTTACCCGCTTCTACTCGAATTCCCACCGCTTCATGGCGATAGCGGCCTAGCCAAGTATGTTTGGTGCCATAATCATCTGGGTTCGCCGGATCAACTTCTACGATCCAACCATATTTATTCCCGGCTAAGCCCAACACATTGCCCATTCCCCCCAATTTGACCGAAAAAGGCTGTTCTGCGGGGGAGAAGGGAGTGCCATCGGGATAAACGCCTTCAGGGACATAGGATTGAAAGTTTTCTTCGGCACTTAAAACCGTTCCCCAGGGAGTAGTTCCCCCTGCACAATTGGCAAATGTCCCAATAATGCGATCGCCGAGTTGGTCATCATACCCAACACCTGCTTTATTAAAGATTGCCACGCCCGGCCCGGTAGATTTGAGATAGCGCCCATCCATCCATCCAGAAACCCCTGTAATACGGCGATCTAAATCCGAGTAGGTGCGTTCCCATTTGCCATCAGCGTTGCGACGAATTGAAATTATCCCTATTCCCAGGTCTTTTAACCCCGCTTGAGACATTTCTAAAATGGTTTTTCGCAAAGGAGATTTGGCGGGTAAACCAAAGGCATTTACTTCTGTTGTACCGAGAGATTGAATTTGTTTTTGTAATTGTTCGATCGGTAAAGATTGACCGATAATTTTTTCGTAGGCTTGTAGCCAGGTTCGAGGACTAATATATTCAAAATTAATCGTCAGTAGCCCAACATTATCTCCGGTTGGAATAAAGGAGAGATAATCATTGTTGTAACCAAAATGACCTTCTCCCACTGGGTCGCCCCAAGCAGCAATGACATCATAGGTAAACCCGAATGGTAAGGTTAAATCATCTATGACTTCGTAGGTTTTATAATCCTGAACCTGCTGTTGAGGATTGGTATCACTAATCTGAACCAATGCATTGCTGGCATTAAAATTGACTGCTTTTCCGAGTGGAATTGGCCCTTTTAGGGGTTGAAACGGCAGAATTGCTTTGCGATCTACTAGCTTGGAATTATCTAGTTTAACGAAGGGAATATGAGCATGACAACCCGGCAAGGCAGCCGCACCAGCACTGGCAACTACCAAGCCCAAAAAATCACGACGGTTAATGTTCATAGAAGCTGAGGTCAAGAAAACTTAAACGGCGTTTAAAGGTCGAGATTTCTATTTAATTTTTGATCTAATTATAGACTTTTCAAGCTGAGCGCAGCCGAAGTTTTAACCAAACCGATAACCAAATCCCCGCACGGTGACAATATAATCAGGATGACTGGGGTCTAGTTCGATTTTTTCCCGTAACCAACGGATATGAACATCAACGGTTTTACTGTCTCCAATAAAATCAGGCCCCCAAATTAAATCCAGCAGTTGTTCTCGAGACCAGACTCGCTTCGGATAGCTCATAAACAACTCTAACAACCGCAATTGCTTCGGAGACAACTTAACTTCTTGCGCCCGAACTTCAACCCGGCATTCTTCTTGATAGAGTGTAATTTCTTTGTATTGCAACATAACCGGACCGGGAAGTTGACCGAGGCGCTGACGACGCATTAAAGCACGACAACGGGCGATAAATTCCCGCATTCCAAAGGGCTTAGTTAAATAATCATCAGCACCTGCCTCTAAATAAAACGCACAGTTATTGGCGGTTTCTTGTGTACCAATAATTAAAATTGGCACGGAAATTCCTTGATGTCGTAACATACGACACAGATCTAAACCATTGATTGAGTCTAATATCAATAGGTTAAAAGGAAAATTGCTTAAACTGGATGCAGCAGCCTGAAGAGAGGGTAAAACATCACGCCCTGCTTGAGCGACGACAACATCATATCCTTGTTCCTTTAAGCCAATAGACAAAACATCCTGCCAAGGAGTTTCATGTTCGAGTAGTAAAATTTGACCATTCCCACCGATATTAGCCGGAGAGGACGCTCTGCTCAATTCTGGAGAAAACATAATTCAGTTACAATTTTGAAGTGGATAAGTTAAGCGAAATTCTGATTTAAAAATGATCTATTCATCTAGATCATTCTTAACTTCGTGGTGATTTAACTTACGATCATCCATCCAACATAGGTATGTTCCCAGTTATTAATAGAGCTGCGTTGAGCAATCATTCGTTGCTGGCACGGCTGTTGATAACAGGAATGAATTAATTGACTATGGATCTGATCTATTGTCAGTTGGGACGCTAGATCGGCTAACATTATTTGACTCCTAACGAGTTGCAGTTATTAATCGATCTGGAAATATTGCTTTTGCTAATTATCCTAGGATTATGAGGTTAAGAATAGGTAAAGAAAAGGTTATCTTTTGGTTAAGCTTTTCTAGAAGCTCTAAAAGAAATGTTCTGACCCGCGATTTGAATTCGATCCTAGGGTTTCATTATTGTAATGAAATCTCAACAAACAGCCTTGACATCTAAACAGATTCAGTCTAACTCAAGCTATGATAAAGACGACTCAATATCATTTCCTGTAAGCGTTCTTAACTCACCATCATATAATGTTACTTCATCTCTGTACATGGCCGGAAGTTGAATCGTATCTTCAACAATCTACAGGTATCATTATCCCCATTGGTTCAACCGAACAACATGGGCCAACGGGATTAATCGGTACAGATGCCATTTGTGCAGAAGCGATCGCCAAACAGACTGGAGTTGCCACCAACAGTTTAGTCGGCCCCACCATCAATGTGGGTATGGCACTTCATCATAGCGCATTTCCCGGAACCATTAGCTATAAACCCACGACCTTAATTTTAGTGGTGAAAGAAACCATTACCGCTTTAGCCAAAGTTGGGTTTACCCATTTTTTCTTTATTAATGGTCATGGCGGCAATATCGCCACATTAAAAGCAGCCTTTTCCGAAACTTACGCAGCCTTAGCCGATCTTAATTTACCCCATGCAGACCAAGTGCGCTGTCGTATTGGTAATTGGTTTATGTGTGGTTCGGTTTATAAACTGGCTAAAGAACTCTATGGTGACCAAGAAGGGTCTCACGCCACCCCCAGCGAAGTTGCCGTGACTCAATACGTTTACCCAGACTCGATTAAAACAGCACCCCTTGATCCAGAAGTTGCCGTCAGAGGATATCCTATATATGGCGCAGCTAATTTTCGCGCTTCTTATCCCGATGGTCGGATGGGGTCTAACCCAGCTTTAGCCACCCCAGAACATGGAAAACAATTGTACGAATTAGCCGTCAAAGATTTAAGCAAAACTTATCTTGAGTTTTTGAATAGTCATTAGTTGTTTATTATGGGTGATTGGCGATCGCGTACTCGTGGTTGTTATCCATTCCCCGTTCCCTTTGGTGGAAATTAACGAACGACACTATTTGTTGGACAAATCACTCGTAACCCCTCTTAATATTGCTTTGTTCGTGACAAGCCAGTAAAGTTAGAGAGTTTGAGGGCGAATATTCAAAGAATAACTGTGTTAGATATTAAGCAAATTCGGGAAAATCCCCAAGAAGTTCAACAACGCCTTAACCTGCGAGGCGAATACGATCTTAAACCCCTTTTAGAATGGGATCAGCAACGTCGTCATTTAGAACAACAACGGGTAGAATTGGAAACCCGAAGTAATGAAATAGGAAAATTAGTCGGTCAACAAATTAAGTCAGGCAGCGATCCAAAAGGGGCTGAAATTCAGGCTTTAAGACAGGAAGGTCAAGAGTTAAAAGTTCGTTTAAGTCAACTCGATCCCCAAGAGAAGGAATTAGAAGCAGAAATTAAGCAGTTTTTACTGACCCTTCCCAACCTACCGAGTGAGTCTACTCCAGAGGGGAAAAGTGAGGCGGATAATGTTGAAATTCGACGTTGGGGAGATGAATATAAACCCAATAATGATAATATTTTACCTCACTGGGAAATCGGGGAAAAGCTGGGAATTTTAGACTTTGAACGAGCGGTGAAAATTGCCCAAAGTCGCTTTGTGACGTTGATGGGGGCGGGTGCTGCATTAGAACGAGCCTTAATGCAATTTATGTTAGATCAACATACAGAAAATGGTTATGTTGAAGTGATGCCGCCGTTATTGGTTAATAGTGAAAGTTTAAGGGGAACCGGACAATTACCCAAGTTTGCTGAAGAAAGTTTTAAGTGTGGTGAAGATGATTTATGGTTAATTCCAACTTCGGAAGTCTCGATGGTGAATTTGTACCGAGATCAGATTTTAGACGCAGAACAATTACCGATTTATCATTGTGCTTTTACTCCTTGTTTTCGCCGGGAAGCGGGTAGTTATGGGAAAGATACAAGAGGGTTAATTCGCTTGCATCAGTTTAATAAGGTAGAATTGGTCAAGTTAGTTCATCCGGAAGAATCTGTTGCCGAACACGAGAAATTAGTGCAGAATGCATCTATGATTTTACAACTCTTGAAATTACCCTATCGAGTGATTGAACTCTGTACGGGAGATTTAGGGTTTTCAGCCGCAAAGTGTTATGACTTGGAGGTTTGGTTGCCCTCTTCTGGACAGTATCGAGAGATTTCAAGTTGTTCTAATGTCAAAGATTTTCAAGCCAGACGGGCAAATATTCGCTTCAAAGAAGCCAAACCCAATCAGAAGAAGAAAAAGAAAACTGAGTTTGTTCATGCCCTCAACGGTTCAGGATTGGCGATTGGTAGAACAATGGCGGCTGTGTTAGAAAACTATCAACAACCTGATGGTACAGTTGAAGTTCCAGAAGTTTTACAACCGTATTTAGGGCGGGAAAGATTGTAAAAGTTTTTCTCATATTTCTATCAAAATGTAAAATTTTATTGCAATGATCCATCTTGACTGGATCGAATAGTGTAGTTGATTTATTATTCGGACTATCCTATCTAAAAGTTTGGGCTTTGAGGTGACTGAATAATCATTAAGTCCTATACAAAGTTAGTCAAGGTGGAGCAATGAAGCTTGATAAAACCCCCGTCTCTCTATCGACTCAGTCTGTCAAACAAGAACATCAAAAAACGCCTCCAAAGAAGATCAGTAATAAGATTTTCTGGGGAGTTTCTTTATTATTTTATACTTTAATTATTAGTGGTGGCGTTGCATTTATTAATCGCTACAAAGTGGCTGAGGAAATGCAAGTTAATGTTAAAGAGTTTTCAGCCAAGCAATATCCAGCAGAACCCGCAAATTATAGTACAATTCATAATCGGTATAGTAATCGTCAGCTAAAAATTGTTCAAACTGATAATAATTACTTTGATTTTATCTTAGAATCTAATGATGCAAAAGTCGCTAAAATCGTCTTAAAAAATATTAACTTAGAACTGTTTGTCCCTAAAGTTCCAGAGGTTGCACAAACTGATAAAAATTTAGAATTAATTGCTTTAGTCAGTCGAGAATGGAATCGACAGCAAGTTAGCTTTCCGCCAGATTCAGAACATTTAGAAATTACTGGGGGAGATGGATATGAGAAAGAAAATATATACTCGGTTGAATTAGCGCGTAATTGTTTGAATTCTGGGTTATGGGAAATTGTGATTAATGTCGAAGAAGAGGGTAAAAAAGCGCAATATTATCATGGCTGGTTTGATTTTCCTTTAGGTCAATATAAGCAAGTGTTTGAAAGGATTAATTCAATCTCTTATTGGAAGCATTGGTTAAGCTTAGAAAAATGGCATAATCCCGCTGGTAAACCCATTGACTTAGGGTTATTAAGAACAGTCACAAGTGAAACCAAAGTGGCGGCTACTTTTCCTCAAGATGAACGAATTATAGTGGCTGGAGAACAAACCCGAAAAATTAGAAACGTGATGGCAAATAATCTAACGACTTGGGGAGATTTTTATAATAATAGTAATCAAGTTCGCTTTGCCACCTTTAGAAAACCCGGTTGGTATGATCCAAAAACGGCTTGGGGTAACCAATATTGGAGAATTGGTCAATTTAATCAGGCGATTTTAAGAGAGATTGACTCCAAGACAAATAATCAAGAATTACAAGAAATTGAATTAGTGTTTAGCGATATTCGCAATGGTAATACGAATAAAATTATTATTGGTGGGATTGATTTAAAAAAATTACCTCAACTTCCGACAACAGAATACAACAAAGGATTATATCGACCCATTGGGATTGCTTTAACTCCTTTTAGTCAAAGTTATGAAGACTTAAAAGCCAATCCACCCGAAACACTGCCTTATTATAGTGCTATTTTAGATGCTGATAATCGTTGGATTGATAATCATAGTTTTGGTGTAGATGGAGTGGTGATGCATCGTGACGCAGAAAATCCTAATCTATTACACGCTTACTTATTATCTTATGAACGACATAGCTTAATTTCTCATTATTTAATCGACTTAAAAGATCGGTTTTCCACTACAGAAGCTGAGACTATTCCTATCCCCGCAAAACCCATCAATCAAGCTGTTACAGAAATCTCTGATTCTTCAGAATTTGAGCCTATTTTTATTATTCCCACCGAAGAACAATGGTCTTGTTATCATCAAGGCAAAGGGGGGAAAGCTTGTTTTATGCCGAAAAACTAATCATTAACGTTGATAATATAGCAATACTTCAATGCTAGTCAGAAAATCTTCTTAGAAAAGAAAACGGGAAACATTCACCAATTACTAACCCCTAATCTCTAACTCCTTTACGGGCGTATTGCAATGCGCCTCTGCGGGGGTGACTCCTTATATATGATTATCCCGAAATATGCACCATAATTTATAGACGATGACGATGACTGCGATGTTCCCATAAATAAATCCTTTTATTCGCCTAATTTTTTAGGTATATCTACTGATAAAGTGCCATAATTCTTCTCTCAGCAAATTTATAGATTTAACGAGATTGACTCATAATAAGTGAAGTTGATAGTTAGGATAATCCTAGCAGCTTATTAATGCATATCGCAAAAAAATCAATTAATAATATTCAATATAAATAACTTTAACGTATTAAATAAAATTGCTTTATTAAAACTAATTACTAATAAGTAATTCATTAGTTTTTCGGGGGAGGGGGATTATATTTGCTTATAGGATGTTGTAATTAATTGACTTAGTGCTATGTTAAAAAACAGACAAGTAAAACAACTTGTCAACCATGAAAACATTAAGAGGTTTGTAGAAATCTCAAGGAGATTCAATATGGCAACTATTAATGGAAATTCGGGAAACAACTCTTTAGTAGGGACTTCCTCTGCCGATCAAATGTTTGGATTTGGAGGCAATGATTCTCTTTTTGGAGTTGGGGGTAATGATCTGGTTTATGGTAACCAAGGTAATGATGATCTGTTTGGAAATTCTGGCTTTGATATTTTGTATGGTGGTCAAAATAATGACGAGCTTTTTGGCGGTACTGACAATGATACTTTGTACGGAGATAGCGGCAATGACTTTCTTCGAGGGGATTCTGGATTTGATAAGCTTTACGGAGGAACGGGTGCAGATACGTTTGTTGCTGTCCCAGGTCAGGCCGATTTAAATGTTGATTTCAACAGTTCTCAGGGCGATAAGATCGGACTTGATAGTGCAAGATTTTCGGGAGGAAACTCTACTAATTCTGAGATGAGTTTTTCTGACACTGCTGAAGAAACTCCGTTTATTTTAGAATTTAAACAGGAAGGAGAAGATCTGCTAATTGGTATTTCAGGATTGGAAGCCGCACGTTTAGGAGGTTTAGGTGAAGAAATTAACAATCCATCTCAAATACTCGATTCAATAATATTTATCGATATTGATGAAGACTCTTATCCCTTCGATCCCCTCACCAATTTTAATGATGAGCAAGTTTCAGACAGTTCTGAACCGACTGATATTTTATCAAGTTTGAGAGAGGGTGAAGCGGGTCTAATTCAATATATTGAGGAATTAGAAGCTGAAGGAGCGAGTACAGAAGAAGTTGAAGGTGTGAAAAGTGCTTTATCTGAACTTCAAGAGGATATTGCCGATGAATTAACCCGAGGACAAGCAGCAGAATCAGACAGTTTATTATTACCGGAAACGCCTCAAATTGAACAACAGATTTTCTTTGTTGAAGAAGGAACTGTAATTCCGACTGCATTTCAAGCAGAGATGATGGGAAGTGAAGTTTTCACCCTACCTGAAGGATTCTTTACTCCAGTTGAGTATGACAGCTTATTCTAATGAGATTTGACTGAATATCTATCATCTAAAATTAAGTGATTATCAGCGTCTACTGGGCGCTGACTTTTAAATAAACAGTTATTCTCCGAAAATATGCACCACAATTTCTCGGCGATGACGATGACTTCGATGTTCCCACAGATAAATACCCTGCCAAGTCCCTAAGGCTAAACGTCCTTTTGTGACTGGAATTTGTTCAGACGTTTGGGTTAAAACAGTGCGAATATGAGCTGGCATATCGTCGGGGCCTTCGGCGCTATGAACATAATCATACCCTTCTGGCACTAACTTAGAAAGGAAATTTTCTAAATCCACTAACACATCCGGGTCAGCATTTTCCTGGATAATTAAACTAGCTGAAGTATGACGAATAAAAATAGTACAAAGTCCCGTGTCAATTCCCGCCGCTTTCACCACCTGTTCAATTTGATTGGTAATTTTTGATAAAGATTTTCCCCAAGTTTGAACTTGTAGGGTTTGTTGATAATGTGTCATCGTTTGGAATAATCAAATATATTCTGTATTTTAAAAGAATTATTTTAACTTAAAATCTACAGAAAAATATAAAACTCCTTAGTCTCAATAGCGCTGCGATCCGGAGACTCTTCATGGACGCGATCGCGCCGTTGGCTCACGCCTAAGAAATCACTTTGACATCATACAACGTTTCAATCCAAACCCTCGCACCACATTTGGGATTATCCGGACGATAGACCACTCGACACCCTCCTAATATTTCTACCTCATGCCCATAAAGGTTGAGATTACGGCCAGCTTCCTGCTGCTTAACTGTAATCACGGGTTGTTGAGTAGATTGTTTTTGGTTTTGTCGAATTTTATGAGAGTTAACGTGAATGATCTTTTTGGCAGGCTTTCTGGGATTACACCAACGGGGTTTCGGGCCACGAGTTCCTCGTTTAATAATCGGTTTACCGTTAAACAGCGGCATCAGCCACATTCTCCCAGTTTTATAAGCCCCTTCAACTCTATCAGCCATCAGCAGGACTCTGAGACGAGCCGTAGAGATCTTTAAAATTTTAGCAGCTTCTGTAGTACCGACGATCATAAAAAAATGTTGGGGTAATCGCCCAAGAAATTAAAGAGAAATATTGAACGGAAAAAGTTGAACGACAGCCAACCCTTCAAGAAGCCATAGCCTTAGAAACATCGGAATTGTCAGGTTGTCGCAATAGTTTAGAGTTTAGCACTAAATCAGGCGTAGTTCACCCAACATTTCCAACTTGAGAATCACTCACTCTGAAAATGAGTTCTACAATTTGTGGATTTGCCAAAATGGCGCTTCAGCAGACAAAATCTGTGACATCCTAGGAACAAGTAATTCCTCTGGTTTGCAAACTTCTATGATTTAGCTTGCGATTGGTCAAAGAGAATGTCAAACTGGAGTTTTGCTCACTATCGAAATTATCTTCATCCATCACCAGACAAGCGGCTATGCGAACTCACTATTGTGGTCAACTCGAAACAACTCATCTTGATAAAACTGTCACCCTCTGTGGCTGGGTTGACCGGCGACGGGATCATGGCGGTGTGATTTTTTTGGATTTACGCGATCGCACAGGTGTGGTACAAATTGTCAGCGACCCAGAACGCACTCCAGATTCCTATGATATTGCCAATCGCGTTCGCAATGAATATGTGGTTTTGATCACAGGGCGGGTATCTCAACGTCCGGAGGAGTCTCTCAACCCCAAACTGGCGACGGGTGAAGTCGAAATTTACGCCGACCAAATTGAGTTACTTAATGGTTTAGGGAAGCCACTCCCGTTTCAAGTTTCCACTACCGATACAGAACCTGTGCGGGAAGATTTGCGGCTAAAATATCGTTATCTTGACCTGCGACGCGATCGCATGACCCGTAACCTACAATTGCGGCATCAAGTGGTAAAAGCCATGCGGCGGTTTTTAGAAGATCAGCAGAATTTTATTGAAATAGAAACTCCGATTTTAACCCGTGCCACACCAGAAGGGGCGCGAGATTATATTCTTCCCAGTCGCGTTAACCCAGGGGAATGGTTTGCTTTACCCCAGTCGCCCCAAATTTTTAAACAGTTATTAATGGTATCGGGATTTGATCGTTATTATCAAATTGCCCGCTGTTTCCGCGATGAAGATTTACGGGCCGATCGTCAACCGGAATTTACTCAGTTAGACATGGAAATGAGTTTCATGTCACAAGAAGAAATTATCGCTTTAAATGAAGCGTTGATGGTGCATATTTACAAAGAAGTTAAAGGGATTGATTTACCCCATCCTTTCCCCCGTTTAACCTATGCTGAATCGATGGATCGTTATGGTACAGATCGACCTGATACCCGCTTTGGTATGGAATTAGTGGATGTTTCGGATGTCGTTTCTGATTGCGGATTTAAAGTATTTTCTGGAGCGGTAAAATCCGGGGGAATTGTAAAAATATTACCGATTCCGGGGGGAAATGAGGCGATTTCAAATGTCAGAATTAAACCCGGTGGTGACTTGTTTAAAGAAGCCAGTGAAGCGGGGGCAAAAGGACTGGCTTATATTCGGGTCAAAGAAGGTGGAAAACTCGATACCATTGGCGCAATTAAAGACAATTTAAGCGAAGAACAAAAACAAGAAATTGTTCAACGTACCCAAGCACAACCCGGACATTTATTGTTATTTGCTGCGGCTGATACCCCGACTGTGAATAAAACCTTAGATCGCTTACGGTTAGTGATAGGCAATGAACTGGGATTAATTGACCCCAAGAAAACTAATTTGCTGTGGGTTACCGATTTTCCCATGTTTGAATGGAACGCCGATGAGAAGCGTTTAGAAGCCCTGCATCACCCCTTTACCTCCCCCAACCCGGAAGATATTGATGACCTGAAAACGGCGCGGGCAGTGGCTTATGATTTGGTGCTAAATGGTACAGAAATCGGCGGCGGTAGTTTGCGGATTTATCAACGGGAGATTCAAGAAAAAGTATTTGCTGCCATTGGTTTATCACCTGAAGAAGCAAATGATAAATTTGGCTTTTTAATGAATGCTTTTGAATATGGAACTCCGCCTCATGGGGGGATTGCCTATGGCTTGGATCGGTTAGTCATGCTATTAGCTGAAGAAGACTCTATTCGGGATGTGATTGCCTTTCCGAAGACGCAACAAGCCCGCTGTTTGTTAACTGATGCCCCTTCAGATGTCGATGATAAACAGTTGAAGGAATTACAAGTGGTTTCAACATACGAACCCCCGGAAAAAGACTCATAACTTGACTGTAGAGACACTGTAGAGACGTTTTTTATCACTGCAATTGAGGTCAATACGAAGGAAGACGGAAGAGGGAAGACGGAAGAAGTTTTCGGGTGCGGGTAGGCTTGTACCTCCACATGTCCAACTGTCCGTCTTACTGATACGGGGCTTGTATCCGATTCGGAAGAAGGAGGAAATAAGTTATTTCCAGTTATTTCCTTCTGCCCTCTGCCTTTAAGGACGTTGGCGTAGCCTCTGCGCGCTTGAGAAAGTCCTGGTCATAGGAAACGTCTCTATTTATTCATTATTAATCAAATCAATATCTTCATAAAGTAATTCGATGGGAAACGTTAGATCAATACTGGTGAGGTTAACCTGAGAATTTTCTGAAGGATTAGCATCAGAAGTATAGTGAAATAACTCCCATCTATTATTTGCATTCAGACGATAGCATTCTACACTGATTTGTTCTGGATCAATTAAAATATATTCCTGTAAGGTTTCAATCCGGCGATAATGTCTAAATTTCTGACCCCGGTCAAACGCTTCTGTACTGCTAGAAAGAACTTCTACAATTAAACAGGGATAACGAATAAAATCTCGTGCATTTCTATCTCTTGGATCGCAAGTAACGGATACATCCGGATAGTGAAAAGGGCCTTGTTCTGTTACGCCAATTTTAGCATCACTGCTGAGGGTTTTACATTGTTTTCCCCGCAGATGAGGATGAATTAAAGCCACTAAATTAACCGCAATTTGATTATGAGGAATTGTACCCCCAGTCATGGCGTAAACCTGACCATCCATATAACCATAACGGCTGGTTTGTTTGATTTCCCAAGCTAAATAATCTTGAGGAGACATTTGAGGATGATCAAATTGAGCAATCATGGCTGCTGATAAAATGTCAGTTCAGGGAATATATTTGAATCTGTAAGTGTATCAAAAATAAGGTAATTTGAATTGAGATTAACGCTTAAGCAGACTTCATCATTGTATTGATAATTTATCACTTTTGAGGCTTCATCGCCAATGTTAGGTATGTTTCTGCGATCGCCACGGCCACTAATACGCTAATCCCACTTCCGATTGCCCCTAGAGTGCCAAAATAATAGACACTGACTGCAATCAATAGGGTCATTCCCATGTAAGTCGAGGCAACCTGAGTGTGTAGCCAGCCGGACTGTTGCAGCCGTTGATACAGGTGACTGCGGTGGGCTTTGAAGATATTTTCACCCCGTAATAAACGACGACAAAGGGTGTAAATTGCATCTCCAATTAAGGGTAAAAGAATTGTTACCGCTAGCCAGGCAGAAGTTGGAGTATTATCGTTGCTTAAGTAGGCGATCGCCACAACTCCCCCTAAAATTGTACTGCCGACATCTCCCATAAAGATTTTAGCGGGTGACCAATTCCAATACAGAAATCCCACTAAAGCAGCCACTAATAGCCACAGAGAGGCTTGATTAAACCAAATCCCCAGAAATCCAAGCTGTACAGCCGTCACTCCTGCCACTAACCCATCTAAGCCATCCATAAAATTATAGAAGTTAATCAAGGCAGTCATACCAATAATCGTCAGAAAACTGGCAATCAATTCACCCGGACTACCCAGTTGAGTCACCCAAGGAAAGGGAAACGCACCACAATAGCCCACCACAAGGGTAGAGACGAGAAATTGAACCAGATAACGAACACTAGAGGGTACATTTTTCCAGTCATCGACGATGCCAATGATGATCAGAGGAATTAGATATAACCAGGGAAAATAGAGTTCAGAATTAACCAGATTAAGATTAAGTAATTGGTTGAGGATTAAAATGCCAGCAAAAGCAATAATAAACCCCAGTCCACCCCCTCGAGGAGTCGGTTGAGTATGGGAACTGCGCTCATTGGGGATATCAATCAGTTGTTGACTGAGGCTATTTTTTATCAAGAAAACGCTCGTTAAACTGAGTAAAAAGCTAAAACTACAAAGCCATAAAAGTGTATTCATTGTTTGAGAATAAAATTAGAGTTTACAATGATAAATTTGAGCTAACTTTGAGTTGTTTTTAGGGTTTGTTTTAATCCCTGCTCAAAAGTATAAGGAGGCTTCCAATCTAGAAGATGACGAAGTTTGCTACTATCTACCCATAAAGAACCGCTAAGTCGATTAATAGTTGAGCGATTCAGAATAAACGGTTTTTGCCTCACTTGCTCAATCCCATCTCCCATAGAACCGATGAGTTTTAATAGGATTAAAGGTACGGGTAACAGAGAGCAGGGTAATTCCAGACAATCCGCAATTTGACGAATCAGTTGAGCTGTAGAAACATCTTCACCATCGCTAATGATAAAAGTTTGATTCGCTGCTTTTGGGTGGGTGATAATCGTTACAATTGCATCAACAAGGTTGCCCACGTACACAAAACTACGGCGATTATTGATAGCACCAAAAGGAAGCGGTAGTTTACGCTGAATTAATTTCATCAGGCGTTCCATATTGCCCGGATTTCCCTGACCATAAACCAGGGTAGGACGTAAAATTGTCCAATTCATTTGACTATTTTTTGCTAATTCAATTAAGCTATTTTCGGCTTGAAGTTTACTCTCGCCGTAGGGGGTATCCGGTTGACAAACGGACTGTTCTGTTAGTATTTCATCGCTGAGAGTTGTGACGGCACCAATCGAACTCACAAAGAGAAAATGTTTAACATTGGCTTGAATTGATTGTTGAACCAGATTAGATGTTCCCAAAGTATTTACTTTGATAAATTCGGCTTCTGGATTAGAGGCATTATCTTGTAAAATATGAGCGCGAGCAGCTAGATGAATCACAATATCAACGTCTTTTAAAGCCTCTTTCCAGTTAGTATTCTCATCAATATTACCCACTACAATAGTATTCACTGAAGCGGGTAGAGTAAAATGAGGTAAACTACGAACCGCTGCGATAATTTTACAGTCTTGCTGATGTAAAATCGGGATAAGATGACTCGCAATAAATCCAGTAGCGCCTGTCACAAGAATTGTTTTCATAATATAAGTCTGTTATAGTTATAGTAGCTTTTACTATTTCTTATCTTTGATAGTATTGATTACATAAGAGAGAGTTTATAATCCGGACTATTTTTTTTATAAAGGAGAATTTATGAATAGGAAAAATGCACCCGGTTCCCTATTTAAGGTTTTTTTAAAATATCAATCTCGCTCAATCAAATTCTATGTAGCCATGAGTATCACTCTACTTTTATTGAGCAGTATTATTCCGTTGAAGTTAGCGATCGCTAGATACTCTGAACCAGAACCTCAGGCTATTCTAGTTCTGGGAGGCCACAAAAACCGATTTAAGTTTGCAGCTCAATTTTCTCATTCACACCCTGATTTAAATCTCTTAGTTTCTGCCGCTTACAGCAAATTTGAACAGAATAGAACAATTTTTCAGCAAGCCGGCGTATCATCTCAGAAAGTAGACTATGATTTTTGCCCGACTGACACAGTCACAAATTTTACCTGTTCAATTGATTACTTGAAACAACGTAATATACAACATATTTATCTAATTACTTCAGATTATCATATGGCGCGATCGCGGGCAATAGCAACATTAATTTTAGGAAGTCGAGGAATTACAATTACTCCGGTTTCTGTCCCCTCGAAAGGCTATCCGAAAGAGTCAAAAATACGCATCATTCGAGATTGTATTCGTTCTCTGATTTGGATTGTAACAGGGCGCAGTGGAGCTAGTTTTAA
>CAYSWY010000035.1:0-57128 GCA_964434975.1 uncultured Lyngbya sp.
AGGGTTAGGGAGAGGTCAAAGGCGCTAAAAATATTTTCTTTTGTTACCGCTTAGTCAAATTTTTGTAAATTTGGCTACAGAATTCAAAAAATGTGTTTTATGATACAAATATTAAAGATGTTTACCACACATGATTAGGAGTTCTGAGAGTTATGGATAGTCAAAAAAATACCAAGTACTTTGTCTCCCAGTCCCACGATGAGCATCATCTGATTTTGATTGCCATCATTGTGTTCAGTTCCTTGACCGTAGGACTGTTGCCGATTATCAATGTTTTAAATGTCTCAGCCCCTGGAAATACGATTCCTCATGAAGCGGGGTTATGGGATGCAATGGGGTCTAAAGAATAACAACCTTGATGATTGTCGAATCTGTTGCTTTAGGTTGTCGGGTCAATTGAGGAATGAAATAATAACCGATTGACCCCAGCAGTCATCTGATCTCAATTTAAGATAAGATTAAAAAGATAATCTCTCCCTGCATGAGTGTTATCTGACTGAGTTTTTCAACAAATATGGCAGATTTAAACGGAACCTGGCTAGGAACATATTGGCAAAGAAATAATCCCACGCGGTTTGAAGCAAGTATTATTCAGGCGGGTAATACCCTCAGCGGTAATATTTTAGATGATAATTACTTAGGAGAAGCACGGTTTAGTGGTACTGTTACGGGTCGGCAAATTAATTTTATCAAACGTTATTTGATGAGTTCATCCGAGCCAATTACCTACATGGGTACAATCTCAGAAGATGAAGATTATATTCAGGGATATTGGAATATTGGTTTGATTTTTTCGGGAGAATGGGAAGCACGCCGTAGTGGAGATAATTTAGTAATTCGTCAAGAAATTCGCCAAACTGTTGATATTTCGAGTTAGTCTTTTACTAAAAATAGGCAATTTATTTTAAATCCAGTAAACCGCTAGACTTTAATTTTGGATTAAACCGAATTTCCTCTTGAACACCTCGTTGCTTTAAAATCTCTAATATTTCTGATTCTACCCGACGTGCCACATTTTTTAAGAATTTTTCCTGACCTAAACCCTCTAATTTCTCATACTCTTGTTGTTCATTAGCGCTCATCAGTGGTTTAACATTAATTGCCTGATTCCATTGACTTTCTTCCGCCGCATTTCCCACGGGAATTGATCCATTTTCAGCAATCCAAGCAGCTTTAATTTCTTCTAACAGGGTTCGGCTCGGGCGTTCAATCGTCTTAGCTTTAATCTGATAGCAACTTTGAGGCTTTCGGATGAGATGCTGTTTTAAACTGAGATAAATATTACGAGAATAGCCGATATATTGTAAAGTTTGGTTCTGATCAAAAATAGCATAAACACCAATTTTACCCTCTAAAGATTGGGGCAAATATCCCGATTCATCTAAATAAGGGGTGAAATTAATTTGACTGAGGTTAGGAATATCCGTTTGACTCTTCATGTTTATTAAAATTCAAATAGTAGTTTTCAATCTAATTTTAATTGTCTCTGAGACTGATTAATCACTGAGTTTTCGATAAATCGCACAAAGACGACTGGGCTTAAAAATTTTAGCCTGAAACATAAAGTTAGGGGGAACATTTACAATTATGTAATCATCAGATTCATAATAAGCTTGAAATTCAATCGGCATCCCTTTCGGCGTTTGAGTGCTATAAGGCACAGGCTGAAATAAAAGTTCTGTGAATTCAAGCTTTGCAATTCCCAGTGGCTGACTGATTTGATTTAGAAATATTTCACCCGTCAGTAATGTAAACAGTTGGGCTTTAGCCTCAGAATTTAAGGTAAAACTGCTATCAAAATTTTCAATAATTTTTAGGGGCATCTACAACTGATCGATATAAATCGGTCTTGAATGGAAGTCACTCAATTATATTAAAAGAATTTGGCTTCATTACCAAGGCTTTAATTGATAAGAAGTATGAATTATTATGAACTCGAAGATACAGCAGCAGGTAAGGATGGTGAAGTCTGCTTAAATCGGACTTGTACAGAGGGAGATGATAAAGAATTATGAAAAAATAATTGTAAAACTTAAACCTAAAAAAAATTATTGCATCTTACAATAAAAGTATGGGGATCAAAGAAGACAATATTAAAAACCATGTTAAATTCTTTATTTGAAGATGCCAGCAAACGTCTAGAAAAAGCTTTAAAATACGTTAACTTATCAGAAGATACCATAGAACGGTTAAAATTTCCGAAATCAAGTTTAATGGTCTCGATACCAGTGCGGATGGATGATGGTTCTTTGAAAATGTTTCCGGGTTATCGAGTGCAATATGATAATACCCGAGGGCCGACAAAAGGCGGGGTGCGTTATCACGAAAATGTTTCTCTCGATGAAGTCACATCTTTAGCCTTTTGGATGACCTTTAAATGTGCGGTTTTAAATTTACCGTTTGGGGGTGCAAAAGGTGGAATTACTGTCAATCCAAAAACCCTTTCTCGTTTAGAATTAGAACGTTTAACCCGAGGATATATTGAGGCGATCGCAGATTTTATTGGCCCAGATGTGGATATTCCCGCCCCAGATGTTTACACCAATCAAATGATTATGGGTTGGATGATGGATCAATATAGTATGATTCGTCGTCAACTCACTCCAGGTGTCGTCACTGGAAAACCCATCGCATTAGGGGGCAGTTTAGGACGAAATACAGCCACTGCAACCGGGGCATTTTTTGTACTTGAAAATCTGATGCCGAAGTTTAATCAAGTCCCGTCTCAAACCACTGTTGCTGTCCAGGGTTTTGGTAATGCTGGGGGAATGGTTGCGGAGTTATTGGCAAAAGCCGGATATAAAGTCGTGGCGGTGAGTGACTCTCAAGGGGGAATTTATTCTAAAAATGGCTTAGATATTCCCAGTGTCCGCCAATTTAAACAAGCCAATAAAAGCGTTAAAGCGGTGTATTGTGAAGGCAGTGTGTGTAATATTGTTGAACATGATGTTTTGACCAATGAAGAGTTATTGACTCTTGAGGTTGATATTTTAATTCCCGCCGCCCTAGAAAATCAAATTACCAGCAAAAATGCTAAAGATATTAAAGCAAAATATATCTTTGAAGTGGCAAACGGGCCGATTACATCATCCGCCGATCAGATTTTAGCAGAACGAGGGATTTATGTCTTTCCAGATATTTTAGTCAATGCAGGTGGGGTGACGGTGAGTTATTTTGAATGGGTACAAAATCGCAGTGGATTATATTGGACTTTGGAAGAGGTTAATCAACGCTTGAAACAAAAAATGATTGAAGAAACTCAACAGATTTGGCAAATTTCTCAAGAGTTTTCGGTGTCTATGCGAACGGCTGCTTATATTCATGGTTTAAATCGTTTGGGAGAAGCGATTAATGCTAAAGGAACGCGGGATTATTATATTCAGCAATAACTTGATGGGATAAATATCAGTAGATGAACCTAAAGTGACATCCGATATTAAATGGCGGGAAACTGTGATTAATTTTTAGCAGATTGCGCCATTTTTTTTGTAGACTTATTTGTAGACTTACGGCTTTTGGTTTTATTCGTTGTCTTACTAGATGCTTTTTTCTTTTTTCCTGCGGGAATAGAACGAGTAGCATCAACTGCTGTTCCCGGTGTTTGACGAGTTGTACGGAAGGTGACATTCATGCCTTCATTGGATTGTTCTAAGACCAGTAAAGGGGTGGGTTTTGCTTTTTGATCCCATTCAATATGAACAATTCTACCCTGAATAGTCGGTTGCCAAGTATCGTGATCTTCTGAAGGACTGAGATAAGTTTCTAAACAATCAATAATTTGATTAATAGTTGCAGAAGTCGCTTGAGTTGGGAGTTTCATCAGACGAATTTGAATCCGAAATAAGATCCGTTTTTTAATGGTTCTGCCTTCGCCTGTTTCATATTCAACATCAAAAATAGAATCCACTTGTCGTCCTGTTCCTGCTGTGCCTTTCTCTCCGACGGCGGCTTGTGTGGGTCGTAAAGCTAAAGCAATTTTTTGCTTAACTTTCATTTTGATTTGGACAATAATCGCATAGTGAAAAACATCTTCTGCCATTCTCATCCGGAGATAATCCAGGTTAAATTCTCGAGAGTGAATCAGATCGGGGTTTTTCTCCATTTTAGAAATACTGCCTAAGGCTAGTTTGTATTTTTTATGAAGTTCTTTATTTCTAAACTTTTCTATCTTTAATTGCTTATCGATGTCATGGGTTTTGACTTTGAAGACAATGGCAAGAACAAAGATTAAAAATAACAGCAGGCCTGAGGTTCCCATCCAAATCATCTCAGGAGTCAGCTTAGCAAAATTCTCTTGAAGTTGATTCTGAGGGGTTGGTGCTTGTGCTAAAGTGGTTTCTGTGAGGATAATAGATTGAGACATAGGTTTGAGTTGATTGATAGAAAACAAACAGATTTGAAAATATATCAAACAAGAAATAGAGGAGTGGCGGATATAAGGTTTAACAACATTCCCATGGATAAATCAGGGTGGTCTACTAAAAATGATACCAAATCTTTAAAGTAAATCTATCATCGGCTTGAGGGCTTCTTAGTTAATGGTTGATACTTACCTATTTTATTTAGCTGAGAGATTGATAAAAGCATTAAAAATTACAACCGAATGCTTAATGTTTTCTGTATTTTCTCGAATATTTGTAAAAAGAAGTATTTGAGATCAGGAGAATTACGGATCAAATTAACCGAAGATTCAGAAAGTTGATTAAAATATCATAGTGAGTCAAAAGAAGATTTAAGATTACAACATCAAGCGTGAGTTACGAACCATTACATCATAAATATCGCCCCCAAACCTTTGGCCAACTCGTCGGACAAGATGCGATCGCCACCACATTAACCCATGCTATTCGTCAGCGCCGTATTGTTCCGGCATACCTATTTACAGGGCCACGGGGGACGGGCAAAACCTCGAGTGCGCGTATTTTAGCAAAATCTTTGAATTGTTTATCCGCAACTGTTCCCACCGATCAACCCTGTGGAAATTGTGAAGTCTGCCGAGGCATTATCAACGGATCAACATTAGATGTGATCGAAATTGATGCGGCCAGTAATACCGGAGTTGATAACATCCGAGAATTAATTGAACGGGCGCAATTTGCTCCGGTACAATGTCGTTATAAAGTATATGTGATTGATGAATGTCACATGCTGAGTGTGGCGGCGTTTAATGCTTTATTAAAAACCCTGGAAGAACCGCCAGAACGGGTCGTATTTGTCCTGGCAACCACCGATCCGCAGCGGGTATTACCGACCATTATTTCTCGCTGTCAACGGTTTGATTTTCGCCGAATTCCCCTCGCGGCAATGGTGAATCATTTACAGATGATCGCTGAAACAGAACAAATTACCATTACTCCAGATGCCTTACAAATGGTGGCGCAAATTGCCCAGGGAGGACTGCGGGATGCAGAAAGCTTACTCGATCAACTCAGTTTACTCTCCGGAGAAATTACCGTAGAACAGATCTGGGACTTTGTGGGGGCAGTGCCTGAACAGGATCTGTTGACGTTACTTGAGGCGATCGCCAATCAAGATAGCACAGCCATTTTAGATCAAACTCGTACCCTGTTAAATAGAGGACGAGAACCGTTAATTGTATTGCAAAATTTAGCAGAATTTTATCGTGATTTATTGATCGCCAAAACAGCACAACAGCGTCATGATTTAGTTAAACTGACTCAACCCACCTGGCAACAACTCTGTCAATTGGCCCAAAAGTGGGAAATACATTGGATTTTAGCCGGCCAGCAACACCTACAAAATAGTGAAGTTCAGGTAAAAAATACCACCCAACCTCGATTATGGTTAGAAGTGACATTATTGGGTTTATTGCCAACCCCTTCTACAACTTCTGCAACTTCTGCAATTCCCCCTGTAGCGCCTGC
This sequence comes from uncultured Lyngbya sp., assembly GCA_964434975.1. Taxonomy (GTDB): domain Bacteria; phylum Cyanobacteriota; class Cyanobacteriia; order Cyanobacteriales; family Microcoleaceae; genus JAAURB01. The sequence goes on from CAYSWY010000035.1 coordinate 5,886, forward strand.
ACCCGTTCCTCAATTCACACCTGCACCTGCTCCTCAACCCACGCCTCAACCCACGCCTCAACCGCAACCACAACCCCCTGTAGCGCCTGTTAGTTCCCAAACCTCAAAAAAAACAGAACAAGCCTCTCCACAGCCAGCAGCCCCCTTAACAGCGGACTTAGGCAATACATGGCAACAGGTTGTGGCGTTTGTCAAACCCAACGGAACTCAAGCTTTATTTCGTCAACATGGACGTTTAACAGCGTTTGATGCCAATTCTGCTTGTGTGGGAATTCGTTCCCAACCGTTGTTGAAAATAGCCCAAGATAAGGTGAGTAATCTAGAAGCAGCTTTTGAGCAAGTGTTTTCTCGTACCATTAAAGTTCGTTTGGAAGTGGGAAATCAACCCAAACAAACCACTTCTGCGCCTCCGTCGGACGTGACAGCGCCACCGCAAACACCACCGCCATCTGATTCAAATTCAAGCCAAAACCCACAACCCGATATTGATGTTGCCGCTGTAGATACTTCACCGCCTATTTCTCCTCCACCCGAACCCGAACCCGTTACGCCTGTTGAGGAAGTCGTACCTGTTACGCCTGTTGAGGAAGTTGTACCTGAACCGTCCTCTGCTTCACCTCCTCCCCCTGTTTCTCCTACTCCCTTACCCCCTGACCTACCTCAACCCAATAACAATGACAATGACAAAGAGGCAGTCACACAAGCAGCTCAAAAATTAGCAACCATTTTTCAAGGACAAGTGGTTGACTTGCCCACAACACCCCCAACGACTCCACCTCAGACGACTAAAACAGTCATTAAACCCGTCATTGAACCGCCGCCGGATGAAGATATTCCGTTTTAACAATTTTGTGGGAACTCACCCCTATGCCGCTACCATCGATTCAAAATTTATCGATCTGTAGTGAGAAATAAAAAGCCAAGGATAGCTTTAGCATAAATGTCAGGAAAGTTTGACAATTCGAGAGAGAGCTGTTACTCTTCTCTCATCAGCCTTTAAGTAATATTTATTTTGCAAATCGTAGAAAGTTTAAACCAGAAAGATGGATTTGAATTAAGAATAATTGAAGGAAAAGGAGAAGGCATTTTTGCAACTCAATCCTTTAATGCGGGTGAAACAGTCATGATAGGAAGGATAGAGAAGGTTTTGGACACAAATGACTCTCATGCTTCTCAAGTCGGCGAAAACAAGTATGTTCGCCATGCTGGACTGATTAGTAAGGTCAATCACTCTTGTGACCCCCATTGTGGTATTAAAGTTAATGAAACGGGGGGCCATGACTTTGTGGCGATAAAAGATATCAGTGTGAATGAAGAAATCACTTTTGATTATGTGATGAGAAACTATCACATTGATCATTTCCCGCCGCTGTGTTTATGTGGTGCTAAAAACTGCCGGGGTCGGATTACGGGATGGAAAGATTTATCAGATCAAAGAAAAAATGAGTACAAGGGATTTGTTGCCCCTTACCTGCTTGAACTAGATGCTAAAGCACTTTCGGCCCAAGTGAGATCTGAATAAATTGGATGGAAGCCCAACTGGCAGATGAAGATATTCCGTTTAAGGCTGCCAGTTATATTCCATGTATTGTGCGGTTTGCATCGCAACAGTTTCGCTGTGTAATTTTGCTATGACATAAAACGATAAATCTATTCCAGCTGAAATTCCCCCTGAGGTGAGAATTTTACCACTATCAATAAAGCGTTGATCGGTAATAACTGTGGTTTGATCGGCCTGTTGCCGCAATTCCTCAAAGGCGCGCTGGATGGGTGGTTGCCGATAAACCGTTTAATAAACCTGCCTTTGCTAAAATTAAACATCCTGTACAAACGGATAAGACTAATTCGACTTGTTGGGCAGATTGTTGTACCCATTGAATCATATTAGGCTGTTTGAGTGCAGCTCGACTCCCAAAGCCTCCTGGAATAATTACAATATGAGGCAAGGGATGATTTTCTAAGGTGTAATCTGGATTAATACTGAGATGATTTAGTGCCAAAATGGGCTGAGTGGTTTCTGCGACGGTATAAACGTTAAACAGTGAATCTCCCTCAAGAGAATTAGTGATAGAAAACACTTCAAACGGCCCTGCAAAATCAAGCACTTCAACTTCATTAAATAGCAGAATTGCAACATTTTTAGTCATTTTTGAAGCCCTCTAAAAACTCTTTTGATCCACATTTTAAGTAAACTGAGTCATTCAGTCTATTTACATAACATCAATATTGACAGAAATCACCTACCAAAAGATAGATTAAATTTCTGTATTAAAAATGACCAAATACATGATAGGTTTTTCTTAAACCTAGTTAAGGTCATAAAGTCAGTTATGCCATTCACCATTGATTCAGCCCGTGGCATTTTCCCCAGTACTCTAGCTGCTGATGTTGTCCCAGCTACTATCGCTCGGTTCAATCAGCTTAATGCCGAAGATCAACTCGCTCTGATCTGGTTTGCCTATTTGGAAATGGGTAAAACCATCACCATTGCTGCGCCTGGTGCAGCGAATATGCAGTTTGCCGAGAACACTCTCAACGAAATTCGGCAGATGACTCCTCTACAGCAAACTCAGGCGATGTGCGACCTCGCTAACCATGCTGACACTTCCGTTTGTCGTGCTTATGGAAGCTGGACTCCCAACCTCAAGTTAGGCTTCTGGTATGAACTCGGAAAGTTCATGGAACAAGGATATGTCGCTCCAATTCCCGAAGGTTATAAGCTTTCTGCCAACGCCAACGCTGTACTGGCAACGATTCAAGGACTCGATCCCGGTCAGCAAATTACGGTTTTGCGTAATTGTGTGGTTGATATGGGCTTTGACACGAGTAAATCAGGCAGTAATGATCGAGTCTCAGAACCTGTGGTGGTTCCCCAGGAAATGTCCCAGCGTACTCAGGTCAGCATTGAAGGGGTGACGAATTCCACGGTGTTGGAATACATGAATAACTTGAATGCCAACGATTTTGAGGCGTTAATTGCACTGTTTGAGCCGGATGGCGCTTTACAACCCCCGTTCCAAAAACCGATTGTTGGTAAGGATAATGTGCTGCGGTTTTTCCGAGAAGAATGCCAAAACCTCAAGTTACTTCCAGAACGCGGCGTAGAAGAAGCGGCAGAAGATGGTTATACTCAGATTAAGGTGACGGGTAAAGTACAAACACCTTGGTTTGGCGGCAATGTCGGCATGAATATTGCTTGGCGTTTCTTACTGAACCCCAATAGCAAGATTTTCTTCGTGGCGATTGATTTATTAGCCTCTCCGAAAGAATTATTAAACCTTGTTCGCTAGAAAAATGCTGAGTTGAGTCAAATTCGATTCAGTAATCCGTTAAACAACAGATGAGTGTTCTCTCGTAGAGGATGCTCTCTTCTTTTCCAAAGTCAAAAGTCCATGCATACTATGAGTGAGATCAATTGGTCCCAAACAGAGAAACAAGCAGCAAAGGAAGTCTTTGAAACCGCTTACAAGCGAGAAATCAACAGTCTAATGGAGGAGGTGAAACAAAGGACATCTGAAATTACTGAGATTGAGCAAGTTTGGCGGTTGCACGACTATTTGAGTGCGAGGAGACATGAAATTGATGGCAAATATGATTTTGATTATTCAAACCTAATCTTTGTCTTTGCCCAGCTTCTCAACGAAAAATGGTTGAGTCTTGAGGAATTACAAGGGCTAGAACGAGAAAAGCGAGTCAAAATCACTGCTCTTGCCCGTATGTCAGGATAATCCGGTAGATCACTCACGGATTGAAGGATTGAGTCAAGATATTAATTTATCACTGGTGTGATGATTGAAACACCCCAAAATGAATCAGATGAGATAACTTAGAAAGAGGAGGTAGAAAATATCCCTTAAATCGTGGTGATTGTCTTTAATTTTAAATATATTATTATTGCTGGTTTAATTCTATTTGGGATACTGAGTGGATTTAAAGGGTTTGAAGTTCAGTCTGTTCAGGCTTCTAATACTCAGTTAGAATTTCGGGTGCGGCAGCTTGAGTCTCAGCTTTCCCGGTTAGAATCTCAAGTAAATCGTTTGAGCCTCACCCCATCTACGAATCGTCCGATCATTCAGGTAGAACCGGAAGAAAACCCAGAAAATACGATAGAATCTCAAGGCAGACAAGGCTGGATTTCGGGTGATCCAATGTTTGATCGATTAGCAACGCTGGTGATTGAATTAAAACAGGATATTCAAGCTCTACAGCAACGAGTGCAGCAATTAGAATCTGAGTAGAAGTTGAGTTAAAAATATCAGTTTAACTGAGTGCTAATAGTATCAGTGACGTTTATTTTTATCAGGCTAAAAATAGAACAAGTACCACTTTTGAGTTGAATTAAACCCAAAAGCAGTACTGATTACAAAAGATAAAAATAATTATAAGCTTATGAAATACCTTTAAAATAAAGGTATGCTACGAAAAAGTTGACGGCTAGTAATAAAATAGCCCAAAAAGCCCGGAAGGTATAAGGCGCTCCACTAGATTGATTATTCATGTGTTTATCTTTAAAGTGTGACTGATTAAATACAAACTTATCTTAAAACAATAAAGATTGAAATCCTTCTCAGGTTAGATCTTTGAAAAAGGATAGAGATTTAAGATTAGATATTAAAGATCACAAGCTTGAATCCGCGCATAAAATAAGCTTCTGGCTTCTATTTCTTGGGACGTTACTTTAAGAGAGTTAGGAGAAATGAGTTGATAAGCTGGCTCTGTTTCCATACCATCTTCAAGTCGATTGAGGCGAGGAAGATGACCTCTGGGCGCTTCTAAAGCATAGAACAATTGGTTGTTAGATTTCCAGGTTTCTTTGTTATCTTCTTGAGTATGTATCCAGCGGACTAAATCACTAAATTGTATATATAAGTTTGGATCATATTTTTTAATTAAAGTTTCATCTAAACTGTTACCCGTATCACTATAGATTTGTTGCTGAATATTTAAACCAAAACGACTCCCTGAATTTTCCGACCATAGATTATCAACAATTTTTAAATCTGAGCAATTCAAGTTTTTAATGGTATTTCGATCTAAATTTCCCTCTGTTTCTCGATCCGCAATATCTAATAAGACTTCATAAGTTTTAGCATCTGCCTCTTGCCATTTCTTATCTTGAAGTAATGTTTCTAATTGTTTTATTTTAGGCGTTTTTCGGATACAACTGGGTTGATCGGACAGTAAGTCAATGTCTATAAGAACTGTTTCCTCTTCGATACTTTGAATCTCTAAAGTGCCTGTTCCAACCTCAAGAAGGGTCTTAATTTTTTCTTCAACACTCTGAAAATTATAATTTTCAGAACTCGATTCGGATAATGGTTGAACTTGAATTCGATCTCCTTCCCTCAGCATTTGATCGCAGATCGAATTGGGTAGCGCACTCACCTTAAAATCAGTTGGATCTACTCGAATATTTAATTTTTCAAAATAACCTTTTACCCCAGGCCTAGTAGGAACATAAGCTTTGGATACGCCAAATAAATCTTTATAAAAAGCTAAAATATCTTGACTATTAGAACCAATATATTTAAATAAATTGACATTAGTTAAAGTACCATAGACCGTAATAATTGAACCAGCAATAATTCCTGAAACAAAGGCAGGAAAAGGTCTGACGGCTTGTCCTAGACGAGTTTCTGTTTTAGAAGGCGAGTTAAGATTTTTCATGCTGAGGCAAAGGTAGACGCAATGATGGAATTAGAACCAGCCGTAACTTAAGCAATACCCACCTGCAATCATCATCATATTCTAAAAACGAATCAGTGGCTGATTGCAGGACAGAATATTCGACGTTAAATATTGGTATGATATTCTGAATCATGAAAGCTCATCGTTTCAGTTCAAATTATTTTCACACATTTTGATCTCGACTACTTCTAAAAGATATCCTTATTCTACCGATGCTCATACAGTTTGACCATGGTAAGATAGAAAGTCATATATAAAGTTATATATTTCGATTCTCTCTGTTGATAGAGAAGTGGGGGTGAGGCTGAAGCAGTGAGACGGTTCTGAAGGTCTGAGGCATCTTTGCTGTTCAAGGGAGAAACACAAAGGTTTAGCTTTTGATACTGTTCCCCCTGGAACACCGTCTTTTTCTGTTAAGGCGACTGCATTATTGTAGAATAAAGATGCATTTATAATCAAGCAAAATCTTGATCTAATTGTTCTCTTAAATATTGTTGTTGTTGTTTAACGCCTGCTAATAATTCACCATGCTTGTAAAATAGCACTAACTTGATGATTAAAAATTTGCAGATATCTTTGATTGCTTTGATCAAGCACGAGTTCGATATAATTTAGGAATCGGTTGATTGACCTTTAAATCCTGTTGGGAAGATTTATTATATTTCTTTTTATTGACTCACTGAGTCACAGCAATTAATTCCCCGTCTGGGTTCCAAATCAGTATACACAGTCAACTACAGGTGCGGTATCGGTGTTTTCCCGTCGGTTTTTTGTGCAGTTTCAGCGTCGGGATATTCATACTGATCTCGGTATATATTTTTCCATGCCAAGACCCAATAAAAACCTCTCTTTCTAGGTCATCGGTACACCGCCTTTTTAATGCGGTGTCTGGGATGATAACATCCGAAGTCACTTAGATAATCCTGTTATTTTTGATCAATTAAACGCTCTACAAAATAAATATGCTTCTTGAGTATTCATAGTATTTGAAGAACAATAAGAAGAAAGTGTTATGGGGAGCGGATTAATTAATTTTACGCAGATAACTCTCCCGAATAAAATTAAAAAATTTATTTTATGTAAAATCCCTCAGTTAGACGTGATTTAAAACACAATAGAGGGTTAATATAGGATTTTTGAAGATGTCGAGATGAAATAATCAGATAATTTTTGAGGATTTTTGAGGATTTTTGAATGGATTTTAATTCTTTAAATAACGCTATGAATCCGTTGTTTTACCCACTCAAATATTGTGTCTGAACTTATGAGTTTTTACGGTTTTCATTGAAATTTTTCTAGACTAGACTGTAGATAAGTTTATCACCCGTATTACTAGTCCATTGAAAACAATTAGGAGGAACTCAATGTATTATCTAACGACAGACGCCATTATTCATCGTTGTATTCAAAGCTTATTAGTTTGTTATCGCAAGCACTATTCCCACGCTACGATCCAAAGTTTAGAACTTCTCCGTTCTGTTACCCATCTTACCCTACGTAAAATTACTGAAAGTGATGCACCCTATCATAACCTGGAACATACCGTACTTGTGACATTAACTGGACAGGCGATTTTAGAAGGTAAATTCATCCAAGCAGGTGATGTCTCAGCAGAGGATTGGCTGCAAACCATTATCTCTTTACTGTGTCATGATATTGGTTATGTTAAAGGCATTTGTCAGCGCGATTCATACAGTAACCGACTGTTTACCACCGCAACCGACTCAGCAATGCTTTATCTGTCCCCAGAAGCAACCGATGCCAGCTTAGCCCCCTATCATGTTGATCGAGGTCAATGCTTCGTTGAAGAAACCCTGAGTCAATATCCTGGGGTCGATGTGGATCGGGTTAAACACAATATTGAATTGACCCGTTTTCCTGTTCCCCCCGATCAACTCCATCAAGATACTGTCTGTTATCCTGGACTGGTCCGGGCGGCAGATTTAATCGGTCAATTGGCTGATCCCAACTATTTACAGAAAACAACTGCTTTATTTCAAGAGTTTGAAGAAATTGGCATTCATCAACAATTGGGTTATCAAACTCCTGAAGATTTACGACTGAGTTATCCGGAGTTTTTCTGGACGGTTGTCTATCAATATATTCAAACGGGATTGCAATATTTAGAAGTGACAATTACAGGTCAAAAAATAATTAATGATCTCCATAGAAATTTATTTCTAGCTGAAGCCGAACGCCGAACCCGAGTTCATGGGAAATCTAATGGGACAGCTCCCCGTTTATCATTACTCAAAAATGTCAAAGGAAATGTATTGACATCTTCCCGAGCCTAAAAAAAAAGGCATTCTCAACTGAATGCCCGCTAGTCTCAAAATTTAGTCAACGTTACACTAATGAAGGGATTTTGATTGATTAATCTGCTGTCCATTCTGTATGGAAGAATTCTCCCCGTACTTTATCTAGACGTTCGTAAGTATGAGCCCCAAAATAGTCTCGTTGTGCTTGAGTTAAATTTTGGGGTAAATTCGCCCGGCGATAACTATCAAAATAATCTAAAGAAGCACTAAACGCGGGTACGGGAATACCGAGTTTGTTTGCCGTGGCTAATACTTCTCGCCAAGCTTGTTGGCGATCTAAAATGGTTTGTTTGAATTCGGGTGCTAACAGTAAGTTAGGCAAGCTAGGATTATCTTTGAAAGCACTTTTAATCTTATCCAAAAAGCCCGCCCGAATAATACAACCGCCTTTCCAAATCCGAGCCATTTCGCTGAGATCAAGATTGTAGTTAAAGTTGTTAGAGGCGGCTCCCAGTAATGCCATTCCTTGAGCATAGGAACAGATTTTAGAGCAATATAATGCATCTCGCACTTGGTTGATGAAGGTTTTGACATCTCCGTCATACTTTCCAGTGTCTTGGGAGAGGACTTTGGCAGCAGCCACCCGTTCGTCTTTCATCGAAGACATAATTCGAGCATTCACAGCGGCAGTAATGGTGGGAATACAGACTCCTAAATCTAACGCACTCACTACTGTCCAGCGTCCGGTTCCCTTTTGTCCGGCTGCATCTAAAATCGAATCAATTAACCAGCTTTTTAGATCAGTATCATCCTTTTTCTTGAAGATATCGGCTGTAATTTCAATCAAAAAAGAATTCAACTCATCGGTGGTATTCCACTCGGCAAATACTTCATGGAGTTGGTCGTTATTTAATCCAGCACCCGTCTTGAGTAAGTCATAGGCTTCAGCAATCAATTGCATATCGCCATACTCAATCCCATTGTGTACCATCTTGACATAGTGACCCGCTCCACCGGGGCCAATAAAGGTGACACAAGGGCCGTCATCGACTTGAGCAGCAATTTTGGTTAAAATCGGTTCAAGTTCCTTGTAGGAGGCTTCTGTCCCCCCTGGCATCATGCTAGGCCCCCAGAGTGCGCCTTCTTCGCCGCCACTGACTCCCATCCCCATAAACCCCAGTCCGGTTGATTCTAAATCACGGGTGCGGCGTTCGGTATCTTCATATAAAGAGTTTCCCCCATCAATAATCATGTCATCTTGATCGAGCAACGGTTTGAGCTGATCAATCACCGCATCAACGGGTTTTCCGGCTTTCACCATCACCAGAATTCGACGGGGCCGTTCTAGGGATTGGACAAATTCTTCCAGACTATAAGCCGCTTTGACATTTTTACCTTGAGCGCGTTCTTTCATGAAGCTGTCGGTTTTAGCACCAGTACGGTTATAGACAGCAATGGGGAAGCCATTACGCTCTACATTAAGGGCTAAGTTTTCACCCATTACTGCTAGACCGATAACACCAAATTTTTGCTGTGACATAAATTTTTGACTTAAGTATAATGTGACCAGTGAGACAGATAGATAGATTCAGCTTTCAATGTAGCGTTATTCCTTTTTTTAAGTAGTTTAATCAGGTTTTTTTTAAGATTTATCAGAAATTCTAGGACTCGACGCATCGGCAATAATCGGCTACAGTCAAAGTAAGCTAACAATCTATAAGGAATTAGGCGCTTACACCATGGAGGAATTGAAGCATTTGGCAACTTGGGTCAAAGAGCAACACGCCCCCGAATACGTTCTGACTTGGTTATTAAATCAGCCGGGAATCTGGTGGTCGAATGGAGAGGTCTATCAAGCTGCTTTGCAAAAGTCGGGAAAACGGTTGAAGGAATATGTTAAAAGCAGTAAGCAAGGAGGCTTATTTCAAGGGATTGCAGACCAGATCGTTAATGATGATAGCTGGGATCGAATCGCAGTCAGCTTGGCAACAATTATCGCCGCTTATCAAGAAGAATTGGTAAAATTGCAGGATCAAAATCGTCTGCGAGTAGCAGTCAACGCGGCTAAGAATGGTAACACGAATTTAGCAGATGCTTGGTCTTCTTTGGACTTGCAACAACCTTTACCTGATCCCAATGGGGACGCTTTAACGGGGCAATAAGTTTATACTCACTGAAAATAGTTTTGTTGAATCCCTCAATAGTTATAGATCCCATATAAATTGATAACTAACTGTGCCATTTTGTCAAAAATAAACCCTCAAATCCATCATGCAATTGTTTTGAGGTTTTGCATTGGTATGACTTATAGAAAATGGGTGCATCTGTTTCTATTTTGTAATCGTGTTTTCTGATACAGTTTTCTCAACTCAGATTCGGAATAATTAAGCCTTATGGAATTAGAGAAGCTAATAAAGCTTAGTGTAAAATTGGGATGATATGAAGCCTCGGATTATTGTATGTGACCTAGGGCGGACGGGGTATCGAATCTTTGAGTTACTAAGACAGCAGGGGGCGATTGTTGTGGGTGTTCACGAACACCCCATTAAGGGGGAAGGGTCGGATGTGGTGGTCGGACAACTCAGATCAACATCCACCTTACTGGCCGCTGGGATTCAAACCGCTCATACCCTGTTATTGGCGGGCAGTGACGATGCGACAAATTTAGCGATTTTGATGCAGGCTCGCATCCTCAACCCGAAGATTCGCATTATCAATCGTTTATTTAATGCCAATTTAGGCGATCGCCTCGATCACACCCTCCCAGATCACGCCACGATGAGTGTACCGTCTCTGGCGGCTCCTGTGTTTACCTTTGCGGCATTGGGGAATCAGGCCATTGGACAACTTCAACTGTTCAACAAAACCTGGCCCATTCATGAAGAATATATTTATGAAAATCATCCTTGGCATGGAAAAAGTTTAACAGAATTATGGGCAGATCCCGAGCGGATGTTGATTTATTTTCTGCCTTGTTCAGAAGAAATGGATTTAATCTCGGCTGTTTGTGCTGAACAACGTTTACAGTCCGGCGATCGCCTCATTGTTGCCACAAAACCCAGTATTCGTTTAAACCAGACGAATTTATTGCAAAAATTAAGAAAATTAGGAAGTAGTTTAAGAAAATTCCAACAACATGGAAAGTCAGCCGTATTAGTCACATTAGTGTTGTTATTAACAATTTTTGTGGCAACGGTTACTTATGTCAGTATTAATTTAAACAACTCTATTGTTGATTCTCTCTACTTTTCAGTTGGGATGATTACCGGGGCAGGCGGTAACGAAAAAGTGGCTGAAAATGCCCCCGAAAGCATTAAAATATTTACCGCAATCATGATGCTGGTGGGAGCCGGGGTGATTGGGATTTGTTATGCTTTGCTGAATGATTTTGTCCTGGGGACTCGCCTGACAGAATATCTCAACGCCACCCGCATTCCTCACAAAAATCATTACATTGTTTGTGGTATGGGAGGATTAGGGATTGAAATTGCCCAACAACTTCACAGTAGTGGTTACGAAGTCGTCGTCGTTGAACAAGATCCCAATAGTCGGTTTTTAAGTACTGCGCGATCGCTTAAAATTCCTGTACTGGCAGGAGATGCCAGACTGTCTGCGACCCTAGAAACCGTCAACATTCAACACGCAGAAGCCCTACTCGCCGTCACCAGTAGCGATATGGTTAATTTAGAAATTGCTTTGAATGCCCGAGGATTATGCCATCGACTGCGAGTGGTTGTCCGCAGCCAAGACCCCCAGTTTGCCGCGATGGAACAGCAAGTCTTTAACTTTGAAACCGTTCTCAGTCCGACTGAAATTGCAGCCCCTGCTTTTGCCGCTGCTGCCATTGGGGGAAGGATTTTAGGCAATGGTATTGCAGCCGAACACTTATGGGTGGCAATTGCAACATTAATTACCCCTAATCATCCCTTTTGTGGTCGCCGGGTACAGGATGTAGCCCGTTCTGTAGATTTTGTTCCCCTCTATGTGGAAACCAACCGTCAAACGATCCATAGTTGGGAACTATTGAATTTTCTGCTAAATCCAGAAGACGTATTATATCTTTCCATGCCAGCCGATAAACTGGAGCTATTATGGAATCCTGTGTACTTGCAACAGACTGATGATAGACTGCCGACGCTCAATTGAATGCCTTCTGGATCAGGGGTTTTTCGTATTTTCCCCCAGGGCAAATGCCCAATCTGAAACATAGGGTAACACCCAAACAGAATCTGAGTTTGACAGGCTCAGTACAATTTCCTCATAGGGTTGCTGGGTATCAATTGCCCGGATGGATAAAGGAGTTTGCAGCGTGGTCAAATTAAAATTAACTTTAGCCGTATCTTCGGCATAGCAAATGGCTCTAACTGTTCCATTTTTTAGACAATAGCCCGACTCGATTAAAGTATTATCCGGTACTAATTCTTTACCATAGAACCGATCTGTAAAAAGACTATAGGTCTTAATCTGACTTTTGTTGGGATAAGGCTGAGAAAATTCTTTGTCTAGTGGCCGATAACCCCAGATATTAGCAACACCCCCGGACATCATCGAATACCAAAGTCCTTTTCGGGTCATTTGTGGATTGTAATCTTTATCCGGATAGCGAGAAGGGGTACGAATTCTAAAACGATCCTCCGAAGAGACCGGACGGCCATTAGCTTGTTCGAGGTGGTTGCGATAGTCTTGGTAAACAGGCCGCCGCCACTCCCAAGCCACATAGTCCAGATTAGGGCTAATGGCTTCGTAGCTTTGGGTATGTCCCCGTGCGCCAAACAAATGGGTATAGGTCGTGTATGTACTCATCCGACTGCGAAACGTCTCCAGCTCTTCAGCATTCGTCCACTCAAACAAATCAAATCCATAGCTGTATGTCCATCCTGGGATAGGCGCTAAGCGGGCAGCAATGTCCTTGTAAAGTTGTTCAACATCCACACCATAGGTATCAGGAGTTTGTTGACGACTCTCATCACCCCAAATCCAAAAATGGGTTACTCCTCCTTGCCGATAAGTTTTGAGGACAGCAGCTTCAAAATAACTGGGATTTTTCGTGAAGTCTCGCAAGTTCTGGATATGCAAACCAGTAAACCCATGTCCTTCAACAAACTCCTCTACCCCCTGATCTAAGTCAGCCTGGTCATACATCACAAATTGCGGCACAAAGGCTTCTCCCGTTGCCGTTCGGAGCCATTTTTGGTTCGCCCCAGCCGCCACAAAACCTTTGGCATAGGTTGGACGTTCTGCTTGAATTTCCAGTTTGCCCCCTGTGCTAAAAATCCACAGTCCGGACTTTGTGGGGGTAAAGCGGAATTTGGTTTGTCCATTGTCGGAAAACGTCAGAACGCGATGCTGGTCTCCTTCGTTATGGCCAATAACAACTTCATCACCGGCAGGAAGTGAGACTGAGATGTCATAACATTCCCAGGTGGGTCGATATTCTGCGGTGGGGTCAAGACAGGTTTCGGTATATGGAGTACTCAGAGCAAGGTCAGTTTCTTGACTAAATGGACGACTGTAGATTTGGCGAGACTGATTAGAGTCTACTTGCGTTTGATTGATTAGGTAGACAATTGTCACAACTGTTAGACATGAGATCGCAATTAGACCGAAAAATTTAAACCATTTCATCGTTCTCTGGCTGATTATGGTGTGGGTTTGATTGGATTTAACGTTGAATTTGAACTTGAATTAGCTTGCTGTTTAAGGCTCATCTGAAACAGATCTAATTCTTCAAAAAATGAGTAGTTTTGTTGAACATCAAATTCTGCTGCAAAAGTGGCTCTGAGTTGTTGATGAAACGTTTCGCTGGCTTCCCCTTGCGCTTTGCGTCTTATTGTTGCAGGTCTACGGTACACTAACCAGATTTGTTGAGTGGACTCTGGCAGATCTTGATATATCGTCTCAACGGTTTCAGGGGTAATGTTTTGTTCTAGTTGTAGTTGATCAACTGGATATAAACCAACAGAGCCATCGTAGTAATGATCGAATACCCGACTGAGACGACCCGGAGAAACAATCACAAGTTCTTCTGGCTGACTGTTTTGTTCCATCAATTGTACAACGTTACGCCAGTCTAATCGGTCTTGATTTCTATAGTAAGTTGTTAACCCGGATAGATTGACGGCTAAGTAAATGACGGCAATTGTTATCGCTGAAACTCGACTACGACGATATAGATAGACAAACCCTGCCGCGATCAAAAGGATGAGATAGGGTGAAAAGAATAATAGATAGCGATCTGTCCAGAGATTTAGAATAAATTTTGAGACAAATGCCATACTTGCAGCCGATAAGATTCCCCAAATTGCTAAAGACCAAATGCCTGGCGATCGCCACCTGTAGATTAAGGCAATTGATAACAAACCCATCAACACACAGCTATGTAGCTGATAAAACCGCAGCAATAGGTCTGGAAGTGCAAATTGAGTCAGGGGAAATGCAGTTTGGACGGTAAGCTGTTGTAGTATTTTAACGAATGTTATGGGTGACTTCGTCGAGACCCATCCGGATGAATACTTTTGTGTGGCTGCGCTTAAATGGAAAACAGAGGGAGTCCACAGTAAACCAATTAAGATAAACCCTAGAAAAAACCTGAATAGGATTGTTCGCTGGCGATAAAACTGCATCACAATTAATACAAAATCAGGCAGTAACAGCACAATATTAAGCGGTATTGTATAAATTGCTAACAGTCGCATCAAGCTCCAGCCAAATACAAATGAATAAGTTGGCTTTTGGATTGATTGAAACAGAAATAAACTTCCGAGTAGAGACAAAGAGGTGCTGAGCATATACATTCTCACCTCTTGTGAATGATTGATGAAAATCGGCGATAAAGCCACAATCAAAGCGGCAATTTGTCCCTCGAATTGACCGATTAAGCGCTCACCGAGTCGGTAGATTAGAAAAGTACAAAGGATACCAAATAAAACCGAGAGTCCTCGCAACCAAACATCACTTGAAGTTAAGATTAGCCACAATCGTAAAATTGCAAAATATAAGAATCGGGAACTCAAAACTAGATTTTTTGCATCATGAACACTATTAAACTCGTCTATCCAAAAGCTTTCTTGACCTAGGTTATAAATGCGTAAGACACTAGCAATAACTAAGATGATTGTGATCGGTAGATACTGTCGCCATTTCATACTTTGATATGTCCTTTGAGGTTTTCCTACAGTACGGTCGAAATTCTTCCGTGACTACAAAGACAGACAAATCGCTTTTGAGTGGGTGAGTATTGATGCTCTATCTATGAAGAATGAATAATAAATCGCAATAGCACCCAAAAGAAATTAATCATTTGAAGTTTATTTTTTTTCTATTTTTTCATTAATAAATTCCACTGAATATAGCGAAATATTATTAAATATTTTTCATAAAGTCAAGCTAAACTTATGGAAATTTACATAATATTTAAAATTAAATAAATAAGCTATCATGTCATTAAAATATATCTTTAAATTCATCCAATTTAATAAACCTATAATATTTTTTTAGATACTTTTTTCATCAATTATTATATTTTTTTAGATTAAATACCCCCTTTTTTCTAAGTTATGCAAAAAGTCTAATCCAGGAAACAACAGTCTATTGGATTGACTTTAACCAAGTTTTCTAGTCCCACAGCTTCCAGTAAATCAGCCCAATCTTGACTGAAGCTATCTTCAGAAGAAGTGTCTTTTCTCCCCTTGATTAAACTCGTGAGCGCATCATACCAAATCCCATTTTCTGCATAAACTAAATAACTTTGCTGAGTGGAATAATTCTCTAACTGAGTCACTAATTCAGAACTCGGGGTAACCCGTTTTACCCAACCATTCACACCCGGATTATTAGAAGGATTTTCAGCATCACATTCTAGCTCAAAATACCAACGATATTTTTGTCCAACGGCTAATGGTTTTGCCGTGGCAGGCAGTTTTATACCGACAATTCCAGGCGTTTGAGATAACTGAATAGTCATCGGTTTTTCTAAAATCGGTTGTTGATTTTCGTCTAATAACATTAACTCGGCTTGAGCAATTTCTGTCGTACTATAAGGAACATAAAACCAAAATGTAGGATATTCTTTTGTGGTTAAACCTAAATTAATCTGTGGAATTAATGCGGTTAAACCCGGCTGCATGGGAGGACAATTACCGCGACTCGCTCCCCCTTTGCGTTGACCCGGTTCTGTTCTACCATCTTGCTCAAAATTATAACGATCCAGTCGAGTTGATGTACCTTCACGATGAATCGGTTGATCGTCATCAAAACGATCAGAAAGACTACTTTGAGCCAGTCTTAAACCTAAATTAGTTTTAAAATTATTCTCCCGACTATGGCTAACTTTTGTGAGAAAGCTAATCGAAATAAACAAGATTGTAAAACATATTTTTATCGGACTCATAGTTCTAAAGGCATCATAAATTAAAGATTATTCAGTAAAAATGATCGTTTCACTCCAACCAACACCAATGCTAATCCTATCGGAATAATCGGTATCCATATTCCCATTAACAGGGTAATATAACCGATTCCACCAATGATGATTAGACCTAACCCATCTAAAACCAAATAAAATATTGTCGTACGCTTTTGTGAATTCAGAAATAATATGAATATGATTTCCCCTGCGACTGCACAGGCTAAAATCAAAACAAATTCTTTCCACTTGGGTAAGACTTGCAGTAAAGGACGATTATCTTGAACTGCACTGAGAATTTGACTCACCATTTGTGCTTGGATAAACACACCCGGAATCGATTTAATCGGTGAATATCCCCAACTGTAGGGGGTCAAAAAACCATCATCAATAGTACGGGCTGTTGTGCCAATCAAAATTATTTTATCCTGAATTAACTGAGGATCAAAGCGATGATTTAATATCTCACTCAAGGTAATGGTTTGAGCGGGCGCTTCTGAGGTGCGATAATTCAACATCACTTGATATCCCCTGGCATCGAGTTGATGGTAACCTGCAGTTGTTGGTTTTAGTTTATTAAAAGTGACAGAACCAATCTGATAGGTATGTCGAGACGTTCGTTCAAAAGGTACACCTTCTGCGGTTAAATATTGGTAAGCAAGCTGATAGCTAAAAGATTTATCCGTATTACATTGAGCGTTAGAACTCATCCCTAAAAGCTGGCGGCGGACAATGCCATCAGGATCAATCGGGACATCACTAAACCCGACTTGTTGCAGCGGTACTTCATCTGGCGGAGGAATGGCAGGATTGTCTGGACTTCCCCCCATTTCACACACTACAATTAATCCTGGACTTTGTGATAATAATTGAGCCAAATTTTGCTGATGGGGTTGAACTGGAAAAGGACGATAAATATCTAAACCAATCACTCTGGGTTGATGTTTATTTAGTGTTTCTAATAACTGTTTCAGGGTGGTATCAGATAAAGAACCTCGTAATTCATCTGGGTTTTGAGCTTGAATATCTGCTTCAGTAATCGTGACAATTAGCAGGCGAGGATCGAGGGATTCTTCTGGGCGTAAACGCATGAGGTTATCTAAGGCTTTTAATTCCCAAGATTGTAAAAGTCCTAAGTGTCGCACCCCAACAATCATACCCGTTATCATTAGACTGGCTGTTAATATTTTCCGCCAATATTGCCATCGAGAGAAGGTCGGAGTGGCGGGCTGAAATTGAGGATTTTGAATCGGTTGATACAGCTTTTTCCAGGTTAAATCGGTTTCGGTGGGGTGCTGGAAAATCACAGGTAACCAACTCACACAAGGATAGTCTGTCTCAAATTCATCGTGTAAACGTTCCCGTGCTTTTCGGACTGCCAGTGCAAATGAGTTACCATTGGCGAAAGCGGCTAGAAAATATTTTAAGAAACTTTGAGCCACTTCATCCGGAATAATTTCTCGCATCAGAATCATTCTCGGAAAATGAATTTCTTGTAGTTCCTGAGCCAGTCCTAAGCCATCACAAGAATTAAAAATTGCTAACTTTAAGCCAGATGCAACCGCTTGTTTTAAACCATACTTCAACTCACTTAAGGTTAAACTTTCTTTCGGATTAATATAAATTTTCCCTTGATCATTTTTCGTTTCACCATGTCCGGCAAAAAATAAGATATCCCATTGTTTTTCCCAAAGTTGAGTATTAATTTCGCGGCGCGTGGGTTCAACTAAAAACACCAGATCAACATTTGGTAAACTTTCTAATAAACGCCGATCTTTGACAACATCAATCCCTTGAGAATGACCGAGAATTGCTAATATTCTAATCTGAGGATTTAGTGTTGTGGGAGTCGAAATCTGTTGATATTCTGGTGTACTGAATATGACTTCTGCCGCACGATTTTTCACCCAGTCCCACAGATGCCAAGGGAGTTTTTGTAAGCCAGAATCTGAAGTCCGAATTAAGACCCGTACCACTTGATTTAAACTAAAATAATCTCGCAGCTTACGGTCAATTCTTTTAAAGGTTGAAGCATCTAACCAAGCTTCAAATTCTTCTTGCAGTTGGGTGGCTGAATTGTGACAGATTTCAATGCGTTGGTTAACATATCCATCTGTAACAATACTTTCTGGTTGTAAGCGGTAAGGCGCACCAATCCGTCGATAGTTTTCCCAATGTTCTTGCGAGCAAGCAATCAGTTGAGGGTTAGGGGGTAAACCCCCTGTCATTTCAAGTTGTCGCTGATGTTGTGACCAGATTTCTAAAGTCACTTGAACCCCATGTTCTAAATCCCCCGCCAGTTTCAGGACAACTTGCTGTTGTATCATTATGTTCTCACCCCCAATCTTAAAATTAGATAACAAAGGTTTCTACAATAAATGTATTTCCTAATACTACCTTAACAGTAAAGATTTCTCCAGATTCTCCATTAAATTTTAACTGGATATTCTTACTACTTCTGGCCTCAGCTTGCATCACTGTTTTGCCAGATTCATCTAATAGCATCAGTTGCAAGTGATGAGGTAAATAGACTTGCTGATTAGCCGGATACAACTCAACACTAATTCCCATATTAACTTCTGTTTTAGGCTGCAAACGCACCAGTAAGCCAAGTTTGTCCCCCGTAGGTTCCAAATTAAATGTTTTAATCCGTTCTACGCCTAAGTCAGAATTCACTGCTGCCAGTGCATCGGAATTTAGACTTCGCCATGCAATTTTCGGGGTAGAAAATAACGTTTCTATTGTTTCCCAACCGACTTCAAATGTATTTTTTAGCCATTGGTTGAGTTGAACTGCATTTTCAAGTTTACTGGCATATTGTAGAAAGAAATCTAGAGATTTTAACTCGGTTAAAAATACTTCTTCAGCTACAACTTTTTGCATAAATCCTAAAATCTTAGCTTGGGTTAACATCGGATTGAGTTGAACCGCAAAATATCCTCGCCGACCATTCATAGACTCTAGCGGAATAGAAACAATTTGTTCTTCAGCGCATACTGGACGACACTCAAATTTACCTAAATGTAAAACATTCAAATCAGCGGTATCACTAAACTTTTGCATCATTGGATCAAAACTATCGCTCTTATTCCAATCGGGTTGAAATCCCATACATTTTAAGTAAAAATTAACCGCATATACACTCAGCGTATTCAGGTAAACTTGTTGAGCTTTTGGCGGGTTGAGTTGTTGTTGACGAAACTGATCTGCAATTTGATGCGCCTCTCTGGACAGGGGTACAAGAAATGTTAAAGATTCCATGATGTTGTTGATCTGCATTGTTGAGTCCTCTCTACACCCAGTCGATACTAGTTCTGTAAGTAGTCTTGAAAATAAGGTTTAAACTCCTTTAAACGCTTATTAAAAAATTCACAGAGTGAAGAAACAGGTACATTCAGTTCAGAAGAAATTTCCTTCCATTTTTGATCTTGCCAAATTTTAGCTAATGCTAAAAATTGAAATGTGGCTCTCGGTTGTCCTTTGACGTGATCTTGGGTAAATAAATTCCCAGGATTTTCCTCAATTAACTTTTGTAGTTCAAGGGATTCAGATATCTGCTCAGGCGCAGGAATAAAATGATTTAACGCCTCAATGGTTGGCGTTTCGCAGCCTCTGGCAATATGAGTAATCCCTCGATTAATATATTGCTTAAAACTATCGGTAAATCGTTTTCCTAGGAGAAAATTACACCAGGCCATCACATCTTGTTCTGGATTATATCGGTCAATTTTTTGACAGATTTCCATCAGTGTATTACTCAATGCTTCATTGTATAAATCCTCATAAAGACTAGAGTGATAGGGGAATGTCCGTTTCTGGGGAGAAGCCAAACGATCTGAATTTAAAATTTTATCGGCTAATAAACTTAAAGCTTTCCGGCGCTCATAGCTCCGGGGAGGGTGCTGTTGAGCTTCTATTGCCAGTTGGTTGAGTAGACAATCAATTGTGGTTTTCCCCTCGTTCATTGTTCATTACCACCCGTAAAAACGCTCTCATAGATCTTTTCTGTAGCTAGGGCTGTTTTTTTCGGAGGGCTAGGGGTTTTTTACAAAATTTTAGATTGGGTTTGGGTCATTTTTTGAAATGCTTCGATAGGATAGTGATTAAATAGTTTGTTTGAAACAACCCCGATTAAAATTATTTAGAATATTCTACAGAATGATAACTTCTATTCCCCTAAGCGATCTGGCAAGACAAACCCAACAGGCCGCACGAAAATTAGCAGTCCTTTCCACAGAGGCTAAAAATCAGGCAATTGTTGCCGTGGCGCAAGCCTTGGAAGCCGCTTCAGCCGAAATTGTGGCAGCCAACCAAGCAGACTGTCGTCAAGCCGAAGCTGATGGCATTGCTAAACCCTTGTACAATCGTTTGAAACTGGATCAAGTGAAGTTAGAAGGGGCGATCGCCGGGTTACGAAATGTGGGAAAATTAGACGATCCGGTGGGAACGATTCAATTGCATCGAGAATTGGATACAGGCTTAACGTTAAAGCGGTTAACTTGTCCGTTGGGGGTGTTAGGCGTGGTGTTTGAGGCCCGTCCCGATGCCGTGATTCAAATTTCAGCTTTAGCGATTAAATCAGGCAATGGCGTGATTTTAAAAGGGGGAAAAGAGGCAACTCAATCTTGTCAAGCGTTGGTAAAAGCGATTCAAACCGGGTTATCTCAAACGGCTATTCATCCCGATGCGGTGCAACTTTTAACCACAAGATCAGAAATTATTGAGTTATTAAAATTAGATCAATATGTGGATTTAATTATTCCTAGAGGATCAAATTCTTTTGTGCAATTTGTTCAGGATAATACCCGAATTCCCGTGCTGGGTCACGCCGATGGCATTTGTCATATTTATGTGGATAAACAGGCCGATTTAGAAAAAGCAGTTACGATTACAGTGGATGCTAAAACAAATTATCCAGCGGCTTGTAATGCGGTAGAAACATTGTTAGTTCATGGTGATATTGCCGATCAGTTTTTACCTCAAGTGGTGACCGCTTTACAGCAAAATAAAGTAGAATTACGAGGGGATGAACAAACTTGTCAAATTGTTTCTATTGATGCGGCAACGGATGGGGATTGGTCAACAGAATACAATGATTTAACCCTTTCAATTAAAATTGTAGCGGATTTAGATACCGCAATTCATCATATTAATAGCTATGGTTCTAAACATACAGAGGCTATTATTACGGAGGATAAAACGGCTGCTGAAACCTTTATGAATTTTGTCGATGCTGCCGGAGTTTTTCACAATTGTTCGACTCGTTTTGCTGATGGATTTCGCTATGGATTTGGTGCAGAAGTGGGAATTAGTACTCAGAAAATGCCCCCTCGTGGCCCCGTGGGATTGGAAGGATTAGTGACTTATAAATATCAAGTTGTGGGGAATGGTCATATTGCAGACACTTATTCAGGAATTGATGCAAAACCGTTTACTCATCGCGATCTTTAAGGGTTATTTTGTTGACAACTTATATGGGTGGTGCGTCAGTGACTACTTTAGGAGATAGATATAATCTCTTCTGATATGAATTGATGCTGCTGATCTAAACACCAACTGCGAAGATCAGCCGCTTTTTTCTGTTGTACAGAAACAATAATATAAGAATATCCCAGCCACGCACAAACGCGATCAAATTCTGAGGGAATCGCAGTATGATCGGGATGGGAATGATAAATCCCTATTATTGAAAGTTGGCGTTCACGCCCTTGTTTTTGAGCCTTTAATAACGCTTCGGGTGCAATTGTATACCGTCGTTCTGTTGTGGTTAATCGTTGATGATTCGTTTCGAGTAATTCAAAGTTATCAGCCGTTTCTTGATTCCAGGCATTTTCTGTCGGTATAATTTCTACTAAAATTTTACGCTCTTCTGCCGCTAAGCGTCCCATCAGAATACCACAACATTCATTCGGATAAGCTTGTTCGGCGTGGGTACAAATTTGATTTAATAGTTGTGGAGAAACTTGTATAATAGACATCAGTAGAAGCTAAACGATTAACGAAAATTGTAGCCATAACGAGAATAAGTGGTTTCAAAATCATCAATCCAAGCCACTTGTTGTTCCCCTTTTTGATTAGCTTGCCAAATTCTACCCGTTGTCACATCTAAACAAGTTAACCAACCTTCTCCATATACCCAAGTATCAATACAGATGGCATGACCAATATTAATGGGTTGACCACTTTTTTGACTCGTATGACCACAAACCATCGTTTTACCCGAACAATGTGGCGCAGGATTTCTAAACTTTTGCCAAAATAACATTCGTTCCGGTTGCTGATTTAAGGGTAAATTAGGATAAGCATTGGCATGAACAAAAAAGTGGGATGTTGTTTCCCACCAATTTCGACAGATATTTTCTAAAAAATTCCAATGTTGCGCCGGAATATTTTCGATAACTCGATGTTGTCCTGCTTTTGTATAAGAAGTCAGAGTATTTTCTCCACCACACACTAACCAGTGATATAATTCATTACTATCCCCACCTCGAGCGCGAAGCATCATCTGTTCATGATTTCCGCGCAACGCCACCAGTTGTCCTCGGCGGTGTAACTCAATCAGTCGGTCAATCACGCCCTTAGAGTCTGGTCCTCTGTCTACATAATCTCCTAATGTCACAATCCGATCTTGAGGCTGCGGATTAACCATTGCCATCAGCGTATCAAATGCCGTTGAACAGCCATGTATATCGCCAATGGCAAGGATTCTCATTGCTTTGATGGGGGTGCTAATCATGTACAACAACGGGTGTGCCTACGGAAGCCCATTCAAATAGCCACTCTGCATGGTTCACTGCTACATTAGTACAGCCATGACTGACAGGTGTCCCAAATCTATTATGCCAATAAGCTCCGTGAATTGCCATGCCACCATCATAGTACATCGTGTAGGGAACATCTGGCACATCATAACCGGGGCCTCTCATGCGGGCGACTTCATATTTCGTTTGTACGGCAAATGTTCCCAGGCGAGTGGGGGTAGAGGCTTTGCCAGTGGAGACAATCACCGCATAAACCACTTGATTGCCTTCCCACGCAATTAATCGCTGCCGAGATAAATCAATCTCTATCCAGCGATCGCTAGATTGTTGTAAGTCTAGCATTCGATAAGCCACTTGGTCGCGAAATTCACTCGCCCGAATGGGGGTAGCGGCTTGTAGTCCTAGGGTTAAACTTACACCCAAACTCAGCATCAAAGCCGTAAAATGACGTAAAGGGCGATTAATCAGTTTCATCGTTCATTCCTCACAAGATTCAATTGTTATCGTATTTGATTTCCTTTATACTACTAAAAACAGAATAATAGGGTAAAAAAAGATAATTTAATCCTGATTCATCTCTAACAAAACTTTCATCGTTCCGCGCTGCCCAGCTTGTTCAAAAGCAGCTAAACCTTCCTCTAAGGAATAATGAGCTTGTATCAAAGGTTCGACATCAATATTATGTTGAGCTAACAATTCTAAGGCGGGTTTAAACGGCCCACAACGGGAACCCATTAAGGTAATTTCATCGACGACTAAGGCAGAAGCATCAAAGGTTAATTGACCCGCATAAGTACTTTTTAGCACTAATATTCCACGGGGACGTAAGGCTTGACGCGCTGTTTCAAATCCGGTGGGATTTCCTGTACATTCAACCGCAATATCAAAACTTCTCGGTTTAATGGCATCAGCAAATCCGGTTTTAATGCCTCGGTTTTCTAAGTTAGCAAGTTTTCCCAGATGACGACCCACCGTGAGTAAATCACAACCCGTTAAGGCAATGGTTTGAGCAATTAATTGACCGAGTTTACCATCCCCGACGACTAAAACGCGATGGTTTGGAGAGATAGAAATTTGTTGTTGAATTTCTAAGGCGGCGGCGACAGGTTCGGTAAATGTAGCAGCATCTGTTGAAATACTATCAGGCACAGAATGTAGATTTTTTATCGGTAAGGTTAAGTAGTCGGCAAACGCACCATTGCGATTAACAATCCCTAAAACAGTGCGATTTTCACAGTGAGTTGGTATTCCTTTTTTACAATAAAAACATTCTCCACAAGCGGCGTTAATTTCTCCGACGACTCGCTGATTGATTAATTCTGGCGGGCCTTGTTCGACGACACCCACAAATTCATGGCCTAATATGCCAGTGTAAGGATAATACCCTCGAATGAGTTCTAAATCTGTATTACAAATACCCGCCCGTGTGACCCGAACTAAAGCCTCATCCGCAGACGGTTCAGGGGTTTCTAAGTTTGTCCGAAGTTGTAGGTTTTTGTTTTCTAACCAGAGTCCTTTCATAAAAATATTCAATAAATTTATACTGTTACTATTATGGCAATTGAAAGCTAAATTGTTAAGATCGAGTAGAATAGTTTTAATACAAAAAGATATTTTGAGTGAATGATGAAGCCAACTAATTATACAATAAATATCCATACAATAAATATCTGGCGATCGCTACTGACATTTGCCAGTATTGGATTTCTCAATTTAGCCGCAACAATACCTCACGCCATCGCTTCTCACCTGTCTCCTCAATTATTAGCTCAAAATCTAGAAAACTCATCACAAACTATTGCTCAATCTACACAAGTTCCGATGAAGATAGAATTTGGAGAAGGAATCTATAATATTATTGTCGATGATGAAGATTTAAGTCAACCGGCTTATGGTGGAGAATTGAATTTCTTTGATGTTCATGTTGCTAAAATGTTTGAGATTACCTACGATGATTGTCAACGAATGCTAAGTGAATATGGTCGAGATGCTGGCGGGAGAACTTGGTATTATACGGCTGAAAAGGGTAACTTTGAGATAGGAAATGTTGATATTCGTTGTACTATGGCTTATGAAGTTGTTGAGACTTACGGCTTAGGAAAACCTGAACCTACAGATGTGAAAAATTTTGTTGAACATCAGGGCGTTCATACCGAAACTCGTTCAATTCCAGTGTTAGATATTACGGGTTCAAAAGTCTCACAATGGAAAGAATTTGTTGAGAATTTCTCGTCCTCCATCAATAACAATAATTCCTGAACAACACCAACATCAACCACAACGCGGCGCAATGGTAAAATTCGTTATTTAAGTATCTCCCTGTTCCTAAGAACTTTCTCGGTTTAATTTTCTTTCTTTAATCGCTAAGAGATGTTGTTTGAGTAAGCGTAAAGCATCTTGATTGTCCTGTTGAGCATATAATTCACTGGCATTGAGTAAATTCACAACACTATCATCATCTTGCAGTAAATTAGCATAGGCTAAGCCTCGGTTATGATAGGCTTGTGCTAGGCTGGTTTCGTGTTGAATGGCTTCGGTAAAGTAATCGATTGCTTTGCGGTATTGTCCGGCTTGATAAGCATCTTTCCCCTCTTGGAATTGCACAGCCGCTTCAGTCCCCCTATCGGAGTCGGGTAAGGAGGCTGGAAGAGGTAAGGGTTCATCGAATAACACGGAAACACTACCCTGTCCTTTGTAAGCATAGACCATCGACCCTACCCCTATCACAGCAATTGTTCCAATCAAAATTAACCAAGTTAAGAAATCAGCCTTTTCCATAACACAACGGATTTATTGTCAATTATTTTTTAATCTATTAAATATCAAATTGTAAGTTAGGCAACAAAGTCAAGACCCCGTTTTGAGAAACAATCAGATATCGAATTTTAAAAAGCAACTTATGCACTCTCAGAATATTACACCATCTATTTGTCAAAATTGCCGCCATTATCAGCCTCAAGGACGGCGGGGGGGAGTCTGTCAAATGTTTCAAACTTTTGTAGAAAGTCAGTGGGAGTCTTGTACCCTAGCCGAGTTACCGTTTGTTTACTACATAAACCAGATAGAAGACGAGTCAACGCCAAGGGAAGAACTTTCATCGGTCACAGAGAAAGAGGAAGCCGCATTTCTGCCTCAAACAATTTCCCACCTAAAAAAGTAAAAATTTTCAGTTTGTAGTTGCCCCTGTTACCATTCCCGATTATCCTATAATCGGTGAGATGCGCCAAGTTAATCTCGTATTGCATGAAAATTGCTATTATTACTTCTGGGTTTCTTCCTGTTGTTGATGGAGTAACAGTGGGTACTTACTATCGGCTAAAAAAGCTCAGTCAATGGGGACACCAGGTACTACTGTTTTGCCCAGATTATCAAGCTTTAAGATCAATTTATCCAGAATGGAAGCAGTATACTGGTGAAATTTTACCCGGTGTGAGAGTTATTAATTTGGAAAGTACCCCTTTTATGGGACTGAATTTTGAGCGAAATGTCAGTTATCGTTCATACAAAATAGTTTTAAATGAGTTAGAAAAATTTGCACCCGATATTATTCATGTCGAAGAACCAGAACGTTTATTTGTCGGATTTTTCCGTGTACCCGGTGTGAGGTTTGCTCAACAACATAATATTCCCTGTGTTGCTTGTTTTAGAACCAATTTTTTAGAATATGCAGATGATTTTTTTGAGTTTCCTCCCATTATTATTCGGTTGATTCAATCTTTATTTAAAGTTTTACTCCGATTTGTTTATAACGCTTATAATATTACGCTGGTTCCCAGTAAAATTACTCAGGAAAAATTAGCACGTTTTGGGATAAGAAATAGTCAATATGCTGATTTAAATGGATTTGAAGAAGATAAATATAACTCTGTTGAAATAGATAAATTTTTTTTTGAAAAAAACTATAATATTAAAAATATTGAGAATAAAATTAAGCTGATTTTTGTCGGCAGATTAACGCCAGATAAAGGTTGGAAGTTTACATTAGATGTTTATCCTCAAATCTTGCAACACATCGATCCCGAAAAAATTGCATTGATTATTGTTGGAGATGGCTCGATGGCAACAGAAATAGCTCAAACATTCAGTCAAATAACACCCCATGCCTATTTACTCGGTCGTGTTTCTCCCGGTCAAATACCCGCTTTGTTGATCAATAGCGATATTTATATCACCACGTCAGAAAAAGAAAATCGAGCCGTTACTTTAATTGAAGCATTTGCCGCTGGTCTTCCTGTATTGGCTCCCCGTGCAGGCGGTTTAGTTCAAGATATTCAAGATGGAAAAAATGGTTATTTATTTGAACCTCAAAATCAAGCAGATTTTATTCAAAAGCTCAGAAAATTAGTCGAAAATGATTCCCTGCGTCGGGAAATGGGCAGTCAGGCAAAAAAATATATTCGTCAATATACTTGGGAACAAACCGTAGAAAATTTACAACAACAATGGCAGCAACAAATACAGAAAACATTGAAAAGTCGTTAGGTTTTTATCGCTGGATTAATCATTAATCAATTAACCAAAAAGAGCGCCAGTTCAATACTAGCGCTCCCAATTTCACGCAATTATAGCTGTTCTGGATCAACCCCTAACTCCCGTAATTTAGCAGCTAGTTTTTCAGCCCGCTGTCGCTCAGTTTCAGCCCGCTGTCGCTCAGTTTCAGCCCGCTGTCGTTCAGTTTCAGCCCGCTCTCGTTCTAATTGCGCTTGCTCACTACTCCATAACAATAAATTGCCCGTTTGATCCCACCACCTTAACCAATTCATATTTTGTTCGAGTCTTTCCCCTGACAAAATTCCCAGAAACAATTCTAATTCAGGAATCCAAAAACGCCCATTTTCATCCGCTTTTTGAACGATATATTTGCCGTTTTCCCAGTGCCGAACCTCTAAATTAACTTCGTAAGGATCGTAGGTTACATAAGTTGGAACTTGCAGAATATGTTCGTAAAAATAAAGCTTACCGTAAGGCGGCGTAGAACGAACGGATAATTCTCCGCAGTCGGTTTCAGACAGAAACTCCATCACCACTGCAACCGCTTCACCTTCTAAATGAGGTGTATAACTGCGGCGAATAACTCCCGCTGCAACGGGTTGAACTTGGGGGACATAAAACCAATCCGGCGCTTTGACAACAATTTTTTTATTCACAGTTGTCACTAGCCCGAAATTGGAGCCAATTAACATCTCAGGTTTGATTTGCCCTGCGGCTCCTAAGGCATCGGTTAACGCCGCAGCCAGCCGGGGTTGTTGAATATTTTCCACAGGATCATCCGGTAAAACATAATCGTCTGGAAGGGCTTCCCAGCTTATGAGTGGTTTTTTTTGAGTTGGAGAAACTTGTAAAACCATAAAACCAAATTCAACAATATTTTCAGAATATTTAAATCATAACGATGTTAGGGCTTATTTGTTGGCGCGTTATTCGTTGTGGGTTAAAGTTTATTGTTTGTTACCTGAGACAATAGAGAGACACTCTTGTCATTGGCAGTAGTGTATCTCAAGGCTCCTCTTCAACTTAGGAAAATTATAATGTCTGCAACTCTAGCTTTAATTGCTCATGATGGCAAAAAGGATGACATTGTTGGCTTTGCACAACGTCATCAAGCGGTTTTATCCCGTTACCGTATTGTTGCCACAGGAAGCACTGGGGAACGCATTCAAGCCGCCACTAATTTAACCGTTGAACGGATGTTGTCGGGGGCATTGGGGGGGGAGACTCAAATCGCAGCGCAAGTGGCTGAAGGCAATATTAGTGGGGTGATATTTCTTTTCGATCCGTTAAACCCTCAACCTCACGAACCCGAGATCCAAGGGTTACAGCGAATTTGTGCAGTTCATAATATTCCCATCGCCACCAATTTGGCAACCGCAGAGATGCTGTTAGATGTTCTGCGTCGTCGGCAAATTGCTTATTTAATTTTTAATCCAATTTCCGGCCAGAGTGATGCTGAGGCCGATTTAGAACTGATTCAAAAATTACTCAAACCCGCAATGGAATTAGTGGTTCAGCAAACAACACCCGATGTAGGCGCAGCGGAGTTAACTCAACGTGCAATAGCAGCTCAAGCAGATTTAATCATTGCTTCGGGTGGAGATGGGACGGTTTCAGCCGTTGCAGGGGAACTCATTGGTACAGATATTCCATTGGGTATCATTCCACGGGGGACGGCGAATGCTTTTGCGGTGGCTCTGGGAATTGCGGCGCGTTTAAATCCAATTAATCGTGCTTGTCAGGTGATTATTGCCGCTCATACTCGGGTTGTGGATGCGGCACGGTGTAATGGGTTGCCGATGATTTTGCTAGCGGGAATTGGTTTAGAGGCAGAAACCGTTGAACGTGCCGATAGAGAAACCAAAAGTCGTTGGGGAGTGCTGGCTTATATTGTGGCAGGGTTACGACAGTTTCAAGAGCAAGAGTTATTTGAAACGGAAATAGAAGTTGAAGGGGTGGTGAAAACGTTTCAAGCCGGTGCCGTTACCATTGCAAATGCTGCGCCTTCTACCTCTGTTATGGCTCAAGGATTGGGTCGGGTGGTTGAAGATGATGGTTTATTGAATATTACTATTGCTGCTCCTCAAACGGAATTACAGGCGGTTACGGCAATGGTGAATTTATTGGGTTCGGCGCTGTTAAGCACCCCAAGCCAACGGCCGGATATTATTGGTTTAGAAGCGGCACGAATTAAAGTCACAACAAAACCTCCACAAAAGGTGGCCCTAGATGGGGAAATTATTGGCACGACTCCTGTAGATATTGAATGTATTCCGGCAGGACTGACCGTGTTTGCACCGCCTAAAAATGATGTACAGGATGATGCACCAGAACAGTAAGGACAGATGTATTCATCCCTCACGATAGAATCAGCATTACCTGTTTTGTTATAACTCTCCTTCAAAATCGGGGACAGGGCGCTGGGCTGCTTTTGTCACTGTATCAGCAACACCATTAGTAGTAATGTCCTCGATTAGCCATTTCATTTCTTTGATTTCTCGGCGTTGCGCCCTAATAATTTCGTTTGCTAGTTCCCGTACACGCCGATCATCAATCTGAGCACGTTCACTTGTTAAAATAGCAATGGAGTGATGGGGAATCATTGCTTCCATATAGTCTTTATCATCTACCAAAACCTGGCTACGCACTAAATAAAGTGCAATAACAAGAACAACGCCACTACTAACAAAAATAGCTGTATTCCATTTTCCATTTTTATACATTCCCAGCATATACCCAAGCATAATAACTGCCATGGCGCCTCCCATTAGGAATGCCATATACATACGGGTTTCACTGAAATAGATATGGCTTACCTCATAAGTGGTCAGATATTTTAGACCAAACATAGTAACCATTGAGGTAAGAATCATCAAGCCAAAGCGTAAATACGGGTTCATTTTCATTTTTTTTCTCCGAAGCTTAAAGAGGATCGAAGCGATCGCTAATGTTGACTTCATAAAAACAAAAATTAATGATCATCGCTTCTATCAAAAGAAATACATAAATTGTTTAATTTATTAATTTTTATTAATTTAATTCTGTGATCAATATAAATATTTATATTGAGAGAGATTTAATAAATGAGAAGTTTTTAACTCTTGAGAAAAGAAGCTTTAGTTATAATTATTTGCAGCCCAACAATCCTTTATAGTTAAATCGTAAAATGAGCCGATCTACTGGTAAATATCAGGTTGTTCAGAGAGTAATATTTATAATAATTATCCGCAAAAACAGTAATTGATTTAGACTCCATCTAGGCTAAGTTAACTGAGAGAGATCATACAAATGTTCTAGATGAAGTGATTGGAAGCTATCACTCCAATAGCTATTTTTACCAAGTTACCCTCGGTTGAATTTTTTATGGTTCTTTTCTTCTCTCCCATATTAAACCTTCATTTTTTGATACACAAACGGTTTCCAGTGAGGTTGAGTCGATGATATTGCCGGAAAGACTCGTAATGCATCCTCGGCCACAGACACTTTGACTTGCATTCCCACAGGTAAAGCTTTATGGGTCCGAGTCCGCGCAATCAGTTCTCTACCAGAAGGGACTCGTAAACTATAATGATGTTCTCGTCCTAAAAATTGGCGATCGCGAATCACAGCGGTTCCTTGATGATCGGGTTTAATGATAAAATCTTCCTGGCGTACCATTAATTCCACTTGCTCGAGATAGTCGGGAAGATCTTCACCAAAAGCCATCAGTTGTTCAGAGTCGATGGTAAAACAGCCCAGTTCTGTTTCCCAAACCGTTCCTTTTCGTTGAGCCGGGATAAAGTTAGCTTGGGTCACAAATTCAGCCACAAA
Organism: uncultured Lyngbya sp.; assembly: GCA_964434975.1. Taxonomy (GTDB): domain Bacteria; phylum Cyanobacteriota; class Cyanobacteriia; order Cyanobacteriales; family Microcoleaceae; genus JAAURB01. The sequence continues at coordinate 37,298 of CAYSWY010000035.1, forward strand.
CCGAGAAGCCGGTTCTAAATAAATCTCTTCTGGAGTTCCCCATTGTTCCACTTTTCCGCCGCGCATTACCGCCACTTTGTCGCAAATTGATAAGGCTTCTTCTTGGTCATGGGTGACAAAAATTGCCGATGTGTTGGCCGTCTTGAGAATATCTCGCAGTTCTTGTCGCAGTCTCAAACGCACTTGCACATCGAGGTTACTCAGCGGCTCATCTAATAATACAATTTTCGGATTGGGGGCTAAGGCACGAGCTAAGGCCACCCGCTGTTGTTGTCCTCCGGAGAGTTCATGGGGATATCGACTCTCATATCCTGATAATCCCACTAATGCTAATACTTCGGCCACCCTATTTTTCAGAGTTTGTGCTGAACTTTGCCGAGGTTTGCGTAAGCCAAAAGCAACATTTTTTTCAACGTTGAGATGGGGAAACAAAGCATAATCTTGAAATACCATGCCAATATCCCGTTTTTCCGGAGCCACCCAACACCCTGGCGCGCTTACCCCTGTCCCGCCTAAGGTGATTTTACCTTGTTGGGGTAATTCAAATCCGGCAATCATCCGCAGTAAGGTGGTTTTGCCACAGCCAGAAGGGCCAAGAAGTCCTAAAATTTCTCCCTGTCTTAAGGTTAAGTTGACCGCCTCAACAGCGGCAGGTTGAGCTTGGGAAAACCATTTGCTAATTTCCTCTAGATGCAAAATCTCAGACTGAGCCATGGGATAAACTGTTTTCTTACTTCTGTAAAGTGAGCTTATTGAAAATTATCATCAAAAAGTCTATTTTAAATCATACCGGGTTTTTTAAGAAGTCTTCTCATTAAGATATGATTGATTTTGGTTCGGTTTATTGCATATTTTTATAATCAGTATTTTTAATTCATGATTTCAAAGGTCGGGTTTGGCTTTAATCTATGGACATTCGCCGTTATCCTCGTTGCTATTGCGATCGCTGCCCCTGTATTATTTATCCTCAGTAGCATCTTTACCAATTCAGGGGAGGTTTGGAGTCATTTAGCTTCAACTGTATTACCCGGTTACATTCAAAACTCGTTATTGTTGATGATCGGAGTCGGAGTGGGGGTTTTAGTCCTCGGAGTCGGGACGGCTTGGCTAGTAACAATGTGTCGTTTCCCTTGTTGTCGAGTATTTGAATGGGGGTTATTACTTCCCTTGGCGGCCCCTGCTTATTTACTCGCCTATGTCTATACAGAATGGTTAGAATTTTACGGCCCGATACAAACAAGTTTACGAACTATTTTCGGTTGGAGTAATCTTTCTGACTATTGGTTTCCCGATATTCGTTCCGTTGGCGGGGCGATCGCCCTATTAACGTTAACATTATATCCTTATGTCTACTTATTAGCGCGGGTGTCTTTTTTAGAACAAGCCACCTGTACTTTAGAAGCCAGTCGATCACTCGGTTGTAGTCCCTGGCGTAGTTTTTTTACCGTGGCTTTACCTTTAGCCAGACCTGCAATTATGGCGGGTTTAGCCTTAGCTTTAATGGAAACCTTAAATGATTTTGGTACAGTCCAATACTTTGGAGTGAATACATTTACCACGGGTATTTATCGCACCTGGTTTGGTTTAGGAGAACGGGTTGCCGCCGCCCAGTTAGCAGCCGTTTTAATGTTATTTATTTTAGGATTATTATTACTAGAATTATGGTCTCGTCGTCAGGCTAAATATTATCAAAGTGGCAGCCGCTTTCAATCCATTAATCCTTTTATATTAAAAAAACAAAGAGCAGTTTTAGCTGTTATTTCTTGTTTACTTCCCATTATTTTAGGATTTGTTATCCCTGTCATTTTATTGATACAAATGACCCTCAAAAATATCAATACTCTGTTGGATACTCGTTTCTTTGATTTTGCCAGCCATAGTATAGTATTAGCTTTTATTACTGCCATTTTAGCCATTATCATTTCATTAGTGATGGCTTACGGCGTTCGCTTAAATCCTAATTTAAGTACGTTAGCATCAACTCGAATTGCAGCAATGGGTTATGCTATCCCTGGTTCTGTGATTGCAGTCGGCATATTAATTCCCATTGGACGACTGGATAATTTTATAGATAGTTTCATGCGTTCTACATTTAATATCTCAACTGGATTAATTTTTAGTGGAACTATTATGGCTTTAGTTTATGCTTATTTAGTTCGATTTATGGCAGTTTCTTATGGTGCTGTAGAATCTAGCTTAAGTAAAATTAAACCCAATTTAGATGAGGCCGCCCGCAGTTTAGGTCATCGACCCAGTAGTACTTTAATTCAAGTTCATGCACCCATGATGTGGGGAGGGTTATTAACCGCTGGAATGTTAACCTTTGTCGATGTCGTTAAAGAGTTACCCGCCACTTTAGTCATTCGTCCGTTTAACTTTGATACCTTAGCCATTCGCGTCTATAATTTAGCCTCTGACGAACGTTTAGCCGAAGCAGCAGGGCCTGCTTTAGCCATTATTGCCGTCGGCATCATTCCCGTGATATTCCTCAGTTTAAAAATTACTCAATCTCGGAATATATGAATCGCTTTTACCAATACGCTGCAATATTTTCATGTACAACTTTACTATCCCAATATTGATTATGAGCCGTTGCAATTCGATCCGCTACATCTGTGTAAATATCTTCAACTATAAATGAATTATGCATCAGCGGTTTAACCGGCCATGAAATAATATCATCCTTATCCCAAAAATTAATCCATCGTGGCCCGGAGAGCGCCTCACCAAACACAGGATGATTTTGATCTAAACCATAATGACTGGGATTTAATTTGTTACCGCTGGCTAAAATTTCAACCACGGCATTACTGCGAAAGGCTAACATTGAAATCGGAGAACCAAAGGTAATTAATCGACGAATTCGTAGCTTATTATCTTCTGCTAATCGACGCAGTTTTTTAAAATCTTCCTGGGTCTCCTGATCAATTTCTTCGAGTTGCGTTTCAATAAATTCTTGTTCTTTTAGAACCTCTTGCGGAGCAAATAAATAAAACAGAAAATCAAAAGCCACCACCGATCCAGCACTATGTCCCATCAGTGTAAGAGAAATCGGTTCTCCTTGTTCTAAGGGTTGTTTAATGCACTGCATAATTTGAGACGCAACAGTAGATCGGATACTACTTTTACCATCGCGAGAAGCATAGTAAAACATATCTGAAAATCCCTTAATCATCAAATTTCGCATCGTAAATAACAGCATACGAAGGGGATTCCAAGTAAGATCACTGGCTTCTTTAATTTTGGGTAAAAGATCATTCGCAAATTGATCTTGAGCTTCTGCAAGCAAGTGATTACCTTCTGGGGAAACGTGATGATTAAAATTCCATCCCCACTCTACATCACAGCGGCTGGCTTTTTCCCAATTTAAACGCTGAGGAAATGGTGTTTCTACCGCCTGTATACCCTGATGAAGACTATCGTAGACCTGCCGATGACTACGATTATTGTCCTGTGAAACCCCGTGAATATAGATGAGATGTTCGTACATAATATAAGAATCAGTTACTGATATTGAGAATATTGTTATACTAACTAGGCTAACCGCCAGATGAAAACTTTGTCAGTCACTTATTTGAGGGACAATTCTTGCAGCAGCAAGCCATCCATTTAATTCCAGGATAAAAGTTGAATTCCCCGGAAGAATTGGATTTATAAGTTTGTAGGCAATCTGAGCGGTTCTATGATACAACAAAGATGACTTGACTAAAGAGAGGTGAAGTCACCGTAATATTGTGAATTTTGACAAAAATTAATGGCTGGAAGTGAAATCGGGTCAGATATTTGGCTCAGTGATTATCTCACGGCGTGGGATGTTTATGCTCATGGGGTATCAGAAATCCTAGCTTATCGAAAAACTCCCTACCAGGAAATGTATGTGGTCAATACCGGGAGTTATGGTAAAGCATTAGTTTTAGATGGTAAATGGCAGTCCAGTACAGGGGATGAATTTATCTATCATGAAGCTTTAGTTCATCCTGCGATGATTTTTCACAGCCAACCTAAAACCGTTTTAATCTTAGGCGGTGGAGAAGGCGCAACTACCCGAGAAGTGTTACGCTGGAACAGCGTTGAGGAAGTCGTAATGGTCGATATTGATGGGGAAGTCGTTGAAGCCTGTCGTCAATATTTACCCGAAATGCATCAAAATTCTTTCGATGATCCACGGGTTGAGTTAGTGATTGATGATGCGTTAAATTACATAGAAGCCACAGAACAACGTTGGGATATTATAATTTCAGATCTGTCTGAACCCATTGAGTCGGGGCCATCTTTTAAGCTATTTACCAAAGAGTATTTTCAGAAAATTCGCAGTATCCTCACAGACGATGGCTTTTTTGTTATGCAAGCTGGCTCAACCTCGATCGCGCAGATGAAGCTTCATGTCCGTCTGGCTCATACCATGACCACCATTTTTCCCCATACCCATTCCTACAGCAGTAATATTCCCAGTTTTGGCGAACCTTGGGGGTTTGTCATTGCTTCTTCTCAACCCATCAACAGTCAACCCGATCCTGAAACAGTTGATCAACTGTTAGCTGAGAAAACCACCGGGGGTTTACAAATGTTAGATGGAGTGGGTTTACTCGGACTCCTGCAACAACCCGCTCATTTACGAGCCAGTATTGCCGCAGAAACACAGGTTTATACTTTAGCAGAACCGCCGGTAGATTTTGGTCGGGGAATTATTCGTCACCAACCCGGTTAAATTCAAGAATAACGATACAATAGTTCATAATAATAGCTGATATGCAGCTAAACTGGACGCGGATTAAGTTATGACACCTCCTTCTAACTCAGAAAATCCTGAAAACGGTCTCAATTCTTCCACATCAACGGCAACAGAAATAGAGAATACACAAAACACCGAAAATGAATATCTCAATCAAATACCGGATGAAGTTGAGATGTCTTTGTTTGACCATCTTGAAGAGTTGCGTCAACGTATTTTTTATTCCTTAATTGCAGTCGGTTTAGGAATTGTTGGCTGTTTTTTAGGGGTTCGACAAATAGTTGAACTTTTAGAAGTTCCAGCTCAAGGGGTTAAGTTTTTACAACTGGCTCCGGGAGAATACTTTTTTGTCTCTTTAAAAGTCGCAGGATATAGTGGTTTACTACTGGCTAGTCCATTTATTTTATATCAAATTACTCAGTTTGTTTTACCCGGATTAACCCGTAAAGAACGGCGACTTGTCGGGCCGATTTTTCTCGGTTCAACTGTTTTATTTATTTTAGGATTAGTTTTTGCTTATTTAGCCCTCATTCCCGCCGCTTTGAAGTTTTTTGTCAGTTATGGCGCGGATGTTGTTGAACAGTTATGGTCAATTGAACGATATTTTGAGTTTGTTTTACTATTGTTATTTAGTACAGCCTTAGCCTTTCAAATTCCTATTGTACAAGCTTTATTGGGAAGTTTAAAAATTGTTTCTTCTCAACAAATGTTATCCGGATGGCGTTATGTCGTGGTCGGTGCTGCCGTATTGGGAGCGGTTTTAACCCCATCTACTGATCCTTTAACTCAGAGTTTATTAGGCGGTGCGGTTGCCAGCTTATATTTTGGCGGAATTGGATTAGTTAAGTTATTAGGCAACTAATTACTCTCAGATTATACTTTCTAATCACATGATTTTGCTGTATCCTACAGCAGTATAATCTCCTGGAATATGAGTATTTTACACTCAATCTTTTGTTTAGAAAACATCAGATTTTAAGCAAAATATATAGTATAATTTAATCCTTGATTTTCCCCTAACTTTGCTAAACTTATCATTTTATTGATTATACCTATGAGCAGCCAGTAAAAAAGCAATCATTCTTGGTATTTTTTGTCTCTATTCTTTCCCACTGTTCCCTGTTGCCTATTCCCTGCGCTACGCGCTATAAATCAGTATAAAAAGTAATAGTAAAAAAATTATGACAGACTCAGATAACCTGAATGATTCTAATGATTCTGTTCAAATGCGCCAGCTTTTAGAGCGAGTTGAACAACTCGAAAATAAACTCAATCAAGTTTTATCTCTCTCAGAACGAATAGATGCAGTTGAATCAGATATATCCCTCGTTCCAGATGTTCAGCGCTACGATAAACTCCGGCAATGTTTAGCAGAAGAACAATGGTATTATGCCGATATGGAAACCATTCAATTAATTATTACAATTGCCGGACATACAGAATTAGAAGAATTAACACCAGAAGAAATTGCTATTTTTCCCTGTGGTGCATTACGAGTCATTGATAACTTATGGTCAAAATATAGTGAAGGAAAATTTGGCTTTACAACTCAATTAAAGATTTATAAACAAGTCGGCGGAGACTTAGAAACCACTCTAGAACAAAATCAACAAATCGTTGAAAAATGGGGAAACAAAGTGGGATGGAGAGATAATGACAGATGGCTAAAATGTAGCCAGTTAGACTTTAGCTTGAATGCACCTGTTGGTTGTCATCCCTCTCAATGGTGGAATTCTCCCTTTGGTTCAAAAATGACTAACTATTTTTTAGCGCGTTTAATTCGCTGTGGGTTATAAATCCCTCACCCCTCTGGAATTCTCATCTAATTTAGACAGAATTGAGGGGTTTAAATCTGGGAGCAGCTACACAGATAAAAGGCACAGGGTAGAAGTTGCTGATTGCTTAACGCCATAATTAATTCACCAACCAATCCTCAATTTGCCATTGGTTATTCTGACGAACTAAGCGATAGTCAATCGATAACAACTCATCTTTTGTATCAATCTGGACTCCATTATCATAAAATCGAGCCGCCTCTCGAATTTCAGCCGTGACAATGGCTAGATTTGGATTATCGCTATCGACCTCAACATTCTGAACCTCAACATCATGTTGATAAAGACGATAAGAATTATCCGCTTCAATCGTTTCGGCTAACTCCGTCCACTCTCTCAAGGAAGGATTGACTAAGATTTGTGAGATCGAGTCAATATCGTGATTGGGCCCAAGTGCCTCTGACTTAACCGATAACCACTGATTAATTACCTGTTGGGCTGTCTGTGGGTTTAACTCCCCAGTCAACGGGGCATTACTAGCCTGGGTGGGAATCTCTAGGGGCGGTTGTGAAATTTCCACCATTGCTTGTTCACCACTCAAACGCGGCGTTGAACCTCCCAGATTTAACGCACGGGCAAACCAACCAAAAATTTGAGACAGGATGAAAAACAGCAGCCACAATGCCAACAAAGCAATTGCACCCCCTAAAATTAACCGCAGAATTTTGCTCCTGTCCCACTGATTAGACGTTCGACGAGGTCGTTTCATTTCCGAATCGGTTCCCAATTCAGGGTTACCGCCTCCTTCGTAAATAGACGAATTAATCGTATTGGGCGGAAGTTCTGGAGAATCTCGAGAAGCCGAATAGGCGGCTGTGGACGAATTGACCACTGGAGTTTGTAGGGTCGTAGAAGGGGTATTAGCCTCTGGAGTCGCAGCAGCCGGATCTGAGAGGCTAGGAGATGGAGAACGTTGTGCAAACCGACGGGTTGACTCTGAGCGGTTCAACATTGAGCTACCCGCCGCCGCTGCCCCCATCCCCGCAATAGCAGCCCCCCCGACAGACGCAGCCGTTTCACTCACAGAAGAAGAGTCCGTTGCAGGTGGAGTTTGGGAAGTGATTGCCCGTCGAGGCTGTACAACCACCCATTCATTCGAGCTTTCCATATCTGAGGGTAAAGCTTCTAAATAGGATTGTACCCCTGGGTTAGCGAAGTAATCTTTCAGAGAAACGGGTTTACGGGATAAATCCTGGAAATGGGGAAACACTTCATCCTGTAACCAACGTTCGGCATACAAACATAATCCGGGTAATAAATCCGGGGAATCTTGAGAATGTTCCCGGATAAACGCAATCGGTTCGCGTTCCTGGGACAGTTCTAAGGCGCGATTGGCTTCTTCGGTTTGCCCCAGCAACAAGGCACAAACAGCCTTCTCTAAATGAACGTCCTGTCGCCGACCCAGTTGGGTTAGCATCAGTTTCGCCTTACGGACTAAGCCCGGTTGAGCCTTGGCAAATCCTTGAGCAATCAGAGTATAGACCGTTAGATAAGTAGCAACCGCAGACGGACGACGGGCTTCCACTTCAAAAATAGCCTGTTGTTCGCTACTGGTTAAATGGCGGCGCAGTTGTTGCACAAATCGTAAGAAGTCTTCAACACTTAAACCCGATTGATCGTCGCCCTGGCCATCAACTCCCCCTCGTTCGTGCAGCATTTCCCGAAACAGTTGCAAACCTTTGCGGCGGCTCGTCGTCTTCTCTGCGGGCAGTTGTAGCAGTTCTAACACCCGATAGGGACGCAGTTTGTACAAGTCACCTTGCATCTGACCTCGTAGACTGGGAAACAGATTTTCTCGCAGTAGCAAATCTTGTCCGGCCTCTAAAGACTCAGCCGCTTTTTCATACTGTCCCTGTTGCCATTGTTCTCGTCCCAGTTCTAAATGAGCCGAAGCCACGGTTAACACAATATCTGGCAAAATTAAATCCGGATCGCCAAAACGACCATCTCTAATGCCCATGCTACCGTTACCGAGGTAGGGCTGAGCCAATTGAATTAACTGTTCATACTCCCCAAGTTCTTGAAAAATTAGCAACGCCCCCACAAATTGAGTATCTTCAATCTCAATACTGGGAGTCAGAGATCCCGAATCTTTGTCTAAATTCCAAGACGTAGATGAGCCTTCCTCATCCAAGCCCTGGGCTTTGAGTTCAGATTCTGGATCGTAAGTTTTTGCCAGGAAACCCATGTCATACGCTTTGCGCTGATCGAAATCAGACAAAACAGCATAGGCTTCATCAATCAACTGAATTCTGGCATTGATCGCTACTTCAGAATACTCCCGCCGGGGAAGCGAAGATGCGCGATCATGCTTGGCTTGCTTCAGTTGGTCAGCAGTTGCCTGAATCGGTAAGCCTAAGATTCTGTAGTAGTCGAGTGGAATACGCACGGGGCCACTTTCCCTATCGGTGAGCGAATAATGTAGCTATGGTAGCGAAGTTTGTCACCAATCGGAGTATTTCCTTTAACACTAATCCAATTGACATCCAATTTTCGCGATCGCGAAAATCGTTAATTTTGACCCTTGAGGGTAGTTCAGGCACAGGGATTGACTATAATTGGTGACACCCCATTAATATATCAGAATCTGGATAAATCGCGTCGTTCGCATAGGCTCGTGTCAAAATAGTTCTACTGACTTGCTCAAAAAGTAGAACGACAACGATGGTTCAAGAACGTACATTACCGACTTTTCAAGCTGATAGCGTTTCCATTACCGCAGAAGAAGGACTGATTCTGTACGAGGATATGGTTCTAGGACGCTTGTTTGAGGACAAATGCGCTGAGATGTATTATCGCGGCAAAATGTTTGGCTTTGTTCATCTCTACAACGGTCAAGAAGCCGTTTCTTCCGGGATTATTAAAGCTTTAGATGCCGAAAGAGATTATGTTTGCAGTACTTATCGCGATCACGTTCATGCCCTCAGTGCTGGGGTTCCAGCGCGGGAAGTCATGGCGGAGTTATTTGGTAAAGAAACAGGCTGTTCTAAAGGTCGCGGGGGATCAATGCATATGTTCTCCTCACCCCACCGCTTACTCGGGGGATTTGCCTTTGTCGCCGAAGGCATTCCCGTCGCCACAGGGGCAGCGTTTCAAGCCCGTTATCGCCAGGAAGTCTTGGGGGATGACCGACCTCAGGAAGTTACAGCCTGTTTCTTTGGGGATGGGGCTTGTAACAATGGTCAGTTTTATGAATGCCTCAACATGGCGACGTTATGGAAGTTACCCATTATCTTTGTCGTTGAGAATAATAAATGGGCAATTGGCATGGCTCACGACCGCGCTACCTCTGATCCTGAAATTTATAAAAAGGGGCCAGCCTTTGGTATGCCAGGGCATGAAGTCGATGGCATGGATATTTTAGCCGTCAATACTTTAGCCAAAGAAGCAGTGGCGCGGGCTAGAGCCGGAGAAGGACCAACGTTAATTGAAGCGTTAACTTATCGTTTCCGGGGGCATTCCCTCGCCGATCCCGATGAATTACGGGATAAAAATGAAAAAGATTATTGGTTTGCCCGTGACCCCATTAAAAAGTTAGCCGCTTATTTAACCGAACATCAACTCGCCGATACCGAACAACTCAAAGCCATTGATAAAAAGATTCAGGACTTAGTAGACGATTCTGTAGAATTTGCTCAATCGAGTCCAGAACCCGATCCGAGTGAATTACGGCGCTATATCTTCGCAGAAGATTAATCACGGCGGCGTTAACAGAGATTGAGGCAAAATAATCAAATAATCAGTTATGGGATTGTTACGCCTTGTCTCTGTCTTTTCTGTCTTTTCTGTCTCTTTCTCTTCTCTTCTCTATCTCAGTCGGAAATTTCTCATCTGTCATCAAATTCATTGCGGATTTTGCGCCTTTTTGGTATTATAGTTATACGCCTAACATGAATATACGCTTGATCTTCTATTCAACTATTCTGAGTGATAATCCCTCAACACCGATAAAAGCCTGAGAATGGGCGGAGTCTGTCGAGCCGCAACATCTCGTCGTCCTCGTCCTCGTCGTCGTCCGTTGGCTAATCAGTGATTTCAACAGACACCTTTACCTTTTTGAATGCAGTCCGATACAATGACTCACGCATTGGCTTACGCCTGTGGTTGCACATATCGCCAAACTCCCAAAGCTGAAACAGCATTTAAAAACTATTACGATAGCGTTTTAGCAAAAGCCATCGGTAAAAAAAATAGGGTTGAGTAAATCCATTGCCGATTTTGTCAGCAGATGTTAATATAGGTATAGGGCTATCCTGACTATACGCTTGATTTTTAAGTCAACCCTGCTTCAAATCTAACAACGACAGAGAATCAGTAAACTTTAGCGCCCTACAACACCTCAATCAAAACATCTTCCCCTCAATCACCCCTTCAGCCTGGTGTACAATTGCTCGCAACGCCTCTGTCAACTCCAAGGGGGCAGAACCCCACAATTGCCGCTGGTGGGCTTCTAGCAACCGTTCAGCCATATCTCGTAACGCCCAGGGATTTTTCTGTTGAATAAACTGTTGAACCGTTTCATCTAAAATATAAGCCTTGGCAATTCCTTCATACATAAAATCTGCAACACAGTGAGTCGTAGCATCATAAGCAAACAAATAATCCACCGTTGCAGCCAATTCAAACGCCCCTTTATAACCATGTCGCATCACACCCGAAATCCATTTGGGATTAATCACTCTCGAACGATAAACCCGAGTAATTTCCTCAGTTAATTGTCGAATTTTAGGGTTTTCCGGTTGAGAATGATCGCCAAAATAAGTCTGAGGATTCTTTCCCGTTAACGCCCGAATAGCGACCGTCATTCCCCCTTGAAACTGATAATAATCATCAGAATCAAGTAAATCATGTTCTCGGTTATCTTGATTATGTAAAACAATTTGTAACTGTTCTAAACGCTGTTGAAACGTTTCAGGGACAGAGACTCCTTGTCCAGTCGAACCATTATAAGCATAGCTACTCCAATTCAAATAAGCTTGCGCTAAATCTTCATCGCTTTGCCAATTTTGCGCTTCAATTAATCCTTGTAAACCCGCACCATAAGCCCCCGGTTTAGAACCAAAAACACGATATTGGGAGCGTATTTCTGCCTGTTGTGCAGGTAATCCTGCTTCAACCCATTGTTGAGTCTCTTGTTGAACTTGTGCCGCTAATGGATTATTTTCGGCAGGTTCATTCAGTTGAGAAACAGCAATAACAGCTTGATGAAATAAATCAATTAAATTGGGAAAAGCATCTCGAAAAAAACCGGAAATTCTTAAAGTGACATCCACTCTGGGACGGTTTAAAATCGATAAAGGTAAAATTTCAAAATCAATCACTCGGCGTGAAGGTTGATCCCAAACAGGACGCACTCCCAATAACGCCAAAGCCTCAGCAATATCATCTCCCCCTGTCCGCATCGTTGAAGTTCCCCACACCGATAAACCCAGGGTTTTGGGATATTCTCCGTTATCCTGAGTATAGCGTTCAATCAAAGCTTCAGCAGCCAATTGACCGACTCGCCAAGCCGTTTCTGTGGGGATAGCGCGAATATCAACCGAGTAGAAATTCCGTCCTGTAGGTAATACATCGGGTCGTCCTCTGGTTGGTGCGCCAGAAGCACCACTCGGAACATATTCACCATTTAATCCAGTTAATAAATAGGTAATTTCTTGATTGGTTTTTTGTAATTTTGGTAAGAGTATCGTTTGAATCCAAGTTAACTCTTTTTGCGTTTTAATACCAATATTTTGAGTCACTTTTCCAGCGATTATATTCTCAACTAAAGTCGCTGCATAATGTTCTATCACTTCTACAGCATCTCCAATCATTCGGCAAGATTGATTCTGTAAAATTAAAGGCTGTGAAAATACTTCCGCAAAATCAGCCGTTAACGGATCAAATTCTACATTAAAATCTTCTGCAATGGCTCGTAATAACCCGATTCTTTCAGTACCCGGTTGACGCGCGATCGCAACGGTTAAATCTCGTAATTGTCGCCCTTGAGGACATTGTCCAAAAATATGTAAACCATCCCTAATTTGAGCCTCTTTCAGTTCACAAAGATAGCCATCAATTGAGTTTAAACTCGATAAATTTAATTCCTCGCTTAACCCTATATCTTGATTTAATTTTTCCTGTTGAATCACTTCTAAAATCCGTGCTTCAATCATTGATAATCTCGAAGGATCTAAAGATTGCGCTTCGTAATACTCATCAATTAATCCTTCTAACTGTTGTAAATTTCCATACAATTCTGCCCGCGTCATCGGCGGCGTTAAATGATCTAAAATTACCGCCTGCGATCGCCGTTTTGCTTGCGATCCTTCCCCTGGATCATTAACAATAAAAGGATAAAAATGAGGCAGAGATTCTAAGGCAATTTCAGGATAACAATTTTCAGATAAACCGACACTTTTTCCCGGTAGCCATTCTAAATTACCATGCTTACCCACATGAACAATTGCATCCGCTTGAAATTCTTGTCGCAGCCAAAGATAAAAAGCTAAATAATCTGGAGTGGGTTCTAAATCCGGAGTATGATAATTTAAACTGGGGTCTTTATCATATCCTCTCGAGGGTTGAATTCCCACAAAAATATTGCCAATTTGTATTCCAGAAATAGTAAAATTATCCGCTTTATATTCCCCTGGCCAACGCTGTTGTATTTGTCCTTGAATCATTAACGGTAAATCTTGAAAATATTGTTGGAATTTTGCATCACTTAAACGTTGATAAACCTGCCTAAAATCATCTCCTTCCGGATCATTTGTTACCCCAGTTGTCAGTCTTTGAATCAATTCATCACCATCTTTTGGAATTCCATCAATTTGATAACCTTGCTGTTTTAATGCTTTGAGAATTTCTATACAACTAGCAGGTGTATCTAAACCCACACCATTCGCTAAACGTCCATCTTTATTAGGATAATTCGCTAAAATTAAAGCAACCTTTCGTTGTGAGGGTTGTTTCTGTTTGAGTTTAATCCAATTTGCCGTTAAATCTGCAACAAAATTAATCCGATTTTGCACTGGAATATAACCAATCACATTCGTTTCTAAATCAGCATTCCAATTTTGAGTCGCTTTAAAAGAAATTACCCGAGTAATAATTCGTCCATCAACTTCTGGTAACGCCACATTCATGGCAACATCACGAGGCGAAAGTCCTTGAAAACTATTTTCCCATTGTTCTTTAGTCCCGCCACTTAAGATCACTTGCAAAATGGGAATATTTAATTGAAATAAGGGAGATTGAGTTTGATTGTTTGTCGTAATATTTTTAATCGCAAAACTCGTAGTATTTAATAATAATTGAATTCCTTCTAATTTCTCGACAACTTCCGCTTGAATATCCCAATCTCGTAAAGAGGATACAAAAATAGGAATCGGTTGTAACTTTCGCTCAATTAAAGCTTGAAAAAGTGCATCAATCGGCTCAGTATTTCCACACAAGTAATGGGCGCGATAAAACAGTAAACCAACTTTTGGATAATCGGTTTCTAACCCCTCTACTTTAACAGAATAAATCCCAACTTTTGGAACAGAGATAGGAGGAGAAAATTGATACTCTTTTCCTAAACAAACGTCACCTAAAAATAGAAGGGTTTGAGTCATATTTTTGACCCCACCTTCTATTAAGTAATGCCACACTTGATTAACAACTGTTAGGGGAACCGTTGAATGGCTCATTAAATCCGGATCAGGACGATCATCTCCCGGTAAAAGAATCAATTGAATCTTATGATTTTCAACCAATTCTTGTAAAACTTCCAAACCATAAGACCAATAAGAACGACCCCCCAATAACCGCACAACAATCACCTCAGCTTGCTGCAATATCTCTTCAGCATAAGTATCAATTGAAAGTTGTTGTTGAAGATTTAATAAATTTGTCGATCTAATCTCTGGAAAATCAGCAGGTAATTGCTTAATGGCAGCCGCTAAAGTTTGAATATCTGTATCGGCTGCGGTTAAAAAGACAATCGGGGCAGGAGTTTGTTCAACAAAAATCACTCCTTCTGTATCCGGATTCCAACCTCCCGGGGTTGCGGCAATTCGATGCATTAAAAATTTAGATAATAATAATTCAGATGTGTGATGGAGACGGATGAAAAGTGAGTCTTAAAATTTACTATCTTGAGAATAAAACGTTTGTACTCAATTAAATACAAATTTTTTGTTAAATTTCAATCCGCTGTTGTCCAAGCAGGTTCGCTCAGATGACAATATTTTAGACGAGAGCTTTACACAATCTTTACAATAGCAAAGCTTATTTTTATCTAAACTTTATCAATTCCCTGTTGATTTTCCCTTAAACTAAATTTAAGTTATGTAGAACCAGAGGAAATTTAACACTTGAGCCCGTCTTTTTCTCGGCTAACTCAATGTGTTATACCAATTGGTCGTTCACCAAAGCCAATGGTTTGGGTTGAATGGAGCAGTTTTCATCTAGCTCAAACGGTATATCAGCTAGCCCGAAAATAACCTTTACAATATTGTTAAGACTCGGGTCAGGCTCAGCCAAAGAACTAGACGAAAATGATTATTGGGGTGTAGTCAAAACCTGGGTTGTTTTAGCCAGTCAACTTTTATCTCAAACTATAAACGAGAGTTCGCTGTGATTGATTCTGGGTTTGGTTACTGTCCTTCCGACGATGAGCAAGTTCTATTTGCTCATTTTCAATGGTGTGTTGATACATTTGAGTCGCCTCAAGAACTGATTAATGATTTTCGCAACTTATTTATCGCAGAACAACATCACTCTCAAAATCCTGTTTGGCAGGCTTTAGGGAGAATTGTTGATGCTGAGTCGAGTCACGAAAATTTCCCATTTATTCTAAATCGTTGCTGCTATATTTTAATTAACCCTTGGCGGACTCGTTCCCGCTTGTATTGGGCAATTCCAGCATTAATTGACGTGTTTGAGATTGTTCCTCAAGGGTTACCCTCCAGTTGGACAGCCAAACGCTTGCGTTCACTGATTGAGTATTTCCGAACCACTGAGCAATATTTAGCACTTCGACGACTGGCTCAGATTTACAGTGAAACGCCAACAATTATTACTCAGCCTCAAACTCAATCTTTAGAAAGTTTAATTGTTCGATATCCCTTTCTGTATGAACAGTGCTTATTAACTGATGATAGCACCGATGAGCAACGGCAACAAATCCGTCAGATGCGATCGCAAGCTCAACAAAAGTTGAATGAGGATTTATCTCAGTATTTAACCTATCATCGCACCCATCCAGACGAAAGAATTCATCTACCCCCAGTAACCAATCCGACATTATTAACTGAACGCAAGTTTAGAACCGCTTGGAAACATTTTACCGGACGAGTTGATGAAGGGTATACCTATCAGGAATCTGCAAAACTCTTCCTCAAGCAAAGTGTTCAATCTTGTCCTTATCGAGTGTTCAAAGAAGACTTATTTGACTATCTCAATGCCACCGTAGAAGTAAAATATGGTGAAAAACGCTTTAGTCAACGATTATCTCAAGTGCTGCAAGATACATTACCCCACAATCACAGTCAAACGGTCAATCAATCATTACTAGCAAGTACCTGTCGTAAACTCTTTAATTTTATTGTCGTCGAAAGTTCTCAAAATCCGAGTCATTTCGTCTTCCTAGATTTAATCAGTAACCTAGGAGCTAGTCAAGTGATTGGAATGCTATTGAAAATGATTTTAATTTGCCGAAAAGTTAAAGCAGATCTAGAAAAAAGATTTTCTGTTTTATTCAATCATTATGCAAGCTTTCCCCAAGATCAAGTGACTTGGTTAGTGGAGTCTTTAGAAACCCTCAATATTGCTTATAGTGCCAACTGTACAGCACTTGTGGGATGTTAATCGGTAGGATTGATTAGCTCTTAAGATAAAATATTAAAAGCATAAATGATATCAACGATAAACGCGAGTCATTTCATCAATCACAAACCATTCATGATATAAAACGGCGACGATTAATGTCACCGATTCCGGTATTGTAGGTATGGTGACATTGTCATCATTGCCCGCAACCATTGGAGAAGGAAACCTTGGGTGTCGAACTGCGAAGTTATGTTTATCTCGATCGCCTACAATCCCAACACGCCGCCTATATTGGCACAGTTGCCCAGGGCTTTCTGCCCCTGCCTGGGGACGCTTCCCTGTGGATTGAAATATCCCCAGGCATCGAAATTAACCGCATTACCGATGTTGCCTTGAAAGCCACCTCTGTACGCCCTGGGGTACAATTTGTCGAACGCCTGTATGGGTTATTGGAAATTCATTCTAACCGCCAGGGAGACACCAAAACCGCCGGAAAAGCCATTCTAGATGCCCTTGGGGTGAAAATGAGCGATCGCCTCAAACCCCGCGTGGTCTCGAGTCAAATTATCCGTAATATTGATCCCCACCAAGCCCAACTAATTAACCGTAACCGTCGGGGACAACTGTTGTTAGCCGGACAAACCTTGTATATTTTAGAAGTCCAACCCGCTGCTTATGCCGCTTTAGCTGCCAATGAAGCCGAAAAAGCAGCATTAATTAATATCTTACAGGTGCAGGCAGTGGGTAGTTTTGGTCGTTTATATTTGGGGGGGGAAGAACGTGATATTTTAGCCGGTTCTAGTGCCGCCTTAGATGCCATTAAATATGTTTCTGGGCGCGAGGCTCAAAGCAAGGAAAAAACAGAATAATTGAATTTTAAAATAGTATCGAAATCATGGCGAATGTAGAACATTTAGCAGTTTTAAAACGGGGGTTTAATCTCTGGGAAAACTGGCGGAAAAATTATCCTTTTTTAAGACCGGATTTAACGGGCGCAAATCTCAGGGGAGTTAACTTAGCAGGAGTAGATCTCAGTTTAGCCAATCTGAGTTATGTTAATTTAACCGCAAGCTGTCTCAATTCTGTCTGTTTAAATCAAGCGGATTTATCCGGGGCGAATTTATCTCAGGCTTCTTTGAACAGTACTGACTTACAACAAGCCGATTTAACAGCCAGTATTTTACACAACACAAGCTTACAAAATGCTAATCTGAAAAAAGCTAATTTAATTAGTGCAGATCTCAGGGGATCTAATCTCAGGGAGGCGGATTTAACCAGGGCAAACTTAATTAGTACAGACCTGAGAAATGTTATTCTGATTGATGCAGATTTAGGGAGTGCAAAACTCAGAAGAGCCAATTTAAGTGGGTCAAATTTAAATAACGCCAACTTCTGTTTAGCTGATTTATCTCAAGCCAATTTACATGAAGCCGAACTATTAGGGGCTTATTTATATGAAGCAAATTTATATAAAACTAATCTAATGGCGGCTCATTTAACCGGGGCTTATTTATTGCGATCGCAGCTAATTGAGGCAAACTTAATTCAAGCCAATATTCGCTTTAGTAATCTCAGAAAAGCTAATCTTTGGAAAGCGGATTTAACAGGCGCAAATCTACGGGGGGCTAACCTAACTCAAGCGAATCTAGAACAAGCTAATTTAACAGGCGCTAACCTACGGGGGGCTAACTTAACTCAAGCGAATTTAGAACAGGCTAACCTAACCGAAACAGATTTAACAGAAGCTAATTTAAAAGATGCTATTTTACCCGACAAAAGAAACCATTAAACACATCGTGGAAACATGATACATAACCTCTCTACCCAGAATTGCCAAAAGCCAGCATAATTAGTATTTCTCCCCTTATTACTTATTCCCCAGCGCCCATAGCGCTACAGAAATAGCTTCAACAAAAGTAATTTTCTGCCCGTCCCACCATAAATATGTCACGATAAAGTTTTGTAAACGCAGCCGCATTGGAAACTATCACTCAAATAATGACTTCTTTAACCCAAAACCGAACCACTCATCGCCGCATTTTAGACAATGGAATTACCCTATTGTTAACTGAAAATTTTGCTGCTGATATTATTTCAACTCGTCTATTTGTTCAAACGGGTAGCCGCTGGCAGACAGCCTCCCAAGCGGGACTATCTCATTTACTCTCCGCCGTGATGACGAAAGGAACTGCAAACCTCTCTTCATTAGAAATTGCAGAAAAAGTTGAGTCTATTGGCGCAAAGCTTAATGCAGATACCGCAACAGACTATTTTTTAATGAGTCTAAAAACAGTTTCAGCCGACTTTGAAGCCATTCTGTCTTTAGCATCACAATTATTACGCGCCCCTTCTTTGCCTGAAAGTGAACTTGAACTCGAACGCCGTATTACAATTCAAGGCATCCGTTCTCAGCAAGAACAACCCTTTTCCATTGCTTTTGATCAGTTGCGACGGGCAATGTATCAGGAGCATCCTTATGCAAATTCTACCTTAGGAACAGAAGAAACTGTTGCTCAACTCACTAAAGCAGATTTAGAAAACTTTCACCAAACCTATTTTCGTCCAGATCGTTTAATTATTTCTATTGCCGGACGCATTACTTTAGAAGAAGCCATTAAACAAGTCCAGCAAGCCTTCGGAGATTGGACGATTCCCTCTGAAGCGATACCGACACTGAATCTTCCTGAAGTTTCTTTTAACCCTCAAACCCGCATTAAATCCCAAGAGACTCAGCAATCTGTGGTGATGTTAGGCTATTTAGCTGATGCAGTCAATAGTCCAGATTATGCCGCCTTAAAGCTAATTAATACCTATTTAGGCAATGGTTTATCCAGTCGTTTGTTTGTCGAATTACGGGAAAAACGCGGTTTAGCTTATGATGTTTCTTCCTTTTATCCCACGCGGCTTGATCAATCACAATTTGTCGTTTACATGGGAACAGCCCCAGAAAATACCGCGATCGCAGTGGAAGGATTACAATCAGAAACTCAACGCCTCACCCAAAATTCCCTCACCCCAGAAGAATTACAAGTGGCTAAAAACAAACTTTTAGGTCAATATGCACTCGGTAAACAAACCAATGCCCAATTGGCGCAAATTTACGGTTGGTATGAAACCATTGGTTTAGGATTAGACTTTGACGAACAGTTTCAAACCGCTATTGATATTGTTACTCCTGAACAATGTCTCGCCGTTGCCCAAAAGTATTTTACCACACCCTATCTCTCATTATTGGGGCCAGAATCTGCCGTTCAAGGGTTTAATTCTTGAATAATGTAGAGATGTTATTTATAATGTCTTTACCATCGCTACGGGTTTAAAGCGCCAGCCTATTTATGGCGACTTTGCTCGTAGTGTTTAGTCGTTAGTATGCAAGTATTTAGTCTTTAGATCAGAGCTAAAAACTAACAACTAACAACTAAAAACTAAAAACTAAAAACTAAAAACTAAAAACTAAAAACTAAAAACT
>CAYSWY010000036.1:0-56964 GCA_964434975.1 uncultured Lyngbya sp.
TTTAATAAGCCACTTCAGCCGCAGAAACAGAGGGTTTGGAGACCACTTCAACCAGTGGGCTAGGACAGAAGTCAGACAGTTGTGTTAAGTCCGTCAGCGTAATTTCTGGCTTATCACGATACATGGTTACTTCTCCATGGACATAAACGTAGCCTCTTCCCAAACCTGCATATCGTTTTTGGATCAGCTGAACAAGGGGTGCGTTTTTCTCAAATTTGGCTTCAGGTATCCATAATTTTATGATATGATCTTTTGAGCCTGTATGAATTAATGCACCACTACCAATCCATTTTGTAATCCCATCTTGTAAATCACAAAAGATTGTAATCTGCTGATTTTTTTCAGCCGCTGCTAATATTTTAGGATAATCTAAACGGACTGACAAAATCCCTGCTGCCCTGCCATAACAGCGGTAATCTTGAATCACAGAATCTCGTAAAGACCACCAAGCAATTAATAAATTGTAATTGCGACTCGCGCCATTCTGAGGGGTTTGGGGGTTCCAGATTTGACGATGATAGGCTTGTGCTTGTGCTTCTGCTTCTACCATTTGTTGATGATATTCTTGAGAACGCCCGTATTTCGTATAGTAAGGACTCCACCCTTCTTTAATTACTTTTAGATTATAATGTTCTGCACCTTTATGAACATAGCAAATTAACCGGCCATGATTATCTCGATGTTTTTCTAGACAAGCCGCAACTGAATGATCGCTATCAAACTCTATATCCACCTGCACCAAAGAACCATCTTTGTGGGTGAAATACTGTTTCGCCATCGCCGTCGCCGCTATCCCCACCTGAGTTACGGGTTTGCCTCCATTGGCAAAAGATTCCTCCGTATCAATGCAATGCAGCCTGATAAATTCTCGCCGACCATTCAACAAGACTTTGATGGTGTCTCCATCGACAACTTTCGTTACTTGTAGGTTTCTAATTCGAGTCCCCACAGTTTTGCGCCACCCACGCTGAGGTTAAGTGTTATAGATGATACCACAAACGGGGGTGAGTTTAAAATGATACATCGGGAGATTGAACAGTACAGGCGATCGCAACAAGGGTTAAATGACTCTTAAAAGTGTTTTTCTGCCTCAATCCCTTTTGTGTTGGCTATTTATTCAAGCGTATAGTCAGGATAGCCCACCCTACTGTTTCTTCTTCAATTCTATCATAGTGGGGTAAAATAATGCAAATTATATCAAATTCATGATTGAACAGTACAGGCGATCGCAACAAGGGTTAAATGACTCTTAAAAGTGTTTTTCTGCCTCAATCCCTTTTGTGTTGGCTATTTATTCAAGCGTATAGTCAGGATAGCCCACCCTACTGTTTCTTCTTCAATTCTATCATAGTGGGGTAAAATAATGCAAATTATATCAAATTCATGAATGTTAAATGATGCTTAATCCTCTACAAAACCCCTCAAAAATTAGTAAGATTTAACAGTTAAGCCTACTGTGATCGTTATCTAATTTTAGTTAATAATATTTAATTTTGTTTACAATTACTACATTATGAATTCTGCTCAACCCGATTGGATGAAGCTACAAAAAGCCCTCTCTATTGAAGCTGATAGAGGATTTAATGATATTCAAGGAAAACATCATATTTTTCATGATTTTTTATATCTCAGTTTAAAAGATTTATTAGAGATTGCCCCGAGCGAAGTCTCAGATCGATGTCGAAACCTTATCGATCAATTTGCTAACTATCCTAATTTAGATCAAGAATATCGACAACATATCATTGCTGAAACTCGAAGGTTTTTATTACACACTCAACGATTATTAGAAATCAAAAAAAACCAGAAAATTGCGGCTGAACTGCAAGGGATAACCTCGCCATCCGTCTCAACGCCAAAAACATCTAAACCCGCCGATGATAAGATTTCTATTCATGACTTAATTGAGAAAGTTGTGGGGCCGCGTAATGGTAAACGCTTATTAAAGTTAGGGGTACAAACGATTTATGATTTACTCTATTATTATCCTCGAGACCACATCGATTATGCGCGTCAAGCGAGTATTAGTGAACTAGAACCGGGAGAAACTGTCACTTTAGTGGCGCGGGTGAAGCGATGTCATTATATTAATAGTTCCAAAAATAAAAAATTAACGATTATGGAACTGGTTTTAAATGATGAAACAGGTCAACTTAAAATTAGTCGTTTTTTCGCCGGGGCTCGTTTTAGAAGTTCAGGTTGGCAATATCAACAGAAAAAAATGTATCCCAGCGGAGCTTTAGTTGCTGCCTCGGGATTAGTGAAAAAAAATAAATATGGCATTACTTTAGATAATCCAGAATTAGAAGTTTTAGATACAGTTGGCGGACAAATTGAATCAATTAATATTGGTCGCGTGGTTCCGGTTTATCCCCTGACAGAAGGTTTAGGGGCTGATGTGGTTCGTAAAGCGGTTTTGGCTTGTCTGCCTTATGTGAATCAACTCCAAGATGCAATTCCTCAAGGACTACTTGATTTTTATCAATTAACGAGTATACAAAATGCTATTAATAATATTCATTTCCCACCGGATAGAGATTGTTTAGCCGCAGCGCGACGACGGTTAGTGTTTGATGAATTTTTTTATTTACAATTAGGATTATTACAGCGAAAACAACAGCATCAAAAGGCAAAAACAGATATTGTTTTAGTTCCAAATGGAGAATTAATCGATCAGTTTTATCAGATTATTCCGTTTAAACTGACGAATGCTCAAGCCCGAGTGGTGCAAGAAATTTTACAAGATTTACAACTGCCTCATCCGATGAATAGACTGATTCAAGGAGATGTGGGAGCAGGTAAAACCGTAGTGGCTGTCGTGGCAATGTTATCGGCTATTCAAGCGGGATATCAAACGGCAATGATGGCACCAACAGAAGTATTAGCAGAACAACATTATCGTAAATTAGTCTCTTGGTTTAACTTAATGCATTTACCCGTAGAATTATTAACAGGTTCAACAAAAACAGCCAAACGTAGACAAATTCATGCTCAATTAGAAACGGGAGAATTATCCGTTTTAGTGGGAACTCATGCTTTAATTCAAGATACGGTTAATTTTAGTCGTTTAGGTTTAGTTGTAATTGATGAACAGCATCGGTTTGGGGTACAACAACGGGCAAAACTACAACAAAAAGGTGAATCTCCCCATGTTTTAACGATGACAGCGACTCCAATTCCTCGGACTTTAGCCTTGACATTACATGGAGATTTAGATGTGAGTCAACTCGATGAATTACCTCCTGGCAGACAACCGATTCAAACGAACGCTTTAAGCGGACGACAACGGACTCAAGCTTATGATTTAATTCGGCGAGAAGTGGCGCAAGGACGACAAATTTATGTAATTTTACCTTTAGTGGAAGAGTCGGAAAAGTTAGAGGCAAAATCAGCTATTGAAGAACATCAAAAGTTACAAGAAAAAGTTTTTCCTGAATTTAAAATAGGCTTGTTACATGGTCGGATGAATAGCGCCGAAAAAGAAGAGGCTATTCGCCAATTTGTCCAGCAAGAAACCCAAATTTTAGTCTCAACGACTGTGGTAGAAGTGGGGGTAGATGTGCCAAATGCGACGGTGATGTTGATTGAAAATGCAGAACGATTTGGACTGTCACAATTACATCAACTTCGGGGTAGAGTCGGACGCGGACAACATCAATCTTATTGCTTGTTACTGGCGAGTAATTCCACACCCGAAGCTAAACAAAGATTACAAGTTTTAGAACAATCTCAAGATGGATTTTTTATTGCGGAAATGGATATGCAACTGCGCGGACCTGGGCAAGTATTAGGCACTCGTCAATCAGGTTTACCAGACTTTGCTTTAGCCAGTTTAGTCGAAGACACAGAGGTGTTAGAATTAGCTCGAGATGCGGCTCAGCGAGCAACGGAAAAAGATCCAAGCTTAAATAAATGGCCGTTAATGCAGCAAGAATTAGAACGACGTTATCAACGGATGTTGGGGGGATCGATTTTAACCTAATCCTGTTATCATCTTTTCATGGATTAATCATAGCCAAAATGACCGAACCCAAATCTGAAAAATTAACCCGTACTCTCAACCAACTGATTGAAGAATACGGGATTAGAACATTACTCGAAAGCCTTGGCGATCATTGTGTGAAAGAGGCTAAGTTTTTAGAAACTGATCGCAGTACTGAGTTAGCACAAAATTGGCGAAAATTGGGGGAAAGTTTACAAAACGTTGTAGATAATTGGGGAAGATAGGAAGTCAGAAGCCTGCCCTACGTGCTACGCACAGGCTGCGCCAACGTGTAGATGGGGGTTAGAAGCTTAGGTGCATGGTGCGTCCCACAGACGCACCCTACAATGTTAAAAACGAACAACTGATATTAACCCACGAGTTGCTTAACCTTGTGGATAATACCATCAGGATCAAGACCTTGGTGAGGGAATTGTTCCCATAAACCGCCGCAACCTTCTTGATAGGTTCCGAGATAGTCATATTTGGGAGTTAGTCCGCGTTCGAGTAACCAAGACCCAAAGCGACTGCCTAAGCCTGTGCGACGGTTGAAGGCTTCGACGACGAGTACAAACGGAGATGAACCGACTGTTGCGATCGCATCTTCATCGACGACATTTAGGGTAGACTTATTAATTAAACCGACATCAATTCCGTCTTGTTTTAACCGTTCAACGGCATCTAACGCCCGGTAAACCGCGTCACCGACTGCGACAATATATCCGGCGCTACCTTCGCGAACAATTTCATCTTTTCCAGGAGTAAAGGTATAACCGTCGCCGTAAAGATCGTTACCGTCTGTATCGAGTAAGTTAGGAACTTTTGAACGAGTGGAGAAGATAAACCGCAGTCCGGGTTGATGAAATACGGCTTCGACGCAAGCTTTCATTTGTCCAGCATCTGCCGGAAAATATAACTTAGTATCGTGACCATCATCTAAACCGTTATCGGCAAAGAAGTTATTTAACCCGAAGTGACAGGTATTATCTGCCATGTCGTCAATGCCAGAGTGGGAGAAATGACACAACACATTAGAGAAGTTGAGCCGCGCCATGGTAATCTCAGAAATACACATTTCCAGGAAAGCCGCAAAGGTGGCAAAAATTCCCTGTTTGCCTTCTTGCATCCCAAACCCAGCCGCTGCTGAGAAGTTCCCCCGTTCCATGATACCGCCGCTGACAAAAATCTCAGGGTAGGCTTTATGAATATGTTGCAGTCCGCAAGACCCTTCTAAATCATTATCAACGCAAAGGATTTTTTCTTTACGTTCAGCATCACTCATTTTACCGAGAACAGAAACAACCGCTTCCCCGAATACATTGCGGTTAGACCCCATTTTATCGCTCACACCAATATAAGTGTAGGGTTGCTTGGGTTTCGTGATACCCTTAAGGTGATCGGCTGCGGCTTGTTGTCCCCGTGCTTCTAAATAAGCGATCGCCGCATCAACAGCAATGACATCATGTCCGTGAGTCGTGCCTTCTAAGCCTTCGATACCGACACACATGGGACGCTTGTTAATCAGGGCAATCGGGCCATCTGTGGTCACTGCTTCACACATCCGGCGATAAAGGGCATCAATATCTTCACCGTCCCCTTCATTGACGCTTAAACCGTGACCGGATAATGTTTTTTGCAAGTCATAACCGGGTAAATACTCTGTCGGATGTCCGGCAATCGTAACATCATTATCGTCAATAAACAATTTAACGTTAAGGTTTTGTGCCACAGCCAGACGCGCTGCTTCTGCGTCATTTCCTTCCTGTTGCGCCCCATCAGACCCGAGGCAAACCACCACTTTATCGGGGTGAGCAAAAGCCACACCGTTGATGAAACCCCACATATGACCTAAACGACCGGAACTAAATTTTACCCCAGGCGTTAAGCCAAGTTCTGGGTGTCCGGGGAGATGGGCGTGTCCCACCCGATAATTGAGGAGTTTTTCGGCTTCTAAGTCTCCATTTAACACCGCCATCAAGTATTGAGTCCCGACTCGGTGTCCGGCTTCATCAAAGAAAATCGGAACAAACTTATCCGGCGCGCCTCGGAAAAAAGCATCGAGGATCATCACTTCTGGCACTGTATCATAAGGGCCGCCTGTATGTCCCCCTACGCCGTGTGCTGCACCTGTTGCGGTAAAAAATACAATCGCATCGCGGCACAGTTGAATATTGGCTTTTAGGGTTTCGCGCTGTTCGTCGGTTAATGTAGGATTGCTTGGATCTAATTTCAACCGCTTGTAAGCGCCGAGATCTATGGGGAATGTGGTTGTGGCTGTGGCTGTTGTCATAGTTAAATTAATTGCAGTATTGATTTACAAACAGACCCACCAAGAGTGAGGAGTCAATTCTAAAAATAGTCTTAAGTTGAATACTACGACGAAAGGGGCATCTTTGCACCTTTAATCTGAGTTAAACCTCCATAATACTGCCACAGGATATGGGATATGATGAGAAAATCTCAATCAGAGTGGGTACTTGACCCCCGCGCACTGAGGAGACCGAGCGCCTATAGCACTGAGCCTGCAATATTTTAAACAATTTTCGTCTGATGATTCAAGCGACCTTTGTCTTGTGGTTCATTTTTCCTGGGGTAGAAATTTTTCCCAATTCTAATTGACTGCTGGGATTTCATGGCTTAATTAATACCTTCAATCAACTTCAACCATTTTTTTATTCTGGATAGATTGCAATATTTGTTACTTTTAAATCTCGGAAAATGACAAATATTAGGATATGCTCGGAAACACTTAAGACTCAGCAGGAAACGTAATATAGCAATCCGATTTAGGTTGTAAAAAAATCGAATTGTAGAAGGCAAGTCGGCAATAGGGATCAGAGAAATTAAGCTTTTTGGAATTTTTACAGATGTTGAGGTTCGGCGCAAATCATTTCTTATTGCTATGGCACCAGCCAATAGCCATGTTTCGGTGCGATCCTGTTACCTGAGACGTAGCGCTATAAAAAGTTTTGATAACAATACTGAAATGGGGAAGCAATGGTGCTAAGATAACGGAATTTGCATAAATAGTGAATTAAGGGCTAATTGTGGTTCAAGCACCGTCCCAAACTCAAACTCAACAGCAAAATTCGGGTGTATCTCCTGCATCTGAACTGTTACCCACTCAACTCGATCAATGGGTTGAACGAATTATAGCAGGTGGATTTATTACCCGTTCTGAAGCGATCGCCTTAACAAAAATTGAAGGCAGTGACAATATCTTGCAGTTGTGTGAAGCTGCTGATCAGGTTCGTCAAGCCTGTTGTGGCAATACTGTTGATTTATGTAGTATTGTTAATGTCAAATCGGGAAACTGTTCGGAGAATTGTGGGTTTTGTTCCCAGTCGGTTCATCATCCAGGTGTTGACTCTCCCACTTATGGGTTAAAGTCCGCTGAGGATATTATTGCCCAAGCGAAAGCCGCAGACGCAGCCGGGGCAAAACGATTTTGTTTGGTGTCTCAAGGACGGGGAATTAAGTACAATAGTCCTAAATCAACGGAATTTGAACAAATATTAGCAACCGTTCGTCGTATTATCGCAGAAACCGATATTAAACCCTGTTGCGCGTTAGGGGAAGTTACCCCAAAACAAGCCGAAGCGTTGGCAGAAGCGGGAGTCACGCGCTATAACCACAATTTAGAAGCTTCAGAAGCGTTTTATTCTAATATCGTCACGACTCATACTTGGCAAGATCGAGTCGATACCGTTAAGAACCTGAAAGCCGCTGGGATTCAAGCCTGTACAGGTGGTATTATCGGCATGGGAGAAACCTGGGAAGATCGGGTGGACTTGGCTTTAGCGTTACGAGAATTAGAAGTAGAGTCAGTCCCCATTAACCTCCTCAACCCCCGTGAGGGAACGCCTCTAGGAGAACAAACCAAACTCGATGCTTATGAAGCGTTGAAAGCGATCGCCATATTTCGGTTAATTTTACCACAGCAAATTCTGCGGTATGCGGGCGGCCGGGAAGCAGTGATGGGTGAGTTACAAAACTTAGGGTTAAAATCAGGCATTAACGCCATGTTAATTGGACACTATTTAACCACAATGGGTCAACCTCCCGAAAAAGATCATGAGATGTTAGCTTCTTTGGGTTTGCAAGGCGGTGAAGCCCCAATTCCTGGACAATAGGCATGATCAGCAAAGGTCATTAGTGATGCATTGTTTGTTACTTGTAGTATGAGAAAATAGGGAACAGGAAAGAAACAATAACTAATGACCAGTAACTAATGACCAGTAACTAATGACCAATGACACTTCCGTTTGAATTTTTATGGGCAATCATTGGCGTTCTTCTAACAATTGGTGGCACGTTTATAGAAGCCTCTGTTGCTGATCCATCTTGGCTATGGGAACAAAAGGGAGTTCAGGTTTATTCTCTAGGAGTTACCTATCAAATAGGGGCCGTTTTACTCGTGAGCTGTATGGGCGGAAAAAATGCAGCCGCTATGTCTCAAATTGCCTATTTAGTTTTAGGATTAACGGTCTGGCCAATCTTCTCACAAGGGGGAGGAATAGACTATTTAACTGAACCGACTTTTGGCTATTTACTCGGATTTATTCCGGGAGGTTGGATCTGTGGATATCTGGCGTTTAAAGCGTCTGCTAAATTAGAATTATTTGCGTTTAGTTGTTGTTGTGGATTACTCACTATTCATACGGTTGGTATCTTTTATTTGATTGTATACGGCATTTTTAGCGGCGGTCAAATTTATAATTTCTCAATTTTAGAAGCTATTGATCAATATTCTTTTTATCCCTTTCCCGGACAATTAGGAGTTGCCTGCGCCATCACGGTATTGTCTTATATTTTAAGAGGGATTTTATTTTATTAAGAAGAAGGCAAATAGGCAAGTAGGCAATAGGGAACTCATCAAAAATCTCAACTCCTGTAAAGACGTTCCATGGAACGTGTCTACCTGAATACTGACGGGCGTGAATACTGACTCGCTGAATACTAAATTAAGTTTTGAGGTTCTATCAATTGATCAAAAAACTATTGTAAAATAAGGTATTATTTAAAGTTTTTTCATGCGTTTTAAACGAAATCCGATATTTTGGATCGCTGCGATCATTAGCCTCATTTTCGATCATCTGACAAAATTTTGGGTGGTTCAAACCTTTGAACTCACTGTTCCGCCTGAGACGTTACCCATTGTGCCAGATGTATTTCATTTTACCTATGTCGTCAATACTGGGGCAGCCTTTAGTTTATTTAGTAATGGCGGCGTGTATTGGTTACGTTGGCTATCGTTATTTGTCAGTTTAGGTTTAATGGCAATGGCATGGTTTGGGCCACGCTGCGATCGCTTTGAACAACTGGGATATGGTTTAATCTTAGGAGGAGCCTTAGGCAACGGTATAGATCGGTTTGTTGCGGGTCATGTTGTGGACTTTCTTGACTTTCGCCTCATCCGGTTTCCGGTATTTAACCTCGCTGATGTTTCAATAAATCTCGGTATTATTTGTCTGCTGATCGCTATTTTTCGCGCCTCGCCACCCCGTCCCCGCCCCTCAGAACAAGATGAGCTGAAACGATCTTAAAATGATTTGAAAGCTAAAATGATGAGAGACGTTGTGTGAGCCGCCGCTGACATCAAAATATGTCCTCAACTAAGCCCCCGCAAAAGCCAAAAACAGTCCTCAGTACCCTCACCCAAGTCGTTCAGACTCTACATGCAAGGGTTAACTTTTCTCGACTCTTGATCAAACCCAATGCTAAAGTGCCAGAAGTTTGGGTACAGAATGCTGATGGTGATCAAGCTGATATTTATCCCTTACTTGGCGATCGCTACATTCTGGGACGATCTTCTAAATCTTGCGATATTGTGGTGCGAAACCCAGTCGTCAGTCAAGTTCATGTCTGTTTAATTCGGCAAACCCCAAAACGATCAGGCGTTTTTGTCCTCAGAGATGAAGACTCTACCAACGGCGTTTATCATGGTCGTCGGCGCATCAAAAAATTCCCACTGCGTCACAACGATATTATCACCCTCGGCCCCCCTGAACTGGCAAATGGAGTCCGCTTACAATATATCGATCCGCCGCCGTTATACAAAAAAGTCATTCAATATAGCTTCCTGGGGTTTTGCGGCATCAGCGCCATTGCCACTGCCTTGACTTTACTCGAATGGCAAAAATTCTCTGTCCGTCCCTTACCCCCCCAAACAAACCGCCCTGTTAGCGTTTTTGATAATAATAATACTCCCCTACGTCCCAATACCAGTCAAGCCTTTAGTCAAGCCGTCAATGACCGCAATATTGATAGTTTAGGGGCTATTTCATCCTATCTACCCGATGCCGTTCTCGCCTCAGAAGATAGCCGTTTTCATTGGCATTTAGGGGTCGATCCCGTGGGAACATTACGGGCACTCATTACCAACCTGCGGGGGGGTGAAATTCGAGAAGGAGGCAGTACCCTCTCTCAACAGTTAGCCCGTAGTATTTTTCGAGATTATGTTGGCACAGATGACTCAGCCGGACGTAAACTTAAAGAAGCCATTGTTGCCCTGAAATTAGAAGCCCTTTACAATAAAAATGAGTTATTACTGACGTATTTAAATCGGGTTTATTTAGGATTAGATTTATATGGGTTTGAAGATGCGGCGCAATTTTACTTTGCTAAATCCGCCACCGATTTAACCCTTTCAGAAGCGGCTACTTTAGTCGGTATTTTACCTGCTCCTAATACATTTAATCCGATTCAAAACTATCAGCTTGCGGTGGAATATCGCGATCGCGTGATTGAGAGAATGTTAGGGTTAGGTATGATTAGTCGTGACGAAGCTGATACGGCTAGACGTTCGCGGATTGAAATTAATCCCAAAGCCAGAGAACTGCTACAAAGTACCATCGCCCCCTATTTTTATGATTATGTTTTTGTTGAAATCGAACGATTATTAGGGCGGCAATTGGTTAAAGAAGGTAATCTCATTGTAGAAACCAGTTTAAGTTCTCCCCTACAAACTCAAGCCGAAAACGCTCTACAAAATACAGTTAATACCACAGGTCAACAAGTCGGATTTTCTCAAGGAGGACTGGTCACTCTCAACACAAGAACAGGAGAAATTTTAGCCCTCGTCGGGGGAACAAACTATCAACAAAGCCAATTTAACCGGGCGGCAAGCGCTTTACGTCAACCGGGATCAACCTTTAAAATTTTTACTTATGCCGCTGCTTTGGATCAAGGCATTCCCCCAGGTCAATTGTATAGCTGTAGTCCCTTCACTTGGCAAGGGCAAAGTTATCGAGGATGCGATCGCTCTACAGGCGAGATTGATATGTATCAAGGATTAGCATTATCTGAAAATATAACCGCTCTGCGAATTGCTCAGCAAGTGGGATTAGATCGAGTCGTAAATATGGCGAAGCGCTTAGGGGTTGATTCTGAACTTAATCCTGTCCCTGGCTTGGTTTTAGGGCAAAGTGAAGTCACCTTGTTAGAAATGACCGGAGCTTTTAGTACACTGGCTAATAACGGTGTTTTAAATAAACCCCATGCCATTCGTCGCATTTTAGATAGTAGTGATTGTAGCAATCAAGGCGATCGCGAAACCTGTCGAGTGATTTATTCTTATGATCGAGAAAATCCAAATCCTGCACAACTTTTACCGCCGTTAGTCTCTCAAACCATGACCCAAATGTTGCAGCGTGTTGTTCGTAATGGCACCGGTCAGAATGCTTTTTTAGGATTAGAAGAAGCCGGAAAAACCGGAACAACAGATGATAATGTGGATTTATGGTTTATCGGTTATGTTCCGAGTCAACGCTTGGTCACTGGAGTTTGGTTAGGCAATGATGATAATACTCCAACTAACGGCAGTAGCGCCGATGCCGCACAGCTTTGGGCAGATTATATGTCTCAAATTCTTCGATAGGCAGAATTCACGTAGGGGGGCATTGCATGCGCCCATATAGGATTTTTAATGATTCTGTTCAAAGAGTACCTATTGCAAGATTGCAAGATTGCAAGATTCCCTATCACCTATTCCCTATCACCTGTTGCCTAACAAAGATGCAAAACTTAACACAAACCAGCCCCTGTTGAACTACAAGGATATACCGCCCTCTGATAGACTTTAACACTGGGAGTACCGTTAGAAAAATCGCGGTTACTGTCAGATGTAGGGAGGATAGAATTCGTGGATAATGTAATTGGATTAGAAATTATCGAGGTGGTCGAACAAGCGGCGATGGCCTCGGCGCGCTGGATGGGTAAAGGTGAGAAAAACACCGCCGATCAAGTGGCTGTAGAAGCGATGCGCGAACGGATGAATCAAATTCATATGCGGGGTCGTATCGTTATCGGTGAAGGGGAACGGGATGATGCTCCCATGCTCTACATCGGTGAAGAAGTTGGGATCTGTACTCAGGAAGATGCCTCCAAAGTGTGCGATCCTGACCAACTGATTGAGATTGATATTGCGGTTGATCCTTGTGAAGGAACCAACTTAGTCGCCTATGGTCAAAATGGATCAATGGCTGTTTTAGCGATCTCCGAAAAAGGCGGATTATTCGCAGCCCCTGATTTTTACATGAAAAAGCTGGCTGCCCCGGCTGTGGCTAAAAATCATGTTGATATCAACAAGTCGGCAACAGAGAACCTGAAAATCATCTCAGATTGCATGAACCGCGCCATTGAAGACTTGGTGGTGGTGGTGATGGATCGTCCCCGTCACAAAGATCTCATTAGCGAAATTCGCTCCGCTGGGGCGCGGGTTCGTCTCATCAGTGATGGTGATGTTTCAGCAGCGCTTTCCTGTGGCTTTGCGGGAACCAATATTCATGCACTAATGGGGATTGGTGCGGCTCCTGAAGGGGTGATTTCTGCGGCGGCTATGCGCTGCTTAGGGGGTCATTTCCAAGGACAACTGATTTATGATCCTGAAATAGTTAAAACGGGTTTAATCGGCGAAAGTAAAGAAAGTAACCTGGCTCGTTTGCAGGAAATGGGAATTACTGATCCAGATAAAGTTTACAATGCAGAAGAACTGGCTTCAGGTGAGACAGTTTTATTTGCTGCTTCTGGAATTACTCCCGGTACCTTAATGGAAGGGGTTCGTTTCTTTAAAGGTGGCGCACGGACTCAGAGTCTCGTGATTTCTTCACAGTCTCAGACGGCTCGCTTTGTTGATACTATTCATATGTTTGATCAACCGAAAAATCTGCAACTCCATTAAAAATCTCAGTGGGGAATGGGGAATGGAAATTGGGCATTTCGGCTTGTTCTTCCCTTTCCCGTTTCTTTGCTCGAATTTTTTGTTAAATATTCACTCAAAAATTCACCAATCCAATCATAACAAACCCAAGTTTTATGAATATTGCAGTCGTTGGTTTAAGCCACAGAACGGCACCGGTTGATGTTCGTGAAAAGCTCAGTATTCCCGAGCCTCAAATTGAATCAGCTATTCAACAATTACTGAGTTATCCTCATATTGAAGAAGTCGGTATTTTAAGTACCTGTAATCGGCTAGAAGTTTACGTTGTCACCACAGAAGCTCAACCGGGTGTTCGGGAAGTGGTACAATTTTTAGCTGAATCGAGTCAGCTTGCTTTACACTATTTGCGTCCTCATTTATTTACCTTATTACACAACGACGCTGTGATGCATTTAATGCGAGTCGCGGCAGGTTTGGATAGTTTAGTTTTGGGAGAAGGTCAAATTTTAGCCCAGGTTAAACAAACCCATAAATTAGGTCAACAATACAAAGGAATTGGTCGTTTACTCAATCGTTTATTCAAACAAGCCATTACAGCCGGAAAACGAGTCAGAACAGAAACTAATATTGGTACAGGGGCGGTTTCTATTAGTTCGGCTGCCGTTGAATTAGTGCAGATGAAACTGCATAATTTATGTGATTATAAAGTAGCCATTATTGGGGCGGGAAAAATGTCCCGTTTATTGGTTCAGCATTTAATTTCAAAAGGCTCAAGCGATATTTCTATTATTAATCGTTCAACCCAACGTTCAGAAGAGTTAGCGCGACAGTTTGCCGATGCAGAATTAAAATTACATTTACTGCCAGAAATGCTGTCAGTGATCAGTGAATGTGATATTGTTTTTACCAGTACTGGCGCGACTGAACCGATTCTGAATAAGGCTATTTTGGCAGAAAATATTGCAGTCGATCAAAAATTAATGATTGTCGATATTTCTGTTCCCCGGAATGTTGCCGCAGATGTACTCGAATTAGAGCATATTGACTGCTTTAATGTGGATGATTTAAAAGAAGTTGTGGCTCAAAACCATGAAAGTCGGCGGCGGATGGCAGAAGAAGCAGAAGTCTTATTAGAAGAAGAAGTAGAAGCGTTTGAGGTGTGGTGGCGTAGTTTAGAAACTGTTCCGACAATTAGTTGTTTACGCAATAAAATTGAAGGCATTCGAGAACAAGAATTAGAAAAAGCGCTGTCTCGTTTAGGCTCTGAATTTGCTGATAAACATCAAGAAGTGATTGAGGCATTAACCCGAGGAATTGTGAATAAAATTCTCCACGATCCCATGGTACAATTACGATCACAACAGGATATTGAAGCGCGTCGTCATGCGATGCAAACGTTGCAGTTATTATTCAACTTAGATCCTGAACAAACGTCAACGGTTTAATTGTTAGTGATTCGTTCTCAGTCATTAGTTCTGCATATAAACGAAGGATAAAGGACTAATGACTAACTAACGATTAATTTAATTCATCCGATTTGATATTGATATTATTATTATTATCGTTGTGGTGGTTTTGTTGTTGATTTAAGAATTGCATCAGTACCGCTTGAAGTTCGGGGGATAATTCAATTGGCATTTTTCCTCGTACGTGTAAATCCCGCTGAGGAAAGGGAATTTCAATATTGCGCTTGCGTAGAATAGCTTCAATTTGAAAAAAGAGATTACTTTTAATAATCATTTGTTTACTGGGTTTAGAAGTCCAAACTCGCAGTTCAAAATCAAGAGAACTATCACCAAATCCTTTAAATAAAACTTGTGGTGCAGGCTTTGGTAAAATATCAGGATTGGCTTTCGTAATATCTGTTAAGGCGGTTCGTACTGCTTCAATATCAGAACCATAGGCTACACCGATGGGCAAACGTAAACCCGAAACTGGACTATCATGATCCCAATTCGTCAATTCTTCTTCTAAAAATCGGGAATTTGGAATAATAATTGAGATGCCATCAAGGGTTTTAATCAGTGTACTCCGCGCACCAACCCGTTCAACAATGCCTTGATATTCTCCGAGTTCAATAAAGTTACCTACTTGTATGGGACGCTCTAATAATAGCACTAAACCACTGCCAAAGTTCTTCGCAATATCTTGAAAGCCAAATCCAATCCCAACCCCCAAGGCACTGGCTAGAATCGTTAATGAACTTAAGTCTAAACCCCAAACTTGTAGTAATACAATCACCCCAATAAAAATAAAGCTATATCTGACAATAATAGAGACCATTTCTTGAGCAGAACGGCTCATTCCTGTGACTTGTAAAATTCGGGATTGGAGTAAATCTGAAAAAGCTTTTGCTAGTATAAATAAACCCCAAATTAATATTCCTAAAATGAGTAAATCAGGTAAAGAATAGGATTCATTACCGAGGGTAATAATATCAGTTGTAAAAGTAGAGTTAAGTGCTTCAATAACTTGTGATTTGAGGTGTCGAGTACTGGGGAATTGCTCAGTAATATAAATAATTGTCCCGAGCCAAAGTAGACTTCGAGCTAGCGTTAAAGTTGAAGCTAAAATTATGGGTTCTAAGTTCTGGTGATGTTTAACTTTATCTGTTGAAATGTAGTTAAGAGCATGAGGCTGAGATTCCGTGATGGGAGAGGTTTGAGGTTCATTAACAGACGGATACTTTGCTAAAAACTTTTGAACCAGACGACGAATAGAAGTAGACCAAATCTGTTGGAGTAGCCAGTGACCTGATAGCGCTAAAATGATAACAATACAGGATTTAATAAATGCTATTTTAAGAAAGTTAAAACTCCGTTCTTTTTGTGCTTGTTCAACTGCACTTTGAATGGCATTTCGCCAGATGACAGCTTGTTCTATTGTAGATTGTGAATCAGGAGCATCTCGATCAATAATTGTGACTAATTGTTGATTATTCAGGGTCAAAACAGGGAGCTGACCGATTTGACTAATCTCAATATTAATCTCTTCTTGTGATTCTACTGCTTTCTGTAGGCGATTATTAATAATATTGGCTCGTTCCTTCGCCGTCAGTTCAACTGAACTATTGACTTTAAATAATGTTCTACCATCCAAAATCACAGGAGCTGTATTCTGTTTTAATTCTCCTTCTAAATTCGCTTGAGTTACGATGGGGCTAAATAGAAAGAGTCCACCCATTAAAAAAAGAATTCCTAATAAAAAAATATATTTTAAGGATTGTCTAAATTGTATTTTAAACTGCTGCATTACATTAACTTCCTCACCCATTAATTAATAAATTAAGCCTAATAATTCCTTCAGTTTTAGGCGCTAAATTCCCGGAATAAATTTAGAAAGATACGAAAACTTTTGAGGATTCATAATTTTAAGCTCATTAATAACTTGTTTTAAGACGTAACCTCCAAATCACGATCACAAGGCGATTGAGTCAAAAAGTATCCTGTTAACCTCCAAACACAATCAGTATTCGAGGGCAGTACAATCTATAATGTGATGGAAATCACATTTTTTGGTATTGGATTAATCAATCCTTAACCCATGAAGTTAATCATTGTATTTAAATTATAGAGATAAAATCCGAATAAAAAACACAGCTTTTCTAATTACTTTTATTCGGCCTGACTTATGGCGCAATTTTCACATAACCCAAAAAACTCTAATGTGTGATAATAAATTTTAAAGTGATGAGACTGTTGTAGTAAGCTTTCGAGGTGATGAACGGGACATTCTTCTAAAGGAACAGACACCCCACACTCAACACAAGTCAGGTGATGTTCGTCTTGTTGCATCGAACTATACATTGACTCTCCACTGGGTAAGGTGCGGACATGAACCAGTCCTTCTCGCTTTAAGGCATCCAGTCCTCGATAAACCGTTGCCAGTCCGATAGATTGTTCATTCTCCCGTAATTTCAGATATAATTCCTGAGCAGATACTGCTCGCTTTAGTTGCTTCAGTTGGGTGAGAATGCGTTCTTGGGAACGGGTGCGACGAGTTTTCATGCTAAGGTTACGGTGAACAATATGCCTCCTTCTAGGCTATCAGTTTCGACAGCGCTATATCCCGTGACTCTTGCCAATTACCCAATGACGACGGAAAAAACGAGATAAGGAAGATTCATCTAATCTTAAATAGATGGGTCTACCATGAGGGCAAGTCCGGGGGTTACGTGTGCGTATCCATTGATCTAATAGTTTTTGCATTTCCGGTATACTCAACGGTGTACCATTACGAATGGCACTGCGGCAAGCTGTTGCCACTTGCGCGGCTTGAATATCTCCCGCTAAACTCAGTTCTATTAACGCTTCATTGCAGTCTGGACGTTTTGCCAGTAATTCCGGTGCGCTGCGAACGGCCCAAAGTCCCTCACCAAATGGTTCAATGTCGAGTTGAAGCTGTTGTAATTGTTCGAGTTGATCGGCTTTGAGGTTTTGCAGAATAATGGGTGAAGGCAGTGTAACAGGTTGCCAATTCCCACAGAGTTGTTCATACAAGACTCGTTCATGGGCAATATGTTGTTCAACTAACCATAAACCCCCTGGATGTTCTGCGACAATATACATTTTATGGACTTGTGCGATCGCAATTAATTCAATCACATTAGAGGTGATATTCTGCGCTTCATTTATAGCATCAGATGGAGATTTAGATTCATTAGAATCAGAAACATGATACTTACTTTTGGCTTCTGAAACTTTCAGAAACTGTTGAACGCGATGGGATTGAGTAATATTATTCTCAGGGTTGAGTTGTAAGATTTGATGAATTGCAATTTTAATTTGTTCTTGCCAAAAATGAAGACGACGTAAATAAACTTCTGCCTTTGTGGGGTGACGGTTCCAGTCTATTTGATTAGGGGAAACCTGTAAATGAACAAAACAAATCGGATAGCGATCGCGCGGACAAGTTCGAGATAATCCAGATAACAAAGTTTGTTCTATTTCAGAAGATTGAACAATCCGACCATTCACCCCTATTTTAATCCAATCTGGCTTACCGCGATGACAACGATCAGGTAATCCTAAGACTAATTCGATTTGTTGAGAAATTGCCTCCGTTTCATCCTCAATTTTTAAGCATTTATGATGTAAATCTGTACCCCGTAACCCTCGAACAAATTGGGGTAAAATTGTTTGAGAATTCTGACCGGGATGAATATTCAGCCAGGAAGTTTTGCCGCGTCGAATTTGCCAAGTTACACCGGGATGACATAGCGCCATCTGTTGAACGATTTGTTGTACGCCGCGTAATTGTTGAGTTGTACCGGGAGAGGCTTGACGACGGACATCCCAATCTCTAAACAAATTAGAAACGTTAACCACTGTTCCAGGCGCGATCGCCACGGCTTCTGTACTTAACACTTCTCCCTGTTGATTATACCGAACTTGCCAGCCACAATCACCACTTGGACGACTGAGAATGTCTAATTCAGCCAATTGTGCCAAACTGTGAAGCGCTTCTCCGCGAAAGCCTAAACTGGTAATTTTAGACAGATCGGCAATATTATTAATTTTACTGGTACTGTGAGGAGTCGCCGCCTGTTGCAGGTTTTCTAAGTTCAT
The DNA here is from genome assembly GCA_964434975.1 of uncultured Lyngbya sp. Classification (GTDB taxonomy): domain Bacteria; phylum Cyanobacteriota; class Cyanobacteriia; order Cyanobacteriales; family Microcoleaceae; genus JAAURB01. The sequence goes on from CAYSWY010000036.1 coordinate 18,710, forward strand.
CCCCGCGCCATTGTCTGCCACCATCACCCGCCATTGTTCTGGCCACAAGGAAATCACGATCCGAGTTGCCCCAGCATCAAGGGCATTTTCTGCTAATTCTCGTACCACTGCTGCCAACGAGTCAATCACCTCACTGGCGGCAATTAAGTAAACAACATCTTCCGGTAGGGATCGAATTTGCAATGGGACTCTGTGGGTTTTTTTAACAGTTTTTTGTATAACATATTGCTCAATCGAACGGAGATTTTGTTAAAAATATAGCGGTGCGACCAGAGATGCTTTTCAAGCAGAATAGCGCGCCGCGCACGCCTGACGACGAGTTATAAAGTCACTCAAAGCCACAGTAAAGATGTGTGACAAAAATACCTAAACTATAAGAAATGTTATGGCCGGATTTTGTTCTTCAGCAATATAGTTAGATGTTATTGAGCAGTCCGGTATCAATATAAATAACACCCATCTTTTGGAGACACAAAGATGAATGAGCCACCCACAACAACTCAGATCAGTCAGCTTGACTCAGACAAGGTATTCCCTTTATCAGTTGCTTCAGGAGATCCGACAGAAAACGGGGTCATTCTTTGGACCCGAATTAACCCAGATATTTATGAAGAAAACCTGGCTTTAGAGTATGAGGTTTCAAGTGATGAAACGTTCAGCTCAATTATTGTTACGGGCACAATACCCGCTGCTCAATTCAATGCCGATCGCGATTATACGGTGCATCTAGACCTCGCCGAGGAAGGGAAGTTAGAGCCAAATCACATCTATTATTATCGCTTCAAATACAAAGATACCTACAGCCGAACAGGACGATGCAGAACCTTACCGCCAGCAAATGGCCCCGATTTCAATTTCCTTCGTTTAGCCGTCCTAACGTGTAATGATTACAGCTCTGGCTATTTTAATGCTTTTCATCGTTTAGCCGAAGAGAATGTACATTTTGTGATTCACCTGGGGGATTTTGCTTATGAGTATCCTCAGTACCCCGAAGGCTATGGCGAGATTTATCGTACTGATATCGAACTGAAAGATAAAGAATTTGTTCCCGACGATCCAAAGAAAGGGTCGAGAGCCACATCTTTACATGATTTTCGCCATATCTACAAGAAATATCGAGAAGATCGCGCCCTTCAGTCTGCGATGGAACAACATACGTGGATCATTATACTCGATGACCACGAGATCGCTGATGATGCCTATTGGGACTATGAAAATAACGTTCTCGGTGCCAATCCTGACCATGGTATTTATCTAAAATATCCCAAGGATAAAGATAAGGCAAACGAGGCGATGAATCAGCTCTACAGCAATGCCATGCAAGCCTGGACAGAATATGTTCCTGCCCGCTGGAAGAAGATTTCAGCCGCAGAAGGGGGAGAACGGGGGGAACATTACAAGCTCTACAGACAGTTTAAATTTGGCAGATTAGTTGATTTATTCTTGACCGATAGCCGTACTTATCGCGATCGCCCGGAAGCTGATGAAGGGTATTTGAATCCCAGCAAAAACCACCAAATGCTAGAAGCGCTCACAGACGCAAAAGCAGACAACCCAGATGCTGATACGGTTGAGCTGGTCAAACAATTCCGTAAAGAGGTTAATGGGGGAACAGACCCTAAAGACTGGCAGTGGAGTATGCTGGGCAAGGAGCAAAAAGAGTGGTTAGTTAACGGTGTCACCGAATCTCAGGCGGATTGGCAGTTGTGGGGAAACCAAACCTTACTTGCGACTTCTAAGGTGGTTGAAATGAAGGCTCATGACGATTGGCATGGCTTTAAAGCTGAACGCTATGAGATTTTACAGCGGATTAAAGATAGTCATAAAAACAAAAAAGCCAGTCGTTTTGTCGTGTTTACAGGAGATATGCACACTTCGCTGATCTCTTATCTGAAAACAAGCTTTGAAGAAGACTTTGATCCGTTTGAATGGCAATGGAGTTGGAATCCCCTTGACTTGGTCAACAACTCGATGAATTGGAGTTATCCCAAATTGGTGGGAGTGGAATTCATGACTCCTTCAGTGACAGCTCCAGGACTGGCAGAGGGGGTTCCTCCTGGATTAGAAACCTGGTTGAAGGAAAAAGGCGGTTCATTGGATGGATTGTTCTTGAATGCTCCATCGACAGTGGTTAATACAGCCACCTCCGTCGGCTCGTCTGTATTTGGGGCGTTTAAAAAGGCGGCAAGTGCTGTGACTCCAGATGTGGTTGAGAATCTGGCCGGGAGTGCAGTTGATGCGGTTACAGGTGCAGCGACTAGTGCTGTGTCTGGGGTAACTTTAAGTAAACATACCCTAGGTAATGCAATCAAGGCTTTCAGTCCCCACATTGAGCATCTAGAGCCGCGTATTAATGGCTATGCTATTGCTGAATTTACACCGAGTGAATTGACCTGGAGTGTTTATCATATCGATAAAACCAAGAATGATGCTGATGCAGAGAAAAAGCTCATTCAGTCTGTCAAGTATGATCCCAATACTATCAATTTACACGATTGGTATGACAAGCTAGCCTAGGATAACCGACGCTTGGCATCAGCGCTGTCGTAACTCTCCCACAGCTACGGCAGCGCAAAACAAAAAGCAACATCCCTAATTCTCTTTAATCTTAATGAAGTTGAATGGTTTCTGAGGGGGTAGATTCTAATAAGTTAGATGCAGCTAAAGGCAAAATAATTTTAAACGTTGTACCTTTGTGGGGAATAGAGATAAACTTAATTTCTCCATTATGAGCTTCAATAATAGATTTAACAATTGCAGTTCCCAGTCCTGTGCCGCTACGTTTACCATGGGTGACAAAGGCTTCAAATAGATGATCTTGAATGGCTTCAGGAATTCCAGGGCCATTATCTTGAATTGTAATTTCCGCCCAATTTTTATGTTTAATTGCTTTAATATGAATGGTTCCGCCGGGTTGATTAAATGCTTCCATCGCATTGGTGACTAAGTTTTGAATCACACGAATGAGTTTATTATCATCTGCTTGAATTACAATATCTGAATCAATTTCATTAGAAAAATTAACTTGACTTGATTGAAAATAAATTCGGTTTAGCTTTTCAAATTGTCTAATAATATCAATGAAACGGACAGGTTTTAGATTTAAAACAGCACTGCCTTTAGAGAATTCTAATACTTCCTCTGCCATACTCAACATCCGTTGAATTTGCATCGTAATCAGATCACACCATTCTTGAGTATCTTCATCAGGATGAGTCTCTTTCATCATCGCACTAGCAAGCTGAATTCCCGTAAATGGGCTTCTAAAATCATGTAAAATTGTACTGACCATTTCGCCGATAATTTCCATTTTTTCTTTATGAGCCACTTGATGTACATATTGATTGGTGGTTTGCCTTAAATGTTGGCTCATGGTTCTAAATAGCTCTAAAGTTACACTGCCTTTAGCATTATTTAAAGTGTCTAAAAGATGATAACGAGAAATTTTAGCCAGGGTTATTGCTCCCATTGCAACTGCTTTAGCACTCCTTGGCTGACCATCTAATACCCCAAATTCTCCGAAATAATCATTCTTTTTTGCATTGGCAACCGTTTGATATTGACCGGATTCAACTTTTTTAATAAAATTAACCTCGCCTTGTAAAATTAAGTATAAGCTATCGGGATAATCTCCTTCATCAAAAATTGTAGATTGATTAGAATAATTTTTTATCTCTGCAACTGCACACAGTTTTTCTGCTTCCTCTGGCTCAAAATAGTTAATCAGTTGATGAGATCTTAAATCCGAATAATGATCCATTTGAATAACTGCTATAAGAGAACTCATTCTGTTATCTCCAAATATTGTGTAATTGTTGATAGATCTCAATTCGATCTAAATAATTCCTAATTTCACAACTCTTATATTACCAATATATACGATTTGTTATATTGTCCACACCTGCATACCATAGAAAGACTCAACATCAAGCTTGTGGCTGCATTGTGTGATACAGCAAATCGCGATCGCCACGCTTTATATTCAATTAGGATATATTTTCTTAAAGTGTGTTATTTCTCAGCCACTGGAAATATAAACATCTTGTCTGACTCCCGAGCGCAAGCGATCGCAAATCATGACAGTTCTTCCCAAGCACTTGATCTTATCCTTGAAGACGAAACAAGCTCTATTAAAATCTTAACATTACACAAAATGCAGTGGGTAAGAAGCATCATTGAATTCGATCTAGCACGAATGTATATCTGCGTTGATGATTGTAACCACCCCTGGGCTTTGGGTCAAGGACGGCAATCTCTATACAACTTGAGGGTAAAACACCTTCTCAAAGTACTGCCACAACGAATCAGCAACTTCTCAGCTATACTCAGAAAGATACTTTTTGTATAAATCACGGTTTTACTCTTTCTCGCCATGAGCTGCATCTATCAATATTGCTCTGGATGGGAATAGAGCTTAAAACAGGTTTATACAAATCGTAAAGATGATCATAGCAGGAGTTTTTATGGCTTACGATCGCGAAAAACAAGTTGCCATTGATGCCACCCTCGCCGCCGCCAAACTGTGCGAACAAGTCCGCCAACAAATTCCTCCCGCGATGGAGAAAGGGGATAAAAGTCCTGTTACTGTGGCTGACTATGGTTCTCAGGCGATTATTTGCAAAGCCTTGGCAGAAGCATTTCCCGATGATCCCATTGTCGGCGAAGAAGATGCTACCGAACTGCGTCAGCCAGAAATGGCAGAAAACCTGGCGAAAGTCACAAAGTATGTTCAAGGTGTTTTACCCGATGCCACAGCCGAACAAGTGACAAACTGGATTGATCGGGGAAATGGTAAAATTGCAAAGCGGTTTTGGACGCTCGATCCCATTGATGGCACAAAAGGCTTTTTACGAAAAGATCAATATGCCATTGCTTTAGCTTTAATTGAAGATGGAGAAGTTAAATTTGGGATTTTAGGCTGTCCAGCTTATCCGGTAGAGGGTCAAGAACCGGGAATGTTGTTTGTTGCGGTGCGCGGTGAAGGGGCAACCATGATGCCGTTTGCCACAGGAGAACAGACAACTATCAAAGTGGTTAAAGCCTCGGATACGGCGAATATGCGCTTTGTTGAAAGTGTCGAGTCAGGTCACGGCGATCAAGATCGACAGAATAAAATTGCCCAAGCGGTTGGTATTACCAGTTCTTCTGTACGAATGGACTCTCAGGCTAAATACGGTGCGGTTTCTTCTGGACAAGCGGCGCTATACCTGCGTTTACCTTCACCAAAATATCCAAATTATCGTGAGAATATTTGGGATCATGCTGCGGGTGCAATTGTTGTCGAAGAAGCAGGCGGAAAGGTTTCAGATATGTATGGTAAGCCGCTAGATTTTGCCTCTAATAGTAAGATGAATGACAACCGAGGTGTAATTGTGAGTAATGGCACTATTCACGAAACAGTGTTAAAAGCATTGCAGGAGTAAGTCAATTTGTTGAAACTGATTATCCAAATCCCCTGTTACAATGAAGAACAAACTTTAGGCGTAACCTTAGCCGCATTACCCCGCACAATTGCTGGAATTGATATTGTTGAATGGTTAATTATTGATGATGGCAGCCGCGATCAAACTGTAGCTATTGCTCAAAAATACGGTGTCGATCACATCATTAAGTTTTCCAGAAATCAGGGTTTAGCAAAGGCATTTATGGCGGGTTTGGAAGCTAGCTTAAAGGCGGGTGCAGATATTATTGTTAACACGGATGCGGATAATCAGTATTGTGCAGAAGATATTCCGGGTTTAGTTCAACCGATTTTATTGGGACAAGCAGAAATTGTTGTCGGGGCGCGACCCATTAATCAAATTCGTCATTTTTCTCCAATTAAAAAAGCGCTACAAAAATTGGGGAGTTGGGTGGTAAGAATTGCCAGTAATACTAAAATTCCGGATGCACCCAGTGGGTTTCGGGCAATGAGTCGAAATGCAGCGCTACAGTTGAATGTTTTTAATGATTATACTTATACTTTAGAAACGATTATTCAAGCAGGGCAAAAGGGAATTGCAATTACTTATATACCGATTAGAATTAATCCTCAATTGCGGCGATCGCGTTTAGTTAAAAGTATTCCGACTTATGTAAAACGTTCGGTTTTTACGATTGTAAGAATTTTTATGACCTACAAGCCGATGCGGTCATTTTTACTCTTAGGTATGATTCCGTTTTCGGCTGGATTTCTACTCGGAATTCGTTGGTTAATTTATTTTTTAGCAGGTACAGAACGGACTCGAATTCCTAGTTTAATTTTAGCAGCAATTTTGATGTTAATTGGGTTTCAGTTATGGATTTTAGCGTTAGTGGCAGATTTAATGTCGGTTAATCGGAAGCTGTTAGAAGAAATTCAACTGAGAATGCGTCGGGCAGATTTAGAGAAGAAGTTCTTTGAGAATGGAGTAAAGTATCAACCCCAACAACACAAAAAATACAAAGAGAAGCAATAAGCCGTAATATTATTCAAGCGATTTTAAATCGGATTCTAAGTCTCGGCCAGCGAAGTTAGGATACTCTAAATTAAGTTGAAGAAAGGCTTGTTTTGCTCGTCGAATTAAATCTGTTTTATAGATGAATTCATCTCGGGCATCGATGGGGTAACATTTGAGTTTGAAATGGGTTCCCCAGGGTTTTTCGTCCATAATCACTGCAATGGGTTGTCTAAGCTGGGTGTATTTACTGGTGTAAGCCACACGATACAAAATTTGTATCACTTTTTCTACATTAATTTGATGAGCAAAGTAAAAATCCGTCACAACTTGTGCTTCTAAATCACCATCATTTGCATTGGCAATGGCTTCAGTCCAAATTTTGTTATGGGGAATTGAAATAACATTATCATCAGCAGTTCTGATCCGAATTCCCCTTAAACCATAGCTGATAATCTCACCATAATGATCGCCGACTGTAACGCGATCGCCGACTTGATAAGGACGTTCAAATAACGCAATCATTCCAGCAATTACAGAACTGGCATAATCTTTAAAAGCAAAACCTAAAGCAACCGCAACTGTACCGGTGACAGCAATTAAGTTACGGGGAGACAGGTTTAAGAATAAACTACTTAAGAAAGTTAATGCAACGATCAGTAAGAAAGCACGCCAAAAGGGTAAAGATTGTTTTACCATTAAACGAAATCGTAACGCCACTCGCTCTGAAAACCAATTAATAATTTTCTCAATCGTTAAAGTTCCCCAATAGGTGACAAAAACAACGATCACTGCTTTAATCACTTTAGGCAGGGTGACCTCTGAAATCAGCTCAACTTTCTCACTCAAAGATTCTGAGCTAGTTTGAGCCAGTAGCTGTGCCAAAGTGAGTGAAAATGAAGTAAAATATGACATAAGTCAGGGCTTAAAAAAATTGATTAAATCGGTCAAACAATAGTACTGACTCAGCTAAATATATTTTTAGTCATCATTTTGCTACAGCTTTAGTACTATAATTTTTTCAGGGTAGATTCTCTGTTGGATGTATTAATTCCCTCTATTCTTAGGTGACAAGGATCAAAATGTTGTATTGTTATCAAATACCTTTTTGGTCTTATACTTTAAAGGTAACATACTTCTTTTCTTCCATCTGTTACAAGTTGCTAATCACTCAATTTGCGATCAATTGAGACAATTAAAACTGCTCCTTCATTCATCTTAAATTAATCCATGAACCGTTTTCGTACTGCTTGTCTAACCCCAGGAGAATTTATTATCACCGCCGAAGTTGCGCCCCCTAAAGGAGCCGATCCTACGGATATGATTGAAAAAGCCAAAACCCTCAAAGGTCGTGTTCATGGGATAAATGTGACTGATGGTAGTCGTGCGGTTTTGGGCATGAGTTCAATCGCTGCCTGTATGATTTTACACAATCATGGATTAGAACCAATTTGTCAAGTGGCTTGTCGCGATCGCAACCGTATTGGCTTACAAGCAGATTTAATGGGGGCGGATGCTTTAGGACTTCGTAATATTTTAGCCCTCACTGGAGACCCGGTTAAAGCCGGAGATAATCCGGATGCCAAGTCTGTTTTTGACTTAGAATCTGTCCGGTTATTAAAAGCGATTAATAAACTGAATCACGGTGTAGATTGGAATGAGAAATCTTTACCTCATGGACAAACAACGTTATTTGCCGGGGCAGCAATTGATCCTCAGTCTAAGAGTTGGTCGGGATTACAGCGACGATTTGAACAAAAACTGGCGGCGGGGGCAGAATTTTTTCAAAGTCAAATGATTACGGATTTTGAACGGTTAGATAAATTTATGACTCAACTGGGTTCAGGAACAGATAAACCGATTTTAGCTGGAATTTTCTTATTGAAATCTGCTAAAAATGCTCGTTTTATTAATAAGTATGTTCCTGGAATCAATATTCCCGATCACATTATTGAGCGCTTAGAAACGGCTAAAAGTCCCTTGGAAGAAGGGATATTAATTGCAGCAGAACAAGTAAAAGCAGCGCGTCAAATGTGTCGGGGTGTGCATATAATGGCGGTTAAACGAGAAGAATTAATTCCTAAAGTTTTAGATTTAGCTAACATTAAACCGCTGTATTAATCCCAATTAATCTTGCACTCGAACCTCAATTACACTGGCATTAAAGTTATAGTTAATCCCCTCAAGTTCAACGGTTGTTCCGGTTTTAATTTTAATATTTCCCAGCACCGGGCCATTGTCTGTAATTTGACCTTGACCTTCAACCGTCAATAATAGATTATTATTAAAAATTTGGCCAGAAGTAGGGTCAGGTAACGCCTTAACAGAACCATCCGGTTGAGTCACAGGAATAATTCGAGGAATCATTTCTACTGATTTAATTTTTACCTGACCATAGGGTTGGTTGCGAATAATTAAATTTGTTTTTTCTTCAGCTTTTAATAAATCTTCGGGGTTACGGCTTTTTAAACCTAAAACAATGATATCTACCTCAACGGGTTTTGTGGTTACCCCCACCTGTGCCACTGACCCAGAAGTACTGGGATAAAAGAAGATTCCCACCACTACCAATAAAATGACGAGTCCTGCCGCCACATCCAAAATGCTGATTTTACCGAATAAGCGGCCCTTAGAATCTAACAGTTTCATTGCTATATTATCCTTTGTTACCCGTTGCTGGCAGTTCCCGTACTATATTATCAAAGGTTGTTCATCATTGCTGAAAAATTAAATAACTTAGTCTTTTTATCGGATTCATATTAATATTAACCTCACCCTTAAACCTTGTCGCTTAAATGAGTGACATCAAAAGAAGGGACTGTTAAAAAATAAAGCGGGATAGATAATATTGAGATAACTTGAGATGAATTTTAGAGAATTTATCGTTCTTGAGCGTTCATTTATGACTCAATCTGATCTTATTTCTTCTGACTCAACTATGAATAATCGTCAATTAGAAGCACTACGGATTCGTCTAGATGCGGCTACCGTTGCCAGTCAACGTCTTCATCCCCATCATATTAATAATAATGAAGAATATCGCTATCGTAATAGTAAAAACACACCCACGCATCTAGCAAACTTTACGAAAGGTTTACCCCATGATGTCAAAACGGGTCTAATTGTTTCTGCGGCTGATTATCAACAGTTTATTCGGGGAATTGACTCGGGAGAAGCTCAAGACTTTAAGGATACGCCACTCGGCCCCAGCGGACAAGATGGAATATTCCAACCCAGATGGCAATCTCAAATTGCCCGTGAAGGAAAAGTGAAAGTTCGCGCTTGGGAAAGTCAAGGGGCGGGTTTAACCTTTAGTTTACAAGGGCCAGATGCCCAAGCTGTGACCATGCCGCCTGCGCCGACCCTAGACAGTCAGGAGTTGGTGACAGAAATGATGGAAGTCTATTCCATGGCGTTATTACGGGATGTGCCATTTTCTCAATTTGATACGGTTTCGGATATTAATACTGTTATTAACCGTTTAAATAATACCCCGTGGATTAAATCCCCTAATTTACGCCAACTCTCTGCCGCAGAAAAATCTCGCTTACGGCTGCCATTCACTCCCCAGACAGTATTTCGAGGCATTACACCCGGTGATGAAATTGGGCCGTATATTTCTCAATTTTTACTCGTAGGAACTCCAGGTTTAGGTGATATTCACGACTATAAAGATGGTTTAATTCAATATGGTTCGATTCAAATTAACCAACAAGTTCGCTTCGCTGAACCTTACAAAGATTATATGACCACTTGGGAAGCCTGGGTGGATGTGCAGAATGGGGCAAATGTGGGGGGTTTAGAAACCTACAGCAATACTCCCGGCTATCGGTTTATGACGACACCCCGAGATTTAGCGACTTACGTTCATTATGATGCGTTGTATCAAGCTTATCTGAATGCCTGCTTTATTTTACTGGGATTAGGAGTGGATTTTGACCCCGGTATTCCCTTCCAACAACCGGACTATCAAGATAAACAACAAGGATTTGCCCAATTTGGTGGGCCTCATATTTTAACCCTATTAACAGAAGTGGCAACTCGGGCATTAAAAGCGGTTCGATATCAAAAGTTTAATGTTCATCGCCGTTTACGTCCGGAAGCCGTGGGGGGATGGGTTCATCGTTATGCGAATCAGCATCGTCAGGATATTGAAGTAATGGAAACTTTAGTTAATGGTTTAGGGGGAGATTTATTAAAGGACGTTGCCCTACATAATCATAAACAAAATCAACAGTTTGCAGACCGCAAAACGGATAAAAATGGTGGTGATAGTCGTTCTTTTCTGTTACCCATGGCATTTGCAGAAGGGTCTCCGATGCATCCGGCTTATGGGGCAGGTCATGGGACGGTTGCCGGGGCTTGTGTAACGATTCTGAAAGCCTTTTTTGACCATGGGGCGCAGTTACCGTTTTGTTATCAAGCTGATTCATCTGGCAAACAATTAGAATCTGTCAATTGTTCTCAACCATTAACAGTAGAAGGAGAACTCAATAAACTCGCCTCTAATATTGCCATTGGTCGTAACTGGGCTGGCGTTCACTATTTCACAGATTATATTGAGTCAATTCGTTTAGGAGAACAAATTGCCCTGGGTATTTTACAAGAACAAAAGTTAACCTACGGTGAGAATTTCTCAATGACCGTTCCTTTATTTGATGGCGGTAGTATTCGGATTTAATTAAGGCGTAGGCGTAGGGTGCGCCATCGTAACGCACCCCTTTGATAATACTTGGATTAAGTCTCTACGGAAACAGATTGTAGGGTGCGTCAATGACGCACCTTTGAGAATATTTGGATTGAGACATAATAGATTACGCCTCTACGGAAATAGAGAAAAAATTATCCCCCAATATTAGAGATTGTAGTCAGTGACGCACCCCTTTGAGAATATTTGGATTGAGAATAATCCTAATTTAAAGAAGGTTCAGGCGTAGACAGTTCTGACTTAACCTGATTCAGAAGACTTTGTAATTCTTGGCCTTCAATCACCTCTTGGTCTAGGATTTTTTGAGCAATTGTTTCTAATAAATCCCGATGTGTTTTGAGAATATCCAAAGCTTTTTCATGGGCTTTTTCCACAATATCCTTAACTTCTTGGTCAATCGCTTTAGCCGTTTCATCACTAACATTACGGCGAGGATTCATCATCATATTCTCCCCTAAAAAGCTGTTTTGTTGACCTTTTTCATATGCCAACGGCCCCAATACTTGACTCATGCCGTACATCGTCACCATTCTTTCTGCTAAATCAGTTGCCCGTTGCAAATCATTAGCCGCGCCTGTAGTAATACTCCCAAAGACAATTTCTTCCGCAGACCGTCCTCCCAATAATGTCGCAATTTCAGCTTGAATTTCTTCGGCGCTGAGTAAGAAACGGTCTTCTGTGGGTAATTGTAAAGTATAGCCTAACGCTGCCATGCCACGGGGTACAATGGAAATTTTAGCAATTTTTTCCGGTGCCCCCATGCTAGCCCCCACTAAAGCATGACCCACTTCGTGATAAGCCACAATCGTCTTTTCTTTTTCGTTGAGGACACGGCTTTTCTTCTCTAACCCCGCCACAACCCGTTCAATGGCCTCGGAAAAATCGGCTTGAGAAACAGTTTCTCGTTTATTGCGGGCCGCTAACAATGCCGCTTCATTCACCAGGTTGGCTAAGTCGGCCCCAGAAAATCCAGGAGTACGAGTCGCAGTGGCTTTCAGGTCAACATCGCTGCCTAATTTGACCTTTTGGGCATAAATTTCTAGGATTTCCAAACGTCCCGATAAGTCCGGTCTATCCACCAATACTTGTCGGTCAAACCGTCCCGGACGTAATAAAGCTGCATCCAAACTTTCCGGACGGTTAGTGGCGGCTAACACAATTACCGTCGCATCTCCGGCAGCAAACCCATCCATTTCAGTCAATAACTGGTTAAGGGTTTGTTCTCGTTCATCATTCCCGCCATAAAACCCATTCCCAGCGCGAGATTTACCAATGGCATCTAATTCATCGATAAAGATAATACAAGGGGCTTTTTTCTTGGCTTGTTCAAATAAGTCCCGCACACGGGCCGCCCCTGCCCCGACAAATAGTTCAACAAATTCTGAACCGGATATGCTAAAGAAAGCCACTCCTGCTTCTCCCGCTACAGCTTTAGCCAATAAGGTTTTCCCAGTTCCTGGTGGCCCGACTAACAATACACCCCGAGGAATTCGCGCCCCAATATTGGTATAACGTTTGGGGTCTTTAAGAAATTCGACAACTTCTTCTAATTCAGCTTTGGCTTCTTCTACCCCGGCAACATCATTAAAAGTCACTTTTGTGGCTTCGTTTTCCACGTAAACTTTTGCCCGACTTTTACTAATTGAAAGCGCCCCTTGAGGCCCGCCTAAACCGCCACCACGACTTTGTAAGAAGCGACCCACACCAATCCAAATTCCCACGAAAATTAACGGCGGAATTACCCAACTTAACAGGGTTGTAAACCAAGTATTGCGAGGGGGTGGGGCAGCAGCAAATTGAACGCCTTTGTCTTCTAAACGCTTCGGTAAATTGAGATCAAAGATAGGAGTTGTTGATAGAATCTGCCCCGGTTCTTCTGAGTCTGTTTCGTTTTTGAGTTGGTAACGAATTTGATTTTGACCAATATAAACTTGAGTCACATCACCATCTTCGACTTGGTCAATAAACAAGCTATAGGGAACTTGAGGAATCTTGTTGCCCAATAAACCGGGTAGGAAGATATTAACAATTAATAGTAAGCCACCTAACCAAAATAATACACTCCCGATGGGGATATTTGCAGGAAATCTAGGTTTATCATCTTTAACAGCCATGAGTATTTATTCCTTGTTTAACTTTCACAAACCGATTTAAAATTAGGTCGGTTGATGTTTTTTCCTCATGTTAATCAATCTTGAACTAGATAGGATGATTGTGTCACCTTTCTAGAGACTGAACTACTATAGCAGTCTGTTGCGATGAGCGTTTAACCTGTCTCTGAATTTTGGCTTGGGATAATGAGCAATTTGGGCTGAGTGGTTCAGATAAAATTTTAATTGATTGGAGCTAGATTTTGAACCGGATGATTAAGCCATAAACGGCTTTGTTGCGTGGATTGAATTGCAGTGTTTAATACCTGTTCAAACAAATCAGTGGACTGTTCCCAATTAAAATCTCGGGTCATCTCATAAGCCGCGTTGGACATAGCTATCCAGTCGGGCTGACTCATCTGATAAATCTGCTCAATTCCTCGAGCCATCTCTTCGGGACTGTCGAGGGGGACTAAAACTCCTGTTTCGGGAGTGATCACTTCCGGTGCAATTCCGGTTGGAGTGCCAATGACGGGAGTCCGACAAGCCATAGCCTCTAAAATCGGCATTCCAAAGCCTTCTAGCCGACTACCAAACAGCCAAGCATCGCACTGGCTATATAAATCCTTCAGTTGAGATTGAGGCGGTTGCATGACAAATTCAGTGCCTGCTGTCAGGGGTAACTCTGGGACAGGTTCGTGCATGGAGAAGGCAACTAACCGCAGATTAGGAATTTTTTGACGGGCTAAGGAAAATGCTTTGAGGCTAATATCACATCCTTTCCAATGAATTTTTGAGTACATCATGCCCACTGTAGGAATCGCTTGTTTGCCTCGCGCTACAGCATTAAATTGATTGAAATCAACGCCGATGTGTACTTTATCAACATTGTGGTCATCATATTCATTCGCCATAACATTAACCAGCCAATCCGCTGTTGTAATCTTATGGAGTGGCAGTTTATAAGTCGCCGCTGCCCTCTTTTGATCTACATAATTATGAACTTCATGATGTTGCACAAAATAGACTTTTGCACCTTTTGAAGGGGATAAATGAGCGACCCATTCGGCGGTTTCCCACCAGGTTGCAATCACTACATCTGCATCAGGTAAATCTGCATTAGTAATGGGTGCAGAATGATTCAGGATTTTCCGAGGAACATCAATATTATCGAAATGAGAGGGGCTTTTTCTTTTATGATCAATCCAGCCTTTGCCTTGAATTAAAGAACGAATTTGTTGACGGAAAGAGGCTTTTTGTTGAGCCGGACAAACCACAAAAACTTCATGACCACGCTGTTTCAAGAGATCTGCATAAATGGCAATAGCTCGAACCCCACCATTTAACAGCATAAAGTCTGCTGTGACGAAAGTAATTTTCACGACTGTGCGGGTAATAAGTTTTATGTACTCATAATATATCAAATAAGATATTTTTCGATTGAACTTTACCAAGTCTTTAATTGATCTTAAAAAATATATAAAATATAGTTGTTAATATAATTAAAATCCGGTTAATATATGCCATTAATATAACAAGTGATTTCCTGTAAATATCTAGGTTTCAGGGATAAACTATAGATATTTTTGAAGGATTAACTAATATAGAGATGAAAATATTTTGAAGATATTTTTCCGCTTAACTCCAAAAAACAGACAGCAAAGAATGCCTTCTGTTCGATTTCGTGATATTTTCAATAGCCAGCTCTACAGATTAACGTCAGTTGGGGTATTGAGTAGTGATTTCAGCTCAATCGGCTGAAAAGAGGTCATCACGCTGACTGAAGGGTTAAATGAGCAACCACAAAATCAAGCTTTCAGCTCCCACCCGAACTCAGGTTAGGTATTTTTCTCTATCGCTGTTCCCTTAGGAGTCAGCCTATGCAAGCGTGACAACTCCATAACGTGATTGTGCTGTTGCCACATCCGCTATTCCCCCCGTCTACACTCTTAGCAGGCTGCGAAGTCGGAACAGAGGTTCGGCACAAATCATTTCTTATTGCTATAGTGATTAGATGAGAATGTCAAAAATTTAATTTTAATATCTTTTCATCTTGAGTTAGCGTTACTATATAAACTAATAAAATATTGAATGCTTATAGTTATCAAATCAAAGGGAGTTAACATTGCAACCCTAACATCAATCAGCTAAGATACATCTTGTTAATCTCCCTATATTAGCTTTGATCAATTCAGTCAGTGCCAACGGTGCTATCACCGATTGAAGAGTATTATTAAGATTGATTGGCGACTAAGGGAATAGAACATTGAGTTCGGGTAAATTGAGCCGTTTCTGCTTCTGTGGGAACTGCTAAAATTTCTAATTTACCTTTCATTAAACTTAAGAGCGTTTGATTCATTAATAATCGCATTCCTGGAGAGAGTTTAATATCGTCTTGAGATAATATATCCGTTTTTTGTATCGCTTTATGATCGTGATTTTCGGATAAAGTAGATTGAATTAAATCCCAGGATTCACTCCAGGCACTAACAGGACGTTGATCGTCAATCCAAATATGAACCGATTTAGATTCTGGTTCAGGATGAATTGAAACTTGTACTTTTCCTCGCTCCATTTGCGCGATCGCGTTATCCACTAAACTCACTAAAACTTGGCGTAAGATAGAGGCATCTGCAACAATATAAAGATTGGGATCTGGGGTGTCAATATGGAGGCGAATACTGCGGTTAGCCGCTTGTAAATGAGTTAATTGTTTTAACTCTTCAAAGACTTTACTGAGTTGTAAAGGTTTTAATTTCAGGGTTTCTGTGCCGTGTTCGGTTTTAGAAACCTGAACAATTTCATCTAAAATTCCTACCATTTTTAATGCAGAATCATAGGCTTGTTGTAAAAATTCTCGTTCTTCTTCTGGACTTTCACATAAATCTGCTAAAATTAGTTGTATCGTTCCAATCATGCTATTAATCGGAGAACGTAATTCATGGGAGGTTCTCGCTAAAAATCCGGCTTTAAATTGGCACAATTCTGATGCCATTTGATAGGCAAGTTGGGTCTGCTGAAGCTGTTTTGAAAGGTTTGTGAGTTGTTCCGTTTGATCCGTCTCTGCAAAGGCAATTTCTGGCAAAGGTTCAACTTTAGCCGACTTTGACGAAGTCCGTGCCGCCGATTTGGAAGCCTGCATCCCGGAGAACTGTGACCCTGATTTCTTGATAAAAAATTGACTGGCAAAACCCAGTCCTAAGCCTACTGTTAGATAAACAAATTCTGTCCCGCCCATCAGCTGATTTACATCCCATGTCATCTTATGCTTCAAATTCTAACTTGACTGCTCCCTGACGTAGAATATTCCATTGATGATGTTGCCATTGAACGACGGTTGAAGGAATCGCTGATGGAGTTATGTTCGATGAAGATTCAACGGATGCTAAAGTCAATACCCTGGGAAATTGTTGGTCAATTTCTGTTAAATTCATTAACGGTGGCTGGCCGGACAAGTTAGCACTGGTGGTTGCCAAGGGGCCCGTTTGTCGTAGAATTTCCTGTGCTATTTTACTATCCGGTACGCGAATACCTAAAGTTGTCGGGTTAGTGGGGTTCATAGCGGGAGGCAGGTTTTCAGAAGCGGGTAAGACGAGGGTTAATGCTCCTGGCCAATATTGCTCAGCGACTTGTTGCCAAATTTGTCTCTCCTCAGCCATTCCCGTCACATAAGGCCAGAGAGAGTCAGGAGTCGCCCCCATTAAAATTAACGGTTTATCAGGGGAACGTTGTTTAACCTGGAAAATCAGTTGAGCCTGGTCGGGACGAACGGCTAAAGCGGGAACTGTATCTGTGGGAAAGCTAATCACCGTTTCTCCAGATATTGCGGCTGTCACTAACTCATCAATCGAACCTTTCATCTCTTATACGCTAAAACAAATCGATCTAATCCGGCTAAATCAGACATTACCTGAATTTGAGTGTAACTGCCTTGTTGATGCAGTAATTCTACAACCTGTTGCCCTTGTCCTGCCATCATTTCAATCAGCCAAATCCCCCCAGATTTCAAGTATAGGGGTGCTGTTTCCACTAAATGACGAATCGCATCTAGGCCATCTTCGCCGCCGTCTAAGGCTAAATGGGGTTCATGTAACGCCACTTCGGGTTGCAGGGTCGTTATCATTGGACTCGGAATATAGGGCGGATTAGAAACCATACCGCTACATTTTCCTTGCAACGCAGTTAAAGGCTGCCACCATGACCCGTGATAGAAGTTAATTTTACCCTCTAACTGTAATTGTTTGGCATTGGTTTGAGCGATCGCAACGGCTTCTAGACTCTCGTCAACGGCATGAATTTCAGCTTGGGGAAACACTTCTGCCAGTCCTAAGGCAATAGCCCCACTACCTGTTCCTAAATCGACCCAATGTCCTAATCTAAGTTGAGGATTTGTTTCTGTGGCTGAAACAGCAATTTCAATGATTAACTCAGTTTCCGGTCGAGGAATCAATACTCCAGGAGCCACTTTCAGGGTAAAATAACGCCAGTGTGTGACTCCCACCAGGTATTGAATCGGTATCCGTTGCTGCAATCGCTGTTGCCAGAGTTGGGTAATTTCAGACCAGGGCTGTTTCAGGTGAACGATTGAATCTGATGGCAATGACCCTAAGCGCAACTTTAAGGGGTCTACATCTGAGAGTTCCTGCAAAAGCCAGTTAACCTCAAATAAATCAATTTCAGCCGTTCTAGCCGCTGCTTTGGCTTGCTGATACCATTGCCACAGTTGTACACCCTGAATTTGATTGTGCGTCATTTGTTCTTCGTTCTTCCTCATTGCTTATTCGGGTTATTCGTTTTTCAATATCCATCTAAACAACGAACGATATCCATACAAACAACAAATAACTCTTTGGCTTAATTCCCAGACTGTTGCTGATTAATAAATTCAATCGTTTCCCGAGGCGGAATTAATTGAATTCGGTCAAAAAACTGATTCTCATCATTATCAGTTCTCAATGCCTCTAGTAAACCTTCTAAAGACACCACTTCAATTTCAATGGACTGAATTAAGTCCGGCTGCTGAGCTTGAAAATTCTCCAATAGTCCTTGCAAATCTTCTTTGTTGAAGAATGTTGGCACAATTTGGTTCTCACCTTGTTGTATCGTTAAATAGCCACCTTCTTGTGTATTTTGCCGAGCAATAAACAGCGGCACGCCTTGAAAATTATCTTGATTCAATAATGCTTTCGCCTCGTTGACCTGTTGTTGGCCGGGAACATAAGCAAATTGAAGTTCATCTGGATTGCTGCGGGCCTGCTGGCTCATTTGATACACTTCCCCTAGGGAAACGATTGTCACTTGTACCGCAGAAGCCAGTTCAGGATTATTTTGCTTCAGGTTATTGACAAAGTTTACCGCATCCTGACGGCTAATAAATACTCCGGCAACAGAGGAGGCTTCACTTCCATCCTGAGGGACTGTGGCGACTAACGGCGCGCCATTGGGATCAGTGACAGTAAAGACTGGGACACCTTTTAACTTAGTTAAGATTTCCTCTTCGGTGAGGGCAATGGCAGGAGAGGTTCCGAAAAGAGATGAACCAAGGACACGAGAGGGTAAACTAGGGCTAAGGAACATATGGCTACTTAACAGTCCTAGCACCACGCCAATACGAATGAATGACTTAATCATTTTTTGACTCTCAAAAACTGGGATAACACGATTTAAACGGACGAATGTACATTGACCCGGCGCGATCTGTTTAGCAAGGGAGTTAGGTTGAGCAATGGCAATGATCAACAATCTATTTGACTCTGATTACAGAATAAAAGGTTCACGCCTTCAATCAATCAATCGGTCAAATTTTAGGTTGAACTCCCGATTTTTAGGCTCGTAATTTCTGAGTAGGTTAACATACCTGGACACATTTTACAGAAAATCTCTTTGTTGCAGACCTTGATAATCCGATCAAAACCATGAATTTACCAAACCTGATTACTTTTTCTCGTCTTTCTGTTGTTCCATTTTTGTTATACTTTTTGTATGATCCGACTCCAACTCATTGTTGGATTAGCGTTGTTTTATTTGCGATCGCCGCTTCAACGGATTGGTTAGATGGTTATTTAGCCCGAAAACTAAACCAAGTCACAGATTTAGGTAAGTTTCTTGATCCGTTAGTCGATAAACTGTTAGTACTTGCGCCATTGCTGGCTTTAATTCAACTGGGAACGATTCCCGCTTGGGGTGTATTTCTAATTTTAGCCCGAGAATTAACAGTGGCTGGATGGCGAGTCAATCAAACCAAAATTTCTGGGGCTAATATTTGGGGCAAACTCAAAACTGTGGTTCAAATTTTGGCAATTTGTTTTTTAATTGCGCCATTACCCGCCGTCTGGGAATTACCCACATTAATTTTATTTTGGATTTCTGTGGCTTTAACCCTAATTTCCGGCGGAATTTATCTCTGGCCAAAAGCCAATTCAGAAGCAACTGTTTAATCACATCGCAATACTTCAACGCTAGTAAGGCAAGTAGGCAAGTAGGCAAGTAGGCATCAAAACGCTTTCGGTGTAGAGACGTTCCATGGAAGATTTATACTAACACCTAACACCTAACACCTAACACCTGTCTCCTAAATTAAGATTCAAACATGGCTCGAATGGTTTCTACGCGCCGCCGATTTACCCCTAAATCGGATTCTCCTAACCGAGAAGCAGAACGAACTTGAATTAAGTTTTGTTCAGAGTCGAGAGAAAATTCGACATCATCAACAAATCCTAATATAGCCGTTGTAAATTCGGCATAAAGATAAGAATTATTTTCTGTAATAATTTCGGCATTATTCATCGTTTCGATTGCCATTTTTAACCGATCAAATGCCTCTTCAGGGGTTCCTTGAACATTTAACGGTTCAATTTGATGCTCTTCATCTAAACTCTCACTAGAAACACAATTCGGAGAGTCTGGGCAAGGTTGTAAATGTCCGTTTTCTACTCCTAGATTATCGGGTCGAGTTCCTGAAAATGAAAATAAGGCAGCCATCAGTGCCGGGGAATGTGGCTGAGCTAAAACAGGTTGAATCAATCCGACAAAACTAATCATTGTACTGGCAATGGTAATGACTAAGATTAAAAAGAGAGACAGGACAGATTGAGGGAATGATTTTCTCATGGAATTTTGTCTACTATGGGTCGTCTTCATCGTTCTTATTTTATCAGCCTTTTTTATTGAGTTTTGACAGTAGTATAATTTCAAGCAAGTCTTATTGTAGAACTATCTTGAGGATGACCCGGTGAGTCAGGCAAAATCAATCTCAGATATCGTTATCATCGGCAGTGGCATTGGTGGATTATGTTGCGGGGCGTTACTGGCTAAATATGGCTATCAAGTCACAATTTGTGAAAGCCATAACATTGCAGGAGGGGCTGCCCATGGGTTTGAACATCAGGGATTTCGGTTTGATTCTGGGCCGTCACTGTATTCTGGATTATCCTACAGTCCTTCAGCCAATCCGTTACGACAGGTTCTAGATGCAATTGGGGAAGAACTCCCTTGCAAAACCTATGACACTTGGGGCTGTCGTTTACCTGAAGGGGATTTTAACACTTCTGTTGGCGCGGATCAATTTTGTCAGATTTTAGCCCAACTCCGAGGAGATCAAGCCGTTAAACAATGGCGAGAATTACAACAGGTGATGCAACCGTTAAAGCAAGCAGCAATTGCCCTGCCACCTGCGGCTGTACGGTTTGATTTCGGGGCTGTTTTAACTGTGGCTCAGTTTGCCCCATCTTTGCTACAACACGCCCTCAATGTGTTTCAACTCACTGGCCCTTTTGGCCCAATTATGAATCGGGTAATTCAAGATCCTTTTATTCGCAATTGGTTAGATTTACTTTGTTTTCTGTTAGCTGGAGTCCCAGCCGATGGCATTAGTGCGGCAGAAGTGGCGTTTATGTTTGCCGACTGGTATCGTCCGGGAGTGACGTTAGATTATCCTGTCGGCGGCAGTGGGGCTTTAGTTGAGGCGTTGGTGCGAGGACTGCAACGACACGGTGGACAGTTACGGCTGAATACCCATGTCGAACAAGTCATGGTTAAAAATAACCGGGCGGTGGGGGTACAGTTACGAGACGGGACTGTGATTGAAGCCAGTCAAGCGGTTATTTCTAATGCCTCGGTTTGGGATACTTTGAAATTTTTACCCAAAGAAGCGGTTTCTGCTCAATGGCGAACTCAACGGCAATCTACTCCAGAATGTGATAGTTTCATGCATCTACATTTAGGGATTGACGGGACAAATTTACCTTCTGATTTAGCCTGTCATTATATTGTGGTGAATGATTGGAGTGTTGGGGTAACCGCGCCGCAGAATGTTGTATTGGTTTCGATTCCTTCTGTTTTAGATGATAGTTTAGCCCCTCCTGGCAAACACGTGATTCATGTTTATACTCCAGGCAATGAACCTTATGATTTATGGCAAGGCTTAGATCGCCAGAGTCCCCAATATCGCCAGCAAAAACAGAAACGTGCAGCAGTGATGTGGCAAGCGTTAGAACGGATTATTCCTGATATTCGTCAACGGTGTGAGGTTACCCGCGTGGGAACGCCTTTAACCCATGAACGGTTTCTGCGTCGTCATCGAGGCAGCTATGGCCCAGCGATTCGAGCCGGGGACGGATTATTTCCGGGGCCGTCAACGCCTTTACCTGGATTTTACTGTTGTGGAGATTCAATCTTTCCGGGCATTGGACTGCCAGCGGTGGCTGCCAGCGGTATGATTACAGCCAATACATTAGCCCCTGTACAGCAGCATTTAGCAATGTTAAAAGAAATTGGCATCCACTGATATTTCTCCAAGTTTAATCTGATTGTGTACTATCCGACTCACTCAAGCTCGCTTTTTAATAACTTAAATTTAATAATTATCGACAAAGCGATTAAACATCGATATAGCTATCAAGCTTTGATGACATGATGAAGAAATATTTTAGAGATGAATTGTACGAATTTACAGGGATTGACAGTTTAGTTGAAATTTTATATTATCTAGAACATAGGCTAAAATTGCAGTAAATTGTATCCATAAACAGAAATTACTCTGAGAATTTTTTTCTAGATCCTGTATTTTCATTCATTCTGTCATGATCTCAGTGAGTGAGAGTAACGGTAAGAAGATCAAAAAAGAATATCAATGACACATTCTGATTGAGAGAGGAGTTGACAAGAAAGCAGTAATATGCATATGCAACGCCGAAGAGCCTAAAGCGATCAATAATTTGACTGTGACTGATTCTCAATGCCTCACTTATTTATAATCTAACCTTCAAGGTGTAATAGCTTATGGAAATTCCGAATCTTGTCAAACGGGTTAAAAATTGGTTTCCTGAAGCTCAAGAACAAATCAAAGAACAAGCCAACGAGTTAGAAGCTAAACTCACCGACTCAAACCTTGATCCTTTATCCCCGGAACAACGCCGTCCAATCGAGAAACATCTGGCTCAATTGGATTATCCCAAACCTTACATCGAAGCGATCGCGCAGGAGCTAAACGAACACCTGAGGAAATGGCTTCAGGGAAGTGATTCTAACTGTTTAGTTGTGTTGTCTCATCCAATAGAAAATATTAGTGCTTTACTGCAGCAAACCCTTGCTTCGGGCAAAATTGATCCATCACTTGGGGTTCATTCTTTATCTTGGTCTCATCGACCTGTGGATTATTCGACTATCTTGAGCGAATTACAAGAGCAAATTCATCCTATTGAAGCGAACCGAGATCAACCTCAGTTACGAGTGATTCCGGATTTAAGTTGGTGCATTTTGCGCTGTCTTTACGGTTTAGATGGAATTGAATGGTTACAACAGACCTTATTCCAAGACCAATCTCAATTTTGGTTGATTGGCTGTAATGATTGGATGTGGCATTATCTCAATCGTGTGTATCAGTCGAGTGCATATTTTGAACACACTCTATCATTGCCTGCCTTAGAACCCCTAGAAATTAAGCAATGGTTACAACCGGTGAGAGAAACACTGAATTTTGATTTTGATTTTGATGATGATGATGATGATGAAGAAGATATGGAAGATTCACCCTGGGAATGTAAGGCAGAACGTCAGTATTTCAAGCGCCTGGCAAAAATTTCTCTCGGAACAACTCCCACCGTGGCACAGCTTTGGCTGAACTCTCTACAGCAACAAGATGCCGAGGATCTCGAAAACACATCTGATGCCCATGTTTCGGCTGAAAGTACTTCTCAACCGATTATACTCGCACGAGCAACTCTGCCAGAATTGCCTCAGCTCACCAAAGAAGATCGTTATCTACTCTTTTCGGTGGGATTACATGGTAACCTGACCTTAGATCAACTGGCACTCAGTTTGGGCAATCAAACCACGTTAGCTGCTGTCGGTGAAAGCCCAGTAACCACAAGAGTGCAAGTCTTACAGCGATCCGGTTTGATTCAAAATAATCAAGGATGGTTATCGATTCACCCAATCCATTATTCTCGACTCAGAACAGACCTGGAAGATAATCACTTTCTGGTGGATTAATATCATTGTTTAACTGAGATGGGCAGGGAGGGACTCGAACCCTCACAGCCGAAGCCGCCACATTTTGAGTGTGGTGCGTCTACCAATTTCGCCACCCGCCCGGGGTGTTTTTGTTTTCAACTTTGCTATTATACACCATTCTTTCCCCTTGCAACAACTTCTGATAATCTGGACTGCTAGCCCAGCGATCCACTTCTCGCGCCCGCAGGACAGGCAAAGGATGTGTCAATTGAGCGGTTTGAGCTTCTGCGAGCAGTTCACCAATTTCTGTTTGACTCATTTGATCGTAAGCACGGGCTTGTTCTAGAAACGCATCGAGATTGAGTTGAGACGATAACCGAGGCGATCCGCCGGATAACTTCATCAATACAGACATCACCACTCTGGGATCTTGAGTGGCTAATAATGCGGCGCGATCGCAAGTAAACTCAGCACAACGAACCCACTCTAAAATCTGAGATTGTAATCCTTGCACCAATAACGTCCCGACAGTGGATAATTGTCCGGCAGCCAAAACCAGTAAATTCGCCACGGTTAAATACACCCCATGTTCGCACTTCAAATGCCCTAATTCATGAGCAATGACCGCTTGAATTTCTGCTGGAGTTAATAAATCAATTAAAGACGTATGCAGCACAATAAAGGGCTGTTTTCCGCGCATGGCAAAGGTGTAAGCATTCGGAACGGGATTTTGACGTACATAAAGCTGGGGCGGTTCTAAATCTAACGTTTGACAGGCTTCGATCAACAGTTTATGTAAATCCGGTAATTGTTTCTCACTCACCAAAATCCCAGAAGCAATATTTTCTAAATAAAAAAACTGTTCTCCAACCGTCCCGAGAAGCTGTCGAATCAATAAATCTAAACCCGGAATTTGTTTAAGCGTACGAGTTGCTTGTCCATCTAAGGGATGGCGGAAGTGATCCGCTTTTAAACCCACTAAAGAGGTTCGAGAAAAAGTCATATCAGTGCAGTTTGAGGTCACTCAGACAAGGTATTAATCATGAGTTATTGGAGGATAAAACAGCCACTCATCACTAACACCTTATCTTTTAACTAGTTTAAGGCTTTTTTAACCTACTGAGTGGACTTTAACTAGCAGGGGTCGTGAGTTGAGATTGAACTCGCTTAATCTTAGCCCCCAATTTTTGTAATTTTTGCTCAAATTGCTCATAGCCTCGGTCTAAATGTTGGAGTCCTTGAATGGTACTGGTGCCTTCTGCGGCTAATGCGGCTAACACCATTGCTGCTGATGCCCGTAAGTCTGAGCCAGCAACGGGTGCGCCGGATAAAAACGGAACCCCGGTTACCACAGCCGTATTAGCCTTAACCCGAATATCGGCCCCCATGCGTACCAATTCCGGCACATGATGCAAGCGATTTTCAAACACGGTTTCCGTCACCAGGCTACTGCCTTCACACAGGGTGAGTAGGGCCATCATCGGCGCTTGTAAATCAGTGGGAAAACCGGGATAGGGCAAGGTTTCGATATCAGTGGCAATATGACGTTCACCGGGACGTACCAGTAAACGATCTGGGTCGGGGGAAGTAATTTCTACCCCAATTTTGCGTAATTTAGAAATAGCAGCGGTTAAATGGTCAGGAATCACAGGGAAAAGGCTAATTTCCGAACGAGTAATAGCACCACCAATCAGAAACGTTCCAGCTTCAATCCGATCTGGGATAATCCAGTAATCGGTAGAATGCATTTTTTCCACACCGGAAATCACTAAAGTATTGGTGCCTGCGCCTTTGATTTTCGCTCCCATAGAACGGCAGAAGTTGGCTAAATCTACCACTTCCGGTTCTTGAGCCGCATTTTCAATGATGGTTTCGCCTTCTGCTAAGGTTGCGGCCATCATTAAGGTTTCTGTTGCACCGACACTGGGATAATCTAAGTAAATTCTTGCCCCTTTCAGACGAGGATTTTGTCCGGGGACTGCGGCATGAACGACACCATGCTCAATATAAACTTCTGCACCCATCGCTCTGAGTCCCTGAACGTGGAGGTTAACAGGTCTTGCCCCGATCGCACATCCGCCAGGTAAAGGAACTTTTGCGACCCCTAAACGAGCCAGTAGGGGGCCGATAATAAAAAAGCTAGCCCGTAGCTTACTGACTAACTCATAAGGGGCTTCGGATTCAGTAATTTGAGCGGCGTTAATCTCAAGGGTATCACCACTTAGCTTGAGATCTACCCCCAAAGCAGCAATCACTTGGCTCATCCGAACCACATCAACTAAGCTGGGAACATTTCGTAAGCGACAATCTTCTGAACAGAGTAAAGCTCCGGCAATAATAACTAAAGCCGCATTCTTTGCACCACTGATTCTGACTTCTCCCTGTAATGGAGAACCGCCTTGAACTTCAAGCAGAGGCTGTGTGGCATCGGATGCACTAGAGAGATTTGACGAACTGAGCGTGAGTGTAATGGGTCTATCCTCCACAATTCAAAATAACAAGTTTACATTCGTTAATTTTTGTTCTGATTCTACAGGAAAGATTTCAGATGTCTAGGGGGAGACAAGGGGAGAGGGGAGATGATGAGTCATCTTTTCTGGGTGATTTGTGATGGGTTGTTAATCGCGTGTAAGCCTGTGAGGGTGATCTTTTCAGGGTCTTCTACATCTGCGCCCGTTTCAACTCATGACTAATAACCCGTAATCAATAACAAATGACTTACACTTTACCTCTTTTTTGTTCCCTGTAATCTATATCTAAGTTGATCAATTCTCTACAATAATCAAGAATTAGCAACGATACAGAATTTGAGGCTCGCGCAATGAAGATTGGTGTTCCCAAAGAAATCAAAGATCAAGAATTTCGAGTGGGACTCACTCCCAGCAGTGTCAGAGTTTGCACCGAGAAAGGTCACACCGTTGTGATTGAAACGGGCGCAGGAATCGGTGCCGGCTTTACGGATGAAGACTATCAACAAGCAGGTGCTGAGATTGTCTCCTCTCCACAACAAGCGTGGCATCAAGAATTAATTGTAAAAGTCAAAGAACCCCTAGATCCGGAATATTCTCTGATTCAAAAAGATCAACTGCTGTTTACCTATCTGCACTTAGCTGCCGATCGCAAACTGACAGAACACTTAATCCACAGCGGAGTCAAAGCGATCGCCTACGAGACTGTAGAACTCCCTGATGGTCGCTTACCGCTTTTAACCCCCATGAGTATCATTGCGGGTCGCTTATCTGTGCAATTTGGTGCTCGTTTTCTCGAACGACAACAAGGAGGGCGGGGTGTTCTCCTGGGGGGAGTACCGGGTGTAAAGCCTGGTAAAGTTGTCATTTTAGGCGGGGGTGTAGTTGGCACAGAAGCGGCTCGGATCGCGGTAGGATTAGGTGCTCAAGTCCAAATTTTAGACATCAATGTTGATCGTCTGGGATATTTGGAAACGCTGTTTGGTTCGAGAGTTGAACTGCTCTATAGCACTTCTTCTCAAGTTGAAACCTTAGTTCCGGATGCTGATTTATTAATTGGTGCTGTTTTAATTTTGGGACGCAAAGCACCGACTTTAGTCTCAAAGGATTTAGTGGCGAAAATGCGCCCCCGTTCTGTAATTGTTGATGTTGCAGTCGATCAGGGAGGTTGTGTCGAAACGTTACATCCCACCTCTCATACTCAGCCGACTTATGTTGAAGCGGGTGTGGTTCATTATGGCGTACCTAATATGCCGGGTGCGGTGCCTTGGACAGCGACTCAAGCGTTGAATAATAGTACGTTACCCTATGTGTTACAACTGGCTGAATTGGGAATGAAGGCTTTAGAGTTAAATCCAACTTTAGCCAAGGGATTAAATGTTGCTAATCATCAACTGATCCATCCTGCGGTGCAACAGGTCTTTCCTGATTTAGTTTAGGGATTAAAGGAGTCATTGGAGGCAGGTAGACCCGTTATTCCTGCTCCCCACCTGCTGCGATCGCCCCTGAAGTGGAGTGAGTTGATCAACATTTGTTCTTTTTAAACTTTCCCACTTAAATCATTCCCTCTAAAATCAGGAAAGCGTTGGCTGAATATCACTATGGTTAAAGATGTTACCCAGCCTCAGCCATCTGAGGAACAGTTACGTCAAAGTGAAGCAAATCTGTCAGCGACTCAGCGAGTGGCTCATGTGGGGAGTTGGGATTTTAATGTTCTGACTCAAGAGATTACTTGGTCTGAGGAACTTTATCGGATTTTTGGTCTAGAACCTAATCTTAATCCACTCTCTCATGAGGATTTAGTTAGAATGATTCATCCAGAGAATCGAGAGAGTTGGGTTCGACAAATTAATCAATCATTAATTGAAAAAATACCATTTACTGACGAATTTCGGCTAATTCGTCCGAGTGGAGAAATTCGCTATGTAGAGTCTCGGGCAGAAGTTATTTTAAATGAGAATAACCAAGTCATCCGTTTATTTGGTGTGATTTTAGATCTGACTGAACGGATGCAAATGGAGGTGGCGTTACAGGAGCGAGAAAGACAATATCGTGATTTAGTCCAAATAGCGAATTGTATTATTTTACGTTGGGATACACAAGGAAATATTATTTTTATTAATCAATATGGGGCGGAATTTTTCTGTTGGCTAGAAACCGAACTAACAGGTCAGTCTGTGATGGCGACAATTGTTCCAGAATGGGATTCTTCCGGACAAGATTTACAGGATCTGATGCAGCAAATCTGTCAGCAACCAGACGCTTTTATGATTAATGAAAATGAAAATATTCGTCAAAATGGAGAACGGGTTTGGATAAATTGGGCAAATAAACCGATTTTTAACGAAGCGGGGGAGTTGATTGAAATTCTTTCTATTGGTACAGATATTACTGCTCGGAAGCGTTATGAAGAAGCACTGGCTCAAAAAAATATTGATCTAGAAGCAGCAAAACAGGCAGCCGAGAAAGCCAATCAAGTTAAAAGTCAATTTCTCGCCAATATGAGCCATGAATTGCGTACGCCGCTGAATGCTATTCTGGGATTTGCTCAAGTGATGCAACGGACTCTCAAATATAATCCCGAACAATTTCAGCAAGAGTCAGCAGAATATTTAGACATTATTCAAAATAGCGGAAATCACTTACTTTCATTAATTAATGATGTGCTGGACATGGCAAAAATAGAAGCAGGTAAGATGGTATTTTCTCCTGATTCTTGTGATGTACATCAGTTACTGCGATCGCTAATTGCCATGTTTCAACTCAAAGCCCAAGAAAAGGGATTAAGATTAGGGTTTGAGTTGGCTGGAGATGTTCCTCAATGGATTGAAACTGATCAAGCGAAGTTACGACAAATTCTAATTAATTTACTCAGTAATGCAATAAAATGTACTCAAACGGGTGAGATTACCCTACGAGTTTGGGGAAAGTATACAATTTATTTTGAAGTAGAAGATACCGGCTGTGGTATTACGCCTGAGCAACTACAAAAACTATTTGATCCCTTTTATCAAGTCAAAACTGCTCAAAAATATCAGGAAGGAACGGGATTAGGACTGGCAATTACTAAGACTTATATTGAACAGTTTGGCGGAGAAATTCAGGTTAAAAGTACTTTAGGAAAAGGGAGTATTTTTCAATTTTATATTCCTGTTACCGAAGCTGAAAATCTCAACCCTTCAGCGACTCAGTCTGTATTATCGATTGTGGGTTTAGCTTCAAATCAACCCAGTTACCGAATTTTAGTCGTAGAGGATCAATGGGAAAATCGAGTGTTATTGGTGGAATTATTAAAGTCTTTGGGATTTGAACAAGTCCGTGAAGCCATAAATGGTTTGGAAGCGGTTAAGATATTTGAGGATTGGCAACCTCATTTAATTTGGATGGATATGCGAATGCCAGTGATGGATGGTTATGAAGCCACTCAACGCATCCGTAATTCCCTCAAAGGTCAGGCGACTGCAATTATTGCCCTCACTGCAAATGCTTTAGAATCAGAAAAACAAATTGTTTTATCAGCCGGATGCGATGACTTTGTGCATAAACCGTTTCAAGAACAGGTAATCTGCGACAAGCTCCGCCAACATCTTGGTATCGAGTATATTTATGATGAGCAACCCGTTGCCGATTGCCCTCAAACTCAAAATCCGGATGTGCCACCACTGACGGCTTCACGACTCTCTCAACTCCCTAAAGCCTGGTTAGTTCAACTACATGAAGCGGCTCGTCTAGCTGATGCAGAGTGGATTAGCCAACTGATTGCAGAACGTAGCGCTGATGAGGCAGATATCACTAACATTATACAAGATTGGGTTAAGAAATTTCGTTATGAGCTGATTGAAGAATTAGCAGAATCATCAATTCGTCTTCATGGGTAATATTTGATCGCTTCAGCGAGATAGAATCTACTGATGTGTTCTATATTGAGCTAAATGATAGTCAGTTTTTATCTTTAAGTAGAAAATATCATCATGACAGAAATTTTATCATCTGCAATCAATCCATCTCATTTAGGCGATCTCTTGGTTGTGGATGATCTTCCAGAAAATCTAGAATTTTTATCTAATATTTTAACTCAACAAGGCTATAAAGTTCGCTGTGTTCTCAATGGTAACATGGCGCTGCGGGTAGCAAAAGCCGCTCAACCTGACTTAATTTTATTAGATATTAAAATGCCAGAGATAGATGGCTTTGAAGTTTGCCGACAGCTCAAACTTAATCCTGAAACTCAAGAGATTCCTGTCATTTTTCTCAGTGCTTTAGATCAAATTGAGGATAAAGTTCAGGGTTTTAACTTAGGTGGAGTAGATTATATTTCTAAACCCTTTCAAGTCGAAGAATTGTTGGCGAGAGTAAATAATCATATCCAACTGCGCCAAGCTCAAGCGCAGGTTAAACAACTCAATACTGAATTAGAACAACGAGTGATTCAGCGCACGGCTCAACTAGAGCAAGAAATAGGTGAGCGGTTACGAGTTCAAGCAGAAATGTTCCACCTAGCAACCCACAATTCATTAACCAATTTACCCAATCGAGTTTTACTGATTCAAACCCTGAAACAAGCCTTCAGTTTTAATCAACCTCGACCGTTAATATTAATATTACTTAAGTGTAATCAACTCCAAGTAATTAACAGTTCTTTAGGTCATCGTGCTATCGATCAATTAATTGTTTCTATTGCTCGCCGTTTAGAAGGATGCTTAGAATCAGGGGGTTTACTGGCTCATTATGGCGAAGATACATTTGCAATCTTAATTGAAAAAGCACTGGATCAAGAGATGATCCTATTTTTGACTAAACAGCTTCAACAAGAAATATCACTGCCTTTTCAGATTAATGAATGTACAATTCATTTAAATATGAATATTGGTATTGTTTTATCCGATAACAATCACGAACAGCCAATTCATTTACTCAGAGATGCTCATACTGCTTTGCAACAAGCCATTATTCAGGGAATCGGAACAATTCAAATCTTTAATGCAGAAATGTATGAGCGGGCATTATCTTTCTTTCAGGTTCAAAATGAGTTGCCTCAAGCCATTGAGCATCAAAATCTTATCCTTGTTTATCAACCGATCATCTCACTAGAAAATAACGTTATGGTGGGGATAGAAGCATTAGTCAGATGGCTACATCCCACTCAAGGTGTCATTGATCCCGATGCATTTATTCCTATTGCCGAAGAGACCGGATTAATTATTATGCTGGATCGTTATATTATCCGGAAAGCCTGTTATCAACTGAAAGCTTGGCAGGAGCAAAATATACTGCCGCCTGAGTTTAAGTTACACGTTAATTTATCCGCTCAGCAACTGGGGCAAGAAGATTTCATTGACTATTTAGAATCGATTTTAATCGAAACAAAAATTGAGCATCAATATTTAGTTTTAGAAATTACTGAATATGGCTTGATGACACCATCGACTATTACAGTTCAGACTTTAGAGCGGCTGAAGGAATATAATATTAGTGTTAGTATTGATGATTTTGGCACAGGTTGTTCTTCTCTGAGTTATTTACATCATTTAAAAATTGAAAATTTAAAGATTGATCGCTCTTTTATTAATCAAATTAATCAGACTCCAGAGAGTCTAAAAGTGGTTCGTGCCATTATCAATTTAGCCCATAATTTAGAAGTTGCTGCTGTTGCTGAAGGGGTTGAAGTCTCTGAACAATTAAATGCATTAATTGCTTTAGGGTGTAGTTTAGCGCAAGGGTTTATCTGGAGCCAGCCGGTTGACGCTAACACGATCAGTTTACGTTTGCAAGCGCCGAAGTTTGAACTCCTCGAGTAAATCAAGACCCAATTCATTCACTGAATCAGCTACCATATACAGATTATACTCAATCGGCCTGATCTGATTGAAGATTGGGGGGAATTAATCCTCTCAATGCGTCTAGTTTTAGGGATAATATTTTAATGGCAGTTTTACACGGAAATTGGCGAATTCAACCCCACTATTGCGATTTTATCGTCTGGGGGGATGCATGGTGTCGAACCCTGCCGCAAGATTGGCAAGAAGCCACTGAAATCACTGCTTATCCCTACGCTTTGCCGCCTGAGACCCTCTGGCAACAGTTGACTCAACAGATTCATCTAGCCGCCGATCAACCCCCTCAAACGACTGATATTATCGGGTTACCGACTGAGATTACATCCACATCTGTTAATCCCATTTACGGAGAAACGCTCGATGTTGATGACAATTCAAACTATTCTATTTCTCTTCATCCTTGGCAAGTAACCGGTTTTAGTTTAACTCCCAGCCAAACCTTTCAACTGTTACAAAGTTTACCTTTAAATTCTTTAGATCCGGCTAATTCTTATTTTGGATCGGATTTAAAATTTTGGTCTCATATTCATCGCTGGAGTATCGATTTATTAGCGCGGGGTAAGTTTTTACCGAGTTTAGAACCTGTCTCTAATCAAACATTTCGGGCGCATTGGCAACCCTTATTAGATAGTGCAATTGATCAAGCACGATTACTACAAATGGCACAAAAAATGCCTTTAGTCTGCCGAATGTATCAGGGAAACGATATCAATACAATTGCGGTTAATTTACCCTATTCTCCTCAGGAATTATTACAAAGTTTTTTAGGGGCAATGATCGATTTACAGGTTCGATCTGTGGCTGAAGTTACCGAAAGAACGGTTGTAACAAATCCAGCCGCCTTAGAACCTCATATCAATACTTGGCTGCATCATTTATCGATTGAAATGTCTCCCATTACTGAATCATTATCAGAGTACGAAATATTAGAAAATCGGTTAAAAACTTGGGTAGAACCCCTACAACAGTCTTTATCAGAACAAAACTTATTTCGGGCTGGATTTAAATTGAATCCGCCAGCCGCTAAATCGAAAGAATGGCAACTAGATTATTGTTTACAAGCCATTGATAACCCTGACTGTATTATTGATGCTCAAACCGTGTGGAATCATCCAGTAGAAAGCTTTAATTATCAAGGCAAAATTGTTAGAAAGCCACAAGAAACGTTACTGAAAGGATTAGGTTTAGCAGCTAAATTGTATCCTGTTTTAGAAGAGAGTCTAGATCAAGCCTGTCCGGAAATGTGTGTTTTAAATCCAACTCAAGCTTATGAATTTATTAAACAAATTGTTTGGCGATTTAGTGAGAATGGTTTAGGCGTAATTTTACCTGCTGGTTTAACAGAAACTCAAGGCTTTGCTAATCGTTTAGGACTGAGTTTAAGTGCAACAGCTTCGCGGTCGAAAAAAAGCATGAGTTTAGGATTAGAAAGTTTATTAAATTTTAAGTGGGAATTATCCATTGGCGGACAAACTTTATCAAAATCAGAGTTTGAAAAATTAGTCGCAAAAGAAAGTCCTTTAGTTGAAATTAACGGAGAATGGGTAGAGTTACGGGCTTCTGATATTCGGGCAGCAAAAGCGTTTTTTGACAGTCGTAAAGATAAAATGACATTAACTTTAGAAGATGCTTTGCGGCTGTCAACGGGCGATAGTCAAATGATTGAAAAGTTGCCAGTAGTTCAGTTTGAAGCGGGCGGAAAGTTAGAAGATTTACTGAATACTTTAACTCAAAATCAAGCCCTGGAACCGATTACAACTCCGGCGGGATTTAAAGGAGAATTAAGACCCTATCAAGCCCGTGGCGTGAGTTGGTTGTCTTTCTTAGAACAATGGGGTTTAGGGGCTTGTTTAGCCGATGATATGGGGTTGGGGAAAACGATTCAATTAATTGCATTTTTACTCTATTTAAAAGAATCTAAATCCTTAGATCGTCCCATTTTATTAGTTTGTCCCACTTCAGTTTTAGGCAATTGGGAACGGGAAGTTAAACGATTTAGCCCGAGTTTAAAGGTTAAAGTTCATCATGGCGATAAGCGGGAAAAAGGCAAAAAACTGGTTCAAATGGCTGAAAAGCAAGATGTAATTGTTACCAGTTATGCTTTATCTTATCGAGATGAAAAAGATATGAAAGCTGTTAATTGGCAAGGAATTGTATTAGATGAAGCCCAAAATATTAAAAATCCAGATGCGAAACAATCAAAAGCAATTCGGAATTTAGAAGCAGATTTTAAAATTGCTTTAACCGGGACACCCGTCGAAAATCGCCTCTCGGAATTATGGTCAATTATGGAATTTTTGAATCCGGGTTATTTAGGACAAAAACAATTCTTTCAACGTCGGTTTGCAATTCCGATTGAAAAATATGGTGATACAGATTCTTTGCAAACGTTACGTTCATTAGTACAGCCATTTATTTTACGTCGTCTGAAAACTGATAAAGATATTATTCAAGATTTACCAGAAAAGCAGGAAAATGCTGTTTTTTGTTCATTATCAACAGAACAAGCTAGCTTATATCAACAATTTGTCGATCAATCTTTAGCAGAAATTGACTCAGCAGAAGGCATTCAACGACGCGGGATGATTTTAGCATTATTAACGAAACTAAAACAGCTTTGTAATCATCCGATTTTATTAAATGGAAAAGTCTCAAAAAATAGTTCTAAAAAATCTATTTCCCCGCAACATTCGGGTAAACTCAAACGACTGCATGAGATGTTAGAAGAAGTGATTGATGAAGGCGATCGCGCTTTAATTTTCACTCAATTTGCAGAATGGGGTAAGTTATTACAACCCTATTTAGAACAGCAACTCAATCGTAAAGTGCTATTTTTATATGGTGCAACTCGTAAGAATAAACGAGAAGAAATGGTGGATCAATTTCAACACGATCCACAAGGGCCGCCGATTTTTATTCTATCTTTAAAAGCCGGAGGAGTGGGATTAAATTTAACTCGCGCTAATCATGTTTTTCACTTTGATAGATGGTGGAACCCTGCCGTTGAAAATCAGGCAACAGATCGGGTATTTCGCATTGGTCAAACTCGCAATGTTCAAGTTCATAAATTCGTTTGTACAGGCACTTTAGAAGAGAAAATTCATGATTTAATTGAAAGTAAAAAAGCTTTAGCAGAACAAGTCGTCGGCGGCGGAGAAGATTGGTTAACACAACTTGATACCGATCAATTAAGGAATTTATTGATTTTAGATCGGAGTTCTATTATTGATGAAGACGAGTAAATATTTATCGAATTGCAATAGACCCATAAGAAATCATTGATCAATTATATTGCCCCAAAACCCCCAATTGTGGGGGCTGATATGGACTTTTTTCTCATAAATAAAGTATAGCGATTACAAATCATTGAATTTGTTAATCATGAATGGGTTAATCTGGAAAGTTATAAACCTCATAAAGATTCAAAACTGATTGTATGGACATTATAAAATAATTTGAGATAATAGTATTAATCCGGATTAAACAGCGATGGGGGAAGTTTCTCATCTGATGAATATCTTCGAGATTACAATTCAACGTCAATCTAAGTTGGGTTGGCCTGTTGTGGTCACTCAAACGGCTAGGAGTGATTTTCTTCCTATCCGTCATGAAGGCATACTTAACTTCTCTTCAGATTACTTAACTCAACTTTATCGCCTACAAACTCAACCCAAAGCCTACGGAACTTTGCTGGGTAAAGCTTTATTTCAAGATAATATTCGTGATGCTTTTGTCAAAGCTTTTGATAACAGTAAAGATGGGTTGCGTATCCTGCTTCATGTCGAAGATGATCAACTTAAATCTAAAATTGCTTGGCAACAACTCTGCGTCCCAATCAATGGAAATTGGGACTTTTTAGCGTTAAATCAACAGCTTCCATTATCTCTTTATCTTCCCAGTAATACTGATAGACATTTTCCGCCGATTGGCAAACGAGACTTAAATGCTTTGATTTTGGTTGCCAGTCCTCAAGATATCAATGAATACAGACTCCATCCTTTTAATGTAGAAGAAACAGTTAAGACCCTCAAAACAGCGTTAGGTAAAATCCCAACCGATATCCTGGCTAATATTGCAGACAGCGTTGGAAAGCCTACGCTTGATAATTTGTGCCGACAACTTACCCAAAAACGCTACACTTTACTGCATATTGTCTGTCATGGTCATTTGAATTCAAACGGTGAAACCCTGGTTTATTGGGCAGATAATCGAGGGCAAGTTGACCCTTTTTCTGGGACAAAGTTAATAGAAAGACTCCAGCGACAAAGCATTCAAGGTTTACCCTATTTTGTCTTTCTTTCAACTTGTGAAAGTGCAAATAAAAATGCTGAAGCCAGTTTGGGAGGACTTGCCCAACGGATGGTAAAAGAGTTAGGAATGCCAGCAGTTATTGCCATGACTCAGAAGATTTCAATTAAAACCGCTGGATTTCTTTCGACTGAATTTTATCAACGATTACGCGATCGCGGTGAAGTGGATGTGGCTTTAGTAGAGGCAACCTCCGCCTATGCAGAACGCTATGATATATTAGTTCCAGCATTATTTAGCCGTTTACGGGGACAACCCCTATTTGATGACGTATTAGATCGAGATCTGAATAATACAGATATTGAATATGGTTTATCTCGTTTACCCAGCTTATTAGAAGCGCGATCGCCGATTTTAATTCAACAGTTTACTCCAATTAATACTACCTTACAAAAAACCTTAAAAACTCAGCCCCAAGCGTTGAATGCTGCCCTGAAAGAAGAACGTCAAAACGCTTTAACCGAACTCAATAGTTTATGCGATCGCATCTTAGAAATTAGCTTCAATGCCTTAGCTTTAGATCAAACCCCGCCCATTTACGATCCGCGTTGTCCGTTTCAAGGACTGTATCCCTTTAAGCCAGAAAATCAAGAATTCTTTTTCGGACGAGATCGTTTAATTGCAGAATTAAAACAAACATTAGCCCATGAACACTTTTTAGCAGTCGTTGGAAAGTCCGGTTGTGGTAAATCTTCTATCGTATTAGCCGGGTTAGTTCCAGCCTTACAAAAACAACAGCCCGAATTGCAACTTGTTGATATTATGCCCGGTCAAAATCCCTTTGAACATTTACTCGCTGGTCTATCATTAATTCAGAATCAACCTTGTATTATTGTCGTCGATCAATTTGAAGAATTATTTACCCTTTGTCAGGATAAACTAAAGCGGGTGCAATTGATTGAAAAGTTAATTCAACTGACTCAAACTCACAAGGTTGTGATTACGTTACGAGAAGATTTTCTCACAGAATGTGCGGTTTACCCAGAATTACGCCAACGCTTAGAAACCCGACTTAAAATTATTACGCCCATGCAGCCAGAAGAATTGCGCGGGGCAATGGAACAACAAGCGGCTCAAGTGGGATTACAATTTGAAGCAAGTGTTAGTGCCGCTATTTTTGGAGATGTGAAGGATGAACCGGGTGCAATGCCGTTATTGCAACACGCCTTACGGGAATTGTGGAAACGGCGACATGGACGTTGGTTACTATATCAAGAGTATGAGGAAATTGGTACTGTCAAACAAGCGATCGCCCGTACCGCAGATGAATTTTATCATCAATTATCTCCCCAAGAACAGCAGCAAGTTAAAGATATTTTCTTGCGTTTAACTCGTTTAGATCAACATATTGCCGCTTACCCAGAACGTTTAGATACTCGTCGTCGAGTTGAAATGGAAAACTTAGTTCCTTTAGGCGGAAATATTGCGGTGACAAAAGATTTAGTGCGACGGCTAGCCAATGAAGATGCAAGGTTAGTGGTAACCAGTCGTAATAGTTTTACCGGACAAGAAGAAGTAGAAGTTGCCCATGAAGCCTTAATTCGTTATTGGTCAAAATTGCAAGAATGGTTAAATACAGATCGAGATCACTTACAATCTCGAGAAAGAATTCGTCAGCAAGCAGAAGACTGGAAACAAGAAGATAAAGATGAGTTATTGTTACTTAAGGGCGGACGTTTAGAAGATGCCGAAAAATTACTGTGTAATAATCCTCAATTTTTTAATCAACAAGAAGCGGACTATATTCAAGCGTGTTCAAGAAAGCAACGTCAAGAAGTACAGACACTACGGAAATCGATAGCAGCGTTAACAGCAGCGTTAGTTGTGGCTGTTGGGGCTGGAGTTTTTGCTGCGAGACAAATGACTATTGCCAATCTACTTTTGGATGCAGAAAAAGTAGAAGATTTGCTAGACTCTGATCCTGTAGAAGCATTAATGTTGGCAATTCAAGCAACGGGTGAAAGTCACAGAAAACT
>CAYSWY010000037.1:0-54869 GCA_964434975.1 uncultured Lyngbya sp.
ACCGTTTAATCTTTCTTTTTCAACCAGCTAAACATTGCCCGTAAGTCTTTACCCACTTCTTCAACAGGATGTTCAGCTTCCTGACGACGCATTGCGGTAAACCCAGGTTTTCCAGATTGATTTTCTAAGACAAATTCCCGCGCAAATTGACCGCTTTGAATTTCTTGTAGAACTTTTCGCATTTCTGCTTTAGTGTCATCATTAACAATTCGTGGTCCTCGGGTATAATCGCCATATTCTGCCGTATTAGAAATACTATCACGCATGGTGGCTAAGCCGCCTTCTACCACCAAGTCCACAATTAATTTAACTTCGTGGAGACATTCAAAATAGGCTAATTCCGGTTGATATCCGGCTTCAACTAAGGTTTCAAACCCGGCTTTAATTAAAGCACTTAAACCGCCACACAATACGGCTTGTTCCCCAAATAAATCAGTTTCGGTTTCTTCGCGGAATGTGGTTTCCAGGATACCCCCACGAGTGCCACCAATCCCTTTAGCATAAGCCATAGCGCGATCGCGAGCTTGTCCGGATGCATCTTGATAAACGGCAAATAAACAGGGAACCCCTTGGCCTTCTTCATACGTCCGCCGCACCAAATGTCCGGGGCCTTTGGGAGCCACCATGATCACATCAACGTTCTTGGGGGGAACAACTTGAGCAAAATGAATATTAAAACCGTGAGCAAATGCTAAGACTTTACCTTCGCTTAAATTGGGTTCAATTTCAGTTTGATAAATTGTTTTCTGAACTTCATCCGGCAGCAGGATCATAATCAGATCGGCTTCTTTGGCAGCTTCACCGACGTTTAACACTTTTAAGCCAGCTTCTTTGGCTTTTGGGGCGGATTTACTGCCGGGATACAAGCCGACAATCACATTTACGCCACTATCTTTTAAGTTTAAAGCATGGGCGTGACCTTGAGAACCATAACCGATGATTGCAACGGTTTTATCGTTGAGCAAATCTAAATTTGCATCTGCATCATAATACATTCTTGCCATAGGGATTATCTCCTGATTACCTGCCTGTTGAATAACTGCAAAACTTTTATGGTAACATAGAGCGCTACCGTGCAGGGAATTAAAAACAAGCAATATCAGTTTTATTGACTTCTCAGCTTGTTGGATTGATATTTACCCGATAGGTTACTGCTAAATCTGCCTGCTAAATTAATTGAAATTGGAGTTTTTTTGATGTTGGAATATATTACTTTACCGGATAATCTTTTGCCACCTGTTGCCCCTTATTCTCATGCGGTGAGGGCAGGAGATTTATTATTTGTTACCGGACAATTAGCCGAAGATCCGCAAACGGGAGAAGTTATTCAAGGAACTATTGAACAGCAAACTCAGCAGGTGATGGAAAATTTAAAGTTAGTATTAGACCATGCGGGGATAAGTTTTGATCGAGTGGTAATGTCTCGAATTTTTATTACAGATTTTCGCGATTATGAAACCGTGAATCAAATTTATGCGTCTTATTTTCAAGGGGAAAAATTACCCTGTCGGACAACAGTAGGAGTGATGGGATTGGCGGGTTTAGGAGATGTTGAAATTGATTTAATTGTTTATTGTGGAACTTAAATTTTGCTATTATTTTTTGATTTAACTTTTGTTTCAAGATCGACAAATGGAACCGTAAAATGAAATACACTCCCCTGATTTTTACCCGCAGAATCTGCCCAAATTTTCCCACCCCAGCCATTAACAATTTGTTTGCTAATTGCCAAGCCTAATCCTGTTCCACCGACGGTTCGGCGCAGAGATCCTTCTTCTTGATAAAATCGATCAAAAACAGCTTCTAGGCGATTCGGCTCAATTCCTCGTCCTGTATCTGTCACCCTTACTTCTAACATTTGATTGCCATTTTGCTTGGCTGTAATAGTGACTTCACCTTCTGAACTGGTAAATTTACAAGCATTATCCAGTAGCTTTGAGAGCAATTGCACGAGCCATTCTCCATCGGCTTTTACTAACGGTAAATTATCAGGAACTTGAGTATTAATCTGAGGAATTTCATTTTGATGATGACGAGCTTGCACACCACTCATTGCTAAATCCACACATTCTCTCAAGGGTAAAACTTCTAAATTCCAATCAATTCTGCCACTTTCTAGATGAGAAAGCATGAGAAAATCCTGAACTAATTTTCGCATTCGTTCCGCATCATCCAGGGCTGTTTCTAACATGACTTGTCGCATTTCCATCGGCATATCTGGCTCTTGATTGAGACTTTCAAGACAGACTTGAATGGTTGATAGCGGTGTTCGCAATTCATGACCGGTAATGGCGATTAAGTTACTGCGAGTTCGGTCTAACGCTTCGAGTTGTTGATTAAGATCTTCTAAATTTGCATGGGTTTCTGCCTGAATTAAAGCAGCGCCTAATTGAGTGGCGATCGCATTAACTAAAAATCGATCATCTTTTTGCCAAGGGGGATGATCGCTACGACATTGATGGAGTTCAACTATCCCTAACATTTGCCCTTGATATAATACAGGAACCATTAACCAAGCCTGAATTTGCCAAGATTCCGCTAAGCTTTTTAAGTTTTCTTGTGCTGTAGATTCTAGACTGCCTAAAGTTGCCAAAATAGTCTCTGATTCAAGCTCCGGCAAATAGAGTCCTTCTCGGCGTTGAACCACTGCTTGAAACAAGGGATTATCCTGCAATGACCACTGTTTTTCTAAGAGGGAATTAATCTCACAACTGCGAAATTCTTCTACAATTTTGACACTTTTCTGAGTCGATTTACACCGATAAATTAAGCATCGACAAGCCTGCATGGCTTCCCCTAATTCTTGAGTGGCTACTTTAATAATTTCTTGGTGATTGAGGGACTGTCGCATTGCGGTTGTAATGGAGTTGACTAACCGTTCTTTGCGTTCTTGGGCGGCTAAAGTCCGATAAACTTTGAGCAGTTTGTGTTGTCCTGCTTGCAGATAAGTCACAAGGCGCTGAGTAAAAGGGTCTTTCAGTTGAGACCAAGTTTTTGTACTGGGTTTAATTTTTCGAGTAGATTTTCGTGGAGTGACTTCTGGCTGGGTTTTATATTGATCTAAACCATAGATTTTAATGGCTTGTTCTATTTTATTTTGCAGTTCAGGACGATAATGTAAAATTTGTTGTAATAGCAGTTCAGCCGCTCGACAGCAAACCACGCGATCGCAACTCCAAATCCCCTCAAATGGACGAGACTGATCCATTGCAATTTGTTCTGGAATATCAATATCTGAAGTTAGATCTTGTCGTTCTACACAAGCTAAACAGGTTGAATATTGCTCACCAATCACAACTAAATTCCACTCTTTTGTCAGCAGATCATTACGATCAAAAGCAACCGTTTCGTGATATTCAGAGGAATTCTTAAACTCTGTTTCTGCCGCCGACATCACATAAACCTGTGGGCTGATTTGTGCAATTCGTCGATAACGATGAGCTTCTTGCAAATAAAATCGTTCTCGCTGGAAAGTGGCAATAACCAACGGTTGATCAGTCCCAGCTAGCACCTGATCCTCCATCGCATGGGACAGTGCGGTTAAAGACGACTTAAAATAAATTTGAGATCGCAGTTGAGGGAGTGCTTGTATCAATGCCGCTACAACTGAGGAGGTTAAAATACTCATTTCCGTCGCTTCTGCTCTCATCGGGGATCACCCAGTTTCATTAGCAGTTTACCATTATTGGTGGTTGGTCATTGTGATTTAAGGGCAACAAACAAAGTTAGAAGTTAGGGAATGGGGAGTCGGGTGTAGGGTATCTGTCTATTGTTGATCAAAAAAAACCCCACAGTATAATCACCGTGAGGTATGAGTTATTTAAGCGATCCCTGTGGTGAGATAGGCTTAAGGACTAACTCC
This sequence comes from uncultured Lyngbya sp., assembly GCA_964434975.1. GTDB lineage: Bacteria > Cyanobacteriota > Cyanobacteriia > Cyanobacteriales > Microcoleaceae > JAAURB01. The sequence goes on from CAYSWY010000037.1 coordinate 3,863, forward strand.
ACTAATGGCTTCTACTGGGTAACCTACAGCTTTCCATGCTGCTAAACCCCCTGTGAGTTCGGAGACGTTAGCGTATCCGGCTTGGCGAAGTTGAGCCGCAGCAGCAGCAGTTTCTTCGTCACTGTCGCTATAAACGTAGAGATCGCGACTCATTTCTAATGTTTCCGGTGCGCGAGCCACTAGCTCTTCAGCAGGTAAAGAAATTGCCCCTTGAATATGAGATTGATTAAATTCAGCAATCGGGCGAATATCAATAATAGTTAAAGCGGGTTCACCCCAGTCTAAACGACTTTTAAGATCATATGCACGAGATTTGGGTTGCATCGGTGCGGGAGAGGGAATGAAGTTAGACATAATTTTTTTGTTTGATTTAGTGTGAACAACTGTAAATATTTTGTAAAAACAATAGATTTTCTGGTCTGACTCAAACCAATAAATTCCCGTTTATTACAAACAATTGATTGAAGTTATTTAGATTGTAACTAAATCTTTATAAAAATGCAAACTTTTATAAAAAAACATTGACAAAAATATGATTTATGTCTATGGCAATAGAACTATCTAATTCTTAAGCAAGATGATAATCATTCGTACTATTTCTCTAGTTCAAAAGATGATTTAGAAAGTCGGCGCTTCGCAAACCCTCAAGGCCGATCGCAGGTCATAGCCAGTAATCAGTGACAAAGTCTTTCCGTAGCGCGCGGCAATCGGCACTCTTGGGGGAGAAATGCTTGTTTTATCAGGCTTTTTACATTTTTTTGAAAGGAATTGCCCGTAAATAGACGACTTGCGTTGGCGATCGCCTGCCGTCAGGTGTAACTGCTATAACTTAACTATAAATTTACACAAACTTGATATTCGAGGGTTGTTTCTTCCCAGACAGATCGGAGATAACAGAAGAAGGGGAAAGATATTCCTATGTGTCCAATCGAACAGTCTGCGACTGCTGAATATATGACGAGTACCTTAACTACTGTTCCTTTCGTTGATCTTAGTCTGCAACATCAACCGATCAAGTTACAAATCGAACAAGCTATTCACTCGGTACTGCAACGCGGAGACTTTATTTTAGGTCAAGCCGTTACAGAATTTGAACAAGCTTTTGCTAGCGCTTGTGGGGTTCAATACGGGGTCGGGGTGGCTTGTGGTACAGATGCCCTGGCTCTAGGGATGCAAGCTTGTGGTATTGGGGCAGGGGATGAAATTTTGGTTCCAGCCAATACATTTATTGCAACTGTGATTGGCATTTTACGCACAGGCGCAAGACCTATTTTAGTCGATTGCGATCCTCGTACGGCTTTAATTGACCTAGAAGCCGCCGACAAAGCAGTAACCTCGAAAACAAAAGCCATCGTCCCAGTTCATTTATACGGCCAGATGGTTAGCCCTCAGGGATTACTGGCATTGGCCCAAGCTCACAACTTGATGATTTTTGAAGATGCGGCCCAAGCTCATTTAGCCAGTCGAGAGGGTTATCAAGCGGGTTCAATTGGTACAGCGGCAGGATTTAGCCTTTATCCGAGTAAAAATCTTGGGGGGTTTGGAGATGGGGGTATTCTGGTCACCAACGATGCTGAGGTGAACCAACACGTACGAAACTTACGAAATTATGGCGCACCCAAAAAATATGTTCACACTGAACTCGGCACTAATAGCCGTCTCGATACCCTACAGGCAGCAATATTAAATGTGAAGTTGCCTCATCTGGAAAATTGGAATCGCGATCGCAACAATACTGCCAAACAATATGACACCCTGTTATCTCAAGCGCAAGAAAAGGGTATTTTGACAATGGAAAATCAATCCGGGGAGGGTCATGTTTACCATCTTTATGTGATTCGAGTGACCTCAAGTTGCCCTATTGATCGAGAAACTCTGCAAGCAAAATTAGGAGAATTTGGGGTGCAAGCTGGAATTCACTATCCCATTCCCTGTCATCTACAACCAGCTTATCAATACCTCGGCTATCAATTGGGTGATTTTCCCCAAACGGAGGCTTTGAGTCAACAGATTTTATCTTTACCCATGTTTCCTGGGATGAGTCAAGCTCAAATTCATCAGGTTGTCAATGCCGTGACGATGGCAGTCGAGGTAAAATAACAAAGTAAGATCAGATTTTAGGGTGCACTACACCAGGCACATACGCACATATCCCCAGTTATTGATCGCGTCGAATCTATGACGACTCAGAACTAACAATAAATAACTAATACAATGGAAAGTCAACGAAAAATTCCCATTACATTTCAACCACAATATCTGAATTTAGCAATTATTGGATTAATTATTTTATTGTATGCACCCATTATCCTACATTGGTTTGACGGTTGGTTAAATAAGAGTATTAGTATTGAACATGAATATTTCAGTCATGGCATGATTGGTTTACCGTTTGCTGCCTATATTGCCTGGACTCATAGAAACCGCTGGGCACAGTTAAGCGATCAAAGCGATCCGTTGGGTGGAGTTTTACTGGGTTTAGCTGGGGCATTATATTTAAGTGGTGTATCAGATTTAGTGAATCTTTCTTTTCCGTTAGTTTTAGCGGGCTTGTGTTTATGGTTAAAAGGAATGCCGGGTTTTAGGCTACAACAAATTCCTTTATTATTTACAGTTCTAGCGACTCCCAACCATTTACCCTATTTAATTGAACCCCTGGCATTACCTTTACAACAATTTATTGCAACAGTGGCTGGATTTATTTTATTACAGTTCAATATGAATGTCACAGTTGATCAAATTTACCTATTTGTTAACGGACAAACGGTTGAAGTCGCCCCCCACTGTGCGGGATTAAAAATGCTATTTACCAGCTTATATGTGGCTTTGATGCTGTTATATTGGACGGGTTTATCATCCTCACGTAATAAAAGTATCTTTGTGCTAGTTGGGGCGATCGTATTGAGCGTCACAGCCAATATTTTCCGTAATACCTTATTAAGTATGTTTCATGGTACAGGACAGTCGGCGCTATTTCACTGGCTACACGATAGTTGGGGTGGGGATTTATATTCAGCCGCAATGTTGGGTATGTTGGTAGTACTGGTTAATTGGGTGCAAAATTACTTTGACGATGTTGATGAACCCGACGACGAGTCGATGGAGAATTAAAGTCAGATAAAGATAGAGGGAGATGAGGAGAAAAAGATTCTGACATTTATCCCTTACCCCCTCTGATCAAAAATGATAAAAGATAGATAAATCACTAATAACCCTTCATTCTATGATGATTGCTAAACTTAAAATTCCTCGTCAATCGGCTCAAATTGCAGTGCTAGTATTTATGCTATTGCTGTTAATTGTAGGGGCGATTCCAGGCTATTTTAAAGGAACATGGTCTTGGTCGGATTTACCCCCTGTTAAAACGATTTCACAACTTAAAGCGGTTCGAGAAGATGGCTTAAATTTATCCAATTGGAACACTATAGATCATCAAATTCTTAATATTCGTAATCATGACTGGTTGATACAAACGGTAGAAAAAGACAATCAAACGGCTCTTTTAGTGATTCTGACCCAAGATTATTATAAGGATCATCCTCAAGTTGAATGGATGGATCTAAATGGATTTCAAGGTTGGAAAACAGATGATCGTCGTCGTCTGAAGCTAGAAGTTGATTCAAGTAGCGAAGCAGTTCCCTTAACTAAAATCAAAACCCATTTTTTCCGTAGTTTAACCCCTGACACCAATAATTTGCTAACCTTATTATGGTCATCTTGTTCGTCTGACAGGCTCTGTTCACTCTATCAACAGCAGCGTCTTCGTCAAACCTATGCTGTGATGCAGTGGTACGCCTGGCCAGATGGAGGATCTCCAGCCCCGAGAGACTGGTTTTTTGCCGATCGCATGGCTCAATTATCAGGCCGCCGTGCTCCTTGGACTGCTGTTAATGTCCTGATCCCAATTGAACCTCTAGGTAATATAGAAACAGTAGAAGCCACTGCCACCTCCTTAGCAATGGATGTCCAGGATGCATTGATGCAGTCGGCTTTAGTTTACAAATAAATCGTGATTGGTTCTTTGTTGTGAGTCATTGGTGATTAGAAGCAACAAATAACACAGAACTAAATTTTTTACATCAAAGAAAAATACTTACCCTCATGTGTCGTCGATTTATTGGTTTATTTTTAGCGAGTTTGTATTCAACCGCTGGCACACTCCCTACAACGCTTCTGTTGAGTGTAATCCTCATTCAGAAAAATTCTCTCCTAGCGATGGCACAGGATATCCCAGAAAAATGTGCTTTACCCACCGATTACATTAATCAATCAATTAACACTTATCAACCTCCTGGACAGATTACCCCAGAAGTGCCAGAAATTTTGAGGATGTTCCAACGTCCAGGCAACCCCCCAGCCCGCTCTGTGATTGAACCGGATATTATTCCGGTTGATGTTTCCTTTTTCCGAGAAACCAGTCAAAGTCGGATTGCCCGGTATCGCCTCGGCCCTGGCGATCGCCTGTTTATCGATGTGACCGTCAATGGCCAGCGTTCGATTGAGTTGAGTGTCCCTGATACCACCATTAGTCCAGAAGGAACGATTGCTTTACCGTTAGTGGGTGCGTTACAGATTGAAAATCTGTTTGTGACGGATGTTGAACAGCAAATTCGCGCTCGACTGAATCAATTTGTCAGAAATCCAGGGGTGCAAGTGTCTTTAATTAACCTGCGACCCGTACAAGTGACGGTAACGGGAGAAGTCGCCCGACCGGGTTTTTATCCCCTACAGGCCCCCCAACTGGTTATAGCCCTCAGTACTGCGGGCGGCACAACAGCCGATGCGAATCTCAGGGTGGTGCAATTACGGCGAACTTTACCCAATGGCACAACCGTTGCCACAGAAATTGATTTGTTGACCCCTTTACTACAAGGCTTAACGCCGCCCGATTTGCGTTTAGAAGATGATGATGTTGTTGTCGTCCCAGCGCAAGAAGTGTTAGTCTCCCAAGGGCCAGAACGAGATATTATCGAAACTTACAGCTTAGCCGCCAATCCCACCCCAGTTGAAATTACAGTGGTCGGGGAAGTGTCACAACCGGGATATTATGCTCTACCTGCCGGGACGGGTCGGGTTTCTACTGCGTTAATTGCCGCTGGCGGGTCAACTTTAACGGCGGACTTACGTAAAATTATTATTTGTCGCCCCACGATTGACGGCCGGGTGCTGCAAGAAACAGTTGATCTGTATACGCCGCTAAAAGATGCCACGGCGATTCCGGATGTGTCTTTGGCCAATGGAGATTCGGTGATTATACCCAAACTCAGTACAGAAGATTTGGCGCGTTATGATCGAGATCTGGTGGCGAAATCTACTTTAGTTAGTCAACAAATTACAGTGCGAATTCTGAGTAATGCGGCTGGGGCAATTGGTGCAGTTGCTTTACCCAATGGGAGCCGATTTGTCGATGTTCTGAGTAACGTGCCGTTGCAGTTAGCAAAATTGGATGAAATTACGTTAATTCGGTTTGACCCAGATTTAGGACGGGCAATTACTTATAAATTAAATGGTCGAGAAGCCCTAAACGGCGATCCGGATAATAATCTGTTATTGCAAAACAATGATGTTGTCGTAATTGATCGAAACTTAGTGACTCAAATTGCCTATGTTTTAAATACCTTTACTCAACCCTTTCGAGATATCCTAGGATTTTTACTATTTTTCCAACAAATATCTGATGCAGCAGAATCATTATTTGAGCCGACAGACGATAATAACAACAATAACAATAGAAATAATAACAATAATTAATCAGTTTTAGTTCTTTATTTACTGAATATCAACCATGACTTTACCCATTGTTAAACGCTATCTGATTGCCTTCGATAACTACAAATTAGCAGGTTTTGCCACCTTCATACTGGCACTGGGAATTTCAGGAATGGTTGCCATGTTTTTAGAGCCACCTGAAGCGCCCCCCTTCCGAGCCAGAGGCAGATTAACCTATCAAAATCCTCCGGTTTTGTTCTCTGAAACCAGTCAAAGTATTCGAGAACGGGGACAACAACTCACACCCGGTATGCTGCTTCAAAGTCGAGTCATTGAATCAGTACTCGATCAATTTAATATTCCAATTAAAGAGTTTAGAGATAACTTAAATGTTGCCTTTGAAGAAGAAGAGCCTATTATTAATGTCTCTTTTACTGATTCCAGTCGAGAGCGGGCGACGGAAGTTGTGTCTGTATTAATGGAGGAAATGGTAGAGCAAAGTCGCTTAATTAACTCAGACTATTTAGTGAGTATTATTGAAACCTCTAAGGAGCGTTTGGGGCCAGCAGAAGCAGAGTTACGAGCAGCAGAACAGAAGTTAGAAGCTTACGATAAACGCGAAGGCGCAACGTTATTGGCCGTAGAAAGTGGCGCATTACCCACTGCAATTATTCAAAATGAACAAACTCAAGAACAACTTTTTATTCAGCTTGAAACGACAAAAGCTCAAATTAATAGTTTAGAATCTCAGTTGGGAATGAGTACCCAACAAGCTTACGTGGCGCAAGCGTTAACGGCCGATCCCATTATTGCTCAATTACGGGCGCAACTCTATCAAATTGAAACTCAATTAGAACTGTTGCGGAAAGATTATCGCGATCAACATCCGTCTGTTGCAGCATTAATTAAACAGCAACAAACCGCTTCACAACAACTTCAAGAACGAGCATCAGAAGTATTAGGCGGAGATGGCATTGCGGCACCTTTACGAGATGCTGGAGCCATTCGAGTAGACTCTTCTTTAGATCCAGCGCGGTTACAATTAGCACAGAATTTAATGGTGTTAAAAACCCAACGAGAGTCTTTAGAACAACAGTTAGTGAATACCCGAGAAATTGGAGAAAACTTAAGACGAGAATACGCTGCAATTCCGAATAAACAGTTAGAAAAACAACGATTACAACAGCAAGTTCTCTACAAAAAAACACTATTTGATAAAATTCAAGCTCAGTTAATTGATGCTCAAGCCGCAGAGTCGGAAACCGTGAGTAGTTTGCAAGTCGCACAAACTGCTTTTGCTGCGGATGTGGAAATACCAGAAGCTTTGAGTATGGCTTTAATTTTGGCTGGCGGCGGTTTAGCGGGTGTATTAGGCGGTGCCGTGATTATCTTTGTCTTAGGGTTGCTGAGTGGTAAGTTTTACACCTGGGAAGAAATTCAGGGCGCATTTCAAGAGCGAGAAGTTCCGGTTTTGGGAGTATTACCCAGCTTGGAACTGTTAGCAGAACCATCACAGTTACCGTTATTATTGAAGCCTCATTCACCCTATTTAAATTACTATGAAAAAGTCAGAAGTAATTTACGACGAGTGGGCGAGCGTCCCCCAAAAGTTGTATTATTAACCAGTGCAGGCAGTCAGGAAGGAAAAACATTAAGTGCGTATAATTTAGCCATTGCCACGGCTCGGACTGGCAAGCGTACCTTACTGATTGAAGCAGATTTGCAGTCCCCTTCACAAGTTGAGGCTTTGGGTTTAGCACCCGATCCTTATGCGGCCACAGAACCGTTACAATATTTTGGTGATTTAAATGAATGTATTCGTTTAGTTCCGGACGTAGAAAATTTATATGTGATACCCAGTCCAGGGCCGATTAATCAGGGATCAATTGTGTTAGAATCAAGCGAAATTCAACGCCTATTAAAAGAGGTTCGTTATCGGTTTGATTTAGTGATTATTGATGCACCGTCTTTGAGTTCAAGTAATGATGCGTTGACCCTGGAGCCCCATACCGATGGCATGATTATGATCGCTCGTCCAACTTATACTTTATCGGGTTTAATGGGAGAATTAACCGATCAATTGACGGAAGAAGATGATGAAGAAGAATCTAATAAATATCGTCCCCGTTTACTCGGCGCAATTATTAATGATGCAGACTTAACCGTTGAAGCCGATCAACCCATTGAAGCCATGCAACCGTTCTCTGAAACCCTCTCACAACCCGCTTTAACCCCAGACTCTCGTTCATTACCTCGACTGCCTTCTGAAGTACGACGATAACCTCCATAAACAAGGGAGAGACCCAGCCAGGGTATAGAAAGTGGGATATCAGATGTAGGGTAGAGTAAGTGAGGAATACTCTAATTCTGCTCAAATTATCTATAACCTATGACTCACCCTGTCAATGCCAATTGGTTATCTCCCCCAAATCACTTGAAATTAACTGTAGATCAAGTTGATATCTGGCAGGCAGATTTAAATTTATCAGCTCAACAATTAACTCAATTTCAATTCATTTTATCGGCGGATGAACAGCAACGAGCCGAACGATTTCGATTTGAAAAAGATCGACATCAATATATTGCAGCGCGGGGCATTTTACGAACCCTTTTAGGACAATATTTAGATGTAGATCCTGAAGCGTTAAAGTTTAGCTATAGTAACAAAGGAAAACCCAGTTTATCTACGCCTCATTTAACTCAATCTATACAATTTAATATTTCTCATTCTCATCAGAAAGCACTGTATGGCATGACTCTAAATCATCAAATTGGTATTGACTTAGAATATATTCGTACTGTTGAAGCATTATCTTTAGCAAAACGTTTCTTTAGTCAGCAGGAATTTATCCAACTGAACATGACTCCGGCGGAAGTACAGCAACAACTGTTTTTTCAGTTATGGACGGCAAAAGAAGCATATCTTAAAGCCACAGGAGAAGGATTATCAGGTTTAGAGAAATTTGAGATATCGCTAGAAAAAATGCAATTATTCAGTACAGAAATTCCTCAAAAAATTCTCTCAAACTGGTCGATTTTTTCATTGAACATTAATCCTCAATATATTGCCGCAGTTGCTATAGCAGGAGAACAATTAAACTATCGATATTGGCAATGGCAATCTGTATATTAATATCGGATTAAATTAGCAATAAAAAGTATCGCCCTATCTCTAACTATTGCTGTTTTCCCCAAATCGCTAAACCACCGCCTTTACCTCTAGCCGCAATCATATCATCTTTAACGACAAAATAAGCAAAAAACGCTTGTTTTTGAATCGATTGAGTATAAAAACTTTCCTCGCTTTCTGCACCCCCTCGCATCTTTCCTTGATACATTTTCAGTCCAAATAATTTAACGGTTGCTTGAGTAAAATCAAACGCTAATATTTTATGTTTCATTAACTTAATTGGGCCGCTTAAAATAAACTGTAATCCTCCTATTGTGACTGAGTTTTGAACTTGACCCACTTCAAAATCTTGAGATTTTATAACTTCTGTCTTTGTTAAAATAGCAGAAGAATAAGTGAGTGTAATTTTTACCCATTGAGGTAAATATCGTCCAGCGCCTAATACAATTCCAGCGCGGCGGCGTGTTTTTTTTGTCCCTGTAATAAAGCAGAGTCGCCACTCCCCTAAAAAGTCTTGCAGTTGATAATTTGCAGGCTGTTTTTTTGCCTGTTTTTCACACATCAGTAAAGCCTCTACCACAGAGTCAGGCGCGGGTTTTTCTGGCAATTGCATTGTCACAGCTTGTGCAGCTTTTTGGAGAGTTATATGATTTTCTGTCAATTGAGATCACCTTGAAGTTATATTTTATTGATTATAGTGTAACGGATCGCGGCTTCAATTAAAATACAGAGTTTAAGGTAACAATAAAGGTACAAAGAATATTAGAATAAGGTTTTGACTGATGCTTCTATCTATTTAAGGAAATAGTGCATGAGAAAGCTGAATTAATCTCTAACTGATGGAATATGACTAGAAGGTGATCTTGAGTTATGTATCTCTTAAAGTAATCTCTACTTAAAGAGCGATGAGGTTAAAATATTATCCAATTATTATAGTAAATAGAATACTTTTTACATCTCTATTATTTTTGAAATAGGTTAATGTAAAAGCTATTTTAAAGTCAATTTTCAGGAGTATTATATGACAATTACACCCGATCAAATTCCTCCTCAGTCTCAAGATAGAAAACCCTCCTTAGAGTCAGAAATGACTCCAAAACCGAAGTATGATGATCCCAATTACAAAGGCAGTGACAAACTATTAGATAAAGTGGCATTAATTACAGGCGGCGATAGTGGAATTGGTCGCTCTGTAGCAGTATTATATGCCAAAGAAGGGGCTGATGTAGCGATTGTTTATTTAAATGAACATACAGATGCAGAAACAACTAAAAAAGCAGTTGAATCTTATGGTCGGCGTTGCTTATTAATTCCAGGCGATATTCGTAACGAAGACTTTTGTAAAGAAGCAGTACAAAAAACTGTTGATGAGTTTGGGCATTTAGATATTCTCGTTAATAATGCAGCAGAACAATACATGGAAGATACAATTGATGATATTGATTCTGCTCGTTTAGGTAGTATTTTTGCGACCAATATTTTCTCAATGTTCTACTTTGCTAAAGCAGCAAAACCTCATTTAAAATCAGGAAGTACAATGATTAATACGACTTCCATTAATGCATATAAAGGTAATGCTCCCCTCTTAAGTTATTCAACTACAAAAGGTGCAATTTTATCCTTTACTCGTTCTATTTCTCAATCTTGGTTAGAAGAAGGAATTCGAGTCAATGCAGTCGCGCCAGGGCCGATTTGGACTCCTTTTATTCCGGATGCATTTGATGCCGAAAGTGTGAGTGAATTTGGCAAGCAAGTCCCAATGAAACGACCCGGTCAACCGATAGAAGTCGCCACTTGTTTTGTCTTTTTAGCCTCAGAAGATTCCTCTTATATAGCAGGACAAGTATTACATCCAAATGGTGGTGCTGTTGTGGGTGGATAAGTTATTATCCTAAAAAATTAACTCCAAATATTATATTTGAAACCGTAAGGTGCGTCACATTGATAAAATCTAACTCCATTAATTGAGAGTCAGAGATGACGCACCTCAATTTTTTATGTCTGAATGATTTGAGCAGAAAGGTTTTTAAAAACACCTCTAATTCACCGTTATTAGAATAGTAGGGTGCGTCACATTGATAAAATCTAACTTGATTAAATTAGAATTAGAGATGACGCACCTCAACTTTAAAATATAAATGATTAGAGAGAGATTATTAGTCGTAGGGTGCGCCAATTTTACAGCATTTCACTCAGTTGAATTAACTTAAGTATTTGACGCACCTCAATGTTAAGACTAAACGATCACTAGCTAGCTGCTAAAATACAACCACTTCTGCCAGCAATACTTAGTTCAAGTTGATGATTTTCTGCTAAATAATGAGTTGTAGAATCTCCGTATACCACTTGACTAGGATAAGCAGGTAAACCTTTCAAAGAAACCATGACTTTCTCCGCTTCTGTACCACTATTAACCGCAACAATTACAACTTCTGAGGCTAAAATTCTCGCGAAGACATATACTAATCCTTCGGCAAATAAGACCTGATAAGATCCAGTCTGTAAAGCCGGATATCGATGTCGAATAGCAATCATTTTTTTATGATAATCAAGCACTGATTTATCCCAGTTTTCAACACTAGGAAAACTTCGCCGAGAATCTGGGTCGCGTCGTCCTGCTAAACCGACTTCATTGCCATAATAAATACTGGGTGCGCCGGGAAACGTTAATAATAGTAAAGTTGCTAATTCAACACTTTTTTGATCGTCACCGACAACAGAAAGGACTCGGGCAGTGTCATGGCTATCTAATAGATTTAATTGTGTTAGCTGAATTTGCCAATCATATAAGTTCAATAAGTCTTGAATTTTGCCCGCATATTCAGCCGCTGACAAGGCCGGATAAGGGGAATAATCAGGCTCTTCTACTAAATCTATTTGGACGCGATCGCCTGCACTAAAGGCAATTGTCGGGCCTGTAAATAAGTAATTCATTACCCCATCAAATTGAGTTCCATCTAGCCATTGACGAGAGTCTGTCCAGACTTCTCCGACAATATAAGCTTCAGGATTAATAGCTTTAACTCGTTGACGAAATTCTTGCCAAAAATCCGGAACTTGTATTTCAAAAGGTACATCTAACCGCCAACCATCAATACCAAATTCAATCCAATATTCGGCAATTTTCATGATATATTCCCGCACATCAGGATGGTCATGATTAAACTGTGGTAACGCCCGATTTCCTATCCAACCGACATAATTTGCGGGTAAACTTCCATCATAAGCAGACAGGGGCCAGCCTTCAATTTTAAACCAATCTACCCAAGGAGAATAAGGACCGTTTTCTAAGATATCATTAAAGAAGAAAAAGCCACGGCTACAGTGGTTAAATACTCCATCTAAAACGATTTTAATGTTACGTTGATGGGCGGCTTTTAACAGCGCTTCTAATGCCGGTTTTCCACCTAAAATTGGATCAACTTGATAATAATCATGGGTATGATAACGATGATTACAAGCTGATTGAAAAATAGGGGTAAAATAAATAGCATTAATTCCCAAATCTTGCAGGTAATCTAGCTTTTCAATGACTCCCCAAAGATCACCCCCTTTATAACCTTGTACAGTAGGTGGCGCTTCCCAAGGTTCCCATTGAACTGTTTTGAACAAATGATGAGGTTGTTGACCTTTGGCAAAGCGGTCTGGAAATATTTGATAAAATACCGCGTGTTTTACCCAGTTAGGGGTTTGAATATCCATGATAATTTTGCAGTCACTCCAAAATTCAAAGGAAATATTTGTTTCCCTCAAACATTGTAGTGAATATTGAGTCAAAAGATAATCTTTATGCTATTTAATTTTAAATTATCGATGCTACGCTTATTTTAGCTGTCTATTTACTACAAGATTGCAGTTATTATTCAGGAAGATACTATAATAAAAAATGATAATTTAGTAAGCTGTAATGATAATAGTAATTTAGGATGATACTATGCCATTGAGTGGAGGAGTCTATATTGCAATTATTATTCAGGAAGATACTATAATAAAAAATACTAATTTAGTGAAGCGTTAAATAATTATAGTAATTTAGCATAATACTATGTCATGGGTTGTAGTACCTAATTCAGGACTCAAAGAGATAAAATACTTATTCATTGACGGAGGATGTCTTCAACAACTGATATCTGATGTTTCTGAGACATACTTTGAAGGAAAGCAGATAGATATTGATTATAAATTGATAAAAAAAGGCTTCAATAAAGTTTTTTATTACGATGCCCTTCCTCCCGAAATACCTAAAAAAGAGCAGGAATCAGATAAAGACTACGAAAACAGAAAAAACGAATATGAAAAGAAAAAAAATGAAAAGATAAAATTCTTCAACTATCTGCATTCAATTGATGGTTACCATGTATACGAAGGTGTGAGTCGGAGACGGCGTAAGGTTGTTGAACAAAAAGAGGTTGATATTCTGATTGCTGTCGATATGTTGACTCATACTTTTCGGCAGAATATGCATCAAGTGACTTTTCTGACATCAGATTTAGATTTTCGCCCTTTAATAGAAGCGATAGTTCGAGAGGGTATGTATATTGATTTGTGGTATCGCAAAGGAAAAACAAATAAAGAACTAATCTATGCAGCAGATAGCCGCAGACCTTTGACTGTTGAAGATGTATTTGATTGGTGTACCAGAAAGTTCAGAGAACAGCATCAATTACCGACTGCATCTTCAAAGTCTGGAAAAAATATTGATGGATTAACACTAATCGAAACTTGGACACCTGAGCATGGTCCTGTATCAGAAATCTATACTGATGGTAATCAATTTAAATTAATCTTTCTATCGATGCACAACCCAAACATTTACACGACTGTGACTTATTCAGACCGTGAGTTATTAAAGAAATATACGAGTGAAGCCTTTAGGGAATTTTGGAAAGATCCCCTTTAAATTATTTATTGTTTGGAAGAATAGCTGACTGATGTTGCTCCCACAATTGTCTTAATACCTGACTCAACTGTGCGCCATAGGCTTGACTATTAATAAAAAGTGGCTGAGTTTGCATCTTTTGCTGAATGCGCTGGCAGTAAGATTGACGCAATTGTGGATCTTTACCGAGTTGTTGACTCAGCCGAATATAATCTTTTTCAGTTTCAACGATTAACTCAGGTATTCCTAATTCTTTTAAGATGGCAGCGGCTTGTTTAGCATGGGGAGTTTGTCCTGCTCGCACAATAGGCGGTAAATTGTTGTGTAATGCCGCGACAACCGATGCTGCATTACTATTTGGAAAGCCAGCTAAATAAATATCCCCTTGCTGAAAAAACGATAGCTGATGCTCATAAGTTGTGCCAGCCTCGACAAACAAGCGTTGCGGATCTACCCCAGATTGACTGAGCTGCGATCGCATTTGCTTTATCGATAAATTCGTGGGAATATTATTAGGGTGGTTATCAGTCGGACAAATCACTAAAATTGATTCTTCGACAGTCGCCAGAATCTGCGCCCAAGTTTGCTTCAGTTCCGGTAAAATTGATGTTAAGCTGGCTGCCGTTATAAATATGGTTTCAGCCGATACCTGCAACTGTTGACGAATTGGGACGTTAGAAGCTTGAGAATTTTCTGGCGGAAAACTCAAACACAGCCCAGATCCCGGAAGGGAAACTAATTGCTCTTGATAATGTGCTTGAGGGTTATCAGAGGTCAGAGTGAGGCTGTCTGCCAGATAATAATCAATTGAACTCATTCCCGATGTTAGCGGGGATATTGCACTGATCATTTGTAGCGGTGCAAGTCGATGTAAGGCAAGTTGGTAAACTTCGTTTGTCGTAGCGGTCAGAGCTGAGGCGAAAATCAGTAGATCTAAGGAATTATCTCGAAGCTGGGTAACTTGCTGTGCAAGGGTTTCAGGTAACTGTTGTAGCTGTATAACTTGCTGGGTGCAGTATTTACCTAAAATATCATTTTCTATGGAATTATGATACAGCACTATTTCAAAAATTGCAAGATCTAAATTTTTAAGAATAGAAACGATACTAAAAATTTGCAAATCTAGCATTAATTTATCGATGACTATTCCCAAACGAATTTTAGGTTTTTTAATGGGGTTATTGGAATTGTAATCTATTAATAATCCTTTATTCCTTAAATCAAATTCTACAATTTTTGCACGGTTTACTAAAATATCCTTTAAGTTATCATCATAATTTTCCAAGAAACTGGCTGGCAGAGATTGACTATAAATAGAAGCCACATATCTCCAGACTTCATGATTAGAAGAGGATAAATGATAGATAATGTACTGTAGTAAATCTTGGTAGTAATCTAAATATTGCTTGGCTTCCCCTATCTGTGATAAGAGTGAAATCGGCTGAGTTAAAAAATCTATAAAGTCTTCAAATAAATATTTAGGGATAGCAATATTTTGATAATTTAGCTGTAATTGATGCGGAAAGTAATACAGCATTAAGACGAGTAGAGATTGAAGACCTAATGGAGATTTTAAGCCTTTTTTAAACTCTTGCTTAACCGTCTGTATCAATTTTTGTTCTGTAGCAGTCAAAGCTTCTATTTGTAAATTACTTTTTCGTAGAAGTTGATGTGCTTTTCCGAAGTCTTCTTGATAAATTGCTTCTAATTTTTTCGCAGACAGTTTCAAAGATTGTTCTGCAATTAAATATCGCAGATAACGTAGCAAGCTAGTATAGATTTCATTGGGGGTTTGATGATATTGATCAATTAAAGCCGGAAGAATACTTAAATAAGATTGAGTTTTGGCGAGTAGCTTCTGTAAGACTTGCTGTTTGAAAGCAAAATCAAGAAATTCATATTCTGGATGGAATAATAGCTTTTGATAAAATCTCTGATAATCTTTAAGGTTCTGTCCTTTTGAAATATTTTTTTGAGTCTGTTGACCGGAATGAATTCGTAAACTAGAGAGAGGTTGTTCGATAAAGCCAATATTGTAATGACCTAAAATTCTAAACCATAAATCTACATCTAATAACTGATGCAATGTACCATCAAAATTACCTAAGTGATCGAATACAGATTTGGGAATTAAAACAGTTGTTGGTTCTCCAATTTTATTGGGTGATCCTTTTAAACAATTGGGATCAGATAATAAGCTTTTACCAGATTGAATAGTTTGTAAGTTAGACCATTTTAGATGTAAATCTTTTGTGCCTCGATAGGCAGCTTGACAAGATGGATTAGATTCTGAACCTGGCATAATATTGGCGTGGCGGGGAGAAAAAACTAAACCAATATTGGGATTATTTTCAGCGAATTGAACCATTGCTTCAATACAAGTGGGTTCAAGTAAATCATCTTGAAATAAGAATTTAATATATTTTCCTCTAGCTTGCTGAAGACAGAAATTTAAGTTTCCCACTAAGCCATAATTCGGATGAGTGAATACCCCTATCGTACTCTGAGAATTCTGTTGAATTTGCTGCACAATATTTAAGGTATTATCTGTGGAATTATCATCGGAAACAATAATTTCTACATTAGGATAGGTTTGTGAGAAAGCGCTTTGCAATGCCTCAGTAATAAATGCTTCTCCGTTGTAAGTCGGGATTAATATACTGACTAATGGTAAAGAATTATCTGAGTTTTGATTAGTACTCGGTTGAGTCAATTGTTCGGGCTGGGATATGAGGAGTTGATATTGCTGTTCTAACTGTTTGAGTTGAGACTGAGACTGCTGAAGTTGAGAGTTTAAGGTTTGACGAGATACTATTTTAAATAGATCTAATTCTCCTGTTAGTTTTTTCAGCTCCCCCAGACTAAAATTACAAGCTTGTTCTATTTTATGTGTTTGATTAATATCATTGAACTGTTGATATAGTAAATCGATTCCAAAAGATTGATGCGGCGATCGCCCTGTCTTTAACGCTTGGATGGCTAACGCAAATTTAGCTAAGCTCAAATCAGATTGTATCTGGGGAAGATAAGGAGAGTTGGGGAAAATGAAGTGAAAATTTTGATCAACTTCAGCCGTACAATAGTGCTTTAAGATTTGAGTTAATTCTAAGTTATGACGAATTAGAGTTTCTGGTTTAACTTCACTAATATTAGAATCATGAACCCGATAATAAATTAAAGGTTCAGACAGAATATGAAGCTCATACTGTAGGCAAAAACGGACCCAGAAATCAAAGTCGGGAATTTGACGAAATCGTAGATCATATAAACCAATATTGTCATAACATTGCCGACGAATCATTGCACTGGTTTGACAGAGACAATTATCCTTTGTGAAAAAGTGATTTAACCATTGAAATCGGGTTCGGTTCGGTTGAGCAAAAATCCGCTGCAAAGGATGATTTTCTGAAGATAAAGGCTGTTTGGTTTCATTAATCACTTGAACCTGAGTTAAAACCGCCCCAACCTGAGGATTTTGTTCGATATAATGAATTTGCTTTTCTAGCTTATTGGCGGCAAAAATATCATCGGAATGCAAAATCGCAATCCATTCTCCTTGTGCTTGTTGAATGCCAAAGTTAGTGGCGGCGCTTTCTCCTTGATTTCGCGGTAAAGAATACAAGCGAATACGAGAATCTGGGTACGCTTGAACACAATCTACAGTTCCGTCTGTTGAAGCATCGTTAACAATAATAATCTCGAAATCTTGATAAGTTTGATGTAGAACACTTTCAATGGCATCAGAAATGTATCGTTCCTGATTATAAGTCGGCAGCACAATAGAGATTTTAGGCATGAAAAATGAATTTCCAGTTTGCTGACAGAACCGTGTAAGATTAATCTAACCCTAGCATTTTTATAACGTCTGCGCTAGAGGCATAAAGCATTCCGTTAATTTTAATGATGAACGTGGATCAACATCTTACCTCTCAACCTCGTGAACCTCATCTTGATTTATTATATTTTTTGCCAGCCAATGCTCAATTGATTGTAGAATTTGGCTGTGGTACAGGAATAATGGGAAGTCAATATAAACAAATTAATCCCCATTGTTTTTATATCGGGATAGAATCTAATGCAGAGTTAGCCAGTATTGCTGAAAAACAGCTTGATCAAGTGATAGTCGCTGACTTATCTACTGTTGAACTCTCTGCTGCCAATCTTGCGCCGGAGACCGTTGATTGTATTGTTTATCCGCAAAATTTATCCAATATTCTTAACCCCCTCGAAACTTTAAAGTCTCATCTATATTTTTTAAAGCCAGAAAGTCAATTAATTGCAGATTTTATCAATGCTCAATACTGGCAAAATATAATTCAATTATTACAAGGAACAATTCCCACATCGCTACAATCTTTATTTACCTTAGAAACCATTCAAAATTTATTTCGTGAAGCCGGACTGCAAATCTATGAGATTCAAACGAAAGGACAGAAACAAGAATCATTTCAACAGTTTATCAATTTATTTAAACCCGTTATTCAAGAGTTAGGAATAGAGGAAAATCAGTTCATTACTCAAACGGCTGCTCAACGCTATATTGTACGAGCCATAAAAGCAGCTATACCCCCCCGTCGTTTATTAATTCAAACCGCGATGATGGCTCCAACCGCTTGCGATCGCGTCCGTGTTCTCGAACCGGATCGTTTAGGCGCAACAACCCCCGGCGTTCGGGCAATATCGGCGGCTAAAGCATTCCCTAAAGTGACTCCTTTACCGCAAGAAGAAAAAGTGTTTATTTGGCAAAGAACCATGATGTCAAAGCAACAACATTTACCACTGTTAAAACAACTCTTACAGCAAGACTATTTAATTGTTGCAGAAATTGATGATAATCCTTTGCGGCGAAAAGAATATGCGGATAACAATTATCTCAGTTATCGTGGTTGTCATGCCGTCCAAACTTCAACCGCACCACTCGCCACCTTTTTAAAACAATTTAATCCTAATGTTGCTGTTTTTAATAACCAATTAGCCTATTTACCTCCCCCTCGAAATTTTATAGAGCAGGATAAAGTCACACTATTTTTTGGCGCATTAAATCGAGAACAAGATTGGCAACCGATTATAGAAATATTAAATAGAATATTACAACAATATTCTAACCAAATTCAGGCTCGAGTGATTCACGATCAACGATTTTTTAACAGTTTAAACATAGAAAATAAAACCTTTGAACCCTTTTGTTCATATGAACGTTACCAAGAAATCCTTCATACTTGCGATATTGCCTTACTTCCCTTATCTCCCACCCCGATCAATTTAATGAAATCCGATCTAAAATTTGTAGAATGTGCCGGACACGGAGTCGCTGTCCTCGCCAGTCCAACCGTTTATCAACAATCTATTATCCCTGGAGAAACAGGATTAATTTATCGAACTTTAAAACAGTTTGAAACCCAACTTCATCAGTTGATCAGTAACCCTCAATTACGATATCATTTAGCAACCCAAGCTTATAATTGGGTCAAAAATCATCGCTTACTCTGTC
Source organism: uncultured Lyngbya sp. (assembly GCA_964434975.1). Taxonomy (GTDB): domain Bacteria; phylum Cyanobacteriota; class Cyanobacteriia; order Cyanobacteriales; family Microcoleaceae; genus JAAURB01. The sequence goes on from CAYSWY010000037.1 coordinate 23,072, forward strand.
AACATTATCCCCTTCGCCAACAATGGTATTTAGAACTGCGCGATCGCTTACCCCAACTCAATCAAGAATTACGCCAGCGCGTCCCCGAATTATTTGTTGATTAATTATTACAAAAGATGCGAATTCTCTTTACTTTTGCTCATTTTTATAATCCCCAAGGCGATCGCAAACACGCTTCCTTAGATAAAGATCCCCGGCCTCGATTAATTGCGTTAAATATGGCAATGACTGCCCTGCGAGGACTTTACAGTCAAGGGCAATGTATGATTGATATTAGTAAATGTATTACCCTACCCGTTAATACTGCCCAAAGTTGTGAAGTTGATATTATTGTTTGTACGACTCAAAACTATCATTTATTGTCTCATCTTCCTGTAAAACCACCCTTTTACAGCCATCATCCCACCCAAGTTGAACCCATGTTACTGGGGTTTGAATGCCAAGCCGTCTTGCGAGATCATTTAGGAAAATATGATTATTATTGTTATTTAGAAGATGATTTAATTTTACACGATCCGTGGTTTTTTACCAAGTTAAATTGGTTTAATCAACACGCTGGCGCAGACTGTTTGTTGCAACCCAATCGTTATGAAATTTCCAATAATGGGTTAGTGGTTAAAGCTTATATTGATGGCAATTTACTCCCCCATTTAACCGCAAAATTCCAAAATATTCAAGAAAGACCGCAATTTTCTGGTCGAGTTATGGAACAAAATATTAAATTTCAACGTACCTTAAATCCGCATTCAGGTTGTTATTTTCTCAACGCTGAACAAATGGAATATTGGGCAAAACAGCCCCATTTTTTAGATCGAGATTGTAGCTTTATTGGGCCACTTGAAAGTGCTGCTACTTTAGGTCTGATGAAAACCTTTAAAGTTTATAAACCTGCCCCTGCTAATAGTAACTTCCTTGAAATTCAACATTTCGGAGCAAACTTTTTAAATTTAATTGGCAACCAAGTGACTTTTGTTCAACCCGAAACCGCCTCCACTTCAACCCCTTAAGCCGACTCATGTTGTCGTTGCCAAGCGGGATGCCATAATAAATCGGCAGTTGATCGTTTTTCCACCATTTCTTTTGTAATGATGCAACGAGTCACATCGTTACGAGACGGTAATTCATACATGACATCTAACATTAACTCTTCTAAAATACCCCGTAATGCCCGCGCCCCAGTTTTACGACGATGGGCTTCTTGGGCAATGGCTTGTAAGGCTTCAGATTCAAATTCTAAGCGGACATTATCCATGCGTAATAGCTTTTTATATTGTTTCACTAAAGCGTTGTGAGGTTCGGTTAAAATCCGGACTAATGCAGCTTCATCGAGGGGAGAAACCATCGTTAATACAGGCATTCGCCCAATGAATTCAGGAATTAAGCCAAACTTGACTAAATCATCCGGTTCAATTTTGTGTAAGATTTCTTCCGATTGAGTCACAGTTGAATTAGAATTTGTTGTCTGTTGAGATTGATTTTCCGGCTGTACAAATCCCAAAGATTTTTTACCCAGACGTTGTTCAATTAACTGATCTAAACCGACAAAAGCCCCCCCGCAAATAAATAAAATTTTACTAGTATCAATTTGAATAAATTCTTGATAAGGATGTTTCCGTCCACCTTGAGGGGGAACATTAACCACCGTTCCTTCTAATATTTTTAATAACGCTTGTTGCACCCCTTCTCCAGAAACATCTCGGGTAATGGAAGGATTCTCACTTTTACGAGCAACTTTATCAATTTCATCAATATAAATAATTCCCCGTTGGGCGGCTTCCACATCAAAATTAGCCACTTGCAGCAGGCGTAATAAAATATTTTCTACATCATCCCCAACATATCCGGCTTCAGTTAACGCAGTGGCATCAGCCACAGCAAAAGGTACATCTAAATATTGAGCTAAAGATTGAGCCAATAGAGTTTTACCACACCCCGTCGGCCCCATCAATAAAATATTGGATTTTTGTAGTTCGATGCCATCATCCCCATCGGTATAATCTAGAGATTTCTCTATATCTAATCGTAAGCGTTTGTAGTGATTGTAAACCGCAACAGATAACACCTTTTTGGCTAAATTTTGCCCAATAACGTGGCGATCTAAATATTGCTTGATTTCTGTGGGTTTGGCTTGGTCGCGAACTGAATGTTTCATACCTGCGCTGATCTCAAATCCTTCCGATACCACAGCAGAACTTAAATCAGAGGCAACTGCATCGAGTTCGGAAAACTCTTCATCTAGGATTTCATTGCACAATTGCACACACTCATCACAGATATAGACACCGGGGCCTGCAATCAGCTTACGAACTTGTTCTTGGGACTTGCCACAAAACGAACACCGAAGATGAGAGTCATACCTAGACATATTTACCTTTTCGTTAATAGTTGCTGATCGCCAGTTCACAGGAGAAGAGGAAGAACCGATTCTCAAGGGTTAACCGATTAGTTTTGTCCCTTTTCTCTAGGCTAACACCGAAACACCCAAACGTGGAGAATCAACTGTTACTCAGGACAAGCCAGTAACGGAAGATAGACTGTAAACGTTGATCCTAATCCCAGTTGACTCGAAACCGTTATTTCTCCCCCCATCATTCTACAGAATTGCTGACTCAGGGTTAATCCTAAACCCAAACCATTATAAGAACGATTAATTGACGGATCAACCTGAGTAAAGGGTTGAAACAGATGTTGTTGTTGGTCTGGGGCAATGCCAATGCCCGTATCTTTGACTTGGAAACAAATCCACTCTTTGTTTTGGCGCTGGGTTTGGTAGATTACCAGGTGAACTTCACCTTGATCAGTGAACTTAACAGCATTGTCCAATAAATTGATTAAAATTTGTCTGAGTTTATTGACATCTGTATGAATTGACTCGACTTGAGTTTGATAATCGACCCTTAACTGCTGCATGTGATTTCCCGTGGCTTGAGATGAGACTTGAGTCATGATCTCATTCACCATCAAACGCAGATCAAAGATATCCCAATCTAACGGCATTTGACCGGCTTCTAGCTTCGCTAAATCCAGAATATTATCAATCAAATGCAGCAGTTGTTGTCCAGCCTGACGAATATGTTGCACATCCGGGATAAAATCGGTTAAATGCTGATCGCTGGCTTCTTCATACAGCATATCGGCATATCCCAGAATAATATGCAGCGGTGTGCGGAATTCATGACTCATGGTGGTAATGAATGTGCTTTGCGCCCGATTAGCCACTTGTGCCGCGTCTAAAGCCTGTTCTAAGGCCGATTCAGTCTTAATCCGTTCGATCATCTCCTGCCGCAATTGAACCACGGCTTGTTTTAACTCTGTGGTGCGTGTTTCAACTTGATGTTCAAGCTGCTGTTTAACCTGAGATAGGGCCTTTTCTGTGAGTTGACGTTCAAACTGTTCTAAAGACAAGGCAACAAAGTTTGCCAAAAACTCTGCAAAGGTGTGTTCTTCAACTGTCCAACAGCGGTGAGAATCATCTGTGGCAATCCATAACATACCAATGGTTTCCTCTGCCAGTCGAATGGGGATTTGTAGGGATTGAAGCGCTTCTGATTCATGGGGATCAGCAATTGCGGTTTCATCTGAGGGGCGATCAATATCGGCATTATTTAACTTTGTATGAATCAGGTGCTGAGTTAAAATTGCCTCTTTAAATGGACGAGAGGAGACAATCGGTTGACGTTGATCGATCCAATGACAATCTATTGCCTGTTGATAATAATCTAAACAGACAAATTTTAAATTTAAGATATTAGACCAGGGAGAAGCAGAGATCGGGGCTGTTTCGAGCCATTGAGTGAAGCCATCGGGATCGAATAGAGATTGTTGCAGAATCGGGTGTAACCAAATACTCACCTGTTCAACTTGTAAGGTTTGGGCGGCGGTTTCTGTAATTTGACGAACGACTAATTTTAAATCCCGAGAATGAACCGTGTTGTAATGACACAGATCTCGCATCGCCTGGCTATAACGCCGTGAAGATTGAGCCTGCTGCTGTAAGCTGAGTTCAATCGATTGTTGCTCGTTGCGATCGCTGTTTGTCTCCTCAGACTGTGGCTGAATGTCGTCAAAGATTGTTAGTATAGCCTGTTGTTGATTGACATTCAAAGACTGCACGGAAACAACCCCTTTCAAGGTATAGCCATCTTTGTGTTGCACCCGCAACGGTTGATGATCGATGTCTCCCGATTGATTCAGTTGTTCCAGCATCATTTGATATTGAGCCGGGTCAGTTAAAAATTCTGATATTGTATAGTTTTGGATTGCCCAAGCCGATAAGCCAAACATAGAGATAAATTGGGTATTGGCATATAAAATCTTGCCGTCAGCTAATCGACTCACACTCATCGGCATCGGCATCATATCTGCAATCTTTCGGAACAGATCAACGCAATCCAAGCAGGAAACAGAGTGAAGTAGGGGGTTGAGGGTTAATTGGTTTTCTTGTCCAAGCTGAGCTTTGAGTTGAGCATTTTCTTGTTGCAGGTGTTGGATTTGTTGCCCGAGATAATGGACATCCAGTGATCGTTGGAATTGGGGGTTATTCAGCATGCTCTGAGGATTTTAGGTCTTGATGTGAGACGATAAATCAATCGCAGTTCTCTGAAATATTTAATTGTATGTTTCAAAATGTCTCAGCGCTTTAGTTAACGAATTAGGAGCGATCTCGGTGGGGCGTTATTGAGCCTTTAGCGATCGCCGTTTTATTCATCCCATGAACCAGCCCACCCCAACTTCATCAAAATTGATATAAACTATTTTTGTTTGATTCTCTGAATTTTACTCCCTTGTTTGCACCATCGACATCATTGCGACGAGATGAATCTTTTACTCCTAAACCTGTCACAGTGCTGATGCTTGCAATATTCGGGCAGCACCACTGATGCTACAATTTAACGCTGTTTTTAATAATTGGATGCACCCGCTACCCCGGGTTCAATCATGGCTTCTCAAACAAACTATATATCTTAATTGAAGGTTAACCCTCCGCCGCAAATCCCCTGACAAGACTGAGAAGCAATTTCTCGTTTGTACTTGGGATTGAACCCAGCTATAAATGAGATTGAACTGATTGATCTATATGATATTATAATATTTTTTTAAGTTTTTTCGCTCAAAAATTTACACTTTATGACAAATCTAACGGTTTTCTCTGTGGCTAATTGTTAACGATGCCAAAGCAATTTAACACCACTTTTTCTCCACTTTCCGCTTAATTTTACTGGCTAAATCGATCAATTACTGTGTCTTTCAAGTATGCCCTTGTCCATGAATGGTTAACACCCAAAGCAACCGGTGGTTCTGAACTCGTGGTTCAAGCCATTCTCAATTTAATCGAAGCGGATCTTTATGCTTTGATTGATTTTGAATCGACTAACCCAGAGAGTTATCTGTTTAACCGCTCTATTGGTACAACTTTTTTACAAACATTTCCCAAAGCCAAGCAGGGGGTACAAAAGTACTTGCCTCTTTTGCCCATTGCTATAGAGCAACTGGACTTGCGAGCTTATGATGTGATTTTATCTTCTTCCCATGCGGTTGCCAAAGGTGTTCTGAGCAGTCCCCATCAACTGCATATTTGCTACTGTCATACCCCCATGCGTTATGCCTGGGATTTAACCTTTGACTATTTGCAAAGCAATAAAGCCGGACGAGGCATCGCCGGACTGTTGACCCGTTATCTGTTGCATCACTTGCGACAATGGGACGTGATTTCAGCCAACCGGGTGGATTATTTTATTGCCAACTCTTATCATACGGCTCGTCGGATTTGGCGGTGTTATCGACGTGAGGCAACCGTCATTTATCCTCCCATCCAAGTCGAACGTTTTCCATTTGAACCGAAAAAGCAAGACTTTTATCTAACTGTTTGTCGTTTAGTCAGCTATAAAAAAATCAAACTGATTGTCAAGGCCTTTAACCAACTCAAGCGACCCCTGGTGATTATTGGCACAGGCGCAGAATTCAATCAAATTCAGCAACTGGCTGGGTCTCATATCCAAGTCCTCGGCTGGCAACCGGATGAAATCGTCAAACAGTATATGGCTCAAGCCAAAGCGTTTGTTTATGCCGCTTGCGAAGACTTTGGTATGGCCCTGGTGGAAGCTCAAGCCTGTGGTACCCCTGTGATTGCCTACGGTCAAGGGGGTGCTGTAGAAACCGTGCGAGATTTACGGCAGCATCCAACTTCCGGGACAGGGGTATTATTTCCCCGCCAAACGGTGGCTGACTTGGTTGAGTCCGTCCAAATCTTTGAACAATTACAAAAAAATTTTACCTCGGAGATTGCTCAGACTCACGCAATGCAGTTTAATGCAAAGCAGTTTGAGCAAAATTACTCTAAATTTGTGAGAGAGTGCGTTGAAACATTTTTTTCTGACAAAATCCGTTAAAATGCCAAAGCATTATTCGGTAGTCAGAGCAGGAGATACAAGCTGATCCGCAAGGACAATAAAATGTCTTTGTGGCTCGGCTTACCCAAAAGTTTGATTTGAGTTCAGACTTGTTTGGGTTTAGATTTCTGATACATTGCCGCTTATGGCTTTATGATCAGGACTGTGTGTGGTGTGAATTGAAGGAGTAAGATGACTGCCAACAGCCAACTCATCTTCGGTAGGGGACTGCGACGTGCTTTGATCAGACGTGGTTTTGTTCCCCTGAATGAGCAACGTCAGACCCGAAGCCGAAGCCGCTCTTTTCTGAGGCGTTTGAATGCAGAGGTATACAAGCGGTTGTTTGACATCGTGTTTTCTCTGTCGGTTTTGATTTTGTTTGCCCCGGTTTACTTGTTACTCGCACTATTGATTGCCCTCAGTTCACCTGGGTCAGTATTTTATGTGCAGGAAAGAGTCGGGAAAAACCGCAAACCGTTTGGTTGCATTAAATTCAGAACGATGGTGAATAACGCCGATGTTGTCCTGGATCAGATGATGGAAACCTATCCCCATCTGCGCCAGGAATTTCAGGATAACTTTAAACTCAAGCAAGACCCGCGAGTGACCTGGATTGGTCAATTTTTACGGATGACCAGCTTAGATGAGTTTCCTCAGTTTTGGAATGTGCTCAAAGGCGATATGAGCGTCGTTGGGCCCAGGCCTTTGGTGGCTGAGGAATTACACAAGTACGGCCGTCATATGGATCGAATTTTGACTATAAAACCCGGAATCACAGGTCTGTGGCAAGTTTCAGGTCGCAATGATATCCCCTATCCCCGTCGAGTTCAAATCGATTTACATTATGTCAATTTCAAAAACTGCTGGAGTGATTTATTGATTGTGATCAAAACCATCGGTGTAGTGATCTTTCCGAAAAATAACGGGGCATACTAACACCAACGTAGCGGTGAGTTGTCTGTTGCTCCACCCATCTCTCATCAGAAAAATCCAAAGATTTCTTGGCAAAATTTCTGTTTCGACTTTTTCTCAGGGTTATACATTTCTTGAAAAAATAGGTTAAAACAGAAAATAGCTTCCTGACGAGGATATCTTGAGGGACAACATCGCTCAAAATCTCCCGGAGTAGGCAATGGGCAAGTGTCTTACAGCACAGTCCCGTAACTTGTCAGCAGAGATGGAAAACAGACAACAATCCCCATTTTAATGCTGAAGACAGGTAAAACCAGGGTATATATAATTACTGTCTTAAGGTTGCGCTGGCAATCGGCAATGGGTGCTGCAATTATCCAATCGTTAGCCACAAGAGAGAATTGAGATGACACAACAAAAATGTGCCTTAATCACCGGAATTACAGGCCAAGACGGATCATACTTAAGTGAATTATTACTGGAGAAAGGCTACGAAGTTCACGGAATTATCCGTCGGAGTTCTTGCTTTAATACTGACCGCATTGACCATCTTTACAAAGATCCCCACGACCCCAACGCCCATTTATTCTTACATTACGGCGATTTAACCGATGGAACGACTCTCCGTCGGATTTTAGAAGAAGTTAAACCCACAGAAATTTATAATCTAGGTGCTCAGTCTCACGTACGGGTGAGTTTTGATTCTCCCGAATATACTGTTGATGCCGTGGGAATGGGGGTGTTACGCTTACTTGAAGCCATTCGGGACTACCAACAACGGACTGGAATTGAAGTGCGTTTTTATCAAGCAGGTTCTTCGGAAATGTTTGGTAAAGTCTTAGAAATTCCCCAAAAAGAAACCACTCCCTTTTATCCTCGCAGTCCCTACGCCTGTGCTAAAGTCTATGGCCACTGGCAAACTATCAACTATCGGGAGTCTTATGATTTATTTGCCTGCAACGGCATTTTGTTTAACCACGAAAGTCCTCGCCGGGGTGAAACCTTTGTAACCCGTAAAATTACTCGGGCAGTGGCTCGGATTAAGATGGGAATGCAAAATGATATTTACCTGGGTAATATCGATTCTAAGCGGGACTGGGGCTATGCTAAAGACTATGTTCGTGCGATGTGGCTGATGCTGCAACAAGACGCACCGGATGATTATGTGGTTGCGACGAATGAAACCCACTCTGTGAAAGAATTCCTACAAATTGCTTTCAATTATGTCGGTTTAGATTGGGAAAAATATACTAAATTTGACGAACGCTATCTGCGTCCGGCCGAAGTGGATATTCTGATTGGTGATCCGGCTAAAGCCAGAGAGAAGCTAGGTTGGGAACCTTCTGTTACGTTTGAAGAACTCGTGCAGTTGATGGTGGATGAAGATTTGTATCTCCTCAAAAACCGCAAAGAACAAGGTCAAGGCTTCGATTAATTGCTTAACCCTCATACCGAGACTAAACGGATGGAACCTCTCAATTTACAGAATAAACGAATTGTTGTCACCGGCGGGGCTGGATTTTTAGGTCGTCAGGTGATTGATCGACTTGTCAAAGCTGGGGCTAACCCTGATAAGATTTTAGCGCCGCGATCGCGTGATTACGACCTAACCACATTGGAAGCTTGTCAACGCGCTGTCGATCAACAGGATATTGTCATCCACTTGGCGGCTCATGTCGGCGGCATTGGCCTCAACCGAGAAAAACCCGCAGAGTTATTCTACGATAACCTGATGATGGGAACTCAACTGATCCACAGTGCTTATCAAGCGGGGGTGGAAAAGTTTGTTTGTGTCGGGACTATCTGTGCCTACCCCAATTTGACCCCTGTACCTTTCAAAGAAGACGATCTATGGATAGGGTATCCGGAGGTCACCAACGCCCCTTACGGCATCGCTAAGAAGGCGCTACTGGTACAATTACAAGCCTATCGTCAGCAATATGATTTTAACGGCATTTATCTATTGCCCGTTAATTTATACGGCCCCGAGGATAACTTTAATCCCAAAAGTTCTCATGTGATCCCGGCGTTAATTCGCAAGGTTTACGAAGCCCAACAACGGGGGGATAAAACCCTTCCGGTTTGGGGAGATGGCAGCCCCTCACGAGAGTTTCTCTATTCCACAGATGCAGCGAATGGTATTGTGAAAGCAACTCAATCCTACAGTGACCCAGATCCGGTGAATTTGGGGACAAACCATGAGGTTAAAATTCGTGATTTAGTTGAACTCATTTGCGAGTTGATGGGGTTTGAAGGGGAAATTGTCTGGCAAACCGATAAACCCAATGGCCAACCCCGTCGCTGTTTGGATACCCAACGGGCAAAAGAACGGTTTGGCTTTGAAGCGGAAGTTGAATTTCGCGATGGGTTAAAAAATACGATTGATTGGTATCGGCAAAATGCTGAATCAATAACTTAAATTCTGTTGCTGTTAAGATAGCGGAAATTTTACCACAGAGCCACAGAGTTCACAGAGAAAAATCTTTGTGTCCTTTGTGTCTTTGTGGTTTCTATAATCAATTAGGACATGATATAAACACCAATAGCGCGCTACCTCACTACCCATGACTCAGACGATAGACTTCCTCAGCCAACTCAATACCGCCCAACGCCAAGCGGTAGAACATTTTTGCGGCCCCATGTTAGTTGTTGCGGGGGCAGGATCGGGAAAGACCAGGGCGTTAACTTATCGTATTGCTAATTTGTTGCATAGTCATCGTTGTGATCCTGAGAATATTTTAGCGGTTACGTTTACCAATAAGGCGGCGCGAGAAATTAAAGAACGGGTAGAAACGGTGTTTGCCCAGCAACAGGCTGAGATTAAGTTTAATAAGCCATTTTCAGCGTTGAAGCCGGAGGAACAAACTCGGTTGCGATCGCAAATTTATCGCAATATTACGAAGCATTTATGGATGGGGACGTTTCATAGTTTATGTGCCAGAATTTTAAGATACGATATTAATAAGTATCAGGATGAAAAGGGGCGGCAGTGGCAAAAGAATTTCTCGATTTTTGATGAGTCTGATGCTCAGAGTTTAGTGAAGCAGATTGTTACGAAGCAGCTTAATTTAGATGATAAGAAGTTTGACCCCCGTAAGGTTCGTTATCAAATTAGTAATGCGAAGAATTTAGGTTATTCTCCTCAAGTTTATGCGGCTGAAAACCCTGATTATCAAGGACGAGTAATTTCTGAGGTTTATGGGATTTATCAAGATAATTTAGCGGCAAATAATGCGTTGGATTTTGATGATTTAATTCGAGTGCCAGTAGAATTGTTTCAGCAAAATGAACAGGTTTTAGCGTATTGGCATCAAAAGTTTTGTCATATTTTAGTAGATGAATATCAGGATACAAATCGAACGCAATATAATTTGATTCGGTTATTGGCAACGAATGGAGAACATCCGAGACAGTTTAATAATTGGAAAAATCGTTCTATTTTTGTTGTGGGGGATGTAGATCAATCGATTTATTCTTTTCGGATGGCAGACTATACAATTTTATTAGAATTTCAGCAGGATTTTGGTGATGGTTTAGGGGATGATGATACTCGGACGATGATTAAGTTAGAAGAGAATTACCGTTCTCGTTCTAATATTCTGGAAGTTGCCAATCATTTAATTCAAAATAATACGGAAAGAATTGATAAAGTTTTGCGTCCCACTCGCAGTGAAGGTGCGCCGATTTATTGTTATCGCGCGGATGATGAAACGGCTGAGGCACGGTTTATTTTAAATCAAATCAAGGGTTTAATGCATGATAATCCTGAAATTGGTTATGGTGATTTTGCTATTTTATATCGAACAAACGCTCAATCTCGGGCGTTAGAAGATGCGTTGCGGGGAAAGGTTCCTTATACCATGATTGGCGGATTAAAGTTCTATGATCGTAAGGAAATTAAGGATAGTTTATCTTATTTACGAATACTTGTTAATCCAGCGGATAGTGTGAGTTTATTACGAGTAATTAATACACCCCGTCGCGGGATTGGAAAAACAACGATTGATAGTTTAGTGAATGCGGCGCAACAGTTAGGAATTCCGCTTTGGGAAATTATTAGTGATACTGATTCTGTTAATACTTTAGCGGGACGTTCTGCCAAGGCGGTTAATCAATTTGCAGAGATGATTAGTAAATGGAAAACTCAAATTAATTCTTTGTCGGGTTTAGAGATTTTAGAAGAAATATTAGAAGAATCTAATTATGTTGAAGATTTGAAAAAACAGGGAACTGATGAGGCGGAAAATCGCTTAGAAAATATTAAAGAACTGTGTAATGCGGTGTCTCAATTTCAAGAGGATAATGAAGATCCGAGTTTAGAAGCGTTTCTCGCCAATGCTGCCTTAGCATCGGATTTAGATAACCTGCAAGAAGGAGAACAAGCGGTATCTTTAATGACGTTACATTCGGCTAAAGGTTTAGAATTTCCCATTGTATTTCTCGTGGGTTTAGAACAGGGATTATTTCCTAATTTTCGTAGTTTAGATGATCCGTTAGCAATAGAAGAAGAACGAAGATTATGTTATGTTGGGATTACTCGCGCCCAAGAACAGTTATTTATTTCCCATGCTAATGAACGCCGTTTATGGGGACACAGAGAACCTTGTGTAGCGTCAATGTTTTTAAAAGAATTACCGACCGAATTAATAGCCGGAAGTTTACCTGTTTCTCAACGAAAAACTAAACCAGAAAAGACGAGTAAAAAGACATCGAAGAAGTCATTAAATAAAACGAAGGCTGAAGATTGGAAAGTGGGCGATCGCGTTTTTCATCTCAGTTTTGGAGTGGGAAAAATTACTCATATTTTTGGCAAGAAATCAGATAAGTTATCTTTAGCGGTAAAGTTTGATTATTCTAGTCCTAAAATTCTTGATCCGAATACTGTGCCATTACAACGGTTAGATTAATACCTCTCCCTAACCCTCTCCAAACCCCTCTCCAAACCTCTCCCCTAGTAGGAGAGAGGCTTACAAACTCTAATTTAATTTATCATTGTTTTTCAAAGAATAAGAAGGCGATTTCTATTAAATAATAGTCCTCTTGTTCCCTCTCCATTAAAAAACTGTCCCCTTGGGACACAATTTCCCTCTCCTCCTAGGAGAGGGCAGGGAGAGGTGAGAGGGCTAGGGAGAGGTAGAGAGAGGCTTACAAACTCTAATTTAATTTATCATTGTTTTTCAAAGAATAAGAAGGCGATTTCTATTAAATAATAGTCCTCTTGTTCCCTCTCCATTAAAAAACTGTCCCCTTGGGACACAATTTCCCTCTCCTCCTAGGAGAGGGCTAGGGAGAGGTGAGAGGGCTAGGGAGAGGTGAGAGGGCTAGGGAGAGGTATTAATTAACCTATTTGACGCACAGGAATTTCAATAATCAATTCAGTCCCGACATTAATAATAGGATCACAATAAATTTTGCCGTTATGTTTCTCTGTGATAATTTGATAACTAATAGACAGTCCGAGTCCAGTGCCTTCACCAATGGGTTTGGTTGTGAAGAAAGGATCGAATATTTTGTCACAAATGGTCGGTGAAATCTCGGGGCCGCTATTGGCTATTTTAATCCGAATGCTATCAGAATTAATTGTTTCAGTTTGAATCAGAATTATTTTATCATCGTCAGTTTGTTCTAATACATCAATCGCATTATCTAAAATATTCATAAATACCTGATTCAATTGACCGGGATAACATTCAACTTGCGGTAAATCTCCGTATTCAGTAATCACTTCAATCCCAAACAGGCGATTTTTCAAGATCATTAATGTACTATTCATTCCATCATGAATATCAGCGCGTTTAAACTCTGATTCATCTAACCGAGAAAAATTCCGTAACGATAGCACAATTTCTCGAATCCGTTCTGTGCCTGTTGTCATTGACTTTAACAGTTTGCTAAAATCTTCTTTGACAAAGTCTAATTCAATTTCATCGAGGAATTCTTGAATCTCAGCCACAGGTTCAGGATAATGGGTTTGATACAAATCGAGTAATTCAAATAAATCCTGAGTATAGTTATTCACAAACGTCAGATTACCATGAATAAAAGTGACCGGATTATTAATTTCGTGTGCCACTCCTGCCACCATTCGACCCAAACCTGACATTTTTTCACTTTGAATCATTTGTGCTTGGGTACATCGTAATTCTTGTAGGGTTTTTTGCAAGGTTTCGGTTTGCTGTTGGAGTTGCATTTCAGCCGTTTTACGGTCTGTAATATCCAAGGCATGGGAAGCGATACCAATCACTTCTCCTGTAGCCGTGACTAACGGGGTGTTGTACCACTCACAGACAATGGTTGTACCATCTTTCCTCAAGTTGTCATTGATGTTGCAGTATCCCCCTTGTTGCAGCAGTAGATCGGCAACAACTTGTTGAACCTGTTGGCGAGCCGATTCTGGTACAATAAAATTGATATATTGACCCATCGCTTCAGTGGCAGAATAACCAAATATCCTCTCTGCGGCAGGGTTCCAGTCGGTCACTTCCATCTCGGTATTCCATTTAATCACCGCTAAAGGGGTTTGTTTCACCATTAACGACAGTCGCTGCTGATATTGGCGTAGGGATTCTTCAATGCGTTTGCGGTTGCTAATATCAATCACACAACCATCCCACAGAATAGAACCATCTGCTTGACGTTTTGGTCGTGAGAATCCTTGCAGCCATTTTACCTCTCCTGAAGGCAGCAGAATTCGCCATTCATATTCCCAGTCTTGCAAGGTTTCAGCAGATAACAGGATGGATGCAATCATCTCAGCGTCATCTTCTGGATGATTTCTTAATAGAGTGGCATCGCGTTGCAGTTGTTCCGGTTCGACCTCAAAAATCTCTCGACTACCGGAAGAGACATAAGGAAAAGATGGGGTTCCAGCGGTATCTAAACGATACTGAAACAGCATTCCGGGAACATTTGCCGCTAAACGTTGAAATCGAGCTTCACTTTGTTTTAGGGCATTCTCAGCGGCCTGAAGACTGGTAATATCAACGCATACACCGCCGACAGCATAGATCCTGTTATCAGCATCTTTAACTGGAAAATTGATGCTTTGATAAATATGTTCTCCATCGGGAAGCGGAATGACTTTTTCTGCATAGACGGGTTGACCTGTTTTCAGGACTTGTTGGTCACAATGCTGGATATAAGCGGCTATTTCTGGCGGAAAGAAATCATCATCTGTTTTACCCACGACTGACCCAGGAGAGACTTGTAAAACCCGCTCACATTCTGGGTTAGCGATCATATACTCACCCTCTGTATTTTTCTGAAAAATCACTGCGGGTGCATGGTCTAGCACGGCTTGTAACTGATTTTTGCTTTCTTGTAATGCCATTTCAGCGGCTTTGAGACGGGTAATATCAACACACACATCGCCGATAGCATAGGTGTTGCCGTCTACATCTTTAACGGGAAACTTAATCGTTTGATAAATATGTTTTCCATCGGGGAGGGAAGCTGTTGTTTCTGAATATAAGGGTTGATCTGTTTTCAGAACTTGTTGGTGATTGTACTGCAGGTTAGCGGCTACTTCTTCCGGGAGTAAATCATCATCTGTTTTACCAATGGCTTCTCCTGGAGACAGTTGTAAAACCTGCTCAAATTCTTGGTTTGTCAGGATATACTGACCGTCTAGATTCTGCATATATATCACTGCAGGTGCATGGTCAAGTACGGCTTGTAATTTATTTTTGCTTTCTTGTAATGCCATTTCTGCCCGTTTGCGATCGCTAATATCATGACGAATTGAGATATATTGATGAGGTTCGTATTTCTGATTCAGCAGCGGAACAATTGTGGTATCGAGCCAGTAATATGAGCCATCTTTGGCTTGATTTTTAATTTCTCCCTGCCAGACTTTGCCACCAGAAATTGTCTGCCACATTTCCTGGTAAAATTCAGCAGAATGATCACCCGAACTAATCATGCGGTGGTTGTTTCCGATTAACTCTTGTTGAGTATAACCACTGAGTTGGCAAAATTTATCGTTAATATAGATAATATTATCTTCAAGATCGGTAATGGATACACTGGCAGATTGATCTAGGGCAAACTTTAAATTCGTTAATTCTTGTAGCGATTGTTGTAGTTGAGCCGTGCGTTTTCGTACCTCGATGTCTAATTCTTCATTCAGTTGTTTGAGTGCCGCTTCAGCCAGTTTGCGGTCGCTAATATCAATTACACAACCATCCCATAATATCGCTCCATCGGGTTGGTATTGTGGTTTAGAAATACCTTTGAGCCATTTTAACACTCCAGTTGGGGTAATAATTCGCCATTCCAATTCCCATTCTGTTAAAGTTTCAGCCGAGTAAGCAATGGTATGTTCTATTCGAGGTATATCTTCTGGATGTACCATCTCAAATAGTAACTCAGGCTGCTGTTGAACTTGTTGAGGTTCAACTTCATAAATATCGTAGCAACCGGAAGAGACATAGGGAAACGTTCTTGTCCCATCAGGCTCCTGGAGAAACTGATAAATCATCCCCGGTATGTTGTCAAGCAGTGACTCAAACAGCTCAAATCCTTGTAATTCTTGCGGTTGACTGGCAATTTGTTCTTCTACAACTGCTTCAACACTAATCGTAATTCCACCAACTTGACCGACTTGATTATACCAAGGTGTAGCCTGCCATTTGAGGCGGTTTGATGAACGTTCTTGATTGCCAAGATACTCCGTCTGCCAAGACTGACTTAAACCCGATAAACAGTTTTTCTGAATAGTCTGCCAGTTCGGGGGAAGGGTGGGTATTGTTTGAGTATAACAATATCCATTGATAGACTGACTGCCTAAATTAAGTAGTTCTCGCCAACGGAAGTTAGCCAAAAGATATTGCATATTACGATCAAATATAGCGATCGCCATCGGGAGTTGTTGTAGCCAAAGTTGCGATTGGGTAGTGGGTTGAGGGTGATTGAAAGGCATTTTTATTTTTCCATTAATAATTAACAGCCTACGACTCTGATTTAATACAATTTTTATAAATTACTACTATATCAAGTTTTACAATAAATTTCATCACACTCTGTCATCAGTTGATTATTAAGCTGCTACGCAGAGTTATTTATGTCCACATAGAAATTATTGATATGTCCCATTTTCACTAATAATTCATTCAATTTCTATATTGATTCTGTCATTTGCAGCGCTATTGAGACGTGATTTTATAGATTAAGTTCCGATCCTTTTATGATTTTTTCAATAGCAATTTATACTGATTTTTTTAATGTAATTTATCTTTGGTATAGTTTGGCTAATGATATACTGAATATTTGAAAAAGTACGCTATAAAAATAAATTTCTACAATGCATTAATCGCCTAAAAAAGAACAATAAAAGTAGCGGTACGACCCTTAATAGTGCTTTTTATCTCCATTATTTACCATTTTTCCCTGTTCCCTGTTGCCTATTGCAGGAGTGCCTGTTCCAAGCGCGCGTAGCGCTATAGATTAAGGTAAGATTTGTCGGATAGGAATTTCAATGAGAAATTCAGTCCCCACATTCGCAATAGGATGACAATTAATAGTGCCATGATGTCTATCGGTGACAATTTGATAACTGATAGATAGTCCCAGTCCAGTGCCTTGACCAATGGGTTTTGTGGTGAAAAAAGGATCAAATACTTTATCACAAATACTGTTTGAAATCTCAGGGCCGCTATTAAAAATCCGAATCTGAATCCAGTTAGAACGAACCATTGTAGTGTGAATCTTAATTTGTTTATGATCTGGATTATTTTCTAATACATCAATCGCATTATCTAAAATATTCATAAACACTTGATTCAGTTGACCGGGATAACATTCAACTGGTGGTAAGTCAGCGTATTCTGTAATCACTTCAATATCAAACAGACGATTTTTTAAAATCAGTAATGTACTATTAATTCCATCATGAATATTTGCTTGTTTAAATTCTGATTCATCTAATCGAGAAAAATTCCGTAATGAAAGTACAATTTCTCTTATTCGTTCTGTGCCTGTTTTCATTGACTTTAACAGTTTGCTAAAATCTTCTTTAAGAAAATCTAATTCTACTTCTTTGAGTAATTCTTGAATATCCGCTGGGGGTTCAGGATAATGTGCTTGATAAAGATCCAATAATTCAAATAAATCCTGAACATAATCATCGGCATGGGTGATATTACCATGAATAAAACTCACCGGATTATTAATTTCGTGTGCCACTCCCGCTACCATTTGACCCAAACTTGACATTTTCTCACTTTGAATCATTTGTGCTTGAGTTCGTTGCAATTCTTTCAGGGTTTTTTGCAATGTTTCGGCTTGCTCTTGTAATTTAATTTCGGCTTGTTTGCGTTCTGTAATATCCATGATTGTTCCAAACAAACCCGTCACTTTACCCTCTTCGTTATAAACGGCTTCTGCTTTAACATTAACGTAGCGTAAGTTCTCTATTTGCGTTGCGACTCGTAACTCCAACTCCATCGGTTGAGCTGTAGTGATTATATTTTCCAATGCCTCTATCAGCCTCGGTCGCTCTTCTGGATGATAAAGTAAGGGTGACTCTTCTGCTGTGGGGGGTCCCAATTCTACAGGCCGCTGAAACAGGTGAAATAACTCCTCAGACCAGCTTATACGGTTTGTGACTACGTCAAATTCCCAATTGCCAATACGAGCAATTCGTTGTGCTTGTTGTAAATCTCGCGTGGTTTTCTCGAAGGCAGCTTCTGCTTTTTTGCGTTCAGTAATATTGCGCGTAATAGTCGCTATTCCCATTGTTTCCCCTGTTTCAGGATCTTTGATGGTAAATAGCCTTTCATCAATGGGAATTAAACAGCCTGTTTGGAAATGCTGGAATTGTAATTCTCCTTGCCAAGTTCCCTGCCTCAGAAACTTCGGTAAAATATTCTTCTGAAACTGTTGAGCCTCTGGACTTGGGAAAAAATCACTCAGTTGCTTCGTTTTTGCTTCTTCAATACTGTTTAACCCCACCATTTTTAACCCTGCTGGATTGATATAAATGGGTTGACCCTGGGGTGTAGCAAATCCAATAAAGTCTGAACTAGCCTCAATAATCGAAATCAACTTTTGACGTTCAGCTTCAGCCAGTTTACGCTCAGTAATATCCATGATGGTGCCAAACATCCGGATGACTCTACCTTGTTCATCGCTGACAGCCTCCCCTTTAGCATTGACGTGGCGAATTTCACCATTCGGACGAATAATCCGTGCTTCTAAATCGTAAGATGTTCCTAGACTGGCGGTAAAAGTAAATGTTTTGTATACCTGTTGTCGGTCTTCAGGATGAGACAAGGCAATGATTTCTTCTAAAGAAGGTGCGGTGGTTTGACTATCTAAACCATAAATCCGAAACACTTCTTCAGACCATTGAATTTCGCCCGTGGCAATGTCATAATTCCAGTTACCAATATGAGCCAGTTGTTGCGCTTCTTGCAGTTGAGTCGTGGTTTGTTGTAGTTTAATTTCGGCTTGCTGACGTTCTGTAATATCCAATGCATGGGAAGCAATCCCAATCACTTCTCCTTCAGGGGTGATCAGCGGCGTGTTATACCACTCACAGATGATGGTTTTGCTATCTTTCCTTAGATTTTCATTAATGTTGTAGAGTCCGCCTTGTTGCAGCAGTAAACTAGCAGTAATTCCTTGAACCTGTTGTCGGGCCGATTCTGGGAGGAAAAAATCCATATATTGACCCATCGCTTCAGTGGCAGAAAAGCCAAATATCCGTTCTGCAGCAGGGTTCCAAGCGGTCACTTCCATCTCGGTATTCCATTCAATCACTGCTAAAGGGGTTTGTTCGACCATCAATGACAGTCGCTGCTGAAACTGATGGAGTTGTTTTTCTGTACGTTTGCGATCGCTAATATCAATCACACAACCACTCCACAGGGTAGAACCATCGGCTTGACGTTCAGGCCGTGAGAAACCTTGTACCCATTTCACCTCTCCTGAGGGAAGTACGGTACGCCATTCATACTTCCAGTCTTGTAGAGTTTGTGCCGATAAGATTATTGCTGCCATGACTTCGGCTTCATCTTCTGAGTGAATTTTTAATAAACTACTATTCTGTTGTAGTTGTTCGGGTTCAATGCCAAAGACATCTCGACAACCAGAAGACACATAGGGATAAGAAATAATGCCATCGCCGTCTAAACGATATTGATACAGCATTCCGGGAACATTTGCCGTCAAACGTTGAAAATGAGCTTCGCTTTGTTGGAGAGCCTCCTCAGTTCGCTTACGACTGGTAATATCAATGGAAACACCGCCCATAGCGTATACATTGCCATCAGTATCTTTCACCGGAAACTTGATCGTTTCGTAGATATGTTCTCCATCCGGGAGAGGAATGACTTCTTCTGTATGTATAGGCTGATCTGCTTTTACGACTTGTTGATCATTGTGCCGGATGTGAGCGGCTGCCTCTGGAGGAAATAAATCACGGTCAGTTTTGCCGATAATTTCTTCTGAAGAAACTTGCAATACCTGATTACAGACTCGATTTGTAATCATATACTCACCCTTTAAGCTTTTAAGGAAAATCACAGCAGGTGCATGATTAATGAAGGCTTCTAACTGTCCTTGACTTTTCTGTAATGCAATTTCAGCCTGTTTGCGATCGCTGATATCATGTCGAATTGAGATATATTGATAGGGTTTATTGTTCTGATTGAGTAGGGGAACAATCGTAGTCTCAACCCAGTAATATGAGCCATCTTTGGCTTTATTTTTGATTTCCCCTTGCCAAATCTTACCGCTGGAAATTGTCCGCCACATTTTTCGGAAAAAAGTTTTGGAATGATAGGCTGAATTAACAATACGATGATTTTGTCCAATTAGTTCTTCACGAGAATATCCAGAAATTTTACAGAATTTATCATTAACATCAGTGATCATACCTTTGGTATCTGTAATGGCAACAATTGCAGCTTGATTGACGGCAAACTTTAGATTTTTTAAGTTTTTCAAAGACTGTTGTAGCTGAGTGGTGC
The DNA here is from genome assembly GCA_964434975.1 of uncultured Lyngbya sp. Classification (GTDB taxonomy): domain Bacteria; phylum Cyanobacteriota; class Cyanobacteriia; order Cyanobacteriales; family Microcoleaceae; genus JAAURB01. The sequence continues at coordinate 43,344 of CAYSWY010000037.1, forward strand.
GTTCTGCTACTTTTGTTTCTAATTCTTCGTTGTAGCGTTTAAGCGTTTCTTCGGCTTGTTTGCGGGTGGTAATATCTTCAATCGTCCCGAGAATACCAATGACTTGATTTTGACTATCTCGTAGCGGAATTTTATTCGTATCTAACCAAGCTTGTTTACCATCAGCTTGTTGTTGAGTTTCAATAATGTGTAATTCGGGTTGACCCGCTGCCATGACTTGGCGATCGCACTGGCGATACCAATTGGTTTCTTCATCCGTCCAAGGCAGATCATAATCTGTTTTTCCAATAATTTCTTCTGGGGAATTTAGACCTGCCACATCAGCAAAATTTTGGTTACAGCCCTGGTAAACTAAGTTACAATCTTTCCAGAAAATTAATTGCGGAATATTATCTAATACTAATTTTAGTACCTGTTGAGACTGTTGAAGCTCAGCTTCTGTGGCTTTATGTTCACTAATATCAATCACACAGCCATCCCACAATATCGCCCCATCCGGTTGGTATTGCGGTTTAGAAATCCCTTTCAGCCATTTTAACTGTCCATTTGGGGTAATAATTCGCCATTCGGTTTCCCATTTTGTCAGGGTTTCAGCCGAAGATTTAATCGTATTTTCAAGTCTGACTTTATCATCCGGATGTACCACTTCAAATAATAAATCCGGCTGCTGTTTAACTTGTTCGGGTTCTAGTTCGTAGGTATAATAGCATCCTGAAGAAATATAAGGAAAACTTCTTGTACCATCAGGATCGAGGCGAAATTGATAAATCATCCCCGGTACATTTTCAGCGAGTGCTTGAAATTGTTTAAATGTTTCTAATTCCTCAGGTTTACAAGCTATTTTATCTTCAATAACGGCTTCAACACTCACCGTAATCCCACCGACTTCACCCGCTTCATTATACCAAGGGGTTGCCTGCCATTTTAAAGATTTTAATTGATGTTGTTGTGTGATTGTTTGCTGAGTTTGCCAAGATTGAGGAGAACCTGATAAACACTGTTTAACAATAGTAGACCAATTCCAAGGGAGAGGAGAAAAGCTATCAGAATAAGATTGTCCTTCTAAAGCGATATTGCCCAAATTCAGCAGCTCACGCCAGCGAGAACTTGCCAAAATATAACGCATATTACGATCAAACAGAGCAATTGCGTTAGGGAGTTGTTCTAGCCATAGCCGTGCTTGAGTTGTGAGTTGAGATTGGGAAGTTAGCATCTTGATCTATAAACTCTAACGGAGCAAAGAACGTCTATTGGCAAGTCGTGAGAACGATTAACTTTTCGCTATTGTTTTATTGATCATCTCAAATACCGAAGAAAGTCAAATTTGAACATATTCACTCTCGTGAGGGTTCGCTATGGATATTACCAATAGATATAAAGTTCTTGTTTCTATTATTCAATTAATATATTGAATTTGTCATCCGCAAATTTATTGAGGTTGTGATGTGAATATTCTTAAGTCAGCTTCCATAATTTCCACAATAGAAATGGCACAAAAGCATAATATTTGAAAAATAATATTTGATAGTATTTGCTACTCATGACAGTTTATGTTAAGCAGCAAAGAATAATTACAATTAAACGATCTAATACTGACGAGTAGCGGTGGCGAGATTACATTCTATTTAATCAGACTTTATATTTTGGCTCTTTTCTCAGTAGCTTTTCGGAGAGAACTATGTAACAATAAGTATGGCGCAATACGCCGCGTTTCTGTGACTTCAGTTTGATCTTCCATGCAAACGCCCCGCATCCATTCTGATACGATTGAAGAGGTAAAACAACGGGCTGATATTTATGACGTTGTTTCTGAACAGGTGGTGCTGAAACGACGGGGAAAGGATTTTGTCGGTTTGTGTCCATTTCATGACGAGAAAACCCCCAGTTTTACGGTGAGTCCAGTCAAACAAATGTATTATTGTTTTGGCTGTGGAGCGGGTGGCAATAGTATTAAGTTTTTAATGGAACTGAAGAAACAGTCTTTCGCAGATGTGGTGTTAGACTTCGCGCAACGCTATCAGGTTCCGGTTAAAACAGAGTCCCCCGAACAACATCAGGAATTTCAACGTCAGTTATCCCTACGAGAACAGTTATATGAAATTAATGCGATTGCCACCAGTTTCTATCAACATACGCTGCAACAATCAGAGGGTAAAATAGCATTAGAGTATTTAAAATCAACCCGTCAATTAACCACTGAAACAATCCAACAATTTCAGTTAGGTTATGCACCCGCCGGATGGGAAACCCTCTATAATTATTTAGTTGAACAACGACAATTTTCTGTTCATTTAGTCGAACAAGCCGGATTAATTGTACCCCGAAAAAATGGCAGTGGTTATTATGATCGGTTTCGCGATCGCTTAATGATTCCCATTCATGATGCTCAAGGAAGAGTAATTGGTTTTGGGGGTAGAACGTTAGCTGATGAACAACCTAAATATCTCAATTCTCCCGAAACAGAACTATTTGATAAAGGCAAAGTATTATTTGGTTTAGATCAAGCCTATTCCGCTATTTCTCAACAGGATCAAGCCATTATTGTCGAAGGATATTTTGATGTCATTGCGCTTCATGCTGCTGGTATTCAAAATGTCGTGGCGGCATTGGGAACTGCGTTGAGTATCCATCAAGTTCGTCTGCTTTTACGCTACACTGAATCGAAACAAGTTATCCTTAATTTTGATGGGGATAGCGCCGGACAAAAGGCAACTCAACGAGCCATTACAGAAGTTGAAACTTTAGCTTATCAAGGGGGAGTTCAGCTCCGGATCTTAAACTTACCCGATGGTAAAGATGCCGATGAATTTTTGAGTCTTTATTCGGCTGAATCTTATCAAGAATTAGCAACTCATTCACCGTTGTGGTTAGATTGGCAAATTCATCAATTCTTATCGGGACGAGATTTAAATAAAGTGGTTGAAGCGCAACAGGTTGAAAAACAAATGGTTGAACTGTTGCAGAAGATTGAACACGATCTTCAACGAGTTCATTATATTGAATATTGTGCAGCCATTTTAAGTCAAGGACAAACCCGCTTAATTGAAGTTTTATCTAAAAGCTTACAAACACAAATTAATAAGATTAGAAGAACACCTCAAACTCAAGGCAAGCAACAACGTGAAGAGCCGAGTTTACCGTTAGTTTCTCAAGGTAGCTTACTCGGAGAAGCAGAAACTGCATTGCTGAGAATTTATATTCATTATCCTCAACATCGACAAACTATTTTAGATGCAATGGATGCTCGTGATTTAGAGTTTAGTTTATCTCAAAATCGTTTACTGTGGCGCAGTATTGTTGAGATTGAAGAACAAAATCAAGGGTTAATTGAAAACATAGATCTAGGGTCGAGTTTACAAGATTATTTCAGCATAAAACAAGAAAAATTAGAATTATCTTATTTGTTATATTTAGATGAAATGTCTCAGCGCCGGGTTTTACGCGCTCCTTTAGAAATTCGAGCCGCAATCGCATCAATAGAATTTGTAATATGTCAGAAACGTCGAAGTTATGCTTTGCAGCTTTGGCAGGAAACAAACTGGCGTGAACATCCTGATTTAGCTCAAAGCTATCAAAAGCAATTTTCTCAAGAGCAAGAATGGATTAATGAATTAGAAAGATTAAGGAATACCAATTATAAAGAGTTAACCAGTATTCCGTTAGGAAAGTTAGCAGATATTTAATAGAAGCCGCAACTGTAGGGGCGCATTGCATGCGCCCCTGATCGCCCTAAGCTATCTCATCTATTTCTTCAGTAATTACTCGACGAATAATTTCTGTGACTTCTGTAGCAATTCTAGCATCTAAATGAATGGATTCTTCGTCAAAATTTTCGATATCTTCAATCGGAATAGCACCTCTGATTGTAAAAGCAAAAGATCGGAGTTTAGCGGGTTTTCCTTGTGATTTTGCTAAAGGGTCAATAAACTGAACATAAGCCATATAAGTCGTTTCAATTGTATTTCTCAGGCTACTCGGTCCATGTCCAAGTTTTGATAAAATAACCGGAGATTGAATAATATTTTCTAATCCTAATAGCTTAAAAGCAGCATCAACAAACCGCGCCGAATCTTGTCCTAAAGCGGTAACAATACAAGGTAAATTATTTTCAGTAATTCCAGGTAAACAACATTCTGGTGTTAAATGATAATGCCAGCCAATCATCGAAATCATCCGAGTTAAATCATAGGCTGAAACTAAATTTTCACCTCGTGAAGTTTCGGGGGCAGCTTGTAGTAAAATTTGCTGAGTTAATGTATCATAAATCTCGGGATATTTGATCAAAGGCGCTTCTCCATAGTCTCCTTGAAATTCTAATTCCAAATTTCCGGTAATTGTTTTTAACCATTGTTCCAATTTAGAACGAGTTTCAAACCGTTTAAAGATTGCAGATAATGCATTAGAACTTCCGAGAGATTTTTGGTAAGTGAAAATATCTTCAACAGCTTGATAAAAAAATAGTTGAATTTCTGTATTATCTGGGTCACGAATGACCCAATTCTGAGGAGAAGTTAAACAGTCTTTTTGATTGATTTGACTGAGAATATTTAAGATGGGAATGAGTTTAGTGGCACTCCAAAACTGAGTATTATGCAGTGCATTTCTCCCCAGCCATAATCCCTCAATTTTTCCCTCTTGCCAACTTCCCAAACAAAGACAAGCTTCTTGAATATCTCGATGTAAAAAACTTAATCCTTCTGGGTGAATGGTCGGTAATTCTCCTAAATGAGGATATGGACGAAACCGCATGGGTTGTTGTTTGAGAGAAGATAAATAGTTTTCTAGTTCGGTTTTATAAAGAGAATAATTAATGCCTTGATCTAAAAAAGCTAAATGATCGGCGGTTGCTCCTTTTTCAATTTCAAGTTGAAGAAAATGTTGAAAAACAGCAGCCCGATTTTTAGCAAATTCTAGTTGTGCCTGGTTCGCTTGGATCATTCAAACACGGATATCAATAATTTAAATTTATTTCTATTTTAGCGTATTTTGCTATCAAAAATGACAATCTATTGCTCAGCTATATCAACTCCATAATAATGAATGGGGCAGTGATATTACTACCCCGTTCAGAGGGACACTCTCAATCATTAAGTTGAGGATTTTTGAGGTTGCATTTTAGATAAGGGTGATGCCAATAATAGGATTTTTGCTAATAAGCCTGGGGCAAAACGACTGCACCAAACGGCTAAATGACTTTGCCATCCTACTAAAATTTCAGGGGAATTTTTTCGGAGTCCTTTAATTAATTTTTGAGCCACTTGTTCAGCAGTCATCGGCATCACCCCACGAAATAAATGTAAACTCTGAGTCATATCTGTCTCGGTTAAGGTGGGAAGTAATGCAACCACTTTGATATTATGCTGGCTCAGTTCACTGCGTAATGCCTGAGTTAGCCCTAAAATTGCAAATTTAGTAGCAGAATAAGTAGACATTGTTGGGGCAGCAATTTTGCCCATTAAGCTAGAAACATTGACAATAGTACCTTGCTGACGAGTTGCCATTCGTCGGGCAACTGAACGAGTAATAGTGTATAATCCCATTACATTCAGGGCAATTTCTTCTTGAACATCAGGAATTTTTGACTGTAAAAACGGGGTTTGATGGGCAACACCCGCACAGTTAATTAATAAATCAATCGGCCCATAAGCACGCCATGCTTGAGCTATCGTAATATTAATTTCAACTGGTTGAGTTAAGTCAAGGGCTAAAGTAATCACCTCAACCTCTAAGGCTTTAATTTCAGTTGCTAATTCCGCTAATTTTTGGCGATCGCGAGCTACTAATATTAAGCGTTTAACTCCGTTTTTGGCAAGTTCTAAAGCAATAGAACGCCCAATACCACGGGAAGCACCTGTGACTAATGCAGTAATTTCATGAATGATCATCTAAACCTCCTTAAGATCTAGCATAAGGTCATAAGAAAAGCGCTCTCAAAGGAAATTTTTTCGATAATTGCCCTTTGATCAAGTTGGAGAATAGAAAACTCGATCAATTAACAGAAACTAGTGATTTCTGTTTCTTTGAAATATTTGATTCAGGTTAAGCTCGTTTAATGATTTAGATGTTGAATAGCCCTGTTGTTGTTATGACTAATTGAGTAGAAGCGTTAACAACTTCTACAATTGGGCTATGCAAGATTAAGAAATTCTGGTTGATGGCTGAATCTTTCAACTGAAGGAGTTCTTTTTAATCAATAGATTAGAGATTCAGAAAATAATACAAAATGGAGCGATATTGACAGACATAGTCTTAATTCCTCAACTCATCTTAGATTGACTGAGCAAAAATAGTCTCTAACATAAATCGATCAGTCTCCTGATGACGAGTGTTCACGATATTGAGCTGGCTTTCTTATTGCATAATCTAACAACCTTCTAATCAATTTTCAACCTTTTTTAATAAGATTTTTGTCACACTTATTTACATTTTGCAAAAAAAAAATCAGATTAAGTCTGGGTTGAGTGACTCGAATGAAGTCGTATAAAGAGATAGAGAGATTGTCTGATTTTCTCATTTATAAAAATATTTTGTTAAATTTCCGGATTTTTTTCTAAGATTTTTGTAGTTTTATGGTTTTGCTGTTATCAAAATAATAAAATTAATTATGATTTAAAGATTTTTATCAGGATTCAATATAGCTTTTATTCCTTTGATAGAATTGTTATTTAGAATTAAATAAGCTATGGTAAGTTCCATAATAGTAAAGATGAGGAGTGAGTTCTTTGGTTCCAATTCGTGATGATAATCCTGTCAGTATTACACCTTGGATGACCTGGGGTCTAATTGCTGCTAATATTTTCTTATTTTTAATTGAGTTAAGCTTATCGGATAATCAGCTTCAAAACTTTTTTTATCAATGGGCTTTTGTTCCCTGTCAACTGTTTGAAGTTTGTCCTACGACTTTACCCAATTCTGCCTTTCCGGAATGGATTACTTTAATTACGTCTCAATTTCTTCATGGTGGCTTCGGTCACATTATCGGCAATATGCTGTATTTATTTATTTTTGGTAATAATATCGAGGATCGTTTAGGTCACTTAAAGTTTCTAATTTTCTATCTAATTTGTGGTGCTTTAGCCGCTTTAACTCAAGGTATTTTTGCCACAGATTCTATCATTCCAACTTTAGGAGCCAGTGGCGCAATTGCTGGAGTATTAGGGGCTTATTTAATTCGATTTCCTCGGGCTAAAGTCACCCTATTACTGCCAATTTTTCTCTTCTTTTTTAGAGTTCGACTGCCTGCCTTCTTTTTCCTGGGTTTCTGGTTTGCAATGCAATTTTTCTATGGTGTTGCCAGTCTTAATGCCACTGCTAATTTAGGTTCACAAGGAGGAGTGGCTTACTGGGCGCACGCAGGAGGATTTATTTTCGGTGTTCTAATTGCTCCGATATTAGGTTTGTTTTCCTCTGAGGGTCGTTAACAGTATTAGAAATATATTGAAAAATTGTGAATCGGGTAATAAAAACTGAGAAGATAGGAGTATGGGGTTACAACTACCCAATATCAACCCAAAAGAATGGGTGAATGTATAATTGAAGCGATTTCCCGTTTCCCGCAAATTTTGAATTACTAAAAACTCAGAACTATTGATAAGTTTTTAACCTCAACTTAACTGTAATTTAACTTTAAAAAACATTAAGTTTTTTGCTCAAAACTATTTCTCTTCTGTATAGTAAACTATCTTTATCAACCCCAACTTAATAAAAAAATAAGAGATATGATCCCTCAAAAATGGAGTTTATATCGCATTCTAGGTACATCTGTTGCTACTTTAGTTTTATCTGTTGCTTCCCTCAGTGTGGCGGTTGCAGCAAACCTTAAAGGAGCAGGAGCCACCTTTCCAGCACCTTTATACCAACGTTATTTTACTCAACTCCAACAAGATAAAAACATCACTGTTAACTACGAAGCAGTCGGGAGTGGAGCCGGAATTGAGCGCTTTATGGCCGACACAGTGGACTTTGCCGGAACAGACGCACCCCCGACAGAGTCTCAAATGAACCAGATGTCCGCAGGGATGGTGCGAGTTCCCACGGCCGGTGGTGCAGTTGCTGTGGTATTTAACATTCCAGGTGTATCACAACTGAACCTATCGAGAGATGTATTAGCCGGGATTTTTCTCGGTAAAATTACAAACTGGAATGACCGTAAAATTGCTAAAAATAATCCAGGAATTAATTTACCTGATTTACCCATTAAACCCGTTGTCCGAGCCGATGGTAGCGGTACAACTTATATTTTTACTCGACATTTAAGCGCAATTAATCCAACGTTTAAGAAACAGGTGAATGTTTCAACACAACCTAATTGGCCGGGTTCTCCCCTCAAAGCGGAGCAAACGGAAGGGGTGGCAACAACTGTAAAACAAACCTCAGGAACAATTGGCTATGTTCAAGACACCTATGCTCGTCAAAATCAATTGCCGACTGCATTAGTTGAAAATATCACCGGTCAATTTATTGAGCCGAGTTTAGAAAAAACTAATGAAGCCTTATCTAACGTTCGGTTTTATCAAGATTTTAGCGCAGCGAATCTAAAAGACCCAGATAGTGGCTATCCCATTATTGGTGTGACATGGATTTTAGTGAAAAAACAGTATGAAACAGCAGAAAAAGCCACTGCCATTCAAACCATGGTGAATTGGATAATGGAAAGCGGACAAGGGTTGAATGAAACCTTAGGATATACTCGTATTCCAGACAATATTGCCACCGATGCTGTTGAAATGGTCAAAGATAATGTAGCCTCTAATCCATAACCCTATTGTTCTATTTTGTCTGCTTCGGTTTCGGCAACTTCAGCATTGCGCTGATATAAAGCAGCTCGATTTTGAGCCGTTGTGTATCGTTCATAATCTGAGGAAACTTGCGTCATTAATCTCGCAGCTTCTCGCCACTGCTGAGCAATTTCACGCCACTGGGCGGCTGTAGTTGCCTGTTCTCCGGCTAAAACAGCTTGTTGAGCAATCCGCACCGCCTGGTTAAAGCTTTCTTTGTCCGACTCAGAAGATGAGGGGGGTTGAGATAGATTTTCCGTTGGTGATGGCTGAGTTGTCGGTAAGGAGAAGGTGGGAAGTCCTGATGCTGAAGTCAACCAATGGTATAAACCCACTGCCAGTAACATGGCTCCCACCCCTAAACTAGCGCCCCCAATTAAACCTTTTTGAAATTGACGTTGCTCCCGCACTTGAAACACATCAGATGTTCTAGATTGAACCGGATGAGGAAGCTGATACCAATAGTCTTGAACTTCTTCTATCAGTTGTGTCAATAAGTTAGGCTGGCTCAGGGTAATATCTTCGTACCACAAGAGTTGCCGCTCTGGGTCTTGCCTAATATCATCAAACCACAAGAGCTGCTGTTCTTGGACTAAACGACTGTTGATTCGCACCCGATGAACATGGCGAGGTGAGATCGATTCTAAAATATTTTGTACTTGTGGTACAACGTGAGATTGGTCTAGGTGTTCGGCTTGAGTTGCCTCGCACAGCAGTTGTAATACCCCGTCCACAAAAATTGCTCGAGTCCGCACCCCGATTTCAGCTAACCGCAAGTTCAATACTTGAATAATTGCGGCAATACTGCCTTTGTGAGCTTGTTGGGTAATAATATCATCCACTAATCCTGACATTTTTATTGGTCTTTGCCATTAAGTGTTTCTTACTCGGTAGCCTCTCGACACACTAGCCGCAAAGGGCAGTCTGATATTGATTTCTCCGTTAGGCTAGCTCATCGTCTGAAAACGAGTCCCTAACTCTTACTAACAGAACTTTGGACTAAAAAACCGGATATTTTAGGACTTTTTCCCCTATTATCGTAACAGAAACACAGACCAAAAGATGATGAAACCATTTGTTTTGACACTCCCGTCACGCTCAAGTGAGGGATTCTTCTTTCAACCAGCTAACTTAAAACACTAACTCTCATCAGTGTTTCAGTGGTTAATCTGTCCAGAAGCGTTAATTTGGGTATGCCCTACCCTATTCATTAGTCCTTTATTGAGAATATTGATTGCTGCGTTATGGTCTCTATCTAGCACTGTTCCACAAGTGCAAATATGTGTCCGAGTACTAAGAGTTTTCTTAACTCGACTACCACAATTAGAACAGTCTTGAGAGGTATAGTTAGGATTAACAGCAATCAGTTCTCTATCAAACAAATCGCAAAAATATTCTAGCCAACTTCTAAACATTGACCAGCTTGCATCACCGATTGATTTAGATAGTCTTGTTTTAACTAGACCTTTAATATTTAAATTCTCAATAGCCACAATATCGTTAGACATTGACACGCATCTTGCTAGTTTTACAGCAAAATCTTTACGCTGACGACTGAATTTTAAATGTTGTCTAGCTAATCGGTTGTTAGCTATAGAGCGATTATTAGACCCTTTTGTACACTTAGATGCAACCCGTTGCAATCTTTTGAGTTTGTGTTCGGAGCGCCTTAAAAATCGAGGATTCTCCGTCTGCACCCCATTACTGTCGGTGTAGAAGTGGTTTAACCCTACGTCTAAACCAACTGAGTTACCTGTTTTATTAACTTTATCTTTACGCTCAACGTCGAGACAAAATTGTATATAGTAACCATCAGCACGGCGAACTAATCTAACTCTTTTTATTTTGTCTATTGGGTAGAAATGCAAATCATAAGTCCCGATTAGTTTTAACCGCCCAATTTTGGTTTTATCAGTAACAGTTAAGTATTTTCGATCCTCTGATAGTTTCCAGCCACTTGTTTTATATTCGATAGAGCGGCTGAACTTTTTAAATAGTATTTGTGACAAAGTCTCGTCGAAAAGTAATCACTCAGCCGATGCTAACCCGACTACAAGAAGTTTTTGAATCGGTTGCAGCGAGTTGGGATGCTGAATTAATAGAGTTTAATGGGGAAGCTGATCATGTGCATTTACTTCTTTCCTATCCTCCCCAGAAACTGTTAAGCAATTTGATTGCTAACTTGAAAGTAACAGCATCAAAAACAATGTGGCGTGAATACGCGGACAATATATCAAAACTTTACAGTCAAAAGGTATTTTGGACTGGCTCTTACTTTGTTGCTAGCTGCGGGGGTGTAACAATTGAGCAATTAAAGCAGTATGTGGACAATCAAGATTGTCCAGATTCATCTCTGGGCTGTCATCTGGGGTTTCCCCAGATGTTTATATGCCCCGTCGCGTCAATAAAATTGTTCGCGGAGCGTTGCGGTAGCAGCTTTGGTCTTCCCCAGACGTTAGATAAAGGGGGATAGGGACAAGGCGACTGCTGGTGGTAATATTGAATATTTTCTCAGCATTGGGCAACAGGCAACCTAGATTAGCTTTATCTATTGACCACTTATGCTATAGTAGTAAACTAGCTTTAACAAAGCTCAATTTTTGTTGGTCAGAGTATGACTCACCTCAGAGAATGAGTTTTGCGATAAAGAACAATTTGGAGAGGTGGCAGAGTGGTCGAATGCGCTCGACTTGAAATCGAGTGTGCCGAAAGGTACCGTGGGTTCGAATCCCACCCTCTCCGTTGATTT
>CAYSWY010000038.1:0-54739 GCA_964434975.1 uncultured Lyngbya sp.
TCGACGGGGAGGTTTGGCACCTCGATGTCGGCTCATCGCAACCTGGGGCTGAAGTCGGTCCCAAGGGTTGGGCTGTTCGCCCATTAAAGCGGTACGTGAGCTGGGTTCAGAACGTCGTGAGACAGTTCGGTCCATATCCGGTGCAGGCGCAAGAGCATTGAGAGGAGTCCTCCCTAGTACGAGAGGACCGGGAGGAACGCACCGCTGGTGTACCTGTTATCGTGCCAACGGTAAACGCAGGGTAGCCAAGTGCGGAGCGGATAACCGCTGAAAGCATCTAAGTGGGAAGCCCACCTCAAGATGAGTGCTCTCATGGAGTTAATCCAGTAAGGTCACGGGCAGATTACCCGTTGATAGGTGCTAGGTGGAAGTGCAGCAATGTATGTAGCCAAGGCACACTAATAGACCGAGGGCTTGACCTTCAATTTGACTCGACTCTATGCAGTCTTCAATGTTTGATGACTTTTATAAATTAAGCAGCTTCTGGGCTTATTCCATACTCAGAAGCTGTTTTTGATTTTACAGGTATTTTTCAAACTTCTTCTGTTTGTAGCAGAGGTGAAGTTCGGTTCTCGAACTCATGTTGCTCGAGTTCGGTATTTAAGTAATGTTTGAGGTGTTCAGACAAACCTGAATTTTGTCCAAACTGAGTATTTTGAAGAATTGCTTGCTGTATATTACTACCAAACAGATTAGCACCTTGAAGATTCGTGTTGGATAAGTTTGTTTGATTCAGTAAAGTGTGACGAATACAAGCTTTTTGTAAATCAGCTCCACTCAAGTCTGCATCTTTCAAATTAGCTCGAGTTAAATCACAATGACTGAAGTCTGCACTGATAAAGTTCGCTTTGACTAAATTAGCCCGACGTAACAAGGCATTTTTTAGATTGACAGCAATAGCCTCTACTTGACTAAGATTAGATTGATTAAGATTAGCTCGAGCTAAATTGCATTCTTTCAAGTCAGCGTCACTCAAGTTGGCACGATATAAGTTACAACCACTTAAATTAGCTTGGTAAAGATGAGTTTGACTCAGGTTAACTTCTCTCAAATCTGCGCCACAAAGATTGGCTTTTTCTAAGTTAGCAGCTTGAAGATTTGCTCCTCTTAAACAAGCCTGACTTAAATCGGCTCCGCTTAAATCAACTTTTGTCAAATCAGCATATTCTAGATTCGCCCCAGACAGGTTAGCATTTCTTAAGTCCGCTTCTTTTAGACAAGCGGCCATTAAATTAGCCTGAGTGAGACTGGCTTGAGATAAATTAGTATAGCTAAGCTGAGCACTCGTTAAACTTGCTTTCGTTAAATTTGCTTTTTGTAAATTCGCTCGGTGCAAATTGGCTTTAACTAGGCAAGCTTCACTGAGATTTGCGCCATACAAATTAGCAATCAGTAAGTCAGCTTCATTTAAAACACTTTGACTCAGATTGGCTTCACTTAAATTTGCCATTCGTAAATCCACTTGAATCAGTTCTCGTCCCTGTAAGTTAGTTTTTCGTAAGTCTGCACCTCTTAAGTCCTGATTATTAAAAGTTGCAGTTTTAAGATTGACTTGTCTTAAGTCAGGGCCTTTGAGTTGACAAAATAGTCGATAGGAATCGATGTTTTTCTCAGTTGGAGTATCTTGAGGCTGAACTTTAACTAAATGAAATTGAATATTAGTTGTAAATAGAGTAAATACAAGGTTAAAGACTTCTAAAAATTGAATAAACTTTTGACACTTTTCTTCTCCTAAACCTTGATAATAATGAATTAGATTGGCAATTTTTTGCTCTATATAGGTTTTATTCAAACGGCTGATTAGAATTAATTTGAGTAACAACAGCACTAAGGTTAAGTAGTTTCCTTGAGAAACTAATAAACAAAAACAATTTGAGGGTGATTGACCGTTTTCAGTTGTTAAAATTTGTATAAGCTGTTGGCAAATTTTTGAAATGAGTGATTTATCAACGAGTAGCTGAGTATGAACAGATTCTAATTTATCTAACTTTTGACAAAATTTATCTCGAATATAAGGAACAGGATGCTGTTTTTCTGATGAGAGGCCGAGATAGTTCAGTAGTGCTATTTTAAAAGCAGAATACTCTATGTTTTTAGTTTGTTCTAGGAATAACTTTGCTAAGTTGTCATAACTGATTATTTTTTGAGTTGACAGGGTTTTTTTAATGAGAGTAATTACGTCTTGACCGAGTTGGGTGGGATTGGATTGTGATTCTGATGAAGAGGTTGGACAGTCCGAACGAGTCACATACATTGCCAAATCAAATTTATATTTTTCCTTGATATCTTGAGCTAATTTAAGTGCTGTTTTTCTTTGATCTTGAGAGATATCTGGGTCAAGCGCTGATGGTGTGAGTAAATAAGATTCGTAACGATGTGTCCAACTTTGTGTATGGCTTAAAGCAAAATGCCGAATCTTTTGATAGTCTTGACTTTGAGTAAAGTGACGAACCCATTTTCGTAAACACTTAAGATGGGGTGAGAGATGATGATAATATTTTGTCGCTTGAAGAGAATTTTCTACCGTTAGAATTAAATTGTGGTTTGCCTTACAATTTCGATCTATATTCCAATTATTAATTAAAATATAGAAACACCGTTTTAGAGTGGATTGAAATACTTCTTCGTTTTTTTCAACTAATATCCAATTTAAGGCTTGAATATTATTAGAACTGTGATTAGAAGATAATTCAAGGAAGAGTTGCTCAAATTCTTCAATAACTTTTTCTGAATCCCACTGATTAACAATATCAATAAAAAAACTGTAAATAACTCGTTGACAAGATTGACTATTGAGTACTGTATACTTTTTCTTGGTACTGACTTCAGAAGAAACTAGTGAACTAAACATACGCATTGCACCCTTTGTTGAACTCAAATCTATTTTACTTCAGTCTTTAGAAGATTAACCCCATATTTTCAATTTTCAATTTTTCTGCTTTATCTAAATTTCTCAATAATGAAATCATATCGTTTCAGAAATTAGAAGAAATTACGGAGTTTCAGTTTTATTGATCTCAAACGTTTCAGTATAATTACTGAAATCAACGTAGTTTTTAATTGAAGAAGTAACTTGAGTCAGTATGTGGAGCGATTTAAGTTCATCTAATCATTAACAGTCAACTTCCCTCACAGTTAAGTTTGTACTCTCATGTTTGATTAGATGGCTCGAGTCAAACCCATACTAATCTGGTGTTACCCTTTCAATCTCAACGCTGTATAATTCATATAGTTCTCAGCATCGAGAACTTATGCAAAAAATCAAACAATCCCACTGTGATCTCGAAAGCGCGGAGAGAAATATGCCCTAAGCGATGGCTATTGATGCCCTATTTGCGTCGGCTGGCTTGAACTGAGAGTCTCAATAGGGCTGATTTTGCAATAAATTTTCTGTCATTTTTGCCAATTGATCTAAATTCGATTCTAATTCTTCGGCCCGTTTCTGATAAGAGCGTTTTCGTTGTAATGCCGCTCGGGCTAAATCTTCTCGATCTTTCTTCAATGCAGCAATGGCCACTTTTTGCCAACTTTCGATTTCTGTGAGTGCGGCTTTGTATTGAGGGTGAACATCATCCCAAGCGACACGAATATCTGCTAAAGCTTCATCCAACAGTTGCGGCAAACGATCTGTATCGCCCTGATCAATTGCGTCCCGTAAGGGTTGATTAAGTTGATCGACATTGATCCGACTCAGCATCGGCACAAAATCCCGAATTTGACGGCTATCATTCACCCCCGTCACGCACCAAGTGGCAAAATGTTCGCAGTTATTAAACAATAAATTATACTGACGTTCTCCTAAACGGCTTTCTGCCCGTTGAATAGTAGTATCTGGGATATAACGAACCGGGTATTGTCGGATATAAACTGGGTTACTGCGGGAAAAGGTCGCCACAGAAGTTCGTTCTATGGTTTCGCTGGGTTTACGATAATGAATGACGCTACCATCTCCACAGTCAATACCATGGTGTTCGTACACCCCGTCAATATTGAAAAATTCCCGGTAAACGTAAATTTGATCTCCTCTTGCCATGATTGAGATGCAATCAACCCTTTGCTTGCCATCATTAGTTTAACGTTAGCTTTGAGTAATTGGCACTTCATACGTCAGGAGTCGTGAGTCTGCTTTGTGATCAAAACTTGCTAAACTTTGATTTAAACAGCAACAATTAATTCCTCCTATTTCATGACGGATGATTTTGAACCCCCTAAAACCGACTCTCAAACCACAATTCAACCTCAAGCACAATTTTTTCAGCTTTCTTTCAGTGATAAGATAGCTCAAATCAGCCACCGTTTACGCCCAGGGCAAAAACAAATGGCAGATTGGATCGGGGGGCCATTAGCGGTTTCAGCCGTACCAGGGGCGGGAAAATCAACCGGAATGGCTTCATCTGCGGCCATTACTATTGCTCGCCATCAATTGCACTCCCGTCATCAATTAATTGTGGTCACATTTACTCGATCTGCTGCGGCAAATATTCGAGCAAAAATTATTAAAGAATTAAATTATTTAAACTTACCTTTAAATGGATTTGAAGTTCATACGTTGCATGGTTTAGCCTTATCAATTGCCACTCGTCATCGGGAATTATCGGGATTAGATTTAGAGAACTCCACATTACGTTTACCGACTCCAAGTACTCCCATTATCCGAACTTGTGTAGAACGTTGGATTAGCGAAAATTCACAACTGTATCAACGATTGATTGAAGGCTGTCAGTTTGATGGGGAGGAATCAGAACGGTTACGTCGGCAATCTGTTTTACGCACAGAAGTGTTACCGAATTTGGCTTGGAAAGTGATCCAAGAAGCAAAAAGTTCGGGATTAAAACCGGATGATTTAGAAGATTTAGCCGCAGAAATTCCGGATGAATATGAAACCTTAAAAATTGCTGCGGGGTTGTATGACCGTTATCAGCAACTCTTACAAGAACAAAATTGTATCGATTATGATGAGATGATTTTGGCAGCGTTACGAGTTCTAGATTATCCTCAAGTCCGGCAATTTTGGCAAGAACAAGTTTTTGCTGTATTTGAAGATGAAGCCCAAGATTCTACACCGTTGCAAGCTAGATTATTAGAAATATTAGCGGCGAATAATCCAGATGAAAATAATTTATCAAATTTACCCATCTATCAACGAAAAACTAATTTAGAATCTTTAAATTTGATTCGAGTTGGCGACCCTAATCAAGCGATTAATTCAACATTTACTCCTGCTGATCCAGTGGATTTCAGACAATTTTGTTATCAGTCTCAACAATTAGATAGACTGGCAACGATGAATCAATCTGGGCGGAGTTCTCCGATTATTATTGAAGCTGCAAACTATGTTTTAGAATGGGTAAATCAATCTAAACTAGCAGGGAAAGAACAACCGTTTGAACCTCAAAAAATTCATCTTGTGGGTGACAATGATCCTCAACCTAACGCCAATCCAGTCGCCACAGGCTTAGGTTTAGAACTCTATGAACCGGGTGATATTTCTCATACCGTTGAGTTAATGATGAATCGGGTGATTGATTTATATGAAAAACATCCCGAGGGTAAATTTGCTATTTTAGTGCGGGAAAATAAACAAGGAGAATTTATTAGTCATTTTATTAAAAATCATCAAAATAATGGGATTAAAGTTGATTTAGATCGCCACCCCTTAAACATTTATGATGCTTCTCAAACAGCCCGTAATTCTCAAATCCCCGCAGAAATCCAGAGTTTATTTCAATTTATTGATCGACCTCATTCTCCGGACTATTTAAAAGCCAGTTTAAAAGTCTTTAGCGATAGGCATCTGATCTCTAAACAAGATTTTAATGCTATCACAATTTACCCGGAACAATTTCTCTATCCAAC
The DNA here is from genome assembly GCA_964434975.1 of uncultured Lyngbya sp. GTDB lineage: Bacteria > Cyanobacteriota > Cyanobacteriia > Cyanobacteriales > Microcoleaceae > JAAURB01. The sequence continues at coordinate 5,857 of CAYSWY010000038.1, forward strand.
GCCACTGTATCCGACTCAATCGGTTGAAACCCATAAAATTCGTAGGTTATGCCGTAGCTTATTAGCGGCTAAATTAGAACTACCACTTTATCAACTGATTTCTTTCTTTGCGTTAACGTTAAACTATGAACAAAGCGAACTAGCAACGGCTGATAAATTAGCAGAAAGAATCATCAAACAAACCGCAGGTAATCAAACGATGCCAGCTATTTTAACTGTTCTGAATGAAATTGTTAGTTCCGAACGTTTTGAAGCTGTTACAATTGAACCTGATACTGTTGGAGAAGGGTTATTGACTCGTCCGGGACAGCTTACGATTATTACGATGCATAAAGCTAAAGGATTAGATTGGGATTATGTCTTTTTACCTTTTTTACACGCCCAAACGATTCCTGGACAATTAAGAGTATTATTACAAAGTCGATTCTTAGGAGATTTTAACCTAGCAGAAATTGCTCGGGCAGAAATTCGAGCTTATTTACATGATAAACCCTTACCCACTATTACAACAGCTTGGGAACAGGCAAAAGACCTAAAAATAGCAGAAGAATATCGTTTATTATACGTTGCCATGACGCGGGCAAAACAGTTATTATGGATGTCTGCTGCTCGTTTAGCACCCTTCAATTGGAATAAACCAGAAAAATTACAAGAACGTCCTCCTTGTCCCGTTTTACCCGCATTAAAGCGTAAGTTTCCTCAGCATTCTTGTCAATTTTGAGAATAAAAATCAAAATAAATATTACAAAAAAACCGGACTATCAATTAATCCGGTTCAGAATAAACTAAAACTCTTTAAAGATTACATTGCCCGTTGAGTTAACTGAGTTAAAACTTGATTAGAACGTTCAACGAAAGCTGTCATTCCTTGAGCATCAAATCCTTTTTGTGCCATCAGTGCTAAGTCATAAACATGATGACAAATCTGCTTAGCGAGGTCAGCAGATGGTGAGCTTCCGCCCCCTTGAATAATGCTACCTTGACTTAAACTGGTTAAGTTTTGAATCAGAGGATGAGCCGTATTAACCATTAATACATGATCTTCTGGGAATTCAGCTTTTTGTTGCTGTAAAACGGCTGTCATGTCTTGTATCCGCCGCATTGCTTCCGGTAGTAAAACCATAGCGGGGGGTGTATTTTCCGATTTCAAAGACTCAGTCCGAACCGTGACTTTAGGGTTATTTAATGTATTCTCAAACAACTCCTTGATTTGTTCGCTGCGTGTTTTATTGGTATTGGGATCGACGATTTCGCTGTCTTTTTCCTTGTCAATTAAAGTCTCATCTAGTTCCGAATCAACCCGCGAGAATTTAACTTCTGAAAACTCTCTTTCTAAGAAACTAATAAAGTGAGTATCAATAAAAGAGTCGAGGAATAAAACTTCTATACCTTGGCTTTTATGCAACTCTACATAAGTGGCTTGTGCCGCCTCATCATTGCAGTAAAAAATCCGGTTTTCATGACGTTCTTTATTCCGTTCCAAGTATTCATTTAGGGTTGTATAATAATACCCTTTTTCATCAATACTCTGGCTTTTTTCTGAATCTACTTCTTGCCAAGCATCCCCTTCTTCCGTTTGAACTTCAACCGCTGGAGTTTCGTTATTTTCTTCAGGTTTATAAGTTGTACGGAAGACTAAGATATCTTCAACTTGCTTTTTGAACTTCTCATCATTAAGAGAACCAAATTTAACAAATGTACCGATATCCTGCCAGCAACGAATGTATTCTTTAGGATTTTCGTTGTATAATTCTTTCAAGCGACCTGCAACTTTTTTGGCGACATAATCAGCAATTTTACGAACCGTACGATTCGTTAGCAGTGCGCTACGAGAGATATTTAAAGGAATATCACTACTATCAATTACCCCCCGTAATGGCATCAAGAATTTAGGGATAATTTCTTCACAATGATCGCTAACAAAGACCTGATTAGAAAACAGTTTAATATTGCCTTGGCTAACATCTACGTCAGGCTTTAATTTAGGGAAATAAAGAATTCCATTCACCACAAATGGATAATCTGTATTTAAGTGAACCCATAATAAGGGTTCTTCTTGAAAAGGATAGAGATATCGATAGAGTTCTAGATAATCATCATCCGTTAAGTTACTGGGAGACTCTCGCCAAGGTGCTGTTTGACGGTTGAGGACTTCCTCATCCATTTTGATCGAAACAGGCATAAAATCGCAGTAAGTTTTCACTAACTGACGAATTCTAGAAGCTTCCAGATACTCTTTTTCTTCCTCCATTAAAGTTAAAGTAATGGTGGTGCCTCGTTCAGTTCGGGCGGAGTCTTCTAGTTGAAATTGAGGGGAACCATCACAACTCCAGTGAACTGCTTGCGCCCCTTCTTTATAGGATAAAGTATCAATTTCTACCTGTGTTGCCACCATGAAAGAGGAATAAAATCCTAATCCAAAATGACCAATAATACCATCGTCATCATTCGATTTATACTTTTCAATAAATTCTTCGGCGCTGGAAAAAGCAACTTGATTAATATATTTTTTCACCTCTTCATCCGTCATCCCGATGCCGTTATCGGTAATGGACAGAGTATTATTCTCTTGATCAATTGAAATTTTAATTTCAGGTTCGCCAACTTCTCCAGAATATTCGCCAGTTCGGGCGATCATATTCATCTTAGAAATGGCATCAACAGCATTAGAAACGAGTTCCCGAAAGAAGACTTCATGATCAGTGTAGAGGGACTTCTTGATAATCGGGAAAATATTCTCGGTATGTATCGTGATGGTTCCTTGTTCAAGTACGGTCATAGGTTATACTACTACTTTAATCAATTATCTTTCTCTGATTGTGTGCGATCGCCACCCCTTTATGTGAATGGGATCACCGTCAAAAGTTTATTCGGATATCCGTATCTTTAGTGATAGTCCAATTTTTCGAGGATTATTTTTAATTCTGAGTTAAGTCACTCAATAGTTTCTGGCTGTAACTTTCGTTGATGCTTTCCTGGAGTCACTTGGCGTTTGTGAGCATAAACGTTTTCTTTTTTAACATTTAAGCGAGCTTGTTTATTGATTTCTTCAACTCTATTCGGAGCAACTTTATCGGATCAGTTTATTTATAATTAAGCTGATCATAATTTTTATCCTAAATAAAGTTGAGTTTTACAGGTTTTAGGTTAGATAAAATATACTGTTGCTGTTCTGCTGTAAAGATTTTATGAAATTTATCAGAGTTACAAGACTGAATTTGAGAAGAATTAATTGTTCTCCCACCTGCTGCGAATATTAAAGATTCTGATGATTTTCCATAATTTTGTATCATTTCAGGCTGATAGGTTAGTTTTAGTAACTGACAGATATTTTTTAAAACTCTTTCTGGATGTTCTATAAGTTGTTCATAACTCACTAAAATATGATTCTGATGATTCATATATTGTTGACTAATCTTAACGGCTCTATTCCACCAGTCAATACATTGATCGAGTTCCCAAACACCATCCCAGTGCTGAGGATATTGATGGGTAGCTTCATATAAAGAAGCCACAACATCTTCACCTTTGCGAACTAGATGAATAATTTGAGCTTGAGGAAAATGAGCAATAATATGCTCTAAGAAAAAAATATGCTGGGGTGTTTTTTCCAGGATAACGCTTTTTCCTTGTTCAGATGCTAACAGTGATAAAATCCTAAAAAAACGCTGAGCATATAATGATCTTAATGGTAATTTTGGTAAATATTTCAGCAGCTCTGGACGTTTAATATCATCTGTAAAGTAAGTTTCTAACCAGGGTTTTAGCTGATGAGAAATGATTCCGAGTTTACGTCTTTTAGACTGTGTTGCTGGGGGTAAGCATTGAAAAAACTTTGATTCAGGAAAGGATGCAATCTCTGGATGAGCCGATAAAAGACTCTGAAGTAATGTGGTTCCTGAGCGAGGACATCCAATCATAAAGATAGGAAGGGTTGACTTGTCTTTCATACTGACTATGTTAAGATAAAACTAGGATAAGTATCAAACAAAAATGTCACTCATCTCTGTTATTATTCCCGTTTACAACGGAGAAAATACTATTAAGGAAACAATTGTTTCAGTTTTAAATCAAACTTTAACACAGATTGAGCTAATCGTCATTAATGATGGTTCAACGGATTCAACTTTAGAGATAGTTTCTAATATAACTGATTCTAGATTGAAGATTGTTTCTTTCCCAAATGCTGGCTTATCTGCCAGTCGAAATCGCGGAATTAAGCTGGCATCTGGAGAATTTATTTCTTTTATTGATGCGGATGATTTATGGACTCCAGATAAACTTGAGTCTCAATTCAATGCATTGATTCAAAATCCTAATGCAGGGGTGGCTTATAGCTGGACAAATTGGATTAATGAGTCAGGTAAAATTATTTATGGCGGGGGTTGTCATCAGTTTTCTGGTAATGTTTATACTCATCTTTTTTTAGGAGATTTTATTGAGGGGGGTTCTAATGTTTTGATTCGTCGATCTGCTTTAGATGAAATTGGAGGATTTAATGAAACGATTCAATATTCTGAAGATTGGGAAATGTGGTTACGTTTAGCAACAAAATATGAGTTTATTGTCGTTCCAAAACCTCAGATTCTTTATCGAGTTTTGAGTCAATCGATGTCGTCTAATGTGTTAGGGATGGAAACAGCAAGCTTAGCCATTATTCAGCAGGCAATTGCTCAATCTCCCCAACCTATTCATCATCTTAAATCCCAGAGTTTAGCGAATCGCTATAAATATCTTATTTGTAAAACTTTAGATAGCTATCCCATGCGAAAAAATGGCTTTATTGCTATTCGATTTCTTTGGAATATTCTATATAATGACCCTAAAATCATTAAAACTCGAGTTTTTTGGAAGATTTTACTGAAAATTTTTGTTGTTACTATTTTACCACCGCAACAATCTAAATATTTATTTGAGAAGGTGAGTAAAGCTTTTGATATTCAAGCATTATTGATGCAAATTAAACTCACTCCTGGTTTACCGTAAATTCGCTTTTTCTAAGATAGCGGATGTGAATTCTTGAGGAACTTTATTTTTTTCTAAATATACTTTAATATCATTGTAATATTGTTCATTAGACTGAGGATTAACGAAAAGAAGTTGACGAACTTCTCGATAAAAATATCCGAGATATTGTTTTAAACTGACTTCTTTACCATAATGAATCACAGGAACCATGTGCCAAATATTATAGTTAGTTTTCAAACTTAGTAAACCCTTGATCAGTTTCCATCTTTGATACAATTTCGGTTCTAACTGCCACTGAAATAAAAGAGGCATATAGCGAATAAAATCCTGTAAGCTGTAATTTGTTGTCGCCGTAATATCCTTTGAGATGATCACTGGAATTCTAGCTTGTTTAGCACGTTTACTATAATCAAAATCTCCACCATAATGTCTAAACTTCTTATCATCTGGGAATCCTAAAGAATGAATAATTTTTTGAGGAATTAAGATAATATTTCCATTTAATGTATCTACTTCAATCTGATTTTTATCATTAAAGGCGGACATCTCCCGAATTAACTGATTATTAATATATCCTCCGAAAACTATCCATTCTGGATACGCTTTAGCTGTGACAATTCCCCCTGTTAAAACTTGAGATGTATTCGGTTTTTGACAAAGTAAAGCTAGATTAATTAAAAATTGATCGGATAAAATAATATCATCATTTAACCACAGAATATAATCCGGGTTTAACTGTTCTGAAGCTAACTTCATCCCTTTAACAATTGCACCCGTCCACCATAATGAGCCATTTCCTTGGATTAATTGAACCTCAGGAAAGTCTTGACGAATCATCTCGGCTGTGCCATCTGTTGAACCATCATCCACCACAAATATAGAGAGTTGAAGCCGATGTGAAACAGTAGGAATTTGAGTGGTTAACTGTTTTAAAATATTTTGAGTTAAAGTTTTTCGGTTGCGAACGGGAATAATAATAGAGATTGTTATCATAGCTTTAGCGACATCCATCTGTGTTGTATCTGAGGAATTAACCATGAGTCCATTAATTTCTGTTATTATACCCGTCTATAATGGAGAAGCAACCATCTGCAAAACAATTCAATCTGTTCTCAATCAAACCCACTCAAATTTTGAGTTATTAATTATTAATGATGGTTCGACTGATAATACATTAGAGGTGATTTCAAGCGTTCAAGACTCCCGAATTCAAGTTTTTTCCTATAAAAATGCGGGACAAGGTACGAGTCGAAACCGAGGACTTCGCCAGGCTAAAGGGGAATATGTTTCATTCATCGATGCGGATGATTTGTGGACAGTAGAAAAGTTAGAAGATCAATTGACTGCATTGCAACAATATCCTGAAGCGGCTGTGGCTTATAGTTGGACAGATTATGTGAATGAATTGGGAGAATTTATTAGCCATGCGCCTCAACGTTTTTATCAAGGTAACGTCTATACTAAATTATTATTATCCGACTTTATTGGCAGCGGTTCTAATGTTTTAATTCGCAAGTCTGCTATTTTAGAATTAAATGGATTTGATCAATCTCTTCCTCCGGCGGAAGACTGGGATATGTGGTTGCGTTTAGCCGCGCAATATCCGTTTACAGTTGTGCCTAAACCTCAAATTTTATACCGAGTTTCTCCCCATTCTTCGTCTTTTAATGTACTTAAAATGGAAGCAGCGAGTCTACGAGTCATTGAGCGCGCTATTACTCAATTTCCTCAACCGATTAATGATTTAAAACCTATTTGTTTGGCGAATCGTTATAAATATTTAACCTGGAAAACCTTAGAAGGGATACCTGTAAGAAAAAATAGTTTAATTGCGGCTCGTTTTCTGTTTTGTGCAATTTGGTATGACTTTTCTCTGCTGCAAACTCGAACTTTTATCAAAGCATTATTGAAAATAATAATGACAGGTTTTTTCTCCGCTAAAATTAATCAAAATCCGATCAAGAGATTAGGAAAAGTTACAGATATTACTACAATATTGGGTTACATTCAAATTGAACCCCCTGCTATAAAAGAGTTAAACTAAATCATTCATTAATCTTTTAACGGTTTGACAAGCAACCTCCCAGTTTAAACGAGATTGATATTCTTGATAAGCCGAACGAGCTAAGGTTTGATAAGCTTCAAAGTGATTGATATGATATGTAATGTAATCACAATAATCTGAAATATTTGCGGTTGGGGAAAACGTTTTACCGTTAATATTATCGTGAATTACACTACTTAAACCGCCTACATTTGTGGTGAGGCAAGGAACACCAAAAGAGTTGGCTTCACACAATACATGACCATAAGTTTCAGCCGTGGAAGGAAGAATTAAAAAATGCGAACTAGAAATGAGTTGAATTAACTTTTCCTTTCCTTCTTTTGTGAATTTATTAATGTATCCTAAAACCTTAACAAAATTAGGTAAATCTCGATCAAAATCAGGTTCACACCCTACAATAATTAACTCAGTTTTTAAACCTTGTTGATTCAGTTTTTCTGCTACCTGTAAAGCTGTGTGTCCCCCTTTCCTCCACCATTCTACACCGATAAATAGTAGCTGACAGACGGTTGAATGTCTTAATTGAATTTGATGTTCAATCTCTTCAATGCTTTGAGGATTGACTAAGTTTCCACCGAATGAAACAACTTTAACTTTTTCTGGATTAAGTTGATAATCTTTTATAGCATATTGAGCCGCCCATTTTGATGTATAAATTGCTAAATCACATTTATCTAAAGCTGCTTTTTCAAGTTTATATATATTTTGAAGTGTTTCTTTGCATAAATTACTTAAATAAGGATAAAAATTAATTAAGGAAGAAAGGGGAGCATCTGTCCATAAAACTATGGGTTTTTGAGAATTTAACTGGGATATGGGAATGACATTTTCTGCACATAAAATAATATCATAGTCAATTTTTAATAGTTGATGCTGAACCTGTTTATTATAATCTTGAACAATTAAAGGTTCAGCCCAGCGATAATAATCTTTATGATAAAAACGCTTATAAAATTCCCATTTTGCCCGAGTTTTTAAAGAAAATTTCTTTTTTAAACCGCCAATATATTCTATATTAACGGACTGACTTTCTAAGGTTTTAGCAATTGTGTACCCGGCTTGACATAAACCCAGTTGCGTGGAAGGCCATTTGTGTTTATTCAGCACATCATAAAGGGTGACGTAAGCAATTTTCATGATGATTTACTCCTCATTAAACTCATCCATAAAATAAACGGACTTAAAAACCGACCGATGCGGGATTGATATTCACAAGCTTGACCGATATCTTGATGAAAATTTTTAGAGTTTTTTAATCTATAGCTGACTAATTTATAGCCATCTGAAATCAGATATAATCCTGTAAAAATCGGCATAAAATAACGCTGTAACTTTGTCATTCTCGCTAGACGTAACGCATGATTAGAATAGCCAGAAGTACGGGATATTTTCAGTAAATATTCGGCTTTTAGTCGATGATTGGGAATATGATGCCAGATTTCCATCTTCGGATTATGCCAGACTTCCCAATCAGTATTTTGAATATAATACATTACTTCCAAATCTTCACAAGCTCCTAATAAAGTCTGATGTTTTTCATCCCGACCTTGTAAGAGTAAATTGGTCGGAATAGCATCTCGCCAAGCTGTTTTACGAATGACAGAACCTGGGGCGACGGGAATCTTTCGAGGCTTAGCAGAACGGAGATAACAAAACGGTTTGTTACCTCGATTGTGAATCGCTAATAATAGTTTAATCTGATCAAAATAGGGAGGTGCTGGTTGGTCTAGTTGGGCATGAATATTACCACCATATGCGCCTGCTTCGGGATGCTCTTGACTAAATTGATACGCTTCATAGACCCAATTTTCCTTGGGAAGATTATCATCATCTAAAAAAGCGACTAATTCACTTTTTGCTTCCGTAATAGCTCGTTTTCGGGCATGGGTTGTGCCTTGTTGAGGCTCAAAAATATATCTAATTATACTATTATTTTGCCAGCTTTGAGCAAATTGATCGACGACTTTAGCGGTTTTATCAGTACTATTATTATCAACCACTAACACTTCCCAATCAATTTCTTCTGTCTGTACTTGCTGCTGTAAATGTTCAAGCACTTCAGGAATTCGATTTTCACCATTATAGGTGCAAATAGCAACAGTTAAATCCACAGTTTATTCTTGAATAAAGTTATTGAGTGAAAATTATCGTGTTTGTAGTGGTTGACCCAATGTCGAAGTCCAAAAGAAGAAAGGACTTTTTAAACAAGACCAGTATAACTCCAATTCACAAGCTGCCACTAAATCAGTTCTAATACTATTTCTATACTTAATTAAATGACGAATAATTTTCCGTAAATCATTTAATAAATAAGCCACTAATGCTAAGGGTTTTTGCCAAGCTGGAACACTCAACATCCGAGTCCGATACCGACTTAACCCAATGCCTCGACATAAACCCATGAGATAGCTTCGTTCTAAACGCTGTCGAGGTATACAATGATACACGACCATGGCGGGATTATACCAAATTTGCCAACCGGCATTTTGGATATGTAGCAACGCCTCAAACTCCTCACTGGCAAGCATTTGACCCCCCACACGACCAATCAAAACCAACCGCGCTGGCACTTGATTTAACCAAGCCTGCCGACGCACCACCAACCCTGCACCCGGCGGTAACAATTTCTTCTGAGGTTCGTAGTATAGGGGTTCTAACCCTCGGTCTGTTAATGCCAATAACGGCGCAATACGTTCAAAATTTTCAGGGGGACTGACTTCAAATTCGCCTAAAATTCGACTGCCATAAGCCCCAACTTGAGGATGAGTTTGACCAAACTGATAGGCCGCAACTAGCCATTCTGGAGCCGGGCGGTTATCATCATCTAAGAAGCCGACAAACTCTCCCTTGGCTTCGGTAACGGCCCGTTGACGAGCAAATGCTAAACCTTGTTCCGGTTCAAAATAGTATTTTAACTCGACACCTGCTATCCAATTTTGTTGATACTGTTGTACCAATTTAGCAGTATGATCGCTACTGTTATTGTCTATCACAATCACTTCCCAAGATAAATCTTCTAACTGAGTTTGTGATCGCAACTTTTCCAGTAATCCTGATAATCGTTGTGCGCCGTTATAGGTGGGAATTGCAACAGTAAAATCTACCATAGTCAGTAATATAGCAATCCAGACTCAGGGTAACAATGATACAATTGACCTGAGCTTTATATTTAATCCTAATATAGCTTACTAATGGAAAAATGCCAGTACTTTAAAAGTATCGGTAACTGGCAGATGACAGAATTGTGGTTGTTTTTGTATGATTTTTTCAAGGTGATAGGCTGTTTTAAGCTGTACAGAGAGATACCGAAAAACCAATACATTTCCTGGAACAAACACTCCATTGGTAAGAAATAACGGTTTAATTTTATTTTATGATTAGAATTACTTCTAAGTTCAAGAACTCCATGGAGGCTTCCTATGGCTTTAATTTCTGTTATCATCCCTGTTTATAATGCGGAAAAAACCATTCAAGTAACTCTCGAATCAGTTTTACAGCAAACTTTTCCTGATTTTGAACTGATTATTATCAATGATGGCTCGACCGATAAAACTGATTCAATACTTCGTCAATATACTGACCCTCGTTTATCGATTTATACGAATTCTCGTCAGGGGGCGGCGGTGAGTCGTAACCAAGGATTTCAACATTCTAGCGGAGAATATATTGCTTTTTTAGATGGGGATGATTTATGGACTGTAGATAAGTTAGAAGCCCAACTGAAAGCATTAAAAGAGCATCCTGAAGCCACTGTTGCTTATAGCTGGACAGATTATATTGATGAGGCTGGAAATAAGCTTTATTCAGGCAGTTATTTGGCAGTTAATGGTGAAATTTATTCTAAACTTTTAGTGCGTAATTTTTTAGAAAATGGTTCAAATCCCATGATAAAGCGTCAGGCTTTTATTGAAGTTGGTGGATTTGATGAATCTTTAGAAGGGGGTCAAGATTGGGATCTTTATCTCAGATTAGCGGCAAAATATAAGTTTATTGCAGTGCCTCAGGTACAAATTTATTATCGTGTTTCAATTGGATCAATTTCGTCAAATTTATCTCGTCAAGAACAGCAAGTTTTACAGGTCATGGAACGTAATTTTGCTGAAGCGACTGCTGATATACAAGCTTTAAAAAATTATAGTTTAACCCATCTTTATAAATATTTAGCTTGTCGAGCCTTGGCATTACCGCCTGACTCTTCAAATGGTTTAAAAGCATTGCAGTTTACAATAAAATATGCTTGGTATGAACACCATAAATTAACTCAATTATCATTGATTTTAGTATTATTTTTAAAGAGTTTATTTAGAAGCTTATTTCCGGGTCTAGAGAAACCCTTATTAAGTATCATAAAAAAACTAAAATACTAATAATTTAATCTGGAAAAATTTCACACTCCATTAAACGATTAGATATCATCTCAACGTGTCGCCACCACTGACCACTTTGAATAATCCAATGACGGAATGGCAGGTGTCCAATGGGTGCCGAGAGACGATATTGTAGGTGTTTAATCGGATTTTGAGTATGATAAGTTAGCCAACCAACGCGATGGCAAAATTGACCATAATCTTCAGCAACCCCTTGATAAATTTGTGATTGAATACTAAATCCAAATCGATTTTGACTATATTTTATCCAAAGTTGATTAATCGTTTTTAGGTCTTCACATGGTAATTCTCTTAAATGATAAGGATGTAAATATTTTTTGTTTTTCCAGCCTAACGCTTGAGATAAAACCACCCAAGTTTCTTGATCGGCGGCTTTCCATCGTCGGGAGGCTAAAAGATGTTGTAATCTTGTATAATCGACTTCTCTGGCTGAGTTTAACTGATCATTTAAAGGTTTACGAGAAGTAGGAAAAAATGGGTTTAATAATTGAGAAAAAATAGGAGTTGATGAAGCCTGATTTTCAGACTGTGAAACTTGTATCGTTGTTTGAGGAGAGATTTCGATAGTGGGAATATCTTGTAATGCTTGTTGTGCAGAAGTATAACGACGACTGACTTGGGTTTCTATCAGTTTATTCAATATTTTTGTTAATGCCTGAGAAATGATAACATCACGAGGTAAATAATTCCGCCATACCCACCGATCTCGGGTGACATCATAGAGTTCAAACGGTGATTTTCCGGTCATTAAGAATAAACAAGTCGCCCCCAAACTATACAAATCACTATTCCTAAATACTTTACCTCTGGATTGTTCAGGAGCCATATATTCGGGTGTTCCAATAATCGTTCCGGTTTGTAATTGTGTGGCTTGACTTAACTGTTTAGCAATGCCAAAATCAATTAAAACAATTTGATTATTATTCTCTAAATTATGATCGCGGCGGATTAAATTATCAGGTTTAATATCTCGATGAATAATCCGTTGTTCATGGATAAATTGTAATACGGGTAAAAGATCTTTTAACAGTTGCCAAATTTGTGCTTCATTAAAATAGCCTTGTGTTTGAAGTTGTTGTGATAGGGTTTTTCCGGCAATATATTCTTGTACTAAAAACAGTTGCTGATTTTGACTGAAATGAGCAAAAAGTTGAGGAATTTGGGGATGTTTTCCAAGTTCATCTAAACGAACTGCTTCTTGATTAAAAAGTTGAGCCGCTTTGTTAAATTGTTGGGGGGTAGAATTGGGGATAAAGAACTGTTTGATTACACATTCAGGAGTGGAGGGTAAATGTTCATCTACCGCTAAATAAGTTCTACCAAACCCCCCTTGACCAATTAATTTTAAGGGACGATAACGCTGATTTAATTTCAGAGATAAACCACAGCGTTGACAATATTGAGCCGTACTAGAATTATGAGGATAAAAACATTGAGAATTAAGACAGTAACTCATTTTAAGAGGGAATGGGGAACAGTGAATATCCATACTTAAAAATAGAGAATTGGGATAAAAATGTGATTAAATCACCCGTTCATTTCCCCCATCAATTGGAATTTGGGCGGCTGTCGTTTGAGCAAATAAATCACCACACATTTCTATCGCTAATTCCGCCACAGAATGACTCGATACTTCGACATTTAATAGATTATTTTTCTTATATTCTTCGACGGTTAATCCGTAATACTCAGCACGAGATTGTAATACTTCTTCCGTCCAAATTCCCGTATCAAATACCCCGTTCGGATGAACAGAATTAAGCCGAATTCCTGCTTCACCCCACTCTAACGCCGCAACTCGAATTAACTGGTTTAACGCCGCTTTAGAAGCCGAATAAGCCGCCGCGCCAGGGCCAGGAGCGGGCACATTTTTAGAGCCAATTATCACGACTCGTCCGGAATTAGGCGCAATTTTTAAATAGGGATAACAGTCTCGCATCAAGACTAAATTAGCATCTAAATTCACCGCCATTACCTTCTGCCAAGCTAATAACGTTAAATCTTTAATTTGACAACTGCGAGGAAAAATACCCGCATTTAAAATTAACATATCTAACCCGCCAAAGCGTCGAATTCCGCTTTCTATCGCCGCAGAAATAGCGTTTTCATCGCTAACATCACACATAATTCCCAGGAAATCTAAGCGAGAATTTAATTCTTCAATTTCTGGGTTAATATCCAATCCAATTACCGCTGCACCTCGACTTAATAACGACTCCACACAAGCTTTGCCGATGCCAGAAGCCGCCCCTGTTACTAACGCAATTTCTCCTGTAAATGGCGGTTTTTTTCCACCTTTTCGTAGCTTTGCTTGTTCTAATTCCCAATACTCAACTTGAAATAAATCGGACGCAGATAAGGCTTGATATCCTCCCAACTGAGTCGCCGTTTCAATCACATTAATTGTATGATTATAAATATCCGCAACAATTTGGGCATCTTTTGCCGTTTTACCAATTGTACAAATACCAAAATCTGGATCAATAATCACCCTCGGCGCAGCATCCAGCATGGTATGTTCTGAGGTACAATGAGTGTTAAAATAATCCTGATAGGCTGCGCCATATCCAGACACATCCGTTCCAATTAACGGAATCCGTTTGGTGCGAATCACATGATCAGGAGTCGCTGGGCCTTGCTGAGCAACAGTTTCGAGATCGGGGCGTTGAGCAAAGGCTAAAGTTTTATCCGTTTGCTGTAAGCTGACAATCATCGGGCTACCTGCCACTTTCGAGACTTCAGACCGAATTTGAGCTAACAGTGGGGCAACAGTGGTTTTAGGGGCGGTTACGTTGGGGATATTATCGGTTTTAGCCGGGATATTAGCCTTCAAATAATCTTCCGCCATTCCCACTAATTCAATCATCCGATCATAGGATTCCTTGGCGGTATTTCCAAAGGAAAAAATACCATGATTCATTAACACCATCCCAATGGTTTTTTCTGTGGCATCTTTACTGAAATATTCTGCACATAATCTCGCCAAATCAAAACCCGGCATAATATAGGGAATAATCACCACTTTTTCCCCATAAATTGCTTGAATTCGCTCTAATCCTTTGGCTGTATTGGTAACCGCAATAATCGCATCGGCGTGAGTATGATCGACATATTTGTAAGGTAATGTGGCGTGTAAAATGGTTTCCACAGAGGGTGAAGGAGCGCTAGCACGGGTCATCTGAGTTTTTAACTCATTCACCATTTGAGAATCAGATAATGTTTCTAATTTGGCTAATTTCAATAGATGAGGCATTCTGACCGGAGAAAATCCGGCTGTTTCAATTGTGGCTAAATCCCAACCACTGCCTTTAACATAAAGCAGATCTTCTGGTTCTCCGACTAAATTTTTTTCTTGTATTTTCACCGATGTATTACCGCCCCCATGCAACACTAAAGAAGGATCGCGTCCTAACAGTCGTGAGGTATAAACTCTTAATTCTAAATCTCCCTGATATTGGGCGGCTTCTTGGTCATTCCAAAGATTTTTCATCGGTTGAGATTTGAGTGAGGTTGCAATGCTGATTAAAATAGTATATTAACGGCAAAAGTCACTCTATAGCAATCAGATTAAAGTTATGTAAAAAAGATTGAAGTTAAGAGATAATCTCAAGGTGCGTCCCACAACGCACCCTACAAGCTTTAAAAACAAGTATTTCATCTCAACCGATGACAAGGATCAGGCTCGGGTTTAGGACAATAAGGTTTATGTGGACAAGGATCGGGTTTGGGACAATAAGGCTGATGTAGACGAGGTTTAGGAGTCACATTTACTTTTATTTTTGCCTTAATATCTAAATAGTAATTAACTATTACAGTGAGAAATAACGATACCACAATTACAGTTCCCACTCGATTCCAACTTGAAGGTTCAGGGGGTTCAGGTTCGGGCTCGGGTTCAGGTTCAGGCTCAGGCTCGGGTTCAGGAGGAGGTTCGTCAACTGGTGCTCGTGTAACATTAAATGTGATTTCTACTTTATCGCCTGGGTATACACCCCTAAACTTAACCTCACGCAGTTCAGCCTTACTATCTGTCATAACATCCCCTACCCTGAATGAAAATAATCACGGGAAAATCTGGACACATCCACTAAGATTTAGTTTGTGCCAACACAGTTATAGCAATTCTTCCCATGTATATTATATTTGATATCAAGTCTGACTATAGTGCCACGATGTAATATCAACCAGGGTGTCGGGTAATGACAAGCGATTAAATGAATTTAATATAAATTTAAATAGAGTTTAAAAATATAACTTAACTGTCGAGCAATTGAAGTCGCGTCTTCAGTGTAAAAATTTTTTACATAATTTTCCCATTACATGAATGAGAAGGTTAGGGATAAAAAGTGTAATCATTTATCGGGACAATTGAAGGAATCATCCCGATCTGTTTGAAATTGAATCAGAACCTCACACCACAATTTTTTCTGATTCATTATTGCAACCATTCTTGGCTTAAAGTCGTCCAGGTTTTATCATCAACCACACCACTAATATCGAGAGATTTAGATTGTTGATAAGCAATGACAGCCGACTCTGTGAGGCCACCATAGACCCCATCTACCGGGCCTGGATCGTAACCTTTGGCTTGTAGACGAGTTTGCACGGTCCGCACTTTAGAACCGCGATCGCCTCTGGTCAACACTTCGACCAATAAAGTTGGCTCAGGATCAGCCTGTAATGCTTTCCAGGTATCCCGTTCCACCAACCCGCTGACTTCTAGTCCATTCGCCTGTTGAAACGCAATCACGGCCGTTTCTGTGCGAGGGCCAAACATACTATCGATTTCAGCATCATAAAAGCCATGAACCTGTAGACGTTGCTGTAAACCCCGAACCTGAGCGCCTTCAGTTCCCCGTTCTAGGGTTCGGCGGCGGATGGGAGTTGGACTGCCTTCATAAAACGGTTGAGAAAATAACTCGGTCTGGGGACCACGGTTGAAAAATCGACGTTGTGGGACTTCTGGAGATTGAGCCTCACGGGTTGACTCTTGACGACGGGCCTTGTCATCCGGAACTTCTGTGGGTTGAGTTTCACCTGTTGAAAATTCGGGTTGAATTTCCCTAGAGGGGGCCACAGTCGGTTGAGAATATGACTCCGTCTGGGGGTCTAAAGTCGGTTGAATATTGTCAGTGGAAAACTGAGGTTGAGTTTCCCCATCCTCACTCACAGTCGGTTGAGAATATGACTCCGTGTCTGACTCTAGGTTCAACCATGGCAGCGGTTGCGTTGGGCTTGTCTGAGTCTGATTTGTAGACCATTCTTGCTGGGACTCAGCCGCCGGGGGGACTATCGGTTGAGAAAATAACTCAGTCTGGGGGTCGCGGTTAGAAAATCCGTTGAAAGATTCCTGTTTCGGAGACACCCATTCGCTGAACTTTTCAGGATTGTTCGTTTTATCATCTGCACGAACATTTGCCACGGCACGGCTAGCCGTTGCCAATAGCATTAAACAAATAGAACTCAATGAAATGACGATTTTAGATTTCATGAGCATTATCCTAATTTCATTTAGAGACATGATTAATTAATATCTTGCTTGAATTTTACCACTGGGCTTGAGAAATGATGAGAGTCAATCTGTATAACAGCAACACTACGCGCTCTTAGAATAGGGGTGATTCGGCTTAGACTAGTCGGGTTACTATAATTAACAATCATTCAATTAAATCTCAGGACTGAATTGTTAAAAATTGTGTTTGCGCTTCGGTTTGACTAAAGTTGCAATCTCAGCTCAACCCATCCAGACAAAACCTGCCTTGGAGTCTTACAATCAGAAAAGAATTGTGCTGGTAATCAAAAAATATAAAAATCATTATGGATACAAAAGCGTTTAGACGTTCCTTGCAACAATCAGAATCCTACCATCGCAAAGGCTTCGGACATAAAGCAGAAGTCGAAGGAGTGATGAAAACCGCTTATGAAAGCCGCTTGATTCAACAAATTCGGGAAAATAACTATACGTTAGTGCGGGGTGATGTCACCATTCGACTAGCCGAAGCATTTGGCTTTTGTTGGGGAGTTGAACGTGCGGTGGCGATGGCCTACGAAACTCGGGAACATTTCCCCACAGAGCGCATCTGGATTACCAATGAGATTATTCATAACCCCTCAGTCAACCAGCATTTACTGGATATGAATGTCGGGTTTATTCCGGTTGTTGAAGGAAACAAGGATTTTTCGGTTGTGGGTAGCGGGGAAGTGGTGATTTTACCCGCTTTTGGTGCCAGTGTGCAGGAAATGCAAATTCTGAATGAATTGGGTTGCAAAATTGTTGATACCACTTGTCCTTGGGTGTCTAAAGTTTGGAATACAGTTGAAAAGCATAAAAAAAGAGAATATACCTCGATTATTCACGGCAAATATAATCACGAAGAAACCGTCGCCACCAGTTCTTTTGCTGATAAATATTTAGTTGTTTTAAACCTCGAACAAGCCGAATATGTCGCTGATTATATTCTCAATGGCGGCTCAAAAACTGAATTTATGGCAAAATTTGAAAATGCTTTTTCAGCCGGATTTGATCCTGATCAAGACTTAGAATGTATTGGGATTGCCAATCAAACCACGATGCTAAAAACTGAAACGGAACAGATTGGTAAATTGTTTGAGCGGACGATGATGAAAAAATATGGGCCCGCTAAACTCAACGATCATTTCCAAAGTTTTAACACTATTTGTGATGCCACTCAAGAACGGCAAGACGCGATGTTAGGACTGATTGAAGAAACATTAGATTTAATGATTGTGATTGGGGGTTTTAATTCTTCTAACACCACCCATTTACAAGAAATGGCAATTGAAGAGCAAATTCCTTCTTATCATATTGATAGCGTTGAACGCATTTTATCAGCCGATGAAATTGAATATAAACCGCTGAAAAAAGAGATAGAAATTGCGAATAACTGGTTACCCAAAGGTAAAATTGTGATTGGTGTCACCTCCGGCGCTTCTACCCCCGATAAAGTCGTAGAAGATGTGATCGAAAGACTGTTTGAACTGAAAACCTCTGCCGTTGCTGTTTAAAATTAACTCTGAGTTTTGCGACTCTTGCTATTTTGATCGGGCTTAAAGATGTAGGGATGTTATTAATAATGTCTCTACATCACTTTCTTGCAGGATCAGATCAAGCCTTGATATTATGTATCTTTGTTCCTGTTTTTGACGGCAATTGGAGTAGAAAAACTCGCTTGAACTGGCAGCAAAATATTAAATATAGTTCCCTCTCCCCAAGTGGATTCACAAGTAATTTTACCCCCATGTTTTTCAGTAATAATTTGATAGGAAATTGTCATTCCTAAACCCGTTCCTTTACCTATTTTTTTCGTTGTAAAAAAGGGTTCAAAAATCCGGTCGAGTACATCAGGGGCGATTCCGATGCCGTTATCTTGAATTTGTAATAAGACTTGTTGACTGTGTTGAAGTTTTGTCTGAATTAAAATCGACCCCGAATAAGATGGTGTTGCAGTCCTGCCTTGGGATCTTTCTTCAATAGCATCAATGGCATTATTTAAAAGACTCATAAAAACTTGATTAATCTCACTCGCGGCACAACTCACCAGTGGTAACTCTCCATACTGTTTTATAATCTTAATATTTGCCAGTTTATATTGGATCATCATTAAAGTATTATCGATTCCTTCATGCAAATTCACTGCCTTATATTCCGCTTCATCTTTGCGAGAAAAGTTCCGTAAAGCCAGAACAATATCTCGAATTCTTCGAGTTCCATGCTTCATTGACTGTAGGATTTTTGGGATATCTTCCTCTATGATAGAAATCTCCATATCCTCTCGCTGCTGAGCAATTTCTGCTGGAGGTGTAGGAAAATAATCATCGTATAAATGAATTAATTTGAACAGTTCTTCTGTATACTCCTCGAGATAATCAAGATTACTATAAATAAAACCAATAGGATTATTAATTTCGTGAGCCACTCCCGCTACCATTTGACCTAAACCCGACATTTTTTCGGTTTGAATCAGTTGCGCTTGAGTCCGTTTTAATTGTTGAAGGGTTTGAACTAAATCTAAGTTTTTCTCTTCTAATTCACGGGTGGTTGCAGACAGTTTTTCAGTGCGATCGCTAACTTTTTGTTCTAAAGTATGATTAGCTTCTTCTAATTTCGCCAGTAAGCTATGATTTTCCTGAAAAGTATGGCTAATACGGATAAACCAAGGTTGCCAGGTATAGGGAATATTAGAGGGAATTGTAGATTTTTCTTGACTTTCTTGTTCGATATAATTAACTAATAAACCCGCAGGACGAATAAACTCTTTTTCAGTCAATTGATTTGCAACCACAATAATTATCCCTAAACCGGGAAGAAAGATTAAAAATAGCCAACTCATACCCAAAACAGTTGCCAAACTCATCTCTTTATGGGAGATCCAAAAGATTAGCTCCCAAGGGACTTTTTCTAATTTTTGGTGAATAATCCAGTATGAGCCAACTTGATGAAATATTCCGCCAGGAAGGCTGTTAATCTCTTCTAGGCGATGGCGTAATTCCTCAGGAAAAGCTTGACCCGCAGCGATCACTTCTTGATCTTTAGGGTTAATTAAAGTGGGATGAGCCAGCAGACGATGATCCTCATCCATCACAAATATATTAGTTTGTTTTCTACTCTGAATTTCCAAACCTCTAACAAAGTCGCTGAGGACACCGAGTGTAAAATCAAGGGCAACTGTTCCCCGAAATTCATCACCCTCGTATACAGGGGCTGCTGCTGTCACCATTAATCCTTTTCCAGCTTGATCAATATAGGCTTTTGTCCAAAATAACTGACGGTTGGGATTATTTTCTGGCAACCCCATAATATAAAAATCTTGGTCGTATACTTCTTGATTAAATAAAAATTCTTGAGAGGAAACCCAAGGATAGACACTAATAAATTGATTTTTAGAAGTATAGTAAACCCAAGCAATATTATGTAGATCATCAGTAATGGATTGAAATAAAGGATTCAGCGTAAATGCCATTTCAATTTCGCGTTTTTGCTCGGTATTAAGCTGCTGTAAAATTCCTTGTCCTGATAAGTTCGCAGTATTTTCTGGAGTAAAGGGAGCCGGGATATTGTCTAAAGCATAGAATTCTTGAGGAGAGAGTTGACTTAAGCTCGTCAGTAGTAAAGAAGCGGGTAAATCTTCTGTTGAAGTTCTTAAAAAATAGTTTTGAGCCGAATTTTGGATGATATTGACATTATGTGTTGCTCTTTCTATTTCATGATTTAAATTAAGTAAACGAGTCTCAAATTGATTTTTTAGCTGACTTTTGTGATAGTGATAGCGAGAACGAAACTGTAAATAAAACAACCCAAGTATAACAATCGCAACTAATGAAAATGTAGTCCATATAATGTAATTATAACGATCAAAAAAAGAGTTTTTATTTGAATACTTTTTCATAATATCCTCCAAGTCTTATTAGAATGATTAGCTATACTTATAGCTTTTCAATTAATCAGTAAAGCAGAATCTAGAAAAATATAAATTTAAACTTAATCTATCTTTTGATGTTATAAGCTTAATAAATATATCACCGAATAAGTGATCTCATAAGTTTTATATCTCACGGTAAATATGTCCCCGGAGCCAAAGATAGAGAAGCTGTATATAGAACCTTTTATACTGTTCTAATTTTATCTCGAACTATCGGTTTAACTTAAGGAATAGTGATTGATGCACTTTAGTTAGAGTACCCTCAAACCACTCTACAGATATCATCTGTTTCAGCCTATTTATTCATTTTAAATTCAGATGTTATAGAAAAAAACTATAGAATTTATTGACTTATTCTCAGATGATAAATAACAATAACGATTCTTATTCATTTTTTTTCTAATCTTTTACCAACTGATTC
Source organism: uncultured Lyngbya sp. (assembly GCA_964434975.1). Taxonomy (GTDB): domain Bacteria; phylum Cyanobacteriota; class Cyanobacteriia; order Cyanobacteriales; family Microcoleaceae; genus JAAURB01. The sequence continues at coordinate 27,139 of CAYSWY010000038.1, forward strand.
AATGCGGCTTCTATCTCGTTTTGTAAATTTTTAACAACTTGCTTCATCCCGGAAAGATTAGAGCGAGATTCTGAGTATTTATCGCTCACAGAAATTGCTTTTCCTACAGTTATTTTTACTCCTCGCTTACCCAACTGTGGACGACGGGGATTTTTTTTACCTTTAATTCTTTCGACTAAATCAAATAAAATTAATAAGGTTTCTGCAAACCGCTCAACTGTCGGTTTTTCTTTAATATAATCTCCAGTGACTGCTACAAAACTTTCTACGAGACGCATATGCTTTAATCGAATTTCTGCTTCTTCTGCTACCCAATTTCCCAAACCAAATTGAAAAGCTGACAATGTCCTCGTATCCTCAATATCTTCTCGATAAATATAGCGCCATCCCGCTTCTTCTAAACGGCGACAGCGATCAATAATTGTTCCCCGAGATGATACATTAAAATAGTTTTCAGTGACTTTTAATGCAATCTCTAATAACCGATCCAACCTACTTTTAATTACTATATTCTGGGAAGTAGATGGCTCAAAGCTGAGTTGAGGTAAATCCTGATGATAGAATTTTTGATAAAACTCTTCTAATTCAGTTAGTAAGACTTCTGCTAATTTTAATAAACGAGGATAGAGTTCTAACTCGGGTTTTATATTTTGATTTAATTCACTCGGCATTAAACCGACATCAATTTCTAATTGCCTTAAAAGTTTATTCAAATTCTGCCATTGCGGCTGAATATAATAATAACGAATACCAATGGGAATGACCCAAACTGTTTCAGAACGCTGTGCTTTTTTTAAGTCTTCAATACACCAAAATCCTAACTGCGCCAGCCCTGGTTCTATTGGGCTAATAATTTCACTATGTCCATTGGTAGCACCTTCTGGAGCAATGGTAAAAGGAAACTGACCATTTACTAACAAATCCCGTGTCGCATACAATGCCGTTCGATCAAATAACCGCCCGCGATGAATTGAAACGCCACCTCCTCTAGACAGTAACCAACCTAACCCATTTCCTCCCCAAATCGTCATTCCTCGATCATACATAAAGTGAGTATGAATTGGTTGTTTTAATTTCACTCCCATTTGTTTTGCTTTGCGCGGAATAATCCGAGAAAATAAATACAATAAACATAACGGATCTTCAACGTCCGGATGATGAAAAGCAATTAAAAATCGTATTTTACCCGCTTGAAATTGCTGATAGAGATGTACAATATTTTCTACAGAAGTCGCTTCAATTTTTGTGATTCTACCCCGAAGCCAGGGACGAGTCCTAAACCTCAACGCGATAGGAAGAAAAATATGAGCAATTTTCAGCACCACTGGATTAAACTGTTGAGGAATAAAGCCAAGTTTAGGATGAAGATGAGACATAAATAGAAGTCAGAAGTTAAAAGTATGGAACGGGGAACACCGGATCACCGGAACAGTCAGCAGTCTTACTCTTTACTCCTTCTATTAACAAATGACAGAGAACAAATAACAAACAGTACAATTACATAGATAGCTGTTGATCTTAAGCTGAATTATGGCAATTATCTCCTCTCGTCAACCCTCTCCTGAACCTAATAAGAAAAACAGCGATCCGGACAACTCCAGGCCGGGTGAACGCGCTTCTGTTTCATCTCAAAAACCTAAAACAGTTAAATCTTCTCAAAAAACAGACTTATTAGAGGCTCAGGCTACTGCGGAGGAGAGTATTAACCCCAAACAAGAAGATTCCATTCGCCCCCAACGGTTCTCTGATTATATCGGACAAAAAGCCTTAAAAGAAGTCTTAGAAATTGCGATCGCCGCGGCAAAATCAAGACAAGAACCGTTAGATCATCTCTTGTTATACGGCCCTCCTGGACTGGGAAAAACCACCATGGCGATGATTTTAGCCACAGAAATGGAGGTTTCTTGTAAAATTACCACCGCCCCAGCATTGGAGAAACCCCGAGATATTGCCGGCTTATTGGTGAGTTTGCAACCCGGAGAAATTTTATTTATCGATGAAATTCACCGTTTATCCAAAGTTGCCGAAGAAATTTTGTATCCTGCCATGGAAGATGGTCGTTTAGATATTACCATTGGCCAAGGTCGAACCGCCAAAACCCGCAGTATTCCCCTCAAACCGTTTACCTTAGTCGGGGCTACAACCCGCATGGGGGCTTTAACTTCACCGTTGCGCGATCGCTTTGGTTTAATTCAACGGTTACGCTTTTATGAGTTGGATGAACTCAGTCAAATTATTCAACGAACGGCTAAATTGTTAAATACTCCCATTACCGAAGCAGGGGCCGCAGAAATTGGCCGTCGTTCGCGGGGAACTCCTCGGATTGCGAATCGTCTGTTAAAACGGGTGCGAGATTATGTAGAGGTTAAAGCGGCGGGTGAAATTACTCAAGCCTTAGCAGCGATCGCCTTAGAACTGTTTAATGTTGATCCATTGGGGTTAGATTGGACAGATCGGCAGTTGTTAACTATGATGATTGAAAACTTCAACGGTGGGCCTGTGGGAGTGGAAACCATGGCAGCGGCAACCGGGGAAGATGCCCAAACTATTGAGGAAGTGTACGAACCCTACTTAATGCAAACGGGGCTTTTACAACGCACTCCCCGAGGACGAGTCGTAACAGTAACGGCTTGGCAACATTTAGGCTATTCTCCCTCATCCCCAAAATAATTAATGATGACCATCACATCATGATTTATATTGTTTGATTTCTTGAGAAGAAGGATTTAGTTTTTCCGGGTTCCCTCCGAGAATATACAGAATAAATAGATTTTACTTTTAAAAAATCTTAATTTTTTCTTGTTGGAATTGTGAAGAGAGAAAGCATTAAATGAAAGATATTTATTTAGAAGTCAAGTCTTTAGATTGACCTGAGATCTACTGAGTCTAAAGCTTAGGGATTAACGAGTCTGTAAACTGATACAAATAAATTAATAAAGAGCATAATATCATTTGCCTTGTAGTTGTTCATATCAATCCACACAAGTGATCTGAACGATTAACCCAATTCTCAATTCAAGCTAGCATCGGTTCGGAGGGCTGAGTGACAAACAATAGTATTTACTATACACAAAACTTTCAGACTGAGACTGGCAAATCAATCAACAATAGGTTAGTATAATAATATCCGTGGAAGCACTGATTAGTGCTGTACTAGCAAGAGAGAGACATCTATGTTTTCCCCTAGGGAGGACTCGGCTAAGTATTCAGTGAATCATGTATTCACAGAAATCACTGAAAATAGCAAATAGTCCTTTCAATCTGAGATGGGGAAAAATCGAAGTTAAAGTCACTGTGCTCTATATAATGTGTCTTCATCACATCAGCTTTTTTTTAAGGAAAAAGTTGAGCCAGAGTTAGGTTTAATCTATGTACCGTTTAACTTTGATATAGAAAATTAAGAAACTTTGAGATTGGGAATTAGGTATGCAGTGGAAGTTAAAATTGTTTTGTGATACCTAAACGTAGCGAGCTAGATGTTTAATGAATGCTAAACTTTCCCAATTTAAATCTAAGTATATCTCAAGACTCACGACTTTTAAGATCATAATGCGGTAAGCTTCTAAATATCCTCAAGATCAACTCATTAAATCACTTTAAACCTTAGAGTACTGACTGCATTTGTAGGTAAAACTCTAATAAAAAGATTATCCCATCCCATAATAATCTTTGACAAGATTAACGATTTACAAGTGTATTCATATTCTCATTATCAATATTTCTCATATAGATTAAATTGGGAATAGTCTCTTTAGATTGATGCCTTTCAAGTCAATTTTAGTTAAAATATTAGGACACCAGGGTCATGTCAATACCACTTAAATCCATCAATGCTGCTTACGATAATATTCCAGAAGAGCAAGAGAATCAATATACAATAGAATCTGCCAATAATCCTAGTGAAACTTTAAATTATAGCTTTCAAATCGGAGATGAAAATAACTTAAGAATCTCTGGTTTTACCGACACTAATGATCAAGACTATGGCTTAATTGAAACCATTAACCAAATCTCTATTCGACGAGTCGATAACCCTGAAGTTCAAGGAAATAGACAGGTCATTTGGTTTGAACAAGAAAGCCGAACCGCAACAGAAGTGAGCGTTAAACCCACGGGTTTTCAAACCATCAACGGGCAAGAAGATCAGGTTGTAATGGAAGATGTATTACTCGGTGATATTATTAACCGAGGAACAGACAATATCTTTGCAAACCGGGGAAATAGCGATGATAATAATAATAATGTTGAACGGGTAGACTTTATCACATCAGATGGAATTGCCGCCCCCACAGAATTACTCGATGCAGTTGGTTTTCTAATTCTAGAACGGGGCGGAAATGATCCGTTTCAAATTGCAGCAATTACTGATATTGATGCAGCCGGAAATCCAACAGAGTATGGAGAAATTGTTACGGTAGATGGCAACAGTTGGGGTCTTTCTGACATCAATATAAGCGCTGAAGTAATGCGTAGTGACAGTCCTGATGAACTGTTGCAATCTTCCGCTCCATTACCGGCTCAGCCCGTTGCGGGTTTATTCTTTGACTACGATGATTTGGGTATTGTTGGGGATCAGGTTTTCTACGGATTTTCAATTTTCCCCCCGGATGTTAATGAAAATAACAATTTAGTTGACTTCACAACGTTTCCGCTTAATACTCCAGAACAGTTAAATGGTCAGTTATTCGGTGGGCTAGATCTAATTTCTAATGCCAGTATTTTTGTCAGAAATGGCGTTGAAATTCCGCCAACCATTACCAGTGACGGTGGAGAAGAAACAGCACAGATCGAACTCCCAGAAAATCTAATATCCGTTACAGATGTTGACAGTATTGACGAAATAGACGCAGAAGGAAGCGGCTTATTTTATAGTATTACTGGAGGAGAAGATCGGGATATATTTACGATTGATCAAATTACAGGGGCATTAAATTTTCAATCCGAGCCCGATTTTGAAGCGCCAACTGACAGCGATTCCAATAATATTTATCAAGTTGAAGTCACCGTGACAGATTCGGATAATTTAACCGATGTTCAACTGTTAGATATTACAATTACAGACGAAAATGAACCCCCAGAAATTATTAGTAATGGGGGCTTAGAAACCGTTGACTTAGACCTGCTTGAAAACGATTCTTTCATCACCAATGTAGAAACTCAAGACGATCAAGACACAGAAAATAATGGTTTAGCATACAGTGTCAGTGGTGGCATAGATGGGGCAGTCTTTCAAATTAATCCGGATACCGGGATACTCAGCTTTCTTAATCCCCCGGACTTTGAAGATCCAGTCGATAGTAATCGGGATAATATCTATCAAGTTGAGATCACTGTCACGGACTCTGGCGGGTTAACAGATGTCCAAACCTTTAACATTACTGTCATAAATCAAATTGAAAATGAACCCCCTATCATTATTAGTAATGGCGGCGGAGATACAGCAGAAATTCCCTTAGAAATTGACCTCGAGCAACCTAGTGTTGTCGTGACCGATGTTAATAGTACCGACGATATCAATACAGAAGGAAATGGATTAATTTACGATATTGTCGGCGGAGTTGATAGTAATCAATTCACTATCGATCCCAATACTGGATTATTAAGCTTTATCTCCCTTCCGAGTCGGGATAATCCATCTGATAGCAATCAAGACAATACCTACGAAGTCATTGTTAATGTTACAGACTCTAATAATGCCACTGACAGCCAGACGTTACTGATTACCCCAAGTTTTTTACCCATTATCACTCCGATTTCTTTACAGGCAGTCGATGACAGTGGCACGACCCCAGAAGAGACAGCGGTTACGATTAATATTCTCGCCAATGATATCAGTTTACCGGACTCTATCAACGGTTTAATCACCCTTGGCAACGTCACCAACGGCACGGCCCAACTCGATACCAGCGCTAACCTGGTGTTTACCCCAAATCCAGACTTTACTGGGCTGGCAACCGTGACATACACCCTGTCGGATGACACACAAACCAGTACAGCCCTCGTTAATATTGACGTTACACCCGTTAACGATCCCCCCATTGCGATCGCAGACAGTGCTACCACCTCAGAAGATCAACCCGTTGTCGTTAATGTCGCCGCTAACGATCAAGATATTGATAACGCTTTAGATCTCGGTAGTGTTACGGTTGCCACTCCTGCCAGTAATGGGTTGGTGGAGGTAAACCCAAATACAGGAGAAATTACCTATACTCCCGATCCCAACTTTAACGGTACAGAAAACTTCACCTATCAAATTGCCGATGTTGAAGGGGCTAGATCCAACCCAGCCACCGTTACAGTTACTGTTGCGAGTGTTAACCAACCCCCCACAACAGATGATGTTAGCGTGACTGTTCCCCCAGAAGAGACGATCTCTTTTCCTAGCCCGATTTTTGATGATGTCGATGGGGATGTAGTTGAGATTACCTTTACCCAGGTTCCCAATCCCAACTCAGCCGTGATTTTACTCGATGGGGAACCGATCCAAGCCGGTCAAACGATTTCTGCCGATGATTTAGATCGTCTAGAAATTCAAACCACAGATGACTTTAGTAATAGTAATATTCGCTTTACGGTCACCGATAATGAAGGGGCTGTTTCCACCACACCCGGCGTTGTTTCCCTTGTGCGCTTAGATGATCCTGAACCTGAACCTACGCCTGAACCCGAGCCTGAACCTACGCCTGAACCCGAACCCGAACCTGAACCGGAACCCGAGCCTGAACCTACGCCTGAACCCGAACCCGAACCTGAGCCCGAACCCGAGCCTGAGCCCGAACCCGAGCCGGAACCTGAACCCGAACCCGAACCTGAACCCGAACCCGAACCCGAACCTGAACCCGAACCCGAACCCAATCAACCCCCCGTGTCTTCGGATCGAGATCTCGAAACAGAATTTAATACCCCCATCACTTTCGATGGTTTAGAAGATGTTATTGATCCTGATACCCCTCGCGATCAAATTACCGTTGACTTAGATCCCAGTCAACCCGGCATTCAAGACAGTATTACTGTTCCTGGTCAAGGTAGTTTCACCGTTGACGATGAAGGTAACGTCACCTTTACCCCGGAGGATGGATTTAGTGGAACCGTTACCATTCCGTTTACCGTGGAAGATAGCGAAGGCGGAAGCTCTGAGACTTCTGAAATTTCAATCTTTGTTCCCAACCAACCCCCAACCGCCATTGATGCCTCTTTCGCTGCCATTCCTAATAATGGTCGTGTCACCCCGTTAAGCAATGCATTACGAGCCACTGATCCCGATGGGGCGATCGCGCAATTTACCATTACCGAATTACCCCTGCCAGAACAAGGCACTGTCTTACTCAATGGCAACCCCGTCACGGCTTCAGACTCCCTGACGACCGCTGAAGCCAATCAATTACAATTTGCTCCCAGTCCGGGTTTTCCGGGTGGAGACATTACATTCACCTTTACGGCCACAGATGATGGCGATGCCGTTTCTAATACAGCCACAGTCACCTTACTGGTTGACCCCTCTGCGGCAATTCCGCCCACCGATGATGATAGCGATGACGATGATCTCAATGAAGATCCCACCATTCCCCGCGACGATGATGATCCAGATGTTCCAGATGGGGGAGGAGATAGTAAATGTGGCTGTTCTAATAAACCCGAATTCAGCGGAATTGAACTTCCAGATCGACCCATACTTGGGGTTAACCCTCCAGATGGCACAGAGAGCATCATCACGGGTACAACAGCAGATGATTTGTTAGTGACCGCAGACATAGACGACTGGATCAGTGGTGGTTTAGGGGACGACACCTTACGGGGTGAGATTGGAAATGATACCCTGCGTGGTGAAGCGGGTAACGATGTATTAATGGCGGGTTTAGATAACCTGTCTGGGTTACGAGATACCGAGGGAGAAGACTGGTTAGATGGGGGGGCTGGGGATGATTTTCTCTCGGCTAATGAAAGTGCAGATACTGTTCTCGGCAATAGCGGTAATGATATTGCCTATGGCGGTAAAGGCGACGATCACATTTTTGGCGACGCGGGTAATGATACCTTATATGGGGATGAAGGCAATGATACGATTATCGGCAGTAACGGAACGGATAACCCCGTAGGTGCAACGAACGAACAAGATGTATTGTACGGCTATCTGAATGACGATGTGATTCAGGGTGGCCCTGGAAACGACACCATCTACAGTGGTAAAGATAATGACTTTACCTTTGGGGGTAAAAATGAAGATTGGATGTGGGGAGATTTAGGAGATGATACCTTATATGGCGATCAGGGGGATGATACGATGTTTGGGGATACAAACGACCCCGATCAAGCTTCTCCAGAAGGCCAGGACTTGATGTGGGGCGGTAACGGCAATGACTTGATGATTGGTAACCGCAACAATGATACCCTCAGCGGCGGAGTGGGTAACGATACGGTGCGAGGCGGTAAGGAGAACGATCTGCTGCACGGAGATGAGGGGAATGATCTGTTGTTTGGGGATTTAGGAGATGATACCCTCTGTGGAGATCAAGGCAATGATACCCTGTTTGGTGATACCGAAGATCCAAACGCCCCAGGGGGTAATGATTTCCTCTCGGGTGGGTTAGGCGATGATCTTCTCAGTGGAAACCAGGGAGCCGATACCCTCTGTGGGGGTGATGGAAACGACACCCTGTATGGGGGTAAAGGCAATGATCGAATTCACGGCAAAGCCGGAGATGACTGGCTCTGGGGTGATGCCGGGGATGATACTTTATCGGGTGGAGACGGTAGCGATCGCTTTGTGCTGTTACCGGGTAACGGCAGTGATGTGATTGAAGACTTTACCTTGGGTGAAGATCTACTCGTCATGGGTAATGACATCACATTGGCTGATCTGAGTCTGATTCAAGAGGGAACTTCTACCCTGGTTAATTTAGGGGATCAGACTATTGCTATTCTCAATAATATCTCAGCCGATCTCGTCAGTGAAGAGAACTTCTCTTTTGATGCAGTGGTTTAACCTGTGGTAAATTGCGCGATCGCCCATGGCAACGCCAGAACATCCTTCAGTATCATAGCAGTTGGTAAGTAAATATACTAATTCTATCTAGCTTCCTCTGTTATGATGCCGACATCCCTGCATTACCGAGCATACAACCCTGCTCCGCTCACCCAATTGGGTGGGCCTTTATCATTTATAGCCCTATAGGTTAGGAGTTAGAGGTTAGGTGGTGTAATGGTTGATCTTGAGTTGACTCGCGGCAGTAGAAACCCTTTATTACACCCTACACCCTACACCCTATACCCTATACCCTATACCCCTGATAGACAATCCGCAATTTCCTCAACTCATCTCGTACTGGTATATTACCGGAATCGGATAAACTTTTATCTCCAGCATGAATCTGATTTAACATTGCTATAATCCCCTCTTGCGTGCATCTTCAGACTTCTGAAAGATTATTTTTAATCAGTTTCTCAGAAAAAATGCTCAAAATTCTGATAAGTTGAATAAGACATGACAATCATGAATAGAATACCTAACTTGAGAAGAAACCCGAGTCTGCCAACTGTACTGTTTTCAAAATTGCTAAGGCATGACAACCTTTATTAATCAGTTAAATAGTGGATTTACCTTGTTTCTCAGCTTACTGGTTGAGGCGATTCCATTTTTACTTTTGGGAGTATTATTTTCCAGTGTATTATTGCTACTCGTTGACGAACGTAAACTGCTTTCCTTTGTCCCAAATCAACCGATTTTAGGGGCATTATTTGGGAGTTTAGTTGGGTTTATGTTCCCGGTGTGTGAATGTGGCAATGTTCCCGTTGCCCGTCGTTTACTGATGCAAGGAATTCCGGGGCCAGTTGCCATTGGATTTTTATTTGCCGCCCCCACCATTAATCCTATTGTCATTTGGTCAACTTGGATTGCATTTCGAGATCAACCAGAAATTGTTGGGTTACGGGTGTTATTTTCTCTAATTATTGCCACCACATTAGGCTGGTTATTTAGCGTTCAAAAAGATTTAAGACCCTTTTTACAACCCGCAATTGCACGATTTTTACCGCCGCCTGCTTCTAGTTCAAAACATCCCAATGATGAGAAATCTTCTAGTTTATTACAATCCGGAACTTATTTTATTGGTTCGGCTAATCAACCGATTCCATTAGAATCTATGCCCTTGTGGAAAGCAGAAGCAGCCTTCAAAGGAAAAGATAAAAAAGATAAAAAAGTTAGAATTGTTCGACCGCCATTAAAATCATTATTTTTACGTCCAACTAAAGAAAGACTCGGTTTAATTTTAGAAAATATGGTGCAAGAATTCCGGGAATTAGGCGGAGTTTTAGTCATCGGAAGTTTAATTGCTGCTATTATTCAAGTGGCAATGCCGAGAGAATTTATTCTCAGTTTAGGACAAAGCCCAGTGACTTCAATTATTGCCATGCTATTACTGGGTGGAATTGTTTCGATTTGTTCAACGGTTGATGCCTTTTTTGCCCTCTCTTTTGCCTCAGCATTTACAGGCGGTTCCCTGCTTGCCTTTTTAGTCTTTGGGCCGATGATTGATATTAAAACAGTGGGTTTAATGTTATCGGTATTTCAATCCAGGGCTGTTATTTATATGATGATATTAGCCGCACAATTAACATTCTTATTAACCTTAGCTGTTAACTTATACCTCAGTTAAATATGGTCAATCGTTTCTTGAGAAAATGGCATCGTTATCAACCTTGGCTAGAACCTATCGCACTCATAGCCTGGGGATTTTTGATGTTGAAATATTGGATAACCGGAAAACTCAATATTCTAATTCATCCTAATTATTTCGCTTTAACTATTGTGGGCGGAATTGGATTATTAGTAATGGGAAGCCTCAAAGCCAGGCAAGTTTGGCAAACTCAACATCACAGAAAACCACCCGTATCAGCCAATGCCACAAACCTACAACACGTTAACTTTTTCCCCCCTAATTTAAGTACGGGTTTAGTACTCGGCGCAGCAATTTTAGGACTATTAATTACCCCCCAAACTTTCGGCAGCCAAACCGCCTTACAACGGGGTTTAACGGAGTCTTTACCCAATACCCGCATTCAACCCCAAAGTTTTCGCACAGCCGCCAAACCAGAAGAGCGATCGCTGATAGAATGGATCAGGTTATTAAATGTTAATCCAGAACCAGATTCTTACACCGGACAAAAAGTAAAAGTGACTGGATTTGTCATTTATCCCCCCTCTTTACCCGATAATTATTTATGGTTATCTCGGTTTGTGATTACTTGTTGTGCCGCCGATGCTTATCCTGTGGGATTACCTGTATTATTACCCGCAGAAAATCAAGTCTCTTATCCTCAAGATAGTTGGTTAGAAATAGAAGGAGAAATGATCACTCAAACCTTAGAAGAACAGCGAAGACTCACAATAAAAGCGATCAATATAACACCCATTGAAGAACCTAAAAATCCTTATGATTATTAATGGTTATTGGTTGTAGGGTGTGTCACCGACGCACCATCAAGATTTGATAATAATACTATTAATTAATAGGCGCTAAAGCTAATATAAAAATGCTAAATTTAACAGGAAATGCATTAGTCTATTGTAGGGTGTGTCACCGACGCACCACAAGTTATTTATAAAAACACTAAAAATGGTTAACTTAACAGGAAATGCATTAGTTACAGGCGCAAGTCAAGGAATTGGTTTAGGTTTTGTTCAGTATTTATTACAGCATCCTAATATTAATAAAATCTACGCAACTTACCGTTCTAAAGATTCAGCCAGTGACCTTTTAAAGTTAGAACAACAGTTTAATCATAAACTCGTTTGTTTATCGATGGATGTGACACAGGAAGAGCAAATTATTGCTGGAATGGATAGGATAAAAACAGAAGTAAATCACTTACATTGGGTAATTAACTGTGTTGGTATTCTCCATAATGAAAACTTACAACCCGAAAAAAGCTTACGACAAATTAATGCAGATAATTTAATCCAATATTTTCAAACTAATAGTATTAGCGCGATTTTGTTAGCAAAACATTTACAGCCTTTATTTAAACATGATCAACAAAGTGTTTTTGCAACAATTTCAGCTAAAATAGGCAGTATTGGCGATAACCGTTTAGGGGGATGGTATGGTTATCGGGCTTCAAAAGCAGCATTAAATATGTTTATCAAAACCGCTTCTATTGAATATCACCGCAGAGTTCCGAATAATATTATTGTAGTGTTACATCCCGGCACAACAGATACACAATTATCAAAGCCATTTCAACGCAATGTTCCCCCCGGAAAGCTATTCCCTGTTGAAAAAACTGTGAGTCAATTAATGGCAGTTCTCATGAATTTAGAAGCCAAAGATAGCGGTGAATTTTTCTCTTGGGATGGTACTCGTTTACCTTGGTAACGATTTACTTTATAGAACCGAATAGAGATGATACAATATAAATATGTAAGAGATGAATTAGACTGATGAACACTCCGGCTGTAGAACGTGCATCCACTCTAAAAACAGCTTTTCGTATTTGCAATGTTAACCCGTTGACAGGGGATGATATTGAGCGATATTATGTGGATTTGTCTGCGGTACGAAAGACGGAAGCAATTGAAGGCGTTAATACACTTTTGGATTTTCAAGAAGCCGGAGAATTTACGACTATTTTATTTACTGGACATCGTGGATGCGGTAAAAGTACAGAACTTAGACGAATTCAAAGTCAATGGGAACAAGATTATAAAGTTGTTTATTTAGAAGTCAATGAAGAAACAGATATTAATGATGCGACTTACATTGATTTGTATTTAATTGTCATTAAACAGATTGAGTTTGAACTGCGTAAAATGAAATTAAAACTCGATCCTCAACTGTTGAAAAGCTTTGAAGATTGGTTTAAAGAAGTTACGAAAGAAGACGAGAATTCGGTAGAATCTTCTGTTAGTATTACAGGAGAAGCGTCTCTCGGTGCAGATGCGCCTTTTATCGCTAAATTATTGGTTAAACTGTTAGCACAAATCAAAGGTTCAGATAAACAAAAAACTACAATTCGTCAAACCCTACAAAAAGATATTTCTCGCTTAAAAGCAGATATTAATTTACTGCTAGCGGATGCTTATCAACAAATTAAGCAGCAATATCCCAAAGGATTTCTGATCATTTTTGATAACTTAGATCGAGTTCCCCCTGCCGTCGGCGATCACTTATTCTTTGATTATTCTACTCAATTACAAGAACTCCAAACAACAATTATTTATACTGTTCCCATTTCAGTACTATGTTCTCCTAAAAATTTAATCAATAGCTTTGAGAACCCTCATTTAATGCCGATGATTAATATTTATAAATTTGAACGCGATCGCCCAGCTTTGTTATATAATGAATCAGGACTTAATGCCGTTGCGAGTGTTGTCGAACGTCGAGTTAATATTGAAGCGGTTTTTGAGTCTAGAGAGTTACTTTTAGAGTTAGCAAAAGCCAGTGGCGGTCATGTTCGTCAACTGATGCAAATGATGAGAATTGCTTGTCAAACTGCCAGTACCCGCAAGCATAAAAAAATTCAAGCAGAAGATATTACCTATAGTATTAACCAAGAAAAATTTAACTTTGAACGGATTATTCCAGAAGAACATTATCCGATATTAGCTAATGTTTATCGGAATAAAGATATTGATAAAAATGAAATAGGGCAGCTTATGCTGTTTAATACTTCTGTTTTAGAATACAATGGCGATAATCGCTGGAACTATCCTAATCCTATGGTGATTCAAAGTGAACTTTTCCAAACTATCCTTAACCCACGAAACTAAATTAATAGCGCAACAGTTTTTAGCGCTAAATCAAGATAGATTGGCTGAATTAGTCACATTTATTGATTTTGCAGAAGGGTTTACTTTAGGATTTGTTGAGATTAACTTTTTGCCTGATATTGATATTTTAATTAAAACCCTCAAAACTCATCCTGACTGCCAAGAGATTCAATTTGAAGTGATTGATTTTTCCAATCATACTGATTTAAGATTTATACGAGATGAAATTATAAAATTTTTACCGAATATTAAACCAGATTCAGATAAAAAATTAGTCTTAATTGTCCGAGGATTAGCAAAATCAATTGGTGTATTTGGAGAATATCCTCCTGTTTTACAAGACCTTAATTTTGTCCGGGATGCTTATAAAACTAGCGTACCTCATCCTTTATTATTTATTCTGCCAGATTATGCAATTACTCGCTTAGCAAAATTTGCCCCTGATTTTTGGGCTTGGAAATCCGGTGTATTTTGCTTTAAAACATCTGAAAATACGAGAGAAGAAGCGCGAATTAATACTCTAGATTCTAATAATCCTATTGGGAGTTCAAGTAAACCCGAATCTCAAGAACGAATTGATTTATTAGAACGATTATTAATGGAATATCGCCCTTCAGGACGACCTTTTCCGCCGGAAAATCAGTCAACCTGCATTACTATTTTACAACAGTTAGGAATAGCTTATCTGAGTCGATACAAAGCAGTAAAAGCACAAGAATATTTAGAGGAAGCGCTTAAACTCACGCAACAGCAAAATCAGAATAATCTTTCTACTCTAGCAGAAATTTATCATACTTTAGGTATCGCTTATGACGAACAACGAAACTTTGACAAAGCTGTGCCATATTATCACAAGGCTTTGAAAATATTTGAAGATGCAGAAGATTTTTACAACGCGGCAGGTGTCTATTATCAACTAGGAAATGTTGCCTATCAACAACGCAACTTTGATGAAGCTGTGCCATATTATCACAAGGCTTTGAAAATATTTGAAGATGCAGAAGATTTTTACAACGCGGCAGGTGTCTATTATCAACTAGGAAATGTTGCCTATCAACAACGCCACTTTGATGAAGCTGTACAATACTATCAAAAAGCTTTAAAAATATTTGAAGATGCAGGAGATTTTTACAACGCGGCTAATGTCTATCATCAACTAGGAAATGTTGCTTATTTACAACTAAACTTTGATGAAGCTGTGCAATATTATCAAAAAGCATTGAAAATATTTGAAGATGCAGGAGATTTTTACAACGCAGCATCTGAATATCACCAACTAGGAAATGTTGCCTGTAAACAACGCCACTTTGATGAAGCTGTACAATACTATCAAAAAGCTTTATTGATCTTTTTAGAAGCTGAGGATTTCTATAAAGCTGGATATCCTATGAGTCAATTAGGGATAATCTTAAAACAATTAGGAGAAACTCAATTTAAAGCTATTTGGAAAGAAGCAATAAATGAGGAAGTATCGGAGGAGTTGTATTCAGTTATTGTTAAAATTAATCAGCAAAATTAGATTTTTCCCTAAATTCCTAGCCCCCAAACCCCCATGCATTGGGGGACTTTGAAAGATTTACCTCAAACTTTGGGACGAGGCAAGGGAGAACTTTTGAGTTCTTACTCCCCCAGAATTGGGGGCTGGGGGGCAAAATTTAGCAAAGTTAACTATTATTTAAAATCACAATAAAATGAACACTCAATACACTTCAATATAAATCAACTAAAAGTGTCAATTCTTGTATATTATTAAAATGGGATTAAATATTTTCTGTGAATATACCCAACCGATTGACAATGATTAATCATCTCGATTTTATATTAATATTCTCCTAACTTAATTAACCAATGAATTAGAATTTCTCGCGCAGTTGTCGGCAAAGCCGTATATTTTCCGGCGGGAGTGGGAGATAACCACCAACCTTTAATAGTATCAGGCGATACGTCCAAGGGCACGCTGCGCGATCGCCATAACTCTAAATGGTCTACTGCTGGATCTGCCCAAAAACTTTCTATCCCTTTACCCAATACAGCCGAACTCCAGTGGGTAAAATAATCGTGGCTGAGACGATACACCGGAAAGCGTCCTAAAACAGGCATTCCCCAGCCATCAAGGGCAATTAAACCTTTAACATGACCCCGTGAGCGTTGCCACAGCCAAGCCGCCCCCATCGCCCCCACAGCCCCGGCACTAAAACCAATAAACGTTAACGGAATATCCTTAATATTCGGTTGATTAGTCAGAGAATGCTGAAGAAAATCTATAATCTTGAGGGCATCATGCGCCGGATAGTCTGGTGTGGGATAAATTAAGAGAGACCCTGAGTTTTCTCGACTACGCCAGTCCGGATAGAGGCTATTCAAGAAATCGGTTGTTAACGTCGGGGAATGATACCCCGGACAGAGAATTGTAACCATAAATTAAATTCTTCCTTAGATAATCCCATGCCCCCCTAGGGGATGCTAACCTATTACAGATAGTGAGACTTTGGCAGTATCCTTTTCACTAATGATGAGGAAATTCACCCAAAGTACACTTCTCAAGTTATAGGAAATTCAATTATTTTAGGTTAGGAGCAGAAAACAACGTGGTAGCAACTCCAGAAAAACTTCAATCTATCCATTCTCACGCCGACTCCGATGGTGAAAGCCGGGTAGCGGTATTGTTAATGGGTTACGGTGAAGTAGAAAGTTATGAAGACTTTGCCAACTATAACGAACAAGCTTTAAACTTATTAACAGCTAAGTTTGCTCCTGTTCCCACTTGGGTCTATCCGCCATTGGCTAAGTTGCTGGCGATGTTTGACTTACATGAATGGAGTCATCAGCATGGTAATTTCATTTCTCCTCATAACGCCATTTTTGAACAGCAACGGGTGGGAATTGAACAGCAACTCAAGCAAACCTGGGGCGATCGCATTAAAGTATTCAAAGCGTTTAACTTCTGTGCGCCTCATTTACCCGAACAAGTTTTAGCGCAAATTAAAGCGGAAGGATTTGATAAACTATTAATCTATCCGTTATTGGTGGTTGATTCGATTTTCACCAGTGGAATTGCCGTCGAACAAGTTAACCAAGCCTTAACCCAGTTAGCCGATAGCACAGAACATTGGGTAAAAGGACAGCGTTATATCCCTTCGTTTTATAATGAACCCGCTTATCTAGATTTGATGGCACAGATGGTAGAAGAGAAAATTAACAGCGATCTGGCTGTTGCTCATTTACCCTCTCAAACAGGCATCATATTAATGAATCACGGATGCCCCCATAAGGCAAAAGGATTTACCTCTGGAATTGATGAAAGTCAAGCCATGTATGAACGGGTACGCGAACGCTTAATTAATCGTTATCCGCTGATTTCCGTGGGCTGGTTGAATCATGATACGCCGTTAATTGAGTGGACACAGCCCAACACCAAGTTAGCCGCACAAAACCTGATGGAATTAGGGGCAACGGCATTAGTCTTTATGCCCATTGGCTTTGCGACCGAAAATCACGAAACCTTACTCGATGTTGAACATATTATTGAGTCGTTGCGTCGTCAGCGTCCCGATGTCAGATATGTGCAAATGCCTTGTGTCAATGATCGTCCTGAGTTTACGAAGATGGCGGCAGATTGGGCAAATCCTCAAATTGAGGCATTATTAAATGAAACAGCCTTAACTGTAAATCCCTCTTTAGCTTCTGTTCAAACAGAATCATCCCATTCTCACGATCATCACGATCATCACGATCATTCTCATGGTCATCACCATCACCATCATTAAGGGGTTACTAAAGTTACCTGAGGCGCGATGATCTCCTCTAACCTTTAACCTCTCCCTAACCCTCTCCTGCGAGGAGAGGGAACAAGAGGAATATATGGTCTCTGTCCTCAAGGGAGATTTGTGGGAAAGTATGAAAAATACCTAAAAAGTTAACAAGAAATGAGGGATTTTAAGCCCCTCTCCATTAAAACAGGGAAAGGTCTATTTTAGATTTATGATAGTAATTTAAACTTAAGTAGCATACAGCAACAGGACAAATAATAAAAATGGCTCAAAAGGAGACTCGTAACGAAGCGGAGGTTAGATCTCAGAAAGTAGCAGATTTGCGATCGCTAGGAATTGATCCTTATCCTAGTTTATCATTTGAGCGATCGCACACCGCCCAAGACATTAAAGATATATTCTCTCAACCCGATAATGAACTCGGTAATGGTGAAGCTGACCCTCAGGAAAGACCGTTAAAAGTATGTGGTCGAATTACCTTTAAGCGCGATAGTGGTAGTATTGGTTTTATTGGATTAACAGATAGTTCAGGAACGATTCAATTAAAAGTTGAGAAAAAGCTCGTTAAAGGCGATCCGGGTTTATCGTTTAATCAAATTAAAAAATATCTGGATACCGGGGATTTTATTGGCGTTTCAGGGATTGGTTGCCGAACAAATCGCGGTGAATTATCGGTTCAAGTTCAGCAACTCGATTTACTGTCAAAAGCAACAATTCCATTCCCTGATTCTTATTATGGCATTAACGATCCAGAATTATGTCGTCGTCATCGAGAGTTAGGTTTAGTCAGCGATCCCGATTCATTTAAGACGTTTAAAATTCGCAGTAAAATTCTTAAAAGTATTAGAACTTATCTCTGGGATCAGGGATTTGATGAACTTGAAACCCCTGTTTTACAAGCGATTTATGGGGGCGCTGCGGCGCGACCTTTTGTCACCCATCACAATACTCTCGATATCGATTTATATCTCAGAATTGCCACAGAATTATTCCTAAAACGCGCCGTTTGTGGTGGCTTTGAACGGGTATTTGAAGTCGGTCGAGTGTTTAGAAATGAAGGAATTGATAGCACTCATAATCCTGAGTTTACATCGATTGAAGTGTATCAAGCTTACGCGGATTATTTTGATATTATTACCTTGACAGAAGACTTAATTTGTGCAGTTTTTGAGGAACAATTGGGCGAGATTAAAACCTTAGAATATCAAGAAGATAATCTCTCAATAGAACGACAATATGACTACAGCGATCAATATCCTACATTCGTTGGGAAACACTGGAAAGTGCAAACGATGGTTGAGGCAGTTCGAGAAAAAACAGGCTTAGATTTTGATCAATTAACCTTAGAAGAAGCCATTGAAAAAGCCGAACAACTGGGCTTAAACTTATCTAAATTAGAAACCCAAAGTTTAGGCTATTTACTGTATGCGGTTTTCGATCAAAAAGTAGAATCGACTTTAATTGAACCGACATTTATCATTGATTTTCCCGTTGAAGTCAGTCCGTTAGCAAAACGCCATCGATCTAAACCGGGTTTTGTTGAACGGTTTGAGTTATTTATTCATGGTACAGAATACGCTAACGGCTTTTCTGAATTAAATGATCCTCAAGATCAACGTCAGCGGTTTGAAGAACAGCTTAAACAAAAATCTGCTGGCGATGAAGAAGCCCATCCTATGGATGAAGACTATATTCAAGCCTTATCTCTAGGAATGCCAAATTGTGGCGGCTTAGGAGTCGGAATTGATCGCTTAGTGATGCTGATGACAAATACCGCCAGTATTCGTGATGTTATCATGTTTCCAACAATGCGTTCTACTCAAGAAGAGTAATTATTATTACTCCGTTAACGATTGTAAACCCACTCGAACTGAAACCCTCGCTGACTCTGTTGGTTTCAGTTTGAATGCAATTATTTCTTCTAACTTTTGATATAAAAAACAAAAAATACAGCATATCGCAAGTCGTCCATCTATTACTTGCGCGCTGCATTATGACTATAGATCAGTTTGTTATATAACGGTCTGTACTGTTGAGATACTATCTATTGAATATAAAAAATTAGAGGAAATTTCTTTAGATACTTTACATCAAGATAGATATCTCATCAACAACTTTAACATATCCTCGCCGTAGCGATCGCAACAATCTATCAATGCTACGTCTATCCTCTTCTGGAAGAGAATCATCAAGAATAGCAGCCATTAACCCGTAACGATCTGCTTTTGTAATAGTATGAGTATCTGCAATAGCAGCAATCATTTCAGAAATTGCACCCGGAAGAAGATTAGGAGGTTGTATCATGATTAAAAATAAAACTCTATATCTTGATCATGCCTGATTATTGCTGTAGTATCCGTGACAATAATGTTGTTTTTTTCGTGATCTTACAGAAAATTTTATGTGATCAATAAACAAGAATTAATTGATCTGCATCACACCTATAAGCATCAGTTATATTGTGTGTTTCAACTAATGAATTATTCAGCAAAGATTGATCATCGCCTCAGGATTTTCTCAGAATAAGTAGGTATATTTAGTTATAGGATCAGAAGCTTATCCCTAAATTCCGCCTCATCTTTATGATCGAGGCGGTTTATTCTTGCATAATCTCAGTTTAGTTAACTTGATAATCAGTGTAAATAGATGAATCAGAAAGAGTTTGTCAGCAGCAACAAGCTTGTACTTGTGTAAATAGGGATTTAAAAATCACCAGAAATGATCGGAAATCAGGTTGCAAAAAGTAATTGATGAGTATTATCTTGAGTTCAGAATAATTTTATATAGAATTTAAATGAGATTATTATAAGATTTTATAGAGTCATGATAAATCAGAAGTAATTAATCCGGGATGCAGAGTGATATAGATTAAATTCATATACAAAAATAACCTCTATATCTTTAAACAAGTAGAGATGAGGTATATTTTAATATAGATTTTATCTATTATGATCTAGAATATAATTTTTTCTGTAGAACACCCAATTGAATAATAAAAAAAGTTTAGACTGAGAAATATCTTTTTACTCAAGACTGTTTAGAAATTTGCCGAGCAGTAGTAGAGGAATATTTATTTGAACTCTCTCCAGACTCCATTCTTACTGTAATTGATTGAAGGGGTTGGTAAGAAACTCCACGATATTTTAAAACTTTCTCACTATTTTTATGAATCAGAACAGGACGGCTAACACGGTAAACCAATCCTCTAAACTGACCAATCACCCAAGTGCTGTGCATCAAAGTAGAGGTCATCTTGACGGGATAAGAAAGACATCTGTAACTAAGTTTCATAAACTTATTTCTGAATTAAACTAATAATTTAATCTTCTTTCAGAAAAAACGTATATACTGTGATTTCAATAACTGCAATCATTGATCCCAATCAACAGAATAAATGACGTAAATCACAGCATAACTTGCTCGAAGTCCTTTAAAAATCCAATAATTTTGGCTTGAGCTGTCTGGAAGGTATTCGTAATAACACTGACACAGCCATAAAGTAATATTATCCCATTTTTAGTAATTTTAGGGAGAAGAGCAAAAAAAATCTATCTAAGAAAATTCTCATCCAATTTTTTGCTTAAAATGAAGCGGATTCATATTGACTTAAACGTAAATTTACTGTGATCGCCATGTATAAAAAGTAAACATAGACACTAAAGACGATAAGAGATAATTATTGTAGAGTTAAGATAATCTCTCAGTTTAAGCATGACTCTTGGCTGATGATCAAGGCTTAATTAAAATAAGCAGCAGGAGGAAAAGTGATAGAGATCACTTTTGTTAACGACCCAGGATCACCATCCTAAAAGAGTATTCATCAGAGAATGTAAAGTATAGTAGTTTAACACAATAAAACGATGGCAAAAACTAATATAATTCGCAAACTTGTATCGAAAGCGATCTATGTTAAGCGCTTGACCCCTGAGATCGAAAATGAAATCAACACTGAATTAACCCGCTTAGGCTATATTTCTGATGTTGATTACGAAGCGTTAGAACTTTTAATGGATGAAATGGATGCAGGCAGAGTTCAGTTGGTTGCAAGTTCTTAGGATGATTATCTCTCAGCAAACGTTTAAAAGATTCAAACAATCGGTTGAATTGTGGTCAAATGATCTCGTCTAATCAGGGATGTGCTTCTCTCCTCTGTCATCTCAGACCTGTTAAATATTATTAATCTGATCTATTATCATTTCATTTCAAGATTGCATCAACTGACTTGCATAGTCAACCCAGGAACATACCCCCTCTGCATTGTGTTCCAGGTCTCGGTATGACTGAGTCAGGAGTGGATATGGAAAAATTTAACTTAGTCCTTTGACATTCAGCCTGACTTGCTGCGAATTATTCTTTTTATACCCGCTTCGTTTCTCTCTCCTCAATCATCAATCATTGTGTTTCCTTAGTCTGATTCTGAGTTTGATTGTTTAGCGCGCTGAACACTTCAGGAGTCACCTGGCAAACGCGACGAATAAAGGCTTGTAAATCCTTATGCGCTCTAAATTGTGCAGTTTTATCCGGCTGAGCGTCAAGCTGCATTAACAATGGAATCACCTCCGTATCCAAAGCCGCTCGAAATAAACTCACCGGTAAAATTAAATCAGATCCTTGCCGTAAATCAGATAAAATACGGAAGGGTTGAGCCGCCTCAAAAGATGGATTGATCTCAACGAGCATCAGTGGACGCACCCAGCACATCTGCCGCAGCGTCACTACCTGAATCACTTCTGCATACAAACAGGTATTTTGGCACTCTAGTCCTACGATTTGTTGAGGTTGAAAGTGAGATGGATGATTCATGAAAATCGAGAGTTCAACAGCCAACACTCCTTTTATTGTGAGCAATTTCGCTAAGATTGATCAAGCTGTTGTAGTGCTGAATGTAAATCTTGGGTTAAATGACAGGCTTTTTTCTTCGCCGAACAGTTTGGGTAATCTGTCACGGCTAAGGGAGAACCAATCTTAACATTAACCCGACAGCCGAAACGCGGCACGGTGGGATGATAATCTAAAGCAATGGGTACAATTTTGACACTAACATCATTAGAGTAGGATTGAGCCTGAATTGCTAAACGCGCCAGTCCTGATTTTAACCGATGAACCTGACAGTCTCGGAAGATATTCCCTTCTGGAAAAATCACCAGCATTTCTCCTTGACATAATAAATTAACACCATGACGAAATGTCGCAACAGCAGGTTGTTTGGTATTAACGGCAAATCCCCCCATCTTACGGATAAACCACCCTTGTAACCCTCTCATTTCATCCGCTGTCACCATGTATCTTAAGTCCCGACCCGTTGCCAGTCGTCCAGCCGCATAAGGAACAATTAACCCATCCCAGCGAGAACGATGTGTCGGCGCAATAATCACTGGCCCTTGTGTCGGAATATGCTGTTGACCCGTGACTTGTATTTGATCAAAATAAGTGGGTAAAACAAGATGATGACCCAGGGTATAGGTCAAACTCATCAACCAGGGACAAACTTGAGAAGCTATAGAAATACCGTCATGAGACTGGGTAGAGCTTGAAAGGGGAGAAGTAGAATTGAGCATTCTCGGATTGAGTGAGTGAGCAGTGAGCTGTCTGTCAAATAACAAATATGACCGCGTTGCCGCGATCACATCGCACCTCACCGGACTTTATGTCCGATGTAGCGTTGACTCTAAGGTATCGGTTGTGATTGAAATTGTGACCCCAGAGAATGACACTTCTACGACTGTCTGAAAAGAGTATTGATCGTTACTATTTTCTTTGGCTGAATATTCATTTTGACCCATGCCTGAAATCAAAAGGCCGCGTTACAATTTGAGATGAATTTTTATAAAGTGATTCCGCAATCATTCTCAGATTATGACAGTTGTTTATCCTCGCAAATTTAACAATGCTCTCAGCGCTCGCGATATTATGGCGCAAGTGGTACAAGAGCGAGAACTTCAATTAATTACCCTAAATCGCTATCGTTACAGTGAGCAACGTAGTTGCAAAGACTTAACTGATGTGATTGAGAAAATTGATGGTCAGCTCCCCGAATTAGTCCGGGACTTATCCCACCATGTCTCTGATGAAGCTCGTCACGCCATGTGGTTGACTGATTTATTGTATGAGTTAGGAGCAGATCTGGGTAAACCGCCCGGTGGTTCTTATATCGATGAATTTGACCGATTAATTGATCAGGATCAATACGAAGCTAAAGGAAATTTAGAAGATGCTATTATTGGTGTCTTAGCGGCAATTAACGTGACAGAGAAGCGAGGATGCGAGATTTTTTCTGCTCATATTTACGCCCTCAAACAAGCCCCTCAAACGGAAGAAAATATTAAGATTCGCGAAACCATTGAACGGATTTTTCCCGAAGAAGCGGGTCATGTTCGTTGGGGAAATCGTTGGCTGGCTCAAATGGCGCGTAAGAGTCCTGAACATCGCCAGAAAGTTGAGCAGGCTCGTCAAAAATATTCTGCTATTGAACAAGCCGCTTATGAATCTGGGGATATCACCTTGGGAGCAGAATTACGGCGGGTGAGTAAATTATTCGATATTGCCAATACTCTGCCGGTTTGGGAACGTCCTCAATATCTGATGGAACGTTTACCGCAAACTTTGGTTGCCCCCGATGTCCAGGCGACTCGTATCGAGGCAGCAACTCGGGCTTGGAGTCGTGATCCTCAGCTATTCATGGAAAAATTTGTTCCGATGTTCCTGCAAGGAGTTAATCAAATCCAGAAAAAAGCACCTAAAAAAGAAGGTTAATTACTCTGATAACGCTCAGTTAAATTGAGGGAAAAGGGAGACATTGAAAACATTCTGTATCGTGTTTTTCTCTTTTCCCTGAGCGGTTAACCTAGATTTAGCTTCACAAGAAAATAGTTCTTTGCCTGCTTGTTTCTGGGTCTGTCTATCAATTTCCCCAATTATAAGCCAAATCCTCGTTTTCCATCGGGTTTAATCGTCCGCCAGTTCGTTTTAGCCAGAGCAATTTGTTCTTTAGAAATTAAGGCATTCGTTAAATCCGCCCCACACAAATTAGTGCCACGTAAATTAGCCCGCCTTAAACAAGCACCCGTCAAATTAGCCCCTCTTAAATCTGCCCCTTCCAAATCAGCCGTGCTGAAGTAAGCATTGTGTAAATTAGCATCTCGTAAAACTGCATCCATGAGCTGAGCGCGGCTAAAATTGGCGCTAGATAAATCTGCCTGTTGGAAATTCGTTTGAATCAGCTTACATTCAGAAAAATATGCACCCGAAAACCGGGTTCTTTCTAAGTTAAAACCACTAAAATCATGCTCTGTAAAATACCGTTCTCCGCGAATATAAGCTTTTCGTAAATGCTGTTCATTCCATTCCTTCGGAGCAACAGGTGGGCCAGATGGTTTTGTATTTTTTGTTTTGAGTCTAGATGAATCAGGCTCCTGTACAAACACTCTGGGTGCGCCTTGGGTCGCACTAAAGGCATCTACATAACCATTTCCGGCGTTTTGATAAGAAGCAACTTTCTGATTTTGTCTCATTCTCAATTCCCGGATTTGTGAGGCTTCTGAAGCAAAGGGAGAACGAGGTGAGTTCTCTTCTGTAAAAGTTGTTTCTTCTTCGTTTAAAACTGAATCAATTGGCTCTTCTAAAATAGTGGTTGTTGTAGTCGGTTGAACACTTAAGCCGCTAGATAAATCCTCCAACTGAGTTTCGAGCTGAGTCGGGGTAGTCAGAGCATCCAAGGCATCTAGCACTTCTTGAACCGACTGATAGCGGTGACGAACTGACATTTCTAGCATTTTCTGCAAAATCTCAGTAAATCCCTGACTCACCGTCACTTGCGATCGCCACAATAACTCTCCGGTCATGGGATCATATTGTAATTTGTTTGGCGACTGTCGAGTGAGTAAATAGACGCAGCTCATCCCAACTGCATAAATATCACTGGCATAAACAGGCCGCAAAGACATCTGTTCTGGCGGTGCAAAACCAGAGGTTCCAATGGCAAAATTGGTAAAGGCTGTTTCTCCTGTGCCTGCCTTTGAGACTTGGCTGACTTCATCTTTAACCGCACCAAAATCAATTAAAACTAAACGATTATCCTGTCGTCTCCGAATCATATTAGCCGGTTTGATGTCACGATGAATCACCCCTTGAAAATGAATGTAGTCTAAGATGGATAAAATTTCTCGTAAAAACTCAATTGTTTTTTCTTCCCCGTAGGCTCCCTCACTTTTAACTTCTTGTTTGAGAGTCTGACCATCAATATATTCTTGAACCAAATAAAACTGTTGTTTACCGACAAAATAATCCAGTAACCGAGGCACTTGGGGATGATTGCCAATTTTACCCAAGGTTTTAGCTTCTCGCTGAAACAGTTGTTGCGCCATCTCCAGAACACGACGAGACTTTGCGGTCGGCCGGAGTTGTTTGACCACACAACTGGGAAAACCAGGTAACCCTAAATCCCGTGCTAAAAAGGTTGCCCCAAATCCTCCTTTTCCCAAAGGCTTGATAATACGATAGCGTTTGCGTAACACCAGTCTAGAACCACACGCTTGACAAGTTGAAGTATTATCAGGATTTTGAGGATTTGGACAAGCGGGATGAATACAGTAACTCATAGTGTTCAAGAGTGCTTGAGGTTAAAGGGACAGTTCCAGAAGAAGGCATAAACGCGCTGACTTAATTGAGTGCTAGAGAGAACACAACAGACTTGATCTGCCACAAATTTCAGTTGGGTTTTTAGCGCCACGATGAAGTACATACACCCAAGCTGTAGATAATGGATAGTTTATCTCTACTACTATTATCACTTCGAGAATAAGGAATTTCGCATAAAAGTCCTTTCTTCCTTTCAATTTGATGAAATTAATAAAGCTTGATATCTATTTTCATATCGCTCTGTCAAGTAATATCTTCAGTTTGATAAAATGGAGCCACTTATGATCTATTCTAACGAAGGTCACCCTTGTCTATCAAAAGTGTTGATATAAATCTGCAATTGGGCTGTCGATGGATTCATCAGAATTTATCGTTAAATCAAGGAAACGATTCCCTCAGCAACTTGTCGGGAGATAAAGGGTAACAAGTCAAGATGTTGCCCCATTGCTTTCCCTTCACTAAAAACAACCAGTAGATAGGGCGGTAAATCAGGAATTTCAATATAAGCCGCTTCATGACGAACCATTCGATTTTGACCCGATTTTGACCATAACCGCGCTGTTTTTGGCAATCCTTCTCCTAAAAATCCAGTCATAAAGTTTTTAGGTTTATCTGCCCAATCCTCTGGCTTAAGACTGCGTTGCATCAATTTCATCATGGTTTTAGACGCTGTTGCCGAGGCAGCCACACCACCGATAATACTGTGAAGTAAACGAGCCGTGGCGTTTGGGGTTAACATATTGCGATATTCCATCAGTTCCCCCAGAAAAGCCCGTTCCCGGCCATAAGCACCATCACACCAGGTTTTTTGATTAACATTAATTGAGGCAAATTCCGGCCAGTTGAGAGACTGAAAATAGCGGTTAATCAGGTTACGTTGGGCTTTCCAAGTTTCAAACGGCCCGGAGGACAGTTCTGGCCCGCTAGTTGTGCCAGTCAGGCTATCAACAATTAAACTGGTGGCATCAGAACTAGAGGAAATGATCATATCACGGGTGGCTCGTTCTAACTCTGCCGAGGGCTGCAACATTCCTTTGTGAATCCACTCATACAATGCCACCAGATAAAATAACTGCACCAAAGAACCGGGATAAATCCGTTCAATCCCTCGGTAGCTATACCCTCGGGGGAGATATTGCCAAAATTCATTGGGAGTGAGTGCAGCGCCAGTATTGACCGATATTGGCGAGTCATACACAATCCAGGTTAAAGCCAGTTGGTTTTCCCCCAAAGGAGAAAATTGTTCTAACGTGGCTTTGATAATGGCTTCTGCGAGTTGGGTTAATGAGTCATCTGAATGAAAAAATGTCATCTGGGGTAATAATATTGACTGTATATAAATTTCAGACCTTATCTAGAATAGATCTGATAGTGAACTACCCACACGGGACGTGTGGGCTTCTAGCTTCCCTGAGATTTTTACTCT
>CAYSWY010000039.1:0-54168 GCA_964434975.1 uncultured Lyngbya sp.
ATTTTACTCTCTAAAGTAATTAGATTTTTCTTTAATGTATCTACTTTACCTGTCTGTTGGTCGAGGGTCAGTTTAATCATATTGGCAGTGTCTAGGTAACCTTTTTTCCGTTGTAGGGCTTCACGAGCGAGGTTTTCATCACCTTTTTGCAATGCCAATTGAGCGCGAGATTGCCATTGGTTGGCCTGAGACTGATTCTGATTGTACTGTTGCTGAGAGCGTTTTTGAGTGGCGATCGCACTGGCTACATTTTGGCGCAGTTGTACCAAGCATTCCTGCATTTCACAAATTTTTAATTCTATAACCGTGTCAGAGTTTTCAGCTTGGCTGATCATATCATCGAGGTTAACCACCACTAAACGACCAATCCGATCAAATAATCCCATAAGACTACACCTTCATGATTTTCACGATAACTTTAAAATACACAAATTAACTAATTTAAATTTCAGTGAAAATACTAATTTTAACTACTTTTCATAATTTTATTAATCCGTATTTTTCCAAGAAAAAAGAATAAACTACTACATCTTATAAAATAGCTGAGGCAGTTCCTCTAATTGAGCGTCTACCTCAGACTCAGAAACTTAAATACTCTAATTTTGTAGAATTAATTGAGCTTTCATCACGACTAACTCTGCATCTAAATCACTGGCTGATTCAAGATTAAGAAGCTGATTTTTTATTTCTGAATTAATGAGTTTTTCGGCTTGTATTACTTTTTTTTCAATCTGCTCAAAAGCAGTGCTTGTTCCAGAAATATTAATATAACTGAGTAATTGTTTAGGGGGTTGACTGGATCGAATCTGTAGAATTTTAGAGATTAGCTCAGCTTTGGTTTCGTTAGCTGCTTGAATTTTACATTTCCAATCCGTAATTTTTTTTCTTAATGGTGTAAGTTGACTATCAATCTGTTCAATTTTAGATTTGATTTGATTAAGTTTCTCAGTGTAAGCTTTTTTCTGTTTTAAAGCATCTTGAGCTTGATCGTCTAAGTCTTCATCAAGTGCCGCTTCTACACGCTGTTTCCATAGCTGAGCTTGTTCTTGATAAAGATCATACTGTTTTTGATTATCTTTTCGGCAGATCATCAGAGCAAAGGCCGACTGACGTAAATCAATCACTTCCTTTTGTATATCTGAAATTGCCAAATCTAAAAGTTCTTCTATTTCTTCATTCTGCCATTCTAGAAGAACTTCATCTAACATTTGGTTGAGTTTGCCTGAAAATAGGTTTTTATCCATGAATTCTAGTTATTTAATAACAGCTACAGTGACTACAGCATTAATCAGATAAATTAAACTACAGTCTTTGATAAATCTAGAGAAGAGGAAATATCAAATATCTATATTTAATCGCTGCTAAGTTAATGCTATTTCATTTTAAAATACCCAGAAGAATTGCAGAGATCATCCGTATTTTTACTAAAGTTTAAATAAAGCTAACTTTCATGAATTGAATTGAATTCAGTAATTTCTTCAAATCCTTAAAAAATATAACAAACTCAAAACTTAGCTAAATATCGTGCTAAATATAAAAACTGGGTACTACACAATTAAGATTCTATGACATCAGTACAAGAACCGCCTAAGCATCAAAAAGCCAAAGCCTTAAAACCAGGCAGTCGCCGCCCTGCAAAGGAACTGTGTAGCGAGTGTGGACTGTGCGACACTTATTATGTTCACTACGTTAAAGAAGCTTGCGCCTTTATTAACCAGCAGTTTACCCCACTCGAAGAACAAACCCACGGACGCAGTCGAGATTTAGATCATCCCCATGACTTATATTTTGGCGTACATCGGGAGATGATGGCGGCGCGGAAAAAAGAACCCATCGAAGGGGCGCAATGGACGGGAATTGTCAGTACCATCGCTTGTGAAATGTTGAACCAGGGCAAGGTAGAAGGGGTTGTCTGCGTTCAAAACACCAAAGAAGATCGTTTTCAACCTATGCCTGTAATTGCCCGCACTCCTGAGGAAGTATTGGCGGCGCGGGTAAATAAACCCACTTTATCTCCTAATTTGTCGGTATTAGAACAAATTGAACAATCGGGAATGAAACGGTTGTTAGTGATTGGTGTAGGCTGTCAAATCCAAGCGCTGCGGGCAGTTGAGAAAGAATTAGGATTAGAAAAACTGTATGTTTTAGGCACGCCTTGTGTGGATAATGTGACGCGGGCGGGATTACAAAAGTTCTTAGAAACAACAAGTAAATCCCCCGATACTGTTGTGCATTATGAATTTATGCAAGACTTCCGAGTGCATTTTAAACATGAAGATGGTTCAACTGAAACAGTGCCATTTTTTGGTTTAAATACTAAAGAATTAAAGGATATTTTTGCCCCGTCTTGTTTAAGTTGTTTTGATTATGTTAACGGTTTGGCTGACTTAGTGGTGGGTTATATGGGGGCACCTTTTGGCTGGCAATGGCTTGTCACTCGCAATCAAACGGGTGAAGAAATGCTAGAGTTAGTTAAGGATCAATTAGACACTCAAATGGTAACTTCGAGTGGCGATCGCCATTCTGCGGTTCAACAAAGTATTCCGGCTTATGATAAAGGCGTAACGTTGCCAATGTGGGCGGCTAAATTGATGGGGGTATTCATTGAAAAAATAGGGCCGAAAGGATTAGAATATGCCCGCTTTTCGATTGATTCTCACTTTACCCGTAACTATCTTTATGTCAAACGAAACTATCCCGAAAAGTTAGCAAAACACGTTCCTGAATTTGCTAAGAAAATTGTTGGGCAATACAAATTACCGGAATAATATCTCTTAATTTTAAAGAGATGACAATATTGAGGATGGTGGGTTACTAACCCACTACAGAATCTTTATAAATTTCCCCGGTTATGAGATTCTTCTAAGTTTAAAATCGGCCCTTTTGGCACAACTTGAGTGGGATTAATATGAGAATGACTGACATAATAATGCCGTTTAATATGATCTAAATTACAAGTTTCTGCAATACCGGGATATTGATAAATATCTTTGAGATAATTCCATAAATTTGGATAATCAATAATTCGCCGTAAATTACATTTAAAATGTCCGTGATAAACGGCATCAAATCGGATTAAGGTTGTAAACATACAGATATCCGCTTCTGTTAGATCATTCCCACATAGATAACGCTGTTTTCCCAGTACTTTTTCCCAATGATCTAAATGTTCAAATAACTCTGTGACTGCGGCTTCATAAGCTGATTGAGTTGAAGCAAACCCAGACCGATAAACGCCGTTATTGATGGGTTGATAAATGGCATCAATAGTTTGATCGACGCTTTCTTTAATCTCAGGCGGACACAAATTTAAATCAGATTGAGAATAGTCCTTAAATTCACAATCTAACATTCGGATAATTTCGCGAGATTCGTTATTAATAATCGTGTGATTCTGTTTATCCCATAAAATCGGAACAGTTACTCTGCCAGTATATTCTGAATTGGCTTTAACATAAACTTCCCGCAGATATTCACTCTGATTAATACTATCTGGAATAGTACCGGGATAATCAGAAAACTTCCAACCATTTTCGCCCATAAAAGGATCAACAATAGAGATACTAATAATCTCTTGAAGTCCTTTTAAACTCCGCATAATTAGCGTCCGATGCGCCCAAGGACAAGCTAAACTAACATAAAGATGATAACGATTAGATCCGGCTTGATAACTACTCGAACCGTCAGCCGTCACCCAATCACGAAACCGCGTTGGCATCCGGTTAAATTCACCTTTTTTACCTTGTTCTGTCCATTCAGTTGTCCATTTTCCCTCAACTAACATTCCCAATGGCATGATAATTTTATTCCTGAGTTAAACCTCATAAAGTTTATCATTTTTAGGGGAACATTCAATAGGAAAGATTGAAATTATTTTTTAATTCTGAAACACACTTTGACATTGATTAAACCATTCTTTTGCACCGGGATTAATATCTGCAATATCTAGTTTATGAGGAAAATCTGTTAAATTTAAAGCCTGATTTGAAACATTCATTTCCCAGCCACCCGAAGATGATTCTCCCATTATCGGATAAGCATAAGTTAAATCTTGAATTTGATTATTTGCAGATTCATAATCCCCTTGAAAACAGGCCCCAATGTCAGAATTCGCTAGATAAACTAAGCCATAAGTTTGATTATTTTTATCCGTTTGAAAAATAATATATTCTTTCCCTATTTCCCCAACTTCAGGGGCCATGCCTCGGAACGTCAGTTTACTGGTTTCAGGGGTTTTCGAGAGTTGAGGTTGAGAAATAGCAGGTATCGTCAACCCACCTAGGATAGAGAGAAATACGGAGATTAGGGTGAAAGGCTGAATAATTTTTTGTAAAAACATGGTAAATTCCCCCGAGAGAGAGTGCTTGAGTGGTTACCACAAGTTGCGATCGCTTTATTCCTGAATTAATCGAATATAAATTCTAAATCGCTACTTTCGTTTACCTGATGGCGTGGGTTTCAAGGTATTGTTTAAACAAGCCGAAGATATGAGTATTTTAATGATACCCATTTTTTACGCGATCGCAAACATTTACTCTGAATTAAACTGATTTCTTGTACACTAGATGAAAACGGTAATGACTCAATCAACTTAAATTAACGATTTAGATATTATTGCTATTTTAATGATGAAGAATATATTTTCACAATTCCAACAATCTTTAATTACCTGGCTGCTGATTTTAGTCACGGGTTGGTTAACCATTAGTGCATTTGAATATATTGGTGAATTGGTCAGTATTTTAATCACCGCTGGGTTGATTGCATTTGTGCTAAATTATGCCGTGAGTAAACTACAGAAGGTCATTCCTCGAGGACTTGCAGCGGCTTTAGTGTATTTAACGGCGGCTTTACTTGTGATTCTGATTGGTTTAACCCTCCTTCCCCCTGTGATCAGACAAGGCGGTCAATTTATTGTTAAATTTCCAGAGTTAATCGAATCAGGACAACAACAATTAACCAGTTTTCAAAATTGGAGTATTGAAAATAATTTACCCTTTGAAGTCGGATTATTACAACAGCAACTTTTAGCCAAACTACAAGAACAAATACAAACGATTGCCAGTACCAGCATTGGTGTAGTACTGGGAACATTTAATTGGGTAATTGACATTGCTTTAATTCTTGTACTTTCTTTTTATATGCTGCTAGATGGTGAACGTCTCTGGCAAGGATTAACCAGTATTGTTTCCCCTAAAGTGCGGCGAATTTTAACAGAATCATTGTCAAAGAATTTGCAACAGTTTGTGCTGGGTCAATTTCTCTTAGGCTTGTTTATGGCTGTGACGTTATCTATCTCATTTTGGCTATTAAAAGTGCCTTATTTCCTAGTGTTTGCAGTGTTTATTGGTTTCATGGAAATTATTCCTTTAATTGGCGCAACCATTGGCATTGGAACCGTTACTTTTATCATTGCTTGTTTGAACTGGTGGTTAGCCTTAGAAGCATTTGGAATTGCGATTTTATTCCAACAAATTAAAGATAATTTAGTTGCCCCTAGAATCATGGGAAATCTAACAGGATTAAGTCCGGTAATTATCTTGACCGCTTTACTACTGGGTGGAAAAATCGGAGGATTACTTGGGGTAATTTTAGCCATTCCTTTAACGGGTGTAATCAAAAGTATAGTTGAAGTTGTACTTGACCCAGCTTCTCCGCCTCAAACGGGTTCTTTCTTTTCTAACCCCTTGGAAGACGATGCCAATCTTGAACCCTTACCCGAACAAGAAAGTTTAAGTGTTTAAATTCTGATTCACGAGTTACAATGGTAGTCTTAAGTTAGCGATGAAGTATTAATTAATTTTATTATGAAGTGGTGGAAACGACTGAAAAAAAATCCATTAGCACGATTAGGTGCAACGATTTTAATCATCTTTTATCTGAGTGTATTGCTCGCCGATTTTATCGCACCTTATAGTCCTTATGAGTCACAATTAGATGGTTCATTGCTACCCCCAACGACTGTCTATTGGCGCACACCGGAAGGTCAATTTATCGGCCCCCATATCTACCCCACGACA
Organism: uncultured Lyngbya sp.; assembly: GCA_964434975.1. GTDB lineage: Bacteria > Cyanobacteriota > Cyanobacteriia > Cyanobacteriales > Microcoleaceae > JAAURB01. The sequence continues at coordinate 6,021 of CAYSWY010000039.1, forward strand.
CAAGGGTCAGTAGAAATTGAAACCGGAGAACGTCAAATTATTGTAGATTTTGACAACCCTGCACCATTACGTTTATTTGTTAAAGGTAGACCCTATCGCTGGCTGGGAATTATTCCCGGAAACCGTCATTTATTTGGGGCAGTTGGTGAGGCTAAAATTAATCTAGTCGGCACCGATGAACAGGCTCGAGATCAATTTAGTCGGATTGTTTATGGCGGACGAATTAGCTTAAGTATTGGTTTAGTAGGTATTACTGTTTCTTTCCCATTAGGAATGTTAGTCGGGGGGATTTCAGGTTACTTTGGCGGCTGGTTAGATAGCTTAATTATGCGAATTGCTGAAGTCTTAATGACGATTCCGGGTCTTTATCTACTCGTTGCTTTAGCGGCTGTTTTACCCGCACAATTAACCAGCGCTCAACGTTTTTTACTCATTGTTGTAATCATCTCGTTTATTAGCTGGGCGGGATTAGCACGGGTGATTCGAGGACAAGTTTTATCCATTAAAGAACGAGAATTTGTGCAAGCGACGCAAGTCATGGGGGCGAATCCTTTCTATATTATTGTTCGTCATGTTCTACCCCAAACTGCAACTTATATCATTATCTCGGCGACATTAGCGATTCCCAGTTTTATTGTTTCTGAATCAGTATTAAGTTTGATTGGTTTAGGCATACAACAACCCGATCCGTCTTGGGGAAATTTACTTTCTTCTGCCACAAATGCCTCAATTTTAGTGCTACAACCTTGGTTAATTTGGCCGCCTGCACTATTAATTATTTTAACAGTTTTAGCCTTTAATTTACTCGGGGATGGCTTACGAGATGCCTTAGATCCTCGTAGTATTCAGTAGTTCAATCTCAGCAAACTTTCCTAGGTTATGGCAGTGGAGTGATTTTAATCTCCACTGAACCTGGAAGAAGAAATAAAATGAACTTTATCGCTTTACGGGTGTGGCAGGACTCGAACCTGCGACAAACTGCTTAGAAGGCAGCTACTCTATCCGGCTGAGTTACACACCCCAGTACTCTTAATCCCATGAATAGTTACGCTAAATCATTATAGTGTAGTTGAAAAAGCTTGACAACAATTATCTAATCATCTTAATCTCATTCATTCGTGTAGATCTGGTGTGGTGAAACAGTAAAGTTGGTTAATGTATCCGGCTCAAATGCTGAGTTTCTCGTTGTGTAGAGCAGAAATTGAGATCATCAAGTGGGTGAGTGTGGTCACAGCCAAAGAATCATTGCCAGAAAAACGTTCAACTCTCGTTTGTCAGTAATGCCTGACAACGCAAAACTCTCAAACCCTGACCTCAAAGCATTTGCCACCACCTACTCTTTCTGTAATATGCTTTAACTCTTTACCAAATTGGACTTTTCGCGATGTTTCTCCTCGGTTTTGAATCATTGTCGATGTAGATTTTGGAGGAGAGTGACAAGCAATGGCTTCTAAATGATACCGAAACCAGCCTGTAGTGAAGGGATGACCAGGGAACTCTCCTCGTAGCGTAATGATAGCTATAGAGAGAGTAAAGGTGAGCAAGCAAAGGAAAGCGCAACAGGAAAAAATGTGATTAAACAGGGATTAAGATCTATCAATTGAATGAATTCATACAACTTTCGTCGAAAGCCAGAAATCTTAAATCCCTCTAACCCCAGAGAAATTCAACAGTAAAAAAGATAGGACATAAATTTACCGATACAATTGCTCTTTCTGTTTTGCCTAAATCCCCAATCTACTATTGACCTGCATCGTCTGTTGATGTTCTTTGTTAATGGAGCCATTCCAAACTCCCATCAACTAAAGGAGTTGTTATTTTATTCTGCCTAGAGTGATTACAGAGCGATAGTTTTGGCAATACTCATTGATGAACCTTGCCGTTGGTGATGTCGCACAAGATGGTGTAATCATTGGTTTTAAAGCTTTTGGGAATTTTATTTTTAATTACACTCTTCCTGTAGTGACAGCGATAGGGATAGATCTGAGAATATATATCATACTATTTTCAAAACGTATAATAAACTATATCCGTAGTTTCCGCTTAAAACTATTTATTAATTGATGTTTTTATGTAAAATTACTGAATAAAAACAGAGCTTTAAATAGAGATTTTTAATATTAAATATACATCTATTTTTATCCGGGCTAAGTTAATCTAATTTTAAAAAAAATATCGCTTTTTTTTACAAAAGCTTGACGTGTTTTTTAGATAAAATGTCTACACTGAAAATATGAGACACAGATTCATTAAAAGGATGAGACACATGAAAGCTACAATATTAAAATCAGTTCTGACTGTTGCGACTGCTTCTATGGCATTAAGTGGCTTTGCAACTCAAGCCAGTGCGGTTGGACTCACACCCAATCAAGAAGGTGAAATTAATGTCGGTGTAGAAGTAGAAGATGCGGAATATCTCAGTAATGATTTATTTCCATTCATTGAGAGTATTGTTTCTGAAGTGGATGAAACTACAGGTACAAAAAGCCGTCTATTTATTGACAGTTTCGGTACTGCAAATGGATATGCAGGGGGTGTGCAACTCGGAACTAAAGATGCAGGAACAAACCATGAGGGTTTTTGGTTCCGTCCCTCTGAATATGTCAACGGTGAATCAGAGGAACAAGGTCAACTTGAAGTGGGGACATTTACCTTTAATTTCAATACAGTCTTTGAAGACTTGACGATTAATTGGTTTGATACTGAGTCCAGTAATACCACTGGTGTGACTGCAATTAATGGTGTGGCAGTAGAGAATCCTGACTGGGTTACTAAAGGTAAAGATGGCAATATCTTTAGTCAAACCTTCACTAATATTGAGTCTATTACCCTGAAACTGGGTAACGATACCGAAGGCGGTACTGGAGATGGAGTGAACTTCCAACTGTCTGGAAATCCCGTTCCTCAAAGTGTTCCTGAACCTGCAACATTGGGTGGTTTAGCAATTGTTGGTTTAGCATTAGCCGGTCGTCGTAAACTGCAAAATCGTAGTGATGTATAATGCTAACTGATAGTTATTAAGCTGAGTTAATTGAACTAGGGTCATCTACTAAATAGCGCGCTAGAAATATAGAATACAACTCAAAGAGTAGATCAGAATTAATTTTGATCTACTCCTATTTTTTTGAACTAATTTATCTCTCAACAAATCCTATATTCTGCTAACTATCTTTGAGAGAATCAATTCATTTTAATTAGTATTTCTCAGCCGCAGGAGTAATTCCTTTACGACTTAAACAAGCCCGATATTCTGTTTCTGCTTCAGTTAAATCGTAGTCACTACCATCTTTAATATCAAAAGCACGTTCTAAATAATCTTTACCAAATTCTCCCAGTGCCTGAGCCAAATCGCCTTCTTTAAGCTGTTGTGGTATACAATCTACCATTGCTGTAATATCTTCACCTTCGGGTGTAATATAGCGTTTCATCTCCGCAGCATTAGCGGGTGAAGCGATACCAACACAAACAAATAAAGCTAATAAACTGACTGACAGCGCCCGACGTAAACTCGAAAAGAATTGATTTAAATTGTTCATAGAAAATTTTGTCCTTAATTTATTAATTTTCTTCATAACGATCTTTGCAAAAATAAAAAATATTAGCCTCATTCAATAGATATATTTGTTGATCTATCAAGATGAAGATGTTTTTAATCTTGAAATCTGTTTGTATATTTATCTACCTTCTGATAGATGTAATCAGCGCTATCAATACTTTCTTGGTTTTTTTAGAGAGAATTACTCATCACAGTCACTGTCAACTCTTACAAATAATCAAAGTTATCGTTCTAAAAACTAATCTTCTATTAAACCTATAAAGTTGTAAGAAAACTAAAAATAGTTCCTGAAAGATTCTTTGAAGTCCTAACTATTTTATTCTAGAATACAAATAAATAAGCTTTTGCTAGATAACTATGCTCTTGATTTTTACAGATCTAGACGGAACACTACTAAATGGAGATGACTATCGTTACGATGATGCATTACCAGCCATTCAGCAATTACAAAAAGATAAAATTCCACTCATTCCTGTCACCAGTAAAACTCGCTCAGAAGTCGAAACGCTGCGGGCTGAAATCGGATTAACAGATGCTTTTATTGTTGAAAATGGCAGTGCCATCTTTATTCCAGAAAAAGATAGTTTTTTAGCAACGGCAGAAACCCAACCTCAAGAATTCTATCATCTATATTTATTAGGATGTTCTTATGCTCAATCTTGTCAAGGACTGTCCCAACTTTCAGCCAAACTGAAACAACCATTAACAGGTTTTGCAGATTTAACAGAAAGAGATATTGCTCAACTCACCGGACTAAACCTAGAAGAGGCGAAACAAGCCAAGCAAAGAGAATTTACTGAACCCTTTATTACGCCTAAAACTCTATCTCAATTGTTGATAGAAACTACAGTTCAACAATTAGGATTTAAAGTCGTGATTGGAGATCGGTTTTCACATTTAATAGGAGGAAATACGGGAAAAGGAAAAGCAGTAAAATGGCTCGTTCAACAATATCAACGCTGTTATCCAACGGCTAAAATTCAAACAATTGGTTTAGGCAATAGTCCTAATGATTTAGCCATGTTAGAATCTGTAGATATTCCGATTGTGATTCCCGGAAAAAATGGCCCTCATCCCCGTTTAGCCAATTTAGGGTGGTCAGTGGCAACTGCTGCGGGGTCCCAAGGTTGGGGGAATGCGGTGATCTCGATTGTAGAGCGCTACAATAAGCGGCAGTAGTTCTCAATTAAGTCAGGATAAAAGACGTGTCGCAAGAGAGTATTACAGTCACAGTTAAGCTGTTTGCCGCCTTTCAGGAAGCTTATAATGTCCCTGAACTCATCTGGCAAGTTCCTGTTCATACCCCCGTCTCTCAAATTTTAGAACGTTGTCTGCATGAACATCCAGAATTACAACCCTGGCGCAACGTGACTCAGTTTGGGGTAAATTTACAATTTGTCACAGCCGAAACTCCCCTCAAAGAGGGTGATGAAGTGGTGTTAATTCCGCCAGTTAGTGGTGGAGTGGTTTAATTAGAATTTGTCACCAGTTGAAACAGTCCATCATCCAAATCATACCCGAGCATTTGAGACATTGATTTTAACTTCGAGGCGCTAGCAATTCCCTGTTGGTTTAACCAGTCTGCCATAACAAAGATTTTTTGCATCAAAAAAATTTCTAAAGCTTCTGGGTTATATTGAATGCCTTCTGTGCGATGAAACTGATGAGGCACAAGCATTGCCGTATAACGCGCCAGTTCTCCCGCTTTCCAGTCTAACAGGTACGGCAGCCAGGGATAGCGAGCATCTAGGCGAATAAACCATAACCGAATTTCAGGAATTTCTGAGAGTTCACGGGGGTCTTCTGGAGAACGAGGATAACTAATTTCAAAACTCAATTGCTGTTCATAGCGAGTGATTTGTCCTAACATCGGTTCAATCACCGTTTGTGCTGGCAATAAGTCTAGGTAGTGGATGCTTTTAGCATTGATCGTGATAGTCGTTGTCATGCGCTGTTGCTCTGAATGAAAAGTGATTCAGGTCTTTTGAAGTGCATCATACAGGAAATAGGTAGAGAAAGGAAAACCTGATTACAGAAAGAAGAGAAACAAGCGTTAAATATTTTAAATGATTTTCTCTATTTTAGAGGGATTCATCACAGCTATATAAGTTAAATTTAAAAATTTGAGTTAACTTTTTCCAAATGGGTTGCTGTCCGACTGCTAATGCTTGCTGATACATCAGATAGGCTTCTTTTTGTTGACCGAGATGATATAAAGCTACACTAGAAAAAAATAAAGCCGCTTGATGATTCGGTTGAATTTTAATCGCTTGCTGAAAGCTGGTTAATGCAGCTTCGTATCGTTTCAAATACAGTAGAAGATGACCTTTAAAAATCCAAACTTGAGGACGACCTGGCTGTAAGCCAATTGCTTTTTCTACGTTAAATAAAGCCTTTTTATAATAACCAAATCGAGTCATTGTTTTAGCCACTTCTAAATGAAGTTGATATGGCTCTTCTTGATTAATTTCTGTTTTAGTTTCAGAGCAATTTTGCTCAAGCTGCAAGATCAATTGATTAACTTGCTCAAAAATCTGTTCAGAAGAATATGAGCTTTGCTCTAGATCTATGGGTTCTTTTTTCATCCTCATAATTTCCTCTTTTAATAAAAGATATAATCAATCTCACCCTGTAAATTTTTATGTGATTTCTTGATTTTTCGACATCACTCAATGATTTCTCTCCAGCACCATTTCACTAAAATTTTGATGGGTCAAGCAACATCCAATCTTTCTTGTCCATCACCAGTCCTGGCTCATTCTTCATCCCAAACAGAACGTTGTCCGGTTAATCATGTTATAAAGTTTGATAGCTTGCTAACTTTAGCTACTTTTATGGGATTGTTCAATCTGCCTAATACTCAAAAAATATTCATCCTTAACCTTTCACTTTCGGTGCTGGAGCTGTTATGGTTGAAATTTGCTTGCTCGTACAATGAGTAATATATCTTTTGTTTCCATCATCCACTGAGCCTGACTGAAGTTGTGGCTGCGCCAGGCGGTCAACGCACCCCATTGGACTTTACGTTCGATGTAGCGTTAACTCACTTAACTTCTTCTCCATTTTGAGAACAATCAATTGCAGGAGATAAAAGTCAGTCCAACTTAATTTAAGGACACAGTAGAACACGAGATAGATTAGCTGACTACAGTTCAGTTTGTGTTAGAACACTTTATCAGTTCTCTTGTTTTATTTTGAGAACCTTACGAACTCACTCACATTCGGAGGATTATATCAATCATGAATAAAGAACAGCTTGTCGATGAAATTTCATTAAAAGTTGGTGGCATCACCAAAAAGAAAGCTGACACCATTGTTACAGCAATGTGTGAATGTATTATGGAAGCCGTGGCTGAGGGGGACAAAGTCCGGCTAGTCGGTTTCGGTTCGTTTCAGGCAAAAGAACGTAAAGCGCGCGAAGGCCGCAACCCTAGCACCAAACAACCTATGACCATTCCAGCAACCACTGTTCCGTCATTTTCTGCGGGGAAAGCGTTTAAGGATCAAGTCGCCAACCCCCCCATCGATGAGGATGATGAAAATGTGGCATGAGGCTTAGACAGAGGTTGAGTTAACTCCGAAAGGGTTTATCTCTGATCTTGCAATTAAACACACAACAGAGTAGAAGAGGGTAAAAGTGATGTAATATTCAACAGAGCATGATGAAGTCCAAGAAAAATGATCGGGATTTTTATCTGCTAATTGTTTGTTTTTCGGGTCTTCACATCCTCTGTCACCCTCTTTCTATTCTATGCTTATATTTTTAATCTCATCCTCATTTACAAACAGCAAAAATGGGATTTCAACTCAATCAAGTGATTCCTTGGGGACGCAGTTTCGCTGAATATTTTGAGATGTTTGATCTGGCCCCAGACGTTTTATCCGGTGCTATCCTAGACTGTGCGGCTGGCCCTGCCAGTTTCAATGCAGAAATGACTCCTCAAGGTTATAAAGTAATCTCTTGTGATCCAATTTATCAATTTTCCGCTGAAGAGATTCATCAACGTATTGCTGCGACCTATTCAACAGTTGTCGAAGGAACACGACAACACGCAACAGATTATGTTTGGGACAAAATTACCTCTCCAGAAGCGTTAGGAAAGCTGAGAATGGCAGCGATGGAACAGTTTTTATTAGATTTTCCGAAAGGTTATCAAAGTGGACGATATCAAGTCGCAGAATTACCCCATTTACCGTTTAAAACAGCAGCATTTAATTTGGCGTTATCTAGTCATTTTCTGTTTACTTATTCTCAACATTTTTCAGCAGCCTTTCACCTGAATTCTATCTTAGAACTGCGACGAGTGGCGCAAGAAGTACGAATTTTTCCAATTGTTACTTTATCCGGTGAACCCTCTCCCTGGCTAGATTTTATTCTGGAAAACTTACAACAACAAAACTATCAAGCTGATATTGTAACCGTTCCCTATGAGTTTCAAAAAGGCGGTAATAAAATGCTACGAATCTATTAAGATTGAGAGATAAAATAAGCTCGGACAAAATTAATCTCATCGTAACTATAAGCTTCTGCTAAATATTCATAAATCGGTTTTAAAGATTGTTCTCCGACTGTTTGTATTGCCTCTAAAATAATCTGTTGACGCTCAGGAGAAACGAAAGAATCAATATCTGTAATTTTACCAATCCGAATCAGTTTTGCCACATGATCATTAATGGTTGTAGGTCGTAAGCCGCGTTGATTGGCAATTGCTTGTAAACTTAAGCCTTGACGATATAAATTTAAGGTTTTTTGCAAGGTATTTAATGAATAAGGCTGAATTAAAGCTGATTTAGAAGCGGGTTTAGTAACTCCCTCAGATGATTTATGTTCTTGACAAAATTGAGAAATAACTGTCATAAAACGTTCTCCATATAGACTGAGTTTATAACTCCCGACTCCAGAAATTGTTAGTAATTCATCTAAATTTTGCGGTTTTTGCCGTGCCATCACCCGTAATGTTGAATCCGAAAAAATAGTATAAGGAGGAATCGATTTTTCATCTGCGATGGTTTTTCTAAGTGTTCTCAAATCCTCAAATAATATCTCGGCTTCAGCCGCGAGAGTTCGAGTATTTTGTTCAACTTTTGCTGCTTGAATAATCGCAATCTCAACAACTTTTTCTCGTTTCATCACCGCCCAACTGCCTTGATTGAGCTTTAAAATTGAATAACCATCAGTGGTTTGTTCCAGTAACCCTTGATGAATTAATGAGCGTCCTAACTGTTTCCATTCATCCGCTGTTCTATCTTTCCCTATCCCATAAGTTGACAGTTTATCATGCCCTCTATCTACAATCTTTTTACTCTTAGAACCCCGTAAAATATCAATAATATAACTCATCCCAAACCGTTCTTTGCAGCGCGCCACACAAGACAGAAACTTCATCGCTTCAATGGTTCGATCTTCAATTTGTTTCTCCTGACAACAACTATCACAATGCCCACAATTTCCTGAAAAGTTTTCCCCAAAATATTGTAATTGAATGCGATGACGACATTCTGTAGATTCTGCATAGTCAATCACCTGTCGGAGTTGTTGCCGGGCAATGCGTTGTTCGTCTAAATCGGGTTTTTGAGCAATTAAATAATCAATCACTTTAACATCACCATACCCGAGCATTAAGGTACATTTGGAGAATTCTCCATCTCGCCCCGAACGACCTGATTCTTGATAATAACTTTCGAGACTTCGCGGCAAATCATAATGAATCACAAACCGAACATCTGGCTTGTTAATCCCCATACCAAACGCAATCGTTGCCACAATAATACTAACATCATCTCGAATAAATCGCGTCTGATTTTCACTGCGTTCTGCTGCATCTAAACCCGCATGATAAGGCAAAGCAGAAATACCATTATTTTGTAATCTCTCAGCGACTTCTTCAACTTTTTTTCGACTTAAACAGTAAATAATTCCCGAGCCTTTTTCCGGCTGCACCAGCTTTAATAACTGAGCAAAACTTTGTCTCTTTTTAGCAATCACCTGATAATATAAATTCGGACGATGAAAACTCGCAATATGAATATTCGGTTGTGTCAATACCAATTGTTGAATAATATCTTGTCGTACCCGTTGAGTTGCGGTTGCAGTTAATGCCATCATCGGAGTCTGAGGATAACGCGATCGCAGTTGCTTGAGTTGACGATATTCCGGACGAAAATCATGCCCCCATTCTGAGACACAATGGGCTTCATCAATGGCAAATCCAGCTAAACCCACACGAGATTTAACCACATCTAAAAACGGTAAAAATCGTTCTCCGAGTAACCGTTCTGGGGCAATATAAACTAACTTAATTTCACCTTTTAAAATCGCTGTTTCTCGCGATCGCAATTCACTCGCCGAGACTGTACTATTGAGAAACGTTGCACCAATGCCGTTATCTCGCAAACTATCGACTTGATCTTGCATCAACGCAATCAGAGGAGACACCACCACCGTAACCCCAGACTTCAGTAAAGCAGGTAACTGAAAACACAGTGATTTACCGCCTCCTGTCGGCATCACCACCAACATATCGCGATTTTGTAGCGCTTGTTCGATAATTTCCTGTTGTCCCGGACGAAAAGAATCATAGCCAAAATAGTGCTTGAGGGCGGCTTGATGGGATGGATTAATTTCAGTCGTTTGTATTGCGAACCCTGACATGATAAAAACTTAATGATTGATGAGTTGTTATTCGTCCTCAGACGAGCTTTGAGTAGAGAATTGTTGTTTGTGACAACTCAACGCCCAATTGCGTGTTAAAATCGCTCGAGGATGAATTACTAAAGACATCTTTATCAAATATTGAAGCGTATAATCACAAGTTTGCCAAATAGCCTGATGGAGAGATTTAAAGCAAAGGGATCTTAAACGGTTTAATTCCGCAGTATTGCCTCGACTGGGTTCTAAACAATCAGCCAGGAAAATCACACCACTCAGCGGACTCATTTCGGGCTGTCCTAACGTATGATTGGCGATCGCGGTTAAAATCTCTTCATCCTCAATCTTAAACTGATCGCGAGCCACAATAGCGCCGACATCGGCATGAAGTAAATGGGGATGAGCCGCTAAAATGGGGTCGAGGGGGATTTGGTGAGTTCGTGCCATCTCCAATAGTAACGGCGGCGGATAATATTTGGCTAAATCATGCATTAAACCCGCAAGCTGGGCGTGATGGCTATTAAGCTGATAATAATCTGCCAATTCGACCGCCATCTGTTCTACGCCGAGGATATGATGTATCCGTGCTGGAGGTACATGAACAGTGAGCCAATCCAAGATACGAGAACGGAGTAGATCAGCCATGGCGAGATCGATTATATTTCACTATTGATAGATTGTATCGGGGAAGTCGAGAGTTAAAAGTCAAATATTTCTCCCCCTCTCCCTTTCCCCTTTACATATCATCCTATACTGACTTTAGTTCTTGAGTTTCTGAGCGCTCGGAATAATAACCGCGTCAGAATCAATAATCGCGTCAGAATCGTTCACCACTCGATTAAATAACGCTTCGTACTGCTGAATAGCCTGGTCACAAGAAAAGAAATTTTCTGCATACTGACGGCCTTTTTGACCTAAGTGTTTCACTTTACTGGGATCTTTATAAAGTTCTACAATTGCATTAGCTAATGCTTCTGGATTTTCTGGAGGAACCACAAGACCGCCGCCACTGCGTTCAATTGCATCTTTAGCCGTTCCGCTTGCTGGGACAGAAGCAACAATAGCACAACCACTGGCTAACAAAACAGGAATTTTTGACGGTAGGTTAAAAGCCGTGACTTCGCGTTTCTGCACCACTAAACCCACATCAGCGGCTGAAAGTAACTCAGGCAGTTTTTCTCGCGGTTCAAAGGGAAGTAAGCGAACGTTATGGGCATTGTAAGCGTGACAGTACTCTCGTAATTGACCAAGGGCGCTGCCTTCGCCGACAATCACAAACGCAATTTCAGGGAGATGTTTCAGATGAGCAGCGGCTTGAATCACTGTTTCTAACCCTTGAGTCAGGGCAATATTACCGGAATAGAGAACAACAAATTTATCTTGAAGTTGATGAGCTGCCCGAAATGAGTTATTTTGTTTAGGTAATGGTCGGATAAAGTTGGTATCAACCCAGTTGGGAATATAGCTAATTTTCTCTTGTGGCACGCCTTGCTCGATGAGGTGATCCGTAAACCCAGTGGCAATCACGCTAATTTTATCGGCTTGACCGTAAGCAAATTTTTCCACCATCTGGGCTATAGTGACCATTAACCCACCATTTTTGATTAACTTGACTCGCACTGCTGCTTCTGAGACAATGTCTTGAATATTCAGTACAACCGGACAACGACAAATTGCAGCATATAATGCGACGGGCAGAGACACTAACAATGGTGGTACTGTGGCAAAAATTACATCGGGTCGCCAACCTTTTAACGCTTGAAACAGACTACTCACCATAAAGCTACCATCGTAAAGCAGCCGATCTACCACACTGGGTTCGGGGCCACGAATCAAGATATAGCTCCTTTCTATGATCACACCGTTGCGTTCTTCGGTCACATAAAACTTCCCTTTATACTCTGGATAAACACAGCGCTGAGGATAATTCGGCATTCCAGTGACGACGCGCACCTCATGGCCGCATTTAACTAAACCCTCCGCCAGTTCCGTCATTAGGGGAGCAATCCCAATGGGTTCTGGGTAATAATTGTAAGAGTAAATCAAAATCCGCATGGTATAAAGTGAGTTGTCAGTAAGCGTGTACGTTCAGAATTCCCCTGTCGAATCAACTTCTCGGCAAGCCGCGTTGCTGCCGGTGCAGGCTGTTATGACTAAGCTTGTCTCCCACTCAATCGGGTGAGATTTTTCTGAGATTAGACAAATGTGGGAAGTATACAGATGCAGCCGTAAGGGTAGGGAGAAACGATAAACTACATTCGTTGTGCTGATTGTCATTAACAATAGTACCCATTTACTCAATTCGACTACTCACCTTACTCCTTTGTAACAGATTTCAGTACCCATAGCATCTCGACTTCTGTTGTCAGGGGTTCGGCATAAACCACACTGACTCCGACTCCTTCTACAGAGGTCAACACGTTGAGAACACTCGGTTGTAGCGCTGCTGCTGGAGCCGCTAATAAGTATCCTGTCGCCCAGGAGATGAGTTGTTCAATATCCAAGTACATATAACTTAAATTAGGTTGAGGTAAAGCGCTTGTAATCGTTTGAAACTGGGGATTTTCAGGCAGAGGCGCATGGGGTAACTTCGTCATAATTTCCACAATAGGTTCACCAAAACCAATAAATAATAATTTGTTGGTTAACCACCCATGACCAAATAAAGTTCCTTGTTGCGGATCGATCCATTCAGTCACTTCAATGTCTTCAATGATTCGTTGTTCAATATTGACAGGGGGCTGACTATTGGCAATCGTCCCATCAAGTTGAGCCAGCATCCTTTCAGCGCTGGAGCGATCGCTGGTTTCGAGTAGTAACACTCCCCCCAAACCAAAGGGGGCTAAAATTCCTTCATCGGAAGAGATTGCCCCCACCGCAAAATCCCCATCCATCCAACCCAATACGTCTTGATCGGCATCAAGGTTAATTGATTTTAAACCCTGGCGAACTCGTTTCACCCACTGGGCGATCTGATCATCTTCATCTGCTATTTTGAGCAGTTGAGACCAAATCTGATTAATTCCCTGGCCTTGCAATAAAGCTACAGTATCACTGGGAAAGCGATTGATCAAAGAGGTGAGTTCAGGGTTTTGTGACTCGAATTCTGTCTGGGGGTCAAACTGACTCACAACTCTGACTCGAATGCCGTTGGGCTCAACTCCAACCGCCATCACCGCCGACTGCAAGGGTTGAAACTGAGAGATAATCTTGAGAAATCCCTGGGTTTGAAGTTCAGGAGAACTCACAAGCCCTTTAACTAACATTTGAGACTCTAAAACCACAGCCGCCCCCAAGGGATGATTCACAGCGGCGCTGTCTAGAAATGTCTCGACAATCCCTTCAGCTTGTGCTAATGCGGGTTTCCCTAACAGAGTGTCTATGGAGCGTTTGACAGGGGCTTGCTGCGCTGCAATGACGACATGATGATTTAACACTGCCACGTAGTATTGTTTAGCGCCTGGTTCGATATATTCGGTAATTTGAACGCCTCGGTATTCCCGCTCAATTTGCTGTAAGTTAGGCTGTTGCTTGAATTTACGCTGAAACATCCACGCCCGCAGCGGATCTTTGATCCCGACTACCATCAACAAATCTAATTCTTCAGAGGTGGGTAATAACGCTACCATGATGCCACTGATCCAAGGTTGCAGATCTCGATCAAAATTCAGCCGGGTACTGCTTAAACTTTGTTGTTTAATTTGATTCAGATTTCGACTGATTAACTGTCGGGTTTGGCGGTTACCAAATTCTTGTAGCAGGTTTCCTCCGGCGGAGTTAGGAGAGACAAATACTGCCATTAACGCCTCTTGCGGAATTAATTCGGCACTATTGACTGGATCATAACTACGCCGTCGAACCTGCATTAAACCCAGTCCCACTGCCCCTAAAGCGATCCCAGCGATCGCAACAATAACCAGAAAAACCTTAGAATTTTTGAGTGGCATTCTATTGTACTCAGCTATGGAAATCACTCAATTTTCTATTGTGACGTACTCAGGGACTGTTGTGATCCAAATCGTCGTTTTTTGTTGGAGCGTTATTCGTTATTGTTCTAAGGTCTGTAGAAACGTTCCATGGAACGTCTCTACGTTGCTAGGGAACATAAGTCGGTGGCACTTCAACATTTAACTCACTACGCCACTGGTTTACAGGTTTTTCCCAGTGTTGCTCCCATTTTTGGGCTAAAAACGGTTGAGCTTTTGCCCCCATACGATAACCCACTGCCAGGCGATCTAGAAGATATCCCAAATCCTCGGGTGTTTCAAATAAAGTTCGTACGAGTCCACCCGCTACCAAAATAGCCGACATCGGGCTACGAGTTTGAGCCAGTTCAAAGGCTTTTAACCCCAATTCTGAAGCCACATCTGCCCCGAACCCCGTGATAATATGCCAGATATCGTGGGTTTGACGACGGCGCATTAATAAATAACTATTGTGATCTGTAATTTTGAGATCGCGATAGAAATGGGGATCAAATCCTGAAGCGCTTAGATAGTCGGCATATTGATAACCGAGAGATTCTTTTGGACACTGAAGCAACTGTTCTACATTGGGTTCAGGAGCCAAGTATTGTTGTTGCAGCATTAATTCTACGCCCGGTTGAGACAGGATAAACTGCATTGACACTTGATGAGGTTTTTGATGAATGAGTGCATCTTCAATGTCATAAACAGATATTGTCTCATTTGGATTTTTAATCAGTGAAATAACTCCTTTTAACGTCATCAAAGATTGGATGAGATGGCGATGAACCTTTTGAATTTTCATACTATTTTTTACTCTGAGTGTTCAAAAAAAAGTTAAAAGTATTGATGCAACCTGATTTTTTCTGCACTCTATTAATCATCAATCCAATTCAGCATAACAAAGAGGCTGATAGGAGCAGTTCTCTTCTACTATACTACCTATTTTCAGTATCTCTATGTACCACAAGCTTTTTGCAAAACCTAGAGTTAAAATTCAACATTGCTTTTGATCTTAAAGTATTTTTATTTCCCAAATTAATCCTGATTAATGATTAATGAATTGAGGAAATATTATTCAATCATCCACAGCTTAGTCAATCAGTTTATCATCAGATCTGTTTCTCTATACATGTAACAGATTATTTTCAACTAAGCGCGCTGTCATCGAAGCACGGGTACTCACTCCTAGTTTCTTATAAACTCGACGTAAATGAGTCGCAACAGTCCAGCGGCTAATCCCTAACTCTTTGCCAATACATTTATTTGGTAAACCTTGAGCCACTAAGTGGGCGATCGCCTGTTCACGAGGACTCAAACTAACCGCATTCTCAGCTTCGTGGGGACGGCAACGGACTAAATAATAATGAGTCCCATCAATATCTGATTCAAACAATATTTCACTCACACTTTTTCCAGTACGTTGAAAAATTGGAAAGTTCAGAGAATCATCAATTTGCGTAACTAAGTTTGTCAAAATATCTTGAATGTCCATGTCAATTTGTCCTAGAGGTTAAAACACAAAATAAAACAGCTCAAATCAGATTCGTTTTTTGGGTGGATTGGATTGAGTCAAAATCCCCGACTGTCACCCTCAATAAACTTAATTAAATATTAATAAATGAGCTTTTTTGATCGGGGTTAGACCCTATACCTAAACATATTTCTCAGATTTCATTACTTATGCAAGTTGACTTCAGTCTGCTTCATCAGCAACGAATTAAACCCAGCTAATAGAGGGATATTAAGCTTGAATTGAAATAGGGTAGATGTGAAGATCATTTTTGGGAGTTACCTTGATTTGGATTGCGATATCGCTATTGTCTATAACGATTCGATGAATTTGCAATGAGCAATAGGAAGTAATCTAGAGGAAGTTGTAGGAGCGTGTAGGGAGTTGAAGTAAGGTGAAGTTTTTTAGTATATTAGATTTATAGATTGTCATTTGTCGTTTGTTCTTAGCTGTTCCCCGTTCCCTCTAACAATTAAGAAGATGTCAGTCATTTGACTAATAACGAATAATCAGTCATGAGTTATAAACTATGAACTTAGAAGAACTTCAACGTTGGCTTGCTCCGGAACAATATTCTAATTTTGTTCGCTTATTAGTCAGTCAAATTGGTTTAACTCGAACCAGAGCAGACTATTTTATGCGGCTATGGATTTATTTATTAGTCAAACAAAAACGTCAAACTCAACCCGATATCAAACCTCCATTTCAAAAACTTGAACCTTTAGAAAATGCGGTGCTTTGTACCCATCGAGAAGCTGCCGAATTATTTTATAGTGAATCAGAACGGGGTAGCGATCGCTCGGCTGGAATGATGTTAGATAAATTAGATAGCTTAGGATTAATTAAAAAAGACTTTGATGGCAATACCACCAGTGTAGCCATCCCACTAATTCCGATTTTATTAGATCCACCTAATTCTCAACCTATTTCTTTATTTCCAGATACTTTTAATCCTCGGAGTGATGCAATTCCTGTTGCTAATTTATTAGCTAATTATTATAACTGGATGGATGAAGCCTCTGGTGCAATTCCTCGAGCCGCTCGGATTGCCAAATTACTCCGATCTTGGGGAAATCAATATCAAACTGGAATGCGAGTTTTACGACGCAGTGATAATCAAAATCCCGTTGGTTTTTATGTCATTTACCCGGTATCAAGTGAATCAGAAATTCATTTTTTTAGTCCCCCAAACCGCAGTTTAAGTATCGGCTGGATAGAAAAAAACGATCCATTTAAAATGGCAATTCCTGGAGATACTGATTGTATTTCTACATTTACTCGAGGCTGGTTCATCGATCCACAATATTCTGATGATTATCAACTGATGTTTTTACAAGATGCTCAACAAACCGTCAGAAATATGCAAATAGACTTTCCTAATCTACAAGATTTATATGCCATTTTAATTCATCCCAGCTTTGAAAAATTAGTGAGCTTTCTCGGTTGCTTAAGAATGAACCCAGATCCTCAATCTTCCCTAACTTGGCTATATTTATCTCTAGATCGCTTTGTCGAACTAGACTTAATAGAAACGGCTAAAAAGTACCATCAATCTAGCCAATGAATGATAATCCTATAAAAAAGAGACAAACTAATTCTTCATATTTTTTATCTCTGAGTGATAAAATGATCTCCAAACAAAAACGGTTGAAAATCAAGCATTCAGTGGTATCATGCCTAAAGTTTAGCAAAAAAGAGTATCTATTTCTATGTTTATCTTGACTCAATTAACGGATAGTCATTTATTTAAAAGGGTATATTATCACTGGAAATCTCCGCTAAAATTTATTAGCTTATTCTGTATTTGTTTTTTCCTGACTGTAAGCTGTGGTCAACCCACCCCCCAAACCAATACTATTACCCCAAGCGAAAATACTAACCGAATTACAATTGGCACAACCCTCAAGCCTCGTACCCTTGACCCAGCCGATGCCTATGAAGTCATTACGGGTAATTTGTTATATAACTTAGGCGATCGCCTGTATGATTATGAGATTGGCACAACCACCCTCAAACCCCAACTGGCAACAGCATTACCCACCGTCAGCGCCGATCAATTAACCTATACCATTCCGCTGCGTCAAGATGTGGTGTTTCATGATGACACTGCTTTTAATGCCGCCGCTATGGCATTTTCTCTGCAACGGTTTATTGAAAATGGTGGCCCCCCTTCTTCTCTACTGTCGGATACCGTTGAGTCCATCGAAGCCACCGAAGAATATGAACTGACCCTGAAGTTAAAACAGCCTTTTGCCGCTTTACCCGCTCTCTTGACATTTCCCGGAATGTGTGCAGTCTCTCCCACAGCTTATGAAATTGGACAAGGAAAATTTGAACCGCAAACCTTTGTGGGAACTGGCCCTTATCAATTGGCAGAGTATGGGGTAGATGTGATGCGTTTAGATACATTTGAAAACTATTGGGGAGAAAAACCCGCTAATTCAGGGGTTGATTTACAATTATTTTCGAGTGCGGCAAATTTATTTAATGCCTTTCGTAGTAATGCGATTAATATTGCTTATTTATCCTTACAACCCGATCAAATTACTCAGTTAATTAAAGGTGGAGAACAAGGTCAATGGCAGGTGATAGAAGCTGATGGGAATACGATTAGTTACATGGTCTTAAACCTGAATTCTGAACCCTTAGATCAACCGGAAGTTCGCCAGGCTATTGCTGCATTAATTGATCGACCCTTAATTAAACAGCGGGTATTACAAAATCAAGGAGAATCTCTTTATAGTTTAATTCCGACAACATTTGAAGAATATCAACCTGCTTTTAAAGATAATTACGGAGAAGGAGATATTGAGAAGGCAAAAGCATTATTAACAGCAGCCGGATACACGGCAGAAAATCCAGCCATTGTAGAATTGTGGTATGCTTCTAATGCTCAAACTCGTGCTGTATTTGCCAGTACCCTAAAAGCTTTAGCGGATGAAAGGTTAGAGGGTTTGCTACAATTTGAACCCAAAAGCGTCGAATCAACTACAGCCTTTCAAAATTTAGATAAAGGAATTTATCCGACGTTTCTATTAGATTGGTATGCCGATTATTTAGATGCGGATAACTATATTCAGCCTTTTGTAGACTGTGCAAATGGTTCAGCAGAAACAGGATGTATTGAAGGTGCAAGTCAATATCAAGGGTCTTTTTATTATAATGAAACGATTAATCAATTAATCGATAAACAGCGCCAAGAACAAGATCCAACGGCTCGTCAAGCTATTTTTACAGAGATTCAAAATATCATTGCCGAAGAGGTTCCTTTTATTCCGTTATGGCAAGATAAAACCTATGTTTTTGCTCATAATTCGATTGAGAATGTACAATTACAAATAACTCAACAATTACCGTTTTGGAATATTAGTAAGTAGGTAGTAGGGGATAGGTAGTAGGTAGTATAAGTTATGGATTTATGAATTATGATTCAATACTTATTACTCTTAAGACCAGATAAACTATTCCCCGTTTCCTGTTCCCTATTTATTACTTAAAAAATAGTTAAATTTCACTGACTATTTTTGCAATTGGCATTCGCCAGCCTGTGCCGAAAGCGCGATCACTAATTTTCAATCCAGGTGCGGCTTGACGGCGTTTAAATTCGGCTCGCATGACTAACTTTACCACTTTTTCAACAATCATTTTATCGTGTCCGGCTGCAATAATTTGTTGAGGAGATTGATGTTGTTCAACTAATCGATATAAAATATCATCTAGGACTTCATAAGGAGGTAAAGAATCTTGATCAACTTGACCAGGTTTTAACTCAGCGCTGGCGGGTTTTGTGATAACATTTTCTGGGATAATTTCTCGATGATGATGATGATTTAACCAGCGACAAATGGAGTAAACTCTTGTTTTGGCAACATCTGCAATTACGGCTAAACCACCATTCATATCTCCATACAATGTACAATATCCTACTGCCATTTCTGACTTATTACCCGTTGACAGTAATAAATAACCAAACTTATTAGAAATTGCCATTAATAATGTGCCGCGAATTCGGGATTGAATATTTTCTTCGGCAATACCAAATTCAGTATTTTTAAATAAAGGTGCTAGCACTGTATCAAACGATTTCATCATCTCTGCAATTGAGATAATTTCTGTTTTCATCCCTAAATTATTAGCTAATGCTAAGCCATCCTGAATCGAATGTTCAGAACTATAAGGCGAAGGCATTAATATTCCTAAAACATTTTCTGCACCAATGGCTTCTGCGGCAATTGCGGCTACCAAAGAAGAATCTATCCCGCCACTTAAGCCTAAAATAACTTTAGAAAAACCACATTTTCTCAGATAATCTTTTACCCCTAAAACTAAAGCTAACCAGATTTCCTCATCTAAGGATTGAATCATTTCAGCTTGAGTTGTTTCTTTAAAATCTGCTGTATTATTATCCCATTCAGTAATAGCAAAATCGGTTGTAAATGGAGATAAAGATTGAACCACTTTTCCTTGACGATTTAGTACAAAGCTACAGCCATCAAAAATTAAATCATCATTTCCCCCGACTTGATTCCCATAAACAATCGGCAATTGATAACGTTTAGCACTATGTCCTAACATCGCTTGGCGTAACTTTTGCTTACCCGCTTGATAAGGAGAAGCCGACAAATTTACCACAAAATCAACATTAGATTTCGCTAAATCTGACAGCGGATTACAACGATAGGTTTGATGTCCCCAAAACTCTTCATCATTCCATAAATCCTCACAAATGGTTACCCCAATTTTGTAAGAAATCTGATTAACCGTTAACTCAAAGCAATCACTTTCTTTTCCTGCTTCAAAATAACGATCCTCATCAAACACATCGTAAGTGGGTAACAAACGCTTCTGAAAATATTGCTGAATCACTCCCTGATATAACAAAGCAGCGCTATTATAAAGAAGTCGTTCACCCAGTTGTTTTGCCTGAGGATTGGGTTCAACAGTTCCCACCAACACAGCTAACTGAGGCGGCAAATTTTGAGCTAATTGTTCTAACTGTTCCACCGTAGCTTGAATAAAACGAGGACGCATTAATAAGTCTCGTGGTGGGTATCCCGTTAATGCCAGTTCAGTGGTCAACAATAAGTTACACTGAGCTTGAATCGCAAGATGTGCAGCGTCCAGAATATGTTGAGCGTTTGCGTTTAAATCTCCAACAGTTGGGTTGAGTTGAGCGATCGCAATTTTCATTATATTTAGCTAAGGAAATAATTAGAGTACCAGGGAGAGGTGATAAAAAATTAATTTACGCCACTTCTGAAAACGTGACAACTGTCATGAACCTTGAGACAGACTCAGGAGTCTATAAAAACAGATTGCTCATGGTGAGGGAGACTCTATCAGTGTTAGCTGAGTGTACCACCAATATGTTAACGGATTCTTGTTCTGACAATGACGCTGTCTTGGTCGGTCGGTGTCAGAAAGGTGAAAGCCAGTGCTTTCGCTATCTTTATCAACGATATCAACGGAAAGTTCGTTCTACGTTGTATCAACTTTGTGGATCATCTCATATCGATGATTTGGTTCAAGAAGTGTTTATGCGAGTCTGGAAAGGACTTCCTAAACTCAAACAACCTGGCACATTTTCGACCTGGTTGTATCGCATTACTTGGAATGTCGCGACAGATCAACGTCGTCGATTGGCCAAACAGACGACTTTTGGATCAAAATTAAAAGCAGAAGCTCTTTTAGATCAAGAAGATTCTGTTCAACCCCATCGATCTTCTGATTTGATGCATTTGCATTATCAGGACTTGGTGGATCGAGGACTAAAACAACTCAGCTTTGATCAACGCACCGTATTAGTGTTGCATGATTTAGAGGATCTACCTCAAAAGCAAGTTGCTGAAATCTTGGCTATTCCTGTGGGGACCGTAAAATCTCGCCTATTTCATGCGCGGGGTGCAATGCGAAAATTTCTGCAACATGAAGGAGTAAATTTGTGATGACTCAATATTCAGAAGACGACAAACCCCTGGTTCAATTCCTCAAACAATATCACTCTGATGCGCCTCAACCTCACCCCGATCTCGAAGATCGGATTATGGCTGCGATACAACCCTCTTCTTATGACGATCATACTGTTAGATCTCAGTTTAGAGGGTTAAAAAGGCAATTATTCCCAAGACCATTATGGGTGGGTGCGGCGATCGCGGCTAGTGCAATGTTTGCTTTTGTGGGTTATCGCAGTATGATGCCGACTCAACTGACGGTCGCCGAAGAAAGAGAACTAGAAGAGTTTTTAGCGGAAAATTGGACTCACACAATGGCGGCTGAGACGAATACTGATATGTTTATTTTGCAGACAACCCGTGACTAAAGAAGTATCACTTGGGAAATGATACTTTAAAAGATTGTAAATCTGGGGAAACAGAATATTCAAGTCAGAAGCTAGAAGTTGAATCTTGTTCCCCCTTCCCTATAAATAATCAATAATTAATAACGAATTACAAAGGATAAAAACGCTATGTTGCGATCTTGGAGTTTGATTTGTGCTGCTATTATTCTATCTTTAACTGTACCGAAATTAGCGGTTGCTAATCCAGCAGAAGGAATATTCATTGAAATCTCTCAAAGAAATAATCCCAGACAGCCAGATCCGAATTCTCCTCCGATTGGGTTATTTGATGAATTAGATGTAACGCCTGAGCAAAAACAGGAAATTCAAGAAATTCGCGATCAACATCGTGTTACCTTAGAGGAACATGAACAAAAACTGGCAGAAGTACAGCGAGAATTAAATCAACTCATTGCTAGTGAATCACCAAAAGAACAAATTCGACAAAAGCATGATCAACTCCTACGAATGACCGAAGAAATGAGAGAGTTGAATCTTGATGTGATGCTACAACTACGAGATATTTTAACCCCTCAACAGCGCGCTAGATTTGCTGAAATTATGCAAAATAGACGAATTACCCCGACTCGTAATCCATAAATCGGTTACAATAATAATCGTTTAATTGTTGAGTGAGTGTATGGTGGCGAGGGAAACAACGTATCTTTATTTACATGGGTTTGCATCTAGTCCACAATCTAGAAAAGCACAATATTTACAAAAACGCTTTCAGGATTTACAGCTCAATTTACATCTTCCTGATTTAAATCAAGGAGATTTTACCCGCCTCACTCTCACTCGACAATTACAACAAATTGAATCAGAGTTTTCACCCCAAACCCCTCAGAAACGAATCATTATCGGTTCAAGTTTTGGGGGATTAACTGCTGCTTGGTTAACTCAGCGACAATTCCAAGCCGATCAACTTATTTTACTGGCTCCCGCCTTTCAATTTCTGCAATTTTGGCTACCAAAATTAGGCAATACCCAACTCGAACAATGGAAAACAGAAGGTTATTATTCAGTTTATCACTATAGCGAACAACGTCAACTTCCCCTGAGTTATCAGTTTATTCAAGACTTATTTCAATATCCCGACGAACAGTTACAAACACCCATCCCCACTCTCATTTTACATGGTCAACAGGATGAAACAATTCCGATTCAAGCCAGTCGAGATTTTGCTAAAACTCGTCCTTGGGTTAAATTGATTGAGTTAGAAAGCGATCATAGTTTAGGAAATGTCTTAGATCAAATTTGGTTAGAAATTTTGCCATTATTGTAGTTAAGATAATTTAATTCAAATCGATTTATAAACATCCTCAAATCTTTACTAATTACTGCTAATTTTATTTTTTTATAAAAAGTCTAAACTTTTATCAAAGTTAGTCTAATATTTCAGCATTAATCTAGACTTAAATTACTATAGAAATTCAGTTTTTATTTGTAAAGTATATTGCCCCCAAACCCCCAACCATGGGGGCTGATCTGGACTACTTTTGTACAAATCCAGTAAGATTGCTATAACTTTTTACTCAAAATAATCTTTTCACCCTATATAAAAGTTCCTTTCAGAAAAGATTTAGGTAGAAAAATGCATAACCTCATCTGGCTGAGAGATATGTAGTAGCATATTCGAGCAGTTCTCGCAAATTTTTTCACCCCAAAGTATTAGGAGATTATCGATAAAATGTGGACAGTATAAACTTGCAGTCTGTTTTCTCTTAGTTGCTTTGAGATTACAACTTTGAAGTGAAATGACGAGGTTACTGCTTGATCTTTCATTCAAAACTTATAATATTAAATATCATGGCTGAGATCACAGTTAATACATTAGTTGATGAGAATGACGGGATTGAAACAGGCGGTGTATCTCTTCGAGAAGCTATCGATGCCGCTGCTTCTGGAGACCAAATTCTTTTTGATTCATCTTTAGCCAATGGCACAATTATTCTCACTAATGGTGAACTAGTGATTGCGGAAAGTTTAACGATTAATGGGGATACAGACGGCAATCCAGAAACCCGAAATATTACGATAGATGCTGATGGTAATTCTCGTGTATTCAGGGTTGATGATGAGAATATTGATACTTCTCAAACTATTACGCTTAATGAATTAACCATTACTGGAGGGGTTTTTACTTTTGTATTTCCTAGTGTTTTTACTAATACAGGTGCAGGTATTTACAACAAAGAAAATCTCACCTTAACTAATAGTACGATTAGTGGTAATAGTGCAGCCAACGGAACAGGTGGTATCCATAATAGTTTCAGAGCAATTATTAATATTAGTAATAGCGTGCTCAGCGATAATATTAGTGATATGTCTGGCAGCTTTATCTATAGTAGCGGCGGAATTTTTAATAGCGGTACAGCGACTATTAGCAATAGCACTATCAGCGGTAACACTTCTATTGGCAGTGGTAGCTATGGGGGTGCAGGGGTTTTCAATGCTGGTTTAGCTACAATTAGCGATAGTATTATTAATAATAATAGTACATCGAGTAGTGGTGGCGGTATTCATAATGGGGGATTTTCTTATAGCAATCTCATTGTCACTAACAGCACCATCACGGGTAATACGGCTTCTAGAGGGGGAGGCATCTATAATGGAGGCTTCGGTAGTTCCTCAGTAAGCATTAGTAATAGCACGATTAGTGGTAATAGTGCTCGTTATGGTGGAGGCATCCGTAGTAGTTTCGGTAGCCTAGATATTAGTAATAGTACTATTAGCGCTAACACTGCAGTTCGTGATGGTGGAGGCATCCATAATAATTCCAGTGAAGTAGATATCAGCAACAGTACTATTAGCGCTAACACTGCGGTTCGTTATGGTGGCGGAGTTTTCAACTCTTATAATAGTACAGCCAATATTATCAGTACTATCGTTGCTACCAATACCGCCCAAGATAACCCAGATGTTGACGGTAACTTTATCGATCAAGGTCATAATTTAATTGGAGATACAACCGGAAGTAGCAGCTTTATTACAAGTACTTTAGTTGGAGATACTGAGAATCCGATTGATCCGTTGCTTGGCCCTCTAACCGATAATGGCGGCCCCACCCCAACTCAAGCTTTATTGGTTGGTAGTCCTGCTATCGAGACGGGTAGTAACCCTTTAGGACTTATTACCGACCAACGGGGAGATAGTTTTGTTCGGGAATTTTTGGGTCAAAGGGCTGATATTGGGGCGTTTGAGTTTCAGCCAGATGACTTACCTGTCCCTTTAGATGACCCAAGTGATTTAGAAAATACAGCCTTTACCACCAATGAAAATACTGGCTTCACAACAGAGAATGTTCTCACCAATGATATCGATCCTCTCAACAATGGGTTAAGTATTACTAGCTTTGACACGACTACTACTCAAGGCATTGTCACCAATAACAGCGACGGTACATTTGACTATAACCCGGATGGACAGTTTGAGTTCCTCGCGCAGGGAGAAATTGCGACAGATACTTTTACCTATACCGTTGAAGATAGCGCAGGGAATCCAGGCATTGCCCCAGCCATTGTTAATATTACCATTGAAGGAATTAATGATGCCCCTACTGTTAGTAATGCGATCGCAGATCAAACCGCTTTTCCTTTGAATATATTCAGCTTTGTAGTTCCATTTGATACCTTTAGTGATATCGATAACGGGGATATCCTTAGCTTCAACGCCTTAGATCTACCAGACTGGCTGATTTTTGATCCAATTATGGTCACATTTAATGGTGTACCAACAAATGCAGATGCGGGAAGTAGTAACATTATTACAGTTCGGGCAACTGACAGTTTCGGAGAAAACGTCACCAATGACTTTACTTTAACCGTTGAAGGGACAGTTACACCGCCTGTTATGCCTGCTGTGACTCCAACCGTTACACCCACTACAACTTCGCCACTTCCTTCAATCCCCTCAACTCCAACGCCAATGATTATTGTGCCTCCTAGCAGTTTGCGAGTTGATCCCTCCAGTCAAATTCCTGATATCGAAGAACCGGATATTGCAGAAAATCGTAATGCCACTGAAACCATTGAGGTAACTTCTAGTTTAACTCCCACAATAGGCACAGATGGTATAGATAATATCTTTGGTAATCATGCAGCCAATATAATTTTCGGACAACGAAACTCAGACTTTATTCGTGGAGAGAATTCCAGCGATACCATTCACGGCGGTCAAGGAAATGATGAAATTTTAGGAGGATTGGGGAATGATTCTATTTTCGGCAATTTGGGTAACGATACAATTCTAGGGGGTGAAGGCAGTGACTGGATTAATGGAAATCAAGGGGATGATTTTATTAGTAGTGAAGCGGGTTTAGATACGGTCTTTGGTGGACAGAATAATGATACTTTAGTGGGGGGCGATGGATTTGATCAGATGTACGGTAACCGAGGAGAAGATTTAATTGCGGGTAGCCGGGGAAATGATTCCTTGTATGGAGGAAAAGCCGCCGATACAGTATCTGGTAATGAGGGTAACGACTTTGTCAGTGGGGATGACGGGTCTGACCTACTTGATGGTAACGAGGGACAAGATACCTTACTCGGTGGCGCGGGGAATGACGTGATTGATGGCGGGGAAAACAATGATAACTTGGATGGGGGAGAGGGAAATGATGAGTTAATTGGTGCGGGGGGAAGTGACACAATTCGTGGCGGTGAGGATAATGATCGATTTGTCCTGTCCCCTGGAGATGGTACAGATACAATCCTTGATTTTCAAAATGGGATAGATTTTTTAGTTTTAGATGGGGGATTAACGTTTGATGATCTTGTTTTAATACAAGATAGCAGCAATGTTCAACTTTTATTTAATAGTGAAATTTTAGCGGTTTTGAACGGGGTGAATATTGGGGATATTACTGTAAATAATTTTACCTCAACTCTCTAAGAGAGATGAATTAATTAAATTTCAGAAAAGTCTCCACCAGTTAGTTACCTTAGATATGGGATAAAATCTTAATAGCCTGGTTAAAATAAGGTAAGTTTATTAAAAATTTTCAATGCCATAAAAAAGAGAGATTACTGGATAAAGCGCAAAGGGACAGTTAAACAGTTCGTGTTAAATTGTTCTTTGTATCTTATCCAGTTTTTGATCTTGAGAGAATGTTTTACTGTAGCATCGATGCTGCTGGAAAAATTCTACAAGGTAATGGTTGACGAGTAGAGGGTTGTTCAGTAATAGCTTCTGTTGAGTTAGATGAATCAGCAACTTCAGTTTCTGCCACAACAGTAGTCTCTTCGATTTGAAATGATTTTAAATGGGTTTCCATTGCTTTATTTGAACTAACAGTTGTTAGATTTTTATCGAATTCATTGTTATTTTCTGCTAATCCAGGCACTGCAAAAAATAATGACATCCCAATACATCCGCAACCCAGTAGGCAGCCTAAAAAGTTCTTCATTTGTTACTCCGATAGCGTCAATTATTATTCTGAGATCAATATTTCAACTGATCATTCTTATCTATAAAAAAAATAGTAGATGACTTATAGTTTTCAATATTTTGTAGATGATTGAAAACAACCCTAAATCACGAAATCCCTAAATCTGAGAGATTAAACCCTTGTGTTTACACCATAACAAGAATTTTGGTAATATCCCTACAGTAATATTACTAATTTTTATCAATTTAAAACAAATTATTTTTTATGTAATTTCTCAGAGATAATTAATCTTTAAAGTTGACTATACTGCTCTTTTTATACTTTACAAAATCTTTAAAATAAAGAGATATTTTATTATGTTTCAGTAAAGATGAAGAGAGACAAAGATAAAAAAGTATTCGATATTGATTGTTACCAATGTTCAGTTTTTCTGTAACCAATTTTGCCATGGTTGCCAAGCTATTACCAATTTAGCATATTCGGTATAACCCTCGATTTTCGGATGAGCGCCATCATTTTCTTCGGCTTCTTTTTGCCATACTTTAGAATTACTTAAAGGCGTAAAAACATCAAGATAAGGAATATTGATAGCGTGACATAACTGATTATACTGTTGAGACAGATTCGCTATTCTTAGATTATGAGATGGATCATCCGCAATCGGTGCAGGCCCTATCATCAATACAGGAAAATATTGTTTTGCTTGGGTTAAAATATCTTCGGTATTTTGTAATGATTCGGCTAAATTAACTCGTAAAATTCTATTTTCTATCGTCATATCATTCGCACCAAACGAAAAGATTAATCGACCCTCTATTCCATCAGGTAAACGACACAAAACCTCATTCAACCATCGAGATTTAATATCTTTACTGGTTTCTCGACGAACCCCCAGATTATAATAAGTTATATCAATCCCTTGTTGCGATGCTGCCTGACACAGTCTCCCAGTCCAGCCTAGACACTGCGGATCGCCTGTACCATTAACAAAAGAATCTCCAATAAAGCAAAGTCGTATTTCTCCCTTAGGCAGCATCAATATTAAACCTCAATATTTTAAATCAGACCCGATCAGACAACTCTATTGTTAATTGTCTTTATAATAATGAAGATATATAAAACCTACTTAGCTTAGCTGGAATGAATACTGTAGATTATCTCCGCATTAGTCTGATTGATCGTTGTAACTTTCGTTGTCAATATTGTATGCCAGAAGGGGCGGAGATGGATTATGTTTTACAGCAAAATCTTCTAACCATTGATGAGTTGTTAACACTGCTACAGGATGTATTTATTCCGGTTGGGTTTACTCGCTTCCGACTGACTGGCGGTGAACCTTTATTACGTCCAGGAGTGGTAGATTTAGTAGAGAAAATTGCTGCATTTCCCCAAACTCAAGATATTGCCATGACAACGAATGGCTTTTTATTAGCAAATATGGCAGAAGCATTATACCAGGCGGGACTACGACGACTGAATATTAGTTTAGATTCTTTGGATCAAGATATCTTTAACCAAATTATTGGTAACCGAGGACGCGATCGCTGGCAACAAGTTTGGGATGGTATTCAGACGGCTTATCAAGTGGGTTTTAATCCTTTAAAATTAAACGTTGTGGTTATTCCAGGAGTCAACGATCACGAAGTCTTAGATTTAGCTGCTTTAACTTTAGATCGAAACTGGCACGTTCGGTTTATTGAATTTATGCCAATTGGCAATGGCGAGTTATTTGGCGATCGCGGTTGGATAGACTCTGAAACCATTCGACAACAAATTCGCCAGCGTTGGGGATTAACATCCGGTGAAGTTCAAGGAAATGGCCCGGCTGACGTGTTTCAAATTCCTGGCGCAAAAGGAACTTTAGGATTTATTAGTCAGATGTCAGAATGTTTTTGCGATCGCTGTAACCGGATGCGATTATCTGCTGATGGCTGGCTACGTCCCTGTCTACTCAACGAAACGGGTCAAATTGATCTCAAAACCTCTCTCAGGCAAGGGGTGTCTGTCAAAGCCTTACAAAGCCAGTTGAGAGATCTGCTGGAAATTAAACCAGAGATTAACTTCAAAGAACGCGATCGCGGCACCGAGGGGTTATATCAGCGTACCATGTCTCAAATTGGGGGATAAGTTGATCGCAGTATTTTATTCGGCTTTACGCAATAATCATAGTCTATTCCGGAAGTGCAGTAGGTGAAACAACCCCACTTAAAAGGTGAAGAATCTACACTTTTATCCGAACGAAAAACCTGCGATTCTATAAGTATACAAAATTGAGAATACAAAATGAAACAGTTTGTTGAGTCGTTTTACACTTGGTATCGCCAAACCCTTCGTCATACAAAATATCGTTGGTTACTGATTGCCGGAACATTACTTTACCTCTTTAGTCCAATTGACATTGCGCCTGATTTTATTCCTATTTTAGGTTGGATTGATGATGGAGTCGTTGCCACTTTACTGGTGACTGAAATTTCTGGCTTAATGTTAGAACAATTACAGCGCCGTCAAAATAATAATGTTGCTGATTCTGATACCCCAGAAACTGCTAAAGCAGATAATACTGTGATTGATGTAACGGCTGGATAAGATGACGTAGACAATGTATATCGCAGCAAAAAAGGGGATGGAAGATTCCCCTATTTTTGTTTGATTTAGTTTAAATTAAGATTTATCAAAACCCTTGTGAAACACCAATAGCTTGAGGAATAGTCCTTGAGACAGGATCGGTTGAAGATAATACTTCTTCTCCCAAAATATTAAGCTGTGTCGATCCGCCACCATCTAACATCATCACCTGAGTTGCACCAAACTTAAATAATAAATTAGCTGCACCCCTTTGTGTTTTCCCCTTTGAAGTTAAAATTAATATTGTTTCATTGTGATTATCTGAATTAAAATCAGCTACACCTAAAAAAGTTCTAGGACGTTCAATTAAAGGATCTTTAGAATACCATTTATTCGGTTCAATTGCGCCATCTTTACGAATACCCACAATGGCTTCTTGATAAGGAAAATCACTATCTGTAAAATTACTATTTTCCGAAAATGGAACAATTTCTGCTGTTTGATTAATTACCCCAAAAATAACCTTTTCATCTGGAAACTCCTCATTTCCAGCATAACCTGTACTGACAATTTTTCCCTCAGTTTGGACGGGAAACGCTAACTCAGTTGGATCTCCTCCTTTAAAAAACTGACCATTACAAATAGAAAAAGCATTACTCTGATCAACTCTGACTAAATCTTGCCAAAACTCCTCTAAAGACTGCCGTTTAAACTGAGGATTAATTCCGCCGTAAGCCGCCGCCACCCCATCACCTGCCTTTTCACCTTGTAAAAATATAATTTCCGCATTTTTAGTTAAATTAACTTTTTGAATATAATCCCCCATCGAATTATTATAAACTTCTATTCCTATTCTTGTTTCGATTAACTTAAATCCCGCTGGAATTGCCTTTAAGTCTCCAGTATTAATGATCTTAAATAATAGAACCATAGAACAGATCATCATTCCTAACCTTACTATAAATTTTCGAGATACTAATTTATTCATATAATTATCAGTACGAAAAAAAGCTCAAATCATCATATCAGATTAATTCTCTAATTTATTTGTATCTTTGTGGTTTAACTCAATACACAATGATAAAATTATAACTAACACTCCTAACTGGAGAGAATAAAAATGGTTAACCTGTTAACAAAAACCTATACTTTTGAAGAATATCTCAATTACCATGATGCCACAGACTATAAATATGAATTAGTTAACGGAAAATTAAAAATTATACCGATTGCTAGTGGTCTTCATGCATTAATCTTAGTTTTTATTTTGAATATATTACAAGCAGAAATAGACCGCATACAACAACAATATAAAGCCATGCCTGGAACTGTTGGAGTGAGAACTGCACAGAATAAATCGAGAATTCCAGATATAATCGTTTTAACTTCTGAACAATGCGAATAAATAAAATCCATGACCACTGCTGTATTACAATCTCCGCCGCTTTTAGCTGTTGAAATAGTTAGTCCAGGAAACCCTGAAGATGACTATCGTTATAAACGTTCTGAATATGCAGCTAGAGAAATTCCAGAATATTGGATTATCGATCCTCAACAACAAAAAATATCTGTTTTATTACTCGTTTCTGGGTTTTGTGATGTGATTGAATATCACGCAGAAGAGACGATTAAATCTCTACTGTTTCCCGAATTAAACTTAACTGTCAATCAAATTCTCCAAGCTTAACTAATCTTCTGTTTCTATTTCTTCTAAATCTTCATCTTTAACAAATTTCGGTTTCTGACTGAGTAAATAAGAATGACCCGGATCAACTAAAAAATGATCTCGAACTGCTGCGCGTCCCAATAACATCCGAAAACCCATCACATCTCGATTGGTTAACGTTAATTCTATCGGCCAGCGATGATCTTTGAGTTCAACATGAGTTAAAATCACCAATCTTAACTCCGCCTGACCCCCAGAATTACGGATTTGACGTTGATCCAAAAGCGCCGCTTCTGCTGTAACGGTGTGTTTTGTTTCTCGCTGCATCGGATGCATTTTGAACCGAACAAAATCTTGTTCTCCCTGTGAGAAACGTTCAATATCAAAGGCATGAATCGCCGAAGAACGAGCGCCTGTATCAATTTTGACTTTGATCGCCTTCACGCCTAAATCAGGCAATGCTACCCATTCTCGCCAGCCAATAATCGGTCGGGATTGATGTTTAACCAATTCTGATGCGGATTAAATTTGTACAGAAATTATAGCCTTACCTGTAGGAATAGGGAATAGGTATGACTTCATTGGTCATTCATTATTCATGAGAATTGTTCTATTCCCCGTTTCTAATTCTCTGTTGCCTATCAAATCACAACAAATGACAAACAACAAAGAACTAATCACTAATTAATCATCATCCCCTAAGGTTTCATTCAAATTCCAAGCGGCACTAATTAAGGCTAAATGAGTAAAAGCTTGAGGGAAATTACCCAATGCTTCCCCACTCATCCCCGTTTCTTCAGCATATAATCCCACATGATTAGCATACCCTAGCATCCCTTCAAACATCAGTCGCGCCTCTTCTAAACGGTCTGGATCGTTGCGTCCGGCGCGAGTCATTGCTTCTACTAGCCAAAACGTACAGATATTAAATGTTCCTTCAGTACCATCTAAACCATCACTGGCTTCCTCTGTGTTGTAACGATAAACTAAATTATCTGATACCAGTCCCCCTTGGTCTGGTGGTTTATTGATGGCATCGAGGGTTTTTAACATTCGCGGATCATTGGGAGACATGAAAAATACCAACGGCATGATTAAATTTGCCGCATCAAGGTGATCGCCA
The DNA here is from genome assembly GCA_964434975.1 of uncultured Lyngbya sp. GTDB lineage: Bacteria > Cyanobacteriota > Cyanobacteriia > Cyanobacteriales > Microcoleaceae > JAAURB01. The sequence goes on from CAYSWY010000039.1 coordinate 38,784, forward strand.
CCATAATGTTGAACAAAAGCTTGCCTATCTTCATTCCAGCCTTTTTCCATCACTTCTTCATAGATTTTATCCCGGACATCTAACCAACGCTGTCGGTCTGCGGGAAAAGATCGTTTATCAGCCAAGCGAATACCCCGGTCTAAGGCTACCCAACACATTAAACGAGAATAGACGAAGGGTTGGTCTTCGCCGCGAATTTCCCAAATTCCTTGATCTTGGAGTTGCCAATTATCACAAACCCAGTTGAGTAATTCACGTAATTCTGACCAAAATTCATAAGAAATTGGCGCACCATACTTATTATAAAGATAAACCGAATCCATTAATTCGCCATAAATATCAAGCTGAAGTTGTTCATGAGCTTTATTACCAAGACGAACTGGACTAGACTGTTTATAACCTTCCCAATGATCTAAAGTTTTCTCTGTTAAATCATGGCGACCATCAATACCATAAACGATTTGTAATGTATCGCCGTCATTTTTAAGTTCTTTACATCGACATTCAATCCAATTCATAAATTGGGCGGCTTCTTCGGTAAACCCAATTCGCATTAAACCATACAATGTAAAGGCAGCATCTCGAATCCAAGTATAACGATAATCCCAATTTCTTTCACCGCCAATTCCTTCTGGTAAACTACAAGTTGGAGCGGCAATAATTGCCCCGGTGGGTTCATAAGTTAATAGTTTTAATACTAACGCAGAACGTTCAACAATTTCCCGCCAACGGCCGCGATAAATACATTGAGAAAGCCAATGCCGCCAATAGTTTACAGTATGTCTAAATAGTTTAGTGGCTTGAGAGGGAGCAATGGGTAAACCGCACCCTTCGGCGGATTCAATTCCTTGTAAAACAAAGACTGCCATCTCTCCAGTATTGAGGGTAAATTGAGCCACTGCACCCCCATTTTTTTCTTCTAAAGGAATATCGGTGGCTAAGCCTAAACTGAGATTTTTAGAGGAGAAACAGACTCCTTTTGGAGTAGTGCTGAGTTTATGCTGATCTCGTCCATAATTAAACGCAGGAAAGCATTCCATATTGAATGACATTGAACCCCGTACGACTTTAACTTGTCGAATTAAGGAGTGATAACCAATTTCATCTTCATTTAATCCCACAGGCATAAAATCAATAATTTCTCCCACACCATCACAGGTTAAAAACCGAGTAATTAAAACATTAGTTTCCGGCCAGTACAGTTGTTTTTCATTAACATCATCAACAGTGGGTTCAATTTTAAAATGCCCTCCTTTTTCTTGATCAAGCAGGGATGCAAAAATACTAGGAGAATCGTGATTTGGAAAACAAAACCAGTCAATTGATCCGTTCAACCCCACCAAAGCGGTGGTATACATATTGCCGATAATGCCATAGTTTTCAATCGGTTGATAGCCCATAAAAGCCAGAGTCTCCTTGAAGTATTTATGCGCGATTGTGTGGTTGCTGCTTTATTATATAGCTGAATGTAACCCTGCAAAAATAATCTTTTTTATGCCTCAAGATAGATGTCAATACTGCACCTCTTTATACTTTTTCAGCTTTTGAGGATTGATTTGCTTTGAAAACAAAGATTAATATTGCTGTGGCTAATGGAATAGTATGAATGATGTCAAATTGATGAAATTATTGTTATTAATTTACCGGGATCTCAATGATAAATTCTGTTTCTTCTTCAGGTTTAGAGACACATTGAATTGTTCCACCATGATTTTCTGTAATAATAGTCCGACTAATACTTAATCCTAATCCTGTTTTGTTTTCTGCCTTTTTAGTGGTAAAAAATGGCTCAAAAATCTTCTCTTTAATTTCATCAGAAATCCCTAAACCATTATCTTTTATACAAACTTGAATATATTTTTCAGAGGTATTAGATTCAGTCTTAATCCAAATTTTGGGCTGAAATTGGTTGTCTTGCGAGCGTTGAATATTTAAAGCATCAATTGCATTATTTAGTACATTCATAAAAACTTGATTAAGCTGACCCGGATAACATTCAATATTTCCGAATTCACCATAGTCTTGTAAGACTTCTACAGGTTGACCCTGCTTTCCTTTTAATCGTGCTTTTAAAATTAATAGGATATCCTCAATTCCTGCATGAAGATCAACTGATCTTTTTTCACTATCATCAGCTTGATAAAAGTTTCTCAGAGATTGTACTAATTGACGGATTCGATCCGCTCCGCTTTTCATAGAATTAAGAACTTGAGGTAAATCCTCTATCAAATATTCTAAATCAACCTCTTCTATTAATTCTTCAATTTCAGGTTCTGGCTCAGGATATTTCTCGGTGAAAAGTTGCATCACTTCGAGTAAATCTTGAGTATATTCAGTGGCATGACTAATATTACCTGTGATTAAAGAGACTGGATTATTAATTTCATGAGCAATTCCAGAAACCATCTGACCAATCGTTAATATTTTTTCATTTTTTAAAAGTTGACTTTTGGCTTGCTCAAACTTTTGATTGAGTTGATAAATTCGTAAACCTAAACGAACTCTTGCTATGATTTCTGGGGCGCTAAGTGGTAAACTGAAGCTATCATCTATATCAGGATTTTTTTGAGAAATTAACTCGCCTTCTTCCTGATTTTCAGCAATGATGATAAAATAAGGCGCAGGAGAAGTGCTGCGGCTTTTAATCGTTTGATAAAGCGCTATCCCATCTGCTGGATTGATCATCGTTTCTGCACAGAGAATCAGATCCGGATGACATTGTTCTGATAAAGATAAAGCCGTTTCTGGAGTGTCAGCGATCGCCACTTGATATCCAGCATCTTTTAGCGTATCTTTGAAGTCAATCAGGTGATCAGTGGATGAATGAACGAGGAGAAGACTAGCCATATTCCGATTGAGTAAGAGTGGACATTCAAGAACAATTATAAAAATATCGAGTTAACCAACAGATGAATATTGATTGAAGCTACAGTATAAAGTATTGAATTTTTGATTCAATCTAGCTTAAAGATTCAATTAGATAGCAGTTACAGGTAGAAATAAATCCTACTTAATTCTATATTGCCCATTGTTGCAAAAATACTAAACTGCTGATGAAACGATTATAAAGTTTGTTGAAGCGAATCGGTTGACAAGGGCAACAGGGTCAGTTGGGTAGACCTACGAATCAAGTGTAGAGCATGGTACAGTGAGGGTTGTCACTGTTTAAAATAGTCTCTGTTATCGGGGAGGTTTTGAGAGCAAGTGCGAGTAGAACCGACTGACAACGATAGCAGTCACGTTTCGGACTGAGTAAACGTCTATGACTGGTTCACAATACCCATTTAATTCCCAAACTTTAGTCGAACTTTTAATACATCGCGGCAGTCATCAACCCGACCAGACGGCTTATCAGTTTCTAGTCGATGGAGAAATTGAAATCGTTTCTCTGACGTATTCACAGTTAGATCAACAGGCCAAAACAATTGCTGCTCAGTTGCAATCTTACTGTACTCCTGGAGAGCGAGCCTTACTCCTGTATCAGCCCGGTTTAGATTATATCAGTGCTTTTTTCGGTTGTTTGTACGCGGGTGTGATTGCTGTCCCTGCTTATCCGCCTCGTCCCAATAGATCTTTATCTCGTTTACAAGCAATGCTTGAAAATGCTCAGGCAACCGTTGCTTTAACCACTCAATCTATTTTAACCCAATTACAGCGACGATTTGTTGAAGAACCGGAGTTTAAAACATTACATTGGTTGACAACAGAGACTCTAAACTTGGAGTTAGCCGCTCAATGGCAACCGCCTCACCTCACCTCAGAGACCCTTGCCTTTCTACAATACACCTCCGGTTCGACAGCCGATCCTAAAGGGGTGATGATTACCCATGGTAATTTACTGCATAATTTAGCAGCAATTTATCGCTGTTTTGAATTTCATGAGCATTCTGCTGTGATGAGTTGGCTGCCAATGTACCATGATATGGGCTTAATTGGGGGTGTGCTGCAACCGCTGTATGGAGGTATTCCTGTAACGTTAATGTCTCCGTTACTGTTCTTGCAGCGGCCTCTACGATGGCTACAAGCCATTAGTCGGTATCGCATTCCCGTTAGCGGAGGGCCGAACTTTGCTTATGATTTGTGTGTTCGCCGCATCCCTCCAGAACAACGGCAAAATCTGGACTTAAGTTGTTGGGAATTAGCATTTAATGGGGCAGAACCGATTTATCATGAAGTATTAGAGCGGTTTATTCAAGCCTTTAAGCCTTGTGGATTTCAACCCTCAGCATTTTACCCCTGTTATGGGATGGCAGAGGCTACACTGCTAGTTACGGGGGGTTTAAAAGCCGATCATCCCCACCTCAAAACACTATCGGCTGCCGCATTAGAAAAAGGCTTGGCGGTTAACGCGGCTGACGGTGAAAAAAGCCGAACATTAGTCGGATGTGGTCAAACTTTAAGTGATCAAAGCACAATGATTGTTGACCCACAAACCTGTCTTCCTTGCAGCGATGGTAAAATTGGTGAGATTTGGCTGAGTGGCCCGAGTGTCGCTCAGGGATATTGGCAAAATCTGGAAGCGACTCAACAGGGATTTCTTGCCACTTTAGCCAATAGTGACATGGATCAGTTCCTACGGACAGGAGATTTAGGCTTTTTTGATGGCGGAGAATTGTTTATCACGGGACGCTTAAAGGATGTGATCATTATCAACGGTTCTAATCATTATCCTCAGGATATTGAGCGGACTGTGGAACAAACTCACCCCTTAATTCGCTCTAATAGTTCAGCAGGATTTTCTGTCGAAGTCAACGGAGAAGAACGATTAGTGATTGTGGCTGAAGTCGAACGTCACTACCGTAAACCCCGTGGGTCAGCTAAATCCGCCTCTGTTCTACCCGATGATGCCTTTGATCCTAAAGGATTAATTCAATCCATTCGACGTGCTATCTCAAAATATCATGACTTGCAAGTGTACAAAGCTTTACTACTTAAAACCGGAACGTTGCCTAAAACCTCCAGTGGAAAAATTCAACGTCATGCCTGTCGTCAACAGTTTTTAGCAGGGACGTTAAATGTAATTGAGTAAGGGGTTAGAGGGGTCACACAGTAGAGAGTTTCATCTAATATCTTTATACTTTTAGAGCGATCGTGGCACAATAACCATCATGTCTTGCCCCATCAACCGTCAAAATCCAGTATGGATGGACATTCGGGAGACACAGGACATCAATCTGTTTGGGCTAGCCTTAGATACCTGAGGAATGCTACTTTTTTAGCGTGATAGAGGAGTGAATCATGCCGCTGTTAAATCAGTCTTTAAATGGGAAATCTGCCCCACAATTTGTTCTTGTTAATGATGATCCTACATTTCCTGTGAACTTCCTAGTATCGGCTGAAGAGGCGACGACGCTTCAAAACTGGTTAATTAATCAAATTGCTGAACGATTAGGACTCACCGACGATGAGATTGACATTCACGAGGATTTTGCAGATTATGGTCTAAATTCAATTGAGGCTGTGAATTTATCCGGTGACTTAGAAAATATGTTAGGACGGCGATTGCCACCTACCATTTTATGGGATTATCCTAATATTCACGAGTTGTCTCAATATTTAGTGCAAAATTTTTCCAAAGATTTGCTCGATCCGGCTCAAAGCCAAACGATTTCATCCGAGCAAGCCCAGCAATTATTGGAACAACTTGATCAACTTTCTGATGCGGAAGTCGATGCTCTGCTCAATTCTATGTTGTCTGATGAGGAAGATGATTCATGAGCGATTTATCTCAACGTACGGCTCAAATGTCCGCTCAGCAAAAGCGATCATTATTGGCAGAGTTACTCCGTCAAAAAGCTAAATCTGATTCTAATACTGAGATCGCGCCGGAACACTATCGCTTTGATCTTTATCCAGAATATCTCAAACTCAAACAGCAGCAACAAGATATTGTGGCACTGGCAGGAGAGAATCCCTTTTTTACACCTCAAGATGGTCTGACTAATCATCTGACAACGGTGCAAGGACGAGAACTGATTAATTATGCGACTTATAATTATTTAGGAATGTCTGGTGATCCAGTGGTGTCTCAGGCTGCCAAAGATGCGATTGATCGCTATGGTACATCTGTCTCTGCCAGTCGATTATTATCGGGAGAAAAACCCCTCCACCGAGAGTTAGAAACGGCTTTAGCTCAACTCATCGGTACAGAAGATTGTATTGTTTATGTGGGGGGTCATGCCACAAATGTGACAACGCTTGGACATTTGTTTGGCCAAAATGATTTAATTCTCCATGATGCCCTCAGCCATAATAGCTTGTTACAGGGCTGTTTATTATCAGGCGCAACGGCTATTGCCTTTCCTCACAATGATTGGGATGCCGCTGACAGAATTTTGCGCGATCGCCGTCATCGCTATAGGCGGGTTCTGATCGTGATTGAAGGGGTATACAGTACAGATGGAGATATCCCCCATTTACCGGAATTTATTACGATTAAACAGCGTCACAAAGCGTTTTTAATGGTGGATGAAGCCCACTCTATCGGAGTGCTTGGGACTCATGGTCGGGGCATTGGTGAACATTTTGGGGTCAATCCCCACGATGTCGATTTGTGGATGGGAACCCTCAGCAAATCTTTTGCCAGTTGTGGCGGTTATATTGCCGGATCTCAAGCGGTGGTGGAATATCTTAAATATACTTCCCCTGGCTTTGTCTACAGCGTTGGTATATCCCCTCCTAATGCCGCTTCTGTGTTAGCAGCCATTCAAGTCTTAGAAACAGAACCCTCACGGGTCGATCAGTTGCACCAACGCTCAAGTCTGTTTTTGGAGTTGGCGATCTCCGCGGGACTCAACACCGGAACCAGTCAAGGTTCTCCTGTCATTCCCATTATCGTTGGAGATTCTTTAAAGTCAGTACAACTGTCGCGTAACTTATCCCAACGAGGAATTAATGTACCGTTTATGATTTATCCCTCAGTGCCGCAGAATGGCGCACGACTGCGCTTTTTTGTTACTTGTCAGCATACTGAGGAACAAATTCGTTACACTGTGGAGACGTTAGCTGAAGAAGTGGCAAAACTTTAGTAATTCGTCGTGATTCGTCATTGGTTATTTGTCAACCATAGTATCTCAAAATTTTTGAATCGTTTTTAGAGATTTATCGACAACGAATAACCAGTGACAATAAATAAGTAATGAATTGCAAAAATATACAATATTCAAGCAAAAATCTATGCGAGTTTTATTAATTTATCCAGTTTTTCCACAGAGTTTTTGGTCTTTTGAAAAAGTGATTGCTTTAGTGGGTCGTAAGGCTTTAATGCCACCTTTAGGGTTAATTACAGTTGCAGCCATTTTGCCTCAAACATGGGAATTTAAGCTCGTAGATCGCAATGTCTGTGATGTAACAGAAGCAGAATGGGACTGGGCGGAGCTGGTCATTGTATCGGCAATGATTGTTCAGAAACCAGACTTTATGGCTCAAGTTCAAGCGGCGAAAAAACGAGGAAAAAAAGTAGCCGTGGGGGGTCCTTATCCCACAACATCACCCGAAGAAGTTGAAGCGATGGGGGCAGATTATTTAGTTTTAGATGAGGGTGAAATTACTTTACCTTTATTTGTTTCTGCTTTAGAAAGGGGAGAAGAATCTGGAATTTTTCGCTCAGATGGGGTAAAACCGGATGTAACCACAACGCCTATTCCTCGCTATGATTTACTACAATTGTATGCTTATGATAGTATGTCAATTCAGTTTTCCAGGGGATGTCCTTTTCAATGTGAATTCTGCGATATTATTGTGCTTTATGGTCGTAAACCCCGGACTAAAACGCCTCAACAATTAATTCAAGAGTTAGAGTGTCTTTATGAGTTAGGTTGGCGAGACCCTTTATTTCTAGTTGATGATAACTTTATTGGGAATAAACGTAATGTTAAGTTGTTACTTAGAGAATTAAAGGAATGGATGGCTGAGAAGGATTATCCATTTAATTTTACAACAGAAGCTTCGGTTGATTTAGCCCAAGATCCAGAGCTAATGGATCTGATGGTCGATTGTAATTTTACAGTGGTCTTTTTGGGATTAGAAACTCCAGATGAAGCCAGTTTAATTAAGACTAAAAAATTCCAAAATACCCGAGATTCTCTGACTGATTTAGTTGATAAAATCACTGAGAAAGGGCTGCGGGTAATGTCAGGGTTTATCATGGGATTTGATGATGAAAAACCGGGTGCTGGCGATCGCATTGTGGAGTTTGTTGAACAGACAGCAATTCCCACAGCCTTATTTAGTATGTTACAAGCTTTGCCGAATACAGCCCTATGGCATCGCTTAGAGAAGGAAAATCGCCTGCTGAATAGCGACGCTAACATCAATCAAACCACTTTAATGAATTTCATTCCCACTCGGCCCCTGGAAGAAATTACTAAAGAATATATCGAAGGATTTTGGCAACTGTATGATCCTAATACTTATTTGGATCGAACTTTTCGCTATTTCCAGAAGTTAGGTGCGCCGAAACACTTTGGCAAAAAGGAATTTCATTGGGTCAGGGTCAGGGCATTGTTCGTGGTATTGTGGCGACAAGGTGTGCTACGTGAAACCCGTTGGAAGTTTTGGAGTTATCTATTCTTCATGCTCCGTAATAAACCTCGTCTATTCTCATCTTATATGACAGTTTGTGCTCACTTTGAGCATTTTGTAGAATACCGTCAAATTGTTCGCGATCAAATTAGCGATCAGTTAGCAGCTTATTTGGAAGCCTCAGAACCGAATAAGGTTTACGCTTCTGTACAATAATCTGATATTGGATCTTTAGAATGGCTGTAGAGATGTTCAATTGGATGTCTCTACACCAGAATAAGATGATGAATTAAGGAGAATTTAACCCACAGAATGTAATATGACATCTTGCCCAACGGTTCAAGAGGTAGGAGAACAGGGACTACTTAAAATTGTGCAGCGTTTTTGTCCCTCAGAATTGATTGGAGATGACGCAGCGTTACTGACCCCAGATCCGAATCAATCTCTCGTTATTACAACAGATATGTTAGTCGATGGGGTACATTTTAGCGATCGCACGACTTCGGCCTATGATACGGGTTGGCGAGGAGTCGCGGCGAATTTATCCGATTTAGCGGCAATGGGTGCTTCTGGCTTAGCCATTACAGTTGCATTAGGTTTAAGCGGTGAAACCCCTGTGAGTTGGGTAGAACAGCTTTATCAAGGCATGATTAGTTGTTTACAACCCTTTGATATTCCCATTATTGGGGGGGATATTTGTCGCGCGCCATTGCGATCGCTATCAATTACTGCATTAGGCCAAGTTAATCCTCAGCTTACCATCCTACGTTGTAACGCTCAACCGGGATACGATATTATCGTGACTGGGGTTCATGGAAATTCTAGAGGCGGATTAGAATTATTGTTACATCCCGAACAGGGACAATCACTCTCTCAGGCGGAACGATCTGCTCTGATCTCTGCTCATCAACGTCCGCAACCCCGTTTAGATGTTGCCATCACATTACAGGAATTATTGGCTCAGGAGCAAAACGTTGCGATCGCAGGCATCGATAGCAGTGATGGACTGGCAGATGCTATTTTACAAATTTGTCGCGCCAGTCAAGTCGGAGCTAAAGTGATACAACAACAAATTCCTATTTCATCCGCGTGCAGGAATTGGGTTGGCGCTCAACAAGCGATTAACTGGGCGTTATACGGGGGTGAAGACTTTGAATTAGTATTGTGTGTGCCGCCTCACCTGAGACAACCCATTTTAGAGCAATTCAGTCAGGCTGTGGTTATCGGACAGACAACGACTGAAGCAGTTGTGTTGTTGGTGGATGAAAATGATCCTCAAGTCCAACAATCCTTAACTTTAGAACAGGGATTTCAGCACTTTTAGAACGAACGAGTAGAACGGGAGAGGGAAAATTCGTCATTTGCCCGATGTTTTTTGTGACTTAAGATGTTCAAAACAAATCACGAATGAACCTATGACGAATGATTCCCTACTTAGGCGTTACTGACTTGAACTATTGCCACTTCTGAGCAACTAATTCCGCTAAGTCAACCACCCGCTGACTGTAACCCCACTCGTTGTCATACCAAGCCACGACTTTAATTAAGTCACCATCCATGACCATGGTTAAGCTGGCATCAACGATGGAAGAAGCATCATTTCCTCGGTAGTCACAGGAAACCAATGGTAAATCGCTATATTCCAGAATCCCTTTCAAAGGGCCTTCAGCCGCTTCTTGTAAAACTTGGTTTACTTCTTCAACGAAGGTCTTTTTCTCAACTTGAGCCACTAAGTCCACAACAGAGACATTAGGGGTCGGTACCCGCATGGCAATACCGTTGAGTTTTCCTTTGAGCTCAGGAATTACAAGAGCAACTGCTTTAGCCGCCCCTGTGGAAGTCGGTACAATATTCATCGCCGCAGCCCTTGCCCGCCGTACATCTCGGTGACTCGCATCTAACAGACGCTGATCTCCGGTGTAACTGTGAGTTGTGGTCATCGCTCCTTTAATAATGCCGAATTTATCATTCAACACTTTAGCGAATGGTGCCAGACAGTTTGTGGTACAACTGGCATTACTAACGACGTTGTAATCCTCGTGTTTGTAATCACTATCATTGACACCCATCACAAAAGTACCAATGTTGCCACCTTTTCCAGGGGCTGTGATCACGACTTTTTTAGCACCGGCTGTGATGTGTTTAGAGGCTCCCTCTTCAGTCACAAACACACCCGTTGATTCAATAATCATATCAATTCCCCATTCTTTCCAGGGTAAATTCAGGGGATTACGATCCGAAACACATTTAATGGTTTTGCCATTGACGGTTAGAGAATTTTCATCAGCACTGATGTCTACCCCTTTGAGGGTTCCCAGCATGGTGTCATACTTCAGTAAATGAGCATTGGTTCTCGGGTCTGAAGTATCGTTGATCGCAACCACATCAAGATTGCTATTTTCCCGGGTCAGCCAACAGCGCATAAAGTTGCGCCCAATTCGTCCAAAACCGTTGATTGCGACTTTAACCACTTTGTTCCTCCTAACAATAATATCGCCCAACTGAGGCGCAAGCCTTCTTAAGCATAAGTTTCTATTGACCCCAATCATACAGCAAAGGCTGACAAGTTCTGACGCGATCGCTAACTAAACTTGTAGTTTTCTGTGATCCCTAACTTTTTTGTGAGTGAGCTGAGGCTGAAATAGCAGGGGATTGGGGATTTATTTTATTGAAGAGTTATTCCGGTCATTTCCCTCTAGGACAGGGATATAGTATACAACTACTACAGATCGGAATGTTCTAAATGGGAAAAATCCCTTAGAATGCATTTTGAGAAATGTTGACCAAAGCCTATCCGTAAACGGCAATTCTTGATATGATATCGCCTGTTATTGGCTTGGTGTGGTGTGATAAGGAGTGATTCGATGCCAAACTTGATCGATCTCAGCGGCAGACCCTTCCACTTCATGGGTATAGGAGGGATTGGAATGTCAGCCCTTGCTTACATTCTAGCGAAGCGAAATCTGCCTGTGTATGGCTCAGATGCAAAATCAAGTCATATTACTCAGCGTCTACAAAATTTAGGTGCCCATATCTTTTTGGGTCAAGCAGCCAGTAATTTAGAGATTTTTGACTCTCAAGCTCAGGAACAGACTAGGCCCGTGAGCGATTCACCCAAATTGCCTCAAATTATCTGTTCGACTGCAATTGATCCTAACAATCCTGAGTATCGGGCAGCCCAAAAACTGGGTTGTCCTATTTTTCATCGCTCAGACTTGCTAGCGGCTCTAATTCGACAATATACCAGTGTTGCAGTGGCTGGGACTCATGGTAAAACCACAACTAGTAGCCTAATTTCTTATGTGCTTCTAGAAGGGGGCTTAGACCCAACCGTTCTAGTCGGAGGGGAAGTGAAGGCTTGGCAGGGAAATGCCAGAGCGGGACAAAGTTCTTACTTAGTCGCCGAAGCCGATGAGTCTGATGGGTCCCTCGTCAAACTAGCAGCACAGATTGGAGTCATTACTAATATTGAACTGGATCACCCAGACCACTATGAGAGTCTGCAGCAGGTGATCAAAACGTTTCAGGTGTTTCGCGATTCCTGTGACACAATTGTGGGCTGTATTGATTGCCAAACCGTACGAGAACAGATTCAACCTCAGGTGAGTTACAGCCTATATCGAGAAACAGGTGCAGACTACAGTGTGGATCAAATCACTTATGACAGTCATGGTTGTTCGGCTCAAGTTTGGGAAAAAGATCAACCACTGGGTGAGTTGCGACTACAACTGCTAGGTTCTCATAATCTCAGCAATGCCTTAGCCGCTGTTGCAGTGGGTCGTTTACTCGGATTAGAGTTTGGCACTATTGCCAGCGCTTTAGAGGGCTTTGAAGGGGCAAAACGGCGGTTTGAGCATCGGGGAAATCATAACGGAATTTACTTTGTAGATGACTATGCTCATCATCCCAGTGAAATTCGGGCAACGCTGAGCGCGGCTCGTTTGCATCTTCAGTCTGCTCATTTTACCCAGACTCAGTCTGAGAGGTCACGAATTATTGCGGTGTTTCAACCCCATCGCTACAGCCGAACCCAAACCTTTTTGTCCGATTTTGCTCAATGTTTTGACCAGGCAGACTGTGTCATCGTTACGGATATTTATGCAGCTGGGGAATCAAATACCACTGGAATTACAGCACAACAACTTGTTGAGGCAATTGCTCGCCATAATCCCCAGGTTTCCTATCAGCCTAGTCTGGCTGATGTTCAACAGCAATTAATCGAGTGCTTACAACCCGGAGACTTGGTACTTTTCCTTGGGGCAGGTAATCTCAATCAAATTATTCCAGAAATTATTACATCACTCCAACAGCTAAATAACCCTACCACAAGGACAAATCAGCCCGTTGGATTTCACTAAGCTTCAAACCGTCCATCCTACAGGAAAAATAGAGGCATCTATTTTTTTTCAGGAAAGTTGAGCTAAACATTTTACTCCTGAGGAACCCTAGTTCTCTCACGCCTGCTTTATTTACTGTTGACTTCATCAGATTATTACAGAATTTATTATGGTTATGACTGTGTCCTATAGCTCTCCGAGTCAAGCAAACTGGCAGCCGGAAGGGAGTATTACATTACTGGGTACTGACTGTGTTATTCGTTCACAGGTTCCCCTGGCTCCATTTACGTCCTATCGTGTTGGGGGAGCAGCCGAATGGTTTGTTGCGCCTCGTAGCTCAGAACAGCTCCTTGCTGCTCTAGAATGGGCAGCGGCAGAATCAATGCCTGTGACTTTGATTGGTGGGGGTTCTAATCTACTGATTAGTGATTGTGGCTTATCTGGGCTAGTCATTGGTACGCGATATTTGCGGCAGACTCACTTTGATCCAGAAACAGGGCGATTGACTGCAGCAGCGGGAGAAGCCCTACCCCGTTTAGCCTGGAAGGCAGCTCGCTTGGGTTGGCAAGGTTTAGAATGGGCTGTGGGTATTCCGGGTACAGTTGGGGGCGCGGTGGTGATGAATGCTGGAGCCCATGGTTGCTGTATAGCCGATTTGTTGGTTGAAGCGGATGTGCTCTCTAAAGACGGTCAAATGAAGCTCTTAACGCCTTCAGACTTAGGCTACAGTTATCGCAGTTCAAACTTACAAGGCAGCAATCATTTAGTGACTCAAGCCACTTTTCAACTCAAACCTGGATCAGATAGGGCTAAGGTGTTAGCTGAGACCACTCAACAGCTTCATTGTCGTCGTAATTCTCAACCCTATCATTTGCCCAGCTGTGGGAGTGTGTTCCGAAATCCTACTCCTCAAGCCGCGGGTTGGCTAATTGAACAAATTGGGTTGAAGGGTCATCAAATTGGTGGTGCTCAGGTGGCAGAACGCCATGCTAACTTTATTGTCAATAGTGGCGGCGCAACAGCGACTGATGTCTTTGAGTTGATCAGTTATGTTCAGGAACAAGTTAAAACCCATTGGTCTATTTTACTTAAACCTGAGGTTAAACTTTTGGGAGAATTTTAATCGACGTTGCCTCAGGAGATAGGCTTGGGGTTCATTAGATGATCGCACAATTAGGATCATGAGAAATTACAGGTGAGTGGCAAGATCGCTCATCCTAAGTAAATCTTATCTAAGATGAGCCATTTGATGCTTCGCCTGAGGCAGGGGTAAACCATTGGTTTTAAGTGGTTATAATGTATCTCTGAAATCTTCTGTATCCATCAAAGCTATAGAGAATCGTTCGCGAAGATTTTCTATGAAGCCGAATCTGATAGGATGAAGTGGATTTAGAAAGATATTGTGTAAAACTCTTGAAAATAGGATGAAGTTAAAATTATGACAGGTCAAGGACAAAAAGGAAAAGGATTTGGATTGGGTTTGGGCAAAATGAAAGAATTGGCAGATGCCTTTAAGAAAGCCCAAGAAGTTCAGGAAGGCGCGAAGAAGTTGCAAGAGGAACTTGACGAACTAGAAGTTCCGGGTGAAGCAGGAGGAGGTCTAGTCAAGGTTTATCTGAGCGGCAACCAAGAACCTCGCCGTGTTGAAATCTCTCCTGATGTTTTAGGGGAAGGAGCAGATGTGGTCTCTGAATTAATGCTAACGGCGATGCAAGCCGCTTATAGTAATTCTACTGCAATGATGAGACAGCGCATGGAAGAGCTAACTGGGGGATTAAATTTACCGGGAATGTAGAGCGTAGTAGAGTTAAAGTTATATCCAGTCTGTCATCTTCAAGGAGTAAAGAGATTTTATGTTAGAGATGTCTCTTTACTCCATATTTTGTTGGGTCGTTATTTTAGATCGTTAGTTGGAATTAAACATGTCTCAAAACAATCCTAAGCGGCTGCTGTTTGTATGCTTGGGAAATATTTGTCGTTCCCCATCAGCAGAGAATATCATGAATCATTTGATTGCCGGGTCTGGTTTAGAAGATCAGATTCAATGTGATTCTGCTGGAACATCAAGTTATCACATTGGCAGCTCACCTGACCGCCGAATGACTCAAGCTGCTCATCAGCGAGGGATTTCGATGCCAGGGAAGGCTCGCCAGTTTGTGTGTGAGGACTTTGAAAAGTTTGATCTCATTTTGGCAATGGATCGAGATAACTATGAACAAATTTGCGACTTAGACCCCACTCATCAATATCAGAACAAAGTCAAACTGATGTGTGATTTCTGCCGCCATCATACAGTTCAAGAAGTCCCCGACCCCTATTATGGGGGTTCAGAAGGATTTAATTATGTGATTGATCTTCTGATGGATGCTTGCGCCGGCTTGCTTGAAGACATGATTAACTCTCGCCAGAATATGTAGAGTAGAAATTTTAGGGGCTTGTTGCCCTAGACAGAAAAGTCCGAAACCCTTACCCACAGAGAACTAGAGAAAAATCGAAAAAAAAGTTTGCTCAAAGGGTTGACAATC
>CAYSWY010000040.1:0-16415 GCA_964434975.1 uncultured Lyngbya sp.
GTGTGTTAATAACGCACCTTAATAACTAACGCTTATTAAAATTCATCACTAAATCTAAACGCGATAAAGCACTCTTGGCAGTCTCGCTCACATAAGTATCGACAGATTCATCATTGGCAAATTGAGTTAAAACGTCTACACATTTAGGGTCGCCAACGGAAGCCAATGCATTCACAATTGCCACTTGTGCAGCGATATTATCTGTAGTTTGAAGCGCTTCGACTAATATATCAAAAGCAGCCGTTCCCATCTCACCTAACGCCATCACCGAGGCAATATGAACTACAGGATTAGGATCATTAATTGCGGCTTTTAATCCTTGTAAACCTTCCTCTGGGAATGATATATCGGGATAATTAACTGCAATTTGAGCTAAGGCTTTAGCGGCACTACCGCGTACTGTAACATTATCACTATTTAATAAAGATTCAACCACAGCCGGAACTGCATCAACTCCAATTACCCCTAAGGTTTTAACAGCCGCTCGACGATAAGTGACATCTTCTTCATCTAAAATACTAATTAAATCAGGAATAGTATTTTCATCCCGAGATTCTGCAATTTCTAGCATTGCACGTTCTCGTAAATGGGGGTTTGGATGTTTAAGTCGTTCAAATAAAGAATTTGTAGTCATGGTTGTTAGTTGTTATTTTTTAGTTGTTAGTTGTTAGTTGTTAGTTGTTATTTTTTATTAGTCTATTCCCTAACCCTCCAAACCTCCCTTACTAAAAGATATGGGGAATGAGACGATAAAAAAGGGATTTAACCCTATTCCCGATTTTCCTCATTGCCCAAATTAGTGGCTCTTAGCCGTAGCAGTAAATCACTATCTTGGGAAAGCATATCATGAGCGCTGGTATCGCCGAGTTTTTCTAATGCCATTAAAGCTGCATATTTAAGATCCCAAACTTTAGTTTGTAAACAGGCTTTTAAAGCAGGAATTGCCCGAGGATCTCCTAATTCACCCAAGGCGATCGCGGAAGCTGCCCGAGATTTCTGAAACTGAGGTTGAGGATGATTTAGGTTTTTGTATAATACATCATAAGCTGGAGCGTGTTTTAACCAGCCAAACAGTTTCATCACATGAAAATGAGCCCCATAGTCACGATAAGCTTCTTTATTATAAGTGTCAAATAGTGCAGCCGGGGCTGCTTCTGAGTAAGCTTCTAATATTGTTTTGCAAGCCAGATAACAACGTCCGAAATCTGTTTCGTATAAAGACTGAATTAATTGGGGTAATGGGGGGACTATATCGTAATGATGGACTAAATTTAAGGTTTGAGGATGATCTCGGATGGTTTGATCGAGATGGGGTTGAATAGCTTCAAATGTAATGGCTTTTGCCTCTATTCCAGCTTCAGCTAATAGTCGTATTCCTCGCAAACGAAAGACAATAGAAACTGGACAACGAGCAATGTCTGCGATCGCATCATAATAATTGGCATTGACTAAATCCTGAATCGATAAGCGTCGGGCTAATACATTGGGATGGTGTAACATTGCCAGGACTTTCGGCATCATTGTCTTGTCGCCGCTGAGAAGATAAACGGCTGTGATGGCGGCACTGGCAATAATAGGATCGGGATTTTCCATAAAGGGACGAATCCGATCTACAGCAGGCTGGTAATTGAGGTAAGTTAAAGTATGGATAATTACGCGATGGGTTTGCTGCGGTTTATTGAGTAATTGCGCCACATCTTCTAAAATTGCGGCATCTGTTGTACCGATTTCTCCAATAGACCAAACGGCATTCTCAACCAGATAACAATCATCTTCTTTTAAACAAGTCCGAATTAAGGGTAAAGCTGAAGTTGCTTTTAATCGTCCTAAAGTTTCAACAGATTTACGCCGGACAATTTGGTTGTCCATACTGGGGTGATTCTGCTCAATCGCCCGCATTAGCGCCAGGATCGATTGCTCTGTGGGGAAATTCACCAGATGAGAGGCGGCAACGTAGCGAGAGTCCCCTTCCTCAAGCTGATCTAGAGGAGTATCTAAAAGTGCGATCGCCTCGTCTTCTGTGAGGTTGAAGAGATTAAAAAACCGTTTATCCATTCTTATCGCAGTTGACACGCCACAACGGCAAGCCTAGGAATTCTTCGCTATTACGATACCTAAAATTAAGTATTGCAATATGCCAAGCATTCCCAGACTTGCAAGAGGGAATTACAAATTACCCTGTAATCTGCTCACTAACCTATTAATAGACTAGGACAGAGAATTGATCACATAATCTAACATCGCGTTGTACTCAGTCAATGCTTGCTGAGACAGATCACGAGGAGCGCAACCCCGGTTACGAGCAAAGCGAAACGCTTCAACGTAAGGTGCAGTGGGTAAGTTTAATGCCCGGTAAACTTCACGCTGACCGGCAATTCCCCACTCATCTAAGGGGCCAGTACCACCAACAACTAAGGAGTATTGGATGAGGCGCATGTAGTGCTTGATGTCACGAGCACATTTAGCTTTGAAAGTATCGGTAGAGTTGGCTTCACCTTCGTTGTTGAGGTAGGAATAACGCTTAATGCAAGCATCATACGCTTCGCCAGCAACTTGATCGAGGTTAGCACCGAGCTTTTCAGCGGCTTCTAAACGGGCTGCCGCACGCTGGATAGAACCTTGTACAGATTCTAAATCAGAAGCGGTTGGAAAACGCCCTGCTGCATCAGCAGAAGCAATTGCAGTTGTTACAACAGATTTCATTATTTGTTATCTCCCAAATGATTTGATTGTTAATTGAATTGAGTTGAGCAAGACTATTGCTTCAACAAAGAAGACTAGCTAAGTGCAGCAATCACACGATCAAAGTAGCTAGAAGATTCAGCCACTAAGGTAGCGCAACGATCTTCAACGACAGGAGCGCCCATAATCCGCAGTTTGTTACCTGCAAATTTTTCGCTCGGGGTATCTTTAATGTGAGCCGCTGCTTGAGCTTTCATGATTTGAACGGCACGCGCAGTTGAAGGCGCAGGAACACCTAAAGCAGCATAAGTTTCTTTCAAACCATTTAAGCAGCGATCATCGAGGACGGAACCGTCGCCTGCGAGTAAAGCATAGGTGACATAACGTAAGATGATTTCAGCATCCCGTAAGCAAGCAGCCATCCGACGGTTAGGGTAGCAGTTACCACCGGCTTGGATTAAACCTTGGTTTTCGCAAATCATTCCAGCAACCGCATCAGAGACCATGCAGCTTGCATTACTCGCCAGTGCATTAACTGCGTCTAAACGACGGTTACCATTGGCAATAAATTCTTTGAGGGCATCGATATCGCCCACGGGGGAAGTGCTGGCATCGGCTGAAACAACAGCTCTTGAAAACGCATCTAGCATTTGGTTCTCCTTATACTATTGAGCAAAAGTGAATTGAAGTTACGGGTTCACTTGATGTGATGTAACTAACTGGTTTATCAACATACGAGCAAAGGGTGAGTTTCGTCTCATTTCTGAAAAAGAAAGTTACATTTCGTAATTTTTGATAAAAGATAGGTAGGGGCGCATTGCATGCGCCCGTAAAGGAGTCATTTTTGAGGAGTCATTTTTGAGGAGTTAGGAGAGCCTATTTGCCCGTTGCCTATTCCCTCCAAAACATTACAATTTGTAACTTTCTTGGAGATAAATGAGACAGAATCTTAGCTTATTCCTTATGTTCAGATGAGGTAATAGGTCTGTTTTTGTCACGCTATGTTTCAGCCATTTCTGCAATATCTAGAACAAGAACTGTTTGGCCGCTTCGCTCTCAGTAGCCGAGCCGTTCCTTCAGAGTTAGAATTTAAAATTAGCTCTCGGGGTAAAAACCCCGCCATGATAGAAAGCTGGTGTTATCAATGTCCGCAATTGCGAAAAATCCGCTACACCTACATCAATGCAGGAGAAACGGCTCAAATTTTCAATAGCGTGATTTATCCCAGTTATGAATATGACTTACCCTTACTCGGGATTGATTTTCTAGCCTTTAATCAGAAAAAAATATTAGTGGTTCTAGATTTTCAACCGCTATTTCGCGAGCCAGATTATTTAGAAAAATATATTCAGCCGATGGCACCGGTACGGGAAAAATATAACGAACTGGCGCAAGGTTTAGAGATGAAATTTTATGATGCTAATCAGTATTTTTCTCCCTATTTATTATTTGCCAAAACAGATGCTGAAACGGTCGTAAATCGTCTATTTCCAGCCTATCAAGAATATCTTCAACTTTACTGGCAACTGTTAGAAACAGCTCAACCCCAAACTGATCCCGCCGCCATTGAACGAATTACCCAGGCTCAAAAAGATTACGATCAATACAGCGCTGAAAGAGATCCGGCATCGGGGTTATTTAGTAGCTATTTTGGTCATGAATGGTCAGAAAACTTTCTCTATAATTTCTTATTTGAAGATGCAGTTCCAGTGGCGACGGCAACAAAAACAAAGTAATAAACTTCAAGCGCGGTTATGACCCTTTACCAACCCTTCTTAGACTACGCTCTCCCAGTCATGCAAGAGCGCTTAAACTTGCAGCCCTATCCCATTCCGGCAGGGTTTGAGAGCAAACAAGCCATTACAGGCAAGGGAAAACGCCAAGAAACAGTGCTAACCACCAGTTACGGCTTCAAATCCCCCAAACTGCGGCAAATTCGAGCGGCTCATGTTCAGGGGGGCGATAGCTTACAGGTGCTTAACTTCGTGATTTTCCCTCAATTAAACTATGATTTACCCTTTTTTGGGGCAGATTTAGTCACGTTACCGGGGGGACATTTAATTGCGTTGGATATGCAGCCGCTGTTTCATGATGCCGCTTATCAACAGCAATATAGCGAGCCATTGTTACCCTTATTTAAAAGTCATCAACAACATTTACCCTGGGGGGGCGATTTTCCAGAAGAAGCAAAACCTTTCTTTTCACCCATCTTTTTATGGACTCGTCTTCAAGATACAGATGTTGTGATGACGCGAGTTTTTGCAGCCTTTAAAGACTATCTGCAAGCCTATTTAAATTTTGTTGATTTAGCTCAGCCGATAACGGATAATAAAAAACTAGAAGAGATTCTGCAAGCCCAACGGCGCTACATTACTTATCGCGCAGAAAAAGATCCCGCCAGAGGAATGTTTACCCGTTTTTATGGTTCAGAATGGACGGAAGAATATATTCATGGATTTCTGTTTGATTTAGAACGACATTTAGTATTATCGGCGGCTGAATAGTTAGTAGATTTGTTGGGTGTAGGAGAAGATTAATTTACCTTGTTAGCAATCCAATTTTACAATGACTAAATTATCCATACTGGGTATAACCTATCATTTAAGGAAATAAAAATGAACACTCAACTTAGTGAAAGAGCAAAACAATTAATCCCTAAAGCCAGAATTGTTAGTTTTGCCAGTTGGAAGGATTTATATAGCGATGAAGTGCTACAAATTTTTCAGCAAGCGGATGATGAAGGTCGCTATTTAACCGATGAAGATTTAGCTCAAATTCAGGCTTTAACCTCCAATTCACCCTCAACAGTTGAACGGGCAAAACTATTACGAAACCAGGTAAATTCACTGGTAGCTAAGGCTCGCGAACAGGTTGTAGCAACTTATCCTCAAATCACCCAACCAGGGGGCGGTCTTTATCCCGCAGAACGAGCAGAGGCTTGCTGGCGAGATTTCTGGCATTTTTTACGCTGTATTACCTATGGTATTGCGGGGAATAATACTAACTTTACCAGCACCGAAGGTTTAGAAAATATGCGGTTACTCTACGAAGAATTACAAGTTCCGCTTGATGCCATGATTTGCGGTTTAGAACACTTAAAAACCTACAGTTTGCAGCAATTTTCCCCAGAAGAACAACCCGAATTAACCCCCTATTTTGATCATTTAATTCATCATCTCCAGCGTTTTTAAAAACTTCTACAATCTTATGATAGGTGCGTCTGTCGGACGCACCCTACTTGCCTATTGCCTTGCGCTTACGCCTTACGGCACGCTGCGCGAACGCGCTATACATCCCAAACTCATACCTGTATTAGAGCGAGTAAAGGAATTCCAAGTGCCTAACTCTTCAGCCGGACGACTGCACAAATACGCCCGCTCAGTTTCACCCAAGCCTTGAACATTAGTAAAATCAGCCCCAGCAATACTCTGTAATTGCTCCCAACTGACCCCCGTGACATCAGCCCCCCGTAAATCAGCCCCTTGTAACTCTACCCCAATGAGTCGAGCATTGCGGAGATAGGCCCCCGTGAGAAACGCGCCCTGTAGGTTAGCCCCACTCAAGGCTGCATCTGCTAAATTCGCCCCCGTTAAGTCCGCCCCGCTTAAATAGGCCCCTCGCAGGTTAGCCCCTGTTAAGTCTGCGCCCCGAAGATTAGCGGTATTAAGATAAACCCCGCCTAGATTAGCTTTCGGCCCCACAGCCCCCGAGTTGCGGTAATTATATCCTTCTGTCCAAATCGTTTGACTGTCATAAAGGGCCAGTTGTAAAATAGCCTGGTCTAATTGAGCTTGGTTGAGGTTACAGCCTTGCAATTGAGCGCGATTTAAACAACTTCCCTGTAAGTTAGCGTTTTGTAAGTTAGCGTTTTGTAAGTTAGCGCCTCGCAGGTCAGCTTTTTGTAAGTTTGCCCCCTCTAGGTTAGTTTGACTCAAGTTAGCAGCGATTAAAATAGTCTCCGTTAAATCAACACCCGATAACGCCATCTGGCTTAAATTAACCCGTTGTAAATTGAGACCTGCTAAACTTTTTCCTTGATTCAGAATCGCTTTAATCTCATTAGCAGAATAAGTGGTAAAGGAAAGACGAGTGGTAAAATTCATGAGACAATTAGGAGTAATAAACAAAAATAAATTTAAAAATGATGCTAACTTCACCCATGACAATGATGGATTTCTTTCGCCACAGTGAAGGCGTTTGGTTTTCTCAGCGTACCGTTCATCGGTTTGATTCTTTAGCAAATGAATCAGGAGATTCTAATTTAATTATTAAAGTTTTAGAACATGATGACCCTCGAGTCATTGAAGTTTGTCAAGCGCAAGGGGTTGATTCTAACTTAGCTAAAGGGGGTGCGAGTTTTGGTTGGCAGGATACTTTAGAAGAGAAAGAACCGAACCCAAATTATGCGGCAATTTTAGTTGATATTCCCGATGATCAAAACCTACGACGAGGTAATTTTATCCGAAATCGGGGTTATGTTGAAGGCATTCCGGTAGTGAGTGGTTACGAGTTTGCGGATGATGGCGTATTAACCATTAAAACAGAATACGATCGCAATCAAGGTCAGGAACGCTGTTGGTTTGTTACGGATAATTTCCGAGTGAGAGTCAGTACGGTTAAGATGATGAACGGCGTTAATTTGATGACTTATTGTTCCGAACGGCGTTGTGTTTCTCCCGGCTTGATTGAGCAGTTAATGCAACAGAATCAGCAACGATCAACAACGGTTTAATTGAATTCAATTCTAGTTTAAAGTTGATCATTTCTCAATGAAGTTTAGGTTAAATAGAATCATCAAATTTAGTCCGAAGACAACCGTATTTAAACCAATATTGTTTTAAGTCATGATGGGGAGTGTGTAAACTGGCTTTCGCTTGATGTAGCACGACCTGTCGGTGATTTCCTATCCAAACCAGTCGGACGGATTGCACAGAAATGAGTGTTCCTCCTAAACTTTTTACACAGTCTTCAAACCGCTCAATTGCAGTATAATCTAAGGTTTCAAAAAGGAAGAAATTCCCAGAACAAATTAACTGTCGTCTGCGAATCCAAGCCTGCATTCTTTTACGGGCAACTGGAGGAAGCATTGTTAATTCTATGGAACTTCGTGAGCATAACTGTAACATTTTTCAAACTTTAAAGGGCCGGTTCGGGTTCCCCAAATCTGTTCTTGGGTGTTAATATCCAGTCCTTTATCTAAACTGGAAAAGGTGTCTGCTGTCAGTTCAACCTGACTCACGAGATAGGTTTGATGACCGAGTTTTTCAATCAAACAATTCTTGCCTTCTACTCCACCTCGAAATAAATTTCCTTCTGGTTTAAACACCATTGAACAGTCATAACGCCGTTCAATACAATCTGGAGTAATGGTCTTTAAAATCTCCTTTTCTCGTCCAGCTCCGGCATAAAGAATACTATCTTTCAAGCTATAATTTTCAATATAAACTTGACCCGGCTGTTCAATAACCCGATGAACGCCTTGACGGTAAGGACTCCAAAGATCGTAGTCATAAACTTGTTCAGAATAAAAGCCTATTCCTGAAAAAAAATCAAAAGGTAACGGCCGAAAAAATACCCGAATATGAGGATATTCTTTAGGATTTTCAATGGCTTGTTTTTGATTGCTAAATTCTCCTGCTAGCCAGTGAGATAAAGTTAGCATTAATTGAGTTTCTAGCATTAAGCAGATTTTGAAGTAGAGGATAACTAAGATGAGGACAGAGAACGAATTTCTGAAGAATAAGAAGCAGTTAAAACACCACTTCCAGCACTGGTTTTTATCAAAGAAACTCGTAGGCGAAAATTGGGATTAATAAACCAAATTTTTTCCTCAGCCATGGCCCGGTCATATTCTGTTTGTAGGATAAAGGTTCCCTCTGGGGTGAGATAATATTCACCCACTGCCGGAATGGTTTCAGCATAGCCTTGATCTCGCAGTAATTTTCCCGCCTTAGGATTGTCTGGATCGGGAATAGGGACTAAAATAGTGGTTCCCTGTATCACTTCAGATTCATCCCAATCAGATTCTCCTTCCCAACTCATACGAAACGGATGAGTCGCCTGTTGTGGGTCAATTTCATGGGATTTACACAGATCAATCACTCCTGCATCAGACTCGGCTAACGGTGTGATATCAATGGTAGAGGTCACTTCTTCAAAATGACCAAAGGCTAAATGATGAACGCTGCGTTGACTTCGCCAGCTACCAAAAGAAGATTCAACAAATTGAGTAATATCCATAACACATTGAGTGAGCAGTCTGGAGATTGAAAACGAGAGTTTGACAGCAATTTTTATTGATTTCTCAATACTATCGAATGAACAATTACATTGATATTCGTTATTCGTTTACTCCCATAATTGAATAGGATTGAAGAACGAAAACTGCTGTTAGACAAGACATTGTATTTTTATTTAATTTGATTTAAACCGTTTTATCATTCGTAGTAGAGGCAATGTCTGATTAACTCTGCCTCTACATATTTATGAGTCATTCGTTACTTGTTCTTACGTTGCAGACTCGCGCGTGCGGGCGAATGTTATTTATTTTTATAACTAACAACAAAGAACCGATGAAAAATGATAATTAACCTACTTCAGTAATACTGACAATTTTGCCACCTGCACGATGAATACGCTGAATTTGTGGACTCATGCGATCGCCGGGAACAATATATTCTGTATTACTGACGCGACGAGGACTATCAAACTTAGCGCCTTTGACCAAAATTTTGAAGGTCTTTTCAGTGGCATCTTTATAGCCTCCTAAACGGCCAGTTTTGCGGGGTGAAACAATTTTATTGGGTGCGTTGCCCGCCACTTGATCGACTAAGCGAGAGGCTTTAAAAGCACTATCTACCCCAGCATTGCCTTGATATAAAGACAGCGTCCGATTGTAAGCCAGTTGCTTAGAACCCACCTGAGTTTTAGCACCTTGATAGTAAGGAACAATATTGTCACCAAAATTGTTTTGGTATTCATCACTGTCAAGATAGGAATCGATTTCTGCATCATATCCCTCTTCTACGCAACGACGAATATGTTCAGACAATTCGGCCTGACTTTCCGGCGCACGGCCCAATAAATGCTTAAAATTGAGTTCAACAAAGCGATAAGGGGCGCAGGATTCAAAATAGCGACTGCGATAAAAATTAGACTTAGCAACAGCCCGAACAAATTCTCGCACAGTTAAATCGCCATTACAAAATAGAGATTCTGCACTGACTAAACGTTCGCTATCCATCACATGAGGATTGCCCAATACTTGCTTATAAACGGCTCGAATAATATTAGCCAATTCCTCGCCATCGCGAGACTGAGATAATTCGATAGGTGCATCTAAAACTAAACTCATTCAATTTCTCCTTGAATTTATCGGTTGAATTACAAAGGTTGAAAAAAATCAATTAAACTTATAGCGCTACGTAAAGCGCATGTTTGACATTAGTCAAAGCTGAAAGTATGAATGTAATCTACTTCTGACTTGCTGACTTGCTGACGCGCACGCGCACGCGCTATAGGAACCACCCCAGAGAAAGGAAAAGTTAATCTCCTGATTCTCTGGAGAAGCTGAAAACCATTAAGGCTTTACTGTTTCCTCAATTGCTGGAAAAAGCCAAGTGAAAAATCTCCTCATTAAACAGGAGTGATACTAGAAATCACGCCACCTTGTTTGTGAATGCGCTGATACTCTTGAGATAGATCCTCAAAGGGTACTAAGTACACTCGGTTACTGCGACGGAACTTCGACACACGGCTGACTTTACCCGGCGAGCTGTAAGCCGTAACCTCAATCCGGAAGACCTTACCTTTATCATCGGCTCCCGCACCATGACGAGTACGTGCGCCTTGGGGAGTGTCTTGGAAAGACCAGCCCTCTCCCGCTGTACCCCCAGAAGGCGGAATCACAGCTAGAGGCGTTTGTTGAATCACATACTTGTTTAAGGCGGGTTCTTTGCCGGAAAGGCTACCCTTAAGATCGCTACTGGAAGCTCCCCGCAACAGAGCAAACATATGGGTAAAGCTGACCATATTTTGTCCAGGTTGACTTTTGTAACCTCGGTAATAAGGCACAAAGTTTTCCCCGTAAGCGCTTTGATACTCATCGCTATCGAGATAAGAATCAATATCGGCTTCATAACCGTATTGATCCAAAATATCGCTATGCATTTTCATCTCTTCATAGCTGTTTGGGGCGCGGCCCAGAAAATGCTTGAAGTTGAGTTCGGTAAAGCGATACCGGGGACAAGATTCAAAAAAGCGAGAACGGTACAGATCCGATTTGGCGATCGCCCGGACAAATTCCCGTACACTCAAATTACCTTGTTTGAACTGAGATTCAGCGACAGTGGCCCGTTCGCTTTCCATCACATAGGCATTGCCTAAAACTTGACGGTAAACAGCTTTGATCACTATTTCTAGCTCTTCGGCTGAACTGCCTGGAACACACTCTATTGGTGGTGTTTCTTCAAATAAACTCACTCCCAGCGAGGAGGCTGGTCCAAATGTCATTGATTAAAGTCTCCTGAAAAATTCTGAATAATTTTTAACATTCTTATATACTTTTATGAGGCTGATTGATATAAAGAAATATAAATATTAACAGTTATGAAGCATTTTAATGAAGATCTGTAAATTTAGTTGAGATTACTTCAGCTACAGTCAGATAAAAGTCAGCCTTTATGGTAGGGTGATCAGAGTTATATCATTTTTATGTCAATCTGCAATTAACCAATTGTCCCAGAGACAAAAGGGATATTGCTAGGTTTTGCTTGATGTTAAAGCTGAGCGAAGCCGAAGCTTTAATTAACAATCATTTAGGACAAAGTTTAAGATGGCTGAAACTTCACCCAACTCAACCGTAAGCACGGAACAACCCGTTAGTGCAGAAGAATTGGCAGCGTTAATTACAGAGTTTGAACAATATCGGGAGCGGTTAATTAGCCAAACCACAACAACTGCTCAACGGGCGAAACAGTCCCAGAAAAAAGCAATGGCTCAAATTGAACCGGAACTAGCAAAAATTGAGGCCGCCCTTGAGCACCTCCGCGATCGCCAACAAACCCTTCAGCAATCATAAAAGATTCGTTATCCGTTCGATGTCTAACTCTAACACTCAATCTGAGCCGAATTCAGTTGTGCTATCTCAAGCCGAAACTGACGAACTCCTCGAAACAGTCTCTGAACAAATTGCTCTCGATACTTTTGACTCCAACGACTCTGCGCTATTGCAGCGTTTGGTTGAATGTTTAGGAGATCCGCGCGGCATGACCCGGCTGAGTTGCGCTCAGATCTTAGGTAAAATTGGTGAACCTGCAATGCCATTTTTGCAGATAGCTTTAGCCGATCATGATAATGTTGTGGTGCGGCGGGCAGCAGCAAAAACCATTACTTTAATTGCCGATCCTAGCGCTATTCCTCAGTTACTCCATTCTTTCCTGAATGATGAAGATACCGTCGTTCAAAGCTCATCTGTGGGGGCGTTGGCACGGATGGGAGAGGCGGCTGTGGTCCCGTTGTTAGAGATTTTAGAGTCACCCGAGGTCTCAGAAAGTAGTAAAGGTCATGCAGCTTGGGCATTATCGTTTATTGGGTTACCCGCCAAAGCGTATCTGTATCGGGCGATCGCAAATGACTCAGCAGCAGTGAGGGCTGCCGTTGTCGGGGCGATCGCTAAAATTGCAGATGAAGAACCCAGTCCAGAACTATTTGATATTTTAGTAAATTCTCTCTCAGACTCAGACTCAGATGTCCGATGCGAGGCTGCTGCTGTGTTGGCAAACTTGCGTTATCCGGCTGCAACTCCTAATCTGATAGAGTTACTTCATCATGCTGATTCTGAAAGTCGTAGATCGGCTGCCCTTGCCCTGATGAAGATGGGCGATCCGGCGGCTGTAGAACCACTGCAAACGGCTTTAAACCAAGAATCAGAACCTGCTGTTGAGTCTATCATTAACTTAGCGATTTCTCAACTGCAACCCTAAGATCGTTATTGTCTTTTTTAAGACTAATTCGCGATGATGATATCGGCTGAAAATTCTCACATTTTCACAGTAGAGACGTTATATATAACGTTTCTACAAAATAGATAACGTTTCTACAAACTGCCTATTACAAGGCGCGTAGCCCTATACAATACGAGCCTCAACGCCAAAACTTAAGCAGCATTTGCTTTAGCAGTATTACTTTTTAAGATCCCATCTTCCATGTGAACAATTCGATCTGCCACATCCAAAATGCGATTATCGTGGGTAACAATAAAAATAGTACAATTTTGTTCTTTTGCCAACTTCTGCATTAATTCCACCACATCCCGTCCTGACTTACTATCTAATGCGGCTGTGGGTTCATCAGCCAAAACTAATTGAGGACGACTAACTAAGGCACGAGCGATCGCCACCCGCTGTTTTTGTCCCCCCGAAAGATTATCCGGGTAATAGTTCAAACGTTCACCCAAACCTACCAAATTCAGTATCTCAGCCGCCATTTCCTGCATTTGTTTAAGGTTGTATTGAGGATGAACTTCTAAGCCCATGCGGACGTTATGCAGCGCCGTTAAACTGCCATGTAAATTATGGGCTTGAAAGATATACCCTGCCCGCCGACGTACTTGCACCAATTGTTCAGAAGTCGCCTGACATAATTCCCGATCTAAAAACTTCAAACTCCCTGACTGTACCGTTCTCAAGCCGCCAATTAACGTGAGTAATGTTGTTTTTCCCGAACCCGAAGGCCCCGTCATAATCACAATTTCCCCCGCATTAATCTCTAAATTAATATCAAATAATGCCTGTTTTCTGTTTTCCCCTCCCCCAAAAAAGTGATCTAAGTTTTTAATAGAAATGACTGAATTTTTCATATTTTTTTATTGGTTATCCGTTGTTTGTTATTCGTTATTTATTGTTTTAAGCAATAAGAAAGAGACAAAAAAGCCATGAAACTTATTAGAAATATTCACTCCTGACTCCTGTACAGACGTTACATGTAACGTCACGACAGACTGGCTGACTTCAGAACATATCCGCTGGATCGGCAGATTGTAATTTTTGCGTTGTAATTACCCCAGAAATAGTACACATAATTAAGGTTAAAATAAATACTATTATTGCCCGTGAAATAGTCATATAAATGGGTAATGCTGTCGCTTTTGCGGCGAGATGATATAAACCGATGGGTAAAACCACTCCTGGAATAAATCCTAAAAAGGCTAAAATTATCGCTTCTTCAAATACAACTGTCAGTAAATATTGATGTCGATAACCCATGGCTTTAAAAGTGGCATATTCTTGTAAATGAGCGCTGACATCTGTCGATAAAATCTGATAAACAATCACGACACCGACAATAAATGCCATTGCTGTCCCTAATGTAAAAATAAATCCAATTGGGCTTTCTTCTCGCCAATACTTCTGTTCATCTTCAATAAATTCTGCCATAGTCATCACGTTGACATCTTCCGGTAAATGCACTTTTAATGCTTCGGCAACTGCAACAGTATCATATCCAGATTCAACATGAATTAATCCTAAACTCACACTACCTGCATTTTTGCCCGGAAATAACATTAAAAAGTTTTGATCGCTGGTAACTAAAAGACCATCGGCTCCAAACGAAGCCCCCAAAGAAAATAATCCTTTAACTGTAATTGTTCGTCCTTCTGCTTCTGTTGAGACCCAATTGCCTTGATTTGTTTGTGCAATTAACTGCTCATATTCTCCGCGAGAGGTTCGATCAAATAAGACTGTATCCGGCATTTTTACTTGATCAAGCTGTTGATTTAATTCCGGTAAATTCAATGCCTGATAATCAGGATCAAACCCAATTAACTGTAATGAATTATCCTCTCGAGTTTGAGGATTTTTCCAGCTAACTGTTCGAGAATAAAATGCATGAGCAGACTCTACCCCTGGAATATCCAAGGCTTGGTACAATCTTCTTCTGGCAAAAGTCGATAAATTTTGGGTATTTCTAGCCTTCGGACTCACTAACACAAGATCGGCATTTAAAGCACCCCGAATTTTTGTATTACTCTCATACAAAGATTCCTGAAATCCTAATTGCATAAACATTAAAATATCCGCAAAAGCAATTCCTGCGATCGCCACTAATAAGCGACCTTTATTGTGAGTTAGTTGTAACCATCCCAGAGATGTTCGACGTTGTAATTGTTGTAAAATATTCATTTGATTGCACTACATAAAATCAGTATTTAATCTCTCTATTGCTTATTACCTATTACCTAACATTACAATTCAACTTCAACTTCAACTTGTAAGTTAGTAAATTGTGCTGCAATTTGACTAGATGCTTGATCTAAACGCACCCGAACTTCAATCACTCTTGCGTCAATATTTTCACTCGGGTCAGTATTA
The DNA here is from genome assembly GCA_964434975.1 of uncultured Lyngbya sp. GTDB lineage: Bacteria > Cyanobacteriota > Cyanobacteriia > Cyanobacteriales > Microcoleaceae > JAAURB01. The sequence goes on from CAYSWY010000040.1 coordinate 15,054, forward strand.
ATAACACTTTGTCGTTGAACTTTACGATCAATTTGTTCAACTGTTCCTGTTAAAGTTTGCGGTAAAGCTTTACTGGTAATATTCGCAGTTTGTCCGATATTAATATTCTGAATATCACTTTGATAAACTTCCGCGATCGCATACATTTGTTGGGTTTCTCCAATTTCAACAATGCCTTCGTTTGCAATGACTTCCCCCGGACGAGTATGAATATCCATAATGATCCCATTTTGAGGAGATTTCACATAAGCTTGATCCAAATTCACCTCGGCTTGTTTGACTGCAGCAGTCGCCCGATCTACTTCAGTTTGCGCTAATTGCACATCGACTGGACGCACTTCTGCTAAACTCTCTAACTGGGATTTTGCTTGAGAAATTTGTTGATTTCCAGTATTTTTAATCCGATCTAAAATCACTTCAGCTTCGGCAATTTGTTGAGTGTAAGTCTGATTAATTCGGTTTAAATTAGCTTGCGCTTCGGCAATTTGTTCTGTTGCGGTGCGGTTAATTCGATCTAAATTCGCCTCGGCTTCAGCCAGCCGCTGACGAGTGGTTTCAGCATCCAACCGCTTAGTATCAAATAACGATTGAGAAATTGCCCCAGTATTGTATAACTGTTGATAACGTTGATATTCCGCTTCAGCATTATTCAATTCTGCTTTAATTTTACTAATCGTTGCCGTTTGGGCGGCTTGTTCTCCTTCCCACTGTGCTTTTAACCGACTGATGGTGGCTTGCTGGGCGGCTTGTTCTCCTTGCCATTGCGCCTGTAACCGTTGAATATTGGCAATTTGAGCCGCTTCGTCTCCTTGTAATTGCGCCTGTAGACGGCTAATTTGAGCGTTCTGGGCGGCGATATCCCCGGACTTTGCCCCGGCTTGGACTTGGGCCAGACGGGCCTGATTAACCCGTACATCTTCTTTTGCTTTGTTTAACTCCGCTTCGAGGCGATCGCGGGAATCTAAAATTGCGATAATTTGTCCTGCTGTAACGCTATCCCCTTGTTTAACGAGTAATTCTGCAATTCGGCTTTCCTGGGTGGCTGTGGAGGCTTTGAGGTGGATAATTTCCCCGTCAGGTTCTAAACGCCCCAATGCTGTTACGGTTCTAATTTGGGGGGTAACCGTTGTCACGGGGATAGTTTCAGAATTGGGCGATCGCGTTGGTAGATAAACCGCAATACCTCCAGCCCCTAACAAAAAAACTATTGCGATCATTAAATAATTACTACGGAAATTTTGATTGACTCTGGCAGTATCTTGCATAAGAAGCACTCCTTTAGATTTTTATTGAACTGTTTAGTCTAAGCAAAAATAACTATTGCGATGGGAGAATAAGTATTACATCCCTCCTGACTCAACT
>CAYSWY010000040.1:16515-32441 GCA_964434975.1 uncultured Lyngbya sp.
CTATTGCGATGGGAGAATAAGTATTACATCCCTCCTGACTCAACTGTTTAGTCTAGGCAAAAATAACTATTGCGATGGGAGAATAAGTATTACATCCCTCCTGACTCAACCGTTTAGTCTAGGCAAAAATAACTATTGCGATGGGAGAATAAGTATTACACCTCCTGTTTTATTAACTGAACCGTTTAGTCTAGGCAAAAGGAACTATTACGACCAGAAAATAATGATGGGGAGAGTTTTGATCTCCTTTGGCAGCATCTGATATCAGGGCTAACTCCTAGGGTGGCAGTATTTAACTGAACCGTTTAGTTTGCTTACTAAACAGTTTAGTTAAAATAAAACAAATCGTCAACCACAGTAACTAGATGAAATCGTCAAATCTCAAAGCCTCCTCCCGCCGCAACAATAAAGCTGAAGTCATCTTAGACGGGGCGATGCAAGAATTTATGGCTTCTGGATATGCCGCCGCCAGTATGGATCGAATTGCAGCCGCCGCTGGTGTGTCGAAACCGACGCTATATAAATATTTTCAGGATAAAGAAGGCTTATTTATTGCGTTGATCCAAAAATTGGTAGAGAGTGAATTCCAGGATTTATTTGTCCCACAACAACGTCCAGCAATTCCGGCTGAAAATGAAAAAGTATTCTTGCGTCACTTAGCTGAGAGAGTGATCAAAAATACGACCAATAATCCCCAATTTCTGGACTTTATGCGGATTATCTTTGGAGAATCTGGGCGATTTCCGCAATTAGCCCGTACTTTTGTTAAAACGATTGAAGTGACTACTTTTCAAGCCATTACTGATTTATTTACTAATTTCACTGGGTTGCGAATTAAAGATCCAGAAGTAGCGGCGCGGATTTTTGTGGGGACAATGGTTCATTTTATCATTGTTCAAAAGCTGCTACATGGTGAAGATATTCTGCCGATGGAAAGCGATCGCCTGATTGACGGTTTAATTGATTGTTTAACTGAATAAATCCAGCCAATGGTAAGCTAAAATTGACATCTAAGCTGATCTGTCAACTGTCAACCGTATCTATGCCTAGCTTTTTACTGGAAGTCGGAACCGAAGAATTGCCTGCAACCTTTGTCGAAACGGCAATTGATCAATGGAAGGATTTAATTCCGACCACATTAAAGGAACAATTTTTGGCTTATGAGTCTGTCGAGGTATTGGGGACACCGCGACGGTTGGCAGTGTTGATTACGGGTTTACCGACGCAACAAAGCGATCGCGAAGAGGAAATTAAAGGGCCACCCGCGAAAGCTGCATTTAAAGAGGGTAAACCCACAAAAGCTGCTGAGGGGTTTGCCCGTAAACAAGGTATTAATTTAGAAGATATTGAAATTCGACCAACAAAGAAAGGGGATTTTGTCTTTGTGGTGAAGCAAATTCCGGGTCGAAAAACGGCTGATATTTTAGTGGAATTAGCCCCGGAATGGATAACGAAGTTAGAGGGTAAACGGTTTATGCGCTGGGGAGATGGGGAGTTACGCTTTCCTCGTCCCATTCGTTGGTTAGTGGCGTTACTTGAGGATGAAGTTTTACCGATTTCGATGGTGAGTGGTTCAGAGAAGGTAGACAGCGATCGCACAACGCAAGGTCATCGGGTTTTACATCCCGAACCGATGCAAATTAAGACGGCAACGGATTATATCGAAACGTTACAACAGGGTTTTGTTGAAGTTGACCCCGAAACTCGTTATCAAAATATTGAACAGCAGGTAAAAGCCGCCGCAGAAACAGTATCGGGTGCGGCAGAAGTTCCGACAGAGTTGTTAGAAGAAGTGGTCAATTTAGTGGAATGGCCGACGGCGGTTGTGGTTCGGTTTGATGCTGAGTTTTTGAATTTGCCGCCGGAAGTTACGAAAACTGTGATGGTAACACATCAGCGTTATTTTCCTATTTTAGAAATCGATAAAAATGCTGAGTTTAGTTTAAAGCCTTATTTTATTACGGTTTCTAATGGCGATCCGGCGAAATCGGATATTATTGCCACAGGAAATGGTCGGGTGATTCGGGCAAGATTAGCGGATGGTCAGTTTTTCTACAAAGCGGATTTAAAGAAACCGTTAGAAGAGTATCTGCCGGAATTGGAAACGATGACGTTTCAAGAGGATTTAGGATCGGTTCGAGATAAGGTAAATCGGATTATTCAAGCCGCAGATTTAATTACTAAACAGTTAGATTTAAATCAAACAGAACAGGAGAATATTCAACGAACGGCTTTATTATGTAAAGCGGATTTAGTCTCGCAAATGGTGTATGAATTTCCCGAGTTACAGGGAGTTATGGGTGAGAAATATGCCCGCGCCAAGGGAGAAGATGAAACGGTTGCCAAAGGTATTTTTGAACATTATTTACCCCGAGGTGTGGGGGATGATTATCCTTCAACGTTAACCGGGCAAGTTGTCGGAATAGGGGATAAGTTAGATACAATTGTTTCAATTTTTGGTTTAGGTATGATTCCGAAAGGATCATCTGATCCGTTTGCTTTACGACGGGCAGCCAATGGGATTATTAATGTGACTTGGACGGCTAATTTACCGATTAATTTAGCCCAGTTATTAGAACAGTTGGCTACTATTTTTATTCAAAATAATGATAAAGCGATTAAGGATTTAAAAACACAGTTATTTGATTATTTCTTACAACGCATCAGAACTTTATTACAGGATGAAAAAGAAGTGGATTATGATTTAGTTAATGCGGTATTAGGAGAAAATGATCCAGAATATACAGAAAGGGCATTACAAGATTTATTAGATGTCCGCGATCGCGCTTTATTCTTACAACAAATTCGTAATGATAAAACCCTTGATAAAATCTATGAAACGGTTAACCGTTCAACTCGTTTAGCCAAGCAAGGAGATTTAGATACCGTACAATTACAGCCTGAAACTGTTGTCGATCCAAGCTTATTTGAAAAGTCATCTGAACAGGGATTTTACGATGCGTTAATTGCCCTGGTGCCGAATACAACAGCCGCCCAAGAAACCCGGAATTATCAACAACTGGTAGAAGCATTAACGGAAATTGCCCCCACCGTTAGTCAGTTCTTTGATGGGGAAAATAGTGTATTGGTGATGGATGATAATCCAGCGATTCAAAAAAATCGGTTAAATCTACTGGGATTATTACGAAATCATGCTCGGATTTTGGCAGATTTTGGTGAAATTGTCAAGAGTTAAGCCGGAATTTGAATAATAAATTCTGTTCCTTCTCCAACGGTTGAGTGACACAGGAGTTGACCGCCATGTCTTTCTACTATAATTTGACGGGCGATCGCCAGTCCTAGGCCTGTTCCTTTTCCGACTGCTTTTGTGGTAAATAACTGTTCAAAAATCCGGGCTTGGATGGCTTCCGTCATCCCCTTACCGTTGTCACGAATACCAATTTGTACAGTATTGTTTTCAGGGATAAGTTTGGTTTTAATGGTAATCATTTGAGGCTTTACCTTGAGCTCATCAGGAGAAAGCTGTTGAGCCATTTCATCAAACATATCAATGGCATTGGCAAAAATATTCATCAATACCTGATTTAACTGCCCTGGAAAACAATTAATCATCGGTAAATCACTATAATTTTGAATCACTTTAATCTCAGGACGATATTCTGATGCTTTTAGACGGTATTTTAGAATCAATAAAGTACTCTCAATGCCATCATGAAGATTGGCACTCACTTTATGTTCTGTATCGGCACGAGAAAAAGTCCGCAGACTGGTACTAATATTCTTAATTCGATCAGTTGCCCCTTTCATTGACTGCAATAACTGAGGTAAATCTTCCCGCAGAAATTCTAAGTCAATTTCATCAATATTTTCTAACACCGGTTGAGCAGTAACAGGATGATATTGTTGATAGAGTTCGAGATGTTCGAGTAAATCTTGCACATATTCTTCAGCATTATGAATACTACCATTAAGGAAACCGAGCGGGTTATTAATTTCATGAGCTACCCCTGCAACCAAGTTCCCTAAAGCCGACATTTTCTCTGCTTGTACGACTTGCGCTTGGCTGTATTGTAGTTGAGTTAAGGCATTTTCTAACGCTTCGTTTTTCTCTTGAATCAACTTTTCAGCCGCTTTGCGATCGCTAATATCAATGACTAACCCTTCCAACTTCACCAAGTTTCCAGCATCATCAAACACCCCTTGACCCTGTTCCCAAACCCATTTTTCCTCACCCTCTTTTGTCAGAATGCGATAGGAAAGTTGGAAAGACTGATGGGTTTTTAATGCATTTTCTACCACAGCATTGACCATTTCTATATCATCCGGATGGACGAGCATTGTGTAGGAAATATTACGATTTTCAATCAACTCTTCTGGATAATAACCTGTGAGGGTGTAGCAGCCTTCACTGACAATGTACATTGTCCAGTATTCATCATGAGCACAGGAATAAGCCATTCCAGGGAGATTACTGAACACTCTCTTCAGTTGACGCTGGCTTTCCTGAACCTCAGAATAGAGTCTGGCATTCTCTAAAGAAATGGCAGCCTGAGTACAGAGAACATTCAATAGTTCAATGCGATCGCGGGTAAACGCCCCAACACTCACCTGATTTTCTAGATATAAAATAGCAACTAATTTACCCTGCTGCAAAATCGGGGTACAGAGCAAACTTTTCGGCTGTTGTTGGATAATATAAGCATCCGTTGACCAAGTCGGATCGACCGTCGCATCAATAATCACAACAGGTTGCAGACTGCGTTTAACCTGATAAATTAACCCGTGGGGAAATTCTGAACTCTCGGTTAAAGCAATAGACTCTACCCGCGCCGGCTGATTGAGGTTCGCAACAGCTTCAACAAACCACTCTTGTTGATAAGGCATCAATAATACCCCTTTGTCTGCGCCTGCGTTTTCTAACACGGTTTGCAGCAATGTTGCTAATAGTTTATCGAGTTCAATTTCACTAAACAGCATTTGAGACGCTTTGAGAACAGTTGCTAAGTCAAGGCTAGCAGAAATACTGGTACTATTAGCGGTAGAAGAGTGGGTTGCAGAAGTGGGAAAAGAAGCTAAAGTGGGGGTGGCAAACAGGGTTTGAGTTGCAGATAAAGACGCAGGTTGCTGTTGTAAAATTGGTGCCAGTAGGGTCGGATAACGGTGTTCTAAGTCCTCAACTTTAGCTTTGGCTCCCCAACGGCTATAGCAATAGTAAGCATCCTGCATATAACCCGCTGCCACTTTTTGCTTGCCCCAGTCGAGATAGAATTTAGCCGCGAGTTCATTAGCGAGGGCTTCTTCATTAAGATAAGCATTGTCTTTCGCTCCGGCAATAGCAAGATCATAATATTCAATGGCTTCTGTTTTGTCTCCTAAAACTCGATAACGTTCTGCTTCGACTAACTGCCATTTGTGCAGATAATTCATTGGGGCATGATCGGCTCGAAGGCGAAGTTGGGATTGATTTTCATTAACTCGTTCTAATAATACTACTTGATCTGTAGCATCACTGTAGAGGGTCAATGCAGTTAAAGAATCATACAAATAGAAAATTTGTTCAATCAGTTGTCCCATAACCGCCTTGAGATATTGGCGGGCATGAACAGCAGTTTCACTCATCTGACTGTTGTTCTGTAAAAGATAGTTAATCAGTAGTTGATAAGTCCAATAAATACAAAGCCCTGTCAAATCGTTAGACTGTTTTAAAAAATCGTGTAATTGCTGTCTTTCAGCCTCTAATTCTGATAGGTTTCGCTGGTTCCGTAGTCTTTGAATTGACTGTAATAGTACTAAAACGTTGTTGGCAGCTATTGTTTGTTCTAGCTTTTTTAGCAAGGCTAAGTAAGTTTTATTTTTCTGCTCTGCTTCTGCCAAAGATTGATCAAGCAAGTAAGCACATTGACAAATATTTTGTACGTTATAGCCAATATACTCTAAATCTCCGGTTTCTAGTCCAGCCTGGAACCCAACTTGGTGCAATGGCAATGCTTCTCGCAAGTGAAATGTAAAGGGAATTGCAAATACTCCAACCATCGAATTAACTCGGGTTTGCATTGATTTTGCATTGAATTTTGCTTGCAGTTTTAAGGTAAGTTGTCCAAATTGATGTACTGCTTCAAAGTCATTCAAGAAGACATTGAGGAGAATCACATAGCTGCTATAAACCGTTGCAGCAAATACAGTATTTCCCTGTTGTACAGTAATTTTAACTTGCTCTAAAATTGACAATGAAAAAAGCATTGATCCTGAAAGATAAGCCGGAGGCATGATTGCAGATAGAATGGTGAGAATGGCTAACAGTTCTGATTGATTATTCGTCGGGATGTTAAGTAAGTCATCAATTGATTTCCCCTTCAGTAGAATAGCAACGTCCTGAAACCCTTGTTGAACGTCATTTTCAGTGGGTGAGTCTGGCAGTTTTAGACCGAGTTTGTTTAAAATTTCAGACCCGGTTGTAATTGCATCGCTAAAGCGTGCTTGTAATGTATAGGCTTGAATTCGGATTTCGCACGCTTTCACACAGTCTAACGCTGTTTTTGCAGCGCTCAGTGTGATATTAAGATAATGCTCCATTTGCTCCAATGCACCACATCCATAGGCAACTTCAGCCGCACTCTCGTAAAGTTTTAAGGTTTGGGAATAGTTAGTTTGCCAACAGTCTTGGGGCAGCACACTAATTCCGATCTCGAAATAGTCGAGAGCCGATGCATGAGCAGCAGCAGCTTTAGCTTTGCTTCCAGCGATTAGATTAAGATGAATGAGTTGTGCAATTTCTGTGTGAGTTTGAAGTATAGATTTAGCTTTGTTCCAGTGATTGACGATATCAAAAATTCTTTCTTCTTGTTCTGTTTTAGGAGTTTTTTCCAATAATAATTGACCGATTTTTAAATGGGTATTTTTTTTATAATTTTCAGGAATCAAAGAATAAGCAGCCTGTTGTACTCGGTCATGTAAAAAGCGGTATTGTGGATTAACGGTCTCTTCAATATTAGATTGTTCTGCATCTTGAAAGAACTTATAAACTTGGCTGGTGGGTAAAATTAAACCGTCTTGTAATGCTTTCCATAATACTGTTGCCGCCTCTGTCGCAGATTGTTCAGAAACAATTGCTAATGTATTTAAATCAAATTGATTACCAATACAAGCGGCTAACTTCAAAACCTGTTGAGTGAGAAGCGGTAATTTCTGCAATTGTAATGCCATAAACTCCACCACATCATCAGTAAGGGAAAGGGCATTAACCTGAACAATATCACATTGCCAATAACAGCGATTGTGATTAAATGTAATACAGCCTTCTTCATGTAATACTTTAAGAAACTGTGTGGTAAAAAAGGGATTCCCTTTAGTTTTACGTTGAATTAATTCTGTTAGAGGTTGGGCGAGTTCTACAGAACAATGTAATGTATCCGCAACCAGATCATTAATCTCCTCAAATGATAACGGTTTGAGAGTAATCGTATTAACAGTAACTTGAGATTTATTTAATTCTTCAAGCGTTAAAATCAACGGATGAGCCGGATTAACTTCATTATCCCGATAAGCCCCCAACATCAGTAGATAACTGCTATCATTCATCAAGATTTTAATGAGTTGCAAAGATGCTAAATCTGCCCACTGCAAATCATCTAAAAAGATAACTAACGGATGTTCTACTGTGGTAAAAACGGCAATAAATTTTTGGAATAATAAATTAAAGCGATTCTGTGCCGCATCCCCTGAAAGTTCAGGTACGCTGGGTTGCGAACCCATAATTTGTTCTAATTCAGGAATCACCTCAATTAAAACTTGTCCATTCTCTCCCAAAGCGTCTAAAATTTGAGCTTTCCATTGCGCTAATTGCGCGTCAGATTCACATAATAATTGCTCAATTAAGTTCCTTAGTGCCTGTACAAAAGCACTCAGTGGAATATTACGATTAAACTGATCAAATTTCCCTTTAATAAAGTAACCCCGTTGTCGCACAATGGGTTTATGAACTTCATTAATAACCGCTGTTTTCCCTATCCCAGAAAATCCAGCCACCAGCATCATTTCTGAGCTACAATTATTCTCTTCTGTCTGACTAATCCTGTCAAAAGCTGCCAATAAATCAGCCACTTCAGCTCCCCGTCCATACAACCTTTCGGGTATTAAAAAGCGATCACTTAAATCTCGTTTTCCTAATTTAAATTCGGCAATTTCTCCTGTTTGTTTTAACTGAATAAAACACTGTTCTAAGTCATACTTTAAGCCTAAAGCACTTTGATAGCGATCTTCGGCATTTTTCGCCATTAATTTAAGAACAATTTCTACAAGGGAGTGGGGAGTGGGGTGTAGGCAGTGGGGAAAAGTAGGAATTTTCGCAATATGACTATGTATTAATTCCAAAGGATCATCAGATATGAAGGGTAAAGTTCCACTTAAGAGTTGATATAAAGTCACCCCTAAAGCATAGAAATCTGCCCGGTAATCAATCCCTCGATTCATTCGTCCCGTTTGTTCTGGCGCAATATAAGCTAAGGTTCCTTCTAGAATATTAGGACTTTGAATTTCCTGGGTTTCTTTGGGTAATAAAGAGGCGATACTAAAGTCAATTAATTTAACTTGTTTCGATTCGGGATGAATCAGAATATTAGCGGGTTTAATATCTTTATGTATCACCCGATGTTGACACAATTCATGTAAAATATCTGCGAGTTGTAGAGCAATTGTTAAGACTTCTATTAATTCTAAGGGCTGTTGCTGAGTATATTCTCCTAATGCAATTCCCCCCCAATCTTCCATTATCAAAGCATAGGTATTTCCCACAGATTCTAGGGTCAAAGGCTGAACAATTCCAGAAATGGGGAGATTTTTAGTAATAGTATATTGGTTACGAAACTGCACCAATTCGCCAAAACTAGGATAGTCACGTCGCAAAACTTTAATCACGACCGAGCGCTGTTGAGGGGTTTGAATGGCTCGATAGACGGCTGTCCGAGACCCAAGATAGAGTTGTTCTAGGATTTCATAGCCAGAAATTTGGGGAAATAAATCAGTAGGTCTGCTTACCATAAATCTTATCAGCTATAAGATATAACTTAGTTATTCTTTTCTGAAGATTCCCAAAGTTTGCTGATTCTATATCATTCCTTTTATTGATCAAAAAATATGTACATATGTAAAATAACTTAAAAACGATTCAAGGTATGAAATAAAAATGATAAAATCAAGAGAGAAAGATTTTAAATTAAATTCATCCAGTTAATATTTAATCGATAAAAATACAAGAACAAGACAACTTTCTATTTTCGCCTGTGTTGCCTTATTCTTGAATATCTGAGTTACGAAGGCTTCCTGGTTGGGTCGCTGAATCGGGATTAGTGAAAAAGTATGGCTTTTAAATGGGGTTGGCATGAGCTTTGATATTTTTTCTCATCTCTCAACAGGCTTGAGATATTTCTGTTACGTTTTGAGCAGAATTTGCGTGGGTTAACTGTTTAAGTTGTTCTAAATTGGTAACCGAATTACAGTGAATCACAGGTGTAAATTCTTGTAAATTTGTTACCATGACTCCGACTGATTTTTTCTCAATATTCAAGTGAATCACGGCTGCGGTAACCTCGTTAATATTCGCGATCCAATATTCAATTCCATTTAAAAGATTAATCTGATTTTGTGATTCTAATTCGATTAGTGCATATTCTTTTGCACTACCACAGCTTGAATCAATCATCGTTCTGGCGCGGTCTACAATTCGTTCTAACGGTTCTGCTTGCCAATTTTGCTCTTGAGCGAGTTGATAAATCTCCCATAGCTCTATCTCACCAAATTTTGTCGATAATGGTAATATCTGTAATGAACCATCTGATTTTAGAAAGATTTTAGTCGGTTGTAATGTGGCAAACATCGCTACTCTCCAGATGATTGATTTGTGTATATTGTTCAATGAGTTAATTGTGTCAATTATTTACAAAATAATCAGTGATGTTTACGAGATGCAACGGTGATATTGTAGAGTAGTATCGGTGAGTTGATAACACCCGACATGATGATCTAAATTGGACAATTGCTGTGATCTCGATCAAATTAGTCCACACCATACCAGAGACAGCAAAGCGATAAGAAGCCTATAACTGGGGAATAACAGCCTGATTTTTCCCTAAAACTCATGACGATAAACAGCGACTCGGCGTTGGCCGATGATCGACTTCCCGAGTCTAGATCTTCCCTATAAACTTGTCTTAATATTAAATAATCTGACAATGACTTGTCATTCTGTATATAGAGTTCTTATAATTACTCCATTAACAAAACTCTCAAAATAAGAGCATAGTGAATTATTGGTTTTATCCTAAAAAACAATTTGATATTTTTCGTATATTATCTCAATTTAACCGATTTTTTTTACGATTCTGGCGATTAATACTGCTGAGTATCATTACACTAATTCTACTGACAACTTGGTCAGCCTGGAGTCAGCAACCTGTTACAGTTCGTTTCCTCGTTCAAGCAGCAGAGGCTAGCGATTTACAACCTATTGTAGAAGGATTTAATCAAAAACATCCTAAAATTAATTTAGAGATTGTTACAGGACCTGCGAATACAAATTTAATCGAAGATCTATATACTTCAGCTTTTTTACTAGGCGATTCTCCGTATGATTTAGTTTATATGGATATCGTTTGGGTACAAAAATTTGCCGCTGCTGGATGGTTAAAGGATTTATCTGAATCGGTTAATTCTGAGCAACTGAAACCTTATCTTGAGAGTGTGATTCAAGGGGGAAGTTATCAAGGAAAACTTTATAGAATGCCCTTTCGTGCAGACGGCGGGATGCTTTATTATCGCACAGATTTACTGAAAAAAATTGGCGCGAATCCGCCCGAAACGTTTGAAGAGTTAATCCAGACTTCTAAAACATTACAACAGCAAGATTTAGTCCCTTGGGGTTATGTTTGGCAAGGCAAACAATACGAAGGATTATCTGCGATGTTTGTAGAAGTATTAGAAGGTTATGGTGGCTTTTGGATTAACCCAGAAACTCAGACGGTAGGACTTGATAAACCGGAGGCTATTCAAGCAGTTGAATTTTTGCGTCAAACGATTACTGAAGGCGTTTCTCCAGAAGATGTGACGACTTATTCAGAAGAAGAAACCCGTTTATTATTTCAAAGTGGACAGGCTGCATTTTTAAGGAATTGGCCTTATGTTTATGCTTTGGCTAGTGAATCAGAAATTGCGGGTGAATTTGCGATTAAACCGATGCTTCATATTCCCAGTTTAAATAGTGGGGCTTGTTTAGGCGGATGGGGTTTTGGTATTTCTCAAAGTTCTCCTCATCCAGAGGCGGCATGGGAAGTGATAAAATATTTTGACCAGGTTGATGTTCAACGTCAATTTTTCTTAAAAACAGGTTATGTTCCGGCTCAAACAGGCTTATTTACTGATAGCCAATTAGTCGAAAAATATTCCCATTTTCCCAGCTTATTAAATGTGATTGAAAATGCAGTGCTTCGCCCTCCTATTCCCCAATATGCTCAAGCTTCTGATATTTTACAACGTTATCTCAGCGCCGCTTTAACCGGACGAAAAACCCCTGAATCTGCCATGAAAGCCGCCGCCGCCGAAACTCGAAGTCTGCTTGATATTCAGTCTTAAATATTATGAAAAATAAAACCATTGCTCAACGAGAACAATTAACAGGGTGGTTATTAATTACTCCGGCTTTCATCCTACTAATCGGTGTGTTTGTTTATCCGATTTTTCGGGCTTTTGTCCTGAGTTTATATACGGAAAACTTAGGGACTCAATTACAGCCAATTTTTTCAGGGTTTAATAACTATCAACGACTACTCGGAGATGGTCGATTTTGGCAAAGTTTATGGAATACTTCTATCTTTACAGTGATTGCCATTACCTTAGAATTAGTCATTGGTATGAGTATTGCTTTAGTGTTAAATCAAAGCTTTCGAGGACGAGGATTTGTTCGTACAGCAGCGCTCATTCCTTGGGCTTTACCCACAGCGGTGATGGGACTCGCTTGGGCTTGGATTTTTAATGGTCAATATGGAGTAGTAAATGACTTAATTCAACGATTAGGTTTTATGGGGGAAAACTTAACTTGGTTGGGTGATCCAACTCGGGCAATGTTCGCTTTAATTGTTGCCGATGTTTGGAAAACAACCCCATTTTTTGCTATTATTTTACTCGCCGGATTACAATCCATTTCTCAGGATTTATACGAAGCTCATAGTATTGATGGAGCCAGTCCTATACAAAGCTTCCGTCAGATTACCATTCCCCTATTAATGCCTCAAATTATTATTGCTTTACTATTTCGATTTGCACAAGCATTTGGTATCTTTGACTTAGTTCAAGTGATGACAGGTGGGGGGCCTGCTGGGGCAACAGAAATGGTTTCTATTTATATCTATGCAACTGTCAGGCGTTATCTTGATTTTGGCTACGGAGCGGCATTAGTGGTGATTACATTTTTACTGTTAATTACAGCCGTGGCGATCGCTGCATTTATCTTATCAAAAAGTCGAGTGAATGTCATCGGAGAAAAATAAAATGTCTACTGCTAAAACCGGAAATAAACGGACACCCATTTTACTTTGGGTCGGTGTAATTCTGACGATTATCTTTTGTCTTGCCCCAGTCTTATGGCAGCTTTTAACCTCTGTTAAAACCAATAGCGCCATTCAAGCCATTCCCACAATTTATTTCCCCAGTTTCGATCAATTTACCCTCGAACATTATACGCAGTTAGGTTTACCTTTCTTTCGATATGTTCTCAATAGTGCCTTCGTTTCCTTTACGTCTACAGCACTGTGCTTAGCCATTGGCGCACCCGCAGCTTATACATTAGCTCGCTTAAAACTGCCCGGAGAAAATATTATTTTATCCTTCGTCCTGATTGTTAGCTTATTTCCCTATGTTTTACTCTTTTTAGGATTGCTAGAAGTGGTCAAACTCTTAAACTTAGGAAATAACTATCTGGCTTTAATTATTCCCTATACTGCGATTAACTTACCCCTAACTTTACTAATTTTAAGAAGCTTTTTTCAACAACTACCTAAAGATTTAGAAGATTCTGCTAAAATTGACGGCTACACAACGTTATCAATGCTATGGTATATTGTCTTACCCATGACCATTCCGGCTTTAATTACAACGGGTATTTTGACGTTTATTTTTGCTTGGAATGAATTCATTTTTGCCCTCACCTTTATTACTCGTGAATCTCTTTATACCATTCCCGTTGCTGTTGCTCAAATTGGCGGAAGTTCAGTTTATGAAATTCCCTACGGCCCCATGGCTGCCGCAACCGTTGCCGGAACTTTACCGTTAGTTATTTTAGTGCTTTTCTTCCAAAAACGCATCGTTCAAGGCATCACTGCCGGGGCGGTAAAAGGTTAATTCAATTCATCTAAAATCAACAGAATTATTCAATTATGGCTAAGCTTGAACTCAACAATATTCGTAAACAATTCGGACATCAAATTGTACCCGTTAAAGACATGACGCTTGAGGTCGAAGATGGAGAATTTCTGACCTTACTCGGCCCTTCTGGCTGCGGTAAATCCACTTTATTACGTCTGATTGCCGGACTCGAACAACCCACCAAAGGAAGCGTTAAAATTGGCGGACAAAATGTGACTTCAACTCCCCCTGGTAAACGTAATATTGCCATGGTATTCCAAAGCTACGCCCTTTATCCTCATATGACCGTTTTTGATAATATTTCTGCGGCTTTAAAATTACGAAAAATTCCCCAAGAAGATATTAAACAAAGAGTGAATCAAGTGGCGTATAAACTGGGTTTAGAAAACTTACTCAATCGTAAACCTGGTCAACTTTCGGGAGGACAACGGCAACGGGTAGCATTAGCCCGTTCATTAGTCAGAGAACCAGATGTTTTTCTACTCGATGAACCCTTAAGTAATTTAGATGCACTGTTGAGAGAACAGGTTCGGGCAGATTTAAAACAACTGTTTAATACTCAACAAAAGCCTGTTGTTTATGTCACCCACGACCAAACAGAAGCAATGACGCTTTCGAGTAAAATTGCAATTTTATATGATGGATATTTACAACAATTAGCCTCACCCCATGAAATTTATATGACTCCTGCTAATCGATTTGTTGCGGGTTTTGTCGGTAGCCCCCAAATGAATTTGTTACCGCTGAGAATAGAAAATAATAGTGCCGTTTTAGGAGAAAAGAGGATTCCTTTACCCCAGTCACCTCAATTTAATTCTATCCTCAAACAAGGAACAATTACCTTAGGAATTCGTCCTGAAGATATTAAATTAGGAACCCCAACAGATGAGGATGCTATTGAAGGAACGATTTTCTTAATTGAAGATTTAGGTAAAGAAAAATTAGTCAGTGTTAAAGTGAATCAATCAGAAGAAACCTTACGGTTAATGATTCCAGCAGACCAAACTTGGGAGGGAGAAGTGGTTAACCTAATTTTATCGCCGCAGCAAATTCATTGGTTTAATACGGAAACAGGAGATAGAGTTGGATGATTTTGTTATTTGTTGTTTTTTAAATAACAAGTAATGATCGCCTGTTCCCCGTTCTAAGAGCGCGTAGCGCTACATTTGAGGTTCTTGAATAAACCGAATATAAAAATGCTTAAAGGTCGATCTAATTACCCGAGGTAAACCAAAATCAATCGGTTGGAGTTGTTGGGGCAGTTTCCAGTCACTCACTTGTAAATCTTGCGGTTGACAAAGGGGAAAGGATAAATTTTCCAGTTGAGGAGACAGTCCCAATTGTTCAGCCGCAGTAATAGTGGGGACTTGAGCCGGATCTACCCCTAAGATCTCCACCATGACTCGATCTAAAGCAAATACATCGGTTGCCGCTGCCAGAATACCTAGAGGACGAGGTTCACCGCCGCTGGGGCCATTTCCTTCGTGTCCGATAATACCATCTAAAATCGTCAACTCTGGATTAATTGCCCGTGCGGTTTCCACTAACATCTTGCCAAAGCGGTTAACATCTTTGCCCACTTCCATATGCCACCAAGCTTTCATTTTCCCAGGCACACAGCCAAATAGATTCTTTACCCCTAAAGTTAAGGTGAGTTGAACATGGGATTTGACCTTGGGTAAATTAATCACTAAATCGGCGTTCATGGCTTCTTTACTCAGACGCAAATGATTAAACTCATCACTCACGGTTTGATAACTGAGGCCGTGAAATTCAACCACCGGAATGTCAAGAGATTCTAACAAAGATAAATATCCATTCCGTTTGGCAACGCCTCGGGCGCTTCCAAAGGCAGGACTGTCCCCAATAAACGGTTTTCCCCCCGCTGCAATGACCAATTGAGCCACCGCCGCCACCAATTCCGCGCGGGTAATACATTCGTGAGTCGGGCGCGAAGCCGTTAACAGATTGGGTTTGAGTAGAACTCTGGCACCGGGTTTAACATATTGCTCAATTCCACCCAGGGGTGCTAAAAGTTGCTTTAGATCGGTTTGTAAACCCTCAAGCTCATAGGTTGGGGCGTGAATTAAACTAACAGTAGACATAATGGTTGATGATTTGAGTACAGCACTGCCTTGAGGTTAAAACGAACATCCGCTCTGAGTGATTGTTGATTAGGTCGTGCTTAATCGTCCCATAGCACCGCGTTGTAATGCGGTAACTCGCTCAACATTTGGATAAATCCCTTCTCCTTCGAGTTGAACCAATGATGGCTTGACTTCAATTTTGAGCAGTCTAGCTGTAGCGATCATGACGGTTTGATCGATCAGATGAAAGGTTAACCATGGTTGATTTAACATTTGCGGAAGCTGTTGACTGAACTCAGCGGCTGTCATAGGGAAACTAAAGATTTCAGTTTGACCATTTTCATAGTAAAACGTCACTTGAGTGTTATCAGTTTTCGTTTGCATCGTCGCAAAAGAACCCCTAGGCATGATTCAATTCTCCGTAAATAGAAAACGACAATATCTCAATTGTAAGAAGGCAATCGGTAA
>CAYSWY010000040.1:32541-54034 GCA_964434975.1 uncultured Lyngbya sp.
GGATTGAATAAGATTCAAGATAGACTACAATGAATTTGAAGCTCAATTTCACAAGAATTTCACAACTTTATCCGTCTCTCTTTTTTCAGTTCTGAGGAAATGAAAACTCAAAAATCCAATCTCGATTGGTTAACAGGGGTGTTAGCCGCAAACGCTGGCTCAATTCGATCAACAATTCAGGGTGTTGCCTACTCCATGGTAGCGATCGCAGTCTCTGCCTTACCCAGCCTGGCAGCGGAGCGGGTTTATTTATCCTACGCTTCTGCTAACATTTCAGTTTCAGTGGACGCTCTAGAAGCTTATGCAGAGCAACAGCAAGCCCATCCGGAATTAGAAAGTTACTTATTATTACTCAGCGCCAAAGATCAAGAAGAATTTCGAGAAGTCTTGCAAGATTCGGTTCATCTTGACCCGCGTATGGTCAACCGATTTTTTCACTCTCCGACGGGAGAATGGGTATTAAATAAACTGGGAGATCTGATTCAATCTCAATCTAACGAGCAAGGTGAAACAACCGTAGAAAATGGTGAACGAGCGATTCGTACAGCCCTCGTCAGAGCAGCAGAAGACTCCGAAGGATTAAGTTTAATTAATATTTTGCGACATTTTCCCAGTGAAGGAATTTATCTCAATACCGCCTTGATGTTTGAGTTAAGAAATCAAATTGAAACCTTACTCAAAGAAACCGATGCCGTCATTAGCGAAGTAGTTAGCTTATCTCAACAAGAAGAAAGCCGCACAGGGGCAATTGATTTTGGACAAAAACCCGATCTGCGACAAAATGGCCGTTACGAAGTTGAGATGCAAACCAGCATTTTATTCGATGAGGGTCGTAAGCGCCGCATACCCGTTGATTTGTATCTTCCGTCTCCCCTGAAAAAGGCACATTTAGGCCAACCCAATTCTATCCCTGTGGTAGTTGTATCCCATGGTTTAGGGGCAGATCGAACCAGTTATACTGATTTTGCCCGTCACTTAGCCTCCTATGGCATAGCAGCCGCTTTAATTCAACATCCGGGCAGTGATACAGAACAAGTTCAAGCCTTATTATCTGGTCAAGCCAAAGAGATCTTTAAAGTCAGCGAATTTATTGATCGTCCCAAAGACATTACCTTCCTCTTAGACGAATTAGAACGCCGTAACCCTGGCCTTTACAACAATCAACTCAACTTAAATCAAGTGGGAGTTGTGGGTCATTCTTTCGGGGCTTATACTGCTTTGGCAATTGGAGGGGCTCAGATTGATTATCATAACCTGGAACTGGATTGTTTATCTGAATTTGACTCGGTTAATTTGGCGCGAATGTTTCAATGTCGGGCGCTAGAATTACCTCGTGAGGAGTATAATTTGCGCGATCCTCGTGTCAAAGCGGTGATGCCCATTAACCCGGTTAATAGTAGTATTTTCGGACAGCAAAGTTTAAGTCAAATGGATTTACCCATTCTCTGGAAAACCAGCGGTAAAGATAACGTCACTCCGGTTGCTTGGGAACAAGTCCGCTCTTTTACTTGGCTAAAAGTTCCCGACAAATACTTACTATTAGCTGAAGGAGATCATCATATTAATCTTAATTTGAGTTCGGTTAATCGAGCGGTGAGTTTTTCCCTCAAAGAAATTATTGAACCGACTCCCGCAACCGTCAATAGCTACGTTAACGCTTTAGGTTTAGCATTTTTTCAAGTTTATCTAATCCAAGATGAAACCTATCGTGCTTATCTTCAACCCGCTTATGCAAAAGCCATTAGTGAAGATCCCTATCCGTTGAGTTTAGTCCGCTCAATTACAACGGAACAGTTTTTTAGAGCCATTGAACAAGCGCAATTATTAGTTGATGAATAAATAGGGTAATTTGAGAAAAATTTGCTGAATTTTAGATCGGTAATGGGAAGAATAAAGAAAGAGATCTTAAAACAGCAAATATGGGTTGGCTGAAATCTTTAGCATTAACATTTACCACTATCTTATTCACCGTAACTCCCGTACGGGCGGCTGAGCAAATTACCTTTCCCCTTGGAAATGTGGAAGTTTCAATTTCAGTCGATGAGTTAGAAGCGTTTGCTGAGTCGGGTCATTTAGATCGCTCAGGAAAATTGATCACTTATTTGCAATGGTTTAAACCGGATCAACGGAAACAAATTCAAGCGTTATTAGGCTCAGAATATAGTTTTAATTCCACCGCTTTAGAGGGATTATTAAAATCACCCATGGTGGCTTCTTTTCTGCTGCATATTGGTCAAATTATCGAAACTGAGACCGGTGAAAATGGAGCAGAAGCCCTTCGCATAGGAATTGTTCAGGCCGCTTCGGAGCAGCAAAATTTTACTTTAATTGATGCCTTGCGTCAGTTTCCCAGTCCAAGTTTACGGATTAACTTAGAACAAACGGCGGATTTATTATCAGAAATTGGGACTTTAATTCAACAAACCGATGCAGCGGTGGCGAAAGTCGAAAGTTTAGCGCGTCAAGAAGCTCAACAGCAATGGCAAAATAATCCCAGTTTAAAACAAGACTTACGAGAAACGGGTTCGTTTGTTGTCCGTCAGGAAACATTTTCGTTAAATTATCACCGTCGCCGCCGTCAATTTGAAACGGATTTATATTTACCCATTGCCACAGATTCTGACCCGCAAAATATTCAACCAAAATCTATTCCAGTGATTGTAATTTCCCATGGTTTAGCGTCTGATCGATCTCGGTTTAATGCCCTAGCCCAACATTTAACTTCCTATGGCTTTGCTGTAGCAGTCCCTCAGCATCCGGGGAGTGATATTCAACAATTACAAAACTTACTGAAAGGAGATAGCGATCAACTGTTTGAAGAACAACAACTGATTGATCGACCCTTAGATATTTCTTATCTTTTAGACTATTTAGAAGAATGGAATCAAACCGAATTTTCGGGTAAATTGAATTTAGAAAAAGTAGGAGTCTGGGGTCATTCTCTAGGGGGATATACTGGGTTAGCTTTAGCGGGAGCCACATTAAATTTTGAGCAATTAGAAATAGATTGCGTCGAAGAGAGTAGCCCCATTAATCCGTCTTTATTTTTACAATGTCGCGCTTTAGAATTACCCGAAAGAACCTATCAATTGCAAGATCCACGAGTGAGCGCGGTTTTTTTATTAAATCCGATTAATAGTAGTATTTTTGGTAACACTGGATTAAGTCAAATTCAAGTTCCAGTGATGATGACGGCCAGCAGTAATGATGTATTGGCTCCGGCATTACTTGAGCAAATTCAGTCTTTTACTTGGCTAAAAACTCCAGAGCGATATCTGGCTTTAAAAACACGAGATCATCACTTTTATGATGTGAGTGGCTTTGAAGAAACTGAGCAAAAACTCACCCCTTTAGGTCGTTTAGTTTCTCCCAGCTCTCGCGTAACTCACAGTTATGTCAATGCTTTAAGTGTGGCATTTTTCCAAACTTATATTAATCAAGATACTGATTATCGCTCTTATTTACAAGCGGGTTATGGCAATGAAATTACGGTTAATCCTTATACCCTGAGTATTTTAACTTCACGCAGCCAACCCCAACTGATCAATGCTTTAGAGAAGATTTTCAGTCGTTCTAAACTGTCTATTACTTTGCCAGAACAGATTTTGAGTAATAATTAATTTAGGCGAATTTCAACAGTTACGCCTGTCACCCAGTCAGGTAGAGACGTTCCATGGAACGTCTGTAGAGGAGTACGAAAATTTTCACTTACTAGCGTAGAAATATTGCGATAGATTTGATTCATTTTCACCCCTCCCTCACCCACCCTGCAATTTACTCTAAATGTTAACTGGGATTAATTCGTAATAAAGGTTGTCCGTATTCTACAGGTGTACCATTTTCCACCAAAACTTCCATCACTTGACCGGAGACTTCAGCTTCAATTTCATTCATTAACTTCATTGCTTCGATAATGCAGACCGTTTGACCCGTAGTAACCCGATCTCCATTATCCACAAAAGGGGGTTCATCAGGAGCTGGAGATCGATAAAACGTTCCCACCATTGGAGAGGTGACTTCCACCCATCGCGGGTCAACCGTGGTAGAAGCCGTCGCCGTTGAACTCTTATCTGTCGCCGTATTAGACTGTTCGAGACGAGTCTGAGACTGAACTTCAGTTGCAGTTAATTCAGGACTGGAAATACTACCCGTCAACACTGAATTAACTGGTTGCAGAGTGGCGCTGCTCATGGGTAAGTCCTTACGAACCGTGAGTTCAAAGTCCTCACTTTTGAGCGTCAGCTCCGAAATATTTGTTTTATCAATATCTGCTAACAGCTCCCGGAGCTGCGAAAGATCAAGTCGCACAGTAAATATCTCCCCCTTACAGAGTACTATCGTCTTTGATGTTCATCTGAGTTGTGATGATCCATCAAAGCAGGTTTTGGTGGGTTCCCTGTTCCAAACTTAATGTATCTTAGGATGACTCTCGGCCTAAATAAGAATCATTACGGGTATCAATTTTGATCTTCTCTCCAATAGAGATAAACAATGGAACCATAACGGTTGCTCCCGTTTCGACGGTTGCGGGCTTCGTGCCGCCTGTGGCTGTATCTCCCTTCACGCCGGGGTCTGTTTGTGTGACCTCGAGTGTGACTGAGTTGGGCAGTTCAACTTCTAAAACCTGCTCACCCCAACGAACCACATTTACTTCCATGCCATCTTTAATGTACTTGGTACCACTCCCAATTTGGTTAGGACTCAAACGGGCTTCTTCGTAAGTTTCCATATCCATAAAGACAAAATCTTCCCCATCTTTATAGGTATGTTGCATCCCTCGCTTGTCTAGCACAGCTTGAGGTAATGTTTCACCGGCACGGAAGGTGCGTTCAACGCTGTTTCCGGTTTGGACGTTTTTCAGCTTTGTGCGGACAAAGGCAGAACCTTTTCCAGGCTTTACGTGTAGAAATTCTATCACTCGCCAAACCGAGCCATCTAACTCAATTGTGGTACCGGTGCGAAAGTCGTTACTGGAAATCATGAAATCTTTTCCCTGGGCAGATCAATCGGCAATCCATTTTACCTCTGAATGGGTACTTGACTATAGTATTCAGAATTAGTTTTTTACAATTGACCCAGGACAAATCCTTGTATAGTTGATCATGGGAACGACACGAAAAGAATTATGTTACATTTGCCCCATTTTATGATACAGATTTGTAAACGTTGGTTGAAAACAGGTATTGTTGCAGTCTTGCTGTTCTCCCTTTCTGTCGGCTTAAGTGGAGCTTGGTGGGACAGCGGTAACAGTACACCCAAACGAGAAAGTAGTTTACCCGCAGGCAACGCCATCACCGATGGAAAAGCATTATTACGTTATGCATTGCCCATTGATAACTCAGAAGTTCGCAAACTTCAACAAAGTTTAGAAGAAATTGCTACCCGAGTCCGAGGTAAGCGTTGGGGGCCAATTGCCGGAGATATTAAAAAAGCGTCTACAATCCTTACTTTAAAACAATCAAAGATTTTAGACAGTATTCCTGCTCAACAGCAAGCTGAAGCTCAGGATATTTTAGATCAAATTAAGGACGGTCTGCTTGTTCTTAGAGAAGCTCAAGAAGTCAAAGACGGCGAAACGTTACTCGAAACACGAGCAGATTTGTTAAAAAAAGTAGGTCAGCTTGAAGAAGTCATGGTGACGGAGTTTCCCTATGAAGTACCTGCTGAATTTGCTAATTTACCTCAACTAAAAGGTCGTGCTACCGTTGAAATCACAACCAATAAAGGGATGATAACAATGGTTGCTGATGGCTATAGCGCGCCTGTAACCGCAGGTAACTTTATTGATTTAGTTGAACAAGGATTTTATGATGGGTTAAAATTTGTCCCCTCAGAAGATTATGTTCTACAAGTGGGAGATCCTGCGGGTGAGGAAGTAGGATTTATTGATCCTAAAACGAATGAATATCGAGCCATTCCGTTAGAGATTTTAATTCGCGGAGACGAAGAACCGACTTATCACTATACTTTAGAAGAAATTGGTCGGTATCGAGATCAACCCGTTTTACCTTTTTCTGCTTATGGAACTGTGGCTTTAGCCCGTCCAGAAGCCGATGCAGATGGGGGTTCTTCTCAAGTTTTCTTTTTCCTATTTGAGCCTGAATTAACTCCGGCTGGCCTGAATTTATTGGATGGTCGTTATGGGGCGTTTGGTTATGTAATAGATGGCAAAGAAGTCTTACGGAGTTTGAAAACAGGTGATGTTGTTGAGTCTGCAAAAGTGATTGCAGGTTCGGAAAATTTAGTACAGCCTTAAGTTTTAATCTCCGATTTTACCCACTTGAGACGTTCATCAGCGAGCGTCTCTTTTATCATTATTTTGGGGAATAGGGAATAGGGAATAGGTAATAGGTGATAGGGAATTAAATTCGTTAATAATGCACTATAAAATTAGAACTTGAAATTGTTGAAATTCTATGATTATTTTAGAGTTTATTACCAGTACTATTCTAGGAATTTTTATTGGATTATGGATTAGCGATCAAAACCAAAACAAACAGAAAAAACAACAATTAGAGCAGGCTTTTTATCGTTTAATTGAAGCTCAAAAGGGTAGAATTTCTCTAATTCAACTCGCAGCAACTGCCCAAGTTGACGCAACAATAGCCCAACAATATTTACAACAACAAGCTCAAATTTTCTCAGCCTATCCAGAAGTTGATGATGATGCCAATACTTACTATCGTTTCCCACAATTAAAACTTCCTAGAACTCTCAAAAGCCAAGATTGGTAGAATTTGTCATTTGTTCTTTATTGTTTGTAGGGATAAATCTTATTATCAGTCCAAACCCGAAAACTTCTTCCGTCTTCCATCTTCCGTCTTCCTTCGTATTGACTAAAAACTAATTACTAATATTCCAATTCCTTTACTTCCAATAAAATCGGATTAATATCAAACCAACTGCCCTCGTCATCATCTCGATATTCAAATACAAATAAACTCTTTAATAACGTTTGATATTCTTGTTCTCCCCGGACTGCTTTATATTGCCTTACTTGTCGTAATAACTCCCATTCTTCTGGTGTAATGGCTTTAATTAAATCATTGCGACGTTGAGCAATAACTCGTTCTATTGTACGCCGAGAAAAAGGGGGTTCATCTCGTTTTAAACAATTACTTAATAATACCAATAAATTCCGAACATGACCGCCACTGACTAAACATAAGCGATCTAATGTTTCAATTTCATCAAAAATTTCAGGAATTAAAGTATGTCGTTTTTCTGGTTCTAAATCTGGAAATGCACGGGCTAAAATCATCTGTCTTAATAGTTCAATTCCTTCCTCACATAAACTGCCATCTCGTTCATGAGTTCGTACCATTGGTAACAATTGAGGGTCAGATGCAAACCGATTTGTCAGACTACCTAAATCATTAGAAAAAGTAAGAATTAAAGGAATAGTATAGACAATATGACAGCATAATTGATTCAGTTGTTCTCCTCTATCTACAAATAAATATTCTGAAGCAGTTCGTCCCGTCATTCGAGTCCGATTATCTATGCGATCTAAATTATCAATAATCACCACTAATCCGGCTTTTCCCCGCTGTTGAAGTTGCTCTTGGGCTGATTCAATCAAATCTTGATTTATTGCCTCTAAAATCACGTTTACTCGGGGTTCAGTGTATTCTCTTAATAAGGTTCGGACATCCCGACTATTTCTGGCTTTTGTGGTAATTTCTCCAATGCCAACGGATAAAGAATAGGTATCTTCCTCAGCATTAATTCCCACCGTCCCGACTTGAGGTACACCCAGTTTAAAACCCGTTACATTTGAGTTTAATAAATCAGCAGCCCCTTTCAGTAACTTTTGAAAATGTGTAGGTTTAAGTTGAATTCCAGCGAGTTCTAAACTGTGACTAACTTGCTGGGCAATTGCTAATAAAATATCGCTAATATCTACATCTGCCATATCCATATTTTGAGAAGATTCAAAATAAACGACATGAAATCCTTCTTGTTCTAATTCATTTTTTAACCGTAATAATTCGGTTGATTTTCCACAGCCAATATGTCCTGTAAATAACTGACAAGTTTGGGACGTATCTGACCAAGTAATCGTTCGTTTTAATTGTTGAATCAGTTGACTACCTCGAACGGGTGTAAAATCGATATAATATTGTCGATCATCTGCTTTTGCATAGTCTAATGTTTTGGCTGGGTTAACTGCTTGGAAAAATTGACGTAAATTTAGTTTCATTTTATTTTTTAGATTTATTTATATCTCTATAGCAGCTATTTATTTTATTTTAAAATAATTCTTGATAATTTCTACAATTCGTTCGGCTGCATGACCATCTCCAAACGGATTAATTGCATTTGCCATTTGATGATAACTTTGATTATTACTCAATAACTCTGCTGCTGAATCTACAATATTGACTGTTTCTGTTCCCACTAATTTAGCCGTTCCCGCCGTAACGGCTTCCGGACGTTCTGTGGTTTCTCGTAAAACTAATACAGGTTTTCCTAAACTCGGCGCTTCTTCTTGTAATCCACCTGAATCTGTTAATAATAGATAACAAGAATTAATCGCCGCTACTAATTCTGCATAATCTAAAGGTTCCGTTAAAAATATACGGGGATGATTACCTAAAATTGCTGTTAAAGGTTCTCTGACTGTGGGATTTCGATGTAACGGTAAAAGTAAAGCTGTATCTGGAAATTTATCTAAAATTTGTAAGAAACTTTGAGCAATATTTTTTAACGGTTCTCCCCAATTTTCTCGGCGATGAACTGTTGCTAAAAGTAGGCGATATTGCTGTAAATTTAAATTGGGAATCTTTAACTTAGGCTGTTTTTTGACAACAGAAAATAAGGCATCAATTACGGTATTTCCGGTATGATGAATTTCACCAACAACGCCGGATTGTTTTAAGTTTTCTACCGCTTGAGAAGTCGGGGCAAAATGAAGCTGACACAGTTGAGAAATTAGCCGACGATTTGCTTCTTCTGGATAAGGATTATATAAATTATCAGTGCGTAACCCTGCTTCGACATGACCCACTGGAATTTGATCATAAAAGGCAGCTAAGGCAGCAGAAAAAGCGGTTGTTGTATCTCCTTGAACTAATACCATCTGCGGTGATTGTTGTTGAAATAAATCTTTCAATCCCGTTAATGTTCGGCAAGTAATATCTGTTAATGTTTGCTTTAGTTGCATAATCTCTAAATTTTGATCTGCTTTTAAATCAAACAATTGCATCACTTGTGCTACCATTTCTCGATGTTGACCGGTTAGAATTACTTGAGTTTTAAATGCATCATCTTGTTGTAAACATTGAATCACTGGGGCGAGTTTAATTGCTTCTGGACGAGTTCCGAGAATAATACTAATATAAATAGGGGAATTTGACATTATTTTAAATAGAGATAAAAATCAGAGAATGATAGCGCTACGCGCCAGGTAAGTCGGCAATAGGCAAGTCGGCAATAGGCAATCTTAGGAGCTCATTTTAGGCAATTCAATCGGTTTTTAGACTATTCACAAATCATTTAGGATTGCTGTATAAACAATTAAAAGAGTTGTAGGTGCGTCTGTTGGACACACCCTACAGTCTTCTTCCTTCTTCCCTCTTCCGTCTTCCTTCGTATTAACCCTAATACTTCCGTTCTTGCGGTTGAAATCGAGTAATTTTTACCGGACGATAAGATAAGTCAATTCCGGCTGAGGAATAATAGGCTAAGGTATGTTTTAGGAATGTACTATCATTGCGTTTAGGAAAGTCTTCCCGACTATGTGCGCCTCGGCTTTCTTTGCGGTTAAAGGCTGAAGTTAAAATCACTTGACCGACGACCATTAAACTGCGTAATTCTAATGCTTCCAACAATTCAGTATTCCACAGTTTACCTTTATCATCCAGATAAATATGCTGATATTTCTGCTTTAACTGTTGAATTTGTTCTAACCCTTCCTGCATAATTTCTTCTGAACGAAATACGCCACAATGTTCGGTCAAGGCATCTTGAAATTCTTGGCGTAATGCCCCTATCCGACAGTCTCCGGGTTGATCCAATAAAGCTTGAATTTCTTTTTTAGCCGCTTCTAAATATTGGTTTTCGTCAATTTCAGGTAACTTTTTACCTTGGACAAAACGCGCGATCGCAGCCCCCGTCCGACGGCCATAAACCACGCATTCCAATAAAGAATTACTGCCTAAACGGTTCGCCCCATGCACCGAGACACAAGCGGCCTCTCCGGCGGCAAATAAGCTGTCTACCAGGGTATCTGAGTAGGGGGACTCTGAGTCAAAATCAATGGGTACGCCGGGGCCAAGAATCACCTGTCCGTCGGTGTTTGTGGGGATGCCGCCCATAGAATAATGCACCGTGGGACGCACTGGCATGGGTTCATTAACCGCATCTACACCCACGAGTCGGTGGGCTTCTTCCCAACAAAAGGGAATACGACTCATGATTTTTTCTCGTCCCAAATGGCGTAAGTCGAGATGGATAAACGGCCCTCCGGCGCTGCCATCGCGATGAATACCTCGTCCGGCGCGAATTTCTAAAGTAATGGCGCGAGACGTAATATCACGGGGGGCCAATTCCATTTTGCTGGGGGCATAATTGGCCATGAAGCGATCGCCTTCACTATTGCGTAAATAGGCCCCTTCACCGCGCACGGCTTCTGAAATTAATACGCCAACGGGATATAATCCGGTAGGGTGAAATTGGACAAATTCCATATCTTGCAACGGAATACCTGCCATTGCTGCCATTGCCAAGCCATCGCCAGTAGAAGCAAAGTCATTAGAAGTGGTATTAAAGGCCCGTCCGTAACCGCCTGTGGCTAACATTACGGCTTTTGCCCGGACAACGACGAGTTTGCCCTCTTCGATGTGATACATCACGACACCTTTGGCTTGTCCATCTTCGAGGATCAGGCGCATCACATACCATTCTTGATAGATATGCACCCCATAACGCCGCAGGTTATTCACTAATTCATGCAGAATAGCGTGTCCGGTTTTATCCGCAGCGTAACAAGTCCGGTTATGGGTATGTCCACCAAAGGCCCGCTGAGCAATTTTACCATCGTTTAAACGCGAGAATAATACACCCGTATGTTCAAGATCGATAATCACATCGGGGGCTTCTTGGGTTAAAATTTCGACAGCATCTTGATCGGCGAGATAGTCTGAACCCTTGACAGTGTCGAAAGCGTGGGCTTCCCAACTATCCTCAGAGTCAACATTTTTCAGACTGGCAGCGATGCCACCTTGTGCCGCCACAGAATGGGATCGTATGGGGTGAGTTTTGGCGACAACGGCAATATTTAAACTGGGGTCAGTCCGGGCAATTTCGACAGCGGCCCGAGATCCAGCTAAACCGCCGCCAACAATAAGCACATCATGTTCTAACATCATTAATTAATTATTCTGTACTGTTTAACTGATAAATTTCGTTTAGTTGGGCTTGAACTGCGGGAGGTTTGGCAGTAAAACGAATATAGAATTGTTTTTCCATGGCAGGTTGATCGATCACTTTGGCATAAATATCTTCCGTCAATTCTGGGGTTTCACTCATTAGATTAATTTTAATATTTGTCAGCGCTTCAGGCAGGGTTTGATCGGAATCTTCAACAATTATTAATGCGCCATGTCTTGACATTTCCTGAATTTGTCCGGAGTATAAACTCTTGCTCAGATGTTTCCCTTCTAAAATTGTATATTGAATGGACAGAGGTTGCTCGAGGGGAAAATAGATTTCTTCTTCTTTAGAAAGATATAGATTATAGTCTGCTGCAATTCCTGTAACTTGATAAATTTTAATCGGTCGCTTAACCCCTTTCGGCTGAACTAATTTTTGATTTTCAATTTCTATAATCTCAACTCCGGCTTCAGTTAATGTAGGTTCTGAAATAATAATTTGTCCGCCCGTTGTATAAGATTCAATTCGATAAGTTAAATTGACTTGACTACCAACCACACCATATTTTGTTCTTTTTTCTGACCCTAAATTCCCGACGACAACTTCGCCTGTATTAATCCCAATTCCCATTTCTAAAGCAGATAATCCCCAATCTTCTAACTGTTGATTTACTTCTGCCATTTTTAACTGCATTGCTACTGCACAAGCGACCGCTCGTTTGGCATCATCTAAACGCAGATTCGGTGCGCCAAATAATACTAAAATTCCATCTCCCATAAACTCATCAATCGTGCCTTGATAGGCAGTAATTACATCTGCCATTTTCGAGAGATAAAAGTTTAAAATACTTACGACTTCTTCCGGTTGTAATCGTTCTGAAAGGGCGGTAAATCCTCTTAAATCGGAAGTTAAAATGGTAATTCTCCGTCGTTCTCCCCCGAGTTTTAATCCTTCGGGATGTTCTAATAAATTAGCAACAATTTCATCGGTTAAATAGCGGCCAAATGTTTTACGAATATCCCCAGCACTACGAGCAATATAAGCCGTAATACTAACCGTTGAACCGATTAATCCTAAAATTGACGGAATCACAGGTAACCACCAATTATTAATGAACGCAAAATAAGTACTGGCAAAGATCAGCGTTAAAGTAATAATAAAAAAGCTAATTTGTTTAACTAAAAACTGTTTAACTTTCCCCGTAGTTCTCAGTGTCCAAGTTAAAGTAGCGGCAACCCCTGACCAACATAAAATAAATAACCATTCTATCGGCTCAGAAACGGTTTTAATTAAACCCCGATTATCCAACGCCGCACTAATAATTTGACTGGTAATATGAGCATGAATTTCAACGCCACTTAAACGTTGATTCGCCGATAATGTATAGGGAGTAGAAAATAAATCCTGAAAACTTTCTCCCACCGAACCTATTAAAATAATTCGATCTTTTCCCCAATCCGAAGGAACATTTTGTTCTAAAATATCCCGGATAGAAACCGTTTCAAATCTTTGAGGTTGATTACGATAATTCAATATGACTTGATAATCCCCGGCATCGGCTCGAATATAGCCGCCATCATTACTTTCAAATGGGATAAAAACCACCTCACCAAACTGCCACCAATTTTCAGTATTCGGCACAATTTCTGGGCCTATTTCGACCGCTGCCAAATATAGCATTGCCAAGTATACCCCTAACCCATAAACCGTTTCTCCCTCTGGCGTTGTAATCGCTAAAAAAGCCCGTCGAATCGTGTTATCTTCATCCACCATAAAATCATTCGCCCCCACTTGTCCTTTTTCTTTTAAAACAGGAGGTGGCTTAACCGTTTCTCGGCTACTATTACCAATAACTTTTTCAATTCCAACTAAATTATCCGTCGATTCAAATACTTCTAATAATTGTGCATGACCCGGTTGAAACGGTAAATCTCGATAAATATCTAAACCAATTGCCCGAGGCTGCATTTGAACTAATTCTTGAATCAATTGGGCGTAAATTTGATCGGGAACATATCCCTGACCAATATATTCCATATCCGCCTCATCAACACCGACAATAGCAATGCGTTGATCTTGAGATTCTAAGGGGCGCAACCGGAGATATTGATCAAATACAGACCATTCTAACGGTTCTAATATTCCTCCCCAGCGCAGCAGAATTATCACCACTGTCACTACAGGGGTTGTGATCCAAACACCTCGCCAATTCCATAAAAGTTGTTTCAAAAGAGTCAAAAAAGGCAGCTATACTGAGGGCAAAGAAGAAGAGAAGTAATTGTCTGTTTTCTACATTCTCCTGCTTTAATTTTCCATCACAGGAACAATCGGAACCGTTGCGATCGCTTCTAAACCAATAGATGTTAAGAGTTGTTCCCATTCCGTCGGATTAGACTCTTTTAACGATACCATTAACATTAAAGTATCTGACCAGATACGTTGTTGGGCGAAAAGTTCAGCTTGTTTGAGCGGTTCGTCAGCAGCCTCAATTTGGGTTTTAATATCTTCACTCAAGGCAACCCGTTCAATTTCCCCTTGAATCGATTCTACAGCCGTTGGATCTTCTGAATTACAACTAATATACACATTCCAATTATAAGTTTGACCGACTTCTAAAGTCACCTCTTTCGGTAGGGATATTTGCAGAATTCCTGGTGTTTTAGAGAGCTTCACAGTATCGATATAAACATCATTACCGGCCCCATCAAACAATTGAAATTCAATCATCTCAGCAGAAGTTTGAGGAACATACAGAAACAGTTGAGGACGAGGTGAAATAGTTTTTTGTGCTTCAGTGTCTACG
Organism: uncultured Lyngbya sp.; assembly: GCA_964434975.1. Classification (GTDB taxonomy): domain Bacteria; phylum Cyanobacteriota; class Cyanobacteriia; order Cyanobacteriales; family Microcoleaceae; genus JAAURB01. Next base: position 46,721 of record CAYSWY010000040.1, read on the forward strand.
GGGATTAACGCCGTTAAGGGAATCTCTCCTTGACTACAAACCGTTTTTGCACTACGACTCTCAACCACTCCAATATTACCATCCCCACGAGTCCCTCCGCCAGCGCTACTTTCAGCTCCTTGACGAGTGGGGGCGGGGGGAAATTCTAAGCTAATTTGTAAAGCAGATTCTGATAATATTGGACTGGCAGAACTAATCGCTGTCGTTAGTAAGATTGCTGCCGTTGCACTGATTGATTGTAATAACTTGATTAACATCTTTACCGTATCTCCTGCAAACCTTTTAAAATTAATTTCAAGTGAAAAACTCTAAATTCCGCATTATATCAACTGACTCGATTAATTCTTCTGACTGAATCTTTGATTGTGAGGTTCAAAGCAGCCTGCGCCTGATAACAGCATATAACGTTTGTTGTCTCACGGATTGGTATCAGCATTTTTGTTCATGGGTAAAGTAACGGTGAATGTTGTCCCTTGGTGGGGTAGACTTTCAACCCTGATGTGACCATGATGCAGTTCAACAGAGCGTTGAACAATTGCCAAGCCTAATCCTGTTCCGGGAATTGTACCCACATTTGCCGCCCGAAAGAAAGGCTTAAACAATTTACGTTGATCTTCTGTAGAAATCCCAATACCGTGATCTTGGACTTGAAAACAAATTGTATCTTGTTTTCCTGAAAGTCTTAATTCAATTAATCCCCCATTCGGCGAATATTTAATCGCATTCGATAACAGATTATTCAATAAGTGCCAAAGTAACTTTTCATCTAGACAAGCGCCGGAACAATCCCCTTTATATTGAAATTGAATTTGATAACGCTCACCCATACTGGCTTGTATCGACTCAACTAAATCCTGGCAAAAGCTGACAACATCTAATGGAGTCGGATTAAAGCGAGTTTGATGAGATTCAGAATGAGCTAAAGTTAAAATATCTTCCAGGAGTTGATTTAAGCTATCGGTTGCTTTTCTAATTCTTTGTAAATGTCGATGCCGTTTATCTGCGCTCATCATTTGACTATAATCTTGTAACAAATGAGCTGAAATTTTAATAATAGAAATCGGTGTTCTTAGATCATGAGATGCCATGGAAAAATATTCATTTTGTAATACATGTTCCTCTTGAGCTTTTGAGCGTTGTTGTTCGGCTTTCTGGATCGCTTTTTTCATTTCAACCTCAGCCTGATGCCGAGAAATCGCAATCTCAATCGTCACTTGTAATTCTTTGGCTTTAAACGGTTTAATTAAATATCCAAAGGGTAAAGTATTGCTGGCTCGTTTTAAGGTTTGATCATCTGCATTAGCCGTTAAATAAACAATCGGTATTTTATAAGACTGATTAATTTTGTCAGCCGCTTCTACGCCATCCATTTCGCCTTGAAGCATAATATCCATTAATACAAGATTAGGATTTGTTTGTGCAACAGTGGCGATCGCATCTTCACCAGAAGCCACAATCCCAACGACACAATACCCTATATTTCTTAATATAATGGCAATATGTTCTGCAATAATTGCTTCATCTTCAACTATCAAAATCTTAAGTTTTGACATTTAGTTTTTTCCTCCTCCCTTTTGAGTTGAGAAGATATTATTTACTTTTTAGCATAGATGATTGTTCTAGAACATCTAGCATATTAATTGTATTTGATACAATCTGAGTTAAAACAGATATTAAGAATTAATTGATGATTATTAGTTAAAATTCATAAAAATATCAACTTCATCTACGAATAGTATTGACAAAATTAGCTAAAAAAATAACTCAGCCCGTCTCGAAATTTTATAATTCTCTTGAAGTCTGAATCTGACTCTATTCCCTCAAGTTGCCTACGATTAACAAAATTTGTAACAAGTCATGAAAAAAGCAGCCAACCACTCATCCTGACTTATGAACTTTTTTTCTCTGTCACTGTCAGTTTAACAATTTCGGCGGGAGTAAACAATAAAAATCGACTGGTGACTCGACCTAAAATTTGTTGAGGATGTATCCAGCCAAACGCACGGCTATCAGTACTTTCGGCTGAGTTGTCTCCCTGTAGAAAACAAGCACCATCTTCTCGTACCCCGGAGACTCGTTTAACAATTCGAGTGTTAGGTTTATAAGGGTGTTGAGCGACAATAATTTCTCCCGCCTGAGGAGACTGATTTCGATAAGCTTTGAAATTAACTAAAATTTCATCTCCCGGTTGCAGCAAAGGCAACATCGACAGTCCTGTAACGCGAAACCGCCGCCGCTGCCGACTGAGCCACAATAATATATCCCACCAGGTACTATTTTTTAAAGTGGGTTCATCCAGCAATTCCATCATTCAACCAGAGAAAGGGCATAATAATAGGCACGGCATAACCGCGCCTATCTAACATCAATTCAAAAACCAGAATCTAGTTCCTTAGCTGGCTTTGTAGAAAGTAACATCCTTGTCCTTACTACCCCAGAACATATTGTGGATTTTTTCTACCGCTGCCATCAGTTCGTTGGCGTGTTCGAGGCTCACTTCAACTTTACAAGCAGAACAGAGTTTGGCTGCTTTCCAGAAGGTATCGTGTAAATCAGGATACTTTTCTAAGTGAACGGGTTTGAAATAATCTGTCCACAGAATCAGTAAATCTTCTTTGGTTTTTTGAGCTTGTTCTTCTTTGATCGCAATGTAGCGCGATAAAGTGTTGTTATAAGCAACCATAGCAGCTTTATCACCACTTGTGGGTTCTTCTAAATCCATAATTTTTTTTGTCATGGATACAACAGCTTCAGCGGTAATTCTAGCAGAGGCCGGGTCATAGACTCCACAAGGGCCATCACAATGGGCTTCTACTTCAGCGGCTGGGAACCAATTTTGCAGGGTTTTTACTACTTTTTTCAACATGGTAATAATCGTACTTAGTTCTAAAGGTTTTGATGAGGGTACAGTCAGAATAGGTATTTCAGCCTAAATCATATACCATTTCAGTGATCAATTGTATCTCTGATATCCTGGACATCACAATCAATCACCTGATTACTTTCAGTGAACCTATCCCCCCCATCCCCATTTAGTTTAGTGTGACTCTAGTTTCGATGCAAGGGTTTGCAATGGGTTATTGGTTATTTGTTCTTTGTTATTTGAGGAGATAGGGAACAGCCAACGGCTAACGGGGAACAGAAGCCTGTCTCGTCCCGTCCCGTCCTTCACCAGGTAGGCAGGAACCTTATGGAGATGGGGGTCAGCAAATCAGAAGTAGGGAAAGGCTACGCCTGTAGGGGTATGGGTCAGAATTAATAACAAATGAATAAGAAATAATGACAAACAACCAATAACCCACTCACTATCCTAATCTGGATTAACGAGTCTCACTAATTTTTGTTTAACCTGAGTATCATAAACCCGCCATTTCATCTCAGAATATTCCTTATTTTCACTAAATCCTGATAGGAAACCTAAGGGAATTTCAAACCCTCCCGCTTGACTGCGTCCTCCACCGAAAAACTTACCCGTTGCATCCGTACCAAATGCATCTTTAATAAATTCATCGGGGTCAAGGGTAATTTTATTCGTTCTCAAAGAACCCGTAACAATTTCAACTTCATTAAAATCATCATAAACAATCCCATAAACCACAGCAGTATGAACGTTTTCTTCTGTGAGTAAAAAGTCAGCCGCTTGAGGAATAGCATCTCGATCATTGGCTCGTAAATAGCCAACGCCTGAAATTGAAACATTATCCTGTATTTTACGATTCGATAAAGCCCGTTCAATTACATCCATCACCCGTTTAGAACGAGAGGCACGCAAAACAGCATCGAGCAAGGCGCTATCATAAAATTGACTTAAATAAGCAGCCGCTAAAAACTCTTCTCGTCCCGCTTGGCGCAGGTGATTTGTATCGGCCCTTAACCCGTGCATTAACGCTGTGGCGCAGTTGACATGGGTTGTATTATTGCCATCAAATTCAACTAAACCCGCCTGAATATACTGGACTAAAATGGTTGCGGTTGCTTTAATTTGAGGACGAATATCAATAAATTCTGGCTTAAAATTTTGCTGTTGTAAACTATGATGATCAATTAAAACAATGACAGGAATTTTAGCATCTAGAACTAAAGACGTTAACTGACTGGTTGTGCCTTGACTATCGAGAAATACACATCCATCATAATTGGAAAAATCTTTTTTTTTCGCCGCTTCAAACGGCCAGCGTTGTACGGGTAAATTGGTTAATTTGACCAGGGCAATATTTTCTTGATGACTCAGAGTCCCTCCATAAACAATATCGCAATCTATCTCAAATTGCTGAGCAATTAAAGCATAAGCCCAGGCGGAAGATAAGGCATCTGGATCAGGGAAATCTTGTATAATCACAAGGTGACGTTCGCCGCTATGTTGCTTAAGGCTTTTTCGCAGCGCTTCTGACTTTTGAGGCACTGACCCTGTTTCTACAGCAGGAGTCAATTCCCCGTTGGCAGCATGATTTTCTGTAAGGATTGATGAGTTCACAAAATTAAATAAATCATAATAATTAAACTTAATTATATAGGAAACCTTCCTAGTGATGACCAGGAAGGCAAGATAACGAATAGTAACCTTTTAGGGGGATATCAAAAACTATTGATTGATCAATGATTGTTCAAAGTCCATCCGCTGTTTAACGTTGTGGAGAAAGTAACCACTCATCATGGCTGAAGTCAATAAACGAGCTAAATGATCTCTATCTGTTGTAATGCTGACATCGAAGTGTTCGGAGGGTAAGCCACCCAGCATCTGTATCAAGTTACGTTCCATCACAGCCGCCACCTCAGCATCGGGTTTAGACAATTGTGTTGCCACTTCTGAGTTCATAGACTGTACGTATTGCCAAAGTTTATTGTCTCCAGAAGAGGAACGTTCAAACTGTTCTGCATCGCGATTTGATAAGTTCTTCATATTTATAGCTGGTAATAACTGGCTACGGCTTTAGATGTCTACATTTTTAGAATAGCTTGACTCCTTAATTTCTTTGTAGTGAGTAAAACCGAACGATAGGTTGAGTTTTCCGAATGTCACTGATAAACTGCCCACATCTTATACAAAGACGCAGGCAGCTTGCTTAGAAATTAAACAAGATTTAGTTTTAGTGCAGCCCTAAAGCATGGAGGGTTTTGGGGCCGACGATTCCATCTGCATATAAACCATGGTCATATTGGAATGCTTTGACTGCATGTTTGGTGATGTGACCATAGTAGCCAGTTGCTTTAGCGTGGAAGTAACCGTGGTAGGCTAATTTCTTCTGCAACTTAGCAACTTCCTTACCGTAGTAACCATGGGAATATCCATGATATTTAGGCTTATGATCGTAGCTGGCTTTCTTATACTCATAAGAAGGCTTCTTCTCGTAGTAGCTAGACTTGTAGCAGCTCTTCTGACAGCTTAAACCTAAAGCGTCTGCTGTCTTATGACCCACAACACCATCGGCATATAGACCGTGGTCATATTGGAAGGCTTTAACCGCGTGCTTAGTGATTTTGCCATAATATCCAGTGGCATGAGCATGAAAATAACCGTAGTAGGCTAATTTATGCTGAACGTCTTTGACATCGTGGCCGTAGTCACCATAATACAAGGCGGCTTGGGCAGATTGGCCAGTGCTGAGTACAGCAAAACCAATGGCAGCGGATAATACTGGGATTAAGCAAGTATTGGTCCACTTCATGCCCCGGAATAGAACTAAACTTCCGTCCTGAGCCTCACGAGGAGCCTCATACGCGGAAGCTAGGTGAGTGTAAGCTAATGTATCCATAAAATCCTCTACAAACTCCTCAAAACGCGCATTTAGCGGTTGATCGCGTAGGATGACTTAAGTTTATTCCTACTATTATCTAATATATAACGACTCAACAGCTAAAAGTCTAGCAGCAATATACCTTAATCTTCTTTTTTTATCAAAATTTAATCCCTGAAGATTTAAGACTATTTTTGGCAAAACCTTTCATCATACAACAAATTTTAGAAATTCTATTATTTACAGGGTAATTTTGATATGAATTTTTCTCTAGGTCTTGATTTTGGGACAACGGGTGCTCGTTTGAGTCTAATTAATCCTCAGTTAACGGTTGAGATGACAGCAGAATATCAGTTTGATCCCCCGACAAGCGCTGAAGATTGGCCGTCTATCTGGAGAACAACTTTATTCGATTTAATTCAATACATCCCCACCAAATTACGTTCCTCGGTTCGCCGTATTGCCATAAACGGTACATCTGCAACGGTTTTACTCTGTGACCATACAGGAGATCGCGTCGATGCCCCGATTTTTTATAATGATGGGCGAGGGGCTGAGGTGATGCATCAAGTAGAGGCGATCGCCCCTGCTAACCATCCGGTACAAAGTGCCACCTCAAGTTTAAGTAAATTATTATGGTGGCAAACACAAATTCAACAAGCAAAAATTAAGCCAAAAAACACTATAAATGATGGGAAAACTCAACCTTTGTATTTTCTGCATCAAGCCGATTGGCTGGGGTTTTTACTTCATGGAAAACTCGGAATGAGTGATTATCATAATGCCCTAAAATTAGGCTACGATGTGGTTAATTTCTGTTACCCAAAATGGTTACTTCAAGGATTAAAAAAACACTCGGATTTTGCCCCACCGAAATTGCCTCAAGTACTCGCCCCAGGAACCCCCATTGGTACAGTGACCCCAGAAATTGCCAACCGCCTCGGTTTATCCCCCAGTTGTATCATTTGCGCGGGTACAACCGATAGTATTGCGGCTTTTTTAGCCAGCGGTGCCAATACCCCAGGAGAGGCCGTCACCTCATTAGGATCAACCCTTGTCCTGAAACTCTTAAGCCAAACCCCAGTCAGTGCGACACGTTATGGAATATACAGCCATCGCTTAGGGAATTTATGGTTAACCGGAGGGGCTTCTAATACAGGAGGTGCTGTTTTACGCCACTATTTTACTGACGAACAATTACAACATCTTAGCCAACAAATTGATCCGACTCAAACCAGTCCATTAGAATATTATCCGTTATTGAAAAAAGGCGATCGCTTTCCCATTAACGATCCAGATCTTGCCCCAACGCTTCAACCTCGTCCTGAGAATGATGTCGAGTTTCTCCATGGCTTACTCGAAAGTATGGCTCGAATTGAAGCAAAAGGTTACCAACTTTTACAAGATCTCGGTGCAACTCCCTTAACTCAGGTTTATACCGCCGGAGGGGGTGCTAAAAATGCCGTCTGGACAAGCTTACGACAACGCTATTTAAACGTCACAATGATCAAACCCACTTATACAGAAGCGGCTTACGGTACTGCATTACTGGCTTTAAAAGGGGTAAATGGTTTTGAAT
>CAYSWY010000041.1:0-53971 GCA_964434975.1 uncultured Lyngbya sp.
ACTACCAACAAGCCCTTGATATCAAGATTGAATACGGCGATCGCTACTCTCAAGCAGGCACCTACCACCAGTTGGGAAGGGTTGCCGAAGAACAACGACAATGGCAACAGGCTCAAACCTACTACCAACAAGCCCTTGATATCAAGATTGAATATAGCGATCGCTACTCTCAAGCTTCTACCTACCACCAGTTGGGAATAGTTGCCGAAGAACAGGAAGACTGGGAGACGGCAAAAAACTATTTATTGCAAGCGTTACAGATTTTTGTTGAGTTTGAGGATGAACATAGTCTGGGTATTGCTTTTAGAAATCTAGCTCGACTCTATCACATTACTGAGGATGAGAGTCTGTTAACCTCGGTTGCGTCAATGTTTGGTGTTGAAGTTGATCAGGTTCGGCGTAAGTTTGAGGAGTTGGGAGAGTAGGGGCAGAAGTATTAATTGTAGGTTGGGCTGAGGGATGTTGCAAAGATGGGGGAATCAGGAAGTAGGGGGATGGGGAGACGAGCAGACGAGCAGAAAAAGAGAAGAGATCTCTATATTGCCTAAACCCTACACCCTACACCCTACACCCTAAATCCTAAATCCTAAATCCTACAAAAATTCTAGAAGAAGCTGGGTTGGTGACGAATTAAGTTAAGGAATTCTTCACGGGTTTTTTGATCATCTCGGAAGGCTCCCAGCATCGCACTCGTAACCGTCCAAGAACCCGGTTTTTGTACCCCTCGCATCACCATACACATATGGCTGGCTTCAACGACTACTGCCACACCTTGAGGTTCTAAAACGGTTTGAATGGCCTCTGCAACTTGACGAGTCAGGCGTTCTTGCACTTGTAGTCGCCGGGAATACATTTCTACAACACGGGCGAGTTTACTCAGTCCGATCACTTTTTGATTCGGGATATAAGCGACATGGGCTTTACCCATAAAGGGAAGCATATGATGTTCGCAAAGGCTGAAGAGATTAATATCGCGCACTAAAACCATTTCTTCGTGGCCTTCGTCAAAGATGGCGTTATTGACTAAATCTTCCAAAGACTGGCTGTAGCCGCTGGTGAGAAATCGCATTGCTTCAGCCACTCGCTTCGGAGTTTTTAGTAATCCTTCTCGTTCAGGATCTTCTCCAACACCGCGTAATAATGTATGAACCGCATCCATCATGTCTTCGTCGCTGACTTCAATCAAACCAGGCTGTTGAGATTGACTTGAGCTGGGTGAAGTGGCTCGGTCAGGTCGAGTGGAGATGGGGTTAGATTTGGTTCCGTTTCCATTCGATACGCTAGATGTGTTGGAGTTACCCGAGGAAGCAATAGTCATGATAAAAAATTGATAAGGTGTTGAAACAAAACAAAGTGGACTGGGTCTAGAACTTTAAAAGGTTCCAGCATTGGGCATCAAAGTTAGTTCTTCGATCACGGCTTGACTCGGCAGTTGTACCGCATGAAGTATCGACTGTGCGACAATTTCCGGGGTCAACATGGCTGAACGGTCAAAGTCAGCGTTGACTGTTTCTGTATCCCAAATCGGCGTATTGACCGACCCAGGGCAAATGGCACAGACACGAATTCCATTGGCTCGTTCTTCTGTGGCAAATGCTTTAGAAAGTGCCATCAGACCAAATTTACTGACGCAGTAAGCCCCCCAGTTGGGAAATACTTGCTGTCCGGCAATAGACACAACATTAATAATTGATCCACTTCCCTGCTGACGCATTCTGGGGAGTACCGCTTTAGTACATTCAAAAACACTGGTGAGATTAAGATCGATAATTCGTTGCCAATCTGATAAACTCGTATCAACTAGAGGAGCGGTATAACCCATTCCAGCGTTATTCACCAGAATATTAATTGCACCAAAATCGGTAACAATTTCATCAATTTGCTTGGGGATTTTGTTGATTTGGCATAAGTCAAAGGCATAAGCGGTTGCTTTGACTCCTGATGCTCTTGCCGTCGCTGCGACTTCCTCGAGAGGACCCGGTGAGCGACTCACTAAGGCAAGGTCAATCCCTGCGCTCGCAAACGCTAGAGCTGTTGCTTTACCAATCCCACTACTTGCACCCGTAATCAGCGCGACTCGTTCTATGGGAGTTGTCATTGACAATGTTGAAGGCTTGTAAATAATTTGAACAACTGTAGCAAATCCGTGTTGGAGTAAATTCTGAGAAAAAATGTAAAGATTTGTTACCTACGTCATTATATCACCTCGCGTTCTGAATCAGATGACAAGATTGCTGGACTGAATATCCTAACAAACCAAATTGAGCGAGAAATATTGAGTCACAAGACATGAAGAAATATTACAGATTTTTCAGATTTTTACTCAGGAGATGCTTCAGTAAATTGACCCATGTGACGAAATTTTTGATATCGCAATTCACGCCGCTGTTGACTGCTGAGGGGATTGAGTTGTTTTAAATTTTCCAGCAAGGCTTGCTTCAGCAGTTCTCCAGCCTGTAACGGATGCAGATGCGCCCCTCCTTCCGGTTCTGGAACAATTTGATCAATAATATTCAGTTGTTTTAAATCTGGGGCTGTAATCTTTAACGCTTGAGCGGCTTGGGGCGCTTGACGGGCATCTTTCCAGAGAATTGCAGCACAGGCTTCTGGAGAAGCCACAGTATAAACTGAATATTCCAACATTAACAACCGCTCTCCCACACCCACACCCAATGCACCACCCGAGCCGCCTTCCCCGATCACAGTACAAATGATGGGCACATCTAAATGAAACATTTCTCTCAGGTTATAGGCGATCGCCTCCCCTTGCCCCAGTTTCTCCGCTTCTACCCCAGCCCAAGCCCCTGGAGTGTCAATAAATGTCAAAATTGGCATATTGAAGCGATTGGCGTGTTCCATTAACCGCATGGCTTTACGATAGCCCCCAGGCGCTGCCATGCCAAAATTACGAGCAACGTTATCCTTGGTATCTCGTCCTTTTTGATGACCCAGCATCACAACAGGCTGTCCATTCAGCCGACCCACTCCGCCCACTAAAGCGGGATCATCTGAGCCACTGCGATCGCCATGTAACTCAAACCACTCATCACTCATCGCTTGAATATAGTCTAAAGTACTCGGACGACGAGGATGACGAGCCAGTTGCAGGCGCTGAGACGGGGACAAGGTACTAAAGATTTCTTGCCGCAGTTGAGTCGCGCGGGTTTCAAGCTGATGAATTTGATCCGAGACATCTACCCCATTTTCTTCTGCCAGTTGACGAATTTGATCAATTCGGGATTTCAACTCAGCCAGGGGCTTTTCAAAGTCAAGTAGGACAGGTTTACGGTTCGGATTTGGCACACTCAGCTCTTGATAAATAATCTTAGAAGAACAGTCTTAAGAGCATTTTATCGAAAAAGGGGACACAGTTGTAGAGGTCGTTGTTTGTAATTGGTTCAGTGTAGTGAGTTTACTTAGCTTTAACAATAAGTAACGAATCACTACAGTTCAAATGGGGCAATAATATTTAACTGTTCTTGTAAAATTGATCGCAATAGTTTTTGAGTAATCCAAACTAACCCTAAACGAGCTTGAGCCAGTTGAGGGGTCTGTTGTCTGACTGCGCCCCACATTTGACAAGAGCAATAAAACTGTTGAAATACTCGACTTAGATCATGAGCCAGTTGTTTCGGGTTCGGCGGCGGAGTCACTAAACCATAACAATCCATCGTCATGATTAACTGAGTGATCAGTAGATGTTCAGCAGCATGGGTTAACTGTAGCTGCATCGCTGAGGTTAGCCAAGGAAGTGGATCAGGAGTACACCATTGCCAGTCCGGCTGTATCAAACCCTGCGGTAGGGATGTCAGTGTAATAAAGCCTTCCCCTTCAGCACGTCGCAGCAGAGAACAACACCTGGCGTGGGTATATTGTATATCAAATAAATCGTTGGGAAAATCAGCTCGAGGTAAACTTTCGCCAGGTGTAACCGCAATATTAGTCATGTAGTGTAGCCAATTTGCTAAACCCCCATCCGTTAATTCCAAGAGAATCATACCAGAGGGCATAGCCTTTAAGGTAAAATTAGGTTGCCCCTCACCCAATTTCAGTGAGTTTGGAAACAAATAAAACTCCGTGCTTTCACTTTGAATTTGCTCCCGGATCTGTGTTGCAATTGTTATTACGGGTTGGTTAAATGGGGTCGTGAGACGCTTCGCGATCGCCGAAGTATAGGTGATGGGATACTGACCCCGAAGTAAATGAAGCCCTACGTCACGATCAGTAATTATCGGATCAGATAAAAAACCCTGTAAGCATTGTCTGATATGATGTGTCAAGCGTTCCTTGAGGGTAAAAATATCTGTCATCATAGTCACTCACTCCTGATCAACTTCAGCAAAAAATTGCTCTTTTTTACACCATCCATCATGAATCACCTGGCTCCTAGGGTCGTCAAACGGATGTGTTTTTTGTTACATTAGAGCAGTAGGTTAGCCTAATCAGGGCCAAGTATAAAATGTAGCTTATACTGATGAGTCAATCAATTCGTCAGTTTACTTGCTGAATCAACTCGACTTGATTCTTTCAATGGTCATCTTGATATAAATTTAGTTTCTCAAAATTGTTGTATGGAATTACCCTCAATTTCTCCAGATCGCAATCGACCTTTTCTCACCTGGCAACGGATTATTGACTGGGCGCAGGAACATTACCGATGTCGTAGTTTTAATAAAGACGAACGGATTCCAGCCCGTCCCGGCTTGCTGTATTTAGTACAGCGGGGGGCAGTTCGCCTTGTGGGCAGTGCTCAACTGAGCGCAGTCACCTCTCAAGTTGATGCCAAAGCTGCATCTAGAAATCTAGACGAAGCCTTTTTAGGGTTTGTGGGCGCGGGTCAACCGTTTGAATTAGTGGCTCAGTCTCCGTTTTCCCTTCAGGCTTATGCCCATGCAGATGATACCAGTGTCCTATGGATGTACTGGGAAGATTTAGATAATTGGCCTCATTTCCGCCGAGAAGTCTTAGATGCGTTCCGCTATCAGCATCAACGAAAGTTATTGTGGCTGAGTACATTAGGTCAACGCCGGACAATCGATCGCTTATTTGGGTTTATTACCTTACTGATTGAAGAATACGGAGAATATTATGTTGGGCCGATGGGAACAGAAGAGTTTCGGGGCTACTGTTTACCCTGGCCGTTGACTCATTCTCAAATTGGTAGTGCCATTGGTTCAACGCGAGTTACAGTCACTCGGTTGATGGGAAAACTCAGACAACAAGGGCTCATTTATACTCAAGGTGACAACCTGATTTGTTTACCCGCAGACCCTCAAGCCGAAGAAACCTTAGAAATACCAAAAGTAGCAGAGTTAACTTGAAACTAACCCTTCGAGAGTTGTTTTCAGTTCTGCCATTGTTTGAGCTTGTTGTCCTGCCGCCTCCGTGAGTTGATTGTAATCATTTTCAGTTTGTTCAAGCTGTTGTTTGAGATTATTGAGCTGATCTTTGAGGGGTTGCAGAAGCTCTTGATGCAGACTGACCTGACCCTGAAGTTTTGCCAAAGACTGATAATGCTCCCGTAAACTGTATTCATCAGATCGAATTCGCTGGCGCTTTTCTTGCTGTTGATGAGTTTGACGTTCGAGTTGTTCTTGGGTTTGAGCAATAGCGGTTTGCAATTGCCCAATTTCTGCTTGTAAGGTGTCGTATTGTTCAGATTGCTGAGATTGTTGGCTATTGAGTTGAGCGATAACAGACTCAAAGCTCACCAAACCATTCTGAGTGGCATCTGCCCCAGTCCCCTGCCGCCGAAACAGAACCGCCTGATGTTGCTGCATTCTTTCTTCTCGTTCCCTCAGGGTGCGTCGTTGACCCACTAAAGTTTGATTCAACATTTGATAAGCATCCTGTTCATCAGTCAGTTCAGATTGCAACTCAGAGCGTTCATGATCCGCTACAGAATGAATTTTCTGTTGAATCTCATCAATTTCTTCTTGTTTTGACTTGAGTTCTTCTTCCTGTTCTTTAACCATCCGGAAGAGTCGATCCCATTCTTGCTGCAACTTTTCTACCTCAGTTTGCAACTGATTAACCGGCATTGCCTCGAGCGCCGCAACATCAACCATTACACTGACCCCACTCGAATTATCCGACTTCAGCGCCAGTTGTTCAAGCTGTTGTAGGAGAGATAGCCGGTTTTGCAATTGAGTTTGCCAGAGATTTGCAATATCTTGCTTGGCTTGTAAGCCCGTTTGTTCGGCTTGGAGTTGAGTTGCGGTTTGAGTCAGTTGTTGTTGAGTTTGATCCCATTCTCGCCACTGAGATTGAATCTGTTGGGAACTTTCCTCAATTTCATTTTGAACTTGATTGAGGGTTTGTTGCTTCTGTTGTAATTGTTGCCAATGTTGATCAATCCGTTCTTGACCAGCAGAAAGCTGTTGTAGTATTTGCTGCAATTGATGTTCAATCGGCTCGGTGGCGACCTGGGGATTAGGTCGCTGTAATAAATCCTGAAGGAGTTGAATTTGTTCTTCTGAGAGTCCTTGATTGGCTTGTAAATCGGCTTGTTGCGTTTCAAGGGCTTGCATTTGCTGTTGGAGATCGGCTTTGGCTGAATCAATCTCTTGACGCGCTTGCTCGAGCTCTTGCTGTAGTCGATTTCCTTCCGCTTGGGCTGTTTCTACCTCTTGGCGTTGCTGGTCTAATTGCTCTAATTCGGCTTCGAGTTGAACCAGTTGTTCTTGACGAGCTTCGAGCTCCATCTCTCGACGGTTGAGTTCTTGACTTTGATAAGTTAAAGACTCCTTCCACTGCTCAATTTCTTCTTCTTGTCGTTTGGTTTTATCATTTTGTCGAGAGAAATCTTGGAGAATTAAAACGAGCTGACGAGCCGCTTCTTGAATGCGCTGTACTTGTTTACTCGCACTCAGATCTACCAGGACTAACGCTCCATCTTTAAAAGAGTTGGCATCATCAGCCACCACCACCTCATCACCTGAGACAGCGCTCCATTGATTTTCACCTCGCTGACAGGCTAATAATTTGAGTTCAGCTTTAGCCCCACCTAAGCCAAAACCACTTCTCTGCTTTTGTACTTCTGCTAGATACAGCACGGTGATTATCCTCGTCAGGTATTTGATCGGATCTGCCTTAATTCCATCATAATAGTCTTACATCCGTGTTCGACCTTGGCATTGATCTATTGACAAACATTTTACCCCAGCAAGCCGCTCAGGTGTACAAAGTTGAACCCGACTCTACTCGAGCTATATTAATTTTTCATCACAGGATGAACAACATACTTATGGTTAAATTCCTCAATGTTGTCATCAGTGAAGTCCTGGTCAAAGAGTTTGGTAAATGACTCACGAAACTCGTGCCAAAATGGTAAAACCCACCTCCTCTAGATCGAAGTTGGTGTGAGAGGATGTATATAGATAGCACTTATACTGTGATCAGGAGGTCACTTGCTACATGCAAGGCTCTTTGAGTGAAATTGATATCCGTAGCATTTTACAATTGCTCGAACTCGGTCAGCGAACCGGAGAATTGATGGTTGATGCTTATAGCCCAGTGAGCAATAATCACAGAGGTGGTGGATCTTCGGATCGTTTTATGGGGAAATGTTGGTTAGTTTTCTGTTTTAACGGTCGAATTATTTACGCTGGAGAAAGTGAAAATAATTTATCGCGACTGCGGGATTATTTACACCGCTACGAAGTTGATACCGCTCTCGATCAACTAGAAGCCGCTGCCATTGCCACAGTCAATGCCCCTGAATATGGCTATTTATGGTATTTACTCGAGCAAAAAGTAATTACACCCGCTCAAGGGCGAACCATTATTCATGGCATGGTACGGGAGACCTTATTTGATTTACTGAGTTTACACAGTGGTTCATTTATTTTTGAGATGGGCGCACCTTTAGCCCCCCAACTGACCACCCTTGAAATTGATGGACTGCTGAAAAAGATAGTTAAACAGGTACAAACTTGGAAAACCTTTAATCCTCATGTTCAGTCTCCTAACCAATGTCCCCTCATTCCCAATCCCGAAAAGTTACGGCAAACTGTGGGGGCTCATGCCTTTGAAACCCTAAACCGTTGGGCTGATGGCACCACCTCGCTGCGTCAGATTGCCCGCTATCTCAATCGGGATATTGTCACCGTCACAAAAGCAATGTATCCCTTTGTCCAACAGGGATTAGTTCAACTCCTCAACCGAGACACCCAAGCCAGTCCCAATGTCTCCGAATCCCTCTCAGTCCGGACTCGGGTTCCCCGAATTGTCTGTATTGATGATGATATTGTGATTCGAGAAACGGTTGAATTGATCCTCAATCAAAACGGCTACGAAGCCACCGGGATTAGTAATCCCCTAAAAGCCTTGGGTTTAGTCTTCCAACTCAAGCCGGATTTAATTTTGTGTGACATTGCCATGCCTGAACTGAATGGTTATGAAATTTGTGCCATGCTACGCAGTTCAACCATCTTTTGTCAAACTCCCATCGTCATGTTAACCGGAATTGACGGTTTTATTGATCGGCTCAAAGCTCGGATGGTACAGGCAACGAACTATCTAACCAAACCTTTTGGAGATCTCGAACTGTTGACCTTAGTTGAATCCTATGTGGGGCTAGGCAATCCGCACCATCCCCCCTCAGAACGCCTCCTGGCTGATGAACTGGATCACTCTCTTAATCTTTAAGCGATCATTAGACTCTGCGGTGGTTTAATCAATCTGGAGAGAATTTGGGTATACTTGAATCAAACATTAATATATTAGAGTTATTTCCATTGTCGTTATCATCCTGTCTGTGACCGACCACCCCAGTGCGCTGGTATTCGTTACTATTGAGCGGGGTTCAATGGGTTAAACATCTTCTAGGAGAGTTTTAATCCGGTGAGTTTAGCTTGCAGTCAGTCATTCAGTCAGTTAGCCAGAGCATATGAGTACAGTTATGGTAGTAGAAGATAGTGTAACCCAGCGGGAGATGATTTCTAATCTCCTGAAAGACAGTGGTTTGAAGGTTCTGGTAGCCTGCGATGGAGTAGAGGCAATAGAAAAAATACAGACACAATCACAATGGCCTCAGTTGGTTGTACTGGATATTGTGATGCCTCGAATGAATGGTTATGAGCTGTGCCGACGGCTTAAATCTGATCCGAAAACCAAAAAAATTTCCATCGTGATGTGCTCTTCCAAAGGCGAAGAGTTTGATCGTTATTGGGGGATGAAACAGGGGGCAGATGCCTATATTGCTAAGCCCTTTCAACCGACAGAATTGGTGGGGACGGTGAAGCAATTACTCAGAGGATAAGGGTGAGGTGGATAATGGTCGGAAATCCAGATTTTTTAACCGGACAAGGCCCAGATAGCCCAGAGTTTCAAGAACTTGAAACCCCTGAGGGAGAACCCCACCTGCGGTTCTATGTTTCATCAGGCTATGAATTTGCTTTACCCGCAATGGGCATTAAAGAAGTTCTGTCTCAATCACCTGATCGAATCACACCCATTCCCAATGTATCTCCATTGCTGCTCGGCACTCTCAATCTTAGAGGAAGAGTCATTTGGGTGGCTGATTTGGGTCAGTTTTTAGGGGATTTAACGCCTTTAGATACAGACCGAACTGAAATTCCCGTGATTGCGGTTGAAGATCAAGATACAATCCTAGGATTAGCGGTCAAGGCAATTAATGATATGGCTTGGCTAGATCTAGAGAAAATGCATATGTCTACTCAAGTTCCAGATAGCATGGCCCCTTTTATCAAGGGAGAATGGCAAATTGGCGAAGAAAGCGATCAATGCCTGCGGCTACTCGATCAAATCGCTATTCTACGTTCAGCTCGGTGGGCAGCTTAACGGGACACTTCTGGCCGGGTCAAATTGTAATATCTTATGTTATCCTCAACCTGCACGCGATCGCCCCTGTAAAATTCTGCATCACCTGAGATTGCAGTCAAATCTACATCCGTCTCGGAGATCTTGAGCATTCCAGCTCGGAAATATCATTGGTAATATTCTAAGTCTTACATCAACATTAGTTTTAATTTTTAAGTCTTACAGTTTAACAACCTGAAATAATTATTAAAGAGGGGGAAATGACCAATGCCAACGAGTGCAGACTTTCTGCAAGAATATCAACAGGCAGAGACCGCCTATACTCAAGGAAACTTTGAAGAGGCGGCGGGTTTAGTTTACACGTTAATTGAACATTACCCAGAAGATCCATCTGCCCGTCTTCTCTGTGGTCATATCTATGGGTATGGCTTGCAACAATATGACGTGGCTCAAGAACAGTACAGTGCGGTCATGAGTCTGACAGATAACGCTGAGTTGCTAGAACAAGCCGCTGCTGCCATTACAGAAACGAGTAATTTTGTCTCAAGTTCCGATAGCTCGGCATTGCTGAGTGATACCACCAGTGACTTGATGAATGGGGCTGAAACGGCAGTCGAACCCACCGAAGATCACAGTAGTTTAGGATTGGTTGAGTCGGATTTAGAATCGACTGAGAACTTCGAGATGATCGACTCAGAACTGTTTGATGACAATTTGACTCCGCCTGAGACGGGTACATTTGCCGAGATAGAATCAGAGTTGGATTCTGAAATTAACAGTGTTGACACTGACTTGAAGGATTTTGATGCATTAGAATTATCTCAATCTGACCTGACTTTAGAAGAACTAGAGCAGGATCTAGATTTAGAAACGGTTGATTTATCTCAGCCTAATTTTGAAGAGTCGGATGCATTTGAGGACAACTTTAGTTCAACAGCCTCGAGTCAGACTCAGCCCGACGAGATGATTCCGGGAAGGGTTGAGTCTGACTTTGCACTAGAAACAGCAGAATCAGAAACTGATCTTGAGCAATACGCCCTAGAATCTCAGGGGTTAGACTCCCAATCAGATAATCCTTTTGACTCTCAAATCTCAACAACAGAAAATTACAATCAACCCGAATTAGAAAACGAACTTGAGCCGATGGATTTTGATGAAGATCCATTTGCTTTGGGAGACGAAGCCATTGTCAATGACGATCTCGATGAAAGTGATTTACTATCGGGTGATTTGTTTAATGAAGCTTCATTAATAGATGAGACGGAGTCGGTTTCTCAACCGATGGCTTCTAGTGCCTCCGACGCTGCTGCTGACTTTGAAGATTTAGATGATTTGTTTGAGATGCCAACAGAAACGGCGGGTCTAGATCAATCCGACTCATCTTTACAGCCCCTGCCGATGGCTTCTAGTGCGGGTGATCCCCTGCCAACAGAGATAGATGAACCCACCACGGGAGAACTGGCTTTAGAAGAATTTAACGACGATTTCGACGATATTTTTGCTCCAGTCGATGAGTCAGATTCAGAAGCCATTGATTTTCAACAGACAGAAGATCTGGCTTATATGAATGGTAATGGCAAGTTACCCGACTATGATTATGACCGGGATGGGACAGATCCTGATTTTTCTGCCGTCGAAGCAGAAACTTTAATTACAGGGAGTTCGGCGGTCACGTCCTCAACCAATTCTGACTCAGATGAGATGTCAGATTATGGTTCAGATGATACGTTTGCCTTTCCAATGGATGAATTTTCAGAAGGTTTTGAAGTTGATCCTTTAAACTCAGAAGCTTCTGAAAATGATAATTCTATGTCTGTTGTGGACTTTTCCGATGGGTTCGATGACTCCTCTGCTTATGATGAAGAAGAAGATCCATCCCTGGCTCCACCCCCGACCGATGCGGATGACTTTTTAGACGGGTTTGAAGAGTTTGATGACTTAGGAGATATCCCAGATTTTGAAGTGTCTGCTAGTGATACTTCTGCCTTTCTGGGGGAAACTACAGAATTTGACGAAGAAGTTGATAGTAACTTTGTGGCAACAACCACCAGCAGCGCGATTGAGAATGACACCTCATCCGTTGGCAGTGGTGAGTTGTTTGGTGCGCTCTCTCTCGATAAAGAAGCCGTTACCACCTTTACGCCCCAAACTGAAGATGCGGTAGAAACAACGATTTCTGTTGAACAGGGGCCCTTGAGTTTTCTGGAAAATGCTCCCATCAGAACTAAGTTCTTCTATACTGCCATTGGAGCAGGTATTGCGAGCTTAATTAGTGTGGCACTCGCCACCAATATTGCCACTCAAACGGCGGTTTATGATCGACGCAATGATGTTGTCAGCTACCTCCGAACCACAGGCTGGATTATGACAGCGGTTGCGGGTATCAGTAGTTTTAGTGCCGCTTTATTTATGGGGCGTTTGACTTCAAAACAGATGGTGAAAGCCTCTGATGATCTGCAGTTTCAGTTTGATGCTGTGACAAAGAATAACTTGAAAGCGCGCTCAACGGTTTATGCCTCCGATGAACTGGGTCAAATGTCCACCCGGTTTAATCAAATGGCTCAGTTTATTGAAACTACCACCATCGAAGCCCAACGCAAAGCAGAAGAACAGGAAGAAGCTAAAGAAAACCTACAACGCCAAGTGATTCGCCTCCTGGATGATGTAGAAGGTGCAGCCCGAGGAGATTTAACAGTAACGGCTGAAGTCACCGCTGACGTATTGGGAGCAGTGGCAGACTCGTTTAACCTCACCATTCAAAACCTACGAGAAATTGTGGTTCAGGTAAAACACGCCGCTCGTCAGGTGAGTAAAGGGGCAACCGATAGTTCGATGTTTGCCAAAGATGTCGCCGGAGACGCACTCCGACAAGCCGAAGAACTGGCTGCCACCCTGAATTCAGTCCAAGTCCTTACCGATGCCATTCAACGGGTTGCAGACTGTGCCCGAGAAGCCGAAGAAGTGGCCCGCTCCGCTGCGGCTGTGGCAACTAAAGGGGGAGAATCGGTAGAAATGACAGTGGCAGGGATTCTGAAAATTCGTGAAACAGTAGCAGAAACAACTCGAGATGTCAAGCGTTTAGCAGAATCTTCTCAAGAAATTTCTAAAATTGTGGCGATTATTTCTCAGATTGCCTCAAGAACCAACTTACTCGCGTTAAACGCCAGTATTGAAGCAGCACGGGCTGGAGAGGCGGGACGGGGTTTTGCCATTGTAGCCGATGAAGTTCGACAATTAGCTGATCGTTCTGCTAAATCCTTAAAAGAAATTGAACAAATTGTGATGCAAATTCAGAGCCAAACCAGTTCTGTAATGATGGCAATGGAAGAAGGAAACCAACAGGTAATTGAAGGAACCCGCCTGGCTGAAGATGCCAAGCGATCGCTCGATGATATTATTCAAGTCACAAATAGAATTGACGTGTTAGTCCGCTCGATTACCGCTGATACAGTCGAACAAAATGAAACCGCTCGGGCTGTGGCTCAGGTAATGCAAGCCGTCGAACACAGTGCTCAAGAAACCTCACAAGAAGCCCATCGGGTCTCGAGTGCCTTGAGTAATCTCGTGGGGGTCGCTCGCGATCTGCTAACATCTGTAGAACGATTCCGTGTTGATCCCTCAGAACGGCAGTAAGGGTGTATCATTTGTTTTCCGTTATTTGTCATTTGTTGTAGGTATGTTAGTTGTAAACCGTTCATAACCAATGACTCATAACTAATCACTCATAACCAACAACTAATTATGCAAGCAGAACAACAACAACGGATACTGGGTTATTTTATTGAGGAAGCTAAAGATCACCTCAATACTATCGAGCAAGGTTTGCTGAATTTGCAATCCACCATTGAAGATCCTGAACTGCTGTATGAAGTGTACCGTGCTGCCCACTCTGTTAAAGGGGGCGCGGCGATGTTGGGATTAAATAGTATTCAGCAAACCTCCCACCGCCTAGAAGACAGTTTCAAAATTTTAGAGAAAATTCGAGATAAATGTGCGGTTCGGGTTGACCAACAGTTAGAATCATTATTTCTACAAATCTTTGACACGCTGCAAGCCTTGATTGATAGTCTTTCAGGGCCTTATGGCTTAACCGATGAAGCCGCCCAAACTTTACTGCAAGAAGTTGAACCCGTCTTTGAAGCCCTAAAATATCATATTGGTCAACTGGCTCAACAAAATGATGTAACGGTAACGGAATTAACCTTCCCAACAGGCCATACAGCCACCAGTGTGTCTCCCACTCCCGTAACTGTGGTTGCGCCATTATCTGTACCGAAACCCACTTCAGAAAATAGCGCCCAAGAACTCTTTTTCCGCAGTGATGTCCCCGATTATTTACGGGAGATGTTACAACAATTTAAGCAACCCGAAGATCAGCAGAATCGCTCCAAACTTCAAGACATTTGTCACAGTCTCAGTGGAGCCGGAGAAACTTTTGATCTGCCCAACTGGGTAATCTTTATTAATACGATTGAACAAGTAATTGCTAATCCTGAAAACACATATCAGGTGCTAGCACCGATTATTATTAAAGCCATTAAACAAGCTCAAGAATTGGTTCTTGAAAATCGAGATCATGAAATTATTGTGGGTGAGGATCTAACACAACTCCTGCCTTCTCTTCCCACTCAACCACCGTTCGCAACAACGCAGGATTTAGATCAAGACGAACTATCACTATTAGAGTTATTAGAATCTGAAATATCCAGTGAAGAGCCAGAGATTGCTCCCTCATTAGCGATTGAATTAGACTCACAAAATTTAGACGCGGATCTAGATTCTAAATCTTCCTTTATCCCAGATGAAGTCTTCGAGCAAACTCAATCTCGCGGGCCTCAAATTCCACCAGAAGAGCTTAAAAGTTTAGCGGATTTATTTGACGGTGAAAGTCCAATTGAAGAAAGTTGGCAAGAAGAAACCTTAATTGAAAACTTAGATAAAACTCAATCATTTGGTCGTCAAACCCGTGATAATTCCGATCAAGATTTCCTAGATTTATTCGAGCAGCTTGAAGCGGTGGAAACGGACGCTAAATCTTCCCCTTCAGCCCGTGCCTCAGGGCAAAGGCTCGCGCGTGCCTCAGGGCAAAAATCTGTATCTCAGTCCACTTCAGTCAATGAGGAAACGGGTCTGGATGAATTTGATGATTTGCTCAATATTGGTCAGTCTCAGAGCAGTCCTTCAACTTCTGCCTCTATTGACTCAGATTTAACTCAGGAGGTGACAAATTCTGCTCCAGCTACAGAAGAAATGAGTTTTGAAGATCTCTTTACTGACTTTGAACAACCCAGTGGTGAATCTGACCCACAGCTTGCAGCGGAGGAAGTCACGCAGATTAGTGATACCAGTGATGATCTGTATCATGAACTGTTTGATAACTATCAAGAAGAAGAAATGAGTCAACCTGACCCAAGTACCGCGTTTGAGGATTTATTTAACTTGGATATAGAGGAGGATGAAGAAGAACATACCACTGATGAGACCGCCGTCAATGGTATATCTGAATCGGCTGAAGCTGATTTTACCGATTTAGATGCTTTACTCAGTCAAAACGAGTCTGTCTCAGAGCAGTCATTACCGGCAGTGTCAAACGGTAACGATGAAGACTCAGACTTATTTGCCAACCTCGATCAGCTTTTGAATGAAACAGATTCAGAAGCCCCATCCATCGAGGCGGGTGAAACGAGCGAAGAAGATGAATTTAAAGAGCTAGAAAAGCTGCTGGAGGACTCTCC
Organism: uncultured Lyngbya sp.; assembly: GCA_964434975.1. Lineage (GTDB taxonomy): Bacteria > Cyanobacteriota > Cyanobacteriia > Cyanobacteriales > Microcoleaceae > JAAURB01. The sequence goes on from CAYSWY010000041.1 coordinate 15,519, forward strand.
GGGGGGTAATCGAGTCGCGGCAATGCTGCGACCCACTCCGAAGCGTTCTGCCCCCATTTACGAACCTATTGCTAAAGTCCCGGTGAAGCAATTAGATAACCTGAGTAACTTAATGGGGGAATTGGTTGTCAACCGCAATAGTTTAGAACAAGATCAAGAACGAATGCGGCAGTTTTTGGATAATTTGCTCGATCAGGTGTCATTACTCAGTGATGTCGGTCAGCGGATGCAGGACTTTTATGAACGAAGTCTATTAGAAATTTCCTTATTGTCGAATCGTAAACCGTCTCCATGGCCTGCTCCACAAGCCCTCACAGACAGCTCAAACCGCCACGATGAATTGGAGTTTGAATCAACAGAATTAGACCGCTTTACGCCGTTCCACACCCTGTCTCAAGAGATTATTGAGTTGGTGGTGCGCGTCCGAGAGTCAGCGGCTGATATTGAATTTTTAGTTGAAGAAGCCGATCAGGTGTCTCGGCAGTTACGCCAAGTCACGACTCAATTACGCGAAGGCTTAACCAAGGCACGGATGGAACCGTTTTCCCAGGAAGCAGATCGCCTAAAACGACCCGTACGAGATATTTCGATTAAATGTGGTAAGCAAGCTGAGTTATATGTCGAAGGCCGAGATACGCTGATTGACAAAATGTTGCTGGGTAAACTTCACGATCCCCTGATTCATTTGGTGAATAATGCCATTACCCACGGCATTGAAACAACAGAAGTCCGTCAAGCCGCTGGGAAACCCCCAACGGGTCGAATTATGATGAAGGTGTTCCATCAAGGGAACCAAACGGTGATTGCAGTGTCTGATGATGGGGCGGGAATTGATACGGAAAAGGTGAAGGCAAAAGCCCTGCGGAAAAATTTAATTACCCCAGAACAAGCCAATTTAATGTCTAATATTGACATCTATGATTTACTGTTCCATCCCGGCTTTAGTATGAAAGACCAAGCCGATGAGTTTGCCGGCCGGGGTGTGGGGATGGATGTGGTACGCACCAGTTTGATGGAAGTACGGGGTACAATTACCACAGATTCTACCCTGGGGAAAGGGACAACCTTCACCATTCGTCTGCCTCTCAATATGAGTATTTCGCGGGCGTTGTGTTGTATTAGCGATCGCGCTCGGATTGCATTTCCGATGGATGGGGTAGAAGATATGATAGATGTTCCTAAAGATCAGATTCAAATCATCAATGGTGAGCAACAAACCTTAGAATGGCGCGGATCGAAATTACCCTTCCGACACCTGCGGGATTTACTCACCTATAACCGCCACTTAGGCCGGGGTAACGTCTATGGAACGAACACAGATGAAGATATGATTTCCGTCATTGTCTTACGTTCTTCAGGAACCTATCTGGCGGTACAGGTCGATCAAGTGTTAGTTGAACAAGAAATTGTGATTAAACAACTCGAAGGACCCGTGCCGAAACCCGTGGGAGTTGCGGGGGCAACGGTTCTAGGGGATGGACAAATTGTCGCGATCGCGGATGTTTTAGAATTAATTGATTTGGCAATGGGTCGGATTCGCCGCGACTTCCGCAGTAAGATTTGGGATGCTGGGGATTCTATCCCAGAACAACCCATAGAACAGAAGAGTGAACCGACAGTATTGATTGTGGATGATTCCATTACTGTGCGATCGCTATTATCCATCACCTTTGAAAAATCGGGTTATCGAGTTGAAGAGGCCCGTGATGGTAAAGAAGCTTGGGAAAAACTCAAATCCGGCTTACCTTGTGATTTGGTCTTCTGTGATATTGAAATGCCACGCATGGATGGCTTAGAATTGCTATCTCGGATGCAAAAAGATTCACAGGTAGCAGAACTTCCCATTGCCATGTTAACCTCTCGTGGCGCTGACCGTCACCGTCAAATGGCCTATCAATTGGGGGCAAGGGGCTATTTCACTAAGCCTTATTTGGAAGAACAACTCCTCGAAGCCGCCCAGCGGATGTTAAAGGGAGAAGTGGTCGGGTTACCCGCTGGAGGCGTTGAGGCAGCTATTTAAATACTATTAACTGGGATAGCAATATTTATCTCAATCGCTGATTAGGCTAAAATTATGTAAACTAATTTTAAGTTCCTTCTATTAGTCGATTGATGATTTCCCGTCGCCTCTTAATTCGTTTCTGCCTAATTGCTTGTATTGCCCTGTTTAATCTTCATTTTACTGATGCCGCCCTGGCATTGGGTGGGAAGCTACCGCCATTAAATCAACCTGCTCCTGATTTTACCTTACCGACAAATACAGGAGATGGAGAAATTGCTTTGAATGATTATCAGGGACAATGGGTGGTTGTATATTTTTATCCGAAAGATTTCACCTCGGGTTGTACTATTGAAGCCCGTCGGTTTCAGCAAGATTTACCTCAATATATAGATCGAAATACACAAATTTTAGGCATTAGTGCCGACGATATTGATTCTCATGCAGAATTTTGTGATGCAGAGGGATTAAAGTTTCCTTTACTAGCAGATACAGATGGTAGTGTGAGTAAACAGTATGGATCTTGGCTGAAACCTTACTCAATGCGACATACTTTTATTGTTGATCCTGATGGTATTTTAAAGGCTAGATTTCTTGGTGTGCGGCCGATTATTCATAGTAATGAAGTGTTAGCACAATTAGATGAATTGCAATCGTAATGCTTTAGGGTGTTTAATTGAGGATATTAGGGTGTGATAAATATTGAGATGCACCCTTTTTTCTGTGATTACAGAAATAACTTATAGGGCGATGATTAGGAATATTTCTTCTGATTAGATTTCATCCCAAACCCCCAAGATAAAAAAGCGATGGGTGTTAAAATCGCAAATTCTTTGAGAGTACCTATTAAATTATTAAATGTCATCATTGACTGTATCATCGTTAAACCCTCTGTAGCGTAATCAAAGCCATTAAAAATAGTCAAAGGTGAAATAAAGTAATCCTGCGAAAACGGCCATAATGCTTGCAGTCCGTAGGGAAATCCGTCATCGGCTACTAGCCAATCTAAGCAAATATGACTGGCATATAATCCGGCAAACCATAATCCAATCCAACTGGCATTTTTAATGTTAAGAAGACGAATAATCCCAGCAATTAAACACCCTAAAACAATTGCCACAATAAAACTATGCGTGGCTTGTCGATGCAAAATACCCGGATTTTGATGTAAAATTAATCCGGCAAAAATATCTAAATCAGGGGCGTTGGCAACAAAAATAGCAGTGAGTAAAGCTGCAATTTTCTGCGGTTTGGGGATTTGAGGATACACAAGATAAAATCCAGAGATTCCAGCTAAGGTATGTCCAATGGGTGATGGCATCTTTTAATTGTGTGTGAGGTGAACGCAAAAGTAGTTGATCGAGTTGATCTACGAGCCTTGTTATATAACTTAACAAAGAGAACCCACTTTCGACACCCTTAGGAAGCGTTATCAGTGATTTAGGGAATAAATAATAAACCGACTCCCCCCAGATAAAGCACTAAAATTAAAACACTTTCAAACCCGATATTACCAATCCCTTTTTCTTCTCGCTGTAGTAACCCTAACAATAATGTACCCACCATTAAAATAGTGAGTGACATGACAAAAATTTGATGATTTTCAATCGCCCCATAAATCGAACCCTGACGATAAGCAATATCCGAAAACGCCAGTAACAATAAATCAAAACAGTTACCGCCAATAATACCACCGACGGCCAACGTTAACGCCCCACGACGGACTGCCGCCACTGTTGTCACTAATTCGGGTAAAGATGTAGAGATGGCAGTAAATAAGCCTCCAACCACTGATTCTGAGATGCCTGTAGCTGAGGCAATTGTTAAGCCGGAATTAGCAATTAAATAACCTGAACCTGCAACCAGTAAAGCATAGATCACAAACTTCACCCAGAGTAAACCTAAGCCGCTGCTGCTGGTCTCACTGTCGTCAGCAGGTGTCTCTTCAACGTTGGTTAACTGGGTTTGACGAGGCGACCACATTTGTTTTTCCTGGGCCTGAGAGACTAAACGCAGGCCAAATAGATAGGCAACAATTAAAATCACGGTGGCTGGATGAATGCCCCAGACACTCACCTGGGGACTGGCTGCGGCAAGCAGAGGAATGGCTAACAGAGACATCAACAATGTCCCCTGAACTAAATTAGCAATAGAAGCAGCGGCGTGTTCGAGGTTGGCTTTACGATAGGAAATATCCGCAATGGCAAGAAACGCAGTTTGGGCCGCAATTCCTCCCACAGCATTACTCACGGCAAGTTCTGAATGTCCTCCAGCAGCGGCAGTGACAGAGGTAACAATTCCGGATAAAGAAGTACTTCCCCCCAGAAAAATAGCCCCGACAATGGCTTGTCCCCAGCCAGTTTTCTCGGCTAATTCATCGGTGACTTTTGCCATGCGTACACCCACAAAGGCAATGAGAATTGCAGCGATCGCAAAAATACTAATATTAATGGGTAAGGATTGAATATTCATCAATTAAATTAATCAGCCCTCAGGGTAAAAAAGGTTAATTCAGGAGGACAGAATAACCGAACCGGGGCATAACTCATGCCAATACCCGGATTAACATACAGTTGGTTACCCGGTTCACCATACCCTTTTGCCCAACCATCGGCATAGACTTTATCTTTTTGAGTGAATCTTAACCAGGACCATTGGGGCAGACCGGGAATTCGGATCTGTCCCCCATGGGTATGTCCGGCAACGGCTAAGGGGGCAGAATTCGCGGGAAATTTCTCAAACGAGTCGGGGTTATGCATCATTGCAATTCTTGGACTATCACTCGGCACTGTGCTTAAGGCTTGCTCAACATTATCCCGCTTTGCCCACAAAGAACCAACAGCCACTAGGTAGATTGATTCATTGCTGTCAGGTAAACCCAGTTGTACAGACTCATTTTCTAACACTTCAACTCCGGCTGATTCTAATGCGGTCTCAAGCCGTTGGGCTGTTTCAGTATCGGGCGCGGCAGACCGACTACTCATGCCATAATCATGATTACCCAAAACGGCATAAGTGGGAATATCCGCTTCGACTAAAGGACGAAGAATTTCAACCGCTGCTTCAATTTCTGGTTCGATATTCTGACCAGGATGATATATAAAATCTCCACTAATTAAGGCCGCAGCCGGTTTTGCTTCAATGATTTTCGCCACACTACGACGGGCCGTTGATCGATTATCCCCCCACAGTCCAATCTGAAAATCTGTGATTTGTGCCACTTGCTGGCCATCCCAGGCGGCGGGAAGATTGGGAATATTGACGCTTTCAACTTCGGTATTGATGACGTAGGGTTCAATAAAACTCCATATTGTCAGCAGGGCTGTGCCGCAGACAATGCCGATACCCAGAGACTTAAGTTTATGAAACATATCTTATAGCAGATGACAAATTATGAGTTTAATATCAGTATTTTTACGGGCTTGCGCTACAATGCAGTCATGATATGAGTTAACTCCAGTTATGGTGTGTGAACGTCGCGAGTTTCAACAAGCGTTAACTGAACAAACAGAATTAATAGAACAACTCTTAGAGATTGGTGCAGCCTTGTCCGGCACTCAAGATTTAGGAACTCTGTTAAATTTAATCTTGACGAAAAGTCGAGAGATTACAAACAGTGATGCCGGTAGCGTTTATCTTGTAGATCGTCGGGATCAAGTGCCGAAGTTACTGTTTAAAGCCGCTCAAAACGCCTCAATTCCCGATTTATCGTTTCGTGAGTTTTCTATTCCTCTTACAGATAAGAGTTTAGCAGGTTATGTGGCGCTGACGGGAGAAACATTAAATTTGTCAGATGCTTATAATCTTCCCCCCGATAAACCGTATCGTCTTGATCGCAGCTTTGATCAGATGATTTCTTATCGTACTCGGTCAGTATTGATTTTACCGATGCCAAATCTGCAAGGGGAAATTTTGGGGGTTCTACAATTAATTAATCGTAAAATTGATAGGAATATTGTTCTGACTCCAGAGAATACTTTAACCTCGACTTTGGCATTTTCTGAATGGGAAAAACGAATTTTGCGATCGCTAGCCTCTCAAGCGGCGGTCTCCATTGAACGCAATCAACTTGAAGATAGTATTGAACATCTGTTTGAAGGGTTTGTCAAGGCTTCTGTTCAAGTGATTGAACAAAGAGATCCTTGTACTTTTGGTCATTCAGAGAGAGTCGCTGAATTAACGGTTCGACTTTGTGAAGAAGTCAATCAGATTAAGAGTGGGGTTTTAAGAAATTACTATTTTGATAAAAGCCAACGCAAAGAGCTACGATATGCGTCATTATTGCATGATTTTGGTAAAATTGGTGTGCCGGAAGCGGTGCTGAGAAAGTCGAAAAAGCTATACGAAGAACAACTCGAAATTATTCGTCATCGTTTCGCTTTGGCACAACGGGGATTAGAATTAGAAAAAATAGAAGCAAAGTATAAGCTATTATTACAAGCTTCAAGCCACGATCATCGTTCTACAACAGACTGTCCTCTCTGCCAACAAACCGAACAGCTTGATATTCATTTTAACCAAGTAATTCGCCGTCTAAGTGATTATTGGAATTTATTACAAGCAGCCAATGAACCTCAAGTTCTTGATCAAGAACCCTTTTCTCAATTAAGTGAGTTATCTCAGTTTAACTATTATGATATTGATGGTGAATTAAAGCCGCTTATTACCCCAGAAGAATTACAACAACTCCAGGTTTTACGAGGTAATCTCACCGCAGAAGAACGCATTGTGATGGAGTCTCATGTCAGTCATACCTATGAGTTTCTCAAGCGTATTCCTTGGACGACTCATTTACAACAAGTTCCGGCAATTGCTGCGGGACACCATGAAAAGCTGGATGGGACAGGGTATCCTTTGGGATTAAATAAAGATGAAATTCCCCTGCAAGCACAAATGATGGCAATTGCGGATATTTACGATGCTTTAACTGCTGGCGATCGCCCTTATAAACAAGGATTACCCACAATTACAGCTATTAAGATTTTACGACAAGAAGCCCTAAATAACAAGGTTAATTCAGATTTATTATTATTATTTGAACAGCGGCAAGTTTATCAAGTTTTGGGTCATAGTTTGGATGTATTGATGAAATTAGCGTAAACGACGATTTCGCATTCCTTTGGAAATCAAAGCTAAAATTAATCCGGTTAAAGCTGCTAATTCTAAATGAGTATAACCTGTCGTTAAAATTAAAGAGAATAAAATCAATAAACCAATCAGACTATACCGAGTTTTTTTTGTCATACTCATTTATTTATCAATATAGCAATTTGAAATCATTTGTAAAAACTCTCAAAATAGATAAAAATACTAAAAATATTACCCTATTGCCTATTGCCTATTACCTATTACCTATTACCTATTGCCTATTGCTATAGTCCTCTTCTTTTGATTCATAAAAGCGACAATCTTTACAAGGTCCTTCAGGATTAACCGCACAACGAATATAGGAAGAACGTGCATTGTATCGACAAGTAATATCACCAATTAAATAGCCAACGCCTTCGATATATTCTGCATCCGGCGGTAAATTGGGTCGTTGCCAGCGGGTGAATGCAACGGTTGCACTAGCCGTTTGAAGTTGTTGTCTGGCTTGGCTTTCCCACTCTCGCCTAAACCTGAGATAAATCAGGAATGGACTGATACCTAAGCAGAGAACAAATAGAGTTTTCAGCACTACACGCGATCGCTATAAAATCTCGGAATTGATACAACTTACAATTTATCTATTGTTAGCTTAACATATTCTCTAAATCACTTCAATCTTAATCCGCTTAAAATCCGCTGGAGGTAACGAATTACACCTTTTAATTTAGGTAGACCGATTTTAGGATTGATTAACAGAAAAATTAATGAAACTAAGCTAATTCTAATCAAGCGATATAAATAGGCGGCTGAGTTGGCATATTTTTCTAAACTCAGGAGATAACTATAAATTTGTTGTTCTAATTTTAAGCGAGGATATTGACGGGTAATGGATGAAGATTGATGAAATATTTTAATATTAGATGTAATAGCAAGCTGATGACCTTGTTGACGATAACGCATACAAAAGTCAAAATCTTCGTAATATAAAAAATAATCTTCATCAAATTGCGGACAAGTTGTGAAATGACGTAAGTTTAGTAATAGGCTACAACCACTGACCCAGTCTGTTGCTATTAAAGATTGATTATGGCATGACTGATTATAAATTTGAGGTAAAATTTCCCCGGTTTTTGGATTAAATATGCCGCCGCCTAGCCAAATACTCTGATCGGCTTGTTCGACTAATGTTCCAATAATAGATAAATGGGGATATTTTTCAATACAATGAATTGCGTTTGAGGCGGCATTTTCAGGAAGTCGAGTATCGGGATTAATTAACCACAATATCGCTTTTTTATCCTGTTGATATACCCAGTTTAAACCGAGATTACATCCGGCCCCAAATCCTAAATTTTGCGGCGCATCTAAAATTATAATAGAGTCAGATTTTAAATTATAAATTGAGGTATCTTCTGGAGAATTATTAATGATAATAAATTGATGATTTTTCCTAAGCGCGAAGGGAATAGAGTGAATTAAATCCTGAATCAATTCAGTTGAGTAATAGTTAACCGTTATCCAATACAGCATCTTTTATATTCATCATTATTTGCCAAAAAATTTATCATAAAATAATCTATAAACTCTGAAAATATTCAGAAAATAAAGGATTGTCTTTCACCTGACCTAAAACACAATTGACATCAAATACTTTGGCAAAAACACTAACAATTGTTTGTCTAACTGACTCCACCGTTAAATCTGGGATAAAATCGCTTAATTTTCCCACCTTTTTATCTGTAATTCCACAAGGAACAATCCGTTCAAAACCTGTTAAATCTGGACAAACATTTAGCGCAAAACCATGAAAAGTAATCCAACGACTCACCTTAATTCCAATCGCTGCCACCTTCGTATTATTCACCCAAACGCCAGTTAAACCCGAAATTCGTCTACCTTGAAGTCCATAAATTGCTAAAGTTTGAATGATCACTTCTTCCAATTGTCGTAAATACCAATGTAAATCTTGACGATAACGACGTAAATTTAAAATGGGATAGCCGACTAATTGTCCAGGACAATGATACGTGACTTCTCCCCCCCGTTCAATGCGATGCAGTTCATAATCACTCTTGTGGGGATCAAACTTGAGGAATTTTTCATCAGCCCCCTGTCCGAGGGTATACACTGGCGGATGTTCCAGCAATAGGACAATATCTTCTAATTCTGGCTGTTGACGACGTTGTTCTACCAGCAAGCGTTGCCATTGCCAAGCCGTTTGATAAGAAATTTGTCCTAAATGATAAATTTTGCAACAAGAGTTAAACGGGGGGATTGTAAGAGACATTAAACCGACGATTTGTGTTAATATATAAGGTATTCAGGCTGAGTTCAACAGATAAATAACCATTGATAACATTCAAAATTCTTTAGAGAATTACAAGTTAGTTTACAGAACTTGACCGAATTATTATCAAGAACTCTCAACAAATGTAACAGATTTTGAAGGGTTGAAGTATCGCAAACCTAAAGTGTTAAGGTTAATTTAAGCCCATATTAGAAGCCGGAGGAAGCTATATGAAGCTTGTAATCCAGGGTAAAAATCTTGAAATTACAGATGCAATTCGTGAGTACGTGCATCAGAAAATTACAAAGGCAGTTAATCATTACCAACAACTGACAACGGAAGTAGACGTTCATTTGTCTATTGCAAAAAACCCCCGGATCAATCCTAAACAAACTGCGGAAGTTACCATTTATGCTAATGGTACGGTGATTCGCGCCCAAGAGAGTAGCGAAAATCTCTATGCCAGCATTGACTTAGTTGCAGATAAAATTTCTCGTCAACTACGCAAATACAAAGAAAAACGCTACGGGAAGCATCCTCATCCACCCAAAATGAGTGAAGTGGTAGAGGAACAACCTTTAGTCGAAGATCTCATTGGCAACCGTACCCCAGAATTACCCGAAGAAGTTGTCAGAACGAAGTATTTCTCGATGCCACCGATGACGGTTCAAGATGCCCTCGAACAGCTTCAGTTGATCGATCACGACTTTTATATGTTCTGTAACTCACAAACCGGTGAAATGAATGTGATTTACAAACGCATGCACCATGGCGGTTATGGATTGATTTTACCCCGTCAGGGTTCTAGTCAAGATCCAAGTCAGACTGCTGAAAATCAGAATGGTAAAGTCGCTCATGATATACCGACTCTTACCCCCCCTCATGCAGCTCACTCATAAGTTTGATTCTACCCGGTTTAATTAGACTTTGAAAGAGTTAATGCAACTTTAGGAAGATGTCGTGATCCTCGCATAATATTAATTGTGCGAGGCTTATTTTGTTGGAGAAATTTATGATTGATCATTTGTGAAGCGAGGGAGTCGGTGGTAAGGTGTATAGATAGATTATGATTCCTACCTCATTGACGAGCATTTCTTATCTGTATATACAGCAGCGATCGCAGTGGTGAGATTCACCGCAATATTAAATAGATCAACCTATTGCTTTTAATATGAGTAATCAATTGAGTTTAGAGAATTCGACTATATTAGTGATTGATGATAATCCCGCAAACTTAGCAGTCGCGGTTAATTTTTTAGAAGAAGTGGGTTTGACTATTTCAGTCTCCGGTACGGGTAAAAGTGGAGTAATGCGAGCCAAATATAGCCGTCCGGATTTAATTTTATTAGATGTAATTATGCCAGATATTGATGGCTTTGAAACCTGTCGTCAACTCAAGCAAGATCAAGAAACCCGAGATATTCCTATTATTTTTATGACAGCATTATCTGAGATGCAAAATAAAGTCACGGGATTTCAACTCGGCGCAGTTGATTATATTACAAAACCGATTCAAAAAGAAGAGCTTTTAGCCAGGGTTAAAGTGCATTTACAACTGCGTACATTAACTCAAAGATTAGAACAACAAAATCATCGCTTACAAACCGAAGTTAAACAACGAATTACCACAGAAACGGCACTTCAACAGCTTAATCAAAAATTAGAAACTTTAGTCGATCAGCGTGCAGCTCAACTACGACTCAGCAATCAACAGCTTAAGAATTCTCTGCATGAAAAAGAGACTTTACTCAAAGAAGTACATCATCGCGTTAAAAATAATCTTAATGTCATTATTAGTTTACTGAGTTTACAGTCGAAGTTATTTAATGATCCGAAAGTGATTGAAGTTTTTGAAAATAGTAAAAATAGAATTTATAGTATTGCTCTAGTCCATGAACAACTCTATCAATCTCAAACCCTTTCACAGATTAACTGTAGAGACTATATTAGACAGCTCGTGAGTAGTTTATTTTATTCTTGTGACGATAGTTCGGGTCAAATTCAACTAAACTTTGATATGGATGAAATTTACCTCAATATTGAAACAGCAATTCCTTGCGGTATGATTATCAATGAATTAGTCACAAATACAATAAAATATGCTTTTCCAAATCAGCAAAGCGGAGAAATAAAAATCGTTTTCAAACAGGATCGTCTTCAGAGATATAATCTCAGAATTCAAGATAACGGAATCGGTCTTCCTGACGGCTTTAATTGGGAAACATCTACATCTTTAGGGTTAACATTAGTACGGCTGTTAATTAAACAATTAGAAGGAACTATCGAGCTTCAGCAAAGTTATCAAGGGGTAACTTTTTATATTAAATTTCATGAATTAAAATCAAAAATAACCTCACATTCATCATTCTAAATTCGATCAAATAGAGTATTAAATCTTACTGAAGTTGCTGTTGTAAAGCGCCGCGCATCACTTCAACGGGGACAGGTTGCTTTAACCAAATTTCCAAAGCTGCTGCCCCTTGTTGGACTAACATTTCTAACCCATCAATGGCGATCGCGCCCCGGACCTCCGCAAATTTGAGAAATTGAGTCGGACTGGGACGATATATTAAATCATAAACAATTGTAGCGGGTCGAAGTTGATCCATAATCCGCTCGTCAACCGGAGAGACACGCCCGTGGGGAAACATACCGACTGGGGTTGTATTGACCAACAAATCAGTTTGTGGTAATAAGTTGGGTAACTCCTGCCAAAGATGGACTTGTAGAGAAACGGCCATCGGAGAATTTAACCAACTGGTTTGAAACCTGGCTAATTTTTCAGCATTACGTCCGACGACATGAATTTCGCCCAAACCTAATTGAGCACATCCGGCTACCACAGCTCGAGCAGCGCCGCCATTGCCTAAAATCACAACTTTCTTTGAACTCCAGTCCACCTCATAAGCTTGTAACGGAGCGATAAACCCAACAACATCAGTATTCGTTCCTCCCCAACCGTCGGGTTTACACCAAACTGTATTGACTGCTCCTACGGACTGGGCAACAGTAGAAACTTCTGATAATAGGGGAATAATGGCCTGTTTGTGAGGGATGGTAATACTAAACCCCCGGACACCCATTGCAGCAAAGCCCCCGAGGGCAGTACTTAAATCTTTCGGAGAAATGGGAAAGGGCAGATAAACAAAATCTTCTGCTAAATGAGCGATCGCTGCATTGTGCATTACCGGAGAGAGGGAGTGTTCCACAGGATAACCCATCACACCCAGTAATTTAGTAGTTCCTTGAATCTTCATTGATCAACATCAGTTGAGTTACCGCTTTATAGTTTATGCTGCATTGGTTGCCAATTTTACAATCAGACGAATAAGGATCTATACCTATTGGTAGAGGGCAATATCAAAATTTTATATCATACCATACTTTATGAACAATTCAGCTTGACATTTGTTTGGAATTTGTTAGAATTTCCGGAAATCGTTAAGATCGATTTGTTATTTTCTTCTTGTATTGTTTCATAAACTGATATGACTAACATCTCTGTAATTACCAAAAAAGCTTTTGTTCTACTCACTGCTGTAGGAGCTGTTTCCTTCTTAGCCGCTTGTGGTGGTGGTACTCCGACTGCTGAGACTACGACTGAAGAGCCAATTCAAGAGCAAGCTTTAGAAACACCCGATACAACCACTGAAGCACTGACCTCTGATGAAGTAGACACCGCTGCAACTCCTGTGGCTAACGATGCCGCAGTAGACACCATTGTTGGAGTTGCTAGCCAAGACGACACATTCAGCACTTTAGTGGCTGCATTAAGTGCCGCAGACTTAGCAGAAGTTCTTTCTGGAGAAGGTCCTTTCACCGTATTTGCTCCCACAGACGAAGCATTCGCTGCGTTACCCGAAGGAACTGTTGAAGAGTTGCTCAAGCCTGAAAATAAAGATCAGTTAGTTAAACTCCTGCAATACCACGTTGTCCCGGCTCAAGTTCTTTCGACTGAAATTGCATCCGGTGCAGTAGACACTGTCCAAGGTGAACCCATCAATGTTCAAGTTGATGAAGCCACTCAAGCAGTCATGATCAATGATGCAACTGTGACTCAAGCCGATATTCTGGCCAGCAACGGTGTCATTCATGCCATTGACGCAGTCATTTTACCTCCTTCTGAATTAGGACAATAGGTTTGCGGTACGAAAGTTATTCAGCCATCTGTTAACTATTCCAGAGAGATGTTCTATTCAGAATGTCTCTTTTTTTAATTTATATCAAAACAGTAGCTCAACATTTGATTAGTTGGTGGGATACCATCGAGTTATTGTTAAATCAGACTTTTTAGATCTGGTTTATTCTAACCTTAATTGCATCATCGGGTCATCTTCAACTATATTAAGCTCGTGAATAGACTCAGTTGATTAAAGCAACAGAAAAATTCAGATTAAAGAAAACTTAAAATATAACGGTAAATTCACTTACGTCATTTATTATTTCAGCTCAATATTTATTTTTATAAGTATCTGAAATAATCTTAATTAGAAATATTAAGAGATTTTTTTAGCGCTTGTTTTACTGAAACGAACAGATCAGAAGGTAAGATTCCAATTTTTTTATGAAAAACAGATGTACTAACCGTTGCAATTTTTTCGGCTCTAATTAGTGATGTCTTTTTTAGTCCTGTATCGGAAAAACTCGGATCATTATCTTCTACAACTACCCATGTTTCACGCAAATTACTAGGAGGAAATTTTGAGAATATTCCCAGAATAATGACTTCCTCTCGATGAAGAGCAATAATGAGTGCAGGTCGAACCTTAGTAGATGTTAGATCGCTAAATGGAAACCGAACTAACCAAATTTCTTGCGGTTTAGGATTCAACATTGTAAATATCTTCCTCTGGATCATTCCATTCTTGAAATCCTGTTTCTGCTAGATTCATTATGATTAGAGTTTCTAGTCTTTCTTCTAAATCTTCGAGCAAAATAATTTGTTCGGGAATGGGTAGTTTGAGAATTAAGTCTTTAACTTGTTTTAAAGTGGGGTTGGGTATCATCTCTATTTATAGGTTTAATGAATATACATAGATTATGGTACAGATTGGTAGTCGCACTTTCAACATCGCTTTATATACATTTTATTGCTTTGATAACTTTGCAATTAATGGCTTATCAGTTGAAAGACAACTAACCGCTAATACAGAAAATCCTAACAAATTTCCATCTTGATTTACTCGTTCCATAATAGCATCGTTATCTGTTTCTCTCATGTAACCGGGTTTGTCTGAAAAAGTGACTTCGAGAAAATCTCCTTCTTTGTCGTACCATATTTTTATATTTAAAGTCATGATTGATTTTGCTCTATTGTTGAAATAGATATGGCTGTACGTTCTATTTTTTCTTCTCCAGTGGCTGGGTTTATTGATGTTGTTTCTTGAAAGTTAACTGAGTAAATTTTTCCTAAAGTTAATTCTATATTTTGATTGTCTAATAAGGATTCTGATATTTTTCCAGAAAAAATTTTATTGCTTTTTAATTCCTCAATTTCAAGGGCTTTTCTTTTTTTTGTATTACTTGCTGATAAAAGTTCTCCAATAACTTGATACTCTTCTGGATCTTCTACTTCCATCTTATTAATAAAATCAACAGTTTTAATTATACTGTCGTAGGATAAGAAAGCATTACCACCTGCATCTGGATTAACAGAACCCCAATCCAGATATAAATCAGATTCTGATCTAATTAAAGAGGAAAGAAACTTACGATATCTAGCTGAAGCTCTTCTTTTTATTTTCAGTAATAAATGCTTCAACTCTTCTTTTTCTATTTCATTACTGAGTTTTACTAGCTCTAAAAAAATATCAGCTACTCTTTCAGAAAGTGGTTGTTCTAATAAGTTGAGTTGCTCTATCTTCGGAGCTAAAGCCAATTGAATTCCAAAAGAACCTTTAAAAGTGTTAAAGACATTTAGTTCTGTCTGTTCTAAAATTTCTTGAGGGATTTTACCTTTATTTGATTCATATCCTTTTTCAGATTGTCCTACTGCATCAAATAAGTCTTGAGTGGATGTCAACAGCAACCCCATTTTTTTAGCAGATAATTCATATTTGTTGGGTTGATCTATTGACTTGAGTCTTAAACTTAAAATTTCACAATTTTTTTCAAAGGCAATATCTTTAGTACTTTTTAAAGCCTTAATAATTTCTGTTCTTGGTCTTGCTTCAATAAATTCTAATGTTTTTAGTACATCGTACATACGAGAAGCAAAATCTGGAATATCTTTATCTAGTGGAAGTAATATAGAATATTGTTTATCATTTTTATGAGTTGTTAAAATAGTCGCTCTATCATCAATCTTACGAGCTTCTAACCACCCATTTTCTTCTAAATAACTATAGACTGTATGAGGATCTATAGAATCATAATCGATTGTTTTATAGCTATGTTGTGTCATAAATCTTTACCATTTGATATTGTTTCCATAATATACTTAAGATTTTCAGGAGATAATACATTCTGTCGAGGTATTTCAACCGTAATATTTGTAGTGTTTTCAGTTGGGGGTTTACCTTTTAGTGAGACCCAGTAACCGCATCTTCTCATTATAAGACTTTCTTCTGAGATATCTATCCAATCACTTACTTTTTTCGGAACAAGAACAACAATCAAAAGTTGTGGAACGTAAACTTTAGTATTTATCAGTGTTTTATAGTTCTTCAATGGAAGAGGAAAGTTTATACTTTTTTCGTGTATTATTTTTGGTAAAGAAGTACATTTAACTTGAGCATCAAATTTAGGAAATAACATTTCTCCTATTTCTCCTGGCATTTCAACTGTTAAATCAATACCTGCATTATCCATCGGTCTAGATTTTTCTTCAACTGAGTACCCAGCAACAGAAGCAACAGCTTTGACATAGGCATAACTAAACATCTCTTTTTGAGTATTCTCATCCATTGTTGCTAATATTTAAACATAGGTATTAACTTTTAATAAAGCATATTTAATAAAAATGCAGGATTTAGGTGGGCATTGCCCACCCTAATAACTTATCCTAACGCTTCAATTAACTGCGTTTTTGCACTTTCTAACGCCTCCTTTAACTTACTGGGATCTCGTCCGCCAGCTTGGGCTAAATTCGGTCGTCCACCGCCGCCACCGCCGCAAATTTTAGCAATACTACCAATGAATTTTCCGGCTTGTAATTTCTTCTCTTTGTGAACTTTCGGACTAAATGCCGCCACTAAACTGACTTTACCTTCAGCAGGAGAAGAACCCAATATAACGGCAGCTTCACCTAACTTTTGTTGTAAGCGTTCGGCGGCTGTGGTGAGGGAATTTGCATCTGCATTTTCTAACTCTGCGACAATGATTTTAAACTCACCAATTGTTTGAGCTTCTGCTAATAATTGTTCGGATTTTGCGACTGCAATTTCAGCTTTAGCGGCATCTAATTGTTTCTGAGTATTTTTTAACTCAGTTTGCAAATTGGTAATCCTTTCGGGTAATTCTTCGGGTTTGGCTTTAAAGCGATCGCTTAATTCTTTCACCACATTATCCCGCACATTTAAATAGTCTAAAACAGACTGTCCGGCAACGGCTTCTATCCGTCGAATTCCGGATGCAATTCCGGTTTCAGAAATCATCTTAAATAAACCAATTTCGGCTGTATTTCCCACATGAGTTCCGCCGCATAATTCCATCGAAACACCGGGATAATCAACCACCCGAACCACATCACTATACTTCTCACCAAACATGGCGATCGCACCTTTTGCTTTAGCTTCTTCTATCGGCATTTCTACTACAGTAGCTGGGTGTGCTTCCGCGATCCAACTATTCACTTGATCTTCAACTTGTTGCAGTTCTTCTGCAGTTAAAGAACGCGGACAATTAAAGTCAAATCGTAATCGATCAAAAGACACCATTGAACCCGCTTGAGAGATGTTAGAATCAACCAAAGAACGTAACGCCGCTTGCAATAAATGAGTTGCTGTATGATTAGCTTGGGCGCGACGACGACAAGCGCGATCAATGCGGGCATTTACTGTCATTCCCGTTGATAATATTCCCCGTTCAATATATCCAATATGAATGAAAATATTCGATTCTTTTTGCACATCTTCAATCCGGACAATGGTATCATCAACGGTTAAATAACCGCGATCGCCAATTTGTCCACCAGACTCAGCATAAAAAGGCGTTTGATCTAACACAATTTGAACTTCTGTTCCTGCTTCAGCCGACTCTACAGATTTTCCTTTAACTAAAATAGCAGTTATAACTGCCTCTGATAACGGTTCTGTATGCCCTAAAAATGCAGTCGGAAGAATTGATTCGGCGAGTTGATCTAAACTTCCTTGAGCAGTTAAATCTATCGTTTCATGGGCATCTTTAGAACGGCGACGTTGTGCTTCCATCTCCGTTTCAAACCCTTTTTCATCGACAGTTAAACCCTGTTCTTCCGCAATTTCTTGGGTTAACTCCAGGGGGAAACCGTATGTATCATACAAAATAAATGCATCTTTCCCGGAAATCTGCTGCGGCTGCTTTTCCAGAATATCTGCTAACAGTTTTTCCCCTCGTTCTAAGGTTTCTAAAAAGCGAGATTCTTCCCGTTGTAATTCTGCTTTAATGACGGCTTCTCTTTGCCTGACATTCGGATAAACTTTCTCCGAAAGACTAATGGCAGTTTCAGCAACTTTGACGGTAAATTCTTCGGCAATTCCAATCAGTCGTCCATGACGAACCACACGACGAATTAACCGACGCAAGACATAACCGCGCCCAATATTAGAAGCCATTACCCCATCCGCAATGAGGTGAACAACTGCCCGAATATGATCCCCAATAACTTTCAGTGAAACTTGAGTTTTATCATCACTTTTACTGTAATCAATTCCGGCAATTTCGGCAGCGGTTTTAATCATCGGAAAAATTAGATCCGTTTCATAATTATTCGGCAGTTGTTGCAGAATTTGCGCCATCCGTTCTAACCCCATTCCGGTGTCAATATTTTGATTTTGTAACGGGGTTAAATTACCATCAGCATCGCGGTTATATTGCATGAAAACCAAGTTATAAAACTCGATAAACCGCGTATCATCTTCTAAGTCAATATTGTCATCACCTAATTCTGGATGAAAATCATAATAAATTTCTGAACAGGGACCACAAGGACCAGTGGGGCCAGATTTCCAAAAGTTATCTGCTTCCCCCATGCGTTGGATACGGTGGGCTGGAATACCAATGTCATCGCGCCAAATATTAAAGGCTTCATCATCATCTTTAAAGACACTAACAATTAAACGTTCTGGCGGTAAACCAAACACTTTTGTAGACAATTCCCAACCCCAAGCAATAGCCTGTTGTTTAAAATAATCTCCAAAGCTAAAATTACCTAACATTTCAAAAAATGTATGGTGACGGGCAGTTCGTCCGACGTTTTCAATATCGTTAGTTCGGATACATTTTTGAGAAGTCGTAGCGCGAGGAACTTCACGGGGTTTTTGCCCTAAGAAAATCGGCTTAAAAGGTAACATCCCAGCAATTGTTAATAATACAGTTGGATCTTCCGGAACAAGCGATCCACTGGGCATAATTTTATGATTTCGTTCAGCATAAAAGTTGAGAAACTTTTGCCGAATTTCATCACCCGTGAGAAAATTAGGAGAAAAAGACATAATGGTTAACGTATCAATACTCAGAGTTATAGGATAAAGGAAAATCGATCCGAAAATCGTCTAACTCCTATTGTAGTTTTTGGGTTAACCTATGGTTACAGGAATTATTAACGGGTGTCTCTCCTCGACCTCAGCCTCAACCGCTTCAAACAGATCCCTTGAACAGACTCTAAAATCAGGTCTTTAGCCAATTTTGGAATATAATAATCAAAGGCTGAAATAATTCTGAGAGTTTTGTAAATAAGTGCAAAGACCTATTCAGTTAGATAGAGAAAATTAGCCAAATGCGTTGATTTACTCTGATTTACTGTTAATTTTTGTTAAAAAATGTAGACAAATTTTGCTTATGCTTCTAATTTTAATAGGATAAGGTGAAGCTAAAGCCGCACAATTTTAAATAAAAATCAACGGAGTTTATAAATTATGGCAAATATTATAGGTAAGATTTTTGGGTCTAAAAAATCAGAATATATTTTAGAATTTGATGATATTAAAGACAATAAAGTTGTCGAAAAAGTAACAGAAACAGTTAGCGAAGTTGCAGACAAAGTCACAGAAACTGCAAAGAAAGTAGCGAACGAAGCACCAGATAAAGTTGCTGAAGTTTCAGGAAAAGTACTTGATGCGGCGGATAAAGTCACTCAAACATCAGGCAGAGAAGCCAAAACAGTAGACGAGACTAATATAGCGAAGAAAGAAGCTACAGCAGCTAAAGCGAAAGCGAAGAAATCAGAACAACCAAAAACAAATCCTCCTGAAGCTGACTTAACCGAGTCTACCATTGAAAAGCCTGTACCTCAACAAGAAAAACAGCTTCCTCCTTTAAATTCTATTCAAAAAACCCCTGAAGGAATGACATTTTCTACCGATTATTTACTACCAAAACCCAATGGCAGTCGTCGTCGTCCGGGGCCCAGTTTAAAGATGTTTAAAGATATGGCGCGTGACGTGGGTCGCCGTTAATTTAGCTTAGTGAATTCAATGATATTCTGTTTTTCTCCTCTCTAAAAAAGGGGAGAATTTATTATTTTTCTTCAGTTTTCAAAAAGACTAATGCACTATAAAGCTGAAAAGCAGATTCCCAGAGGGTTGCTTCTTGATTAGAAACATTAACATGAGTGGGAAGATGACCTAAAAGCAGAGTATAATCTAAAGTCGTTTCGGCAAATGGTGTAAATTCTGACCAGATTTTAACGCCTTTTAAGTTACGATTAAATACATCAATTAAATAACTCCAATTCATCCGGGTTGTGGTTGTTGTTTCCGCAGAAAAATTAAAATCAATTCCTTGCTTAAAATCATAAGTTTGATCATAAAATCGTAAAATAGAACCTCGCTGAGGCAGATGTAAATCACAAATATTAGCGTGATCTTGAGTCATTTGTTTATGGCGAAAACGTTCGGTACGAGGACGACGCGGATCATAATCTAACGCATCACTAAATATCGGTAATAATCCATCAATTCGTTGAGAGACTTCTGACCAATCAAAGGTGATGGCACCCAATTGATCTTGATGATTTTGACAAACAACAGTGGGTTGAGGGGTTAAAGATTGGAAATATTGAACTCGAAACACATTAATTTGTTTAACTTGATTCAGAGAAACCCAAAAGACAGGAATCCCACAATCACGCATTTCTTGACCATAAACCCGTAATTCTGCCATCTCTCCTGTGCGATACAGTCGCCATCCTCGACTTTGTAATTGCATCCGCGCTGTATAAGCATCCATCTTTAACATTCGGGCTACTTTTTGCGCTGCTTCGGCTTTTTTTTCAGGAGGAATAGGTTCTAATATTAACAGCCCAGGTTCATGATTTTGCGTCTCTGTTTTGGCTTGATTAATTGCAGCAAGTCGTTGATTTTGTTCGACAGTTTCAATCCGTTGTAACCCTTGCCGTGCAGATGTGGTAATTTTAGGATTTGTCGCTTGTTGTAAGAGTTTACGATAGACTTTTTCCGCCGATGAAAACTTCTCCGTGGCTTCATACCAACGCCCAATATAAAACGTTACCCAGGGATCATCGGGAGACTGCTTTTGTAGCTGCTTCAACAGTTTAGCTGCTGTCCGAAAATCCTTGTTTTCTAATGCATCAATTACGGGTTGGAGTGGTTTCATTGTTCCAACAAAGCTGAGATAAAAGAATTATAGCGCTACGCGCCGTCATTGGTTAGTCGTCATTCGTTAGCTACGCCGTGGCACGTTATATCACTTCTCAACTAGACCCGACTTCCCAACAAATTACAGAAGACTCATAAAAAAACAGGATGCATCCATCCTGCATAATCAAATATAAAAATATTGACTTTTCCTAACGAGTAGAGCGTTGTGAATATCGTTGATTTTGTTGATTATACATTGCAATTAACACCCGGCCGGGATCAACCCAACGACCATCATATTTAAGTCCCCAGTGAAGATGAGGGCCTGTGGTTCGTCCTGTCATACCGATTCGAGCAATTCTTGTCCCCGCTTCAATCATTTGACCCTCTCGCAGCACTAACCCGCCCTGACGGTCCACAAAATACGCGCCGTAACTGTCTTTAGAAACCCGCCCTTGAACATGACAATAAATATGAGTCCAGCGGCCAGAATCAATGGCAATACCTGTGCCACACCGACCATCTTCCCAAACTTCAACCACTTTACCAGCCCACCAATTGCGAATGTAACTCCCTTTGGGTGCCGCCAGATCTAGGCCATAATGAAAGCCACTGGAACGGTAACCAAACGGGGAAGTATATTCTTGAAAATCTTCGACCGGAAATGAAGCACCTGACCAATCTAACGCCGATGCAACAGAAGTTTCCTGAGGTTCATAAGCGCGAACTAATCGTTGTGCACCGCCGAGTGAAGCAATACTCACACCAATTAGCCCAGCTAACAATAACATTTTTTTGGATTGCATCAAGCACCGGGCAACCTGCAATGGTTGTTTCATCTTAATCACTGAAAAATGGTTCTATAGATCAATTGGAGGGATTAAATGAGGCACTGAGGAATCAGGATATAGCTTAACCTGACTAACGCAGCATTCTAGTCTAAATAGCGTAGCACGAATTACTTTATACTGTACTGCACAAATAGTCCCTTTTCAGGATTTATTGGTTGCGGATTTATTGAATCATTCTTAAAATTGTGCAGCAAAGGATGATTCACTTGTAGATGTAAAATACCAACACAAGTTATGGTAATACGTTAGAGCAGAATAACGGAGCGCAGAATTGAGTCATGGCAAATCAACCGATACCCGTCATTGTTAACGGCGCTGGGGGTAAAATGGGGCGTGAAGTGGTTAAAGCGATCGCCTCAGCCCCAGATATGACGCTAATTGGGGCAATTGATAACAATCCTAATTGTATAGATATAGATGCTGGGGAATTGGCCGGGATTGAACCGTTGGAAGTGCCAATCACTTCAGATCGAGAAGGGACGTTAGTGATGGCGGCTCAGGAAAAACAGCTTCCTGTGATGGTAGACTTTACCCATCCCGATTCAATCTATGAGAGTATTCGAGCGGCGATCGCCTACGGAGTGCGTCCGGTGGTGGGGACAACAGGATTAAGTGCAGAACAAATTCAAGACTTAGCAGAGTTTGCCGAAAAAGCCAGTACTGGTTGTTTGATTGTTCCTAATTTTTCCATTGGAATCATATTATTACAACAAGCCGCCGTTACCGCTTCCAAATATTTTGATCACGTTGAAATTATCGAATTACATCATAACCAAAAAGCTGATGCCCCCAGTGGAACTGCGATTAAAACGGCGCAGATGTTAGCAGAAATGGGAAAAACTTATAATCCGGCTAGTGTTGAAGAAACAGAGAATATTGCCGGGGCTAGAGGCGCAAATGCAGATGAACAAATTCGGATTCATAGTGTGCGTTTACCCGGTTTAATTGCTCATCAAGAAGTGTTATTTGGTGCAGCCGGTCAGCTTTATACCTTACGCCACGATACCACAGATCGCTCTAGTTTTATGCCCGGTGTATTGTTATCGGTTCGTAAAGTATTAGAGTTGAAAAGCTTAATTTATGGACTAGAGAAGATTCTGTAGACACCGGAGAGGGGAAGGATAGGGAGACGGGGATGAGGAAGCACTCTCTAAACCCTATCACCTACACCCTACAACCTATTCCCTACTCCCTATCTCCCTAAATCAAACGTTTGTATCGCTAACTTTGCGGCCCCAATAGTTCCTGCTTGATTACCTAATTTTGCCAGTAATAGTTGCATTCCAACTCGGGACTGAGGTAAAACTCGTCGTTCAATTTCTGCTTGCGTTGTGGGTAAAAATAAAGCCGCACCTGCACTAATACCGCCGCCTAAAATCACCGCTTCTGGGGTTAAAACATAGATTAAACTGGCTAAACCTGCCCCTAACCAACGGCCGTATTGTTGCCAAAATAAACGGGCGGTTTCATCTCCTGCTAATGCGTTTTTCGCCAATTCAGCCGGGTCTAATCCCGTTTCTCGACGAATTGCTTGGATCGAAACATACTGTTCTAATGAACCATTATTGCCACTATTACAATCCGGGCCATCAGGGTTTAAAGTAATCAGTCCTAATTCTCCAGCAGCGCCATAGTGACCTGCAAATAACTCACCATTGAGAATAATTGCACCGCCGACTCCTGTCCCCAAAGTTAAAACAATCACATTACTTAAACCCTGGCCAGCCCCTAACCACACTTCCCCTAATCCGGCACAATTGGCATCATTTGCCAAAATTACAGGTAAGCCTATTTTTTCTTCTAATTGGTCAGCTAAAGCAATGTTTTTCCAGTTACTGAGGTTAATGGCAATTTGAGAAATCCGTCCTGTGCCATCCACTGGCCCCGGTAAACCCACTCCCACTGCACCGATAGACTTGACATCTGGAGCAATTTGTGGTATTGAATTAACAATTTCCATCACCACCGACTCAGGAGTTGCGGGCTGAGGTGTGGGAACGGTGAGAGACTGATAACAATGACCCACTGTATCATAGCGTCCCAGCTTAATGGCTGACCCACCAATATCGATACCAATGACCTGTTTTGTGTTATTTTTCATAGGTTATTTGTGTAACCAATAACCCACCTAATCGACTTCATCTCGGTCAATGCTTGTGGTGTAGATGGGTTCAACACGAATAGCCTGAACGCTAGCGGGACGGACGACCATATATTCTCCATCTGCCAGTTTCAGGGGAACGTTAATAAACTCATTCGAGTCTGCTTTTTCGACGAACGCTTTATACCAAACCTGAAAATCTTTCATGGTCTTAAAGCGAACATTTTCTCGGTGTCCCCCTACAATCATCAGGTGAACGGCAAAAGAACTAGGACTCGGCATAACAATTACAGGATTTTGAAGCTTTTTTTGCTGTTGGGCGCTTTTGATTTTAAACTAAATTCTGATAGTTTCCCAGAAAATAGCAACAGGGTAAGACCCAACCATCATAGCTTACCCCACTTTGCTCTGATTCTTTCTTCTAGGCAATTGTGACTTCAGAGGATAAATAAACATCTTGTATCTGATGAAACAGTTTTACCCCGTCTTCAAAAGGACGCTGAAACGTTTTACGACCCGAAATTAATCCACAACCTCCGGCCCTTTTATTAATTACAGCAGTACGAACCGCTTCAGCAAAATCATCCTTACCCGATGCACCACCCGAATTAATTAAACCACTACGTCCCGCATAACAATTTAACACTTGATAGCGGGTTAAATCAATCGGATGATCTGTCGTTAAATCGGAATAAACGAGTGAATCAGTTCTGCCGTATTTCTCACCCGTTGCTTTGGCGACTGCTTCATAACCTCGGTTCGTTTCGGGTAATTTTTGCTTAATAATATCGGCTTCAATGGTTACCCCTAAATGATTTGCTTGCCCGGTTAAATCGGCGGATAAATGATAATCTTTGTCTTGTTTAAAGGCACTATTACGCAGATAACACCATAAAATGGTGACCATTCCTAATTCATGAGCGCGGGCAAACGCTTGACTAATTTCTTGAATTTGACGACTCGATTCTGGGGAACCAAAATAAATCGTTGCCCCCACCGCAACTGCACCTAAATTCCAAGCTTGTTCGACACTGGCAAACAGAATTTCATCGGAAACATTGGGAAACGTTAACAGTTCATTGTGGTTGAGTTTAACAATAAAAGGAATTCGGTGAGCATATCGACGAGACATCATTCCCAATACACCCAGCGTCGTTGCCACTGCATTACAACCGCCTTCAATCGCCAGCTTAATAATATTTTCTGGATCAAAATATATGGGATTCGGTGCAAAAGATGCCGCCGCAGAATGTTCAATCCCTTGGTCAACGGGTAAAATTGAAACATACCCCGTATTGCCTAAGCGACCGTGAGAATAAAGCTGTTGTAAGCTTCTTAACACTTGAGGATTTCGGTCGCTATGAACAAACACTCGTTCGATAAAATCCGCACCCGGTAAATGCAGATTATCTTTGGGATATTTAGCTTGATGATTTAGTAAATATTCTGCTTCTTCTCCCAGTAAAGACTCAATCGAATTAGCGGCGGGTAAAGTGGTTGTCATTGATTTTAATCTCCGAATTTTACTTAGCTTTATCGAACAATAAAAATAGTATAAACAGTTAGTATGGATTTTAATATATTACTAATTTAATATATTCTTTTTTACGATAATAAAATATCATGATAAGCTGTATTTTTTAGTGATATTTTGAATAATAAAATATTAAGTAATTGAGTTAATTGTACTCGTCAAAAATTGTAATTATGCAACTTTCATACTTTGTATGTCTGTTGAATACTGCCCTATTATAGATCATCGGAAGCGTTAAAAAATACTCCTTAGTATAGAATTCCTGCCCAATTAGACTGAGTAATAATACTGAATTCGGATGAGATAAATTGATTGAACCCGGAACAAGTGAAGCTCAAGGGTGTCAATTCAAGTATGATCTTTACCCAAAAGTAGCTACAATATCCAATTAGTGGCATAATCAAAGCCAAATGCAGTCAAAATCAAGCGATGATGAGCCAGCTTTTAGATGGACGGTATCAGATTCTTGAAGTCTTAGAATCAAGTGAGTTAGGCACAGCCTATCTGGCTCAGGATATTCGTCGTCCTGGAGAATCGCTGTGCTTTGTGAAACATCTGCATTTAGCCGCAGAAGATCCTCAACTGATTGAGATTGCTCGCCGCAGATTTCAACAAGAAGCTCAAACCTTAGAAAAACTCTCTCAACACGATCAAATTCCGCAATTACTGGCTTATTTTGAAGAATATCAGGACTTTTACATGATTGAGTCCTATATTTCTGGGCAATCTTTATTGAGTGAAATTGTACCGGGTTATCCCCTCTCAGAATTACAGGTGACTGAGATTTTAAAGGAGGTCTTAGAAATCCTCAGCTTTATTCATCAAAAAGGGGTAATTCATCGAGATATTAAACCCAGTAATATTATTCGACGCGATAGCGATCATAAATTAGTATTAATTGACTTTGGTGCCATTAAAGAAATTAGTCTGGAAAATAATCAGAATCCCCGCACCGCTCGAATTGGAACGATTGAATATATGCCAATTGAGCAGTTTGAATGTTCTCCTCAATTTAATAGTGATATTTATGCCTTGGGAATGATTGCAATCCAGGCATTAACGGGAATTCCGATTTATGAATTGCGTAAATTACGAGAAAAAAATGAATCGAATTCTGCTGAAATTATCTGGCAACATTTAGCAATTGTCAGTCCAGAATTTGCTGAACTTTTAGATACAATGGTTCGGTATGATCATCGCGATCGCTATCAATCAGCCGAAGAGGCTTTATTAGATTTAAAAAGAATTCGTTACCATTCTCAAACCCTCACCAGTCGCCAAGAAACCTATCGAGAAGAAGTCCAACGCTGCGCCAGTAGTCGAGGAGATATTTCTATTGTTGGACGTAGAATTTTAGAAGAATTACGACTCAATTTAGAACTGTCGGCAGAAGAAGTAGAAGCCATTGAAGATGAAATTCTCAATCCCTATCGAAAATACCAACAAAAAGGAGAACGTTACGAACAAGCTGTGATCGCAGCAGTGAAACAGCAATATCCTTTTCCTCCAGAAATATGGGAAGAACTCAAGCGTTTACAACAGATTTTAGGACTAAATGATAGTGATGCCTCTTATATTGAGTCGCAAGTTTTACCCCGTTCTTGGTTTGAGCAATTCTGGGGAAAAAATCGTCAAAATTTACCTCAAAAAAATATAACTCAGCGTTTGAATTCAGGCAATATTTTTAAGAGTATTCGAGGAATACCCATTATTATCGGACTGATTTTTATAACGCTTTTAGGATTAATTTTTGCCGGATATCAATATTTACAATGGCAGGAAGTTCGACGACAGCAACAGCAATTAGAAGCGCAAGAAATCGAAAGAATTCAAACCTTATTAAGTCAAGAAAGATATGATGATTGTATTAATGATGCGGCGAATATTCCAGAAAATTCTAGCCAATATTTAAATGCACAATCTCTCATTACAAAGTGTCAAGATGCTATCAACTGGCGCTTAGCAACCCCTCAAGAATTAGGTCAACATTTAGGTGCTGTCGGTACAGTGGCATTCAGTCCAAATGGTCAGATTTTAGCCACAGGGAGTCGAGATCAAACGATTAAATTATGGAATCTTGAAACAGGGGATATTATCGGAACATTAACCGGAGATGGTTCTCCTATTTGGTCACTTGATTTTAGTTCGACGGGTTCAGATTTAGCGGCGGGTAGTTATTATTGGAGAATATTAGAATGGAATTTAGAGACAGGTGAAACCTATATTCCTTTACAACAAAATGGTGCAGTTTGGTCCGTTAAAATCAGTCCAGATGAACGTTTAATTGCCAGTGCCAGTAGCGATCAAACCGTTAAAGTTTGGGATCGACAAAGTGGTTTTATTTTATATGATTTTCTCGATCATGATGATATTGTTTATGCCGTAGACTGGACTCCCAATAGTCGAGTTTTAGTCAGTGCTTCTAAAGATAAAACAGTTAAAGTTTTTGACGTAGAAACCGGAACCATTCTATTCACTTTAACAGGACATTCCGATCAAGTTCGTGCTATTGTAATTAGTCCAGATGGCAATACTTTAGTCACCGGAAGTTATGATGATACGCTTAAAATTTGGAACTTAAATACAGGTGAATTAATACAGACTTTAACCGGACATTCGGGTGATATTCTTTCTGTTGATATGAGTCCGGATAATCAATTAATTGTGAGTGGCAGTAAAGATCAAACGATTAAATTGTGGAATAGACAAACTGGAGAATTATTAAGTACATTAATTGGACATAATAGTGAAGTTTACGCAGTACGCTTTAGTCCGGATGGACAAACTATTGCCAGCGGTAGTAAAGATCGAACCGTGAAATTGTGGCGACGTTAAACTATCTCTCTATCTTTTATCATCTCAAACTCTATATTTTACTCTCTTCAGATAAAAATAAACTCACTACTTTTTAATCTATCGTTAATACTTTAATAAATTCAATTTAAACAACTTCCTTTATTCTACATTCAGATCGAATTTTCTGAGTCAAATTTCTATTGGCTGATCAATACTTTAGAATCAAGCTCTCTATTAAATCGGGTGCATTTTAATTATTTTTTTGACAAAAATGAGTGGAATTCTATTGATTTTATAGGTTGCTTTTCAAGTTGCCTTGTATAAAAATAGTCGTTTTTAACTCACTCAAAACGGGCGGCAATGATGAAAAATCAAGCTCCCAACTTCCTGCTGAAATACAACACAAATTAGCCATCTCAACATCTACTATGAACGATTTTATCTTACAAATTCTGCATACATCTGACCAAGAAGCCGGACTGCCTGCCATTGAAGATGCCGTTAACTTCTCTGCTGTTTTAAACGGTTTAGAAGATGACTTCGACAATACATTAAAACTCTCTTCGGGTGATATTTTTATTGCTGGCCCCTTCCTCAATATTAGCCGAGAAATTTATGAAGAAGGCGAACCCGGTATTGCCGATATTTTAATTAATAATGCCCTCGGTTTTGAAGCTATTGCCATTGGTAACCATGAATTTGACCTCGGCCCCGGCGCATTTGAAACCTTAATTCGTCCTAACGAAGAAATTACCGGCCCCGGCATCCCTGAAGGTGGTTATCCGGGTACAGCATTCCCTTATCTGGGTCTCAACCTGGATTTTACCGCAGAAGCCGATTTAAATGAACTCGTCGTTGAACCCGGCCTTGCGCCTCAACCCAATACCATCACCGATAGTGTCGTCATCGATGTTAACGGCGAACCCGTGGGTATTGTTGGGGCCGTCACTCCCACCTTACCTTCCATTGCCAATACAGGGGATATTGTCGTCACGCCTGCTGAGTTTAACGATATCAACGCATTAGCCGCAGAAATTCAACCCGTTGTTGATAACCTCACAAGTCTTGGCATTAACAAAATTATCTTTATGGGTCATATGCAGCAAATTGCTGTGGAAGACCAACTGGCCGAATTATTAACCGATGTCGATGTAGTTATTGCAGGGGGTTCCAATACAATTTTAGCCGATGAGGATGACCCCTTACGAGACGGAGATACTAGCGTTGCGCCCTATCCCATTGAGAAAACTTCCCCCACTGGCGAACCCGTTTATC
The DNA here is from genome assembly GCA_964434975.1 of uncultured Lyngbya sp. Classification (GTDB taxonomy): domain Bacteria; phylum Cyanobacteriota; class Cyanobacteriia; order Cyanobacteriales; family Microcoleaceae; genus JAAURB01. The sequence goes on from CAYSWY010000041.1 coordinate 45,188, forward strand.
TAATAAATACAGATGGTAATTATCGGTATGTCGGTCAATTTGTGGCGCAATTTAACGAAAATGGCATCATTACCGATATTCTAGATGAAACAGGCGTTTTCGCTACCGATGATGCAGGCGTTGACCGAGTGTATGGTGAAGATGTCAACCCGGCGGATGTGGCTGACCCTACTATTGTCGAAATTACTAGCGCTATTGATGACCTGGTTAGCGAAAGAGATGGTAATGTTTTTGGCCAAACGGATGTCTTCTTAAATGGAACTCGCGGCAGTGTGAGGACAGAAGAAACCAATTTAGGTAACTTAAGCGCCGATGCGAACCTGAATATTGCCCAAGAATATGACCCGACCGTAACAGTTTCTCTGAAAAATGGCGGCGGTATTCGCGATAATATCGGGGTTGCTTTTATTCCGGCGGGTGGCGTGAGTGATGAACAGGTGACGTTGCCGCCTCAAGGTGTTGAAGGCATTAAAGAAGACGGACAAATTTCTCAACTGGATATTGAAAATAGCCTTCGTTTCAATAATGATTTAACCTTATTAACTATTACGGCAGAAGAACTTAAACAAGTTCTCGAACATGGTGTCGCAGGAGTTGAACCTGATGCCACCCCCGGCCAGTTTCCTCAAGTCGGCGGCCTAGCCTTTTCCTATGACCCCAGTCAAACTGCTATTGAATTTGAACGAGATGCCGAACAAAATGCTGTTGGCGTAGCAGTGGAAGGGGAACGGGTTCAAAGTTTAGCGATTTTAGATGAGTCTGGTGAGATAACTGATACTGTGGTTGAAAATGGCGAAGTTGTGGGTGACCCCAGTCGAGAAATTCGCCTCGTAACATTAGGCTTTTTAGCAGGTGGCGGAGATGGTTATCCATTTGAACTATTGGGTGAAAACCGAGTAGACTTAATTGAACAACCTGCCCCCAATACTAATTTAAATACGTTTGCCGATGACGGAACTGAACAGGATGCCTTAGCAGAATATTTAGCCGAAAATTTCCCGGCTGATAGTGACCCCAATACCCCTGCTTTTAATGCCGCTGATACTTCTATTACACAAGATACCCGCATTCAAAACCTTGCAGTGCGTGAAGATACTGTTTTAACAGATAATAATACAGGCGGAACAGAAGGAACCAACGGGACGGATGAATTAGTCGGTACAGATGGAAATGATATTATCCTGGCTTTGGCGGGTAACGATATCGTAGCCGGGGGTTTAGGAGATGATAACCTCGATGGCGGTGAGGGTAATGATATCCTTCGCGGTGACTTCAATAGTCGTTCTCCAGGGGGTAATATTGGCGGAAATGATACCCTGACCGGGGGCGCAGGAGATGACCGCATGGGGGGTAAAGCGGGTAACGACGAACTTTACGGCGAAGACGGTAACGATGCCTTATGGGGAGATGATGGCGACGACTTGTTACGGGGTGGCTTGGGAAATGATATCCTCGTTGGCGATAACTTCTCTGGGGGGTCTGGCATGGATACATTTGTCTTAGCCGCAGGAGAAGGAACCGATACAATTATTGACTTTGAGATTGGTGTTGATATGATTCAATTAGCCGATGGTCTCACATTTGAAGATTTAACCCTTGCTTCTAATGGTAATCGAGTTGATATTCTCTTCGGTGATGAAGCGTTAGCTATTGTTCAAAGTGTTACTGCTTTATCCCCTTCTGATTTCATTTAATCAAATATTTCCTACAAACAGGAAAAGTTTGAAAAAGACCGAAACAAGTCAACAACTGTATCAGAGATGAATTAATTGCCCCTCTCCACTAAAAAACAGTCTTTTTGAGACACAGTTTCTCTCTAACCGCCGACCACATTACCCTAAAAGGAGGAGATCAATTGTTCCCTCTCCACCCCCGACCACATCCCCCTAAAAGGGGGAGACCATTCGTTCCTCTCCTCGCAGGAGAGGTTAGGAGAGGTGAGAGGGTTAGGGAGAGGTGAGAGGGTTAGGGAGAGGTCTTTTTAACTTTATCTCCCTCACATGATATTCATAATTATTTCGATGTTTGATATTCAAATCAAAACCTAAACTTTCAGTATTTTGACTGAGGAAAATATCCCGGTTTATTTGTATTTAATTTTGAGAATTCTTGCGCCCCAATGGCTTCAATTAGAATAAACCGTCAAATATAAGATAATATAGAAATGAATTATCGTAATCTATACTTGTGCAATCCGTTGATTTGACAACGTTGATCGCAGTTTGTTCAGAACTTCGTTCACAGTGGCTTCCCGCAAGACTTGAACAGGTTTATCAGCGCGATCGCTATACTATTAGTCTGGCTTTGCGAACCTTGAAACAACGGGGTTGGCTAGACATCTCATGGCATCCTCAAGCAGCGCGCCTCTGTATTGCCGATCCTCCGCCTCGTAAACCCGATACATTTACCTTCAGCGATCAACTCCGTCATCAACTCAGCGGCTTAGCCTTAGTTGCCTTAACACCCGTCTCGGACTGGGAAAGAGTCTTAGACTTACAGTTTGCCAAACGTCCCGGCGATCCGGTTTTGTGGCACTTGTACGTTGAGATTATGGGGAAATACAGTAACGTTATATTAACCCAAACCGACCAACTGGTAGTCACAGCAGCTCACCAAGTTAGTATACAACAGTCCAGTGTACGACCAATCCAAACAGGCCAACCCTACGAATTACCCCCCAGTTTAACCGATCCGATTCCTAGTTTAACCGAATCACGCGATCGCATGATCGAACGAATTAGCCTCATTCCCGGCGCTTTAAGTCGTCAACTGTTAAAAAATTATCGCGGTTTAAGTTCAGCCTTATTAAACGAGATGATAACAGCCGCAGAATTAGATCCCAATCAACCAACAGATAGCTTAACAGATGAAGATTGGAACCGCTTATTGAACTGTTGGCAAGAATGGTTAATTGCGCTGGAAAATAAACAATTTTATCCTCATTGGACAGAAAAAGGATATGGCGTTATTGCTTGGAAAAATAGCAAATCAGAATTAACTGACTCTTCTCCCAAAACCGTTAATCAGCTCATTAATACTTATTATAATCAAGAATTAAATCAACAAACATTTAAACAAATTCATCACCAAATCATTCAGAAGCTGAGTAATTTACTGAAAAAATTACATCAAAAAGCAGATGGTTTTAAACAACGATTACAACAATCTACTGAAGCCGATACTTACCGAGTGCAAGCCGATTTGTTAATGGCACAATTACAACAATGGCAACCGGGAATGAAGACCATTACTGTATCAGATTTGGAAACCGAAAAATTAATCAAAATCCCCCTAGATCCAGAAAAAAATGCAGTACAAAATGCTCAAGCTTATTACAAAAAGCATCAAAAATTAAAACGCGCTCGAATTGCAGTTGAACCCTTATTAGCAGAAGTCACAGCAGAAATTAATTATTTAGAACAAGTAGAAGCTGCCATTAATCAAATAGATCGCTATCGTCAGCCAGAAGACCTGCAAACCTTAGAAGAAATTCGAGAAGAACTCGTTCAGCAAAACTATTTAAAAATTTCGGATTATCGCAGTTCTAGCCAAGACAATAAAACAGAATTTTATCATTATAAAACCCCGAGTCAATTTGAAGTATTAGTCGGACGAAATAATCGGCAAAACGATCTATTAACTTCTAAAATAGCCGGAGATTATGATTTATGGTTTCATACCCAAGAAATCCCCGGCAGTCATGTCTTACTCCGTTTAAATGCAGGAGAAGTACCAGAAGATAACGATTTACAATTTGTAGCGAATTTAACCGCTTATTATAGTCGCGCCCGTCAGAGTGAACAAGTCCCTGTAATTTATACTCGTCCCAAACACGTTTATAAACCCAAAGGCGCAAAACCCGGCATGGTGATCTACAAGCAAGAAACCGTCATTTGGGGTAACCCACAGCAAGTCGATCTGGCAACAGCTTCAAAACAATAACAAACTAGAATAACACATAGCAATAACTCGTTAATAATTTATCACATTGAAAGAGTTTTTTATCAACAAATCGTAAAAATGATAGTGCGTCATCCTAGAAATATTAAGGATTGCAACAAGATAAAAACTAGAGGTAAGTTTTATGGTAAGAAAGAAAAATTCACACTTAAAAAATCCGACTGCGTCCATTCAATAAAAAAAGGAGTACGTTCATTGATTTATTCAACATTATTAGCCGCCACCGCTAACCAAGTTACCACTATTTCTTGGAGTCCTAAAGTGGCTGTTGTGATGATTATTTGCAATATTATTGCGATCGCTATTGGTAAATTTACCATTCAACAACAAAACGTTGGCCCCTCTTTACCCGCGCCCACAATGTTTGGTGGCATGGGTTTAGGTGCATTACTAGGAACTACCAGTTTAGGTCATGTTATCGGTGCAGGCGTTATTTTAGGGTTAGCCAATGTCGGCGCTCTTTAATTCCTGCGTTAATGAATAATTAAGCATAATGTAGAGGTATTCTGGGAAATATCTCTATATTCTCTCAACCCTCCGCCATCAGTGTAGAAGTCAGCAAGTCAGAAGTCAGCAAGTCAGAAGTTAGTTTTGGGTTTTCAAGCCTGACTATGTCTAGCTTCTAGCGTCCCCTGCCTCCCTCACCGCCGGGGTTATGGCGCAATTGTTGGAAACAACAACGAAGCAAGAGGGAAGAAGGAAGAAGGAAGATCCTCACCTACAAGGTTATGTAAAATTACTCCCTCTCCTCCTAGGAGAGGGCTGGGGAGAGGTCTGATCTTTAAAATTGCAATTGCTGCAACATCCAAAACCCTGCAAAAGCTTCGGAATTCGGATTAGATTGTACCGCTAAAAAGTGAACATTCTTTGCCTTTTGTTTTGTGGCTTCAAACCCTTCTGCTTCAGTTTGAGTATCACTATCGGTTAAATTGGCTAAAATCCAACTTTCATTTTCTCCTGTTTCTAATAATAAACTCGGACGCGAATCATTATTAACCTGAATATAAGCTAATTCTAACCCAGACATCCAAGCCGCTAAAGCAGTCGCGCGAGGTGAGAAAATAATCACACCGGGAATAGATGTATCCGGTTTTAAACCCACCATGGGTAAGCCAAAAGATTCACCAAAATCTATTTCCCATTCTGGCATCTCTTCAAAAGCCTGTGCTTCTAACGTCACAAACGCCCATTTTTGTCCTTCTAAAGCATCGGGTAACCTTTGCGGTTTACTGGCTAAAAATTGTACGGTAGGATTTGTACCTGCTTGATAATTCTCTAAAGTTGGATAAACGTTTTCCAGCCGCTCTTCTAACCAACTAAATAATGCATAAGTTCGCCGACTGGCTACTGTGGGAATAGCTAATTCCTTGCACGCTTTGGTAATCATATTTGCCATCGGACGACGGAAAAAACGAATCCGACTCGGACTCACACCCGTATCATTTATTGCTTGTTCAATCGCACCTTTTAACCAAGTCGAATTAACCTGTGTACTCGGACAAAACTGAGTGTAGCGAAATAAAGATTCAGCTTGATCGTTAATTCCTAAGGGTGTTTCACAAATTAAAACTTCCCATACTTTCTTTCCCTCTTCGTCCCGCAATGGACGGCTATAAAAATCAAGTTCCCAAATTGTTGCCATGTTGGTGATGTGTTGGTTGCAACTCCACGGATGTTATTCGCCTGCTTATTATACCGGAGTTGTAGTAATATTTCGCTATTACTGAGATAGCTAAACAGACAATAGCAGAGAAACCTTTGATTTAATCCAACATAGACGAATTGCGTCAGACTACGGTAAAATTACTCACAGACTTACAAGCAGTAGTTGTTATGAATCATCCCAACTGGTCTTGTCCAAAGTGTGGCAACAACGATTATGAAACCGATCAATTTGCGGCAACGGGCGGCGGCTTGGCTAAAGTATTCGATGTACAAAATAAGAAATTTACCACTGTTTCTTGTACTCAATGCAAATACACAGAAATCTATAAAGTTCCTTCCAGTGCCTTAGGTAATATTTTTGATTTCTTTACCAATTAAAGTTCTGTTTTTATTGCCTCGCGCAGGCTTGGGCAAAATATTAATGTCTGAAAGATTAAAAGTTGGCGGGACTATTGCCGCGATCGCAACAGCTATTGTTCCACAACAAGGAAGTATTGGTATTGTTCGACTGTCGGGGTCCGAGGCTGTGGCGATCGCCAAAACCTTATTTCAAACACCCGGACAGCAACCGTGGGAAACTCACCGCATTCTCTATGGTTATATTCGTCATCCCCAAACAAAGCGCCTGATAGACGAAGCATTATTGCTATTAATGTTAGCGCCGCGTTCTTATACCCGAGAAGATGTAGTAGAGTTTCATTGTCACGGGGGGATGATTGCAGTACAACAAGTTTTACAACTCTGTATCGCTCAAGGTGCAAGATTGGCTGAGCCGGGTGAATTTAGCCTCAGAGCCTTCTTAAATGGACGATTGGACTTAACCCAAGCCGAAGGGGTCGCAGAGCTAATCGGGGCAAAATCTCAGGCGGCAGCTAATGCAGCGTTAGCGGGAATTGAGGGAAAATTAACCCAATCGATTCGTCAACTGCGTACTAATTGCTTAAATATTTTAGCTGAAATTGAAGCCCGAATTGACTTTGAGGAAGATTTACCACCGTTGGATGAAGCGGAAATTTCTCGGCAACTGGATCAAGTGGCGGCAGAAGTGGGTCAGTTATTAGCAACAGCAGAACGAGGAGAATTATTACGCACCGGCTTAAAAGTTGCAATTGTCGGTCGTCCGAATGTGGGAAAATCGAGTTTACTGAATGCTTGGAGTCAAAGCGATCGCGCTATTGTGACTGATTTACCAGGAACTACAAGAGATGTCGTAGAATCTCAATTAGTCGTGGGAGGCATTCCAGTACAAGTCATTGATACGGCGGGTATTCGTCAGTCCGATGATCGAGTTGAACAAATCGGTGTGGCGCGATCGCGGACGATGGCACAAATGGCTGATTTAGTCTTATTAACCATTGATGCGGAAATGGGTTGGACAGCAGCAGATGATGAAATTTATCAAGAGATTCAGCATCGTCATATTGTTATTATTCTTAATAAAATTGATCGAATTGATCCCACTCAACTCGAACAACTCTGTCAAACAATATCGATTCAGTTAAATCAGATAAATCCTATATTAGTGCAAACGGCGGCGGCTTTGAATCAGGGAATTGTTGAACTTGAAGCTGCAATTTTAGCAGCGGTTGAGGTGGGTGAAATTAAAGTGGGTGAGGGGGAGGTGGCAATTAATCAGCGTCAAGAGGCGGCTTTAGTTGAAACTCAGGCGGCTTTGGATAGGGTGAAGACAACAATTAATCAACAGCTTCCACTTGATTTTTGGACAATTGATTTGCGTGATGCGATTCAAAAACTAGCAGAAGTCACGGGAGAGGAAGTCACTGAGTCCGTGCTAGATCGAGTTTTCAGTCGTTTTTGCATCGGAAAATAGGGTGAATTGGGACTACAATTGTAAGTAGTTGCGGAATATAAACAAGCTTTTCTGAGAACGTTCTTCTACTGAACGAATCGTTAAAGGTTGAGATTGAGATCTGATGCTATTGTTGCTAGAATTTGCCGTTGTTGTACAAGACGCGGGTACATCTTCTGCGACACAACAGTCAAAGGAATCTCCTGACTCAACCACAGTCACTCGACGGCGAGAATGAACCCGGCGAGACTGTTGTGGCTGCTGTACAAGCCTTTGCTGAAGTAAACGCTGCTCTTCGAGGGAAAGAGATAAGATGACCTGCGCTAAAGAATCAATTAGTGATATATTCATGCTCTCTGAATTTTAAATGGATGCAATTTGATAGGCACATTTTATGAACTCTAGAGGACTCTATGTGGCCAAAATGGCCACATTATCTATATTTTAGCTAATAGTAAGCCCTAGGATAGATTAGATAACATAACCTTTTAAGTTTAAAAGTTTTACATTAATTATCTTAAAATGATAAAGCTTGGGTGATATTTTAAGTATTTATAATTATACATTGTCATACCTCACCCCAATTTTCGTCAAGGGGGCCATAATACGGATTGAACGTTTAAAAATTCTCATAGTACCCAAGTCACAATCATAGACACTCATCAATAGAAATCCTCACCCCTCATTGTTGTTAGTTATCAGCACTTTTGACCGAAATTATTCAAGTAAGTAGTGGACTGACCAGCTTAAAAGGAGGCAATAGACTCTGACTCTTCATCCATCTCAAAAACAGGATAAGCACCTAGTGGGACTTCAACAAAAATCAAGTCCAAACGAATCCTAAACCCGCTTTATAGGCAGCAAACACCTCTCTATTGTCAGTCAGCCCATCAAAGAAACGGAAAGACCTGAGGGGGTGACAAGAAAGCTAGAACACAGTCTGAATGTAGGTCAAAGCTTGTTGACCCCTCTGAAAAAATGGCAGTTTATGAGGCTTATTTCTCATCAACTGAGTTGCTAAATCTGACCAAAACTCCATTCCAACTGTCCATAAAAATCCATATTGACGAAGTCCATGCCGTTGGCGCAGCGTGCGCTCTTCCGTATCTCGGAGCTTGCATCAGGCTCGAACTGTGACAACCCCCAAAAATTACTGTGTCGCTGTGATTGACGTTTGAGTTCTTGCAAACGGCTAATATATTTTTGCTGTCCTAAATATTTAATCTTTAACCCTTGTAAAGCTGAAGTTGTATATCTCTCTTCTGTCACTCTAGGCCGAAGAATAATAAAAATCATCCCAAAAGTAGACGAGGTAACGTAGACAATTCCCCGTCATTCATGAAATTAAT
>CAYSWY010000042.1:0-53718 GCA_964434975.1 uncultured Lyngbya sp.
ACGATAATAGCCTAATGCTTCGTTTAAATCAATCATCGCCCGTTCTCGCAAAGCATCGGCTAATTTTTCCTCAATTTCCGGTAAGTCTGCTTGTAATTGTTTCGCTTGGCGATAGCTTGTAACGGCTGCTTCCCAATTTTTGAGTTTCACACAACATTCTGCTAAATTGTAATGTGACCAAGGAAAATCGGGGTTAAATTGAGTTGCTTTTTGATAAGCAGTAACCGCTTCTGAGTAACGTTCTAATTTAAATAAAGCATCGGCTAAACTATTATAAGACCAAGAAAATTCAGGGTTTAATTCTAAAGCCTTTTTGTATGAGTTAACTGCTTCTTTCCATTTCTCTAACTTAAACAAAGTATCTGCTAAACCGTTATGAGTCCACCACACATCTGGATTATATTCTACTGCTTTTTGATAAGCGGTTAAAGCCTGGTCTAAGTTATCTTGATCTCGTAATAAATCTGCTAGTTTTTGATAAGCATCTCCCAATTCAGGATTTAACTCAACCGCTTTTTGATAAGCATTAATGGCTTCCTCTTTTTTGTCAATTTTGACTAAACCATCGGCTAAACCTTTCCAAGTTTCTGCATCAGCATTACTATCTAATTGCATGGCTTGACGCAAAGTATTTACCGCATCTGGCCAAGATTCTTGTTTAACTAATACTTTCCCTAAACCATAATATGCTGGGGCAAACTGATTGTTAATTTGAATCACATGACGATAAGCATTTGCGGCTTCATCTAAACGCCATTGTTGATGATAAATTTCCGCAATTTTGTAATAAGCTAAAGGTTGATTAGGATTAATTTGTAATAGTTTTTGATACGCTTCAATTGCTTCTGTAAGCTGTTCTGTTTGAGTAAAAACTTGAGCTAAACTATTATAAGTTTCACTGTGGTTTGGCTCGAGTTCAATAACTTTATAATAAGCTGCGATCGCATCATCAAAATCTCCAAGCTGACGGTATATTTCCCCCATACCCTGATAAGCGCCTGCTAACTTCGGATTTAACTGCAAAGCATTGCGATAACAAGCCATTGCTTCATTGAGTTGACCTTGTTGTAAACGGTTATTTCCTAAGTTTAGATGATCTTCAGGGGTGGCTTTTTCTGGTTCTAATGCATAAGCTTTTTGCAAGCATTGGGCTGCTTTATGGGTTTCTCCAAGTTGAGAGAATATTTTAGTTAAATTACGATAAACTCCCGCAAAGTCTGGTTTGAGTTGAACAGCTTTTTGATAGTAGGAAATCGCCTTTTCTAAGCGCTCTTCAGCCGCATATAAACTCCCTAAATTTGCGTATACTTCTGGATAATTGGGCTGTAACTCTAAGGCTTTTTCATAACACCGCACAGCCGCCGCAATTTCTCCTAACATTTGCAGCGCGTTTCCCTGAATCTTATAAGCAATAGCCGCATCTGGACGTAAACGCAATAATTTTTGACAAGTTGAGATTGCCGCTTCCCATTTTTGCACTGCACAATAGGCTTGAGCTTGCTGTAATAAAGTCTCTGGGTTAGGAGGTGAACTGACAGATGCAGCCGTACCATTGGTTGAAGGTTTTATAACTGTTTGAGTGGCAGCCGCTAAGGTATCAGCAGGGTTACGAGTTGAAACAGGTTGAATATTATCGGGTTTTGAAATAGCCGCTAAAGTATCTACCGCATTTCTATTATTTAATTCAACGGCTTTACGATAATAAGGGGCAGCTTCTTCGGCTTTACCTTGCTGTTGTAAAACTTCCCCTAATTTCTGATAGGCAATTGCTAAATTTCCTTGCTGTTGAATGGCATTGCGATAACAAACAGCAGCGCCATCTAAATGTTCTTCTTGTCTTAAACTTTCGCCTAATTTTAAATGCTCTTCTCCACTAACACTTTGTGGCTCAAGAGTATAAGCTTGATACAGTGTTTTAGTGGCTTCTGTGGGTTGATTCAGTTGTGTCCAAACTCGCGCTAAATTGCGATAAGCCCCAGCAAAATCTGGCTTCAATTCAATTGCTTTTTGATATGCCGTGACAGCCGGTTGCCATTGTTGCTCGCGAGCAGATAAACTCCCAATATTGGCATACACTTCCGCCCAGTCGGGTTTGAGTTTCAGGGCTTGTTCATAACATTGTTTTGCCTGTTCAGACTGTCCTGAACGTTGCAGTACATCTCCCAACAATTTATAGGCCTCGACATTATCGGGTTTAATTTTGATTAACTGCTGATAAGCCCGACTTGCGTCTTCAAGTTTTCCTTGCTTGACAAACACATCTGCCTGTTTATGGAGATAGAAGACACTTTTTTCGATGATCTCGTTGGCTTGCATGGTTTAGCTCGGTTCAGACTGCTGCAACTCAATAGCTTATTGTAGTTGTTTATGGCTCGATTTGAGCAAAATTTTTGTTGCTTATTCGTTGGTGGTTGTTTGTCATTCGTTGTTTCCTCTCCCCCACTCCCCACTCCCTATTGTTGACCAATCAGTAAAAAATATGTTACCTTTATATCATGGCTGGAAGAAAACTAGAATTTGATCGCGAACAAGCCCTAGAAAAGGCAATGGAGTTATTTTGGGCCAAAGGCTACAACGCTGTTGGTCTGACGGAACTCCTGCAACAAATGGGTATCCAACGTCAGAGTCTGTACAACACCTTTGGCTGCAAACACGCCCTATTTTTAGAAGCGGTTCAGCATTACGGACAGACGGCGGTTTGCCGAATTAAAGGCCAATTAAACCAACCCGGTTCTCCGTTAGAAAATCTTCGGTATGTGCTGCAAAAAATTGCTTCTGATGCGGCTTGTCCAAAGTACAAAGGCTGTTTTATGGCAAATGCCATGATGGAATTGGCACCCCATGACCCAGAGGTGGCAACGGTGGTGCGAGGACAGGCCCAACAAATTGAGCAAGCCATTGCCCAGAGCGTAACACGGGCCGTTGCAGTTCAGGAGTTACCCGCTGATGTTGACTCTCAAAAAGTGGCTCGTTTTCTCTATCATGTGATTCTAGGCTTCAATGTTCGTGGTAAAATATGTCCCAGTCCAGCTTGTGTCGATGATATTCTCACCACTGCCTTATCTATCTTGAAACCAGAAGAGTAGGGGAGAGGAAACAACGGATGCATTTGTCAGTGTAATTCGGACTGAACAGTCAAGTATGATTATCAACTCCTGAATAGATAAGGGAGTAGGGGAGAGGAAACAACGGATGCATTTGTCAGTGTAATTCGGACTGAACAGTCAAGTATGATTATCAGCCGAGGAGGCTAGAGGTATGAACCCGACAAATAACCGCATCAAACAATTAGCTGAACGACTGTTTTTAGCAATGTTTACAACCTTGACAATTGTGAGCATTTCTATCATCCACTCGAACTTAGAACAATCTGTGATTAACCATCTACTCAACTCGAGTTTACAACCCTCACTCACTATTTATTCTCAATTCCTCAATTCTCCCACCCCCGAAAGCGTAGCCTTTATTTGTCCGACTCCTTAAGATCTTGATTTTCCCCAATTAGAGGGATGCTGTCACCGGGCTGATACAGAGATAATAAGTGTAAACAATTATTAAGCAAACCCCAATGGTCACCACTTTAAAGAAATCCTCCATCCAACTTAAACGTAAACCTGCCGGATTACTGGCTCGATTACGCCGTACATTAGACGTGATTGTATCAGATTATGCGATCGCCTTAGAGCGAGATCCAGCAGCTAAAAATTGGCTAGAAGTTTTATTGTGTTATCCAGGGCCACACGCTTTAACCTTTTATCGAATTGCCCATCAATTGGGTCAGTTAAACATCTCTGTTTTACCTCGATTTTTATCACATATTGCTCGATTTTTCACCGGAATAGAAATTCATCCCGGCGCAACAATTGGTAATCAGGTGTTTATCGATCATGGCATGGGTGTTGTGATTGGTGAAACGGCAATTGTCGGAGATCGATGTGTAATTTATCAAGGTGTAACATTAGGGGGAACAGGGAAAGAAACGGGAAAACGTCACCCCACATTAGGCTGTAACGTTACTGTCGGAGCCGGAGCCAAAGTATTAGGAAATATTAAGATTGGTAGTGATGCAAAAGTAGGTGCAGGAGCCGTTGTTTTAAAAGATGTACCCTGTCATGCTACTGTTGTTGGAGTTCCCGGTCGAATTATTTCTCGTTCTCAGTTAGAAGAGCGCTCAACAGAAAAACAGACATCAATTTGTGCTAGCTAACATATCAATATTTCAGCCAATTTATAACCAGCAAAAGAACAAGTCATGAATTCTATTAAACTTAATTTTAACGAAGCAAACTCAAACCTAAATCAGATGGAAGCAGAGCAAGCTATTTACTGGGCTGCTGATACTTTCAAAGCAGGTTTAGTCATGAGTACCAGTTTCGGCATTCAGTCGGCGGTGATGTTAAACTTAGTGACAAAAATTGTCCCAAATATCCCGGTGATTTGGATTGATACGGGTTATCTTCATCCAGAAACCTATCAATTTGCTGATGAACTGACAAAGCGTTTACAGCTTAATTTAAAAGTCTACAAATCTCCTATTTCTCCCAGTCAAATGGAAAGAACTTACGGTAAATTATGGGAACGCCATGATGTAGCCTCTTTAAATTTATACGATAGAATTCGCAAAGTTGAACCCATGCAGCGAGCATTGAGAGAATTAAATGCAACCGCTTGGTTAGCAGGACTACGCCGTTGTCAAACCGATTATCGTATGAATCTCAATCCCATAGAATTACAAGAAAGTCGATATAAAATTTTACCAATTCTAGATTGGAGTGATCGAGAGGTTTATGAATATTTAAAAGCAAATGATTTACCTTATCATCCTCTGTTTTATAAAGGATATTTAACAGTAGGAGATTGCCATTCTAGTCGTCCGATGACTGCTGATGATTTACATGAACGAAATACTCGCTTTAATGGTTTAAAACAAGAATGTGGTTTACATCTTCCTCAAGATTCATACTCAGTTGCATAGAAGTATTAATTAACAGCTTTGGTGCGTCAGATTTATCAAACAGATAAAGGTTACAAGACGCACTATTGCTAATTAGATCCATGATTGAAAGCCAATAACCAATTAAACCATTTCCCCTACTCAATTAAACCATCAGGCGGTGTAATTTCTACTTGACCCTTTTCAAAATCAACCACAGGTACAATTTCTTTCACGAAAGGAATTAAAAGAGTTTTAGGTTTAGGCTGTTTAGGTTTTTTAGCCCGTTTTTTTCGTCGCGTTTGGGTTGCTTTTTTATCCGAATTTGTACTATTCTCTTCAACAGGAATCACTTCATTTTCGATAGTATTAGGCTTCACTTCAAGTAAATCATTTCCGGCTGGAATGACATTAATCACTTGACCAATACATTCTCCAGTTGCTTGAATCATTACATTTAAATCAATTAAATCCCGCACTAAAAATTCATCTTCTTCTAAAGTAGGGCGATCGCTATCTGCAACCAACAACCGATAATCTCGCAACGCTTCAGCTTGCTCTCGGGTTTCTATGCCCTCTAATTCAATCACATATAAGCCTTTTGCAGGAATTAAACGTCCCCCCAGTAACTCCACGGACTGGGGTTCAGCTTTTCCGGGTGCAGCCATCCATCGCTGGCCAGGAAGCAAAAATCGTTCGGGAAAATCCGTATTAGGATAAACTCGCATCTCCCCATATAAACCCTGTGGAGCAACAATTGTACCGATCTCAATCCACTCAGACATGATAATATTTTCTCAATTCTTGTAATAACAATAAAAATCAATTGGGGACATCACCGATTAAATGTTCTCCTGAGCCATGTAAATATGATTCAACGACAATATCAGATGACAAAAGTAATGACTAGTCCTAACCCTAAAGTTAAGCGAACGCTTCAAAATCGAGGTCATCATTTGCTGCGTATTTTCAGCTATATTTTACTTTTTCCTAGTGTATCATTGATGTTGACACAACCCACCTTATCAGCTACTCCTGTCTGGGTTCAGGCTAATCCAAATCCTTTAAATAGTGAAATTCAACAAGCAGTTCAAGCGGAGTTAGATCGAGCTTATCGGCGGACATTTGCAGCGCTTAACTTATTATTAGTTGTCTTACTGGTTTTACCGACTGCTTCCGCTGTGGTGGCTTTTTTCTGGCTATCGAAGTTAGGAAAAAAAATTGCAATAGCTCAACAAGAAATTGAGAGCTTACAAGCAGATGCTAGTTCTCAGTTAGAAGGTTTAATTGAGGAAACAAAGACGGTATTACATCAATTATTAGAAAGCAATACATCGGCAGAAAAAACCTTAAAAAAATTAGAATCAACTTCAGCGCATACCGCTCAAAATATTTCTTCTAATGTTGTCACAATACCTCAAACTCAGTTAGTCAAAGATTATGCTAAACAAGGAGAAAAACTATTTATAGAAGGAAAGTATCAGGAGGCTTTAAATACTTATGCTAAAGCGCTAGAAATTCAAGAGAGTTTACCAGAAGTTTGGAATAACAGAGGAGTAATTTTAACGAAGCTACAACGCTATGCTGAAGCGATTGATTCTTATGACCAAGCCATAAAAATTCATTCAGATTATCCGGATGCCTGGAATAATCGGGGCGTGGCATTAGGGAAACTGAAAGAGTATGAAAAAGCAGTTGCATCCTACGATCATGCAGTCAAATTAAAGCCAGATTATGCAGATGCCTGGAATAATCGGGGATTTGCATTAACACAGCTTAAAAAATATGATGAAGCGATTCTGTCTTATCAGCAAGCCACTGCTCTTAAACCGAATTATTACTTGGTTTGGTACAACCAAGCCCGTTGTTATAGTTTACAAAATCAGCCGGATTTAGCCTTTGAAAGCTTAAAAAAAGCCACTGAGATTAAACCGCAAGTTGTTCGTAAATTAGCCAGAAAAGAATCTGATTTTGATCAACTTAAAGCCGATCAGAGATTCCAAAAATTAATCCTGGAATAATCCCGACTAAAGACAGTCTATCTGTTCATGCTATTTGATTTTAAGCTATACTCAATATGATTAACTTTTTGTTCGCCTTATCAACGTTTTTTCAAGTTACTTTTATTTCTGATATTTCCCCCCAATTACAAAACGCTACTCCCATACAATCTTTAATACAACAAGAAATTAATCAGACAAAAATCCGGTTTAATCCTATTATTAATACCTGGATCATAGCCGCTATTTTAATTCCGACATCAGCCACATTATGTATTTTAGTTTTAGCGATGAAGTATGGGCGAAAAGTTAAAGCGGTTTGCAATGAGATTGAAACAAAGCAACCCGTCGCTCTTTCTCAATTCAAAGATCGAATGTCGGAAACGCAAGTACTCTTTCGCTCTATTCAATCTGAAATACAAACGAGTCAAGATAATATCAAAAAAATCGATGATAAAACTAAAAGTTATTTAGGGAAAAAAGCTGTTGACTAAACTAGATTTTAATTAACCTCACCCTATCTTAATCATTAAAGTATACTTCAAGCTCTTTAAAGTAGAAGAATATAATTAGGGTAAGGTAAAAAAATAGATAAGATGATAATTTTTAAAAAATAGGTGTTATTATTTTGGGATCATCTTAGATAAAGATAGTAACAGTATCAATCTTAATTTTCTACATACTTTTCCAAAATTAATTCTAACTGTTGTAATCGTCCTGAAGGGAGCTGATCTAATGGAGTTAAAATCGAATATTTTAAAGCCGAATGAGCATCAGACTGTGGTAATTTTTTACTCAATAATTTAATCGCTTCTTGAATCACTTTTTGAGCATTAATTGCATTACGATTTAGATTCTCTACGATCATATCAACGCTGACTTGCTCATGGTCAGGCCGCCAGCAATCATAATCAGTCACTAAAGCGATAGTTGCATAAGCCATTTCTGCTTCTCGAGCTAATTTTGCTTCGGGTAAATTGGTCATCCCAATCACCGTCCCCCCCCAACTTCGATACAAATTAGATTCAGCTTTTGTAGAGAAAGCCGGCCCTTCCATACAAACATAAGTTCCACCTTGATGCAGACGAATATCAGGTAATTTTAATGAGGAGATAGCTAAGGCTAAAACCTGTGATAATTGAGAACAAATTGGATTACCAAAACCAATATGAACCACAATTCCTTCACCAAAAAAAGTAGAAATTCGGTTTTTGGTTCGATCAATAAATTGATCGGGAAGCACTAAATCTAAAGGTCTAACATCTTCTTGCAAAGAACCCACAGCAGAAGCTGAAATTAGATACTCAACTCCTAATTTTTTCATACCATAAATATTAGCTTGGTAAGGAATTTCTGAAGGTAATAAAGCATGGCTCCGACCATGTCGAGCTAGGAAAGCTACTTTCATCCCTGATAATGTTCCGACAATAAATTGATCGGAAGGTGAACCAAATGGCGTTTCTACATCTACTTCTTCTATATCTTGTAACGCCTCCATTTTGTAAAGACCACTACCACCAATAATCCCAACTTTGATTTCACTCATAACAGCCTTCCTATCTAATATTTTTACTAAGAGTATTTTACACGAATGATTAACGTTTACAAAAGTTAAACTAGAATAGTTCCCAATAAGATATTATAGATCAATTCCTTCTAACTAGTCCTCTGTAAGCTGAGATGAATTCTCATTTAATCAATAAACTCACTTTAACTGTATCATTCCTGTTAATCGGAGTCACTGGAATTGCTTGTTATTCTAACACATTCAATAGTTTTTTCTTGTCGGATGATTTTGTATTAATTGCTCTTTATTCCAAGCTGGGAGCATGGGGATTATGGGTCAATCAACAGCATGGTAATTCTTTGTTTTTTCGCCCGGTTCTTAGTTTCATTAGTTTTTTAGATTATCAACTTTGGGGGTTAAAATATTGGGGATATCACTTAACAAATTTTCTATTTCATGGACTCAATGCCATTTGGGTAGGCGGAATAGCCGCATTACTTTTAAGCCGTCAATTTAATCCTTCAATTGCTCAAAGATTTATTCCTTATCTCTCAGGATTTATCTTTTTACTATTACCCAGTCATACTGAACCTGTGTCTTGGATTTCTGCGCGCACTGATGTCATTTCTACTTTTTTTGCTCTCAGTGCTTTAGGGTGTTATTTATTGTATAAGATTATAAAAAATTACCATTATCAATATATTGCATTACTATTATTTTTATTGGGATTATTATCAAAAGAATCTATTGTTAGTTTTCCGGGGATCATTGCTGGCTATGAATGCTATGAATATTTTTTTCAGAATAAATCACAAAAATCAATCAAATATCATTTCAGTATATTCTGCCAATATCTGGCGATTTTATTCGTCTATTTTGGGTTACGATATTGGAAATTGAATACATTAGTTGGAGGTTATGGAGAAAAGGTTCATCTCCAATTTAACGTTCAACAGCTATTAAAAAACATAGTAATCTATCCCAGTCGCAGTTTACTGCCACCTTTCCCAGAAGCTCAATTAAATTTTTGGATTTTTACCTTTTTAGCTCTTTTGGGGATACTCCTTTCTAGTATAATGATTAGCCGATCATTTCATTCTAAAACCTCAAAATTCCCTCAAATTCTGATATTTTTAGTTATTTCCTTTTATATTGCTGTCCTACCTGCAATTAATGTCACGGTTTCGACAGTTGATACCCAAGGAGAACGATATCTTTATTTCGCTTCAGGGTTTGCTGCTATCTTTTTAGCAATTGCAATCAACACCATTTTATTACAATCTCAAGTGGCATTAATCGCCTCATCTATTCTGTTATTATATTTTGGTCTATCCACTTATTCTTTAAACCAAAACTGGAAAATAGCGGGTGATATGTCTCAAAGTATTTTAGAAAGTGTTCAGAATATCCAACCGACAACTCCCGCATTAATCACAAGTTTACCGGATAACTATCGAGGTGCTTATATCTATCGAACGGGTTTAATTCAAGCACTTTACTTATTTGATCAAAGTAATCAATTTAATATTCGGTTTGTTCGACAAGCAACGGATAAAAACTTTGATAAAGTAAATTTTAAAACAGAACACGTAAAGGTAATGATGAATCATGAAGTTTTAGATTTAACGGATCAAGTAATCGTTGAAAGTTCAGATGAAGGCTCTTACCAATGCCAACTGTCTAATCCTGGCGCTAGTTTCTTACCTTGGAAAAAATACGCTTTTGAAACAGAAAATTATGAGATTACGGATTTACAACGCAGTCAATATCAGTTCATACTAAACAATCCAACTGATGTTGGAGATATTTTATATTATTCTGATAAGAAAATAGAATTACAAGAAAAAAATTAATTTTCAAGGGATAGATTGAATGATTTGGTTGTTAATTTTCCAAGAACAGAAAGAATATCATTGTGTTGAATAATACCTTGAAAACGATGACTATGATCAACAACTGCAATGGGTAATTCTTGATTTAATAGAGGAAAAACAACTTCCAGCGAATCAAAAGAACTGACAACCGGAAAATCAGACTGTATTATAGTCATCAGCTGATCGACATTTTTGATATTGGCTAAAGCTTTATGATTAATAATGCCAATAACTTGAGATTGAGAGTCAACAACATATTGAAAATTATCAGACTGGCTTGAATTTTTATTGAGAGATAAACTCGTCTGATTTTCATCTAAAATTAAAGGATGATGCTCCCTAAGAATTGTATCGACTTTTAAAACTTGAGCGCGATTAACTTCTTGTAAAAAAGCCTGAATATAGTCATTTTTAGGCTGAGTCACTAAGGTTTCAGGAGTACCAATCTGAACCAAACCACCGGATTTCATCACTGCAATTCGATCCCCAATTTTTAAAGCTTCTTGAATATCATGACTAATAAAAATAATGGTTTTATGTAATTCACTTTGTAATCTGAGTAATTCGTTTTGCATTTCTCGTCGAATTAAAGGATCAAGAGCGCTAAAAGCTTCATCCATTAATAATACTTCTGCATCTGTGGCTAAAGCGCGCGCTAACCCAACCCGTTGCTGCATTCCACCACTTAAAGACTGAGGATAGTGATCTTTCCATTGAGCGAGTCCCACAATTTCTAACGTTTCTAATGCTTTTTTAGAACGACTTTTTTTATCCCTACTTTGAATTTTTAATCCATATTCTACATTGTCTAAAACAGTTTTATGGGGAAATAAACCAAAATTTTGAAAGACCATCGATATTTGAGTTCGCCTTAAGTCTTGAATTCGTTTTTCATCTACATGAGCAATATCTTCGCCATCTAAATAAATATGTCCGCTTGTCGGCTTAATTAAACGATTAATACAACGAACCAGTGTTGATTTTCCAGAACCCGATAATCCCATCACCACAAATAATTCCCCAGTATTTACAGTTAAAGAAATATCTGCAATAGCTAAAGTATTTCCGGTTTCGTGTAAAATTTGATCGGGTTTGGCTCCTTCACGATGCATTTTTAGAGCGACTTTAGGCGTTTGACCATAGATTTTAATTAACTGCTCAATTTTGATTTTTGAAGAAGAAGGAGCTGCTTTTTTAGAATCCATTTTTTTGATGATACTGAGAGAATAACTTATAATTATCTATAGTATATTACTATTTTCCTCAATAAAATTGTTGTCTATAGTGTATGATAAGAGCAATTTGCAAAACAACAGGAATGTAGCTTGGTGTAATGGAGCCGATTTATATCTTAGGTGCAGGCCCAGCGGGACTTGCAGCCGCATATACCTTAACTAAATTGGGTCAGCCTGTGGTTGTTGTTGAACGGGATGCTGATGTCGGTGGCTTAGCGAAAAGTTTTGAATATCAGGGATTTATTCTTGACTATGGTCCCCATCGTTTTTATACTAAGTTAGCTCCTGTTTTACAATTATGGAATGAAGTTTTAGGGGAGGAACAGGTGACTGTAAACCGCCTCACTCGGATTTATTATCGGGGTAAATACTTCAATTATCCTTTAAAAGCCAGACAAGTTTTATTAACTTTAGGGATTGTTGAAACCCTCAATATTTTAACCTCATATCTTAAAGCTCGTCTCTTGCCAAATCGTCATCCAGAAAACTTTGCAGAGTGGGTAACCGCTAAATTTGGTCAACGGCTATTTGAAATATTTTTTCAAGGATATACTGAAAAACTTTGGGGACTTTCTTGCACAGAAATTAGTACAGATTGGGCAGCTCAAAGAATTAAAGGATTATCATTATTTAAAGCCATTCGTAATGCTATTTTAGGGAATGACGGTAAAGTTAAAAACTTAGTCGATCAATTTCAATTCCCTCGATTCGGTTCCGGTCAACTGTATGATAAAATGGCAGAGTATTTGCAACAGCATCATCAATCGATTTTACTGAATACAGAAGTGACTAAAGTTCATCAAAGTCAGTTTAAGGTAACTCATCTGACCTTGAGAAATCGGCAAACCCAAGAAGAAAAAATTGTTCCTTGCCAAAGTGTAATCTCTTCAATTCCCATCACTAACTTAGTTGAACAAATTCAATCTCCCGCCCCTATTGTTGTCAGCCAAGCCGCAAAGTCTTTAAAATTTCGCAATACCGTATTAGTTTATTTAATGGTAGAAGGTGGCTCAATTTTTCCTGATAATTGGTTATACATTAATGATCCTAGGGTGCAATTAGGTCGCGTTACAAACTTTGCTAATTGGTCGCCAGAGATGCTGCCTAATCGTAATCAAACCCCCCTCTGTTGTGAATATTGGTGTAATTTTGACGATCAATTATGGCAAGCGTCAGAAGCCAATTTACAAGCCCTAGCTGAACAGGATTTACGCACAATTAATTTAATTCAAAATCAAAGAATACTGAGTGGTTTAGTGGTACGATTACCGCGAACTTATCCAATTTATGCGGGGGATTACAAACAGGCTTTAACAACACTTCAAACTTACTTTCAACAATTTAAAAACCTACAGCTCATTGGTCGTTATGGCGCTTTTAAATATAATAATCAAGATCATAGTTTGTTAATGGGAATTTTAGCAGCCGAAAACCTAATCACTCCCAATAAACATAATTTGTGGAATGTCAATAGTGATAGTGAATATGTCGAAGAAGCTGATTCAACAGCCACCACAACCGCCTCCAAAATTACATCATCTCGCCGTCAGCAATGGATAAAATTATTTCAACAATTCTCAAGTTATCTACTAACAGGTGGCATCGCTACTGTCCTCGATGTGATGATATTTTCGATTTTAACTCAATCGGGTTTATGGTATATTTATGCTTTAGCGATTAGTTATTTTATTGGATTAACCACTAATTTTAGCCTCAGTCGTCGCTTTGTTTTTGGTATCTATTGGAGTAACTGGAAAATGCAATATGCAGTATTTATTATGGTAGCGCTTAATAGTTTACTAGCTAACTTAGGCTTGTTACAACTGTTAATTAATGAATTACATTGGCAAGCACCTCTTGCTCGTTTAGTCAGTGCCGCTTGTGTGGCTTTAATTAGCTTTACCGGCCATAAATTATATTCTTTTGCTGCCTTAAATCAATCTCCTGAATCCCTCTCAAACAAATAATGTTTGAACCGAATTCTAAAACAAAACCCAGCCTTACCTGGATTCTCTGTATCTCACTGCTGAATATTCTATTTTTGATTCCCATTATCAATCTCATTCAGCTTCCCTTAACTCAGAATTCACATGGCATTATTTCCTTAGCATCTATTCAAAATATTAGTCCTTATACAGATTATATAAAATACATTGTTTTACTACTCACTCCAGGTTTAATCACTGTTGTTTTTATTAATCTGCCTGATAATATATTACAAAAACTGATTACATTCCTATTAAATATTGTTCAAAATAGAATTGTTTGGCTGAGTATAACTCTAATATTGCTAACAGCTTGGTTAATTAATATTCCCTTCGACCAATTTACAATTAATGATACTTTAATAGACTCATTTCATCAAGGTGAGTTTTTAGGCTTTTTACCCAATTTTATTCAGTTAGAAAATCCTTGGATAAATACCATTTTAATTCATGGTTGGGGAATGGATGTTTTTCCCAGTTGGATGGCTCATTTTCTGACTTTTAATCAAAATGGAATTGCATTAACGCGATTTTGGGTGAATTTAGAAAGTGTAGTGGCTTGTATGGGCTATTTTTGGATTCTTTGGGAGTTAACTCAAACCCTTAAACAACCTAAATTAAGATTACCATTTTTTCTACTGTCTTGCTTAATATTTTGTATTCTTGATGGTATCTTTTTTAAATTTGATGGTCGCAGAGGAACCGTATTTATCCTACAACTGGCTTTAATTCTACGATTTTTTAGAGTGGTATTCACTCAGCCGAGACAAGGAATCATTATTTCTACTCTTTTAGCGGCATCACTTCCGGCTAGCTTTTTATATGTTTATGACCGAGGCATTTACTTCATTGCGGTTTATCTTTTTGCCTCTATTTTCATATTAATTCAGCAACTTAAAAATATCACAAAAGCTTGGTTTCTCGGTTTAATCATAGGGGGGACTATCTCTTCCATCACGATAATTGGATTGATAGGATTTAATTCAGTCACTGCCATTATTTCACAAGTGATTTATTGGGGAAAATATGGTCGATATATTTCTTTTATTCCTTTACCGAATTTAGAACTCACTTGGCTTTCTTTTAACTTCTGGTGGCCGATTTTAATTCAAAGTGCTGTGATTGTTTATTTATTACTCGATTTTAAACTGTATCACTACCAACTTCGTGATTTTGTCCGGCGACATTATTTAATTTTAGTTTTACTCATTGCTTCGGCTGTCTATATGAGAATTACCCTGGATAGAAGTGATATTGGTCATGCCTATCATGGTGCAATTCCAACCGTTTTTTTAGTTTATTATCTAGCGTGTTTAGGATACCAAAAATATATATTACCTCAACTTGAAAACCTCTCATTTTATCCGATTCAAAAACTCTGCATTGTTCTTTTTATCATCATTTTAATAAGAATAGAACCTGGATTTAACCTCAAACAATCTGCTACAAAAATCATTCAACTCCCCCAAGCCATTTCTCAACCCGATACAGCTTTACTGAAACCCGACTATCTGAATGCTTGGCAAACAATAGAACCAGAAATAAATCAACAATCCTGCTTTTTTACCTCAACTTCTGAGGGATTATGGTATTATTTATTTAACAAACCTTCCTGTTCTAAATATGGTTATGTTCTCTATGCGAAACCCAGTACAGCACAACAGGAAGTGATTCAAGAACTAGAAGCCACTCAGCCTAATATTATATTATTAAAAAATGAAATCTGGTTTCAAAATCCTTGGGATGAAATTCTAAAAGCTGAGTCCGCTTCTCAGATTTATCAATATATTTTACAACAATATCGCCCCTATAAAGCGATTGAATCTCATTGGTTTTGGCAAAGAAATCAGCAACCGATTACGTTGAATTCGAGTAATTTAGCGCAAGGATCAATTGATTTTATGCCGACAAAACCGATTCAATGGAGTGAGAAAGTTTCACTCATGGGTTGGGCAATTTTACCACAGAAACGGCAAGCCGCAGATGCAGTTTACCTGAGTTTTGGAGAACAAAATAAACTGGTTAATGCCAGTCTAGTTAATATACAAAGACCTGATGTGGCTTCAACTTTTTCTGAACCCAACTATCAACAATCGGGCTGGACAATTCAACTACCAACTGCACTTTTACCCGTTGGTAAAACACCTATTAAAGTTTGGGCTTATGATAGCCAAGTCGATCAACTCTTCCTCATTGGATCAGAAATCATGGAAGTCTTAGAAACCTCCTAATTCTTCCTTTAAAAATGTCCGTTGGTCACGATATTTTCAGCGATTTTTTTAATAGATTTACGAATCTGAGGAATATTACCTGTATTATTATCAATCACTGTAATCACATACTTTTCCCCGTCGATTTTCGCCGCTAATGTGGTTCCCACAACACGGGAATTTTGCCCGGTTTTTTCACCCAACCATTCTACTGTTTCTCCCAAATCTTCTAAAGCCGCATACCCCATTTCTTGATCATATTGGCGGCTTAATGCCTCAATTAATGCATCTGCTGTCGGTACTTCATGATTATAAGTTTTCACCATCATTTCTGTGAGTTCATTACTGGTTAAACTATTACGTCCTTTACCAGGTTTTTTCGGCATAATTCGATTTCCCATCAGTTTAAACCGTACCCGAGTCACTTGATAACCTTCACCTTTTAATAACT
Organism: uncultured Lyngbya sp.; assembly: GCA_964434975.1. Taxonomy (GTDB): domain Bacteria; phylum Cyanobacteriota; class Cyanobacteriia; order Cyanobacteriales; family Microcoleaceae; genus JAAURB01. Next base: position 16,196 of record CAYSWY010000042.1, read on the forward strand.
CATTAATATAACTTTGACCTAAATAATCAATTAATTGATTCGTGGCAATATTACTACTGTGATCGATCATTTCTCCCATTAATTTTTCTAAGGGATAAGATTGACGCGCATAAATTTCTGCGGCATCTTCAGTATAGTTCCCACTATCAACAAAAACTTCTTGATTCAGGTTAACTTGCTCTTCCGTTGCTTTGTGCAATAAAGCCACTGCCACGGGTACTTTAATTAAACTAGCAGCGCTTGCCGGCTTTTGATCTCCGTGTAAATTCAGACAATTTCGCTGTAGGCTACAAATGCTAATCATCGCCGTCTTGGATAAGCCACTTTCTTGACGAATATAATCTAAAATAGACGCTTTTGCTAAGATTAAATTTTGAGTGGCTGCATTCAAACTAACTTGATATTCTTTGATTTTTTCTGATGCTTCAGTTGAGCGAAATGAGTCTGTAGAAATTTCGGCTAAATTGTGAATGGCTCGTTGCCACAATGCCTGGATTTGTTTATAGTCTTCTACAGTAGCCTGAGATTGAACACCGCTTTGAGTTGCCACTTCTGCAAGCTGAATGGCTTGTTGCCAATTGTCATTGGCTCGCTGTTCAATCACAATTTGAATATCAATATCTTTGACCTTTTCTAAAATATCTTCATCCACAGAGACGACTTTATTTTGATTAAAAAAGGATGAAAAAAACGGCCGTTTATTCTGGTTTTGATTCGGGGTTTCTAACTCCTGAATCAGTTGATCCCGTAAAGCCACCAATTCCTCAAAAGAATTCACACCATACAACTGCGGCGATGAACCGAACATGGGTAAAGCTTGGAAGACACCAATTCCCACCCCTAAAGCGATACTACTGGTTAATAATTTACAAGAGCGTAACAGTCGATGCATTGTTTCCTCACTCACTCACAACGCTATTTTTTGGGGAGAATAGAACTCCCGCTCTAGTTTACGATAAAATTATCAATTTAGGAAAGAAAATTGTCAATATTCTCTGGCATAAGCTGGATTGATTGTTAATTCGCTTGTCCAATTAATAGAAACGCCGCCCAATCTCGTGGGTCAGGATAATCTTTCATAGTTTTTAACATGGCATGACGCAGGGCAATTGCTTTATCCGAAACCTGTTGCATTTGATGATAAAATTCAATCATCAAGTCGGCTGACGGCCCGTCCGGAATAAACCATAAAGACACCACAATACTCGGAACTCCGGCTGAAATAAACGCACGAGATAATCCAATTACGCCATCGGATGTAATTTTTCCCCGTCCGGTATTACAAGCACTCAAAACCACTAATTCTGCATTTAATTGTGTATCTAAAATTTCTTTTGCTGTCAATAAACCATTATGATAAGCTGTCTCTTGATCAAATTGAGCTGCGGGAGTAAAGGCTAAAGCACCGGGAATATCTAACCCTAAATGGCTGACTTCATTCAATAAACCGTGAGTGGCAAAGTGAATTGTTTTGGCTTTTGGCATTTTTTGAAAGACAAAATCTTCCGTGGCTTGTTCTCCTAAAATAGCCTGAGTTTTCAATAATTTTGCAATGGCTATTGCTTCTTTTTCAGTGCCAGGTAAGGGACTTAAAGGTTGAGGATCAGCTTGCGGTTGTAAAGAAATTATAGGCATTTTCGGATTACCTACGATTAAATTATCCAATTGTTGAATTAAATTTTGACGTTTTTGTTCAGTTAAATCTAAAACTTGAATCGAAGGAGAGATTAAAATGGTATGTTTTTCGATCAAATATTGATTTTGTTGATCTTGCAGCGCCGGAAAAGCAACTTCAAATAAATCGGCTTGCGGCATGAAAATTACATGATCATCAGCATCGGTAGGCAACAAATCTAAAATAGGTTCAATTAGCAATTTGTAGTAGTGTTTATTGATATTACGATCGCGCTGCTGCCCGTCGCGAGTCACAATTGTTTCTGCATCGCGATCTATTCCTCTTTCTGGGTTATTAGCATCAGCAACAGGCACAATCTCAATTAATTCTAAACTGTTCACATCCACTGCTCGAAATGTTAAAGAACCATCAGGTTTTATTACCCAAATGTAGAGAATTTTACCTTGATTAATATAAGAATATTCCACTAGCGTTGCCTGTTGACGACGGGCAATTTCTTGCATTTGAGTGAATGTTAATGGCGGCGGAGATGGTTTTTGATAAGACTCCACTTCTGGTAATTTTAAACTAGAAGCAATCAACTCAACAAAGGCTCGCGCCCGTCCCCGTTCAGAAAATTCTAAGGCTTTTTCGACCTGATTTTGATGTACTAAAGCCTGTTGTAAACCCGCATAAGTTTGTGCTTGTTGTTCTTGCCAAGAAACCTTATTTTCATCAGTCATACCGGGTCGCAAAGACTCCCAAATATCTACTGCTTCGGTTAACGCATCTGCTGCTTCAGAATATCGCCCCATCTTTAACAATGTCACCCCAATATTACTTAAAATTCGGGCTTCTTCTGGCTTGGTTTGAGCCGCTTGACTGCGAGCAATTTCTAATGCTTGATGATAGTAATCCAGAGCAATATTATATTCAGCCAATCCTCGATAAACTGTGCCAAAATTATTCAGTGTGGTTAATTCTCCAGGACGATCTTGAATAGTGCGGCGAATCTCTAAAGCACGATGCAAACTATACAAGGCATTTTGAGGTTGTTGCAGTTTGTTTTGCACTGAACCAATTAAGTTTAAAATACGTCCCTTTTGTCGCTCATTCCCTTCTTGTTCAAAAAAATTCAATACTTCTTGATATTCCGTTAGTGCTTTACCGTAATATTTTCGAGCCTTGACAAAGTTTCCTTCAATTTCTAACCGCTTGCCTTGAGTTTCTAACACTGAAGCAATATTACTTTTAATGGTTGCTTGCCACTGGGGATTGGAATGAGTCGTTAACGCTTGTTGATATAATCTCAGGGCTTCTTCCAGTTGTCCTAAATTTTGATAAACGACCCCCAGATTACTTAAGACAGAATTACTGCTGTCTGTATCTTGAAGCTGCTGGAAAATTTTTAAGGCTTTTTGATGATGAGATAAAGCCTCAGAATACTTCCCCAGTTGTTGAGAAAGAATTCCTAAATTCGTATAACTTGTGGCTTTTCCTGGTAAATTATCGTGATCAATACTAATTTTTAAAAGCTTTAAAAACTGTTGCTTTGCTGCTTGATATTGACCTAAATTGTTATAGGCATAACCCATTAAATTCAGGATTTGAGCTTCTAATAACGGTTCATTTAAGCCGCGAACTTGCTCTAGAATGCGTTGAAATTTATCCAAAGCCCCTTGAGAGTCTCCAAGCTCCAGTAAGTCTTCTGCTTGCTGTAAATGGTTAATGGCGACAGATTTTTGATCAACTTGGGTTTGAGCTTGAACCGGTAAGTGATTAAATGGAAGCAATACAGAGATAGGGTAAGGAAACAGGTTATAAATTAGTAATCCCAGAATTGTGAGCAAGGTAATGATGAAGTGTTTGTGTCGGTAACCCACCTGAAAATCCTCCCCTTTACCCCGTGATTATCTCTGTATTGGATGAAATACTTTTTAGTCTACCAATTGAACTCAGGATTGATCGACAAATGAGATATAATTTGGAATTCTTTACAAAACGGATAATAACTCATATCAAACATGATACTACTCTCTCCTTGTCTGACCCTTTTGGCTTTTTATCCAATTATTCCCTCTCAATTATAAAGTTTAAGCAATTTCCCGTGATGATTTTGGGAATGAGTAGTATTTTCATCTTTCCCGCTATGATTTCAAAAGCTATTTATCAAACAGATAAACGGCTGCCTAAATTAATAGAAATAGAAGAAATTGTTCAAGAAAATACTAATCCAATTATTCCGACTTCTGCCCAACAGGAATCTGAGTCTAATCCCTTTAAAATTATTGAAGGTACACCACGAAGAGGAGTTAAAATTGTTGAAGACTTGTTAAAAGGAAGCTTTTCTACATTTTATTCCCTACTGAGGCTGACACAAGACAATCTTCGAGATCTTCTCAGTCAAAATGACCTGCTGATCTTTGCTCCTACCGAAGAAACTTGGGCAAGTTTATTAGAACAATTGAGACAAGCTGAAAACCAAGAACAATTAAACCAGTTATTACGCAATCATATCGTTGTTGGTGGCATTTCTGATGCTCAGTTTGAACAAGGTTCAGTTCAAACACTAGGAGGAGAAACCCTACAAATTCAAAGAACAAATGATGGAATTGAGGTGAATGGCATTACAGTTTCCAGTCCAGACTTTATTCAGTCGATTGAGCAAAATAGCCTGATTATTCCTATCGATCAATTCTTATTTGAACCAGATTTAAGGTGATTTGAGTTGCCATAAAAGCTGAGATTCAGCCACTGGCTCTAGCTTGCCATATCTGGGAGAAATTCCCTGTTGTAATGTCTGGGAGGGAGCGTAAACAAAAACAGTAGAGTTAATGGGTAAAAGATAAAAGTTTGGCGGTTGATCCATTAACAAGAATTTTACGTCTGGATTTAGCTGATAACTTAAAGAAATTAAGTTGCCTTTATTCACTCCAAAATCTCCTTTATCAGTCACAACTAAGGGGGTTTTTTTTGTATTGACGAGCTGAATCACTTCTGCATTCAAATAACTGACTCCTTTCGTCCACCAAGTCTGAGAAATTGCACTCATTGTACAGGAAATAATACTACCTGTCAGCATAGCCACGAAGATAATCTGCCACGTTTTTGAGCCATTAATGAAAGAAAACCTGCGGCTATTAATTCTTGCTGAAAACCAGTATGCGATCGCCAGTTGAATACCCGGAAAACAAGGGATTAAATATCGGGCAACTGTTGAACGTCTACCCCCTAATAATATATCGGGTAGCCATAAAATTAAAAAAGGAATAAAAATTGAGGTGAGAATAAATAACCGATTTGAATAAGAGGATGTAGAGCTAATATGATGAAGTGCTAATACAATGAAAATAACAACGGGTAGGCGAATTAAATAATTGTGCCAGTCATTAAATCCTAGATTTGTATCAATCAAAATTGCACTAAAATTCAAAGCCAAGAATTTAATGGCATCAATCAAACTCACAGAAACTTTTGTCCAGCTTGTAGTAGATGTTGCCCGGCTTAGATGATTAAATAGTGTGATCATCCAGGAAGTGTAACAGCCTAAAATAATCAATAATGAAATGATAAACTCAATTAAAATTTTAGGAGAATACTGCTTTTGATCTGAGTTGGAATTCAATTGCAGCAGCAAAACATAAGCGCCGTGAGCGGCAAGGGTTAAACTAAAAAAAAGATGGGTGTATAAACCTAAAATACTACTGATAATATATAATCCCCAAAACCACTCCTTTCTTGAATGAGTGACTTTGACTAAAGCATAACTACTTGCTAAAATTAAAACAGTCAATAAACTATACTGCCGAGCCGTTTGAGCAAATAAAATATCCAGTGGAGAAATTGCAATTAACGTCGTCGCCAGCAATGCCGTTGAACCTGAATTAAATAGTTCTTTTGCTAACAGATACATTAACGGTAAAGACAACAAACTCAACAACGCTGGCAAGCTACGAGACGCAGTGATAGAATGACCAAACCATTGCATCCATCCCCGCCCCAACAAGAAATATAACGGGGGATGTTGAGGATCTTCAACCGCCAAAGAATGCAGCGTATCTGCAATTGTACTACCCGGCTTTATCCTCTGATATTGCTGCAATTGACTCGCCGGAATAATTTGATTTTTAAATAATACTTCATCAACCGCTTTACTACTCCAGCCACCCACTCGTAAATTGGTATACACTTCATCAAACCAATAAACTTTATGATCGAGAGCAACAAACCGAAAAACAACTCCGATTACTATGACAAAAATCAAAACAAATTTTAGTAATGGAGATAACCTTTCTTTCAAATATTTGGGCTGAGAATACATTCAATCATATAGTGCTACCGCGCAGGTAACAACAGGTAATGGGCAATAGTTATATTAAGACACAGATTAATCACCAAAGTTAAATAAAACTGAACCAATGTATCCTTGATCTCAAGCGTAGTTTTCCTCTACAAGAAGAAGGCAGGGAATAACCCCTGCCTCAACATGATGCTTAATAATTTTCGAGGTATTCAAAAACCTCTTCTTTCAAAACTTAGTATCGAGAATTAGAAGGCTTGTGAACAATGAAGCTTAAAACTTGACATTGCTTCACGTTATCAAATCCCATGACACGGATAAAGCATTTGGGATATTCTTGACGACATTCTTGAATTTCAGCCATGACGTCTCTGACGGAAGTTGCCTTAAATAGAGGTAATTTCCACAGCGTCCAATAGTGGATTTTGGGGTCAGCACTTTCGCTGAATTCTACACCCGGAATATAGCCTTGCTCTAGAATGTACTGAACTTGGCGATCAATTTGGGCATCAGTTAACGGCGGTAAATAAGACAGAGTCTCGAAACGAAGCTCTTTTGGTAAAGTTTGCATGTTTTAGATGTTGAGATTATGTACAGTTTACAGGTAATTTCAAACAATTCAGATCCCTGTATCGTCTTTCTGGACTTCTGAATCTGTGGTTAATTCCGGATGGGGGCTGGCTTGGGTCACATTGAGTTGCGTCATACGTTCAAGATAACGTCGTCGATGCTCTATGTTTTCTTGCTGGACACTGGCAAGTACCATTTCTGGCAAATATTCCACTACCTCTTTAGCTAAATGTTCTCGTACCGTCATGATCCGAAATGCTAATTCTTGATTTTCCTGAAGCATCTCTTGCAAGTACGCTTCTCCATCTTGAATTTTTCCACTGGAAGAAAAACCACTTAACCAGATCCCTAAACCGGGATTTGTTTCTCTTAATTGGTTTGCAATGACTTTAACGGCTTGATAGGTGAGGTAGCTAGATATGACCTTGGTCGTGTCCTTTGCAACTTTTTTGATATCCATCTGAGGCCAACCCCTATGAGTTTTGAGTGATGAATCTTAAGTTTATCTACTTATTGATCAAAACTTGTCCCCGTGTAGACGGGGATTCATCCCTCATCCCTACAATATCCGAATTACAGCGTATCCATTGCCTCGAACTCGAACTTGATTTCTTTCCACAGTTCGCAAGCAACCGCTAATTCAGGACTCCATTTGGCCGCTTCACGGATGACATCGCCACCTTCACGGAACAGGTTACGTCCTTCGTTACGGGCTTGGATACAAGCTTCTAAGGCAACCCGGTTAGCTGTTGCACCCGGTGCGTTACCCCAGGGGTGACCCAATGTACCACCACCAAACTGTAAACAAGAGTCATCGCCGAAGATTTCAACCAACGCAGGCATGTGCCATACGTGGATACCACCGGAAGCCACAGGCATTACACCCGGCATAGAAGCCCAATCTTGAGTAAAGAAAATACCGCGATCGCGATCTTCTTCGATGTGGTCTTCCCGCATCAGGTCAACAAACCCCATGGTGATGCCTTTTTCACCTTCGAGTTTACCCACAACTGTACCGGAGTGAAGGTGATCCCCACCAGACATCCGTAAACACTTGGCGAGTACCCGGAAGTGCATACCGTGGTTCCGTTGACGGTCAATCACCGCGTGCATAGCCCGGTGAATGTGCAGCAAGATTCCATTATCACGACACCAGCGTGCCAAAGTAGTATTGGCGGTAAAACCACCTGTGATGTAATCGTGCATGATGATAGGAGTGCCAATTTCTTTGGCAAACTCTGCCCGTTTCATCATTTCTTCGCAAGTTGAAGCGGTAACGTTGAGGTAGTGACCTTTAATCTCCCCGGTTTCCGCTTGGGATTTTTCGATAGCTTCTTGCACAAACAGGAAGCGATCGCGCCAACGCATGAAGGGCTGAGAGTTAATGTTTTCGTCGTCTTTGGTGAAGTCTAAACCACCCCGGAGACATTCATAAACGGCACGACCGTAGTTTTTCGCCGACAGACCGAGTTTCGGTTTAATCGTACAACCCAACAGGGGACGACCGTACTTGTTTAATTTATCCCGTTCTACCACAATCCCGTGGGGAGGACCTTGGAAGGTTTTGAGGTAAGCGATCGGGATTCGTAAATCTTCTAAACGTAGCGCCCGTAGTGCTTTAAACCCGAATACGTTCCCCACGATGGAGGTCAACATATTGGTTACAGAACCTTCTTCAAACAGATCCAACGGATATGCAATGAAGCAGAAATACTGATTATCTTCGCCGGGAACGGGTTCAATATCGTAACAACGGCCTTTGTAGCGATCTAAGTCGGTTAACAAATCCGTCCATACAGTGGTCCAGGTTCCGGTAGAGGATTCAGCCGCTACCGCTGCCCCTGCTTCTTCGGGAGGAACTCCAGGCTGAGGACTAACCCGGAATGCTGCCAAGATGTCTGTATCTTTTGGTGTGTAATCGGGGGTGTAATAGGTCAGTTTATAGTCCTTTACACCAGCATCATAACCCGCTTTAGATTGGGTTTGAGTTCGAGAGTAAGCCATAGCTTCTATATATCTCCCTTTTAAGGAATCGCTTTATATTTTTTTGCGCCTTGCGCCAAGTCCTTAAAATAATATCAAGCTTTTGTACCCTTATACCTTGAATCTTTTTAATATTTTCATAATATTTATTTATATTTGTTCATTTTTTATCATATTTAACGAATCGCTTGATTGCTATTATCATAAAAGCAATTCTCTCTATATTAAGTTTTATGAAATAATTGACCGCTGACTTCACTCTCTCAAATTAAAAACCAGAAAATTCAATTTTACGATTATGACCCCTGACTCAACTTCTTTAACCCTTGAAACCGCTCAAAATCTCCTAGAACAGTTTACCCGTATCGAGATACAATCCCAAACTCTACCGAAAGAAATAGATGAAATTCGCCAAGCCTTATTGTTGCTAGTCGATCACTCAGACTATCAAATACTAGGTATTTGTGCGGACTCTCTCCCAGAGGCCCTCACAACTTTATCAACATACTTAACGAAATTAGGTTACAACATTGATATCGACTCTAACCGTATTAACCCGATCAAAGGAGCCGTTTATCTTAAATTTAACGGTCGAAATCAGTCTTATTATGCCAGTGCATATCTGGAAAAATATCGAGGAGTTTTAATCTCTTATCAATCCAGTGATGAAGCGGGGGTGAATGGAACTTATGGTCATTTTCCCTTAGACTTATTTTAAGAATAGTTTAGTTGACGATTTTAGCAAATAACTTATATCACTTTAGTCTATTAATTTAGGAGAACAACCTCAATCTACATCAATCCGGATCATCCCCTCAATCTCTAGGATTTCCTGACGATAAAACTCAATCCAAGCCACAATAAGTGATTTTAAATTAATAGGTGTTCTCCACTGCCTTGCAAGACTTCTACAGATAGCAGTGGAGCCGATTCTGTTCTCAAAAAATATCAAGGGCTTTATCCGAAAAAATACGGATATTGTAACTCCGAAGAAATACGGATATCATTAGATTGATAAAAAATCTCTCTTTATTTTTTAAATAAAATTACGGATTTAAGCTTTAATAATTATCAGATAAAAAAATAAAAGACACGAAAATAAACCGAAGACAATCCTGAGATTACTCGATTATATTGGAATAGAAAAAGTAAGCCCTACCGACTGATTCCTTATTTTTATCAGCCACCACTATTTTTTTCTATGTCTAATATCATTATTGATTTACAAAATGCTATTGATAATTCTCTGGCTTCATCCAATAACGGCGGGGGTTTTATTCTAACTCCGATTGAGGACTTTGCATCTGATAATACTTCAATCGTTAATCTCAATAATGAAGATAACCAAGTATTAGGAAATACAGCCAATAACAAAGTGAGCGGCTTACAAGGAGATGATTTAATATTAGGTGAGGGTGGAGAGGATGAAATCTACGGTGGAAAAGGCAACGATTCTCTTGACGGTGGAAATGATGATGATACCCTCTTTGGTAATTTAGGAAATGATTCTTTACTGGGTAAAAGGGGTGATGACTCTCTCTTAGGGGGTGAAGGACAAGATATCCTCCAAGGACATCAAGGCAATGACACCATTCATGGTGGACGGGATAACGACACCATAGAAGGCGGTTTAGGAAATGATTTGATTTATTCTGATAAAGGCAATGACTTAACCTTCGGTAACCTTGGGGATGACTCACTCCTGGGTGGGGAAGGAAATGATATTCTTTATGGTGGAGAAGGAAATGATTGGGTATTTGGCGGCAAAGCGTCCGATACTCTTGATGGGGGTGAAGGATCGGATATTCTCTCAGGCGATCGCGGTAACGATATCATTACAACAGGCTCAGGAAATGATACCATTAGCCTATTTGCTAGCGGAAATCCAGATAACCTCAGCATCGAAGAGGTGTTAGGGTTTGATACGATAACCGACTTTGATGCAGCCGAAGACCAAATTATTTTAGATCAGGCTTTATTGAGTGATATTCTCACAGACAATGGACAATTAGCCGCTGGAGAATTTATCAAAGTCCAAAACTTTGACCCCAGTACTGTTGGGGATGCTCATTTGATTTATGATGAAACCAGTAATACTCTGTATTATTTAGATAACCAAGGAAACGCTCATCAACTGTTATTGCTTGAGAATGCAGATAATCTCAACGACTTCGATGGAGATGATTTTCAACTTCTCTAGTTTCTATCCTTAATTTTTATAGTATTGCTAAATTTATTGCCCCCAAACCCCTGCCCCTAAACCTCTGCCCCTAAACCCCCAAGAATGGGGGCTTTGAGAAATGCTTGCGATCGAGAAATGGGGAATTTTAAGTCATCTTTTTCCCCCAGAGTTGGGGGCTAGGGGGCGAAATCATCACAGATCAACGGTTATATTTACCGTCTTTCTAGATACTGACGAGCATCCGGGCTAACATTGTAGTCATAGCCATAGGGACTGTTATCAGAATCATCCATTACACTCGGAGTCACCAGCACAATCACCTCAGCCCGTTCATTCTCGCGGCTCGTGCTTCTAAATAGAGCCCCAATAATCGGTAAATCTCCTAAAATAGGAATCTTACTCGCGGTCACCCGGTCACTTTCTTGGATAATACCGGAAACAATCAATGTTTGACCGTCCCGTAAGCGAATACGGCCTGAGTTAAGCGTACGAACTAAAGTTTCAGTACCAAACGCTCCATCATCGCCAATATCAATTCGACTACCCAAGGCGCTAACAACAGGGTTCACCCGCAGTGTAACAAATCCATTGTCATCAACCCGCTCTACTTCAACGTTAAGAATTAATCCTACATCTTCAAAGTTAGCGCTACGGTCAATCCGAAAGCCACTATCTGACTCACTCACATTGACATCAACTGATTTAACAATATTTTCTACCAGTCGAACTTCTGCTACTTCACCCTCTTGCACAATTAATGTCGGATCAGTCAAAATCTTAGCGTTGCGGCTAACAATTTGAGATTGTAATGTCGCCAGGAATCGTTGAGGATATTGGAATAAGGGGAACGTGTTAAACTCAACTTCACCCAAAGTATCCAATGCCCCAGTGTCTAAATCTCGCTCAAACGGATCATACTCAGAGATTCCGACTCGTTCTGGACTACTGGTAACCGGGGAAATGGGTCGTAAACCAATTCCGCCCCCTGGAGCCGTGAGGGGTGTACGAGTGGTGCCATCTCGGTCGAAGAACGGTTCCTCGCCTCCGACTGGGTTATTCGGAACAATTGGACGGGCATTAATTCCAGTGGTCGCTGTGTCCCGGTTAGGTGGGTTAACACCACCAAAGTTCAGAGAAGCAGCCCCGCCATCATTGACAAAGAAAGCATCATTTAACCCGAAAGAGAAACTCGTGTTTTGTGTGGCTTCCCCATCCAGGTTGACATCAATCACTTTTACATTAACCGCGACTTGACGTTGACGTAAATCAAGCTGACTTAACATCGCCATGGCAATCTCAACTTTACGAGGTTCCCCAACCAAGGTAATGCTATTAAGCCTATCGTTAGTAGAAATGGATAAACCCCGTAGCAGTAATGGCCCTGAACCTTCTTCTGCTGCCAGGGGAATAATATCAGGGGTACGGATTTCTACTTCTCGTTGGTTAAACCCTTGACCCACCTGTTGAATCTGAACCCGTTCAATACTCAGTTGAGTTTCAGCCCCTTGTGTACTGAGGAAGCTAGCGGCTGTTTCAGCTTCAACCTGATTTAATCTCAGGGTACGAACCACAACGTTACGGGCCTCATCCGGAAGAACGGCCCCGACAAAGATAGTATTTCCAACTCGATTGGCTTCTAAGGCGGCTAAGCGCAGAACATAGTTAAAGACATCTTCAACCCGTTCATTTTCAATATCAAGAGAAATAGTCCGATTCTCTTGTTCTTCGGCTTGGACGAAACGCCCAGAATCTTCATCTTTTTCTAGAGTACTGTAGGCAATGTTAACCCCGGCAATTCGTCCGAGTAAAGACAGTACATCCCGCACAGGGGCATCTCGCAACACCAACCGAGGAATCACTTCATCCGTGCCGAGAGTAATATTGGAAGCGGCCGGATTAACATTGGAAACGGCAATATCTCCTAAAGGGGGTGCAACAGCACGGGGAAGAAAAGGAGGTGCAGAATTGACAGGGGGAGCATTGACTCCAGGAGCGGCTCCGGGCGCACCTAAAGCGCTATCGGGTAAAATCACTTCATTGGAAGCAGGAGGCAACCCAGAGTTACTGACACTGGTATTTGGGTTAGGAACCAATACATCTTGATTACCAATTTCCGGCGGAGGAGCAACAGGAGGGGGAACCTGAGCCACGCCATTGGCTCCCATAGCAATCACAATACTACCCGCCGCACCTTGCACAATCCGAGCTTCAGGCTGACCCCCAGCACCTGTTACAATCACCCGAATACTACTCGGGTCAAGTTGAGTCACCACTATAGAAGACACGCCAGGAATCGGATTATTTTCCTGAAAAGACTGTTGACTGGTGGTCAATTGAGTATTAATAATATCGGCAATAAAGTCATTCCCTCGGCGAATGACGAAGACTTCGGGACGTTCTCCGCCCTCGGTTGTCAGAACCAGATTCACCTCACCATTGGCTTGAGTCAGTTGAATATCCCGCACCTGGGTCATGGCTGCCACTGGGGATTGTGCCAAAATTAGAACCGCAGCACTGGTAATGGCTCCTCCGCTTACCCCTAAAATATGTTTCACGTTCCTTCCTCACACTAAATTATCGTTGTTAATGGAATGTTTAATAGATGTGATCTGAATAAATTGACCCTTAGCCGTTACTATATTCGCAATTGTTACAACTAGATTCTACATCTTGAGTTTCATAACAATTTTGTGATACTCTTGCTGCGATAGTTTATCATAATCGGCTTGATTAAACCCGATGCATGATCAATTTTTTGGCTTTCTCAGGTGCGGGTGATCAATAAAATGAAGAAAGACACTCAAAGGTATGGTGTAATTGCTCGGATTTGAAGGGCAACATACACTCTTTTTATGATTTTGTCAAGTCAAAGCGATTTAACAACAGACCTAAAACTCACAGCAAACAGGGATCTTGACCTAAAGATTCAATTCTCTTCTAGAAGGTTTAGGATACCTCTGCGGGTTAATTCAGTGAAGTTAGAGGATTACTCCTCTTCTGCTTCCTCTGCGGCTTGTTCAGCGGCGGCTGCGGCTTCTACTTGTTCTTGACTCAAAGGTAGCAAGGCATGGAGATCGAAGGCTGTAGTTAATCGTCGTTGAGGTTGCTCAACTGCAGGAACAAACTTACCGTTTCTGTATTCCCCTTCTAAGACTGGATTTTTTTCGTTTAATTCAGTCGTTAAGTTTTTGACCACCAATAACGGTTGTAGTCGTTCCAAAGTGGTTAAAAACTGCTGAGTCTGAGTGAAACTGCCTTCAAACTCTACATTGTAAACCCGTTGTCTGAGTTGGCCATTGACCCCAGCCCCAAAAGAACCGTCATTAATTACCTCAGTGGTTGAGCCATCCTTGCCCACAACCGGTTCAAACTCAGTCACCCGAGCTTTTTCCTCATCCTCTGTAATTCCGGCGTTAATTTGATTCAACTGTTCATTAAGATCAAACAATAACGTCTCTAAAGTAGACTCGTCGGCAAATAAGCCCGTCACAGAGGAACGTCTAGCCAAAGCGTTGGCGAGTTCTTGCTCTGCTTCATCTTTTTTGCTGAGACGTTCATTTTGCTCTTCGATAGCATTTTGAGTGGTCTCAATTTCATCGCTGAGGGTATTTCCTTGTGCAACAGCGGGAAGCACAGCTTTGTAGATACCGGCTGCCGCTAGCAACACCCCAGCAACACCAATGATAATTCCGATGACTTTGGGGGTAAACTGGATACCGAATAGACTTGGGCCCTCGGCTTCATCGAGATCCTTTTCTAGTTCAAATTCGTTGTTCATTGCTTGAGTCATTATTGAATAACTCCTTTGTTCTGAAGTGTTTCAATGCGGTTAACCAGTCCGGTTGCACCATTGCTTTTTAGCTCCGGTAAGAGTTCCGAGGCTGTGGCTGAACTGAGGCGGGTTTCAATTGTATACTCAATCACAGGTTGTAGCTCTGGGGTATTTCTAGATGAGCCACTGTCGGGCTGACTTTCTTCTAGTTTAGTCGGGTTATCCGTGATATTAGCTGAGAGCAACTGAGTTTTGTCACTATCGAAAAAAGCCGATTGATTCAGCAATAAAATAAAGTCATTGAGTTCGGCTAAGGAACTGGCAATGCCTTCAATTTGTAACTTGGGAGTGGCTCGAGGAGCTGGGGCTGCGGTTTCGTCGCTAGATGAAGAACTAGAAGCCTGAGCTTTGGGCTGACTTTGTTCAATCTGAGTCACTTTAACCCCAGCAATTTGCATCAGCTCAGCCATTTCTTGAGTCAAGGCTGACCAGGGCTTAATCTCGTTAAATACCCCTGCCAAAGCATCCGCTTCTTCGTTGGCTTGCTTGGCGTTAGCATAAATTTGATCTAAGGCTTGAACCTCAGAGGTTTTTTCATCTAACTGAGCTTGCAGAGCATCGAGTTCTTTTTGCAACTGATTGTTACGGCCATTGAAAATCAGCCAAGCACCTGCCCAAGCTGCATTCAAAGCCAATGCGGCTAAAACCCCAATCATTATCGGTTTGCGGTCAACCGGAGCACCCGTTTTTCGGCTGCGAGTAAAGGTTTTTTCAATCGGTTTGTAATCGGGCCTGTCATTGAGAAAATTGATATCAAGGCTATACATAACATTAAGGCCTTATGCAGTATTTATAAATTTTAAAGTTGTTCTGTCCAAATGGGGTAATGTACATTGTAATCACACTAACTCAGCCACCCTATGTCTAGAACCGTGATTGAGTGAGTGACTTGAGTTAACTCACCCGCAATCCTAAGCCCAGTGCAACTCCTAAGCTAGCACGTTGGTCAGGCGAGATATCTTGGTCAAAATCGAGTCCGAGAGTTTCAATCGGGTCTACTTGAGTCGCAGGCATAGCAAGTCGCTGCATAAAGAACTCATCGAGTTGCCCAATTGCGGCTCCAGGGCCAGAGACCAAGAGTTGAGCAATTTCTAACCCATCACTTTGGTTAATGTAGAAATCAATCGAGCGCCGTAACTCGTCGGCTAACTCTGAAAGCACTTTAATAATAGCATTCGTCCCCGGATTGGGATCGCTTAATGCGCCCATGGTATCGGTCACGGGTAATGTCATGGCTTGAAGTTCGTTGACATCCCGAGAAGGAGGCAAATTCATCGCTTCATTTAAAGCGCTTTGCACCTGGAATAGACCAATAGGAATTGTCCGATTAAATTGGGGAATCCCATCAACCACAATCGCTAATTCTGTACTATCAAATTCAATATCTGCGATAATAGCGGCTTCATTAGAAGAAAACTGTTCAAGCTGTTGTTTGAGGGTACGAATAACCGCAAAGCTACTGACTTCCAGGACATCGACTTGTAAGCCTGCTTGTTCAAAGGTATCTAGATAAGTGTCAATGATTTCTTTACGAGTCGCAACCAGCAACACTTGCATTTTCTCAATGCCATCTTCATCGACAAATAAGCCGAGTTTTTGATAGTCTAAATCTGCTTCTTCTCGGGAGAAAGGTAAATATAAACCCGCTTCTGCGTTCATATATTCTCGCAGTTCTTCGGGGTTGAGTTCAGCCGGGACAGAAATAATTCGAGTTACCGCTTCTCGGGCTGGAATCGCCGTCGCCACTCGTTTGATTTTAATATTGTTATCAGCCAGTGTCGATTGTACCAATTCCGCTAAAGTGGGTGAATCGATAATTTGACCATCCTGGATCACATCGTCGGGCACAGGGATTGTAGCCAGAGAGACGAGCTTTAGGCGATCGCCTTTTTTACGTAACTCAACAATATTAATCCGTTCGGTGGCTAACTCAATCCCGACCCCGGGTTTACGGCGAGAGAGCAAATTGTTTAAAAAGCTAACCATAGCAGTTGTTGCCTTAGACAGAGTAAGTTTAGTTTTCCCAAAATTAGGGACAATGTCAGTTGTGAAATTCAGGTTTCTCTAGCTACAGTTAAAAGCAAGAGAGTTTTACTCCTAGGTATGAATTGTACACTTCCCTCTGATAGACCGCTATGATTAACGATCCCTATACCAAGTCGTTGCTGGCAGATTTAAAAAATTCTGATGAGACGACTCGTACTCGCGCTACCCAGGAGTTGTGGCGAATTTGGTTTGAACAAAAAGGCGCTGTCGGTCTGACTCAAATTCGTCGGGCTGAAGTCTTGTTACAAGGGGGAGAAATAACTGAAGCAGAAATTGTGCTGACTCAACTCATTCAGGATTTACCGGACTTTGCAGAAGCCTGGAATCGACGAGCTGTTCTTTATTACACCACTAAACAGTATAGAAAAGCCCTTTCAAATTGCCAATGTGTGATTCAGCTTAATCCGGCTCATTTTGGAGCATTGCATGGTCTAGGTTTATGCCATGCAGCTCTTGGAGAATACCCCCAGGCCATTCAGGCTTTCCGTCAGGCATTAGAGATTCAACCCTATTCTGTAGAAAATCAACGGTTAATCCTAGAATGCAGCGCCAGATTATAACTAAAATCCTTAACTGGAAAAGACCTGTTTAATTGTATCGGCTTTTGAGGGGACAGTTTCCTGTTCTCCTAGGTAGATCACACGAATATCTTGAGGCAGATTCTGAACTAAGGTATGATTGCCTTTTTTCATCAGTTCTTTGACTTCTTGGGGAGTAATTGATTCTCCTTCGGCTTGTAAATAGGCTGAAATCCGAGCTTCACTCCACCGAAATGTCTGAGACATAATCAAAACTAAGCGTAACAGCGGATCAAGCCCGTCCAACACTTGCCCCACGTAACACCACAATGGGGGCGGTGCATCTTTGCGAGAATAATGAATTGACTCAACCGCTGGTAAATCAGCCTGGTTAATACAGATAGCGGTGATATTAATAATCCAGTTTTGTAAGGTGTTGCCTTCTTGTAGGTCTTCGGGGGCAAGTTGTAAATTTAAACCCCGCATCTCATAGAAAATATGCCGCCAAGTCTGAGAAAATAAATAATCTGCCTGTACTGGCGATCGCACAGAATGACAAATTAGAGTATAGACAACCTGGGCATAACGACAGAAAATAGCAACAAAATATTTACCCAGATCTGGATGATTCTGGAATAGAGTCAGCAATTTGCGATCGCTATGGTGAGAAAGAGACTGAACCACGTGATGATTCGATTCTCTCAGGTGAAGCGTTTGTACAGTCACTGGTCACTCGCTAAAGTCTGTAGTTGATAAGTTGGCTGCATCATAGCTTATCTTTGCTATTGGATCAAGAGATTAGAATGATTTGTCATTTATTATGATTTCCCTATTGCTAATCTGTAGCGTGTTCCGGTCATAGCGCTCGACGGCTATTTCCAAAACCAACAGCCGATCAATAACAAGTAATGAATAACTCATGACTATTGAAACTCGCAAGCGTACAACATTACTGGTTTTGTTACTGCCAGCAACGATTTGGTTAACTTTATTTTTCATTTTGCCGTTGCTGATTGTTCTAATTTATAGCTTTTTAGAACGAGGAACCTATGGGGGTGTAGCCCTAGAATTTACCTTCAGAAACTATCAGCGTTTGCTCAGTCCTCTCTATCTTAATATCTTCTTACGATCCGTTGGACTTGCCGCTTTTACAACGATTACCTGCTTGTTTATCGGTTATCCACTCGCCTTTTTTGTCGCCACTCGTCCCCCACGCTGGCGGAATTTGTTGCTGTTTTTAGTGATTATTCCATTCTGGACTAATTTTCTGGTGCGTACCTATGCTTGGATCATTATTTTACGAGCAGAAGGAGTGATTAATACGTTGCTACAAACCTTAAACTTAATTGATCAACCCCTTGATTTACTGTTTACACCCTTGGCTGTGATTATTGGCTTAGTTTATGGTTATCTTCCCTTCATGATTTTACCGTTATACGCCACCTTAGAACGGTTTAATTTTTCTCTAATCGAAGCCGCTCATGATTTGGGAGCAAATGATTTTCGCACATTTATTCGGGTAATTTTCCCTCTAACATTAAAAGGCATTATTGCTGGCTCTATTCTAGTTTTTATTCCAGCATTAGGTGCTTTTATCACACCCGATATTTTAGGGGGAGCCAAAACCTTAATGGTGGGAAACTTAATTCAAAATCAATTTTTACAAGCGCGTAACTGGCCGTTTGGTTCGGCTTTATCCATGATTTTAATGCTACTGGTGATTGTGCCAGTGGCGATCTATTTTCGCACAGAAGAATGAAATCATTATGAGTTATTAGTTATGAGTTATTAGTTATTAGTTATTAGTTATTAGTTATTAGTTATTAGTTATTAGTTATTAGTCATTAGTGATTAGTTATTAGTCATTAGTGATTAGTGATTAGTGATTAGTTATTAGTCATTAGTGATGAGTTATTAGTTATTAGTCATTAGTGATTAGTGATTAGTGATTAGTGATGAGTTATTAGTGATTAGTCATTAGTTATTCATTACCCGTTTTCGGTTATTGAAAAGAATCTCCCGATTACCTTTGTCTAAATCAAAAACAATACAAATATGAACAACTAATGACCCCTGAAAAATGACGAATACTTACTTTAATTTCTGGCATTGCTGCGGCGACTGCGGCGGCTTTGACGAGAACGGGTAGAGATGTCGTATTCTAAAATAGCTCCAATCGCAAATAGAACCCCTGTAAATACGAAAAATACCTCTAATAATCCCCCACTTTCATACTCTGCACTCGCCTGAGTATCAGCCCATTTAAAATACATATCTGCCACATATAAAGAGAAAATAGCAAAGGCAATCATTCGCCAAGATTGAGAAAATCGTCCGCCCCAAAATGCCAAAATCAAAGCAGTCGCTAAAATCAACAAAAATACGTCAGCAATAATATAAAAAAGATTGACTCCAAAGGCAAATGGTTCTAACTTTTGGTCGAGGGCAACGACCCATGCGGGAGCTGTAACTTCTTCAACTACATCCTCTTCTGCCTCCGTTGCGGCGACCACTTCCGGTGCAGTTATGCTTGGCTCTTCTACACCCGACTCTACCGCCACTTCTGCTGCAATATTCGGTTCTGTT
This sequence comes from uncultured Lyngbya sp., assembly GCA_964434975.1. Classification (GTDB taxonomy): domain Bacteria; phylum Cyanobacteriota; class Cyanobacteriia; order Cyanobacteriales; family Microcoleaceae; genus JAAURB01. The sequence goes on from CAYSWY010000042.1 coordinate 35,828, forward strand.
GCACCAATCAAACCAAAGAAAGTGGGGTCAGAGACCCAAATCGCCAGGGCTGTTCCCGCGACCGCGACTCCTGTCACGGCAATTCCTTGCCAAATTTCTAAATTAAGCCGTTTTGAGGACACCGCAACAATCATGCCCCAAGCTAGGAACAGATAGGTCAAAACATAAAATAAATCCGCCGCAGAGACATCTGGATCTAAACCCCAAACCAACTCCCAAAATCCAAATAGAACACCCGCAATAAAGTAACACAGCGTTCCTAAACAAAATCCTAACCAAACGTTACGACCACTCACAACTTGGGGACTTTGCCAGTTACGATAACAGACAATGGATGCTCCCAGAAATGCGCCTAATTCAAAAATGTAAGTCCCAATTTGATACCACAGGGGCAAATCTTCTCCTTCGGGAGTGACACTGAATAGCAAGAAGAATAGAAGGGACAATACGGCCCAAATAATGCCAGAAATCACTAAATTCTGAGCTGATAGTAGGGATGATTTAGATGATGATTTTTGTGAGGTAGTATTCATAATAATTAATGAGTTTTGCATAGCGGTTGAACCCATCTCAGTCGAAGCACGTCTCGATGAGAGTTAGTCCATTGGCCAGAGCTGGCTGAGTTGATCTTGATTTAACCAATCTATGAATTGCTGACGATCTTCGCTCGGTAAATCTTCAAGAATCTCCTCCATGCCTTCGGTAAAACTTGTGTTGCCGAAATAGTTTTCTCCCAACTCATATAATTTTTGTAAGAGAACCTTTAAGTGATCTTCACTCCAAGAAGGAATTTGAAGTTCATCTAAAGGATTCATGCCAAGCAACGCTTGAACGGCTTGAGGAGTATCTGTTTGAGGAAATTTTGAGCGATGGAAGATTTGAGTGAGATCTTTAACAAAAGAATTAGCTTGCCGAGATCCGAGTAAATCTTCAACATCAAAGTAAACCGCTTGTAACACCAACAAACAAGCCTGAATTAACGTGGGCAGGTTGCTATGCTCCCGATTTGACGACTCGCTTGCAAGCTGCTCCGAGCGCACCTTTCCCCAAACACTATACCGTTCTGGTTCTTCTAGCAACACACAAGCCTTGCCTCGATTATCCGTTAAATCACGCCAGAACTCTCTAGCCTCATGCTCTTGTTGAGCATTAAATACCTTCATCAGGCGAAAGGATTGGTTTTGATAAACTAAAATCGGAATTTGTTGATCCCGATGAGGGTGTTGAACAGTCTTAATTTCAACATCCTGCCGTTTCAGTATAAACATGACACTTTGTACCTACTCCTGTGTGGGCTGGAGGCTGTTGTCATTGTAGTATGATTGAACTCACCTTCGGCTAGAAGCCCTGCGAAAGCTTCATGAAAAATTGGCAATAGAAGCTAACTTTATTCTAAAAGAGGGAGGAGTATCAATATCACTAATGACGTAAAATCTTACGCTATAGGGCGTGAAGTAATCTGTTACCTCACTTCAGTTACACAAAGGTGAAATTGCTGAAGCTTACTTGAAAGCTATGCTTTGGTTAACTGTAAGTGTATGGGAGTTGATAACGCTCTTGTTAGACAATAGAACACCAGAATAACACGCCTCAGGTATTCTTTTAGCTATCGTTTGAGAGAGTAATCATTTTTGAATTTTGAAAGATCTCTCTGCTGTCTGCCCTCAAATGACTTCGGAGGAATCACTAATAACTAATACTGTTTCATTGCCCGTTGCATCGTCCGTTTATCATCTCGTCGTTTAATATCTTCTCGTTTATCATGAATTTTCTTACCTCGGGCTAGGGCAATATCGACCTTAACTCGTCCATTCTTCAGATACATTTTCAGAGGCACTAACGTTAAGCCTTGCTGATCAATCTTGCCAATGAGTTTATTGATTTCTTGGCGATGCAACAAAAGTTTACGACTCCGTCGTGGGTCATGATTAAAATAGCCACTGGCACTTTGATAAGGTGAAATATGGACATTCAGTAGCCATGCTTCGCCATCACGAACAAGGGCATAACCATCTTGCATATTGACTTTTCCTGCACGGATCGATTTAACTTCTGTGCCTTTTAATTCAATCCCAGCTTGATAGGTCTCTAGTATTGCATAGAGATAGCGGGCTTTACGATTGTCACTTAGGATTTTGTATCCACTACTACTTTTACTCATATCTTAAATTTACCATAAACTTTCTCTGGCTAGCATCAGGCTCAAAGTCAGACTTGGGCTAGACACAACAAAGAGTAATAATTATACATGAATTATTTTTTATTTTTGAGTCAAGACTCATTATATTTCTCTAGATTTGATTTCAATTAAGACTTGATAAACCTTAAAAATTGTAAGCAATTAGCTATTAATTATAAACGGAAAAAACGATCAAATTACAACAATAATAAATCTTTTAATCCTTAATAAAAACAGTAAAATATAGATTATATCCATTGATTTTATACAGGATTTTGGGGCGATAAAAATCTATTGCAAAACACAGCTAAGTTAGATGAATAAAGGATTATTTATGATTGCTGGTAACGCCATATTTCTTAACAGATCTATCATCCGTCCACCTCAGTTCGTTTACCTTTCCCCATCCCTAGCCTCATAGGTAAAGGCCCCAGGGAAGCCAGGGAGATGCTCGAACTGACGTTATACAGTAAAGTTCTACATTTTGTATCACAGAAGTCAGATTTACAAGGCGTTAGGGGAATAGTCTGATTAAATATTATTAATACATTAACTAAAGTTTAAATTTATTTAATTTGTCTACACTGCTAAACCTTACCCAATTTCCTGCAAACGTTTTAACACTAGATAATGGACTGACCTTAATTCATCAAGAAATTTCAGCTACGCCTGTTGTGGTGGTGGATGTCTGGGTCAGAGCCGGAGCCATACGAGAACCCGAGCCTTGGTCAGGAATGGCTCATTTTCTAGAGCATATGATTTTTAAAGGGAGCGATCGCGTCGCCCCAGGGGTATTCGATCAAGTGATTGAAAGTCGGGGAGGAGTAACCAACGCAGCCACAAGCCATGATTATGCTCATTTTTATATTGAAACAGCCAGTCAGTATTTAGAGGAAACTTTACCCACTCTGGCAGATATTCTGTTGAATGCAACTATTTCGGAAACGGAGTTTGTCAGGGAACGAGATGTGGTATTTGAAGAAATTCGTCAAGCTGAAGATAGCGTAGATTGGGTAGAATTTCAGACTTTGATGGAAACCACCTATCAATCTCATCCCTATGGGCGTTCAGTCCTCGGTAGTAAAGGCCATTTAATGGGGCGCGTACCGGAAGAAATGCGATGTTTTCATCACTGTCATTATCAACCTGAAAATATGGCGGTTGTGGTTGTGGGGGGAGTCTCACAGCAACGCGCCATTGATTTAGTCTCAAAAACCTTTAATTATTTTCCTCAAGCAGATTATTGTCCTCAAATTACCACTGCGCCTCAACCCTACAGCCATGGAGTGCGTCGAACTCATCGTCATCTGCCTCAACTCGAACAAAGCCGTTTATCGATGGCGTGGACGGGGCCTGGAGTCGAACAGTTGCGGGTGGGTTACGGCTTAGACTTACTGTCTGTATTGTTGGCAGAAGGGCGAACTTCTCGTTTAATTCAAACGTTACGAGAAGATTTACAGTTGGTGCATTATATTGATAGCGGTTTTTCTCTACAAAAAGAGTCTAGTTTACTGACCATTAGCGCTTTACTTGAACCTCAGCATCTTGAGCGAGTGGAGAAGATGATTTGCGATCATTTATTTGAATTACAAACTCAACCGATTTCAACTCAAGAACTCAACCGTATTCAACGATTATTGTGTAACGATTATTGGTTTTCGACGGAAACTCCGGCTCAAATTGCGGGATTATATGGTTATTATTTTACTATTTCTCAAACGGAACTTGCAGTCACTTATCCGGAACAAATCCAATCATTTAAACCCCAAGAATTACAACAGCTTGCCCAAGAATATTTAGATCCGCAAAATTACGCTGTTACTGTTTTACAACCGACTTAACTTTCCCAAAAGTTATCAACCTCGATTTGATCAACTTCTGATTTGAGTTGTTGAAAGTAATCACTTTTAGTAATTTTTGCAACTTCTTGCTCTCGTTTTTGTTGATCAATTTCGATTCGGAGTTCTTTTAACTGACGCATAAGCTGTTCTGACTCTTGTTTTCTTTGAGTAATATCTTGAATAATCCCTTCATAGTACAGTAAATTACCATTAGTATCACGAACCGCTCTAGTATCTTCTTCTATCCAAATCATTCGACCATCTTTACCATAAACTTGATATTCTAAGTTTTTAACTTTTCCTGTTTTCGCCATGGACTGCTGAAATTGATCAAAGACATTGGAATCAACGTAAATCTGAGATTTAATATCTTTAATACTTTCAATCATTTCTTCCGGAGAATCATATCCATAAAGATTGGCTAAAGCCGGATTCACTTTAAGATATTGTCCTTCAGGGGTAGATTGAAAAATTCCTTCTAAAGCATTCTCAAAAATACTACGATAATTTTCTTCAGCAATTCTTAGGGCTTCTTTCGCTTTATAACGTTCTGTAATATCAATTCCAACTGCCACAATGGATTCACCCTGTTGATATTTTTGAGCCGCCATTAAATAATATTTTTGTTGGTGATTAATTTTAACAGGAACTTCTTTGAAAATCGACTTTTTTGAGCTATTAATAAATTTATAAATAAAGTTAACATAGTCTTTGTTATTTTGTAAAAAACCAATATTTTTATTGACAAATACTTCTATCGGTAAGTTTAAACTGTCAGCTAAATAATGATTTACCCCTAAATATCTTCCGTTGGAGTTCATCCAAGAAATGGAACCGGGAACAGCATTTAAGACCGCTTCGAGTTGCTCATTTTTAGCTTCTAAAGAGTCAAAGGAAGCTTGAAGCTGTGCTGCCATACTATTAAATGAATTCCCTAACTTTTCTAACTCTTTAATTCGCTTCACTTTCACATTTTGGCTAAGATTTCCGCTGGCAATTTCTTCCGCTGCTTGACCGAGGGCTGTGATCGACTTCGTTAACTGACGGGAAATAAACCATCCTAAAATTGCAGCAATCAATAATGCAATCAGACATAAAATAACTGTGCTGCGATTATTAATATTAATTTGTTCCATAAAATCAGACTCGGGAACCACTAAAACAATCAGCCAATCTAAACCATAGCCATCTCGAAACACAGAAACCTGAACAAACTGGCGTTTACCATTGAGCATATATTCAAGTTTTTGAGATTGTTGGATATTACTCAATTCACCAAAGTAATCACGTAAAAAAGAAGTTGTTTTTTGAGTTAATAAAGAGCGGCTATTAATGGCTTTAATCAGTTCTATTTTATCACCTATTTGATTAAATAAGGGTTCTTCGGAGGAACTAGATACCAAAATACCTGAACGTTCGATCACAAATGCTTGACCCGATTTTCCTATTTCTAAGCCTGTTAAAAAGGCTCTAAATTCTTTGGGTAAAACCACATCAGTCGCACAAATTCCAATTAATCGGTTTCCGGTTTTATTATAAACAGGTAAACTGGCTGTAATATTCGGGAGTTTAGTGGTAAAAGAAATATAAATATCACTCCAAGTCGCACCGCCAGCCGATAATGCTGCCCCATACCAAGGACGTAAACGAGAATCAAATTGTTTGTCGCTCGTCCGGAGTTTAAAAGTGCGATCGCCTCGCACATCTAAACCATAGTAAGCCCGATAAAAATCAGTCTCTTGGTTACTATAAGAAAGCTGTAGAGATTGATCTTCGGGGACTCGAAGTACTCCAAAAAATTCGCCATTTTGAGGACTGCCACAGTAAACAAAAGCCAAGTTGGGAGCGATTTTCATTTGTCGCCATAACAAGTTTTCATCGGTGGCATCAATAATGTCTAATTTACCTGAAACTAAAGCGGTGGCATTTAACTGATTAATTTCGTGGGGACTATCAAAATAGCTCCGGAGTTCTTGTTCAATTCTCGCTGTAATTTCGCTGCGAAGCTGAGTGGCTAAATTACGAACGGCTAGTTGTCCATTACGGAATGATAAAGCTCCAACTAATCCAACACTTCCTGTAATTAAAACAAAAAATGGGACTAATAAAATAGTTTGTAAGGAAAATTTGTGCGGGATATGATTAATTTTCTGTCGAATATGTTTGATCCACATCATTAATAAAAGAGGGAATAAATTTTAAACAGAGTATCCCAGAAGCTTAAAAAGAGATCAATAAAAAAACTTTTGTTTAGATTTACTCCGGAGACATCATTAACAGCAATAGTAACTGAGAGCGCTTGAGTGAATTGATGCCCCCAACTTGTGATGATTGTTAATTACCAGTCGTTGACTGTATCGCTGCCATCGATCCATTCTTTTAAGTCTTTTTCGGGTTTTGCTGCACTGAAAACGTGTAAGCCAAAGTCATGGGAAATCTCTTTACAGACTTTAATTCCACGGACGCTATTGCCTTTAGCATCAAGCAACGGTGAAAAGGTTCCGATGCCTAATTTTCCGGGAGACAAAGCCAAAATACCGCCGCCGACTCCACTTTTTGCTGGGAGTCCGACCCGATAGGCCCATTCACCAGAATAGTCATACATTCCGCAAGTTAACATCACGCTAATGACATCTTGAACATAGCGTTGATCGAGGGCCTGTTCTCCGGTCACAGGGTTAACGCCACCATTGGCTAAAGTCGCAGCGATCATGGCAAGATCTTTACCATTGACTAATATAGAACATTGTTGAAAATATAAGTCTAATGTTTCCTCAATTTTATCGCTTACCATGCCAAAATTTAGCATGAGATAGGCCATGGCTCGGTTACGGTATCCAGTGGCTTTTTCTGATAAAAAAATCGGTACATTAATATCATGTTCTCGACCGGTATAGCGTTGAAACATGGCTAACATTCGCTTCAGTCGATCTGTTGAACTATTCCCTTTAATTAAGTCGGTTGTGGCGATGGCTCCTGCATTTACCATTGGGTTGTAGGGGCGGTTGGTTTCTTCATCTAAAACAATTGAATTAAAAGCCTCGCCAGTGGGTTCTACACTGACTTTACTATTAACATATTCTCGACCATGATCTTCGAGGGCTAAACCATAAACAAAGGCTTTTGAAATGGATTGAATTGTAAAAGCTTGCTCACATTTTCCCACTTCAAAAACTTGACCATCTGTGGTGACGACACAAATACCAAACCAGTTGGGATCGGCTAATGCTAATTCAGGAATATAATCTGCTACAGCGCCTTCTTCTAGAGTTTTATATTTTTCATATAATTCATTCAGATAGGTACGGAAAGGAGAAGTCACTGACTGAATTGAACTGGCTAAAGACTGTAGGTTATGCTCATTCATGATTCTAATCCTAATATTAAGTATTGTACTGTTCGAGGTCAATTATTCAGTTTCATTTTCGGCTAATTCTGCATGAGTTGCTGAGCCACTTTACTAAACTCTTGACTAACAATATGCTCAGGATATTTAGCACAAAATACTCCTTCACTTGCAAGCTGAACAATATCTTCAGATAAGGGAAATATTCCGGCAACTGGAACATTATAAGTTTCTTCAGCTTTTTGTTTCAGCGCTTCAAAATTCATACTGGTTAAAGCTTTATTAATTGTCAGTAGCATTTTCCGCACATTCAAAGCTTTTGCCACATCTAAGGTGACGGCTGTTCCTTGATAATCTTGTTTATCTGGGCGTAAAATTAGAATTAAAACATGGGAAATAGCAATGGATAGAAAGGTTTCTTTTGATAACCCTGGATGAGTATCAATAAATAAATAATCTAATTGTTTTTCTTTGACAAATTTTCGTAATCCGTCATTTAATAGTTTGACATCATATCCATCACTTAAAATCCGAGAAATATCATCGGCTTTGATACTCGAAGGAATGAGATAAAGTTTCCCATCTTTTATTGCTTCGATGCCTGAACTCACATCATAAATTGCATCTTTTATTTCAGCCTCTCCCCACAAATAGCTATTCATTGTGATTTTTAAATCTTCTGGTTCTAAACCGAATAATGTATGAATTCCGGGAGATTGAATATCGGTATCCACCACACCCACTCGATAGCCTTGTAAAGCAATTGTCGTCGATAAATTGGCGGTGAAATTAGATTTTCCGGTTCCTCCTCGGTAGGAGTGAACTGAGATCACTTTAGGCATAATATTTTAAGAAAAACTCTATATTTTGAATAAATCGCTGAAATCAATCTTAGAAAAAAGCCAGTCAATTTTATCAATCCCTTAAACTACAGCTTGCTCTAAGGGGGTTGGCTTAAGTTAAAACTATAGCTTATTTTAGGCTTGATGGGAAGATTTTTAGTAATTCTTCAAATGGATTTTGATTCAGTTAAAAAAACAGATTTTTATATCATAGCTTTTCTAAAAAGTCAATTCATAAAGTTAGTCAGTTTAAGTTGAGGAAGAAGTCTTATATACTATATTTTTTAATATATTGAATGCAATATTATTCTATATAACAATTACTCAATCGTGCGATCGCGAATTCCCAGAGACTGACAAGCGGTTAAAATTAACTGTTGTAAATAAGGATGGGATAAATCTACCGTTTTAGCCTGTTGGCGGTTTTTTCCGAGTAAGCCAGTTGAACTTCCCAACTGTAGCGCTAATACTTCACCTTGAGTATTTTTTATTCTTAATTCTTGTCCTGAATTAAACGGCACTAAGCTACAAAAGTATTGGCGATCGCGATAAGAAAAAGTAGCTTGAATTGGAGATTTTACAGTTGGATTAATAGCAGTTTGAGGCAGACGAATGCCAACAATTTCTAACTCAACAGCCGTCCTGCCATTCCAGGTATTTTCTCGTAGTTTATAAGCAACATCGACTCTTGAAGGCAAAGGAAAATACTCTCCCCAGCGCCAAGCAATTCCATCAATTTTGGGTAAGATTGCCAGTTTATGATCTCCAGTTTGTTCTTGAGACAGCGTTAGTTTAATATGACCTTTACCAATAATTTTTTGTTGAATAATCCGAGCATTTGCTGTCCAGAAAACAGGCGGATCATTTTTTATACCACAGGGATGTAGTCGATCTATTTGTTGATATAAATCCAGATTAATTGATTTTAAATGGGTTTCTGCGTCAATTTTAACCAATGGCTTGAGATGCTGAATTTGTAAGCATTGATGGGCAAATTCACTTAATTTAGCTCGAAATGCATCTAAATTCTTTGCCAACAATGAAAAACCACCCGCTGCTTGATGTCCGCCAAACTTATTTAAGACATCTCCACTAAATTGTAATGCTTCAAAAACATTAAATTCCGGAATACTACGAGCCGAGCCTCGAATCATTTTTTCACTATTTTCTGTTTCTTCTTCCTCTGTTCCAATAAATACAGGCACACCATACCGTTCAACTAAACGAGAAGCCACAATCCCAATCACCCCATGATGCCAACCCGGCTGAACCACCACTAATACCCGTTTTTGTTTAAAATCAATCTGGGTTTGTTCACACCATAATATCGCTTCTTCCTCAATTTCTGCACAAAGTTGTTGACGTTTTTGATTAATTTGTTCACATTGCATTGCTCGTTCTAAAGCAATTCCCATCTTCTCTGTTGTTAACAGTTCAATCACCACTTGAGGATCGGCAATACGTCCAACCGCGTTAATTCTTGGCCCTAAACGAAAGCCAATTGCCTCTGGTTTTAAGGGGGTTTTGGGTTTAGTTGTAGAATAGGTGGGTTGGGATTCACTCACAGAATGCTTAGGAGTAACAGGTGTTGTTCCTGATATTTGAATTAAGGCTTGAACCCCTGGAATTTGAGACTGAGGGAGTAATTTTAAACCTCGTTTAACCCAGCGACGATTTACCCCAATTAACGGCGCTAAATCCGCAATCGTTCCTAAAGTAAATAATTCCAATAAAGGATTCACTAATCCCTCAATTTTATCTAACTTTTGGGCTAACGAAATGGCTAATACATAAGCCACACCCACACCGGCTAATCCATAATAAGGAGAAGATTGAGGAATTAATTTCGGATTTAAAATTGCATTGGCTGGGGGTAATTTTGGCGGTAAATCATGGTGATCGGTAATAATCACAGTTAAGCCTAATTCTCTGGCTCTCGCAATCGGTTGATAGGCAGCAATTCCATTATCAACGGTTAAAATCAGTTCAACCCCTTCTTGATGAAACTCTTCTACAATCCGCTCATTAATACCATAACCTTCATGCATTCGACTGGGAATCGCATAATTAACAATCGCTCCTAAAGTCGATAAAGAGCGCATTAATAAAGCGGTACTGGTCATGCCATCAGCATCATAATCCCCACAAATTGCAATTTTTTGTTTCGTTTTAATCGCTGTTTCTAATAGTTCTAAACTAATGGATAAATCTGTAAACGCTTCTAACGGAGACGGTAAAATCGCTAATTCCGGTTGTAAAAAAATATCAGCTTTTTGGGGTGTATCAATCCCGCGATTCATTAAAACCTGAGCCAATAAAGGATGTAATTCTAAAGCCGTTGCTAATTCTTGCGCTAATTCCGGCTGAGGTGTAGCAATTTCCCACCGTTGCGGGGGCAGGGAAACACTTTCATCTGGAATAATTGGCGGTTGATGTGACACGATGATTTAACGAGATGTTAACAGTAATGAAAAATGATGAAAACTTGATAAAAAACTACACTTTGGTATTGCAAAATAGACAGGAGTTGGTTAATAATTTTTTATAATCCGTGAAATCTATTGAATCTAGGGTTCATCTAGAGCGACGCTAGCCAGGGAATATGACTGAAACAGCCGATCAATTGTTAAAGCAGGGAATTTCATATTATCAAAGCCGTCAGTTTGAAGACGCGATTGATACATGGCAACAGGCTTTAATTTTGTACCAAGACCGGGGAAATCGCAAGCGTCAGGGGGCAGCTTGGGGTAACTTAGGGGTGGCTTATGCCGCCTTGTGTGATTATACAGAAGCAATTGATTGTTATAAACAACACCTGGCAATTGCCCAAGAAATGCAAGACTTCAAAGGGCAAACCAATGCGTTGGGAAACTTGGGAAATGTTTATTATACTCAAGGGCAATATGATCAAGCCATTGCGCTACAATCACAACGCTATCAAATCGCCTGTCAACTCAAAGATGTGTTAATTCAAGAACAAACCCTTTCTAACCTAGCCATAGCTTATTATGGGGCGGAAAGGTTCACAGAAGCCATTGATTGTTATCAGCAACAGTTTGCCATTGCCGCAGCCACAGATAACCGTTATTCTCAAGCCAATGCTTTAAAAAATATGAAATTGGCTTACATTGCCCTTAACGATGAAGATCAGCTTCTTGCCTGTCGTCAGCGGCAATGGCAGCTTGCTAGAGATTGGTTTAACAAAGAAAATGGGAGTGATTTTCTACAAATAACTCAGACGGTGGGATTGGATTTATTAGCAGATTTTGTTGGGGCAGATTTAAGCGGTTTAGATCTTAATTATGCTAATCTTCAAGGGGCAAATTTAGCCGAAGCCAACCTAACACAAACCGATTTAACTTTAGCCGATTTAAGTGGGGTGAATTTAATGGGGGCAAATTTACAACAGGCTATTTTATCGAATGCAAACCTCCGAGATGCTGATTTAAGTGGGGCGAATTTAACCTCCGCCGACTTACGCACAAAAATGCCTCGGGCAAATTTAAGCCATGCAAACCTCCAAGATGCTGATTTAACCAGCGCCTATCTCAAAGATGCCAATTTAAGCCATGCAAACCTCAGCCAGGCGACGTTAAAGTATGCCGATTTAACTGGGGTAGACTTTACTGGGGCCAATTTACAGGAAACAGATTTTTCCCAAGCTGAGTTACAAGATGCCAAAGTTCAACAGGTGAAATTTAGCGAGGCCATCGGAATTGGTCGCCGGATTAAACCTCAATTAGTCGAACGAGGTGCTATTTTTGAGGATAATGAATAGTTATTTAAAGATAATTTTACAGCATGAATATAGAAGGACTTTGGCCCCACAATACTAGCCCGAATCGCTTAGCAATATTAGAACGTAAGCTAGCCATTTGGTTGCATTCACAAAATTTATCGGATTCGTTACAAGGGACAACAAAACCTTATAAAAGCGGGGAAGAATTACAACATCTCATGCAACAAGCCGCAACAGAAGGATGTAATTTTTCTCAATTTCAACAAATTGTCAGTCAGATTATTGAGGCAAAAACAGATGATTTTTTAACCTTAGCCGAAATAGCTGAATTAGATCCTCAAATCGATTTTTCAGGGGCGCGGTTATTGGGAGTAAATTTAAGGGGTTTAGATTTGAGTGGAGTGAATCTTCAGCAAGCGTATTTAAGAGGGGCAGATTTAAGTGATATTGATTTAAGTCATAGTAATTTAGTGGCTGTGAATTTAAGCGGTGCAGACTTGAGTGGGGCATTACTCAGTGATGCGAATTTAACTCAGGGAAATTTACATCGCGTTAGTTTGGCTTTAGCGAATTTAAGTGGGGCGAATTTAAATCAGGCAAATCTAACAGAAGCTAATTTAAGTAATAGTAATTTAAGCAATGCGAATTTAAGCGGCGCTATTCTCAAAAATGCGGATTTACATCAAGCGGGTTTAGCTTTAACGAATTTAAGTGAAGCAGATTTAACAGGTGCAAATGTTCAGCAAGCCAGACTGTGGCATGATGCCGGATTATCAGAAAATACCAAACAAGAATTAATCCAGCGAGGCGCAATTTTCGAGGATTAAGTTGTTGTCCTTAGTTCTTTGTTGTTTATTGTTAGTAGGGGCGTTATCTATAGCGTCTCTATTGTTTTTAAATCAATAAATCGCCCTCTACTGTATTTTATATAAAATAGCATGTAGCGCTACAAAATCAACGCCAATTTCCAACGAGAACATAAGGAGCCCAATAAACAGGCGTATCGTATCTATTTTTATCTTTAATAAATGCGATTTGTGCTTGACGCAATGCCTCTGCTCTTGTACTCCCTTGAACTAATTGTTGATAAAAATACCCCATAAATTCAACGGCAGATTTATCATTTAAACTCCATAAAGACGCAATTGTACTTCTGGCTCCAGCTCTAACGGCAACCCCTGCTAATCCTAAAACGGCTCGATTATCTCCTGGGGCGGTTTCACAAGCACTTAACACTAATAAATCAATTGCATTCCCTTGATTTTGTTCTCGACTGCGGAATAAATTATCGAGTTGTTTGACATTAATCGGGCCGTCTGCGGCTAGAATAAATGTATTTTCAGCTTGAGAACTAAACTGACCATGGGTTGCTAAATGAATCACTTTAAAGGGTTGTGAAGTGAGTTGTTTTTCAAAGTTTTCCCAATTAAATTCTTCGTTTAATAATGCTTTGTTTTTAATACCCACTGCCTGAATTTTTTGTAATTCTTCAGGAATATTTAGTAAAGGTGCAAACTGATCCTGAAAGCTGGCGGGAGGCTCAACTAAACCCGCACTCAGGGCGTTTAAAGGTCGAGTAATGGGTTTTGGATCTAATAGTTGTAGTCCGGGTGCCATCACCACAGGATACTTTTCAATTAGGTATTGACTGCCATCTGAAAGGGCTGCCATGGGAATATTACGCAACTCTCCATCAAGAACAAAAACTAAAGTTTCATCTCCGTTTAATTGAGACTCAAGGGGTTGTAAGAGCCAACGATAAGCTTGTTGAGATAACTGTTTAACTTCGGGAGAAGGATAAGGCTTTTGTAGTAAAAATCTCAGTCTTTTTAGGGTTTGAATTAATTCTGTATCTGAAACAGATGTGCGATAATGAAATAGAGAAGAATTCGGTAAGCTGGTAATAATTTCTAAGCGATCTGTTAAAATAATGCCATAGATAACAACCGCATTGGGATCAATTTTATCAATGGCTTGGGGCTGAGCATCTAAACAAGCATCTCGAAAGAAGTTATCAAGTTCTGCTAATTTTAACTGTTCAATTACAACTTTTGCTTGTTGCAAATTTTCCGCCGTTGGATGTTCTTCAGCTAACAGCAAATCAACTAATTCTCGATAAACAGGTTCAACGCGATCGCGAAAATCAAATTGAATATCCTGACGAATTGCTACTAAATCTTGTCGTAATGATTGTAAGGTTTGAACCGCACCTGTGTAAGCAAAAATTGCACCCTTAATATCTGAATTTTGTTGTTGTTTTAACAGTCTTCCCAGTTGCCATTGCCATTGATAACTAATTTCATCGGCTTGAATAGATTGAGATAAAAGTAGAGCTTTTCGAGTATAATTTTTAGCTTCTTGCCATTGTTGGTGTTGTTCGTAAAGTTGACCTAAATAACCCCAAACATAGGACTGAACTCTCCGATCTCCTAATGCTTCAGCTTGCTCAGCCGCAGACAATAAAAGCTGTTGAATATCCCCATAAAGTTTAGTTTGATCGGGGGCTAATTTCATCAAGCTTTTTGCTAAATCAACGGTCGCATAAATCTGAGTTCGACCCAAAGGCAGACGATTAATATTTAATTCTATTTCCTGCCATTGTGTCAGTTCATGATTGATTTTAGATTGAATATTTTGCCATAAATCTATATCTTGATCGGGTTCTAATTCTTGATTTAATTCTAATAATAAGCTCAGATAACTGAGTTTAGCTTTAGTTTGGATCATTGGCACTGAAGACTGAGCCGCTTGTTGATAGCACAATAAAGCCGTTTGAGCTGCATTTTGAGAACGATTAAAATTATCCAAATCTTGCTGTTGACGGTAAATTTCTCGGGCTAAATTAGCCAGACTGAATTGAGCTTGTTTAAATTCTGCTTCAGTATTTGAGGAGTTGGTAATATTGAATAAATCGGATAAAATTGCAGCGGCTGATAATTCAGTATTTTCTAAATCATTATTATTAGAATAATTTGATAAATCACATCCATTTGATTTAATATCTTTAATCTCGCCCAGCTTTCCTAAAGTTCGTAAAACATGACTGAGATGAAGCAGTTGAGAAACTTTAAAACTAGAATTGGGTTGATGTTGTAGCGATTGATTTATCTCTATCAGCTTCTGTTCAGCTCGACGATATAATCCTAATCCTTGAAAGGCTTGTACTTGATTTAATAATATTTCAATTCTTCCGTTATCATTCTCAGTCGTTTGATAAATTTTATCGGCAGCTTGCCAATTGTCTAACGCTTGGCTATATTTCCCTTGAGAAAAGTCAAGATGAGCTTGAATACTCAACGCTTGTGCTTGGGCTGATAAGACCGTTTTATCCTGACGTTCTGTTAAAGTCTCCAATAACTTTAAACTACTTTGAATTGCTAATTGAGCCGGTTGCCATTCTCCTAATTTCTGTAAACTTAAAGATAAATTTCCATAGACTGCTGCCAAGGTTAATTGATCAGTTTGACGGGTAATCATTTCTCGCCAAATTTGCACCGATGTTTGATAATCACCGGATTGATAAAAGTCTTGACCTTGTTGTTTAAGCTGAGCCAACGATACCCCAGCCAACGAAGAATCAGTCAAATTAAAAGAGGGCTGAATTTGAGCCGATGGTACGCTTTCAGCTATTTTATTCCAGGATAATCCTACAACTAGAAAAAAGCCGAGAATCATCCAAACCATGAAAGCAATAACTTTTAGATAGAAAGACCGAACGGATTTTGGGTTTACCATGCTCAAAAGTATAAAGCCAATCTCACTTCATCGTTCTAGAAAATAATCCAGACATTATGATCGGGAAAATCTCCGCAGTTCGGTCAAGCCTTTGATATTATAGAGAGTACTAAAATCGTTACGACCTAATCAAAAACATTAATAAGCGGATTAAAGTAGATTTTATGAGCGAAAGAACACTATTTGATAAAGTTTGGGATCTCCATACTGTCGGTACATTGCCCTCAGGTCAAACTCAACTCTTCATTGGTTTGCACCTAATTCATGAAGTGACCAGTCCCCAAGCGTTTGCCATGCTGCGCGATCGCAATTTACAGGTATTGTATCCCAATCGGACCGTTGCCACTGTCGATCATATTGTGCCGACGGAAAATCAAGCGCGGCCGTTTGTGGATGTATTAGCCGAAGAAATGATGCAGGCATTGGAAACAAGCTGCAAAGAACATGGCATTCGATTTTACAATATTGGTTCAGGGAATCAAGGTATTGTTCATGTTATCGCCCCAGAACAAGGCTTAACCCAGCCGGGAATGACCATTGCCTGTGGGGACTCCCATACTTCGACTCATGGCGCGTTTGGGGCGATCGCATTCGGTATTGGAACCTCTCAAGTGCGGGATGTTTTAGCGTCTCAAACCCTGTCTCTGTCTAAGTTAAAGGTTCGGCGCATTGAAGTTAATGGTGAACTTCCAGCAGGGGTTTATGCCAAGGATATTGTATTGCATATCATCCGTAAATTAGGCGTGAAAGGCGGTGTGGGATACGCCTATGAATTTGCGGGCAGCACCATTGAAGCCATGTCCATGGAAGAACGGATGACCATTTGTAATATGTCCATTGAAGGGGGGGCCAGATGTGGCTATGTTAACCCCGATCAAACCACTTATGATTATCTCAAAGGTCGGGATTTTTCCCCGAAACAGAAAGATTGGGATCAGGCGGTGAATTGGTGGCAGCAAATTCGTAGTGATGCTGATGCGGTTTACGATGATGTGGTGACGTTTGAGGCGAGTGAAATTGAACCGACAGTGACTTGGGGAATTACGCCGGGTCAAGGAATTGGGGTGAATGAAACTATTCCAGAAGTCGAAGGTTTACCCAAAGGGGATCAAGAAGTTACCCAAGAAGCCTATCGTTACATGGAGTTTACCGCTGGAATGCCCATTAAAGGCACAAAAGTTGATGTTTGCTTTATCGGCAGTTGTACCAATGGCCGCATTAGTGATTTGCGCGAAGCGGCTAAATTTGCCCAAGGTCGAACTGTTGCAAAAGGGGTGAAAGCCTTTGTGGTTCCGGGTTCTGAACGGGTGAAGCAACAGGCAGAAGCGGAAGGACTCGATCAAGTTTTTACGGCTGCTGGGTTTGAATGGCGCGAGGCGGGATGTTCGATGTGTCTGGCAATGAACCCCGATAAGTTACAGGGAAATCAAATTAGTGCTTCTTCTTCTAACCGTAATTTTAAAGGACGACAAGGATCTTCAACGGGACGAACCCTGTTAATGAGTCCGGCAATGGTTGTGGCAGCAGCGGTTAAGGGCGAAGTGGCTGATGTTCGAGAACTGTTGTAATTGCCCTATAGCAATGGGTGCGAGTGTATTTACAGATCGTCCATGACGAATCATTAGCACTTTACCTGAAACCTACCCCCTACCCCCTAAAATCTAAAACCTAACAAAGGAATTGTAAAGTTCTGTAAAGATGTGAGTAAATTTTGCGAATTCGGCCGATAAGTATATAGCTGTTCACAGGCACTGCATTTTTGAGTCTTAGATATTGCTCAAGTGTCAGTTCTGTAACTGTTGTTGATCTGTGCTCTCTGTTTCAAAAGGATAGAGGATTAGGGATTGAAATGTGTCCCATCCTGCTATCCTTCTTTGTTTTTTAAATAGGTAATAGGGAGTAGGGAGTAGGGAGTAGGCAAGTAGGCACTCTTGCAATAGGGGGAAGAAAGAAATAGTAACTCACTATCCTCAATTAACGCCTCCGCGCGACGAGTTTAAAACTGACCTCTCCCTAACCCTCTCTGACCTCTCCCTGCCCTCTCCTAGGAGGAGAGGGAAATTGTGTCCCAAGGGGACAGTTTTTTAATGGAGAGGGAACGAATGGTCTCCTTTTAGAGGGAGGTTGGAGGGGGTTGGAGGGGAATAAGAAAGCACCTCAACTGGTGATACAATAACGCTAAGGGAGCCTTTGCAGCCATCACTTTCAG
>CAYSWY010000043.1:0-53716 GCA_964434975.1 uncultured Lyngbya sp.
AACTAACAACTAATACCTAAAAACTAACAACTAATACCTAAAAACTAACAACTAATACCTAAAAACTAACAACTAATACCTAAAAACTAACAACTAACAACTAAAAACTAACAACTAACAACTAATAATCATCATATTGTTGCTGTTCTACCACTCCCACTAAAGACTGTAAATCAAAATCGCGATCGCGTCCACTTAAACAAATTCCCGCCCCAATTACAGTTAAATCTGCCTTAGAAATAGCGCTACTATGTCGTTGACCATCACTGGTTGTCCATTCTACAGTCCAAAAATCTCCTTGATCTCGAAACCGTTGTAACTCTCCGCCCCCTTGTTTTAAAGCTTTTTTTAAACGGCGTTCATCCCGGTACTGTTGAGAGAATTGATCGGTATGTTGGATGGCTAAATCATACACTGTTTTCATCTCGGGAGTCAATCCAGAAAAGCGGATTTCTTCCGGTAATTTTAGCTGTTTAAAACGATTTTGTAATTCATCAACGATCATCGGATCGGCTTTTCGATCTAGTTCTTCAAACCACCCGTTTTTCCCATCCCAACGGATAACAACTTGATCAAAACGGACTCCTTCTGTGACTAAATGAACTGCTACAGGTTTTACTATTCCGAGACGTTGTTTTATATCAGCTTCATTACAGGGATAAGCTAACCAGGTTTGATGTTGTAACTTTGTGGCTAAACGAAAACGAAAGGGTTTAAATTGCGCTAAATATTCAGATATTTCGGGTAATATTGCTTCTTCAACCACCTCAGCAATTTTATTATTAATTGGCTTAAAAATTCCCCACCCTGCAAACTTACGAGGTTTGGGTGTAAACGTATAAACTAAACCCGACATCCGTGTCCGAACTTTTCCTCCTTTTACACAAGGGGCGATAAATTGAGAAGAATATAACTCTTTTTCATCGGCTGCAATTTGGTTAATTAAATCGTTAATATCTGTCATTATTTTGAACGTTTTATGATAATTAAAAATGATTTGCTCCCAAACCCCTGCCCCCAAACCCCCAAAACTGAGGGCTTTAAGAAATGGGTGCTTAATTAAGGAATTGAACCTCGGTTAGATGCAATTCTATCTGATAAACGAGTTGTTTCTGGTAAACGATATTGAGTTAAACAACGCAACACATAATTAATCGCTGTTTCTAAGCTTATTTTATGACCAATAGAGACATAAATGGGTTTAACATTTGTTCTAGATCTGACCACTGCACCTATCGTTTCTCTTTTGTCTATTAACGGTTGCCAACTGCCTTTTTCTGAGGGTAATTCTGCATGAGTTCCAATATAACGAGATTTAGCCACACCAATTGTGGGAATATCTGTTAATACTCCTAAATGACAAGCAAAACCAAATCGTTTTGGATGAGCCATTCCTTGACCATCACAAAGTATTAAATCAGGAGTTATTGTAAGTTTTGATAATGCATCTAAAATCACAGGAACTTCCCGAAAAGACAGAAAACCCGGAACATAAGGAAACGTAGTATTAAAGCAGCTAACGGCATATTCTTGTAATTTTAAATCAGGGAAACTTAACACCACAACTGCTGCTTGAGAAATTGTATCATTTTGCTCAAAGCCAACATCAACCCCAGCCACAAATTGTACAGCATTCAATTGATCTGTTTTGATGACTTGTGAACAGAGTTGTTGTTGAACTATTTTTGCTTGTTCTATTGTTTTCGGCCATTTTTGATTATTTTCAATAGTCATGATTAATTTTGTAGTTTTTGACGAAAGTCTTTTAGTAAGTCTTTTATTTTGGCAGACGACAACATATAATCTGTTAATAACTCAAAATTTAAATCGGGTAAAAACTGACTTTGACTCATTTTTATATACCCATTTTCTTGTAAAGAATAGAGTGAAAACTGACTATTTTGCCAAAACCAAACTTCAGGCACTTTTAAACCTTGATAAATCTCCAAAGAATTAATACCACCGCTCTCTTGGTGCGCATTCCTATAGCCTAACGGCATGGCTTACGCGCTTAGCGGCTGTGCATTGCCGCAGGGTCGCACCGCTGGTAATAACTACTTCAATGGCAATATCTGGAATCGATTTTTCTGAGTCAATACAATAACACTCGTCGGGTTCAATCCCTCGGGCGATAGATTGTTTTCTAAATGTAGTTGAACCCAAAGGATAAAAGTCAATATCTCTCTCGATAAAATAGGTTTCTAGCAATAAAGCAATCCGCTTTTTTTCAGCTTCATGACGACGACTCGGCGACATAATTTCTAAGGTTTCTGCTAAATACTTTATTTTAAACTCTGGACTATCTTGTAGACTGTCTAATAATCCTTCATAGATTTGCCAAGTGATACCATTCATAATAAAAATATGATCTGAATTAATCGCTTGTAAATCTTGAGAATCAATGATTTTTTCTAGTCGATTGAGACGTTCTGCGAGTTCAAACATGATTTTTTTTTAATGATTAAATTGATAAAGATGCCAGTCACAAATCGGTTGATATCCAATTTTATGATAGATATGATTAGCAGTAGGATTTGCTAAATCTGTAAATAAATAACAATTAGGATAACCTTGATTGAGTAAATCTTGAGTCAGTGTGGCAACAACTGATGTGGCATAACCTTTTTGACGATATTGAGGCGGTGTATAGACTAACGAAATATTGCCACCTATTGTTATATTTCCACTGCCACAAACAATTGAAACGGGGGTGACATCTTGCCAAATATAAATACTATTTTGATTTAAATGAGAGTCTACTAAATGTTCAACGTTTTCTGGATTAGGAATTGCTTCTGTAATAAATGCCTGACACCATTCTAGGAGTAATTCTCGATCTTGTAGCGTTGCTAAGCGTAATTTTCCGTTTGATTGAATAATTGGATTGACTTGAGTTAAGCAGTGAATTTTTAACTTATTTTCTAACTTATAAGATTGTTGATTCAGTGTAGACCATTTTTCAACAAAGGCTTTTGTTTCTGTCGGCAAACCACTAATAGTTGGTAACTTTATGTTATTTTGAGATAAGTTTTCTATGATTATGTCTATCGCTTGTAAATCTTGTATTTGCGATAATACTAATCCGTAAGGAGGGGTTTGAATAGCGACAGCAATAACAGAATTTTGAGATTTTACAATAGTTAAATAAGGCGGAATAGTGTATCGTTCAGGATGCTCAATTAAAGTATTAGTAATTCTCAATAAAAGATGGTGTCGGGCAGCATCTGAGAATAAATAATCTTTAGCTTGATTATAAAATGACTCGGCTGTTTCAAATTGATAGATTTTCATGGTTTAGTTTTTCTATTCCTAAAATATAAGGCATTAACTTGGCAATATTACGAGCATCATCAATCCCTCGGTGATGGGTTCCCACTAAAGGTATTTCTGTTAATTTTAAGGCTTGTGCCATACCATAACGCCCTTTTAAATTTTGATTTTTGCTAAAGAGTTTCTTCAGATTAAAATGAGGACAGCCGATAGGAAAATTAACTTGATGAAAATCACTATCTTGTTGAAACTGTTTGCGATCATAATCTCCCCAAGACCCCCAACATAACGGTTGATAAACTTTAAACCAAGATTGTAATAAATTGACTGCTTCTGGATAACTGGGGGCAGAATTAACTTGAGTTTGAGAAATAGAGGTTAAGCTTATACAAAATTCCGTTAAAATGGGGTGACGAATGGGTTTAATAAAGGTTTGAAACTCACTAATGATATTTAGGGTTTTCATATTAGCCATCACCGCCCCAATTTCAATCATTTCCATTTCTCGCCGGGGAACAGTATCTTGATCGCAACAAGTGGCCTCTAAATCAATCACCATACAGTAATCATATTGATTTAAAATCATTGTTCAAAATCCTAGTAAAGCTGTAAATCACTGAGATATTCGGGTGGAACAAAATCAGTTAACCAAACGCCATTATCTGAACAATAAAAGCTAAAACCCGCCTTGTCCATTGACATTGCATCCACTTGAAAAATCACCGGATTTCCTTTTCGAGTCCCCACTTTATACGCGGTTTCAATATCTTTGGATAAATGAACAGGGTGACGGGACATTTTTAATAATCCTTGTTGCTGAATCAAGTGAATTAAAGCTTGACCTGTGCCATGATATAGTAAGCTTGGCGGTATTCTGGGTTCTAATTGTAAATCAATCGCAATACTATGACCTTGGTTGGCGCGAATTCGAGTCTTATTATTATCAAAAGAAAACCGCTGTTTATCATTTTGAATCACAACTTCTTCTAGTTCAGCTTGACACAACTGAAAGTGATGGGTATTGCAAGCTGCCAGTAGCTGTTGGACTGAAACCCATCCCCCCGGTTCAAGTTCAAGTCCCAGGCGTTGGGGTTGATGACGGAGGTGTTTACTGAGGTATTTGCTAATTTTGATCGGGCGATTAGAATTCATAGCAATGATAAGTTTAAAGAGGATTTCATTCTTTAGCTACAGGTCGATATCAACCTGTTCGCTAAACTAATGAGAGTGTGATTCTGAAAAAAATGTAAAATTTCTAAAATTAGGGCGGTTGAAAATGGCTTACGATTATGATTTGTTTGTAATTGGTGCAGGTTCCGGGGGACTTGCCGCTTCCAAACGGGCAGCTTCCTATGGGGCCAAAGTGGCGATCGCAGAATACGATCTAGTTGGGGGAACTTGCGTAATTCGCGGTTGTGTGCCGAAAAAATTGATGGTATATGCGTCTCGTTTTTCTCATTCCTATGAAGAAGCAGTTGGATATGGTTGGAGTCCGGTAGAAACGGGTTTTGACTGGCAGAAACTGATCAAGGTTGTGAATCAAGAAGTCACTCGACTCAGTAAACTTCATATTAGCTTTTTAGAGAAAAATCAGGTAGAACTGATTGAAGGATATGCCAAGTTTGTTGATGCTCATACCGTAGAAATAGGCGACCGCAAAATTACAGCCGATAAAATTTTAATTGCTGTGGGTGGACGTCCTGTAAAAGTAGATGTTCCTGGGGTTGAATATGGTATTACCTCTCGTGATATGTTTCACCTCGAAAAACAACCCAAGCGGATGGCAGTTTGGGGCGGTGGATATATTGCGGTAGAATTTGCCGGAATTATGAATGGTTTAGGCACAGAAGTGACCCAAATTATTCGTCGAGACTTGATTTTAAGAGGGTTTGATCCAGACTTACGAAGTAATGTTCAAGAAGGAATGGAAAAACACGGTGTGAAATTCCGCGTTAACAGTAATATTGAGAAAATCGAAAAAGTAGATGAAGGTTTAAAACTGACTTTAAAAGGAGAAAACGACGAACCTTTAATTGTAGATACTTTGCTTTGTGCTACCGGAAGAAAGCCTGATTTATCTGGATTAATGTTAGAAAATACGGGAGTAGAAACCGACAACGGCGCAATTAAAGTCAGTGCAGATTGTCGTACGACTGAAGCGAATATTTTTGCTGTCGGAGACTGTACAGATCGAGATAATTTAACGCCTGTTGCGATTGCTGAAGGTCGAGCTTTTGCTGATACAGAATTTGGTCGTAAACCGACTTATGTCAGCCATAAAAATATTGCTACGGCTGTTTTTTCTGACCCGGAAGCTGCCACTGTTGGGATGACAGAAACAGAAGCAAAAGAGAAGTTTGGAGACTCAATTAAATGTTATTCTGCCCGCTTTAAATCAATGTATCATAGTTTAACTGGGTTCGATCAAAAAGTCATGGTTAAACTCATTGTTGAACAAAATACAGACCAAGTTTTAGGGGCGCACATGGTGGGAAAAGATGCCGCTGAATTAATCCAAGGAATTGCGATTGCAATTAATATGGGAGCCACCAAAAAAGACTTCGATGATACCATGGGAGTTCACCCCACCAGTGGCGAAGAATTTGTCACATTGCGTTAATGATTCAGCAGAAATATCCTGATTTCAAACAACAATAATTTACTTCACTATCAAGACCTCAACAAACTACAAAGGCATAAAGACTCTAATAAAACTCTCTGTGTCCTCTGTGCCTCTGTGGTTGCTCACCTCTTGAAACTAAGACTCCTCAAGAATGTCAGCCTTGTTAAAAACACTTTCTCTAAAACCATTATTTCGCTGGACTCTACTCAGTTTTACAACAATAATAACTATTATTTTTCTGAGTATAAAACCCTTACCCGTATTCGGACAACAACAAGCTCAAATTGAAGTTGATTTTGCCACACCTCAAACCGGAATTCATTCCATGAGTGGCTTTTTATACGGCGCAACTATTGATAACCCTCCCGAAAGTATTATTCAACCCTTAAAACCTAATTTATGGCGCACATCTTGGTTTAATGCCTATCCTAAATTAACCGGATTAAACGCTCAATTTCAACTCCTATTAAGCGATACTTGGGGATATGGAAAAGGGAACCGTCCATGGCCGTATCAAGATTATCCCGCTTGGGAAGCACGGGTTAGAAAACTGGCGCAACAGCATAAAGATAAGAATATGATTTGGGATGTTTGGAATGAACCCGATTTAAAAGATCCCTTTTGGAATGGTACCCGCCAACAGTTTTTTGAAACCTATAAACGGGCTTACAGAGTGTTACGAGAAGAGTTAGGGCCGACTGCAATCATTGGGGGGCCAAGCATTACAAAATATGATAAAGGCTTTATTACTGCATTCTTAGATTATTGTCTGAAGAATAACTTAGAAGTAAATTTCTTATCCTGGCATGAACTAAATGATAATGCGATTAGTTCAATTACAGGACATATTAATGATGCCAGAAAATCTTATCAACAAAACCCTAAATATAGCCCTCTTAAAATACAAAAATTATATGTAAATGAAATTATTGGGCCGACAGCACAATATCGTCCGGCGGAAATTTTAGGCTATTTATACTATACAGAAAGAGGCAAAGCAGATGGCGCTTGTAAAGCCTGTTGGACTCCAAATGCTGGGGGCAAAAATAACTGTTTTAATGAAAGTTTAGATGGTTTAGTGGTTCCGGGAAGTCACTCACCTCGGGCGGGTTGGTGGGTTTATAAAGCTTACGCTGATGGGTTTAATTCTCGGGTTATGAGTCGTTCCAATAATCCTCAAGTTGTGGCTTTAGCGAGTCAATCTGATGGCACAAAACAAGCACAAATTCTGTTAGGTTATTTTCAACAAGGGAATTCACCGGGAAGAACTAGCGTCGTTTTAACCTTAAAAAACTTACAGCAATTGGGTTTATCTCAACCGGGACAACCTTTAACATTTACCATTCAAAGAATTCCGAATTCAGATGAAAAAGTGGTTCAAAAACTGGATATATTAAGACAAGAGCAAATTGCTGTGAGTAATCAAACCGTTCGCTTGACGATTCCAAATATTAGATTACATGAAGCTTACCTGCTTTCAATTCGTTAATTATTTTTTGATTTAAACGCAATGAATTATAGAAATAAAACCCAAAGTATTCAATCTCCTTATTGGCGCTGGCTGATAGAATTTCTATTTTCAGATAAGAAATATGACGGGCAATTTCAAAATCCGGGCAGTGAAAAAGTGTTTGATTTTGATGATGTTATTCAGGCAGAAAATACTTTAGAAATGATAGCAGAAGAAATCACCTATTATCCCGAAGGAGATTTACGGGAACTCTTTGCTATCTTTATCCCTGGTTTAGGTCAAGTTGCAGCAGAATCTTCTAAACGCAGTCGTCGCTATGCAGAACGATTAGATACGGGAATTGCGAATTTAAATAATGCGTCTTTTCTCAAAGAAAAACCGATTTTAAAAACCATTAATCCTTATTTAGATTGGATAGATGCAGGCATTCATCGTTTAGGTTTATTGAATACTCCTGTGATTGATAATACCGCTATTCTGATTTTAGATGCGATTCAAAAACAGCAAGTGATTAATTTTTCAGGAGATAGTCATGGTACAATTTTACTGGGAAGAGCGCTGCAACGAGCCCAGCGAAAATATATTAATTCTGCCGCAGGTTTATTTAATTTTAAAGAACGAAAAAAACAGCAGCTAAAATGGGAAGAGGAAAGCCGTAAATTTATTAATATCTTTACCTTTGGTAACGGTTATTCACAGTGGGTAAAAGGGCCGAAATACGTGATGGTTTATATTGAAGGCGACCCTTTACCTGAAAAGTTAGGAATTACCCAGGACAAAACAAATCGTCCAGATATTTTATTCTTAAAATTTCCCCGTTTATTTCCCGAGGGAACTTTTGAAGCTCACAATATGATGTTTACCATTGAACTATTGCGCCAAACGTTTCAGAAAAATAATTTAGCTGTAGGAGATTTTGTCGGATTATATCATCAACTCAATCAAAATCTGTTAACCGTTGCCACTCCTGCTGAGATTTCTTGGCCTGATGATATGGAAAAATATGCCTGGAACCCTGAAAGTCTTAATTCTATCTTAAGTGATTAAAGCTTTCGGTGATTTGATTCGCTAAAATTAGGGTATTGTATTCTAACCATCCTTGCATCTGCTACCGAGTCCCATCCTAATTATTCTCTCTTCGTTTAATATTACTATTATGAAAGACTTTCTCAAATATACCTTTGCAAGTTTAATTGGTAATCTATTAGGACTTGCCTTAATTGTCACAATGGGTGTCGGAGGACTGATTTTTTTAGCGGCTTCTGTGGCAACAAAAGATACCGGGCCACAAGTTAAAGATAAGTCGGTATTAGTATTTGATTTGTCTTTAAATATCACCGATGCTGATCCAGATTATAGCACGGGAGAACTCTTAGAACAAGCTGTCGCGGAGTCAATTCCAAATCAAATTCAACTTCGCACGTTATTAAATAGTTTAGAAGAAGCCAGTCAAGATGATCGAATTGTTGCTTTATATTTAAAAGGAGGAAATACATCGGCGGGTAATGGTCAAGCAACATTAAAAGAAGTTCGAGAAGCGCTGATCAAATTTAAAGAATCCGGTAAACCAATTATTGCTTATGATATTGATTGGACAGAAAAAGAATACTACTTGAGTTCCGTTGCTGATACGATAGCTGTTCATCCCTTAGGGTCATTAGAAATGAATGGTTTAAGCGCTCAAGTGATGTTTTTATCCGGTGCTTTTGAGAAGTTTGGAGTCGGGGTTCAAGTCACACGAGTGGGGAAATATAAGTCAGCGGTTGAACCGTTTTTACGCAAAGAATTAAGTCCCGAAAACCGTGAACAAACCCAGCAATTACTGAGTGATATTTGGGGTGAATATGTCCGCTCAATTAGTCCTGATCGTGATATAACTCCGGCTCAAATTGAACAAATTGTGAATAATCAAGGAATTTTAATGGCGGAGGATGCTAAACAGCAAAAACTCGTAGATCAAGTGGTATATTTTGATGAATTAGTCACAGATTTTAAGGAATTAACCGAAGAAACAGAGGAGGAAGATAAGCTATTTCGGCAAATGACTGTGAAGTCTTACGCTAAAACATCAGATGTCGTTAAAGCCAGTCAAGGAGACGTTAAGAGTGATAATAAAATCGCCATGGTTTATGCCGAAGGAAGTATTGTAGAAGGTCAAGGAATTAGCGGAGAAATTGGCGGCGATCGCTTGGCGAAACAGTTACGAAAAATTCGGTTTGATGAAGATGTTAAAGCTGTCGTATTACGAGTCAATAGTCCGGGAGGCAGTGCAACGGCTTCAGAAGTTATTAGTCGAGAAATTGACTTAATTCAAGCTGAAGAAATACCTGTGATTGTTTCCATGGGTAATTTAGCGGCTTCTGGGGGCTATTGGATTGCGGCAACGGGTGATAAAATATTTGCTGAACCGAATACCATTACCGGATCAATTGGGGTATTCGGGGTGTTATTTAATGTTCAAGAAATTGCTAATGAAAATGGCATAACTTGGGATAGTGTTAAAACGGGAAAATTCGCTGATTTAACCACAAGTATTCGTCCGAAAACACCCGAAGAATTGGCTCAAATTCAGAAGATGGTTGATTTAGTTTATGATCGGTTTATTACCCGAGTCGCTGAGTCTCGGGATATACCAAAATCAAGGGTTCAAGAAATTGCACAAGGACGAGTTTGGTCGGGCTTAGATGCTGAAGAAATAGGTTTAGTGGATGAATTAGGTGGCATCGAAGATGCGATTCTGGCAGCGGCGGAAATTGCCGAATTAGAGGATGATTGGAAGTTAGTGGAATATCCCAAAAGCCGCACCTTAGAAGAGCGAATTTTCAAGAATTTATCCCAAGCAAAAGTAACAGAATCTTTACCTAAACCCGACCCATTAACCCAGGAATTTCTTAAGTTACAAAAAGAACTAGCGGCGATACAAGCCATGAATGATTCTCGTGGTATTTATACCCGTATACCGTTTAATTTTCACATTGAATAATTGTTCTCATGGATGATGATAGTTTGATGGAGTAAAGCATCCCGAATTTAGGATGCATTATTGATTAAATCCCGTCTAGACAATTTGTTCTTTGCTAAATTTCTCAACGCAACGGGCAAACATTTCTACCCCTAGACAAAGAACAGTTTCATCAAAATTAAATCGGGGATGATGGTGGGGATAAGCTAAATCTTTTTCAGGATTTGCTGAACCGAGGAAGAAATAACAACCGGGAATTTCTTTAAGGAAAAATGCCATATCTTCCCCTGCCATGGTTTGACATTCCGGTACAACTCCAGCAGGTGTTTCAACCACTGTTTCACCCACACTCCGAACTAAATTTGCCATGCGAGGATCATTAATCAAAGCGGGATACAATGAATAATAATTCAGGTCATAACTTGCCCCGTGACTACGACAAATTCCCGCAATAATATCCTCAATTCGCTGACCGAAAAACCCTTCAAAATTGGGGTTATAATAACGCACTGTTCCTTCCATTTCGGCACTATCAGCAATGACGTTATGAGTGTGTCCCGCATGCAGCGCCCCAATGGTCACCACGGCTGACTCTAACGGGGAAACATTGCGGGCAACAATAGTTTGTAAAGTCGTCACAATTTGACTGGCAACTAATACGGCATCAATGGTCGTTTGAGGAATTGCACCATGTCCCCCTTTGCCCTGAATTGTACATTCAAATAATTCTACCGCCGCCATTAATGCCCCGCTACGAATACCAAGAGTTCCTAAGGGTAAATAATTCCATAAATGGAGTCCGATAATGGCATCGACATCGGGGTTTTTTAAAACTCCCGCCTCTATCATCGGTTTTGCACCGCCGGGGCCTTCTTCTGCGGGTTGAAAAATCAGCTTCACTGTTCCTTCAAAGCTATGACGATGGTTGGCCAAATAATAAGCCGTTCCTAAGGCCATCGCCGTATGTCCATCATGACCGCAAGCGTGCATTTTCCCGTCATGTAAGGACTTGTAAGGCACGTCATTTTCTTCTTGAATGGGGAGAGCATCCATATCGGCTCGAATGGCTAGAACAGGCCCTGGTTTGCCGCTCTCGATGGTTGCCACAATCCCCGTCTGAGCCACTTCGGCTTGATAGTCAATGCCCCAAGCGGTTAATTTTTGGGTGATAAACTCAGCGGTTAACTGTTCTTTAAACCCCAATTCCGGGTATTGATGTAAATGCCGCCGCCAGGTCACAAGCTGCGGCTGTAAATTCCGAATCTCTAAACGAATTTGTGAGGTGTTAATAGAATTAACTGTAGGTAAAATAGAAACCATTTGAAGACAATGTTGATACTTTTAACTTATTATTTAATCATAACATTATTTTCATTATATGCTTAAAGAGTTACTCTTTTTATATCATTAAAAAATATTGACAATCGCTTCTGGCTACAAATCATAGGAGAAAATAGTTAATGCTCATTTTTACAGAACGCTTATCTCAATCTATTAATACAGTGATTCATTTCGATTTAGCTTTGACGGCAGAACAACGCACTCGTAGCCGACAATCAATTGAATTACCCAATGGTCAACAAATCTATCTACGATTACCGAGAGGAATATTATTAATGGAAGGGGATTTATTAAAAGCAGAAAAATTAGATTGTATTACCAAAATTATTGCTCAGCCTGAGCCAGTTATTACTGTTTTTTCACAGAACCCGCTTGATTTAACTAGAGCCGCTTATCATTTAGGTAATCGTCACATAGCAATAGAAATTACATCTAATTATTTAAGATTTTCTCCTGACCCAGTGTTAGAATCAATGGTGAAAAATTTAGGTTTAAATATCAAAAAAGAAACGGCTCCTTTTTCTCCTGAACCCGGCGCTTACCACTCTCATCATTAGGAATTATTAAATCAATGATTTTAGAACTTTTACAATTATCCAGTCCAGCCTTACCGTTAGGCGCATATAGTTATTCAGAAGGATTAGAAACTTTAGTCGAAAAACAGATTATTCATGATAGTGATACTTTAGAACATTGGTTAACTCAAGAATTAATATCTGGTGCAATTCGACTGGAAGCCGCAATTATGATTCGAGCTTATCAGAATACAATTCAATCTAATTTAACTCAACTCAATTATTGGAATTATTGGTTAACGGCTGCCCGTGAATCTTCAGAATTAAGAGAACAAAGCTGGCAAATGGGAAATAGTTTATCTCGGTTATTATTAGAATTAAATCATGTTCAAGAAATGCCTAATTTAGAACACTGTATTGCCGCGATTGATAAACCTTACAATTATGCAATGATGTTTGGTATTGCGGCTGCGGCTTGGCAGATTAATCAAAATAATACAGTTTTAGGATTTTTCCAAAGTTGGGTAACAAATTTAATCACAGCGGGTGTTAAACTGATTCCTTTAGGACAAACAGCCGGGCAAAAAATACTGTTAAAATTACATCCAATTATTATAGAATCCACTAATAAAATATTAGCTTTATCGGATGAAAATCTAATGAGTTGTAGCTGGGGTTTGGGGTTAGCCAGTATGGCACATGAAACCCAATATACTCGCCTATTTCGTAGTTAACCTTTTTACGTTAAACTGTAAAATTATTGATTTAAATTCATCCAAATGACAACATTACGAGTCGGGATAGCGGGGCCAGTGGGTTCAGGAAAAACGGCGTTAGTCGATGCTTTATGTAAACTAATGCGAGAAACTCATCAAATTGCTGTGGTGACGAATGATATTTATACCCAAGAAGATGCCCAATTTTTAGTGCATTCTCAGGCGTTAACGGCGGATAGAATTATGGGGGTAGAAACAGGGGGATGTCCTCATACTGCTATTCGAGAAGATGCTTCAATTAATTTAGCTGCAATTGAAAAGTTAGAAGAAAAATTTAATCATTTAGATTTGTTATTTGTAGAAAGTGGCGGGGATAATTTAGCGGCGACTTTTAGTCCAGAGTTAGTGGATATTACTATTTATGTGATTGATGTGGCGGCAGGTGATAAAATCCCTCGTAAAGGGGGCCCTGGAATTACAAAATCAGATTTATTAGTGATTAATAAAATAGATTTAGCACCCTTTGTGAATGCGGATTTAAATGTGATGGAGAGAGACGCTAAAAAGATGCGAGGAGATCAGCTTTTTGTATTTACGAATTTAAAGAATAAGCAAGGATTAGAGGAAGTTAAGGGTTTTATTTTATCTCATTTGGTTTAATAACAACACAAAAATATTTTATTAAAATGAGCGGTAATTTATGACAAATAATTGGCAGGGTGTTCTGAAGTTAGGTTATCAATATCGGGATGATTCGACTCGGTTAATTGAAGCGTATAGCAAAGCGCCTTTGAAAATTCAACGGTCTTTTTATCCGGAGAGTAAGGGGATTTGCCATAGTACTATTTTACATACAGCGGGGGGAATTGTTGGAGGCGATCGCTTGAATCAACAAATTGATTTACAGTCTAATTCTCATGCTGTCATTACAACTGCGGCAGCGAGTAAAGTTTATCGCAGTAATGGAGAACCAGCGCAGCAAACAATACAAATTGATCTAGAAAGTAATAGCTGTTGTGAGTGGATACCTCGGGAAACAATAGTATTTAATGGTGCAATTTATCGTCAAGATTTACGGGTTAATTTAGCAGAAAATGCAACTTGGTTAGGATGGGAAATGACTCGGTTTGGACGAACAGCGAGAGGTGAACAATTTTTAACCGGAAACTGGTCTTCTTGTACGGAAGTCTGGCAAAATAACAAGCCATTATGGATAGACCGTCAGTGGTTACCCGGTGGAGAAATTACCATTAATAGTCCCCATGGTTTGAGGGGACAGCCTATCGTTGGTAGTTTATGTTGGGTGGGAAAACCTGTTTCTGAAGATATTCTAAAAAACCTACGAAGTTTGTGGAATCCGCAGGATACTGAGGCAGAAACTGGGGTAACTTTATTGTTATCGGGTTTATTGTGTCGTTATCGGGGAAATTCAACGCAAGAGGTGGTAGACTGGTTTACGAAAGTTTGGCAACTTTTACGCCAATATAATGGTAAATCTATAACGGGTTTGCCGCGTGTTTGGAAGATTTAATCAGAGTGTTCAAATTTTATGCAATTAACGCCACAAGAAAAGGATAAACTATTAATTTTTACGGCTGCATTATTAGCCGAAAGACGTAAAGCAAAAGGATTAAAATTAAACTATCCTGAAGCGATGGCTTATATTTCGGCTGCGATTTTAGAAGGGGCCAGGGAAGGACAAACCGTTGCAGATTTGATGAGTTATGGCAAAACGTTATTACAACGAGAAGATGTGATGGAAGGCATTCCAGAAATGATTGAAGAAGTTCAGGTAGAAGCCACTTTTCCAGATGGCACAAAGCTGGTTACGGTTCACAATCCTATCATTTAAAATAGTAAGATCCCCTCTAATTTGATTAAAAACAAAGCTTATGATTCCCGGTGAAATTTTTGTAAAAGAAGGTGAAATTGTACTGAATCCGAATCGAACCACCCGAATAATTAAAGTATCAAATACAGGTGACCGTCCGATTCAAGTGGGTTCTCATTTTCATTTCTATGAAGTGAACGAGGCGTTAGAATTTGACCGCGAACAAACCTTAGGAATGCGGTTAAATATTCCAGCCGGAACAGCGGTTCGATTTGAACCGGGAGATCAACGAGAAATTGAACTGGTTGCCTTGGGAGGAAGCCGTCAAATTTATGGTTTTAACGCTAAAATTAACGGTCAACTCCCCTCAAATTAAAATTCAATGTTTGTAGGAGTTCCTATGTTATTTATTGGTTTGCCACGTTTTAATCTTGATTTTTTAAAAACCTTAAAAGGATTTGCTTCTTTTATCAAAGATCCAGATAATACTGACACGATTTTTGATATTAGTGAAGGATTAAGAAAAACCGAAGCCAATCAACTCGCAGTTGAATATATTCGATCTCAACCCGGAGTTGCTGAAGTTTTAGCAGAACGTTATTTGCCTTCTACGCCTGATTTAGATTTGTTAATGACTTATCCTCAAGATTCTTTGGGATATGTTTATGCTGCTAAGATGAAACAGGAAAATTTTGATCCGGAATTTTATCGCAAGGTTGAACTAGAAGATGATTTGAGTTATATTATTTTACGAACCCGACAAACCCATGATATTTGGCACGCCATTACTAATTTTGATACAGATGTCATTGGAGAATTAGGATTACAAGCGTTTACGTTAGCCCAAACTCATTTTCCTTTAACCATTATTCTATTAGCAGGCGGTTTATTAAAGACCTTACTCAAATCTCCAACTGATTTAGATCGATTATTAGATCAAATTGCAATAGGATACCGGATGGGGGCAAAAGCAAAGCCTTTTATCGCCCAAAAATGGGAAGAACATTGGGATAAACCCCTAGAACAATGGCGCGCTGAATTAGGAATTGAACCCACTTCAATTTATGTTCCATAATCAATTAAAATAGAGAGATTTTAATGAGGGAAAAACTGCAATGAGTTATCGAATGGATCGCCGCGCCTATGCTGAAACTTTTGGCCCGACTGTTGGCGATCGCATTCGCCTCGCTGACACTGAATTAATCATTGAAGTTGAACAAGATTATACAACCTACGGCGAAGAAGTAAAATTTGGCGGCGGAAAAGTCATCCGCGATGGCATGGGACAGTCGCCAATTTCCCGCGAAGAGGGGGCGGTTGATGTGGTGATTACCAATGCTTTAATTTTAGATTGGTGGGGTATTGTTAAGGCTGATATTGGCATCAAAGACGGCAAAATAGTCAAAATAGGCAAAGCCGGAAATCCTTATATTCAAGACAATATTAATATTATTATTGGGCCCTCGACAGAAGCCATTGCAGGGGAAGGAATGATCCTCACAGCCGGGGGAATTGATAGCCATATTCACTTTATTTGTCCACAGCAAATCGAGACCGCTATTGCATCAGGAATTACCACAATGCTAGGGGGAGGAACGGGGCCTGCAACCGGAACAAATGCCACCACTTGTACACCGGGGGCCTGGAATATTTATCGAATGTTAGAAGCGGCTGATGCTTTCCCCATAAACTTAGGATTTCTAGGCAAAGGAAATAGCGCCAAACCCGAAGGTTTAACAGAACAAGTAATCGCGGGGGCAATGGGTTTAAAACTACATGAAGACTGGGGAACCACACCTGCAACGATTGATACTTGTTTATCTGTTGCGGATGAATATGATGTTCAAGTTGCCATTCATACGGATACTTTAAACGAGGCTGGTTTTGTTGAAAATACCATTGCCGCCTTTAAAAATCGCGTTATTCATACTTATCATACCGAAGGCGCTGGCGGCGGTCATGCCCCAGATATTATTAAAGTTTGTGGTCAAAAAAATGTATTGCCTTCTTCAACAAATCCCACTCGTCCTTATACAACAAATACTTTAGAAGAACATCTCGATATGTTGATGGTTTGCCATCATTTAGATAAAAATATCCCCGAAGATGTGGCATTTGCTGAATCTAGAATTCGTCGAGAAACCATCGCAGCGGAGGATATTTTACATGATTTAGGGGCATTTAGTATGATTGCTTCTGATTCTCAAGCCATGGGAAGAGTGGGAGAAACCATTATTAGAACCTGGCAAACAGCCCATAAAATGAAAGTCCAACGGGGCTTACTTCCTTCCCCTGAAAATAGTAGCGAAACCCATGATAATTTCCGGGCTAAACGTTACATTGCCAAGTACACCATTAATCCCGCAATTACCCATGGCATTGCTGAATATGTCGGTTCAATTGAAGTAGGAAAACTGGCTGATTTATGTTTATGGAAACCTGCCTTTTTTGGCATTAAACCGGAAATTGTGATGAAAGGAGGGATGATTACTTGGGCGCAAATGGGAGACCCCAATGCCAGTATTCCTACACCTCAACCTGTGCATATGCGTCCGATGTTTGCCAGTTATGGCGGGGCAATTTCTTCAACTTGTTTAACCTTTGTTTCTCAAGCCGCAATACAGACCGGAATTCCCGAACAAATTGGTTTACAAAAAACAGCCGTTGCCGTCTCTAATACTCGTCAACTGAGTAAAAATGATATGAAACTCAATCAGTATTTACCGGAGATGGAAGTTGACTCAGAAACTTATGAAGTGCGGGCAGACGGGGAACTATTAACCTGTGAACCTGCCGAAATATTACCCATGGCACAGCGTTATTTTTTGTTTTAATATAGATTGTAGGGTGCGTCCGACAGACGCACCATCGCACCATTAATGCCAGTTGTAAACTCTTATTTTTCTCAACGAAAATTTTATCTGATGTATTTTGATTCTTTACTCTGTTTAAATTCAACTATTGTTCAGAATAAAAAAAATGTTTAGAAACAGGAGAAAGTTTCCGAGGAAGAGTCACTACAAAAGTAATACCTTCACTGGGCCCCGAAAAACATTCTAACTGACCTCCGACTTGCTGAGTCACTAACATATAGGCAATACATAATCCCAGGTTTCCGCAATGGCTACAATTTAGAGTCGGTTGGCTGGGAGACTCAAACATCTGTTGACAGGCTTCTGGACTGATAGCTGTTGTATTGCCAGAAATCAAAACTCTGACTGTGTCAATATCTACAATTTCAGTTTTTAGGGTTAAGGTCGGGGGTTTAACCAGTGTCTTTTTTGCGACTTCAGCTTCTAAGCGGTCAATAACATAGCTGATTAGATTAAAAAAGACTTGATTTAATTGTCCCGGATAGCAATTAATATAAGGCAATGAGCTGTATTGTCTAGTTAACTGAATACCGCTTGATTTTCTATTAGCCAGCAGTCGATTTTTCAGCAGCAGTAAAACACTTTCTAAATTATCTTCTAAATTAACCTTTCTTTGATCTTCTTTATCTAAGTTACTGAAATGATATAACGCTTTCACAACGTCTCGAACCCGTTCCGCCCCGACTGTCATCGAGTCCAAAAGCTGAGGAACATCTTCTTCTAAATAATCCCATTCAATCTCCTCTAATTTACTGGCAATTGCAGTCGGAGGATTCGGATAGTAATGCTGATATAATTTAATCGTTTCAATTAAATCTTTGGTATAGCTACCCAGATGAAAAAGATTGCCATAAATAAAACTCACTGGATTATTAATTTCGTGAGCCACACCCGCCACAACTTGATCTAAAGAAGACTTCATTTCAGTTTGAATCAGTTTAAGCTGAGTCTGATGCAATTGCTTTAACGTGGTTTCTAAGCTCACTTGTTTACGGGTTTCTTGCTGTTGACTTTCCTGCAAAGCGGATTCAATTTGAATGCGTTCTGTAATATCTAAACCGACAAAAACAGCCGCCTCTCCTCGTTGATATTTTTGAGCGCGAACTAAATAAACTCGAGGCTTTTCACCCACATAAGTTGTCACTTCACGAGATTCTATCCAGTCGTCACTGGCAAAGAAATCATAAACCAATTGATTAAATTCGGGGCTAGTTTCTAAAAATCCCACAGGTTGACCGATAAACGCTTCGGCGGGAAGATTATAAGCCTCTGCTAAATGTTGATTAACTCCTACATATTTTAAGTCTGAACTAATCCAAGAAACTAAACCGGGTACAGCATTGAGTACGGCTAGCAATTGATCTTTATAAGCCGTAACTGCCGCATCATTTGCTTTTTTATCCGCTATACTTTCTATCCACCAGGTAACAATAGGCTCAGGGGCGTTTATATCTAAATAATGAGCCCGAACAGAAACGGGTAATAATTCTTCGGTTTGGGTCTGATGTTGGGCGTTGAATCTTAAATTATTATACTGAGTCAGTTGTTGATAATGGTCTTGCCAAACCACCGCAACCATATCCGGGTCAATTTGATCAATTCTTAATTGTAAAAGCTCTAATTGATGATAGCCTAAACAATGACAAGCCGCTTCATTGGCATAACAAATATACCCTTCTAATGTAATCCATAAAACCGCTTCGTTGGTTTGTACCATCATCGGGTCAGGAATTAAAATATCCGCCGTTGAGGCATTTTGAATCATTAAAATTAACCCCCCAACTTTACCCGTCTGATCCCGCCATGATTGTACTTTCCATTGCATCCATTGCACCGAACCATTACGCAAAGAAACATAACAACTTTGTTCCCATTGTTCTAGATTTCCGGCTAAGCAACTGCTGGCTTTTTCCGACCAAGTTTGAGGTAAATGAGGAAATAAATCATTGTGAAAATAGCCCACCCATTCGGCTTCTAACTGAAACATTTCTTGCCATGCTTGAGACGCAACAAGGTAGTGCATTTGATCATCTACCATTGCCATGGCAACAGGCATTTGTTCCACCATTAAACGATGGGGATTTTGTGAAGACATTGAAGAGCACATTCTGCTATGACTAGCAGCATGGGAAAAAGGATTCGGCTTTGTGGGTTGATTCATAAGATTTAACGACTCATCCTTGTCGTTGATGTTATATGTAGTTGATATCCGTCCGCTCTGTCTAACCCATCCATCCATTCTTTATTACAGAGAGGATAAGGCAGGTTTCGGGACGTTTTTGCCCAAATATTATGGTTGACTCTCATGAAACCCTGATCTTGAAATAAAACTCGAAAAAATTCCTATTTTGTAAAATTAGATACAGTAATTATAAGGCTTATTTTGTAAGGACTATATCTGATGAAAAAAGAATAATCCGACTTTCATTGAGTGTACAGATCAAAAGCTGTCACATCTGTATAAAATATATCACTCGTTATAGATTATATAATATAACTTTCTAGAAAGAAATTATAAGCTATTTTTCTCTAGCCCAAATCTTAAGAAAAAATAAAGGGCTACCTCAGCACCAGCCAAGATAGCCCTTAATGAATTAAATTTTAAAATGAGACAACGCTACAATTAAGCGATACACTCATCACGGCATACTACGCGATCGCCGCCATTTTCACATCATTATTCGCCAATAATTCTTGTAACTCTTCCGAGTCCACTGTTTCTTTTTCTATCAAAACATCGGCCAATTGATTCAGAATGGGACGGTTTTCTGTCAACACTGCTTTCGCCCGTTGATAAGCTTCTTCTACTAATTGACGCACTTCGCTATCAATTGCAGCGGCAGTTTCTTCAGAAAAATCTCGTTCCGACATAATATCGCGACCGAGGAAC
Organism: uncultured Lyngbya sp.; assembly: GCA_964434975.1. GTDB lineage: Bacteria > Cyanobacteriota > Cyanobacteriia > Cyanobacteriales > Microcoleaceae > JAAURB01. The sequence continues at coordinate 20,493 of CAYSWY010000043.1, forward strand.
ACATTCCCCTGTTGACGACCGAGAGCAACCGGCCCCAAGTGATCGCTCATACCGTAGCGAGTAATCATCTGACGGGCAACCCGTGTCACTTGCTGGAGGTCATTAGAAGCACCCGTGGTTACTTCTTCTTCCCCGAAAACGATTTCTTCCGCAATACGCCCACCGAGAGCAACCGCCATTTGGTTTTGCAGATAAGACCGACTAAACAAACCAGAGTCCATCCGATCTTCACTCGGCATAAACCAGGTTAAACCTCCGGCACGACCGCGAGGAATAATACTGATTTTCTGCACAGGGTCATAGTCTGGCATTAACGCCCCCACTAAAGCGTGACCCGCTTCGTGATAAGCCACTAATGTTTTGCGTTTTTCACTCATCACCCGATCTTTCTTCTCGGGGCCGGCTAAAACGCGGTCAATGGCATCATTCACCTCATCCATCGAAATTTCTGTGAGGTTACGACGAGCTGCCAAAATCGCCGCTTCATTCAATAAGTTCGATAAATCTGCCCCCGTAAACCCTGGTGTCCGACGCGCAATTTTATCTAAGTCCACATCAGCCGATAAAGTTTTACCTCGGGCGTGAACATTGAGAATTTCAGATCGACCCGAATAGTCAGGACGGTCTACCACAACTTGACGGTCAAACCGACCGGGACGCATTAAGGCAGCATCCAAGACATCGGGACGGTTGGTAGCCGCAATAATAATAATTCCGGTATTACCTTCAAACCCATCCATTTCGGTGAGTAACTGGTTGAGGGTTTGTTCCCGTTCATCGTTACCGCCGCCAAGGCCTGCACCCCGTTGTCGTCCAACCGCATCAATTTCATCGATAAATACGATACAAGGGGCATTGGTTTTGGCTTGTTCAAATAAGTCACGAACCCGAGAGGCCCCAACACCGACAAACATTTCCACAAATTCTGAACCGGAAATACTGAAGAACGGTACACCTGCTTCTCCGGCAACGGCTTTAGCGAGTAAAGTTTTACCTGTTCCCGGAGGGCCAACTAATAGAACGCCTTTAGGAATTTTTGCCCCAACAGCAGTAAAACGATCCGCATTTTTCAGGAAGTCTACCACTTCACTCAGTTCGAGTTTGGCTTGTTCAATCCCTGCCACATCCCCGAAGGTAACTTGAGTTTGGGGTTCCATCTGAACTCTGGCTTTGGACTTACCGAAGTTCATGGCTTGGTTTCCAGGTCCTCCTTGGGCGCGACGCAACAAGAAAAACAAACCCACTAACAATAAAATGGGGAAAAATAGGCTGCTGAGGGCCTTGAACCAGAAACCGTCATCACTTTGGGGTAAAACGGAGATATCAACGTTATTTTGACTCAGAATATTGATTAAATCTGGATCGTTCGGTAAGTTGACTAATACTTTTTCACCGTCTTGGGCCGTTACTAATGCCCGAGTCCGATCTGCACTGAGGTTAACTCGTTCAACTCGGTTGCCTTCGACTTCCTGAATGAAAGTACTATATTTCCAGGTGTCTCGGGTTTGAGGTTGTTTATCAAAGAATGCAGTCGCCAACGCGATCACGACAATGGCTAGCAATGCATATAAACCCGCATTTCTCCAGCGTTTATTCACTGGGATCTATCCTCCTACGATTTTTGTAAGTCTATTAAGACTGTAATATTATTATGTTTGTTTACTAATCTTAACGTAATTTGAGCCAAAGCTGTGGAATCGTTTAATAGGGGCAATTGAGTTAAGAAGGCACTCCTGCAATTTGCTTGGGCTACCCAATGCGCGCGATCGCGCTGAGGCACCTAGCCTTTGCTGTTGGATTTAAGCGCGATGGAGAAACATTTAAGTGAGGCTCGATACCCATCGCCCCTATTCCCCTAGAGACGGGTATCTCCGTAAGTGATGATTAATACTTAATAATATGGCTTGAATATCCTGCCCTCTATCCCTCCGTCCCTCAACTTCTCCGCCTCATGGCTCCCTAAAAGCTTGATTTGTATCATTTTTCCCCTGTTTCTATGCATAACCACTGTCTACCCTGGATAATGATGACAATTTTCAGCAGTCGAATACAATGGCGAAGCCTTCAAGACTGTGACTCAATTCCAGAACTACAACAAGCTTTATATTGTTTGTTTAATTTAATGATAGAATCTTCAATATCTTTGACGTTTTATATAATTAGTTAAGCCTGAAACGGACTCCTAGCGAGGGTTTGGGGTGTGTTACTATTTCATTACTTCGGGGGTAAATCAGATGAAGTTAAGGACAAGACGTAAATAAAGTTTAATTTTATATTTTTGTTGTTTTACGCACACTTTTCTATTAGGATTTGTATTAAGAGAATAGATATTAAATCAGTAATCCAGCAAATTTACAGAGTCTTTACAATTAAACCGGGTAGCTTTACCGAAGCTTTATTGAACTACCCAATCGCTACACGTATAATGAGGACAGAGTTAAATGGGTGTTATCACGGAGGACTTCAAATCTAACTGAATAGACTATAAAAACCTCAGTATAGATTGTAAGTTAATTATTAGCAAGACCTTAAGTCTGCTACTCCGAAAATCCATAAGTTAGACGACAGAGCGAGTTAGATTTAAAGAGTTTATTTCACTCTTTAAACAGTAGGGCACTATTTAAGTTAAGCGTGTATTACCAACACAATTTACAGGCAAGCATCAAATGAATCACAATTCCCATCACTCTCAAACTTCCTCTTCTGTACAATCTCCGGATGAAACTGGCGGCAATCCAATTTGGAATTCAAGTACAGATCAATCCTTATTAGTCGGAGAATTTGAGCTTTGGTATCAGCCTGTCTATCAAGCCAGAAGTTATGAGGTAGTACATAACGAAGTATTGCTACGGTGGCGAGACAATGACGGTAAAGTTTACCAACCTTATGAATTTATTCCCGTACTATCTGAAATGGGATTATTATCCCAAATTGATCGTTATGTAATTGATAAAGCCATCGATCAATTAGTCCGTAATCCCAAACTATCAATTAGTGTTAACGTCTCAAAACTGGCTTTAGCAGACATTACATTATTACAAGATTTACGAACCTGGTTGCGAGACAGTCGAGTTGAACCGCAACGATTAAGTTTTGAAATTCCCGAATCTACAATTGCTCAAGATTTTTCCACATCTCTTTCTTTCATCCGAGGCCTTACCGCACTCGGATGTTTAGTGATAGTGGATAATTTCACCACTCGAGAACTGACTTTATCTCAATGTAAGCAACTGCCGATTGATTCGGTAAAACTAGACCGAAAGTTCATCGAGCAAATCGAAGCGTTTCCAAATCATCCCAATATTGCCAAACGCTTAAGAGAAATTAGCTATATTATGGGGCGGGTGATTGCGAAATTTGTCACCAACGAACAACGACTGACTTTAGTTAAAAACCTAGAGATTGACGGCTTCCAAGGATACTTCCTCACCAGTCCCAGTCAAACCCCTCAAACTCAGTCTTGGAACTCAGCGCCTGCGGCAAGCGATAAAACCGTCGTCACCGACAACTCAGTCCTCGAAGATCACTGGGGTTGGGAGGAAATGCCCAAAACCGCAGACCAAGCCGCTAAAGCTCAACCCGTTGAAACTCAACCCGTTAGAGCCACATCTGCAACAGTTCCCATCCCTCAACCCAAAACTACTGCACCGGTTAAAGCACCGATTCAAGCAGTGACTCAATCCTCAGAGGTTGTCCCTACTAAACCGGCTGCAGTCGAACCCCAACTGTCCCCAGCTCAATCATCTCAGATTGAATTTCAACCCGCCGGGGCAAATCAGTCTGCGTTAACTCCGGTTAATCCGGCTCCAGCGCCCGTACCCACCACAAAACCAGCGCTCGCCACCACACCCAAAGCAATGTTACCGGTTAATCCGGTTCTCGGCAAAAAACCCAATGCATTTCAACGCCTGTTTGTGGGAGCCGCTTGTGTCGGTGTCGGTGTAGCAGTGATTGGCGGTACAGTCGCCTCTGCTTTGCATCGGATGTCCCACATGGTGGTCAACCACGGGGTGATTAATGGTCGCTTAGTCCGATTACAATCTCCCTTGTACGGTAACATCAAAGAATTTTACGCTCGTCCGGGAGCAATGGTCAAAGCTGACCAAGTTCTGGCTCGGATTCAACATATCCCCGATGAAAGTAAACTCTACGAACAACCCCAACTGGCTCCAGCACTGAGTTTAGAACCCGAGTTACCCGAATTTGAAAATCCCTTAAACGACTACAGACGGTATCATAAACTCGAAGACATGGCTCAAGAAGCGCAACAAGATATTGCTCGCTTCCAAGGTCAACTTTCAGCAAAACGCAATCAACTCGCTTCAGCAGAAAGTTCTAAAACCTCTCTCGAAGCCCGGTTACGGGAAATTGAACGGGAACGCGAACAGCTCAGAACCGTTGAAGTCAGCGTCAGTGCTACCGAAATTCCTCAACGTCAAGCGGACTTAGACCAAGCCATTGCTCAGGAAAATCTGGCTCGCAGTGAATACGAACGCTTCCGCCAGCTACAGGTTGAAGGGGCAGTTCCGGCGCAACGAGTTGATGAATTACAAGCCGCTTGGGAAACCGCTAAAGCTCAAGTCCAAAAGTCACGGGAAGAACTACGGGCCGCAGAAGTGACTCACAATGCCACCCAATCCGGTGTCGCGGTTAACCTGAAATATTCTAATACTTTGGCTCAAGAAGCAGCGGATTTAAAACAAGACATCCAACACCAAACCATGCTGGTGAGCAGTCTCAGCGCCGAAGTGGAAAATGCCGCACAACAGCTCAACATCGCAGAAAATTTATACACTCAGCGTCAGAGCCAAATGCAGCAAGAACAAAACAATATTGACCAAATTCGCCAACAAAAAGCACAAGTTGAGGCTGAAAAACAACGAATTCGGCAGGAATACGCCCAACAACAACAGCAACAAGCGTTAGCGGCTCAGCAAGCCAATCAACCCAACTTCGCTCCGATTGAAACCTCCATTAAGGCTCCCTTTACCAGCGTGGTTTACAAAACCGAACGGGAAAAAGGCGAACTGGTGAATAAATCTGAACCCGTCGTCAGCTTGCTCGATTGTAATACGCTCTGGGTAGAAGTGGTCGTCAGCGCCGAAGATGCCAGTCGCTTAGATGCCACTGAACCGGTTCATGTGCGCCTCAGCAACAAAGAGGGCCTCTTTGAAGGAGAAGTGGACTTAATCCAACCCATCAGCACCGTCAGCGCCAGCAACGGTTTTGCTGAAATTGAAAAAGAAGGCCGTCGGATGCAGGTTCAAGCTCTTTCTCCCACCATTCCCGCCGAATTAATGAAAGAACCCTTCTTAAAGCGCGTTACCGTCAAAATTCCCCCCAATCCTAACAACGCTCAACCTCAACAACTCTGTGGACTCGGACAAGTGGCACAGTTAACCTTCGCCAAACAAGCCAATCCCACCGTTAATAAAATGGTCTCCGTCACTCAGGAGTTACCCACTAAAGTTAAAAACCAATTCGTTGGCTGGTTTACACCCACTTCCTCTGAAGGCGTTGTATCCCGTCCTGATAGCAACACTCAAGACTAAGTCTGCATCTTTCAATTCGTAAATTTCACCCTCAATCATTTGTTATTTGTCATCAGCCAAGATAACCCTTGACAAACAACGAATGATTCCCCCTAGCCGACTCATAGAATTTCTTCCTCAACTATCATGACGAACGCATCTTTGGCTGAAAACCAAACTCATCAGAATCCGAGTCAACAAGGCTGGATTGGAATGGTCCTGATTTCTGCGGCGGGTTTTGTTTGCTTGCTCCTGTTACGCGACCCGCTGGAATTAGCTCAGGCAGGTGTCACAGGCGTATTTACCATGGGTATCGTCGGAATGTGGCGTTGGTCTTGGTTTCTGGTACAAGTGGTTCGCAGTCGCCTGTATCTCCACGTTGTGTTTCCCCGCTGGCGACGACAAGCCAATGCAGTGGCGGTAGAAGATTTACCCCATATGTGCTTTATGATTCCCACCTACAAAGAAAAAATGTGGGTGAATGAACTGGTGTATAAAGCCATTGTCCGGGAAGCCAAAACCCTGAGCCAACCCGTTACCATCTTGGTCAATGGCAGTAGTCGCGAAGAAAATGCCGCTATTCGAGAAATTCTTGAAGAACATGATCCCGGCTTAAAACATATTCACCTTTATGAATTAACTCAAAAAGACGGTAAACGTAAAGCCATGGCAGATGGGTTGAAGGTGCTGCGGACACTGGATTTACCCGAAGATACCATTGTTGCCTTGATGGATGGGGACTCAGAATTGTGTCCTGGCGTATTACGGGGTTGTTTACCCTTTTTCAACCTGTTCCCCAAATTAGGGGCGTTAACCACCGATGAAACCCCCGTTGTGAAAGGATCTTATATCTTCTCTGAATGGTTTCACCTGCGGTTTTGCCAACGACATTATCAAATGTCTTCTTTGTCCCTGTCGCGCAAAGTTCTTTGTTTAACCGGGCGCTTTTCTCTGTTCCATTCCCGCGCAGCTTTCCACGATAGCTTTATTGATCAGTTAGAAAATGACTCCCTGGATGATTGGTTATGGGGACGGTTTAAGTTTCTCTCTGGAGATGATAAAAGTACTTGGTATTCCTTGCTGCGTTGGCGCTTGGACATGATTTACATTCCGGATGCGATGGTGAATTCTCTCGAAACCCACTCCGGATCTGTAACCAAACGTGCTTATGATAATATGCGGCGTTGGTTTGGGAATATGCTCCGAAATAGCGATCGCGCCATCGGTTTAGGGCCAAGAGTTTCAGGATTGTTTCCCTGGTGGTGTTTGCTCGACCAACGTATCAGTATGTGGACTTCGTTAATTACCCCAGGTTTACTGCTGTTGGCGCTAGTCATGGGTAAATGGAGTTTAGCGGGGTTAATTATTTCCTGGGTTAGTTTCAGTCGGCCAATCATGTTACTGATTATTTTCATGGGCCGTCCGTCTCACCTCAAACCGATTCATTTTCCCATTCTCGTCGCAACACAATGGGCTTCAGCGGTGATTAAGGTTTGGAACCAAATGAACATGGCCAAGCAAAGCTGGAATAACCGAGGAGTTCAGGGTGTTAAACTCCAAACCAAAGGCATGGCTCATAAGGTTCAAGTGAATGTGGCTCGGTTTTCGATTATCTGTCAAACCATTGCCTTTACAGTGATGTTATTGTGGTTCTGGTTTGGTATTTTAACTCCGGTTCAAGATATCGGCACTTGGTGGGTGAAGCGGCAAGCACCTGTTGAACAGTTATCCACTCAAGTGATTGAAGCAACAGAACATGGCATCTTACCCAACGATAATCAAGACGATGCCGGAAAATTACAAGGATTAATTGATAATGCCCCGAAAAATAGCATTATTCAGATTAATTTACCCTTGGGAGAACTAGATTTATCTCGTCCATTACAAATTAGTCGCAGTCATCTGATTCTGCGGGGACAAGATGCAGAACGAACCATTTTACAAGCTCAGTTTGAACCCACTGACAAGAATGCATTTATCATTGTCAAGCCAGCTAACTCCGAAGAAACTCTAGAAGACATTCAGTTACGCGGCTTCAGCTTACGTTCAGCTCATCCTTCTCCGACTGCTAAATCTCATCAGCTTGATGGCATCATACTAGAAAAAGTCGCCAATGCTCAAGTTAGACAAGTAGATTTAGTCACCCAAGGTCGTCCCGTTATCTTAGATCAATCTGAAGATATCCAGGTCGAATATGTCACCGTCCGAGGCACAGTCACTGCACCCCTCAATCTACAGCAACCCTACGACTCACCGGCTGTAGATGATGACTCCTTTGTCTTGGGCGAGTAATCCTCAATCAAGATTTCTGAGACTCATCAGCTTTGTGATATGATACTCGATATACCTGGTTAAACAGGTCGGAATGAACAATCGCATATTGCTCAATTGCTGCAAGGGGATGTCTTTGATACCCCTTGATTTTTTTTGTCACACCAGCAAAAACCACACAATTGTATCGGTTAAATTAGTCCGCCCGTCCGTCCAGCTTAGAGTATGATATGAACTGGATTTTCTTGTCTTTTTTGATTCCCTCGAATGTTGCAGTTTAGATCATGATTTCTGTAAAACAAATTTTATTCCCATTAATCATCACTCCGTTTGTTGTCGGAGTCAGCCTTACATTTCCAGTACAATTCATCTCTTTCAAAGCCACTGCTCAACCCATCACACAACTTCCCCTGACCCTACAAGGAAAACAAAAAATTATTATTATAGGAGATAGTATTACTCAAGCAGGCGGTCAATTTGGCGGTTATATTTGGCTGATGCGACAGTATCTCAATCAGTTATATCCTCAACAACCCATACAATTAATTAATGCTGGAGTATCAGGGAATAAAGCAGAAGATTTAAGTAATCGGTTTCAGCAAGATGTTATTGCTCAAAATCCAGATTTAGTCATTATTAATGTTGGGGTGAATGATGCGATGCAAAGCCTACGAAACACCCAAAATCCAGCCGCAGACTTAGAACAGTATCGCCAAAACTTATTAGCAATGATACAGTTAGCCAAAACCCAAAATATTTCTATTTTATTGTTATCGCCCACATTAGTATCTGAAAATCTCAATAGTCCAGAAAACTTAAGACTCACCCAATATATTGCCGCGATGGCAGAAATCTCTCAACAAAGAGCCTGTCAATATATTGATTTAAATATTGCCTTCAAGCACGTCATTTCAACCTATCAACGCTACGGCGGTAACCGTCAAAATATTCTCACCCGTGATGGAGTTCATCCTAATTTAGCCGGATATCAAATCATGGCTTATACAATTTTACTCGGTTTAGGAATTCCTCAGCAAAATTTGCAAAATTTACAAGTCATTGAATAATATTTAATCCCGTTTCAAAATAAATCTTAAATCCTCCCGTGATCTGGCACTATTGTAAGGTAAAATTGCAACGGTTCAATGATTTGGAAAAATAACATGGTCACCTTAGCAGACGCTAAAAGAATAATTGCAGCCGCAGAACAAAAAGCCACAGAAATTGGCCAGCCGATGAATATTGCCGTCGCAGATAGTGGCGGTAACTTAGTCGCTCATGTCCGGATGGATGGCGCTTGGCTGGGAAGTGTCGATATTTCCATTAAAAAAGCTTGGACATCGAGAGCATTTGATATTACCACTCAAGACTTAGCCGCCAATAGTCAGTCGGGCGATCAATTCTTTGGAATTCACGCTTCTAATAACGGAAAAGTCATGGTTTTTGCCGGGGGAATTCCGCTGAAACAAGAGGGTAAAGTCGTAGGTGCAATTGGAGTCAGCGGTGGATCTGGAGAACAGGATCACAGTGTGGCCGAAGCAGGCGCAGCGGCTTTCTAAAGTTTTGTACAATTCCCTGTGCGAGGTTGGCTGAATAGGGGAATCATAACTTATAACGAATAAGAATTGATCCACCATGCGAATTTTACAAATTATCCCCTCTATTTCTCTCGTTTATGGTGGCCCTAGTCAAATGGTGCGGGGTCTGTCTGCGGCGTTAGCCAAGCAGGGGGCTGAGGTCACGGTTTTAACCACAGATGCCAATGGAGATAACGGTCAACCGCCTTTAGCCGTACCTTTAAACCAACCTGTTTTCCAGGAAGGTTATACCGTCCGTTATTTCCGCTGTTCTCCCTTTCGGCGCTATAAATTTTCCCTCAGTTTATTACAGTGGTTGTGGCAAAATGCCCAGGATTATGATTTAGCCCATATTCACGCTTTGTTTTCTCCCATTAGTTCTCTTTCGGCGACAGTAGCGCGATCGCAACACTTACCCTATATTCTGCGGCCATTAGGAACCCTTGATCCAGCAGATTTAAGAAAAAAGCAAAAACTCAAGCAACTTTACGCCCAGTTATTAGAACGTTCCAACATCGCCAGCGCCGCTGCGTTACATTTTACCAGTGAAGAAGAAGCGCGCATCTCTGAACGGTTTGGGGCGACAACTCGCGATCTTGTGATGCCGTTGGGAGTTACTCCTCCGACTGAAATGGCTCAAAGGGCTTCAGACCCCGCTCAACCCCCTCGGATTTTGTTTTTATCCCGAATTGAACCAAAAAAAGGATTAGATATTTTGATTCCAGCTTTGGAGAAAGTATTAGCTGCTGGAATTGAGTTTCAGTTTATTCTGGCCGGAGCTAATCCACAAGATCCTGAATATGAAGAAAAAATTAGACAACAAATTCAGCGATCGCCCCTATCTGACTGTACAACAATGACAGGATTTGTGACAGGAAAGGCAAAAGCTGCATTGTTGCAAAGTGCAGATTTATTCGTGTTGCCGTCTTATTACGAGAATTTTGGAATTGCAGTCGCGGAAGCTATGGTGACCGGTGTACCTGTAGTGATTTCAACGGGAGTTCAAATTTGGCCAGCGGTGCAACAGGCTGAAGCGGGATGGGTAGGAGAATGTGAAGTGGCTGATATGACAAACTTAATTAAAGATGCTCTAGATGATGGAAGGGAACGTCGAACCCGAGGGTTAAAGGGTCAGGCTTATGCTTTAGAACATTACAGTTGGGAAGCTATTGCCACTCAAATGATTCAAGCCTATCAGGAGATATTAAGTTAGGGGTCTTGATAATCTGGATGATGTTCTTCTAGCTTTGCATCCAAAATTGTAGAGGCAGTTTGTGCTGAGATATCCATAATTTTCCACAGGTGGGTAAGAAAGGTTTCTTCTTTAGCCGATAACACCCCATCAATCAGCAATAAATCAATCGCAACACTAAAAGCCGACTCCTGCAACTCGGCGGGTAAAGACTCTCGTGCTACTGCCACCAAGGCATCAATCCCAATGTCCGAGAGTCGGTTAAACATATCTTCTAACAAATCCCGCAGTCGTTGTTCGGAATATCCAGCAAACAGTTGTAATTCGGATAACAGCAAAACCATGCGCTGACGTTCATTATCCGTCAAAAAACCATCGGATACAGTCGCAGAAACAGCGATCGCAGCAAACGCTTCTGCAGGGGCAAATGAAGTTGTGCTGTCGTTTTGATGCTTAAAAATTTTATCTAACAAACTCACTCGAAATCATTCCTCCTGTGGATAGAATATATTAGGTTCGTCTGTTACATCCTAGCTGTTTTTAGCAAAACCTGGCAAATATACCTAATAATTTATAGTGAATTCAAATCTTTAAGGCATCACAAAAGTAGCCCTAATCGAGGTTAGAATGGTTGATATGATTGTATGAGCAAGTGTAATCAGATTAACCTACCTCTATTCTAACCTCTAACTGAATTTAAAACGATCCGCTCAGATTAGCGACCGGAGATTCCAGGCAAGGTTAAACCTTCAACTGCATCTCGGTAAGGTTGAACGGCTTCAGTGTAATTAATCGGAAGAACAGCATCGACGTTTTCGTGAGGACGAGGAATAATCACCCAGGTTTCCAAGGTCGCCCCGAAGACTTTCTCCACCGCTGCAATTCCAGCATCAATCGATGTTTTGACTTCTGATACATCTCCCCGAATAATCACGGTAAACCGCGCACTTCCGACTCGAATATACCCCACTAAAGTAACCCGACCTGCTTTTACCATGGCATCGGCGGCAGCCAGTACACCCGGAAATCCCTTCGTTTCAATTACACCAACGGCTTGCTGTGACATTAATATTCTCTCCTGAGCAATTTCTTAATCTGCGATAGTTGCGACTCTATTGATTGTAGGAAGATCAGTGACCTTCAAGATCAAATAAGAACTTATATTAAGCTGTAACTGACGCTCATCAGTTGCTAATGCTAATATTTTGACTAAACTCGGAAGGGTAAGCTTTCCTCCGTATAAGCAATGGGCAAGATTGCTTCTAAATTTTCAGGTGGATTGGGAATAATGTAGTGAGTCATCAGTTCAGCTCCGAATGTTTCTTCTGCCCCTTTAATTCCGGCTTCCATCGCGGGTTTTACCTCCGAAATCCCTCCTCGAATAGCAACCATAAACTGACCCCGTTCTGCTTTGTCAAAATGAACTATGGTGACTCGTCCGGCTTTCACCATCGCATCAGCCGCAGCGAGTATACCCGGAAAGCCCAAGACTTGAATCACACCGACCGCTTGAGGCATAGTAACGGTAATCTCCTAAAATCACTTTGCGATTATTTTACCGCGTTGTCGCGACCGCATCGCACCTCACCGATTTTAAATCCGGTGTACCATTGAGGCTTAACTATACAACTCCATCAAGTTTTAGGTAATAATCCCCACCGCAACACCGAAATCAGGGATGATTTATCCCTCAAAAAAAACAGCCATGTATTGGCTGTTCGTTGATTAATTTACCCCTAGGATAGAAGACGAGGAAAGTCTTCAAATAAGGTATCCACCTACCCCTACATATTTCTGAAACTGAGTCAGTTATGTATTTTTTTAATCACAACGAAATTCAGTGTAGATCATAGCGCTACTATTGAGGTGAATGCTAAAGTGATAACTATTCTTTTAAATCAACAATTAATTTATTATCAAACATACAATGGCAGATGATTTGATTCCCTTTTTAATCGGAGTAGGATTACTCATTACTTATCTAATCTTTTCCGCCTTAACTGAAATGGGGACAAAATGGCCGTGGAAAAAATAAGATTGTAGGGTGCGCCTGACTGACGCACCTGAGAATTAAGCCTTAAATTGACTTGTAATCCGTTTCATCGCTTCTTCCACATTTTCCCGACTATTAAAAGCAGAAATCCGGAAATAGCCTTCACCTGCCGCCCCAAAACCGGAACCTGGTGTGCCGACAACATGACAATTTTGTAGGAGTTTATCAAAGAAATCCCAACTGGATAAACCCGCTGGCGTTTTTACCCAAATATAAGGCGCATGAACTCCGCCAAATACTTCTAAGCCAGCCTTAGAAAGTTGCTCTCGAATAATTTTGGCATTTTCTAAATAGAAACCAATTAATTCTTTAACTTGGGTTTTTCCAGCATCTGAATAGACCGCTTCTGCCCCCCGTTGAATAATGTAAGAAACGCCATTAAATTTAGTCGATTGACGACGATTCCATAACTTCCAAACTTCCACATCTTCTCCATTAGCGGCTTTAGCAGTTAATGTTTTCGGTACAACCGTTAAGGCACAGCGAGTCCCGGTAAAACCCGCATTTTTAGAGAATGATCGAAACTCTATCGCGCAATCTCTTGCCCCTTCAATTTCATAAATCGAATGGGGTAATTCTGGGTCAGTAATAAAAGCCTCATAAGCTGCATCAAACAGAATAATCGCATCGTTGGCTTTGGCATAATCAACCCAAGCTTTGAGATATTCTTTAGTCGCGGTTGCCCCCGTGGGATTATTCGGAAAACAAAGGTAAATTAAATCAACTTTTTGGCTGGGAATTTCAGCCGTAAAATTATTGTCAGCCGTAATGGGTAAATAGACTAAACCTTCATATTCTCCCGCGTCGTTAGCCGGGCCCGTATGCCCCGCCATCACATTCGTATCGACATAAACGGGGTAAACCGGGTCTGTCACCGCAATTTTGTTGTTTTTGCCAAAAATATCGAGAATATTGCCTGTATCGCACTTAGAACCGTCGGAGATGAAGATTTCAGACGCATCTACCTCACAACCCCGGCTCTGAAAATCATCAGCGGCAATTTTTTCCCGTAACCAAAGATAACCCTGTTCGGGGCCATATCCTTTAAAGCTACCGCGATCGCCCATTTCTTCTACGGCTTTTAACATCGCCATCCGGCAGGCTTGGGGCAAGGGTTCAGTGACATCCCCAATCCCCAGTTTAATGATTGGCGCTTCGGGGTTGGCTTCGGCAAAGGTATTCACTCGCCGCGCAATTTCCGGGAATAAATAGCCGGCTTTGAGTTTGAGATAATTATCGTTGATGGTTACCATATTAATCGTTACACACAGTGACTGACCCGTATTATTGTGCCATGTTATGGGGGTTCGTTATGGGTTGGCGCGTGAGGGCATTATTCGTTTTTCTTGAAGCTGACTGAATACTGGTTATCTCAACCTCACCCTCAATTCCCGATAAATAACCAATCACGATGACTGAGCCGTTAAATTAAAATAGAAACTCAATCGAGAATTCTTAATTAGATCTATGATTCTCCTCAATGACTTATCCCAACGTCTCCAAATAGACGATCCTGAACAACGGCAAACGGTTACTCCAGTCAGTTGGTCACAATACGAAGCATTGTTATCAGACTTGGGGGATCAATCCGCCTACCGTGTGAGTTACTTAGATGGAGTGTTAGAAATCGTGGCCCCTAGTCGTCGGCATGAAAGCGGAAAAACCCGGATTGGAACCTTACTGGAAATTTACTTCTTAGAAACTAATACAGAATACTTTCCCACAGGGTCTACAACTTTTCGTAAATCTCAACAGGAAGTGGGAGGCGAACCAGACGAGAGTTATTGTATTGGTACGGATAAGGATTTTCCCGATCTAGCGATTGAAGTGGTTGTTACTTCGGGTGGGATTAATCGATTGGCGCTTTATCAACGACTGGGGGTACAAGAAGTATGGTTTTGGCAAGAAAATCACCTGGCGATTTACCATTTACGACAAGATGGGGATCAATTCACATCAAGTTATGGTTATGAAGCCATCAATCACAGTGAAATTTTACCGCAATTAAACATTGAGTTATTAAGCCAATGTATTCTCAATCCCAGTCCTCTAGCTGCCGCTAAAACCTTTCGTCAGGGAATCCGATAAATTAAACAGTACCATAAGATTCTCCAACATCGACGCGATCGCAAAGCGTGACGGTAGTCGTATCGCCTTAATACAAACAATAATCCATAACCATTACAAAACTTCGCTACAATCAATAATGGTTCACCATTGGAGAGAGTCCCACGGTTTATACACGTCCTTTAGCCCGTTTAATTGAACAGTTACAACGCTTGCCGGGAATTGGCCCGAAAACAGCGCAACGGTTGGCGCTGCATATTATTAAGCGATCAGATGAAGAAGTTAAAATCCTAGCCCAGACTTTACTCGACGCTAAGAAACAAGTAGGGTTATGTCAGGTCTGTTTTCATCTCTCTGCTGAGCCAGTGTGTGATATCTGTCGTCATCCTCAACGCGATGGTCAAACTGTCTGTGTGGTGAGTGATTCTCGCGATGTGGTAGCCATTGAAAAGACACGGGAATATCGCGGTAAATATCATGTATTGGGGGGTGTGATTTCCCCGATGGATGGGATAGGCCCAGAACAATTGACGATACAATCTTTAATTCAGCGGGTGAGTCAAGGGGAAGTCCAAGAAGTCATTATTGCCATTAGTCCGAGTGTGGAAGGGGAAACGACGACGTTATATTTAGGTCAACTCCTTAAACCTTTTACTCGCGTGACTCGAATTGCTTTTGGCTTGCCGATGGGAGGGGATTTAGAATATGCTGATGAGGTGACGTTGGCACGGGCAATTGAGGGACGACGAGAACTCGATTAGTTGATCATTCCATCTTCTGTCAAGGCAAAAATGCGATCACGTCCATGTTGTTTAGCCGTTAATAGCGCCCGATCTGCCATTTGTATTAAAGATTCTGAGGTTAAAAGTTGAGTCGGTAACAGACTGGCAACCCCTAAACTGATGGTGACGTATTCAGCGACAGTAGAATGACTATGGGGAATTTGCAAAGCTTTAATTCGATTTAAAATAGATTTTGCCACCAGTAATGCGCCCGCTGGATCGGTATTGGGTAAAATTAAGGCAAATTCATCACTACCATAGCGTGCAACTTTATCAGCAGGCCGCTTAATAGTATCTTTTAAAGCAGAAGCAATTAACTGTAAACAAGCATCTCCTGCGGGGTAACCATAGGTATCGTTGTATTGTTTAAAGTAGTCAATATCTCCTAGAATAATAGATAAATATGTTGCTTCTCGACCCAGTCGTCGCCACTCTTTTTCTAAGGTTTGATTAAAGTCATAACGATTGGCAATCTGCGTTAAACTATCGGTCACAGAAAGCTGTTCTAATTCTTGATTTTTTTGTTGTAATTCCTCATACAATTGAGATTGTTGAATGGCAATGGTGAGCTGAGAGGCTAAACGTTTTAATAAGTTGACTTTTTCTCTATCCCAGTTCGGGGGATTGGGTGTATGGTATGTAATGATTAAAGTTCCCCATAAATTAGAGTCAGTATCAGTATGGGTTAAAATTGGGATAATCAGTAATGCTAGAATATTTAAGCGATGCAGACGATATTTAAGTTCTGAATCCAACTTGACTTGATTTATATCTGGTAAATAGTAAACTTCTCCCTGAGATAAACTAGATAAAAGATGCTGAGTGAGTAGTTCTTCTAATTCAGCCGGGTGAAAATGATTCGCCACATTTGAAGCAATAATTTCTGCTTGAAGCTGTTGGGTTTTATCCGTATAAAATTGATAAAATAAAACTTTATCGATCTGTAGTAAGGGCTGAATTTCAGTAATTGTGGTTTTCAAAATGATTTCCAGGCTCAAAGATTGACGAATTCTTTGGGTAATATTTCCGAGGAATCGAGTTTGTTCGACTTGCTGCCGTAATTGTCTATCAAATTGTTTTTGATCGGTAATATCACGACCAATCCAAATTAATTTCTGCTGAGGATAAGAAGAATCATGCAAAGGAGAACAGGAAAATGAAACAGGAATTAAATCACCCTGTTTAGTTTGGCAGTTAATATCTATATTTTTTAAAAGTTGACTGGTATTATTTAATTGTATTAGGTTGATTGGAAATATTAATTGCGATCCTTGAAATATTCTAGAAATAGGTTGGTTTAACAGTTCATGTTTAGAATATCCTAGAGCATCAATTGTTGCTGAGTTCAGAAACTCAATATTTCCCGCCTCATTCGTCACAATAAATAAGTCAGCCAATGAATTAAAAATTGGCTCTAAATATTCAAGATTTATTCCTTGAGTAAAATAGCTAACTGTAAAATCATGAACTTTGATAATTTGACTGAGTCTATATTCTTCTAAACTTTGCTGAGTGCTTTCCTCAAAGACTACTAAAATATCACCTGCTAAATCTGTTTCTTCAGGACTATTTTTAAATGCATGAATATTTCGATACAAAATAGAAGTTTGTTCAGATTCTATACAAACATTCTTTAGAACAAAATGACTAATTTTTGCTTGAACAATATCCTTCATTACTTCTTCTAGACCTACTATTTCTGGAAAGTATTGACGGCTATCTTTACCATTTATAACTTGTTCCGTAGAATCAGAAAATAAATCAATTTGATTAGAATGCTCTACAATTTTACATCCTGCATTTAAGGTGATATATTCAATTTTTTTAGAACTTATCCATTGATTAAGAGTAGAGTTCATGATTTTTTTTATTTATATAAATTTAACTTTATTTTTACTAAAAAATTAATAAACTTAATACTATATGATTAAATCAAGTGTTGAGCTAAATCACTAAACATTTCATCTACATCAGTACCGGTTTTAGCGGAAGTTTGGTAAACAGATTTTACTTTTTCATTTTCAAATAAGAGATTACTTTCAGCTTTGTGTCTAATAAAGTCAGATTTGACTAAATCACTTTTATTAAAAGCAATCACAATAACTCCTTGAGGATTAATCGATAAAAATAAGTCGATATGTTGAGGGAGATGATTAATCGTATCATAACGACTCAGATCGGCAACAATGATCGCACCACTTGCTCCTTGTAGGTAACTCGGCGCAATTTGTTTAAATCGAGTTTGACCTTCAACATCCCAAATCATTAATTGAATGAGGTGCGGGTTATCAACTTCTGTTGAGGGTAAGTTAATTTTTTTTCGAGAAATTTTCACCCCAATGGTAGAAAGATATTGATCGCTGAATTGTCGATCAACAAAGCGACGCACTAAACTTGTTTTTCCGACTGCAAAATCACCAATTAAGCAGATTTTTTTATAAATCATGTATATACTTCAGTTAAATTATGCTTAAGGATTAAGATTAGAATCATTTTTGATAATTTCAATCATAACAGTTCGGTTCAACCATTGAGGTTGATTTTTACTAACACCCGGTGGAATTCCAGAAGCTTGGCTTGTTTCTATGCGTCTACGATCTATACCATAACTTTCTAAAGCCGTTTGTACAGCCTGCGATCGCTTTAATCCGATCTGTTTATATTGACCTTTTTCTCGTCTGTCTTTATAGCCAACAAGCTTAACTTGAAGCTGAGGATATTGCTTTAAATATTGAGCCATGAGACGAATTTTTTCTTCTAAATCCCGCTCTATAATTTCTGCCGATTTTAAGTTAAAATAAAGACGAGTTGCAATGGGGAAAGGTTCAATGGTTAATTGACTATTAATTGATTCAACTCCATCTATTTGTTCATAGGCTGCGATTATATTTTCAACATCTTCTGGCTGAATCACTGTTCCTGTTAGACGAAGTTTCGGCCGATTATACTCCGTTGAAATAGAAATGCCTCTCATTTGATTTAAAGCTGCGGTAAGCTGTTGTACTTCTTCTGCTGTTGTTTCCGAGTTAGGCGGAACTTTAACCGATACAATCTTATTATCTATCTTCCAATCGGGTAATGCTTGTTGGATAGTCGTTTCTACCTGCTGACTTAATTGTTGATTGGGAATTTTTCCACTCACACGAATCATTTCGTCTGCTTGATTAGCCTCTACATCCAAAGGATACAATGCTAATTCGGGTTGACTGGCTAATGCTTCAACTACTTTTGTTTCTGCTAGATTATTCTGCCTCTGTTTCCCTTCTATGATTTGCCAAGCGGTAAAAATTAAACCTAAAATTGCTAATAATAATACAATGAAATATATCGGTTTTCTAGATTTTTGCGGCGGCTCATTTTCGATAATTAACGGTACAAGCTGCTGTTTGAGGTAAATAGGAATCTTCTCTTGATCTCCATCAAAATCTTGAATGACTTGACTATACTGTTGAATAATATTCGTTAACGTTTGACGGATTTGTTGAATTAGCTTTTGATTGGGTTCTCCTTGTATAATAGCCGCCAAATAACAATATCCTGCGACTTCAATTAATATCCGAGAATCTCCATATTCAATTTCATTTAACTCTGTATTTCCTTGATTATCAATACAGTCATTCACAAAACTCCGAATTGCAGTTAACATTCCCGCTAACATATCAGAATCTAACTGAGATTTTCCTTCCCGTTGTACTTCTGTAATTAATAATCCTGAAGCTTTATGAATTAAAAGTACAGCTTTTACCGAACAGCGCATGGCTTCAGTTAAAATTAATTCCGCTTCAGAAACCCCTTGCATTTTCGCTTTAATTTTACGTTGAACCCCTTGCAAACTTAAAGCCGTTTCTATTTTTTGATTAATTTCTTGTAAGGCTTCGGCTAAATAGCGCGTAATCGTACTACCAATAACGGGGTACAATGCATCTACCATTGCATCTCGTTCTAAAATGATTTGTTCTTGTATCGTTTTCCCCATAGTAGGCGCTAAAGCTTGAATAATTTCATCTTTATCTAAACGAATTTGTTCTTGAATTGCCGCCCCCATTTCTGGTGCAATTGCCTGCGCCATTTCTTTGGGAGAAGCTTTAATTTGATGTTGGATGGCTAAAGGAATTAAACTCGCGATCGCCTGACTCATTTCCTGACGATTTTCTTGAGATTTAATCCGAACTAATTCATCAATAATCGGCAATAAAGTCTGAATAACTTCTGTTTTGGATTGTCGAATTCTTCTATTTAAAATTTCTGTAATACAAGGAACCATTAATTCCGTGAGATAAGCCGAATCTTGTAGTTTATCCTCAAAAGAATTTAACTGAGATTCAACTTCTGTATGTAATTGCTTTAATTCAGAAGAATCAAGCGCTTGAGGCTGCTCACTCAGGAGTATAACTTGCTGCTTTAACGTCTCAAAATCAGTGGTATTGAATCCTAAAATTAATTTTTTTAAATCTTCAACGATACTCTGCATCGGGTGAGTCGTCTCAACCGATAAGAAATGATGAGAAAAAGAACGTTGATGTAAATCTTCCGGGGAGAAATTCGGATCGAGGTGATGTTTGCTCATTGTTCAAGTCCTCATGCTCTAATCTAATCCCGTGCTTAATCAACAATCCCCAAATTGACTATTTTCTTCTATTTTTATTAGTATAACCGGAAACGGGAACGCAAGAGCGCTAAAATATAATTTAACTGTTACTCAATTGTTTTGAGTCTATGACTACTGCTGCACCTGCAAAAACTGAATATGAAGCCGTCATCGGCTTGGAAACCCACTGCCAACTGAGTACTGAAACGAAGATCTTTTCGAGTTCTTCGACTCAGTTTGAAGCTGATCCCAATACCAATATTGATCCCATTTGCCTCGGACTTCCTGGAGTCTTGCCTGTACTGAATCAGAAAGTGCTAGAGTACGCTGTTAAAGCCGGATTAGCATTAAACTGCCAAATTGCATCATACAGCAAATTTGACCGCAAACAATATTTTTACCCAGATTTACCGAAAAATTACCAAATTTCTCAGTATGACTTACCGATTGCCACCGAGGGTTGGGTAGAAATTGAATTGGTGGATGAGGCGGGAACTGCTACTCGTAAAAAGATTGGAATTACCCGTTTACACATGGAAGAAGACGCGGGAAAATTGGTTCATGGCGGTAGCGATCGCCTATCGGGTTCAACTTACTCTTTAGTCGATTATAATCGCGCCGGAATCCCACTGGTTGAAATTGTCTCTGAACCGGATATTCGTTCTGGCTTAGAAGCGGCAGAATATGCCCAAGAAATCCGTCGTATCGTCCGCTATTTAGGGGTGAGTGATGGTAATATGCAAGAAGGCTCTCTGCGTTGTGATGTCAATATTTCAGTGCGTCCAGTTGGGCAAAAAGAATTTGGCACAAAGGTAGAAATTAAAAATATGAATTCCTTCAGTGCAATTCAACGCGCTATTGACCATGAAATACAACGGCAAATTACAGCTTTAGAAACGGGAGAACCGATTTATCAAGAAACCCGACTCTGGGAAGAAAATAGTCAAAAAACGATTAGTATGCGAATCAAAGAAGGTTCCAGTGACTATCGTTATTTCCCCGAGCCCGATCTGCCACCGATTGAAGTTTCCCCTGAACAATTAGAACAATGGAAATCTTTATTGCCTGAACTTCCGGTAGCAAAACGTCATCGTTATCAGACAGAACTAGGATTATCAGCTTATGATACTCGCCTATTAACTGAAGATCAATCGATCGCAGAATATTTTGAAGCCACAGTTAAGGCAGGTGGAGATACTAAACAAGCGGCAAATTGGGTGATGGGAGATATTACGGCTTATCTGAAAAATGAGAAGTTGAATGTCACTGATATTGCCCTGAAACCGGAGGCGCTGGCGGAGTTAATTACCTTAATCGAAGAAAAAACAATTAGTGGTAAGATTGCTAAAGATATCTTGCCGGAATTGTTCACTCAAGGCGGTTCTCCCAAAGCATTAGTCGAGAAAAAAGGACTAATCCAAATTTCTGACACCAATGAGTTAGAAGCGATTATTGAGCAAGTTTTGACGGAAAATGCCGATAAAGTAGAACAATATCGCAATGGTAAAACAAAATTGCAAGGGTTTTTCGTTGGGCAAATCATGAAGAAAACCCAAGGAAGAGCCGATCCTAAACTCACAAATCAACTTCTCGGCAAAAAGCTAAATTCTTAAATTCTTCACTTTCCACCTCAGGGCGCACTCGATGCGCCCTATTTTGTATCGTTATTCGGTAAAATTGTAAAGCTTCTGTAAAATCTGGGGTTTTGCCTCGACAGAATTTAGGCGAATATGGCATAATCCCAATAGTAAAGGCAAATATAATAAAAGTCTTAACTTTATTGATTTGTGATCGGTAAAGGGTGTTGTATCAACGCTGATATCTTTTACTGAAGTATTAATTCCTCGAGTGATTCAGGTGTCCATTCACCATGGATTAACAGAAAAATTGACCCTTGGTTTGTGTTGATCTGATTAATATCTAAATTTTATATTCTCCCAAAGTCTTAAGAGACTAGTACGATTTGTCAAACCTTGATGTTAACTGCTGGAGTCAAAACCGTGATTAATCGGATACAAACATTATCACTCACTATCTTATCTACTTTATTCTGTGTCGGAAGCATTGCCACAACCGCAGAGGCGGCGAGTTTCGTAGCAAGCGCCAAAGGGGATAATAATAAGAATGACCCTGACTTCTATAGCTTTGCAATTGAAGATGCGGGGGATACATCCGATGTGTTTGTTAAATCGGTTTTCATTGATTTAGCAGCGGGTGGTGATAATGATGCTTATTTTGATTTTTCAGGCTTTGCCCCTATGGTTAATTCAGATTCTTTACAAGGAATTGAAACTAGCGATATTACCTTTACATCTCTGGCTGGCAGCGACGTTTTAGCGACATCATTTAATCCCGACGATGGGGATACTTCCCTGTTACAAATTAGTTTTGCTGAAGGTTCATTTGGCATCGGAGACTCATTTCAATTTGGCGCAGAAACCGATTTTCTCGCCGCAGATGTCAGAGACGATGGAGATGATTTTGCTCGCGCTGGAGTCGCCTTAACTTTAGAATTAGAAGATGGTAGCATGGAAACCGTTACCTTTTCAGAAGTTGCAAATAATAACTCTCAAATTATTCAATCCATTGTTTATGCAGCCGATACCCCCGACCCTGTAGAAGTGCCTGAACCTTTCTCTATCTTCGGTTTATTAACCGTTGGGGTATTGGGTGGCGTGAGTTTGAAGCGTTCTAAATCAGTTTAAAATGGTTGATAGGGACACTGAGAAACAAGTATAAGTTAGGGCTGTTTTATTCTCCCTAGCCCTCTGACCTCTCCCTAGCCCTCTTCTAGGAGGAGAGGGAAAAGGAACAATGTTTTTTATTTGGAAGGGGGAGTAATTAACGGTTTTAGACATTTAATAATCAAAAAAATACTCCCCTCTCGATTAAAAAACAGTCCTCTTAGGACATAATTTCCCTCTCCACCCCCGACCACATCTCCCTTTTCGGCCAGGAGACCAATTGTTCCCTCTCCTTTCAGGAGAGGTTAGGAGAGGTCAAGGTAAATGTTTATAATAATGAAATAGCCCTGCTATCTATCCCTGCAACTTGACTGTAGAATATGGCGACAACTATTCCTCAACAGTTTAGATCCTATCTGCAATCAATTAGCGATCGCTATCAAGACTGGTGGAATTATTACACGTTAACAGATGTAGAAGGTCAGAAACAGCTAAAACAATGCTTTCCCTCGCCTTTTAAGTTTGACTTTGGCTTAATGGTACAAACGGTAGTTCCTCAAACAGCGGATAACAGGGAAAAACCAGAAGAAAAAATAGAACGTTTATCTGTCCTGGAAGGCATTAATAAATATGCCTCGGGTCATGTATTATTGGTTGGAAAACCAGGTTCAGGTAAATCAACCGCTTTAATTCGGTTATTGTTAGAAAAAGCAAAATCTTACCCAGCAACAGATTTAGGCAGTGAGGTAACGATTCCCATACTGGTAGAACTAAGGTATTGGAAAACCTCAATCTTTGCACAGATTAAAGAATTTTTACAACAGCACGATACAAACCTAATCCTAGATGAAATCACTTTAACATCTTTACTGAATCAAGGTCAATTTTTATTTCTGATTGATGGAGTTAACGAACTTCCCTCAGAAGCGGCGCGGCGAGACGTTGCAGCATTTCGTCACTTGGACGCAAACTGTAGAGGTTTCTCCCATTCAAACAGAAACAGATCAGCAAAATTTTGTCACTGGGTTTAATGATAAAATTATCAAAAATCCTCGTATCCGAAAAGTTCTATTAGCTGGAGGAATTGAACTGATTAAAATACTTTGTCCTCTTGTCGGTATTCCAATTGAAATGGGGAAACGCTGGTTAGAAACTGCAGAACATCATCAATAAAGTGAATTAATCAAAAACGATAGAAACGCCTCGACCAATATTATCAATCACGCCGTATTTTTTTAGATAAGTTCTTGCCCAACTTAATCGATCAGCAAGTATCGTTTGCCGTTTATCTTTGTAAATAGCTGCTTGCTGTTTATTCGATAAATTCTCTATTTCACAAACCTGTTAATAAATTTCCTGTACTGTTGCTGAACCACCCAAACTTTTAAGCGCTTGTAAGGTAGGTTGGAACAAATAATCATAGGAAGGAATAGAAAGATTTGAATTCATGAAATAACTTTTAAGATCATAGAGTACATCAAATCGCGTACCCTACAATCTTAAAGATGAGTATTGAGATTAAATTGAGTTTAACATTGATGAAACCCGGAATATTTCGTCTCAATATTGTCTACCCTTTTTATCTCAATACCTAATCTTAAATCTATAGTCACTCAGTCTTATTTACAAATCAAGCGTCCTTCAACTTGACGATCTAAGAGTTGATTAGCAACTAAATATTCTTCTAGAACATTTTGAGCCGATGTTGCGATCACTTTCATAGCAGCAGATTGAATTAATTCTTCCGGGGTCATATCTAAACTCAATTGACAATTTTTGTAATGGTATTCCTGCAAAGCCAAACTGTATTTGGCATCATTTTCTACAGGTTTACCTTGAATTGTTAAAGATTCTAGTTTTTTCTCAGTCTCATTGTAAACTGCTTTCACACCTTGATTCACTTGGAAATAATTACTTTCACCAGGAATTCTGTTTTCTGGTCTCATAATGTAATTAAAGATATGTTTCAATTGTTCTCCGGTTACAATGACTTTATACAAAGGACCATCATAGGGATAAACTTTTTTGATATCAGCTAATGTGACAACCGGGCCTAATTCTGTGCCACGAATTGAACCACTTCCAGTCAGGACGACATCAATCACTCCTTGTTCGGCAAAAATATCAGAAATTAAATTACCTAATGCCGTTTCTACTTCACGCTGAGGATGAGTCAGTTGACGGGATAAACGACTAATAATCCGATTATATTTCCGGTCAACCTCCTCTTTAAAAGTGTCAATAAACTGTTTAAGATCGAGATCGGGTTCGGCTAATTTTTCATCAACTGGTAGCAGTTTCCACGTCCACTCTACGATACTATTGGTATCATCATCGACCACAATATCAAACCGTCCAATTTGATCGCTTCCCACTCCCGCTTGAGCAATTAAAATATCATTAACAGTTTCAGGTTGGTCTAAAATCGTATGGGAATGTCCGCCAATAATCATATCAACGCCCCATTCTTTATCTAGCATAGCAGCCAGTTTTTTATCCTCTTCAATACCAATATGAGTTAACAGAACCGTTAAATCAATATCTTCAGTTTTATAAGCATTACAAATCTTTCCAACTTCTGATGCAGCATCTTCAAGATTAACAAACGTGCCAATACTGGTATCGAGTTTTAAGGATTTTAGGACTTCTTCTGTGACAATGCCAATGAACATAATATCAAATCCATCAACATTGAGGATTAGATAGGGATTCATCAACCTTTTATTGTATTTTTTGATGTATAAGTTGGCATTTACAATTGGGAAATTTGCCATCTTTTCTAAGAAGAGCAAATGAGGAAAACCATAATCTAATTCATGATTTCCTAAAGTCACCACATCTGGTGCTAAGTAATTCATGATTTCTATGGTTGAAAGACCCTTATACTCAGCATCAATCATAGATCCTTGCAGCATATCACCAGAAATGACAAAAAGAGTATTTTTCTCTTCTTGACGCACTTTATTAATATATCCTGACAGCAAAGATAATCCGCCAATTACATTACCTTCTCCACTTTTAGATTCTGCTAAAAAATCTCCATGTAAGTCATTTGAATGCAAAATTGTAAATTTTTTGTATCGTTCTGTAGCCAGCATTGCTTCAAGTTCCTTTCTACTAATTTTTCCCTTTGTTAGGGATAACACAACATACAATATACAGTCCTGTTATTTCAACAAAAATTAATATTTAAGTGAGTTGAAACTCAGCGCTCAAAAAATTGGCACGCTTTCAACAGCCCTCAACTCAGCTCTGACAGCTAACTTGAAATATAAATTCCCATCCTCACCCCCCGAACAAATGGATCGCATCAACTGATATCAATAAAATTTGGACTTTGAGTTAATCGCTCTAAACTATTTTCTCAAAATTAATTAAAGGGCTAATCGTCATACAAACACCTCTTAAAAATAAGAAAAAAAATTGAATCAAGCCAATATTTATATTAGAAATAATAGGGCAGAAGCATCTGGTCACAATCCCTTGAGTGAGGAACAAAAAATGAGTCAAGTTGAGACTAAAAAAAATGCATTAAGTACAGGATAATGGTAGAGAAGAAGCTCTCCTAAGAGATGTTTGACAACCTGGGGAGAGTTTGATAGAGTCAACTTTATAATTTAATTAATTTTACTAATCTCTAGCTGATTAAATTGGAGGTTGTTTTTTCAGCTTTTTTACTAATATTCAACACTTCTGGATGAAAACCTTAAAATTGGGTTGTCGAATAACCTGATTACTATTTTGCCCCTTACAATAAATCGTTTGAACCCGAAACGTAGGATATCATACTTTACCTTAGGGGTTCAAACCCGTAAAATTAAGCATTCTAAGCTTTTAGATCTAAAGGAACACATTTACTATGGATGCAACAATACAAACCATTCACGGCCGAGAAATTCTAGACTCTCGTGGCAACCCCACAGTTGAAGTCGATGTTATTCTCGCTGATGGTAGCAAAGGCCGGGCAGGTGTTCCTTCGGGTGCATCGACTGGAATTCGGGAAGCCTTAGAATTACGAGACGGAGATAAAAGCCGCTACAACGGTAAAGGAGTCCTGAAAGCGGTTGAAAATGTCAACACCACCATCGCCGAAAACCTGACAGGCATGGATGCCACCGACCAAGCCGCCATTGACAATAAAATGCTTGAGCTTGATGGGACGGAGAATAAGGGCAAATTTGGTGCAAATGCAATTTTAGGGGTGTCTATGGCGGTGGCACGGGCCGCTGCTGTGGCAAAAGATATACCCCTATATCGGTATTTGGGTGGCGATGATGCGAACTTACTGCCAGCCCCTTGCTTCAATATTATTAACGGCGGCGCTCATGCTGACAATAGCGTAGACTTCCAAGAATTTATGATTGTCCCAGTGGGTGCGCCAACTTTCCGCGAATCTTTACGCATGGGTGCAGAAGTGTATCATGCCCTGAAATCGATTTTAAAGCAAAAAGGATACAACAGTAACGTTGGGGATGAAGGAGGTTTTGCACCGAATTTAAAGGCAAATGTCGAAGCGATAGAAGTGATTTTAGCCGGGATTGAAAAAGCCGGATTAAAACCGGGGGATGATGTGGCGATCGCCCTTGATCCAGCTACCAGTGAATTATACCGTGAAGATGGCAGTTATCTATTTTATAAATCGGATAACAGCAAGAAAAGTTCAGAAGAAATGATCGCCATTTGGGAAGATTGGGTAAATCAATTTCCGATTATTTCAATTGAAGATGGTTTGGGTGAACAAGATTGGTCGGGTTGGCAACAAATGACCCAAAAAATAGGAGATAAAGTTCAGTTAGTGGGAGATGATGCGTTTGTCACAAATCCAGCTATTATTAAAAAAGCCATTGCCGATGGAGTAGGAAATAGTACTTTAGTGAAAGTGAATCAAATTGGTTCAATCACCGAAACATTAGCTGCGATCGCTGATTCTCGTGCCGCTGGATATACTTATATGATTAGCCATCGTTCGGGTGAAACACCAGATGATTTTATTGCAGATTTAGCGGTCGCCACATCGGCTGGACAAATCAAAACTGGTGCCCCTTGTCGAGGTGAACGGTTATCTAAATATAATCAGTTATTACGGATCGAAGAAGCGTTAGGTAACCAGGCAAAATATGCGGGTAAAACCACATTTTCTCGTCCTGTAACCGCTTAGTTAAATTGTTGAGGATAGGTTAGGCATCCCCTAACTTATCCCTCAAAATACTATAAAAATTTTAGTTATAATATTTCATTTAAATAAGCCTCAAAGTATTAAATAAAAAATAGTTTTTTACTCTTCTACTTTATATCCTAATTCCGCTAATTGTGTCCGAGATTGTCGCCATTTTGGTTGAACTTTCACAAATAATTCCAGATAAACTTTTCCTGCAATTAACTTTTGAATTTGTTGGCGGGCGGCTGTCCCAATCGTTTTTAACATTTGCCCTCCTTTACCAATCAATATTCCTTTTTGTGAGGATCGTTCAACATGAATAGTGGCTAAAATTCGGGTGATTTCTGGGGCTTCATCCACTTTATCAATCACAATAGCGACAGAATGGGGAACTTCTTGACGAGTATGATATAAAATCTGTTCTCGAATTAATTCCGCCATAATAAATCGTTCCGGTTGATCGGTAACTAAATCTGGAGGATAGTAATATGGCCCCGGTTCTAAATCCTCAATTAAAAGTTGTTGAAGTTGATCAACTCCCGTACCGTTGAGGGCAGAAAATTGAACAATCGGCCAGCCATGGGGGGCCGCAAGTTCTTGATAACTTCGATTAATACTGTCAGCATCACTGGGTTGCTGATCAATTTTATTCACCCCCAAAATAATTGGAATTTTAACCGAGTTTAATAACTCCACAATAAAGCGATCGCCACCACCCGCTTTAACTGATCCGTCTACAACCAACAATAAAACATCGACAGATTCTATGGCAATGCGGGCATTTTTCACCAATACCTGCCCCAGTTGATGATGGGGTTTATGAATACCTGGCGTATCGACAAAAATAATTTGGGCTGTATCTAGGGTTAAAATCCCTCGGAGTCGGTTACGAGTTGTTTGGGCAACCGGAGAGGTTATGGCGATTTTCTGTCCAATCATTTGGTTCATCAAAGTTGATTTACCCACATTAGGACGGCCAATAATACCAACAAATCCGGATCGATATCCGGGGGGTGCAACGGGAATAGCGGTTACCTGAGACCAATCACTAACCATAGGCTGTTTAACTCCATGTAGAAACAAATTATAAGCGGTTGTGTGTCATCTATGTTAAAGGACAAAAGAGATTTCGAGTATAGGCAATTGATACTTACCCTTTGAGATATCTGATAGAATTTGGTAAAGTTCAGCGATAAATTTGCAATCTGCTGGTTTGTCGGCTGAATCATGACTTGGGGTCAAACCCCATACACTAACGAAACTTTACAGGCTAATTGGAGTCTATAAAAGTTGGTATTGTTGAGGAGATGAACATGAAAAAAACAACCCTCTTAGGTGGACTAGGTGCAATAATTGCCGCATCTTTACCCCTATCTGCACAAGCACAAATCGGCGTGGTTACCACTCCGTCTGATTTTGATATTAGATACAAATCAATCGATGCCGACACGGGTCGAGTTGATCCGGCGATGTATTTCACTTTACCGGGTGCAGCACCCAACCGGACATTACCTCGGGCATTCCGGTATCCGATTATTTATGAAATGGCAGTTGATCAAAGCATTACCAGCGATGCTGTGATTACTGACGAAATTTTTATCGCCACACTTCCTCCCATTCCAAACGGAGTTACACTCAATGATACTCCTCGTTTACGAGCTGAATATACCCGTAAGGTTGAAGAATGGGGTGAATTGGTGGGAGAATGCCTCACTTTAAATCCCCTGTTGGTGAAGCGAGATACAGGTAACGCTATCTTACTCAATCAACAGCCGGCTGGTACGATTGTGTTTAACACCAATTTAATTCCAGTTTGTCCCAGACCTTAATTTAACGTGAACAAAGTAGGGTGCGTCACTTGACGCACCTGATACTAAGGGGAAAGGAAGTGATTTACCAATGCCCGCGATCGCGATAATGATCTGGCACAAACATCTCAATTAACTCGGTTCAGGAATAGTAATATCAATCGCAGTCACTTGAGGATTGTTTCCTAAACTACTTAAAGGGGGTTGAATATTCCCTTGATTTCCCACAATTAGAGTGACGATATTCTCAGGATTAAGGTATTTTTGCGCCACCCGCTGCACATCTGCAATTGTTGTCGCTTCAACTTGGTTACGATATTGAAAGATAAAATCGGCGGGATAATCAAAATATTCATATCGCATTAACCGAGACAACGTTTGTTCTGGGGAAGCAAAATTAAAGATAAAAGAGTTTAAGGTAGACTCTTTGGCATAACTTAATTCTTGCGGCGTTATCGGTTCAGTTTGAATCTGTTTCAGTTCGGTTAAAACAGACTGAATTAAAGGCACTGTGGCATTAGAACGGGTTTGTCCTCCGGCTTGAAATACACCGGGATGATCATAATTTACGCCCCAATATCCATACACAGAATAAGCTAATCCTTGGCGCGATCGCACATTATTAAATAAGCGACCCCCGAAGCCATTTAATACCCCATTCATCACACTTAATTCTGGATAATCAGGATTATCTAACTCTCCTCCCAAGTGACCCATTTTAATATAGCTTTGATTCAGTTGAGGCTGTTCGATAAAATAGATCCCGCCTTTTGTCGCCAGGGAAACAGTGGGTAAACTAGGGTTTTGTACAGCCGTTGCCGGGTTCCAACTGCCAAATTTATCGGCAATTAATGACCGCATTTGTTCCGAATCAAAATCCCCATAAATCCCCAAAATCATATCCTGAGGATGAACATATTTTTGATGGAATTCAATTAGATCTTCTCGAGAAATATTACTCAGGGTTTCATATTCAATTGTACGAGCATAGGGACTCTCTTGACCATAAATTAATTTCTGAAACTCCCGACTGGCAATATCACTCGGATCGTCATTTCTACGACTAATTGAACCGCGAGTTTGAGTTTGGGCAACGGCTAACTTTTCTGGTGCAAAAATCGGTTCTTGAATGACTTCGGCAAACAGTCCAAATACTGCTTCTAAATCTTCACTTAAAGCATTAAAACTAGCACCCCCAGAGGTTTCGCCAATACTGGTTTCAACCGATGCAGCAATTTGTTCTAAGATTTGATTCAGTTCATCAGCAGAATGGCTTTGAGTGCCTCCGCTTCGCATCACTTCCCCGGTTAAAGCCGCCAGTCCGACATGATCTGCGGGTTCAAATCGACTACCCGTTTTAATATAAGCACTTCCCCCTACTAATGGTAATTCGTGGTCTTCCATTAGATAAATCGTCATGCCATTATCGAGTTGATAACGGTTATATTCAGGCAAATTAATTTCTGGTAATGGCGGAAAGGTCAGTTCATCATAATGTTTAGCCGCCGCCACTACCGCTGGAGGACGGGATAATAATACGGTTAAGCAACTGATGAACACTAAACCAAATAAGAAAAGCTTTGATTTTTTCAATCTCAATCTAACAGTCATGGTCATATTTTCAGTAATTTTGTATAGAAATTCCGTAATTTTTCCACAGTATTATTTAACGTTCTGCCGATAACAATCGACCCTCAGTGCGATTTTCTGGACGGAATGTCGCTTGTGCCACTCGTTGAATATCAGCGGGTGTAATTTGTTCAATTGCTTCTAACTGCTGAAATAAATTCTTCCATGAACCCGTTTTGACTTGATATTCCACTAATGCAAATGCCATTCCCATATTAGAATCAAGCGATCGCAATAAACTGGCTTTGGCTTGATTTTTTACCCGTTCTAATTCTTCCATCGATACGGGTTCAGTTTTAAGGCGTTCAATTTCGGTTCGTAAAGCTTCAGCCACTTCATCTACGTCATGTCCAGGGGCAGTCAAAGCATAAAATAACATCAAATTCGGATGTTTATCGCCGGGATAACCATTTAACCCTTGTGCGGCTAAAGCCACCTGTTGTTGTTCCACCAGAGACTTATATAAACGAGACGTACGACCATCCCCTAGAATTGTAGTAATCGCTTCATAGATGACATTATCGGGATGATTAAATGCCGGACGATGATACCCTTCTAAATACCAAGGCTGAGACGGTAATTCTTTGGTTAAGCTTCGTAATGCGGCTTGAGGCGGTTCAACGGCTTCAACTTGAGGCGGTTCAGGTTGGGCAGGATAACGTCCAAAATAGGTTTGCGCCAGTTGTTTAACTTGAGTGGGGTCAACATCCCCGACAACCGCCACAGTTAAGTTATTGGGAACGTAATACGTCTCGAAAAAGTCTTGTACATTTTGTCGGGTTAAACTGGCTAAGTCTTCTCGGTAACCAATGACAGGACGACGGTAGGGATGGACTTCAAACGCCGTATCCAGCAGCCCTTCCAACATCCGACCCACGGGAGAGTTTTCGCTACGCAGTCTTCGTTCTTCTAAAATAACTTGTTTTTCTTTATAAAATTCCCGAAACACAGGCTCTAAAAATCGTTCGGACTCGAGTGACATCCACAGTTCGAGTTTATTGGCAGGCAAACTATAAAAGTACATCGTAGCATCGGCAGACGTGGCGGCATTCATCCCCACCCCTCCAGACTGTTCGACAATGCGACCAAATTCGTTTTGTACGACATACTGTGCGGCTTGTTCTTGAACTTGTTCAAATTGAGCGGTGAGTTGTTCAAATTCTTCCGTTTTGCCTTCAGCTTGTGCCACTTGAATTTGATCAAATATTTGATCTAACTCTTTCAATAACGGTTCTTCAGCTTGATAATTGTCTGTGCCGATTTGTTTTGTGCCTTTAAATGCCAAATGTTCTAAATAATGCGCTACTCCCGTTTGACCGGTAGGTTCGTCAGCCCCGCCCACATCTGCATAGATCAAAAAGGAAACAACAGGGGCTTTATCACGTTCTAGGACAATAAATTTCATGCCATTATCCAGCCGAAACTCGGTCACTTCTTTGATGACTCGCTGCAAGTAAGGCTGAATAGAGTTAGACGGAACGGGGGCATCGTCGGCTAACGCAACTTGAGGGGTTAGACTCCAACACGTCAACGTGTAGAGAATCAGAACTAGCCCTGAGACCAGACGATGTAATGGTCTAACAATCAATCGATCAGAAGATAAGAACCGGATGAAGAACATAAACGTGTATTAAGAATCGATTAGTGATACAATCTGAGGCCTGCCAATTTGACCCTAGCTCACTCGTTTTCATCTTAAACCATAACTTTATCAATGGGTGGAGTGAATTTTCCACAGGTTATTTTTTTTTATTGTTTACTCCCTCGATAGCGCTACAAATAAAAAAATTCGGGAACGGCTTGGTCTGAACCACCGCCCCCGTCTGCCAATCCTTTGAGAGGAGAACACTAAAAACTACTTTAGCTTTATTGAAATAAATTGTC
>CAYSWY010000044.1:0-52855 GCA_964434975.1 uncultured Lyngbya sp.
GGGAAAAGCTTTATCTTCCGCATTAGATACAGAGGAATTGCTGCCGGAAAAAGCATGGATTCACTACACTAAACCCTCAAAAAGTCCTTATTCGATCCCTGATAAGCCCAGGATTTTTGCATACCTAAGAAAGGATACCTCCCCATAAAAAAATAAAATTTAACAGTAACTTTTTCTGAGTTTGTAGTTAAAAAAAAGGAAAATATTAACTTTTTTGGAAATAATATACCTCTTTTTTATAAATAATGAAGGAACTGTACGAACGGGTGAGAATAAAAAATAAAGGCGCTTTTTATTTTTAATCAGCTCAGGTATTTAATGTATTAATAGGCGATTAACTAGGGGCAGAAATATACAAAAATCCATGTCTTAATCTACTCATTTTTTGCAAAAAAAATAATATAGAGCCATTCAAGCTAGGGGACAAAAAGTCTTGAAGTGTTATATTGAGTATGAAATATATTAAAAGTATTAACAGAGGCTGAAGATGAGCAATAAAGTATCTCCTCCTAATCTACAACAAGCAGAGACTTTATTATCTGAGCTGTTTCAAGAAGTTCAAAAGTGGGAAGGAACTTTAGCTGGTGGGACAAAATTAAGTATAGGAGCAGAAGCTGTTAACAGTCTGCGTCAATCAAAGGTTAGTTTTGGTAATCCTAAAGATAAGTTAATCCAACTCACAGAAGAAATCTTTAAAAATTATGGTACAGAGCTGAACGCCATCTATAAGCAACAGATGCAGGAGCAGTTTGACTTCTACTATATGACACTTACAGTTGATTTGCGTCCTGAACTTGCGGCTAAATTCTGGCGATTGACCTGTGAGCTTGATTTTAACCCAAAAGGAAGCAACGAGCCAATTATTCAAAGTTTATTTCCGACTGATAAATGGCGATCGCTAATGAGTTTTGGGGTAGGGATGGAGGTAGGATTGAATGGTAATTTGGATTGGAATATTGGCGTAGATAGTTCTCAATTGGCTAAACTGATTGAATCACTTCCAGGCGAACTAAAAGCTAATGTGAGCAATAAGGACGATTTTAAGGCATTCCTTGCTATTCCCGCTTATCAATATGAACTGGGTCATCCTGAAATTCTGACTAATGGTGAAGGCAGTTCTACTTGTTACTGGCGTATTCAAGATAAAGAATTGCAGAAAATCGGGACAGTCAAATTTGCGATCGTTTTCAAAGTACCGAAGGGAACAAACTCTATTACGCTTAAAGGCAAAGTTTGGGCTGAACCCGATCTCAATTGGCTTACAGCAGATATACGGGATGTTTTTAGTGATTTGTCTGATCAATTGAAGCAGCTACTCCGTCAAAAGAATGATATCGCAGATCGCTTGGCTCGTGGTGATGCCGAAGAGTGGGTGCTGACTCTACCTCAAGCAACTGGATCAGGTAACTGGCAAGAGAGGACAATCAATGACTAAAGGGTATTACACCTATCGCATTTGTGTTGCGAACTACGATCAAGTAAAGGTGGAAGTTTGGGATACTCAATATCTCAGCCTGGGACAACCCTATGGGCCTTTTCGCTACCACGAAAAACTGAAAGAAATTACCCCCTTATTGGAAATTGCTCAGAAAGGTACACTGAATGATTCGAGTCAAACACGCGCACTGGGAGAAGCTTTATTTGATGTTATATTTAACGATTCTCTTTGCTACGATTTCGTTAGATTTTACGATCAGGTAGTACGGAAAGAGAAACAAATACTCCGCGTAGAACTAGATATTGACGAAAGGTCAATGCCAGAAGTAGCTGCTCTTCCTTGGGAGTTTTTATGTTTACCAAAACGATTGAATTTAGGAACAATTTGGATAGGAACAGCACCTCGCTTAGTATTCTCCCGTCGGCGAAAGCAATGGATTCCAGCCCAACCGATACAGCTAGATCTAGGTGAAAAACTGAAGATTGCCTTAGTTGTGTCTGCTCCTGTCGATTTATCACCTGTTGCTTATAAATCTGTACAAGAAGCCTTAGAGAAATTAGCCAGCAAACAAGGAAACCCGGTTGATTTATTGCCTATTGTCACTTCCGCTAATCCTCAAAAAATTGATGCTATTCTCTCGCAAGAACCTCATATCTTTCACTTTATTGGTCATGGACGTTTGAGAAATGAAGGAGGTCGTGAAGTCGGTCAAATTGCTTTAGTTGATCCAGATTTTAATCAGGTCATGTGGGTAGATGCTGATTATTTTAGTGAGCGATTTAATCGACATTGTCCTGGTGTGGTTATGTTACAAGCTTGTGAAGGTGGAAAGTTATCTGAATCTCAGGCGTTTGTTGGGGTTGCTTCGAGTATTGTTGAACAAAATGTTCCAGTTGTCGTAGCAATGCAATATGAAGTTACTAACAGCACTGCAACTCGGTTTGCTCGTCACTTCTATGAACAGTTAGCAAAAGACAAACCTGTAGATATTGCTGCTCAGGAAGGACGACATCAGATTAGCCTTAGTTCTACTCAGTATTATAAGCGTGATTTTGCTACTCCGGTAATCTTCATGCGCGTACAAGATGGCAATCTGTTTCAACGTAACAATACAATAAATAGTAGTAAAAACTTAGGCAGTTCAACTCAGTTACCATTCACTCAGAAGCAGGAAAAAATTCCTATACTTTCTACTTCAATTCCCAGTATTAAAGACTTAGAAGAAACACAAGATACCGAGTTAATTATCCCATCAGTTCCTGGCACTCAACCCTTTGAATTTACAATAGTCAGAATAGATGCTCACGGCAGAGAAGTAAGCCGCGCTCAAAAGCAAAATAGTGTTCTCATTGAAGATTTAGGAAATGGAGTGATATTAGAAATGGTTGTCATTCCAGGAGGAGAATTTCTAATGGGTTCACCGGACTCTGAAGGATCGCGATATTCTAATGAAAGACCTCAACATTCAGTCACTATTCAGCCATTTTTAATCAGTAAATACCCAATTACACAAGCACAGTGGAGAGAAGTTGCTTGTTTACCAGAAGTTCATCAAAGTCTCAAACTGCGTCCCTCACGTTCAGGAGGAAAAAGTCATCCTGTTACGAAAGTTTCTTGGTATGATGCGGTTGAATTTTGCGTTCGGCTTAGCCGCTTCGTAGAAGCTCGCTTATCTCAAAAAACAGCTTATAAATATCGCCTGCCAAGCGAGGCAGAGTGGGAATATGCCTGTCGTGCCGGAACGACAACCCCATTTCATTTTGGTAAAACAATTACAACGAATCTGGCTAATTATGATGGTAACTATCGCTATATTTCTGGGCCTGAAGGTATTTATCGAGCAAAAACTACTCCAGTAGGTGATTTTAAGATTGCCAACAACTTCGGACTATTTGATATGCATGGTAATGTTTTGGAGTGGTGTTTAGATCACTGGCATAACAGTTATGAGAATGCACCGACTGATGGTAATGAATGGTTAGATAATCGTGAGAACAAATACCGTGTCAAACGTGGTGGTTCGTGGCGTAATGAACCCTTACTCTGTCGTTCTTCTAGTCGCAAACCCGATGATGCCAGTAAGCAATCCCCAAATATTGGCTTTAGAATTGTTTGCTCTTTGTAACCTTATTTCCTCCTAGATATTATTGATTTATTTCCTGCTTCTAAGCTATTTCATTGATGGTTATATCACTAGATTTTTTACGTTCTGCTGCTTGAGTTTTTCTATATTCATAGGCTAGAGGTGTTTTTTCAGATGACAAAATTGTTAAAGCACCCGTCTCTCTATTAATTTCTTGTATAATGTGTTCAATTTCACTCAATTCCACCTTAAAAAAATCTCTCTGCTCATTGATGATATTTACTCTTTTATTATTAAAATGCTGATGTAAATACTGTATTGTTTCTAAAGCATCTTCTGTATAAATCTTAAAGTGAATATCAAAGGGAAAGGGAAAGTAAGGTCTCATTGTTTTAACAACTGCATCTGGAGCGCTACTTTTAGTCATAAATATTCTATATATTCCTCGTCCGAGAGAACCAATATTTGAAATTACATAAATATGACCCGACTTAATCCTTTGGGAACGTGATATAGCGTTCTCTTTATCACTTTTAGCTTCAGAAACTTGTTTTTCTAACTGCTGACATTTTAGTTCTAGCTGCTGTCGCTTTTCAACCTCAGCTTGTGCAACTTTTCCTATTTCCTGCCGAACTTTCTCAAGTTCTTGTTGATAAAATTGTTCGTTCTCCTCAGCTTCTTCAGCTTCTCGGCGTGCTTTTTCAATCTCTTCACGCTCTTTTTTTTGCTTTCTCAGTTCTTTAGCTCTTTCTTTTTCTATTTCTTTTTCTTCCTTTTCTTTTACCTCTAAATCGTATTTAAGATCTAACTCTTCTAACTTAAGCTTTAAATATTTTTCTGAAATACGAAAGTGCATTATTTGTGAATGCTTATTAATTTTATCAAAGGTATTGCTGATTTTTTTATTAATGCTATCAATATTATTATATTTAACTTCTTTTACGGCATACTTACACTCATTCTCAAATGCTATCTTGATTAGCTCAAGATTTTCTTTCATCATTTTGTTGCCTTTTCTCTTATTATTTTCTATAGTCCATTGAGCATCACAAACAAATGCTTGTTTTTTATCTCGCATCTCCTTCTGGTTCAATTTATTTTGTTTTATTCGTTGTAGATAATCAGCGGCATTAACAGAATCATATTTAGGTTCATATTCATCTATCTCAATTAAAAATGTTTTAGCTTGAAGTTCACGTAGATAAGCTTCTGATTTTTTGATTTTATCTTTCAGTTCTTCTAGTTCAGTTCGTTTCAACTGAATATTCGCATCTAACTGCTTTTCAGTTTCTTCTCTGGACGTTAAACTATCATATTCACGCAGCTTCTGGTTCAGTCCATCTCGCTCACGCTGAGTTTCTATCCATTGTACGAACAAATACATTGATAGAAGACTTAAAAATAATATAATTAAAAGTAAGAGGAGTGGCGTTGACAACATTTAATCAGTATTAGTGATTTTGCAGATTATATTCTATTTTATAAGATATTTAGCTATCACAACAACTTTCTTATCAAAATTTATAGTTATTCAAATCTAACTTAAGCGACTCTCTCAAGCTAAACTATGGCTCAACTCAACAATTTCAAGCCGATTTAACGCTGGATACCGCTTCTTAAGGAAAATATCAAAAAATTCAACCCAATGAAAAAGGGCAATTTTGGAGTCAACAGTTACAGCTTTTTCTAGGAATTCATCAGCAACAATTGAGGTTTTATACATTTGATGGGGTGTTAGTTCCAACACCTGAAGAGTCAGCGAAAACAGCAGAAAAGCGAGCAGTAGAAGCGGAGGAAACAATCCAAACAACTCAGGAAAAACTAGAAGCGTAACTTCAACGCAACGAACGATTAGTGGCTAAGTTACGAGAGTTAAATATTGAGCCAGAGACGATATAAAACGATATCAGTTTAATATTTTTATCCCGATAAAGGATTATCAGTTCACTCCAATCATTCCAACTACAAAAATTTTGAATGCAATTTCCCCCAGATTGTTTTATCATATTACTATGATTCCACAAAAGCTTAGCCTGATCAATTTTCTCAGTTATCGAGAAACCAGCCTCGATTTTACCCGCCTCCATACCGCCTGTATTTGCGGTGCAAATGGTGCTGGAAAATCCTCTCTGTTAGAAGCCATTGGTTGGGTGATTTGGGGTAATAGTCGGGTTGCCTCAGAGGAAGATTTAATCCGCCTCGGTGAGAAAGAAATGCGGGTGGATTTTAGCTTTATTAATCAGGGTAACCTTTATAGAGTGATTCGCAGTCGTCGGCGAGGGCAATCAGGAAATTTGGAATTTCAAATCGCAGTAAACCCGCCTGATGTGATTCATAATTGGGATGAAATTAAGTTTAAAGTTCTCACAGAAAGAGGACTGCGGGGAACCCAACAAAAGATATTAGAATATTTAAAATTAGATTACGATACCTTTGTTAATTCTGCCTATTTACGACAAGGACGGGCAGATGAATTTATGTTGAAACGAGCCAGTGAACGCAAAGAAATTTTAGCGACTTTATTAAAATTAAATGAATACGATCAATTAGTAGAACAAGCAAAGGAACGTTCTAAACAGTTGAAAGCTGAGGTAGAAGTCTTACAGAAAAGTTTAGAACAGACTCAAACTCAACTCCAGCAGAAAGATGAAATCACCGAACAAATTCAGCAACTCGAAACAAATTTAAATCAGGTTCAAGAAGAACAAACTGCCGCGCAAGAACAGTTAAAGCAATTACAAAATCAACAGTATCAACGACAAACTTGGGAAAAGTTACGTCAAGGACAACAGCAACAACTGACAACTTTATCTCAAGATGATCGTCGTTTACAACAAGAGATTAATGTCACTCAACAGAGTTTGCAAGAACTCGAAGCGGTGTTACAGCAACAACAGGCAATTCAGGCAGGATATAGTCGATTTCAAACGTTACAAGTGACTGAAGAAACATTATCTGCTAAATTTAAAACTTATCAAGAAACCACTCAACAAAAATCTCATTTACAGGAATTACAACGACAACAACTGAATCAATTACAGCAGCAAATTCAAACGGCTCAAACTAAGATTGAGAATATCACTCACCAAGAAGCTGAATATCAGCAAATATTAGCAAAAAAACAGGAAGTTGAAGCAGGTTTACAAGAGTTACAAGCGGCTAGAAGTCGTTTAGAACAACTCGATCAACTCCAGCTACAAGTTACGCCTTTATTACAACAACGTCAGCAGTTACAACTAGAAATTGATCGAGTTAAAGCTCGTTATCATGCCCGTTTAGAGGAGTTATCTACTTCTATTAAACAACTACAGCATCGTCTATATAATAATAAGCCACAGTTACAAGAAATTTTACAAGAAACCGATACTCAAATTCTTCATTTAGATAATACGAAAACTCATCAACGCTGGGTACTGGAAAAAGGTACAGAATGTCGTAATATTTTAGATCGTTTAAATTCTCGTCAGCAAGATTATGAATCTCAATTAACGGAATTAGATCAAAAAATAACTTTATTAAATACATCCTCTCAAGGTGAAGCGCAAGCTTTATGTCCGTTATGTGACCATCCTTTAGATGAACATCATCACAAATTAGTGGTGAATAAACATCGCCAGCAACAAGAAGAAATTAGAAACAAAATTTGGCTAATTCAGGAAAAAATCGCTGTTTCTGATCAAGAAGTTGAGGGATTACGAGAAGAATATAGTCAATTAAAGCGAGAACTTGCACCTT
Source organism: uncultured Lyngbya sp. (assembly GCA_964434975.1). Classification (GTDB taxonomy): domain Bacteria; phylum Cyanobacteriota; class Cyanobacteriia; order Cyanobacteriales; family Microcoleaceae; genus JAAURB01. The sequence goes on from CAYSWY010000044.1 coordinate 7,257, forward strand.
ATGAAAGTTTACGAGAACAACGCGGGCAAACTCAAGCAAAATTAGACCGTTTAGCTGAAGAAGAACTACAACTACAAAAAATTTATTTAGAAGCACAAGAAATAGAGCGATCGCTCTCAACTGAAAATTATGCCATTGAACTGTTTACTCAGCTTAAATCCTTAGAGTCTCAACTACAAAAATTGAATTATCATGATCAAGATCATGCTCTGGCTCGAAATGAAGAGAAGCGTTGGCGTTGGGCAGAAATTAAATATTCAAAATTACAAGATGCTCAAAATAAGCTAATTCAAATTCAACAACAAAAACCGAGTCTAGAACAACAATTATATTCTTTAGAACAGGAACTCAATCAACAGCAAGCACACTCAGAATTTCAACAGCAAATTACTCAATTAGAGCAAAAATTACAAGAACTTAGCTATTCCTTAGAAGAACATAATCAGGTGCGAACAGAACTCAGACAAGCGCAGCAGTGGTTAACTCGCTTAGAAAAACTACATCAAGCTGAAAAACAATATCCTAAATTACAGCAAAGACAGGAAGAATTGCAACAGTTAAAACAGCAAAAATCAGAAGATGTTCGCGGCATAGAAGGACAGTTAGGGCTACTCGATGAACAACTTAAACATACCCCTGATTTAAGTGAATCTATTCAACAAATAGAACAGCAAATTCAACAGCGTAGGAAGCAGTTAGATCAAGCTATTAGTCGTTTAGGGAGTCTCAAACAACAACAAACCCATTTAGCAGAAATTGAACAACAGCTTACCCAACAAACTGAAAATATTAATACAGTTCGTCGTCAGTATCGAGTTTACCAAGAATTAGCCCAGGCGTTTGGGAAAAATGGCATCCAGGCATTAATGATTGAGAATATTTTACCTCAGTTAGAAGCCGAAACCAATCATTTATTATCCCGACTGTCTGCGAATCAATTGCATGTTCAGTTTGTCACCCAACGCGCCGGAAAAAGTAGTCGATCTTCCAAGAAAAAACCCGTTAAATTAATCGATACTCTAGATATTTTAATTGCCGATAGTCAAGGGACTCGCGCTTATGAAACCTATTCTGGCGGGGAAGCTTTTCGGATTAATTTTGCCATTCGACTGGCGTTATCTAGACTATTAGCCCAACGGGCAGGGGCTGCATTACAACTCTTAATTATTGATGAAGGGTTTGGTACACAAGATGCAGAAGGCTGTGACAGACTGATAGCCGCAATTAACGCCATTTCATCCGATTTTGCTTGTATTTTAACTGTTACCCATATGCCTCATCTGAAAGAGGCATTTCAAGCCAGAATTGAAGTGGAAAAAACACCTCAAGGTTCGCAATTAAAATTATTAATGTAAATTGACTTGATAACTGGATCAAATTATCTGAATTAATTAGAGTCAAATCAATATCACGATAATTTATAAACTTCAACGATAAAAACGACATCATATAAATGATATTCATTTTCGGCAATTCCATCCCAATAAGGCTTTTCTGAACCAAATCCGGGTTGTTTTCTTAACTCTTCAATGGTTTCTTTATCCTGCCATTGTCCATAATTAATCACACGAGTTCCATCTAAACTTCGATGAAAAGTTGCTGAAATTAAACCGGATATTTCCATCGCTGGGGTAATATGTTCTTTGGCTAACTCCACCATCCGAGGTTGATTTTCGGCTTCCATGGAAAACTCAGCAAAATGAACGATATATTCTCCTTCGTTAATTTGAGGGGTTCCATTTTTTGATTGAGAGGCAACAATTTCATAAATATGAGTATCTATTTCTCCAAACATGAGTAAATCTTGATATTCAAACTGTCCATGTATCCCATTATTATTACTAAAATATTCATAGTCTGCTTGAGTTTCCCATTGCATATAATGAGCCACTTTTTGACCATCAAAGCTTTGATGAATACTAGCTGATAAAAATCCATGTTGTTGTTGAACAATTTGCAGATATGTAATCAGTTTTTCAACTAATTCAGCTTGACGTTCAGGCATAACTGAGTAAAGACTAATGACTGTAGTTAGTTGATTTTCTGTGGCAATTTTGATCATGAGATTGAAAATCTATTTATGATTTATGATGAGTATAAAATTCAGGCTATTATTTATTTTACAGCAGTGACTGCTCAAATTTAGATCCACTTAAAAATTAAGGTTAAATACTAAAAATAGAGTTAACATAAATTACAAATCATATCACTTTTTGGCTTTGATGAGTGGGTGCTAAAGTGAGTCAATTTAAAAGACTATAGCAATCTGTTATAAAGTTTTTTCTGTTGATGTGGTTTTTTATGATATAGTTATCGTTTATTGTGAATCACTCATTATATTTGCAAAGATTAAGCTGTCTGACAATCAGTCAGGATATCCTTGATTACCGGGTTAATTCCTTACCTGAGTCGGCAGCAGAAAGCACAGCCAGTCAGTTAGACTTTACGGTTGATAATTATTAAAGCTTTAAATCGATTAAACTTATTGTTAGGTTTTGATAACAAAGAAAAAATAACTAATGATTAATTTTCTCTCTTTCCTGTAATCTATCTCCTGTACCTTACCTATTATCTTAGTTATGACCCAGTCTAAAACTTGGAGTGACCGCTTTGAAACCGCTTTGCACCCTGCCATTGCTGTATTTAATGCCAGTATTGGCTTTGATATTGAACTCATCGAATATGATTTAACGGGTTCAGTTGCCCATGCTAAAATGTTAGCTAAAACGGGGATTATTTCTCCAGAAGAAGGAGAAACTTTAGTTCAGGGTTTAGAACAAATTCGCACTGAACATCGACAGGGACAATTTAATCCCGGTATCGACGCAGAAGATATTCATTTTGCGGTTGAACGTCGCCTCACAGAGATGGTGGGAGATGTGGGTAAAAAGCTGCATACAGGGCGATCGCGCAATGACCAAGTAGGAACCGATACCCGCTTATACCTGCGAGATCAAATTCAGCAAATACGCGCCCAACTCGTCCAATTTCAAACCGTATTATTGAAGCTGGCGGAGTCCAATATCGAGACGTTAATTCCGGGCTATACCCACCTGCAACGCGCTCAACCTGTTAGTTTAGCTCATCATCTCTTAGCTTACATCGAAATGGCAGCTCGCGACTGGGAACGGTTAGGAGATGCCTATAAACGGGTTGATATTAGTCCTTTGGGTTGCGGGGCATTGGCCGGAACCACGTTCCCCATAGACCGTCATTATAGCGCAGAATTATTGGGTTTTAACAATATCTATAGTAACAGTTTAGATGGGGTGAGCGATCGCGATTGGGCGGTTGAGTTTCTCTGTGGGGCGAGTTTAATTATGGTGCATCTTAGCCGACTTTCTGAAGAAATGATTCTGTGGGCTTCTCAGGAATTTGGTTTTATTCGTCTCAAGGATAACTGTTCGACGGGTTCAAGTATTATGCCTCAGAAAAAGAATCCTGATGTACCCGAATTAGTCCGGGGAAAAGTTGGGCGTGTGTTCGGGCATTTGCAAGGAATGTTAGTGATTATGAAAGCGTTGCCTTTGGCTTATAACAAAGATTTGCAGGAAGATAAAGAAGGACTATTTGATACGGTTAAAACGGTTACAGGCTGTTTGGAAGCGATGACAATTTTATTAGCAGAAGGGATTGAATTTCAAACCCCACGTTTGGCAAGCGCTGTTACAGAAGACTTTTCTAATGCCACCGATGTTGCAGACTATTTAGCCACAAAAGGTGTTCCTTTTCGAGAAGCTTATAACTTAGTTGGGAAAGTGGTAAAAACTTGTTTACAGCAAGGAAAACTACTAAAAGATCTGAGTTTAGAAGAGTGGCAGCAATTGCATCCGGCGTTTGAAACTGATATTTACGAAGCCATTACTCCTCGTCAAGTGGTTGCTGCCCGTAATAGTTATGGCGGTACTGGGTTTGAACAACTGACTCAGGCTATTGATCGAACTCGCGATCGCCTCAATCAAATTAGTTAAAGATTATTATCTTAATCACTCATCGGGCAAAACTCACTCTATTTTATATTGATAGATAGTTTTGCCAAACTCTTGTTTAAATTGCTCTAATTCTGATATTTTATTTAAATCTTCAGGACGATCAATATCACACAACTCAGGCAGATTACCGATGGTTAAATTTAAAGGTTTGCATCGATCTAAAGTTTGCTGCAAAACTCGTTCCGTTCCCCAATCAATCCCTTGAAAGAGTTCAGGAATAAGTCGTTTTAACCCAATCAAATAATAGCCCCCATCTTGGGCTGTGCCAATGACTAAATCTTGCTGTTTTAAAGTCTCAAACCCTTGACTTAAAATATCTGCATTTAACTCAATGCAATCCGTGCCAATAATAATAATAGTGGATTTTCCGCGATTAAATCCCGCCTGAAAACTGTGATTCATGCGATCGCCTAATTCACCCGTTCCTTGTTGATTATAATTTAAATCTGTTCCCAACCAATCCTGCATTTGAGATAAGCTGCCGCCGGTGTATCGTACTTCTAAAGAAATAGAACGAGACTGGATCAATTCACGCCCTATTTTAACCGCGTATTGTGCCATTTGACGATGAAGTTGTGCTGCCCCTGTTTCTCCCAACGCCGGAATTAATCGGGTTTTAGTTTTGCCCGGTTCAGGATAACGAGTGAAGATAATCAGATGTTCCATTTGATCAGATTAAAAGCCAAATGATTCATTGTAATATAGCGCTACGTTCTACAGTATTTAACAGTTTAACGATTGGCTGTTACCCGTTCCCTGTTGCCTGCTTGGCCCTCAACTCCAAGAGATCAGTAGTAGACGTAAGAAAATATGATATCCTCACAAGTATTTCAGTTATATAAACTTAAAACCATCCCTTCCCAAAGAATATCTAATGAAACGTAAATATCTATTCTGGCCCGGAATGCTTGTTCTGTTGGGCACAACAATGATAGGAACAGCAGTTGCGCGGGAACTCACCGAAGAAGAAGTGACTGTTGTTTGTAAACTGGAAGAAGTGGTTGAGGAGGCAGGAAGAGACGGTTATGATCTGGCTTACTGGCCAGTGGTTCGCAAAGGGCCCGCCAACGTCAACGCCCCATTAACCCTGAGGCTAGATCCTTCCATAGAATATATTTTTGTGGGTTATTGCGACGAAAACTGTGATGATACAGAATTGCAGATTTCCACATTAGCGGGAGAAATGCTGGAGTCTGATGAAGAAGAAACCGTATCTGTTCTGCCTTTTGAACCCGCTGAAGAGGGTATCTATGAATTAAACTTACAAATGACAAGTTGCACCCTAGAGGACGGGTGTGTGTATGGTATCGGTATTTTAGCGCCCAGAGAGGTGGATGTACCTTACTCTCCAGATGTGCCGAAAGAATTAGCACAATTTGAAGTGTGTGATTAAGGGTATATTTTGTTAGAGACGTTCACCTGAGAGAACGTCTCCGTGGGTTGAATGCTAAGTTTAAAACGGTGTCACAATCAACGAAAAGTACAATCCATCTTCCTGTAATGTACCTTTATCCCGTGTTTCCACATCGATTAAAGGAATCCCATATTCAATCCGTCCGGTCAACGTTTCCCCTAAACGTAGTTGTAAACCAATCCCGGTTCCGAGTAAAGTAGAATCAATCGGATCTTGGCGATCGCCACTATTCCAAGCCGTACCAAAATCTAAAAATGGATACACTTGTAAAACGCCATCGTCTCCAATTTCGGTAATCGGAAATAACGCTTCAGCCGATAACAAAACTCCGTTATCACTTAAGAGTAAATCTTGACGATACCCCCGGACACTTTGATAACCCCCTAAGGCAAACTGTTCTAAGGCTAGTAACGGTCTAGAAGCAAACTGAATATCACTTCGCAATACCAGTAAGGTTTCTGGGGCCAAGAGTCGAACATATTGCCCTTGTCCTCGCCAAGCTACAAACTGACCATCCGGGGCCTCATTATTATTGGTGGCATCAAAGATATCCAATCCTATACTAAATTGCGATCGCACCGCAAACACCGACTGGGCATCCCGCCGCAGATAATCTTGAAAAAATCGAATCGCAGAAATCCGGGTTTTTCCGTTTTCATCGGCCCCCTGAGATAAGGGTTCTTCTTCCCCCAGAATGGTGGTTTGGCTATTTTCATGGGATAAGATCATTCCCAACGCTAGATCTTGCCTAGGAGTTTGATAAATCGGTTGACGAATCGTTAAACTATATTGTTGAGACTCTCCGGTAATATCAAGACGATCAAAAGGTTCTTCGATCACATCTGAATCATTCCCGTAGAAATCAAATCGAATCGTACCGTTAGTGGCGTTGTACGGAAACGTATAATTGGCATCATAACGGTTACTGCCGTCAGTGTTAGCATAGGTGGCGCTGATTTGATCGCCAAACCCTAACAAGTTAGCCTCTGTAATGGTTACACCCCGCCGAAAACTCCCCACACTCGGGGTACGTCCATTATCCAAAAATAGATCGACACTAAACGTATCAGCCAGAGTCACAGTCACATTTAAGCTACTTTGTTCTGGACGAGTCCCAGCAGCCAACTCCGCCGAAATTTGATCAATTAAGGGATTGAGTTGTAGCAGTTGTAAGGCTTCAATCAGTTGATTAACATTGAAAGGGGTTTTGGTTTTACGGGCAATACGACTACGAATATAGTTAGGGTTGAGTCGTCCATTGCCGCTAACGTTAATTTCTTCTACTCCGCCTTCAACGATGCGTAGCGTTACTATTCCATCTGATAAGTTTTGATTGGCTGGTAATAATGCACCGGAATTGACGTATCCGGCATCAATGTAATATTGAGTAATGACCGCTTCAGCTTGTAGTAATTCAGCAAATGTAATGGGGCGATTTGTATATGCTTCAATCACATTCGTCAGTTCAGCGTCCGTAAAGGCTGTATTTCCTTCAAACTCAAATTGTTCAATCATTAGGGTATCTGGAATCTCTTCCCCAGGAGGCAGGCTAGGGGGTGGTGTAACGGGTGAAGAGGGGGGTTGTTCGATGGGGATATTGGGTCTGGGCTGGGGAGATGGACGAGGTGTGGGTAGCGGATCTCGTTGGGGAGAGTTAGGGGGTGGCAATGGCGGCACTTGTGCCATTACGGGTATTGTGCTACTGATTCCCAGTAAGATGATGGAAACCAACAGCTTAGTGCATTTGAAACATTGCATGATCAATTCCAGGCATATATATAGATAGATGAATCAATCCGATTTTAGCCTTTCGTATCAAATTCTTCTAAAAGTTGGCTTTAACGTTAAAAATAACAGGTTTTAGATGATGATTCGTTTAATTTGCTGAAAACTGCCAAACCACAAACAGAAAACCGTGGCAAGTTTGGAAGACTCCTGAAAGACATCCCCCCCATCGTCTCTATATGATATGAATAGATTCGCATTAAACACACATTAGGAACGAGCAATGGAAGATTTATTAACCGCAACTTTAGCCCTCGATACCACAGTTACGACAAAATCTAAAACCGCAACCCCTCGCCTTAAATCTCAAGCATCTGAAGACAGTCAACTCAATGAACCACAATTAATGCAGGAGAAGTGGAAATTCACCGTTGCATTTTTAATGTTAGGGATCTCATAATCTCCCAACCGTTTCAAATAGGGTTATCGTAAATTGAGACAGATGACTACTTTTAGTATTGCCGAAACCATCAGGACTCTGTGGCATCGGGTCATTCTACTTTAAGCGATCGCAAATCTAGAAAACATCCCCTGTCTTCTCACCCCTCGACTCAAGCGTGAGATCAGACTCAGGTTTACATAACCCCCTGCTATGTAAAAACATAACAGAAAAGATTGCTAGAAATATAAAGTTTTTGTCAATACGATCCGAATCAGTTGCATCCTGAACGAAAGCTCAATTAAGCTGATGTATGAGGCTTGTATACTCTGTGTGTCAAAAGACTTCTAGAGGTAACCACTATGCAGGTTCTAAAGATCTAGGTGTTTTTCAACAAACAGATATGGTGTATTATGTTTTTGGGGGGTTTTACCCCGCGAATATCAGGGAGCTAGTTTCAAGGGCTGCTTACCCTTCATGTGGGTTATTTGTCGATTAAAGCATTCTTGGCTGTGGATAGCCGTTCAAAATTAGGTATTCATACATCTGAACTCGTCAGGGCAACGTTTTATGATCTTCAATACTGCCGAATTAATCGTTTTAACGATTGGGCTGTCAGCGTCTGTGTTTTATTGTTTGAAACTGAATTATAATCAATCTTTAAAGCTGAGTCGATTGGCTACATTTTTTTTGTTTTCTAGCTATTCCCAAAACTTAAAGTTAATTTTTCTCATCACTTCAAGAGTCTTTAAGTTTTTTTCATTTCTAAAAAATGGGCGAATTATAGTAGAATACAAAATTAAAAGTTGTGATGATCTATTAAACTTTAGATCGGTTTTATTGTGGATGAATCTCTGCTTTAACACAATTCAGCCTTGTGAAAAAATAAATCATAATTTTGATAAAAAGTCAATAACATTCCGGGTAACAAAAGATATTAAAATTCCCCTCAAACTTCACTCTGGTCTGAGTTGGCAAAATGGCAACTTTTACCCAGGCAGTTGCTTTTATACTTGGATTTCCCTCGCTTAATTACCCCAATATATCAGTTTAGAATTAATGTATTTTTTCACATCTATTCAAAAACGAATTCGGGGTATTTTGCAGGGTTCCATTGCCCGTAATACGCTCTGGATGCTTCTGGCAAAATTGTCAAGTGTGTTTATGCAAGCTGCTTCTTTTGTTTTAATTGCTCGTTCCCTGGGGACAGAAGATTATGGTACATTCATCGGAATTACTGCCCTCGGTGCAATTATGGTTCCGTTTGCCAGTTTAGGCAGTGGAGATTTACTGATTAAATATACTTCAAAAGATAGGAGTTTATTTAAAGAATATCTCGGCAATACATTAGTCACTGTCGCCATTGCCAGCGTCACATTAATTATACTCACCTTTATTATTGCTCAAACCCTGCTACCCAGTACGATTTCACCTGTGGCTGTTCTCCTGATTTTAGTGGCTGATATTCTGGGTTTAACCCTGACATTTGATACGACTGTTAAAGCCTTTTTAGCCGTTGATTTAGTGAAAAGAGCGGCACAAATTCAAATTTCATTAACCCTCTGTAAATTTATTGCTGCGATTATTTTAGCCACTTGTTTTGAAAACCCCAATACATTAACTTGGGCAAGCCTTTACTTTATCAGTACAATTTTAGCCGCATTCAGTGCAGTATTCTTACTCTTTTACTTATTAGGATTTCCGCAATTCAATCGAGAACGATTAAAAACGATTCCAGCAGATATAGGCCAAGGAATTCATTTTTCCATTAGTTTATCCGCAGATATCATCAATTCTAATTTAGATAAAATGATGCTAGCAAGCTTATCAACATTACAAGCAACCGGTTTATATGCCGCAGGTTATCGGCTGATTGATGTCAGTTGTGTCCCTATTTTATCGATGATGGCGGCAACCTATTCTAAATTTTTTCAACAGGGCGCATCAGGAATTAAAGGAAGTTTAAAATTTGCTAAACAACTCTTACCCACTGCCGCCGGATATGGCATCATTGCTTTACTCGGATGTTTAATTTTTGCACCCATTGTGCCTTATTTACTCGGAAATGAATACACCAACGTCATAGAAGTTCTGCGGTGGTTAGCACCCGTTCCTTTATTAATTTCGTTGCAATTAATGGCAGGAGATACCCTCACCGGGGCAGGATTTCAAAACATTCGCAGCAAAATACAAGTGGCCGCCGCCGCCGTTAATATTGTCTTAAATTTATATCTCATTCCCCTTTATTCCTGGAAAGGTGCAATTTGGGCAACACTGGTTTCTGAAGTCTTAAAACTCATCGGTTTATGGCTTTCTGTTTGGTTTTGTTATCGGCAACAAACTAAGCAATCTCAATTGTCTTAAAGTAAAAAGTTATTAGTATTGAACTGAAATTAAATCCTCTGAGTTTTTTTGTCAACTATTGAATCATTTGTTATTTAGAAAATGAATCAACAAAAAAATCAACTTAAGTTTATCATGATAGTGATTACGATGTTTTTATTCATCGTGAGCTATCAACCGCTAATTAATTCAAAAAGTAATATTGTTCAACCTAATCTTGAGCTAGCACAGCAACAATATCCTGATTATAACTACGGTGAAGTTCTGCAAAAATCTATCTATTTTTATGAGATACAACGGTCTGGAAAATTACCGAAAAATCAACGGGTAGAATGGCGCGGAGACTCAGGATTAAATGATGGTGCAGACCAGAATATTGACCTCACAGGCGGTTGGTATGATGCCGGAGATCACATGAAATTTGGCTTCCCAATGGCGGCTGCCACAACGATGCTGGCTTGGGGTGTAATTGAATACGAAGAAGCCTATAAAAACGCAGGTCAATATGATTATATTCTGGATAATTTACGCTGGGTTAATGATTATTTTATTAAAGCACATCCAGCTCCCAATACCCTTTGGGTACAGGTGGGAAAACCCGGTTTAGACCATTATTGGTGGGGGCCAGCCGAGGTAATGCCAATGGCACGTCCCGCTTATAAAGTTGATGAAACTTGTCCGGGGTCGGATGTGGCGGCGGAGACAGCAGCGGCGCTTTCAGCCTCAGCAATGGTGTTTAAGAAGATTGATATTAATTATGCCAATAAACTGCTCAAACACGCTCAACAACTCTATGAATTTGCTGACCAATATCAAGGAAAATATTCTGATTGTTTAGCCGATGTTAATGACCAAAATGCTTATATTTCTTGGAGTGGTTACAAAGATGAATTAGCTTGGGGCGCGGTTTGGTTATATTACGCCACACAAAACCCTGAATATCTGCAAAAAGCAGAACAATATTACAATCAATTTCAGCAAGATTCTCCCGGAGTGAATGTTTATAAATGGACGCAAGATTGGGATAATAAATTTTACGGAAGTTACCTGCTATTGGCGAAGTTAACGGGTGAAGAAAAATATCGTCAAGATACAGAACGTTGGTTAGATTATTGGACGGATGGCTATAACGGAGAACGAATTCATTATACGCCAGGCGGGTTGGCATGGCTGGGAAAATGGGGTTCATTACGACACGCTGCCAATACTGCTTTTTTAAGTTTTATTTATGCAGATTGGATACCAGATTCTAATAAAAAACAACGGTATTCTCAGTTTGCTGAAAATCAAATTCAATATATTTTAGGGTCTAATCCTCATAAGCGAAGTTATCTTGTGGGTTTTGGCGAAAATTACCCTCAAAATCCCCATCATCGTACTGCTCATGGCTCTTGGAATAATGATATTACAACGCCAGAAAAATCGCGACATATTTTGTATGGTGCGTTAGTCGGAGGGCCAGATAAAAATGACCAGTATCAAGATCAGCGCAATAACTTTGTTCAAACTGAAGTGGCCGTGGATTATAATGCCGCGTTTACGGGTGCAGTTGCCAAGCTTTATAGCAAATATGGCGGTCAACCGTTAGCGAACTTTCCTCAACCTGAACAAAGAGAAAAGGAATTTTATGTGACTGCAAAAATTAATTCAGAAGGTAAAAATTTTACGGCAATACAAGCAACGATTTACAATCAATCCGCTTGGCCAGCTCGAACCATTCAGCCTTTATCCTTCCGATATTTTATGAATTTAAGTGAATTGGCTGCGATTAAGAATCAGCAAACCGATATTAAAGTAAAATTAAATTCTAATGCTGATGTTTCGGCTTCCCCGGTACAATCTTGGTCATCCTCAGATCATCTTTATTATATTCAATTTAATTTAGATGGTGATCAACTTAAACCGGGAGATCCGAAGACTTATCAAAAGTCAATTGATTTTAAACTAATGAGTCCAATAGACGCTTGGACTCCTGAAAATGATTGGTCATATTCTAGCTTAAATCAATCTAAATCAGTTGATTCTAAGATTACAGTTTACAACAACGAAAAATTAATTTTTGGTCAAGAACCTCGCTAATTTTATTGAACTATGAATACATCACTAACCGCTTGTTTAATTACTCCCAGTTATGCCCCCGATTTTGAACGGTGTCGCTTACTTTGTGAAAGTGTTGCTCAGTTTGTTTATCCCCAAATTCCTCATTATATTATTGTAGATAAAAAAGACTTAAAATTATTCAGTCAGTTACAAAACCCTTACACTCATATTCTAACCAAAGAATCAATACTTCCTTGGTGGATCTGGCGAATCCCTTTTTTAAAAAATAGCTGGTTTAGTTTAAAAACGCCACCGATTCGAGGTTGGTTAATTCAGCAGCTTATTAAAATTGGAATTGCATATCATGTAACAGAAGATATTTTGATTTTTGTAGATTCTGATGTTGCTTTTATTCGTTATTTTGAAGTTGAAAGCATTATTCATGGAAATCAGGTAAGAATGTTTAGCGATCCAGAGTCCATTTTTGATTATATGGAGACCCATAGGAAATGGTATGATACCGCCGCTCAATTAGTGGGAACTGATCCCATTCCTTTTCCTGGAACAGATTATATTGTGCAACTGGCAATGTGGCGACGAGAGAATGTATTAAAACTCTGTAATCATATTGAAAAAATATCAGGAAAAAGCTGGATTGAAACCTTGGGGAGTGTTTGGAATTTATCTGAATATGTATTGTATGGAGTGTTTATTGAATCTATTTTAAAAGAAGAATCAGGACATTACTATGATCCACAAGATTTATGCCATCCTTACTGGGGTGAAGACGCTTTATCTGATCGAGAATTACAAGAATTTTTTGATAAGATATCACCGCATCATGTCGCTATTATGATTTCGGCAAAAGCCGGAATGTCTGTTACAAAATATCAAGAACTGATTCAACAAATTAATACTCAGCCCACCCAAATGTAGATTGTGTAACTATTTTTTTAAATTGAGTTTAGCTAGATTATTACTGGCTATTAGTGGGACAAATTATTAGACAAAAAAAAATTTAAGGTATGTTATATTATATTATAGTTCTTGTCAGGAATTAGAATCAGGATTATAATATAAAAAAGACCATTATATTGAGAGCATCGGGGTCATGAAAATTACAATAATCGCTCATGAAATGCCATATCCGCCGATTCACGGAGCACCAGTAGATATATGGCGTAGAATTAAGGCTTTTTCTGAGCTAGGTGCACAAATTCAACTGGTTTCTTGGGTGAAAGAACAACCCAAACAGGAACAACTTGTAGAGATTCACAAATATGTTCAGCAAAGTTGTTTTATCCTTTATAAACGATCTCCGGCAGCATTATTAAATCGGATGGTAGACTTGTCTTCTTATCCAAGAGAAGTGGCCTCTAGAATATTAAAAGGAAAAGACTTAAAACTATTACTCTCAAAGGTCAGCTTTTTTAATCCAGATATCATTTTTCTAGATGGTATTCACGGCGGAGAAATTGCCAAAACACTCAGTCGTCAACTCAGTCGTCCGTTAGTGACTCGCAAACATAACATTGAACATCTTTACCAACAGCGCTTGTATCAGGTGAGTAAAGGTGTGAAAAAACTGAAAAAAAGTCTTTCGCTAACTAATGTTGAAAGCTACGAAAAATCTATTCTCAATCTGAGTAGTCGTTTCTATGATATCTCTCCAGAAGACTTACATTTTTGGCAGAATCAAGGGTTTACCCATGGCAAACATTTACCCCCTTTAATGGATGTGAGTTGTCTGCGAAATACTCATCCTCAGACAGAAGTGACCCCCAATCGATGTATTTACGACGTAGTTTTTCTAGGAAACCTGAATTCAGCGAATAATGTAGCCGGAATTCAGTGGTTTTTAACCAAAGTGATGCCTGTACTTCAAGCTAAAAAGCCTGATATCAAGGTACTCATTGCGGGTTCAAATCCTCTGCATTCTATACAGGAATTATGCGAAACAACGCCGGGTGTTGATCTCAAAATTAACCCTCCTTCGGCGGCAGCCATCTATCAATCTGGACGAGTTTTAATTAATCCGAGTCCAACAGGTAGCGGTGTTAGTATTAAATCATTAGAAATGCTCACCTATCAAAAGCCGATTGTTTCCACGCCTCAAGGTCTTTCTGGTTTACCGGAACAGGTTTATCCTTATTTTCAAATTGCCACAGAAGTTGACACATTTGCTACTGCAATTATTAAATGTTTCAGTACTGACGATATTCCTACAATTGATTTACAATTGTTAGATAGTTTATTCGGATATGGGGTGATTAAGGATTTATTATTCGATTTCCAAACCTTAGTAAAAACAAATCAACCTCAACCTCAATCTCAATCTAAGCCAGTTCCTGTTCTGCAATCTTTTATTATTTTATAGAGTTACTCCCCTTTGAGGACTCACGATGAAATTTAAAGGATTAAATGACAGCATTATCCTCAAAATTAAGAGGTGCATCTATCATTCCTGCTCCATTGCTCCTATCGCTCGAATTAGAGAGATCATATTCTGATAGACAAAGATTATTCTATACTAAACTCCGGATAATATCTGGTTTTATTCATCATTATTCTCTACAATATTCGATCAGATCAGAATGTTGAAGAAAGAGTGTCTAATGGTGAAAGTGATGAAATTGCAACTGGCAAATGCTGAAGCAACACAAAATTTGGGAATGCAGCTTGGAAGGTCTTTACCGCCCGGATATACAATTTTATTAGTCGGGAATTTAGGCAGTGGTAAAACCACTTTAGTACAAGGTATCGCTCAAGGATTAGGGATTATAGAGACAATTGATAGTCCGACTTTTACATTGATTAATGAATATTTAACGGGACGAATTCCGCTATATCATTTTGATTGTTATCGCTTACAACCTGAGGAAATAGAAGGGTTAAACCCGGAATTATATTGGGAAGGAATTGAAGTTGAACCTGGAATTGTTGCAATTGAGTGGGCTGAACGGTTAAGCTATAAACCACAAAATTATATACAAATTAATTTAGGTTATACTGAGGCAAATGAACGTCTTGCAGAAATTATTACAGTTGGCGTTGAGTTTCCTGTGAAATTCTCGGAATGATATTAAAGCTAACCTCTTGATAACCGAAAAAGATATTTTAATCTGATTCTATAATTTGAGAGGTTTCTACCGTCAAAACATCAATAATATCGGTTGTTTTATTTCGATTATCAGTCTCTTTTAGAAAATCTGAATTAATTCCTGCAAATGCTTTAAGCTTATCAAAAAAGTTAGGATATTGAATCGGAATTACAAGGGTTTGAATGGGGCGCAAAATAATCTGTTCTGGGGAATGATCAGGACATGAAGCGGGATTGTTGAGTTGATCGATAGAATCTAAATCATTTTGAGTTTCATTATTTTCTAAATCTAACGCTTGAACAATATTCTTACAAACTAAATGCTCAAATTCAGCGGTAAAGTGATAGCTAGGCTTTTCTCGCCGTTGCCATAAAGACAGGATTTGACGGACTGAAAACGCCTTATAGCGACCTTGATACAGGGCTTCAATCACCGCTAAATCAATCCAATTGGGTGGATATTCTGTTAACCACTCAATAATCACTTCCTCAGTACTTTTACTATCTAAATCAAAGCTATACTCATTGAGTAAAGCTATAGAACGAGTACAGGAATCTAGGGGGAGTTCTATCATGAATTAAGGGATTAGTCATTGGTTATTTTTTACTTGTTATTTCTCGGAAATGATCAGTCTCTTCAGTCAAGGTGAAATCGATTATTCAAATGGTTCAGATCCCCCTGTCCAGTTAAAATCACTAATGCGGAGATTCAATGAACCAACACGACGGACAGGATTAATCCGTAATAATAATCCATAAGTTCGACGACTATATTCTAGGGTAAATTGGTTATCAACAGCCAGACCATTGTCTAAATTAATTGCAGACTCTACTCCTGCCCGTAAACCCCCATAAATTTGCTGAATTAAAGCCAGAGAAAGAATTCTTTGATCGGCGCGGCGGTCAAATAAAAAGGGTGACTGACCATCGAGGGCAATATGAGTATAGGCGATACTAAACCCAGTGTAATCAAATACATCTTTGGAAAAATGACCAAACTGTCCCTGCAAACCGACGGTACCACTGAAGTAAGATTGAGAGTCATCTTCCCCATAAAAACTCGTGACTCCTCGGGTGACTAAAAAGAAACGTAAAAAGGGGGCAATGGGTCGAGGCGTGTATCGCAGTCCGGCTTCTGGAGTGGGAGGTAAAGCTTCCCCTTTCCAGAGAAAAACTGGATAACTCAATGTGGCAAAGGCTTGAAACCGATTGCGATTAATGCGATCATTCTCGCGATCAATTTCCAATAAATCTAAGCGATCTGTGCGGGCATCAATATCTTGATAACTGGTCTGAAAGCTAAAGGTGGCTTCAGTTTTACCTAACTTATATTCTGGAGAGGTTAAAACTAACCCAATACTACTACGCACCCGTTGAAACCCTAATGTACCGTTAAATAAGCGATCGCGATAACTATATTGTCCGGTTAAAGTATAGCCAAGATATTGTTGTTGCAGTCGTAAGCTGGTGCGGTAGGCATCTTCATCTAAATTCGGGAAATTCTCAAAATCACTAATTAATAGTTTTCCTTCAAATAGAGTAGTTGGGGTAATTCGCCCAGAAACATCTGTTCTTAAACCATAAAATCGTTCATCAAGAGGACTGAGATTGTCTTGAAACGCCCGTTGTACTAAAAATTGTGGCGATACATCCAATTCAAACGAACCCACACTCACCGGCGACACATTCCACTGCACATAATAGCCATCGAGTTCATCTAAATCATACCCAATAGAAAATGGACTCGGTTCTCGTTGCCGCCGATCAATCACAGTGCGCTCACGAAACAGCGGTAAAGTAAAATTTTGATCAAAAACTAAGCGAGAATTACGGGTAATCAGTTCATCTTGAAACTCTGAAATCCGATTTAATTCCGCCACATCCGCCCGCAATTCAAATTCTGGCGGAGAAAAGGGATCGTTGGTAATACGGACATTGGTGGCTTCCCATTCCCCATTCGACATAATATCAATCCGTTCAGCCTCAAACCGTAAACGGTTAACATTCCCTGCTACATTGGGTAACGAGAAGCCTGAAAACTCCACATCTGCCCCTGTCCCGGTTTGAATTTGGCGGACGGGTTGGGCAGCGGTAATGCGATCGCTAATGGGGGCATTCGGTAACACCCCTGGGGCCAGTTCTGTCGGTTCAGTGATGGCAAAATCAGATCCAGTCGATGAGGTTAATACCACACCCCGCGCCTCGAAAAGGGTTCCGGTTTGTGCCGCCAGATTATATTCCATCCGGTTTCCCCGCACCACCTGATCCCCACGAGTCAGAGAAACATTCCCCAGGGCAACGGCTTGGCGAGTATTAATATTCACCTGAACTGTATCGGCTTCAATTAAAGTTTGACGAAATCGAACCGTGACGTTACCTTTAGCAGTCACTAATTGCCGAGTTTGATCAAATTCTTGCCCGTCGGCTGTGACTTCAACCGTATCACCCGGTAAGATCACTGGGATTTGTGGGGTAGTATTAGGATCGCGGGTCGAATCAGGATTTTCAACCTCACCCGTGGTTTGCGCCACAACAGTGGGTGAAGCGATGACAGAATACACAGAAACTGAATTAAGCGCTATTTCGGGCTGCCAATGGGTAAAAAATGAATTTTTGCTAAATTGATAGTATGCTCTCTCTGGAGTCTGTTCATCCAGGGCAGCGGTCGTCTTGAGAGATAAAGCCGAACCCAAAAGCCGAGCCGAATGATTCATCTGCGGTGCGAGATCAGACGTTGTGGGGATCTCAAATTGATAAACCACTGTTTCCCCATAAACAATAGCGGGCGGGGACTCTAGTTCAATTGAAGTAGAATCTGTTGCTACCGTAGAAACAGTTTGAACAATTGCAGGCGGTTCAGGGGGCAGGGCCGGATAAGGCATAGTTTAGCAACAAAAACGACGCAGGTGATCTCGATTTTAATGGATCGTTACTGCGTTGAGAATTATAGCAATTTGTTGAACAACTGCTATTTAATTTCCGTTTAATTCAGTTGATCTTCAGCAGCACTAACTGAAGTTAACAGATAATGCTGCTACGAATAATTTTAGTCTAAGTCTTTGCGCTTAGGGTTCCGGGCTGGATCGTTAGACAGAAATCCGAAGATAAACAGACCCACAAAGAACAATACGACAATATTAACAACGATTTTTAAGGTTAACATGGAGCAACTCCGACAGCTTATAATGATTAAATGCAGCAATTTGTTATCGATCGCGCGATAACCCTATTATCATATCTTAAAATGGGTTCAGCTTTAACGGGTAAAGTTAATAACTCTGGTATGATTTAGCTCAGCCTTTTGATCGGTGCGCCCCTCTCGTTGATCGCAGTAGAATAAGTATGATGAGGCAATTGCTGAAGCAGAGATTGTTATCGGAAATATTCTTAACTTAATGGGAAGAACCCCTTGGCAGCAAACTGAGCTATGGACTGGATAGAAATCTCGAACAGTTGGGTATTAATCCCACTACGACCCAAAGCTATTATTCATTTTTTAGGGGGGGCTTTTGTTGCCAGCGCGCCCCAAATCACCTATCGTTGGTTACTCGAACAGTTGGCGCAAATGGGATACGCAGTAGTTGCCACCCCATTTATTAATACGCTAGATCATAACTTAATCGCCAAGCAAGTATTATGGACGTTTGAGGATTGTTTAGAAGATTTATACACCGCCAGACTCCTACGACGGCGAAGCTTACCCATTTATGGACTCGGCCACAGTATGGGGTGTAAGCTGCATTTATTAATTGGTTCGTTGTTTCCGGTTGAACGAGCCGGTAATATTTTGATGTGCTTTAATAATTATGCCGCTCGCGAATCAATACCCTTAGTTGAGCAGATTTCATCGATGGTAGAAGTAGAGTTTTCTCCGAGTCCTAGTCAGACTAACCGTTTAGTCTCAGAACGATATCAAATTCGGCGAAATCTACTGATTCAGTTTAGCAAAGATAGCATCGATCAAACTTCACCCCTCAACCAGATTTTGCAGACTCGATTTCCGGGAATGATCAGTCTCGTGAGATTAAATGGAGATCATCAAACGCCCTTAGCGCAAGATTTAAGTTTACCCGTGGGGGAAATATTCACTCCATTTGATGCCATTAGTCAATGGGTACGACAACAAGTCTATGAAGATATTTATCGCCTCAGAGCAGAAGTTTTACACTGGCTCAACCCCCTGGCTCCGCGAAATTAAGCTCAGCATTGGGGATGCCAATATTTCACAAGTTTCAAGCAGTTACGCTGATCGGCAGTGCGTTCATAGCTTAACTCATCGGCAATATCTTGAATCAGTTTCAATCCTCGTCCGCCCGTGGCATTTTTATCGATTGTTTTAGCGGAAAGTTGTTCTAACTTCTGTATTAGATCAAATGGGGGACCATAATCCCAAATCAAAATTATAATTTGTGTTTGCTGAACGCTCACTTGCATCTCCACACATAAATCATCTGATGGTAGATTATGATGAGCATGACGAACCGCATTTGTAAATGCTTCTGCTAAAGCCAATTGGCAGCGTAACCAAATGGATTGGGGAATTGAAGGGGAAGCTAATTCAGCAAACCAGGACAAGACCTCAACTAAAGCCTCTAATTTAGAAGGAACTTGTAGTTGAGCAGTATAGGGGATCAACTCTGAACTTTGAATTTTAATCACACTGAAGACTTATGAGAAAAGTGGTTCAATATCTGAGTTAAGTGAGTTGAGATCGAACCCGCATCAGCGAACAGACTAGAAGAAGCCTTTACCGACTCACCGCGTATGCTATACCCACAGATAGAACATCCCTGACGCTGACAAACGTAATGAATACCAGACAACTATCTGAGTAGATTATACTCTATTTAGGCTCAAAATTGACTTAACTCCATATTACTGACCACCGAACTCTAGAAGAATCTCGTCGAAGCACCCATGTTTAAAATTTTAGTCGTAGATGATGATACAGTCATTCGAGAGCTGCTGAGGAGAACACTCCAGAAGCAGGGTTATGATGTCACAGTTGCTCGTAATGGTGAAGAAGGCGTTCAGAAAGCAGTTGCAATACGTCCTGCTTTAATTATCTGTGATTGGATTATGCCAGGCATCAGTGGGATTGAGGTGTGTTGTCAAGTTAAAGCCAATCCTCAACTGTCTACTACTCAATTTTTCCTGTTAACTTCCCTCGGATCGGTTTCAGATCGGGTTCATGGCTTAGATGCGGGTGCAGATGATTTTATTTCTAAGCCAATCGAGATGAACGAGTTGTACGCTAGAGTTCGGGCGGGATTACGACTTTATCAACTCAGTCAAGACTTGCAAACCCAAAAGCAACTGCTAGAGACAGAATTGTCCGAAGCCGCCGATTATGTGCGATCGCTGCTGCCAGAACCGGTGAGCGAACCTGTTTCTATTGAAGCAAAGTTTATCCCCTCCCGTCAACTGGGAGGAGATTGTTTTGACTATTGTTGGTTAGATTCAGATTACTTATCGATGTATCTTTTAGATACTTCCGGTCATGGACTCAGAGCCGCTTTACCCTCTGTCTCCGTCTTGAATTTACTGCGAAGTCGAGCGCTACCGAATATTAATTATTATCAGCCGAGTGATGTTCTGCGAGCCTTAAATACCACCTTCCAAATGACCTATCAAAATGATAAGTATTTTACCATTTGGTATGGGGTTTATAATCGAGTCACACGAGAGCTGGTGTACGCCAGTGGAGGCCATCCACCTGCCATCTTACTCTCAGAATCAGGTCGGTTTAATAAACAAAAAACGGTTCAACGGCTAAAAACTCCAGGAATGCCAGTGGGGATGTTTTTAGATGCAGAATATACTGACGATAGCTGCTACATTGAACCCGCGAGTAATCTTTATATTTTTAGCGACGGAGTGTATGAAATTCATCAATCCGATGGCATGATTTTCGGGCTAGATGCATTTGTTGATTTGCTGGTTGATTCTGATCCCGGCAGTAATGGTCGTCAGCTTGATACCGTGCTAGAGTTTGTCAAACTGATTAACTCAGGTCATCCATTTGACGATGACTTTTCTTTACTAAAAATTCAATTTACTTAAAGTTCAATCGAGATTCTTAGATCTGTTTATCATCCTTAATTTAGAGTCGATTTGGGGAGAAAATCACTAAAATTAAAAATCCCCAAACCCGATATTATTATCTGAACTCTAAACTATGTATTCTGGGTCGCTAGCTCACTTTCAAATGCTTCTCGAGAGGGATAAATATCAAAAACTTTATCCATACTGGTTAACTCAAATAAAATCCGAATTTGTTCATTGATTGAACAGACAACCAGCTTACTTTCGGCAGCGCGAACGGTTTTCAGCCCCAGCACCAGCGCTCCTAAACCCGAGCTATCCATAAAGGTTATATCCTGAAAATCAATCAACACTGTTTTAGTACCCCCTTGAACAATCTCACTAATTTCTTGACGAAATTGAGTGGCTCTTGTCCCGTCTAAAATACCTGTCGGCTTAACAACTTTAACGTCAGAACTCATAGTTTTATCTAGACTTGAAGCATTAAAAAAAACTGACTCGTTTTCCATTTAGTATAACTTTGCAATTGACGACTCAGCAAATAACTATTTCGCCAATCCCCCAAAATATTCAGGAAAACTAATATAAATCACCCTGAGTTAACTCATAACAACGACTCAAAGCCTTGATCGGAGTTAACACTTACTCATTAATTGTTACCGAAATCAATCAATTTAACTAAACAGGGCTAACTTTTGCCCGATAAAGTAGCTTTTCTCGATATCGATAACCAGTGTATCGCACTAAAACCGGTTCTCCGGGTTGAACACTCCCCTCCATCAATTGATGATATTGCGGATTGTAAGCAACCTGAGATCCCACTGTCGCGATCGCTTCCACTCCCCATTGTTGCATAAGCTGCTCAATTGGGTGTAACAATGGTAATAATTTTACAGCGGCTAACTGGGGATTTTGCTGAGCCCGATAAGCCACCGTTGGCCACTGTAACAACCATGATTCTAACACTTGTAAACTTTCAATTTGAAATGCCTCTGTCAGTGTTTCGCGAGATTGTTCCATCTGTTGCTGTAGGCGTTGATACTCAAGCTCAACCTCAGACTGAGATTTCTGTAAAGTTGGTACTGTATTGTCGGCAAAGGTAGATAGCAATTCTTCGAGAGAAATCTTTAACCCTCGACTAATTTTGAGCAAAATATCCACACGAGTATTTAACGCTAAACCTCGAGTTAAGCGAATCAGTTGCCGTTCTGAAACCCCTGCTGTTCGACTGAGTTCTGAGAGAGTACAAAGCCCCGCTTGCTGCATCAAGCGTTGCAATTCGGGGCTATAATCCGGTGATGAAGATGAATTCATCTTAAATATTCAGGCTCTAGTTTCCGGCGTGACGACCATTACTTTTTGCAGTATCATTCCCCTGAAGATGGGCTTCTAAGAACCACAAGCGCATATCCACAGTGCGGGACACTTCTGTGTATAAATCTGCGGTGTCAGCGTCTCCTAACCCATCAGTTTTGTCAATACCATCCCGTACCAGTTTGCCATAAGCCGCGAAGCGTTCTGCTAAAGCAATGACATGATCTAACCCATCAATAATGTCTAGGGGATATTCGGATAAGATTGAGTCTGATGCTGCAATGCGAGCCGTTCCCAGGGCAACGCCGCCCAAAGCAGTCACTCGTTCTGCAATCATATCAACATATTCTTCTATTTCCCCTGCCATTTCGTCAAACAGTTCATGGAGTTGATAGAAATTCATCCCCTTGACATTCCAGTGAGCTTGCTTGATTTGGGTTTTGAGATCGAGTGTGGCTGCTAAGCTATTGTTGAGAATCTCAACTACTTGAACACGAGTCTCTTCGGATAAATCAATTCGAGTTGGATGCAGACTTTTTTTAAGGCTAGTTGTATTCATAAGAACGGTTCTCCAATCTATAACACTTAAACTACAAAATCTTAGGAATGTTTTGAGAATATCTGATCGTCATATCCTACTTCATTTTAAAGCAGAAAAAATATTCCCTAAGCTAGATGTTTCTGTAAAACTGAACGAGGAGCCTGACGCACTTTACAGCGAATGGTTTCTAAACCCAGTTTTTGGCAGGCTTCATAACGGTGACACCCAGAAAATCCGTAATACTGACCTTCCACTTCTAACACATCAATCGGTTCTTGCAAACCAATCTCCTGAATAGAGTTCATCAGGGTAGCTACTTTCTTTTGGTCAGTCGCGCGGGGTAAAGGACGACGAATCTGGGCGATGGCAATCTCTTTAATTTGCATAGATTGTCCTTTCAATTAATCATCACCTCTTAATCATACTCATAACGACTTCATTTAACCACTAAAATATCAAGAAATGATGACATTACCCAGAAACTTCTGCAACTTTTAGGAAGAAAGGCACTAGGTGGTTATTTTAGATGGGTCATTCGTTCTAAGTGATTTGTGACGAATCACAAAATTCATTCCAGCACCTCCCCAAAATAGTCGCGCTGTATTACAGTACATTCAATTGCACAAGCGGGAGCCAGAGGTTAATCCTAACCTCAAAGCATCCATCACCCCTGTCACTCATCTGCACGCCCAAGCTAGATTACAGTTTCACTTGAATTGCCGCTTTATTTCTCACGACTGACAACAACCATAATCCATTATTCATCACAGACAAGTACCCATGACAACGGACAACAAACAACAAAGAATTGCAATTTTTGATAGTGGTGTTGGGGGACTGACGGTATTAAGAGAGTTATACCGACAACTTCCCCATGAATCAATTCTCTATTTTGCCGATACCGCCCGCTTGCCCTACGGTACTCGTTCTCAAGCAGAAATTTTACAGTTTGTCCGTGAAATTGTGGTTTGGGCAATTCATCAAGATGCCAAGATGGTGGTCATGGCTTGTAATACCAGCTCAGCATTAGCATTAGAAATTGTACAATCAGAATTTGATATTCCAATTCTGGGGGTAATTTTACCCGGAGCAAAAGCAGCAGTCAAACAAGGTCAACGCATTGGTGTAATTGCCACTCCAGCGACAGCCCGCAGTAATGCCTATCGCCAGGCCATCCAAGAAGTTAATCCAGCAATACCCGTTTGGCAGGTGGGTTGTCCAGAGTTTGTCCCTTTAATTGAGCAAAATCGGATTCATACTCCCCATACTTACGAAGTTGCACAGGAATATTTAGCGCCCTTAATTCATCAACAAATTGATACCCTGATTTATGGCTGTACTCATTATCCCCATTTAGCCCCGGTATTGCGCTCAATTTTACCCTCGACGGTTCAACTAATTGACCCAGCAGTTCATTTAGTGGAGGCTGTGGCACAAGAGTTAGAAATGTTAGGATTACGCAATACTCAAAGGGCTTTACCCACTCGCTTTTGTGTCAGTGGTTGTGCCGAACAATTCGCGGGTTTATCTCAGCAATGGTTAGGATGTATACCAACGGTTGAGTCAACCACTTTATCCACAGTGGATGTGGCAGAAATGCCTCAGTTTTCGTAATGTTTAGCTGTTGGTTGTTGGTTGAGCGGTCATTTGAGAAAAGAAAAAAGCACAAACAACCCATAACCCATAACTAATCACCAAATTGACAATCTCTCAACCATAGCCGAATTGCCTCAGCCATGGCTCCTTTTGTCGTATCCATCGGTTCTGGAAAGAGCTTATAACCGGGATAGGGGCCTGACTGAGAAAACAGCTTAACCACTTCCCATCCCTGGGGAGTATGGCGTAAAAATAGCCAATGGTATCGTTGAACAGTAAAAGTCGTTTGATGACGATATCGCCGCTCCCTAGTCGTGAGATAGACTGAAGATAGATTTTGTAGCTCAGGCAGTTGGGTATCGAGAGAAAACGGCGGCTGCGTTAAACCCTGTGCTGAGATGACATAACTTGATTTTTCACCTAACCCCACTTCTGGGGAACGTTGCAGGACGCGGTTAGTATAACTCGGTAAGGCTGGTAATAATGAATCTATAACAGAGTCTGCTGTAACCAGACAATCTTTATCCTCACAGCTCGGTAAACTTGTAGAGACTGTAGCTAATGGTGGGAGATAACGACACTGAGATAAAACTTTAGCTTCTCCTTCTAAGTTGTTGACTAAGGAAACCCGAGACATATTGAATGCCAAACTAGCAATAATTGGACTGAGCAAACTGAACCGATAAATTAAGAGCGACTCCCGCAATCATAACAAGAATTAAAAATTACCAAGGACTGCCAATTAAATTAAATCCTGACCAAAAGAACGGATGAGACATCTTGATCTGATTTAATTCGGCTAACTCAGGGGGCAAGGAGAGGCGGTTTTTAGAGGTAATCAGTTCACCTTGCTCAAAACGAACTTTTTGCTGAATCATGGCAATTTGAGCCTTCTGAAGTGCCTCAGCTTTGGTTGTAGCCGTTTTAAGTTGTTGATAGAACTCACTCATTAATCCTAAAGTTCCTAAATCACTGACATACCACAAACTTGCTAAAGCGGATTTTACGCCAGATTGCAGGGCTAGTCCAGCAAAACCCAGTTCTACATCTGCATTCCCCACAGCAGTTCGACAGGCACTTAATACGAGTAATTCAGCCGGAGGATTATTCCAGTCCATATCCGGCATTTGATTCAGTCGTAATTGACTATCCCAAAGCTGAATATAAGATTGATTCGGTTCACCGGATTTAAATTCGGCATGGGTGGCCAAATGAATAATTTTATAGTCTGTTGCGCTCAGTTGTTGATCGAGATTTTTCTGGGTAAAAGCATCATTGAGAAACGCTTTTCCGGGCCATAATCCGGCGGGATTAGCATTAGTTTCTTGAATAATTGTAGACAGTTCAACGGGAACGGCTGGGAGAGGAGTTTGATTGGAAAATTCTGACGCTCCCATGGCTAAAACCTGAGCATCATTGAGCTGGGTATAATCATGATTCATTAAGTTAAAACCCGGAATGCGAGTGATGCCATACTGCTCAATTAAAAACTGTTGTCCATCATGCAATGCACCGAGGGGTAATGTGCGTAATCCTTCTCCTAAACAGAATAAAATGGTTTCAATTTCGCTGGCTTCTAACTCCGTTTTAATCGGCTGAATAATCCAGTTATAAAGTTGTTGCGCGGGTTCTAAATAAGAAGTTGTTGCGAGTTTACGAGGATTGGTCACCTCAAGATAAAATTGACGAACAACAGTATATAATTTTTCTTGATCGGCTTCTGAAATTTGCTGAACAATCGGTGAACTGCCTGGATTAATTAAGACTAAACGTAGATGGTCAGATTTAGGCATCACCCACAATACTGCTGCTTTGCGCCCGTAGAGACGAATTTGACGCAATAAGACTTGAGCGATTTGATTAGAATCAAGGGATGTATCGGCTAATTCCCGCTGAAAATAAGCTTCATACTCTTGTTCTAACCGTTGTTCCATGGCTGTGATGGACTCGGTGACGGCTGGGTCTGGGACTTGAGCCAATTCTACCGGAGGGGGGACACGCAAGCCACAACTGAGCAAAACGAAGCAAAACCCTAAAGTTACAAATTTAACCTGTCTCTGCACCGGGAAACGGCGACTCAGACGATATATTTTCTGAATACCAGGGCTAAAATATGCTCTGAATCGCTCAATGGACTTTGAAAGAGGTTTCATTGCTCAAAAGGGAGTTATGCAGCTATAGCACACTATGATAGCTAGCCCAATTGAGTTAAAGCGCAGTTCGTTACACAACATTACGGTTTGTTGGTCATTCGAGGGAAGACCAAGGTAGAGACATAGCCTGCTACGTCTCCACTAGTGTAGGATAAAAATTGCAAGTTACTCTTTCTCCTTTTCTGCCCTCACTCAATTACTGCATCGGCTCAATGATCGCAACCAATCGTTGATTGTGATGGTAAGCCACTTCTACATCTTCAGCAATTGTATACAGTTCCTGTAACATTCGATCCACGTTCTGCGTGAGTTCAGATTCGGGTAAATCTAAATGACAACAGCGTAACCAAGGCTGTTGGATTGAAAGGGTTTGTAAGAATCGAATTTCTGGGTTACGGTTACAACATTCCCAACTTGAGGGTTGAGGCTGAGGAGAATAGTTGGTTCCCACCGTCAAACGAACTGGAATCTGTTCCCCTTGAGTCGCCGCTAAAGCCTGCGCCAGAAAGCTTAAACTATGAACGCCTAAATCTAAGGAATATTCTAAGGCTTTTTCCTGGGGGATGGCTCGAAATGATTCGTGATAAGTCCACAGATGTAAAATCTGAGTCACAGGCAAATCATCTTTCACGACCGATTCGAGTAACTGTTGATAATGGGCGGGGTTAACCGGGTTGAGATAATAATGGTTAGAACTAAGACAGGCAAAATCTGAACCGGGTTCAACTTTAATGTAAGGTTGACGGAGTTGATCGAGTTGATGGCACACTCGAGAGGCAAAACCCAGTTGATCGATTAAAATCAAGGTCTGGCCGTTTGTTTCCTGTGGTCTTTCACCCGTAAGCGGTTTGACGTGCCAGGATTTTTGATAAAATGGCAAGCTTGAAGTATTGTCAGAATTAATCGTGGCTGAAGCTACAGAACGATCAACAAAGCAACAAGAAAAAGAGTTTTGTACCCCATCACCATCAATCTCAACTGTATTTAACATCTGATGGTTGACGGCCCCAGTGGCGGTTAATGGCAAAGCCGCCAGGGGAATGTAAGTGGTGGGTAAAGGCGTAGTGGGTAAAATTTGCTGTAGTTGAGAATGAAGCTGTTGAGGGTTCAGAGGTTCAGAGGAAACCACGTAAGCAACCCGTTCTAAGCGTTGCATATCCGTGGCAGATTCAGTCACGACACAGTCTAAAATGAATGGTAAACTAAGTAACGCTGTTTCAATCCGTCTGATTTGACTTGACAAAGGGAGAATGGCAGAAATCGCTTCTAACGAATCGTTCGTCGAATCAATAGAAGCTACTTCGTCTGTGACGTTATTGTGTTGGTATATGGAGAAGCTCATGATGGCGATATCCTGTATGTTTACTCGCCTGCCTGACAAGCAGTCATTCATGTTCAAGTCAACATTGAAAATTTTAAGCTCAATAGTTTTGAGAACTAAGCTTTTCAAAGTTGTTTGAATGAACATCATCATGACACGTTAAGAGCAGATTTTCAGTAGTTCTATTGAGACTTTACTGAATCTTTACAGTGTTGATTTCAGTACAATCCCCAATATTATACTTAGGGTGATTGACAACCCGATTTAGGGGGATTAATTCCACCCAAAAAGTAAAATTTTGGTAAACTGTAGCAGAGATACCAACCTGTTTAAGTTATTTCAGGTAACAGTAAAATTAATCTTCAATATCGTTGATTTGATATTGCTGCCAAAATCAGTGCAAAATGGATATAATATATCCCAGAATTGATATAGTCCGTTACTTTTGAGATTTAAATTATTAACTATGAATAGTCTTTTCCTTGAACGTCTTCACAGTCCAGAACGTCCTGTTATTGTTTTTGACGGGGCAATGGGAACTAATCTACAAGTACAAAATCTCACCGCAGAAGACTTTGGGGGAAAAGAATACGAAGGGTGTAATGAGTATTTAGTTGAGACTAAACCGGAGGCTGTGGCAACGGTTCATCGCCGCTTTCTCGAAGCCGGGGCAGATGTGATTGAAACCGATACATTTGGTGGCACTTATCTGGTTTTAGCTGAGTATGATTTAGCTGAAAAGGCTTATGAATTAAATAAGACGGCGGCACAATTAGCTAAAAAAGTTACAGCCGAATTTTCTACCCCTGAAAAACCTCGATTTGTTGCGGGTTCTATTGGGCCTGGAACGAAATTACCCACCCTCGGTCATATTGATTTTGACACCCTAGAACAGGCTTTTACTCAACAAGCAGAAGGGTTATTTGATGGCGGGGTAGATTTATTTATTATTGAAACGTGTCAGGATGTTTTGCAAATTAAAGCCGCATTAAATGGGGTTGAAAATGTCTTTCGCCAAAAAGGAGAACGTCGTCCGATTATGGTTTCGGTGACTGTAGAATCTTTTGGGACGATGTTAGTGGGTTCCGAAATTAGTGCCGCTTTAACCACTTTAGAACCGTATAAAATTGATATTTTAGGGTTAAATTGCGCCACTGGCCCTGACTTAATGAAAGAGCATATTCGCTATCTTTCTGAACACTCACCGTTTGTGGTTTCTTGTGTTCCTAATGCGGGTTTACCTGAAAATATTGGCGGACAAGCCCATTATAAATTAACGCCGACAGAACTTAAAATGGCGTTGATGCATTTTGTCGAAGATTTAGGCGTTCAAGTGATTGGGGGCTGTTGTGGGACGCGCCCCGAACATATTAAAGCCTTAGCTGAAATTACTCAAACTTTAACCCCCAAACAACGGGAATTTCAATATATTCCTTCAGCCGCATCGATTTATAGTTCTCAAACTTATGAACAAGAAAACTCTTTCTTAATTGTCGGAGAACGTCTCAATGCCAGTGGTTCTAAAAAATGCCGCACATTACTGAATAATGAAGATTGGGATGGGTTAGTTGCCCTAGCAAAAGCCCAGGTGAAAGAAGGGGCGCAAATTCTCGATGTCAACGTCGATTATGTTGGCCGAGACGGGGTCAAAGATATGCATGAATTGGTCTCTCGTCTGGTGACCAATGTCAATTTACCCCTGATGTTAGACTCGACAGAATGGCAAAAAATGGAGGCGGGTTTAAAAGTTGCGGGCGGTAAATGTCTGCTGAATTCTACCAACTATGAAGATGGGGAAGAACGATTTTTAAAAGTATTAGAAATCGCCAAAAAATATGGGGCAGGTGTGGTCATTGGAACCATTGATGAAGATGGAATGGCACGGACGGCTGAGAAGAAATTTGAAATTGCAAAACGGGCATATAATGCT
Organism: uncultured Lyngbya sp.; assembly: GCA_964434975.1. Lineage (GTDB taxonomy): Bacteria > Cyanobacteriota > Cyanobacteriia > Cyanobacteriales > Microcoleaceae > JAAURB01. Next base: position 37,210 of record CAYSWY010000044.1, read on the forward strand.
GCCGTTGATTATGGAATTCCTGCCTATGAACTCTTCTTTGATACTTTAGCATTACCGATTTCCACGGGGATTGAAGAAGATCGAGAAAACGGCAAAGCCACAGTTGAATCTGTTCGTAAAATCACAGAAGAATTGCCCGGCTGTCATATTTTACTCGGGATTTCTAATATTTCTTTTGGTTTAAATCCAGCCGCCCGTCAAGTCTTAAATTCAGTGTTTTTACATGAATGTATGGCAGTGGGGTTAGATTCTTCTATTGTTAGCGCCAGTAAGATTTTACCGCTGGCAAAAATTGACCCGAAACATCAAAAAGTTTGTCGGGATTTAATTTATGATAAACGGGAATTTGATGGGGATGTTTGTACTTATGACCCGCTGACACAATTAACTCAATTATTTGAAGGGAAAACCACTAAAAAAGATAAAACAGCAAACAAGAATTTACCGATTGAAGAACAACTGAGACAGCATATTATTGATGGGGAACGGATTGGTTTAGAGGAGGCATTAAACAAAGCCTTAGAACAATATCCGCCCCTTGATATCGTCAATGTCTTCTTATTAGATGGGATGAAAGTCGTCGGGGAATTATTTGGTTCGGGGCAAATGCAGCTTCCGTTTGTATTACAATCTGCCCAAACAATGAAGGCGGCCGTGGCATTTTTAGAACCCTACATGGAGAAAGATGAAGCGGGAGATAATTCTAAAGGAACGTTCCTCATTGCCACCGTTAAAGGAGATGTGCATGATATTGGTAAAAACTTAGTGGATATCATTTTATCCAATAATGGTTATAAAGTGATTAACCTGGGAATTAAACAACCCGTTGATAATATTATTGCCGCCTACCGCGAACACAATGCAGACTGTATTGCCATGAGTGGGTTATTGGTAAAATCTACGGCATTTATGAAGGATAATCTGGAAACGTTTAATCAAGAAGGAATTTCGGTTCCGGTGATTTTAGGAGGGGCCGCGTTAACACCAAAATTTGTCCATCAAGATTGTCAAAATGCTTATAAAGGTCAAGTGATTTATGGAAAAGATGCATTTTCTGACTTGAATTTTATGGAGAAATTGATGCCCGCAAAATCAGCCGAAAACTGGGATGATTTTCAAGGGTTCTTAGATGAAGTAGGGTCAGAAAATGGTAATGGGAGTAACGGACATGACGATAAATTAACGGAATTTCCCGCAGAAGAAGTCACCATTGGGGCGAAAGAAAATGCTACACCCAAAGTGATTGATACTCGCCGTTCTGAAGTGGTTGAAATTGACATTGAACGCCCAACGCCGCCGTTCTGGGGAACTAAAATATTACAACCGGAAGATATTCCGTTAGAAGAGGTTTTCTGGTATTTAGATTTACAAGCTTTATTTGTCGGACAATGGCAATTCCGTAAACCGAAAGATAAATCCAAAGAAGAATACAACGACTTTTTGCAAGAAACCGTTCACCCGATTTTAGCAGAGTGGAAGCAGCGAATTTTAAACGAGAATTTATTGCAGCCACAAGCAGTTTATGGGTATTTTCCTTGTCAAGCAGAAGGCAATACATTAAAAGTCTATTCCCCGGAAGAAATGCAACAGGGAACTATTTCTCAACCGATAACAGCCTTTGATTTTCCCCGTCAAGCTTCTGGGAAACGGTTGTGTATTGCTGACTTTTTCGCCCCCCAAGAAACGGGTATCATTGATGTGTTTCCCATGCATGCCGTCACGGTGGGAGAAGTCGCCACAGAATACGCCCAAAAACTGTTTGCCGGAGATGACTATACGAATTATCTCTATTTTCACGGGATGGCAGTCCAAACCGCAGAAGCCATGGCAGAATGGTTACACGCCCGTATTCGCCGAGAGTTAGGGTTTGGCGCAGAAGATGCGGATAATGCTAAAGATATTTTACGGCAACGGTATCGCGGTTCTCGTTATAGTTTTGGTTACCCTGCTTGTCCGAATATGCAAGATCAATACAAACAGTTAGACCTGTTAAAAACAGACCGCATTAATATGCATATGGATGAGAGTGAACAGTTGTATCCGGAACAGTCTACCACTGCTATTATGACCTATCATCCCGTTGCCAAATACTTTAGTACATAAGTCATCTTTCTTTTTTCGTAGGGTGTGTGAGTCACGCACCCTAAGTTAAAGACTATTCTGAAGTTGAGGGAGTTGTAAAAAAGTAATCTCGGCGCATTGCTGCTAAAATTCCAATCACACTAACCACAATGATAACGGTATAGAAAATAGAGGAATATCCACTTAAAATCAAGGATAAACTGCCTGTAGCCGTTAAACCTAAAATACCAATAATAGCCACCTGCCGACTCGCATTTTGATACCCAATTCGAGACATTTGCCATACTCCCAACAAACATAATACCACTTCACTGATCAGAGTCGCGATCGCTGCCCCAACAATACCAAACCGAGGAATGAGTAAGAAGTTAATACCGACATTAACTAATGCAGTCAGTAGTAATAATTTGGGTAAAGATTTCTCTTGTCCAGTGGCTTGTAAAAATCGTTGAGATAAGTTACCCAGCATACTAATACTAATACTCGGTAATAGAATTGATAAAGCAGGAATTGAGGCGGTATATTCTGAGCCATAAAGCTTAGTAATAATCAATGATTTCAAGCAGATTGAGACAATAATCGCAGGTAATACAACCATGACTAATAGGCGAGTTCCTTTATAAACTTGTTCCGGTAGTCTTTCAGGTTCGTTCGCATGGTATTTTGCAAATCTTGTAAAGATGACTTGAAATACAACCCGAGGTAAGGCAAAAAACATTTCTAAAATGCGGTAGGCTGCATTATAAAATCCCGCATCAACATCAGTGGAAATCGCTTTTAACATGATGACATCCACTTGATAATACAAAATCCATAAAACCCCAGAAACAGCAAATGGATAAGCTTTTTGAAACAGTTGGGTAAAGTTTTGACTGTTAATGGGTGCGGTTAAAGTAAGCTGACGGCTCAGAAAAGAGAACAGTCCAATAATGTCTAATGTCCGGATGATAACAACCGTAATTACGACAGGAATAAGCTGTTTTGAAACAAATAATACAGCCACCGCAATAAAGACGACACTGGCTCGTTCTAGGGCAACTGAAATACTTTCTGCTCGAAACCATCCATGACCTTTTAATACCCCTCGTAAGGTCATTTTGACGGCTCGACAGAGTTCAGAAAAAATAACGAGATAGCAGATAAGAATCCCGTTTCCTTCAAATTTTAGCAATAAAGCAATCGGAAACAAGAGTAATAAAACAGGTAGCGTATTCAGGATTTCTAAGAGTAGATATTGAGTCGTTACTTTAGAACCTTCTATTGGATTTGCTGCGATTTCTCGGTTAATTAAAATGGGTAACCCAAACTGAATAAATAGGGCTAAAATTGCACCCAAAGCACTGGCAGATGCAAAGACCCCATACTGTTGTGGCCCCAATACACGAGCCATTAGGATATAAAAAACAAACGTTAAACCTAAAGTGAGTTCTCCCAGAAAGGCATAAAGATAAGAGAAATCGAAGCCAGCCAGAGCTTTTTTTATCATATTTTAAAGACGATTAAACTTTAAGGAATGCTTTGATCCGCACTTCATTTAATCCTATCGTAATAATCGTAGAGGTCAATAAAATAATTTTGAGCTTGACGATTAATCGGGTTGGTGATAGCCTTTGTATGGATTAATCAAAAATATTTTATTCAATCTTGATTGACTCGGATCGTATTTGGCGGCAGTATTGTTTGAAAGAATTGACTGTTGACACTGCTTTCAAGACTGGGGTTTGCACAAGCTTCGATAAAAATATTATCCTCAAATTCAAACTATCAATATTTCTTAGAATAATGGGCTCAATCCCGCTAGAAATCTAGACATAAAGAAATGCCAGAACAGAAGTTAACCTGACTGATTAATAATGATGCAATTTTAGACAAAACGACTTGATGCTATTGGTGAAAGCAGTGAATACCCACCCTGATAAAGTGATTCTGAGACCAAAAATTGTTGATTATAGTTATCCTGATACAATTCAACACTCAGAAACTTTCGTTTATTATACTGGTAAAGCGATTCTTGTCAATAGCCACTGTCCGGCTAGCCCGGAAAACCCAGAATCAGATCAATTTCATCCCGTCTCCGGAATGTATTGACTACTTAGGCAAGATGTTGGTTTGAATCGATCTGTTTGACGAAGATTGCTTCTTAGGTTGAACGAATAGGGAGTTTAGCATCAGCTTAACCTGATCTTAATAGTCTGTTGATCTGATTCTGCGGGCCACCTGTTTTCATCGAGTCAAGTGACGAGAATAGGCTGACGTATTCTATCAAATCAGAAATTTGGTCTTGATTTTGAGCAGATGTTCTTGATGAATACTATTAATTTGAGCGCCCGCTTTAACCGATTATGAACTCTATCTAACGCTCTTAATTTCCATCAACAACAAGGCTCAACATTATATTACTGTAATCGCTACAGCTATCTTTAGTGTTTTGCCAAAACGCATCAAAATATTAACAGATTCAAACCTTAAATCTGATGGACTGATGGAGAATGACTCCAAGGATAATCTCTGTATATCCGCAAAAACTGGCTTCACAATCATTTTATCAATCGTCTTCAAACACTGATAGATGATTTTTTTTGGCATTCTACTCGAAAATCTGTCCATCCCGGATTGTCCCATCGGCTTTTTCAGGGGTGATGAGAGAGAGTCTGTATTTATACGGAAGATATCAGTATCATTTCAACTGATAAAAATCTGTGAAATTAGCATTTCATTTTGATAGAAGCCATTGTTATGATTTAGATGGTAGACATCAAGCTCGTTCTCTTCCCCCCGGCTATTTTGGTCGGGGTTTTATTATTGTCAAACCAAAATGCTATCTTATTAGCAGACTAGGTTGAAATTCCTATGGGATTCAACACAGATCAACCCTAAATATTTATTGAGTGATAATTATAGCTGGAAAAAGTATCAATTGAATCTGATAGCTTTAATTGCAGCAAGCCGACAAAGCAATGACCCGCCATTTTAACATTTAGTTACAATTATAGTCAGAAAATATGGTAAGCAGTTCCCGAGGATTGAGTGAAAGTCGTCATTAAAAATAATCTAACATTAGGTTAAAGTTTTCTGCTATCCTTATTAGAATAGGTGCCTATTAAGGATGGACAGTCCATCAGTCAAGTAGACTGATGGATTTTTTCTGTGTTCTAGTCATGTAAAAGGGGTCTGACTCCAACTGATGGGATCAAGTAGAATTTATCAAATTCATCAAAAGATTTTATGATTTTAGCGGATGTAGCGATTCAGCCGTAACATCGACTTAGATTCGTTTCTGGTAGAAAAGTGGGGTATAGAACACGGATGAGTCAATCAATTTTTGTGTGAAATACTGAGTTTGAATTCAAAAATCAAGTCGCTGCTTTCTTGAAGCTAAACGGACAGAAAATGAGTTGATACTTTTTGATCAATATTAAAAATAGGTACAAATTTCGACAATTCAAGCAAAAATCAGCCTAAATTATCCCTGGGGTGTCTCGCAAACGTGGATTTCTTAGATAAGAGCGCTAGAGATCTAAAATTACTATAAAGTTTAGATAGACAGAGTGAGATTAACGGCAGAATTGACCCAGTCGATGCTGTATCCCGGAGCTGGCATCCGGCTCGAACTGTGACAAAAAAAGTATTCGCAGGCGTTACAGGGTCTGGCTGAGGAATAACATTTTACCTGAATACCTGAGTTGATATGTTAAAATTGGCAAGCTAAAGGGGATGCCTGTATAGATGTTCTTTTGCAGCAGTGAGGGAGAATGCAATTATTCTCAGCTCAGATATTATCCTGAAAATCTCAGTCAGTACTGTCGGTGAGGGCTGTGCGCTGATAGAGGAACATCGACAAAGATGTGGAACCACTGACAAGTTTAAAGAAATTTGTCAAACTACTATAGAACGAAATTAATCTACTTTGCTTGAGGAAACGACCGCATGACTGCAACAACTGTTAAACCCCAGTGTGAGATCAAAGATTCTGCTCTTGCACCCAAGGGAAAACAACGCATTGAATGGGCAGGAAGAGAAATGCCTGTTCTGCGGCAAATTCAAGAGCGCTTTGCTCAAGAAAAACCCCTGGCAGGAATTCGCTTAATCGCTTGCTGCCATGTTACTACAGAAACAGCTCACTTAGCGATCGCTCTCAAAAACGGTGGGGCGGATGCAATTTTAATTGCCAGTAACCCACTCTCAACTCAAGATGATGTCGCTGCCAGTTTGGTAGTAGACTACGGTATCCCTGTCTATGCAATGAAGGGAGAAGATACCGAAACTTATTTGCGTCACGTTGAAATCGCTCTCGATCACCGTCCTAATATTATTATCGATGACGGGAGTGATGTAGTCGCAACGTTGGTTAAAAACCGTCAAGAACAACTGTCTGATTTAATTGGTACAACCGAAGAAACCACCACAGGAATTGTGCGGTTGCAAGCCATGCTGAATGACGGTGTATTAACATTCCCCGCGATGAATGTTAACGATGCTGATACGAAGCATTTCTTCGATAACCGTTATGGTACAGGTCAATCGACCCTTGATGGAATTATCCGTGCCACTAACGTGCTATTAGCGGGTAAAAATATTGTTGTAGCGGGTTACGGTTGGTGTGGTAAAGGAACCGCCCTGCGCGCCCGTGGACTCGGTGCAAATGTTATCGTCACTGAAGTTGACCCAGTGCGGGCAATTGAAGCAGTGATGGATGGCTTCCGGGTGATGCCGATGGATGAAGCCGCTTCAGTGGGTGATTTGTTTATCACTGTAACTGGTAACAAACACGTTATCCGTAGCGAACACTTTGACCAAATGAAAGATGGTGCAATGGTGTGTAACTCCGGTCACTTTGATATCGAAATTGACCTGAAATCTTTAGGAGAAAAAGCCACAGAAGTTAAGGAAGTTCGTAACTTTACCCAACAATACAAATTACCCAGCGGTAAATCAATTGTGGTATTGGGTGAAGGACGCTTAATTAACTTAGCCGCCGCTGAAGGTCACCCCAGTGCGGTAATGGATATGAGTTTCGCTAACCAAGCCTTAGCTTGTGAATATTTAGTCACCAACAAAGGTGAACTTGAACCCGGTATTCATTCCATCCCCGAAGAAGTTGACAAAAATATTGCCCGGTTAAAATTAGCTGCAATGGGTATTAAAATTGACAGCTTCACCGACGAGCAAGTTGAATACATCAATTCTTGGACAGCGGGAACCTAAAACTTCAAGATTTAGACTAGGGTGGAAAATTAAGATAAAATAAAACTAAATTTTGGTTGAAGAGTTATTGTTGACTCGATAATTCTTCACCCCACCCTATTTGTTTCTCGTTGAAAAATTCCTGTGTCTAAACTTTCTGTTGAACTTCAACGCCATTTCTTTTCAGAAGAACGTTCAGCCCAAGTGACTCTCGCTAGCATTTTAAATATAGCTGGTGAACGAGTCTTTGGGTTTTTATTTGTGTTATTGGCTTTGCCCTCCGCTTTGCCAGTACCTGCCCCTGGATATGCTACGCCATTTGGTGTTTTATTAATAATTTTAGCCGTTCAACTCATTATCGGCCGCCAACGCCCCTGGTTTCCCGAAAAGTGGTTAAACAAGCCAATTCCCACAGAAAAAGTACAAGGTTTTATCAAAGCCGGGTTACCTTGGTTACAAAAAATTGAGTTAATTTCTCGTCCCCGCCTCACTCCAATTTGTACCAGTTTAATTGGACGAGTTGTAATCGGTTGTGCCATTTGTTTGATGGCAATGTCGATGATGATTCCAATTCCCGGAACCAATACATTACCTGCAATTGGTATTTTTATTACAGGTTTTGGTTTACTCGATGATGATGGGGCAATTAGTTTAGCGGGGTTAGTGGTTTGTTTATTGGGAATTGCGCTTTCTAGCTTTATTCTAATTTTTGGATACGAAGCCGTGAAGGGTGGTATTAATTTAATTCGACAATCTTTATAGAGAGTTATTCCTTATTTGTTCTATCAAGAACTCAGGGTGAATAATTGCTCAACAATCTGTCATTTGTCAATAGTATTCATAACAAACAACGAATAACCAATCACAAATAACTGATAATAAATGAATGCTAGAGAAATTTTTCACTGTTGTTAACCATCTAATTTTATTTGAAGTTCAGGGAATTCCGTTAATTGTTGCCTGGTTAATTAGTGCCAGTCTAATCTTTACCGTTTGGATGAAGGCTGTTAATATACGCGCTTTTAAACACGCCATAGAGGTAGTATTGGGCAAATATGACGATTCAGATCAACCGGGAGAAGTGAGCCACTTTCAAGCCCTAGCAACAGCCTTATCTGCCACTGTTGGATTGGGGAATATTGCCGGAGTTGCGATCGCCATTCGTCTAGGGGGGCCATCCTCATGTTTTTGGATGACGGTGGCGGGTTTTCTAGGAATGAGTAGTAAGTTTGTTGAATGTAGTTTAGCTCAAAAATACCGCATCATTCATCCAGATGGAACCGTTGCAGGGGGGCCGATGTATTATTTATCGGCAGGTTTAGCGGAGATAGGATACAAAACTTTGGGTCAAGTTTTAGCCGTTTTATTTGCAGTTTTTGCCTTAGCGGGCGGCTTAGGAAGTGCAGTGATTTTTCAGGCCAATCAATCTAGAGTTGCAGTGGCGGGTGTACTGCCTTTTTTTGCTGAAAATAGCTGGGTTTATGGTGTATTTTTGATGGTGTTAGTGGGGGCGGTTATTATTGGTGGAATTAAAAGAATTGCCCAAGTTGCTGAAACGTTAGTCCCCTTAATGTGTGGGATTTATTTAATCATGGCATTGTGGATTTTATTAACTCATTGGTCTGCAATTCCGGATGTATTTAGAGTAATTTTTAAAGGAGTATTATCTCCAGAAGCCGCAACTGGAGGCTTTTTAGGGGCAATGATTCAAGGATTTCGCCGTTCTGCTTTTTCTAATGTTGCGGGGTTGGGAGTGGCTGCAATTGCCCATGCGACCGCCCGCACAAAAGAACCGATTCGAGAAGGAATTGTAGCGCTGTTAGAACCGTTTATTGATACAGTTATTATTTGTAATTTAACGGCTTTTGTAATTATTATTACCGGGGCTTATAATAATCCTAATTGGCTCAATTTAGATGGGGCTGATTTAACAGCGGTGGCGTTTGGTTCTGCAATCAGTTGGTTCCCGACTATCTTAGCTTTTATTCTATTTTTATTTGCCTGTTCTACAATGATTTCTTGGGGATATTATAGTCAAGTTTGCTGGCAGTATCTTTGGGGAAATCAAAACACTTTAGTTTATAAAATCCTATTTTTAATTGCTATTTTTGTCGGTGCAATTATTAGTCCGGATGTTGTGGTTCAATTCGGCGATGGGATTTTATTGATCACTTGTATTCCGAATTTATTGGGAGTTTATTTACTAGTTCCTTTAGTGGGTGTTGAATTAGAGAACTATTTAAACCGATTGAAAGCAGGTCAATTTAATTCTTCTTAAGAAAGACCATAAAAGCTCTTCAGCCTAATCATAGACTGACCTCTTGATGGCAAATAATTAATCAGAAATAACACTTTCTTCAATTGCCGTTTGATACCCTTGTACAAGTTTATCTATTCCCGTAATAGCCGTCCCCACAACCACTGCATCAGCGCCTAATTCTATTGCAGTTTTTGCCATTTCTGGCGTAGCAATACCCCCTTCACAAATCACTGGAATCTTAATTTTTTCAACCATTTCTTTTAAAAGTTCAAAGCCTGGAGGAGACTTTTCTTGAGTTTGAGGCGTGTAACCATATAATGTGGTTGCCACACAGTCTGCACCCCTCTCAACAGCTTGTAATGCCGCTTCTAATGAGTCTACATCCGCCATCACGGGTTTATTTAACTGTTGATGAATTTTATCAATCATCTCAGCAACACTTTCCCCAGGAGGACGAGGTCTGAGGGTAGCATCAATGGCAATCATGTCTGCTCCGGCGGCTGCAATCGCCTCAGCGGCTTCAAACTGAGGTGTGATATAAATTTCGTAATTTGGTAGCGACTGCTTCCACAAGCCAATTATAGGGGCGCTAATGCGTTCTCTAACCGCTTGAATATGAGCGGGTGTATCAATTCTGACTCCGGCTGCACCTTGAATAATAGCGGTTTGCGCCATGGCAGCAATAATAAAAGGGTGATGTAAAGGAGAATTGATGGGTGCTTGGCAAGAGACAATTAAAGATTGAGAGGGAATGGCAAAAGAATCAAATGGCATTTTCAAGTTGAGTTGAAAGATTAATCGTGAGGAATTTAAATTTTTACTAATTTTGAAGTTTAAGCTTCGTAATCTCATCAATGAGACGATCAGATTCTAGCGGTTTATCTAACCAAACATCAACTATAATATTCCATTTTTCTATAGATGCTTGATTAAGACTCTGATTACCTAAAGCAACAATTTTAATCGGTTGAGTTTCTGGATATTGCTGTAATAATTGAATGATTTCATAACCCACCTGGCTGGGTAGATCGAGATCAATAATAATTCCTGCGGGTTTGAGGAGTTTAATCTGTTGAATCACAGATAATTCTTTTCCGAGCCAAATAGCTTGATAACCTGATGCTGTTAATAATTCAGAAACTAAAGTAGCAGTAGATTCTTCTTCTTCAATGACAATAAAACTGGGATTATACTCTGTCTGATGTTGAGCAGATAAATGATTATAGCTAGAGGAAGAAACTATTTTTTTACTATTCTTTTCTCTCGATAAAGTTTGTGCTGGTAAATGCACTGTAAAGGTAGAACCCACATCAACTTCCGACTCAAATTGAATTACGCCTCCATGGAGTTCTACTAACTGTTTAGTTAAGGCTAAACCCAGTCCTGTACCACCATATCGGCGATGATAAGAAGAATCAATTTGTTGAAATTTTTCAAACAATAAATCATGTTGATGGGAAGGAATACCAATCCCAGTATCTTTGACTTCAAAGATAGCAATATCCTGGGAAACTTTTAGCTTCAGAATCACTTCACCTTGAGCCGGAGTAAATTTAATCGCATTACTGAGTAAATTATAAAGAATTTGTCTCAATCGTTGCTCATCTGCTGTAAATAAATCCTGTTCTGGCTGAATTTGAAACTCATGCTTTAAGAGTACATTTTGACGTAAAGCTTGTTCGCGAAATAGAGATAAGCATTGCCGAGCCAGTTTTGTTAAAGAAAATTGACTAATTTGTAAAACTGTTTTTCCAGCTTCTACTTGAGATAAATCTAAAATATCATTAATTAAGTTAAGTAAATTGGCTCCACTATTGTGAATGGTTTCTAAATAACCATGTTGTTTTTGCTGCAATATTTTTTGATGAGCTAGAGAATGGGACTGTAATCGGAGTAATGTAGCTGAAATTCCAATAATACAGGTTAAGGGTGTGCGTAATTCATGGCTCATTGCAGCCAGAAATTCACTTTTGGCGCGATTGGCTGCTTGAGCGGCTAAAAGAGTATCTTCCAGCGCTTGAGTCCGTTCTTGAACCCGTTGTTCGAGGGTAGATTTTTGTTGTTGAACTTGAGCAAATAATTGCGCTTGACAAATAGCAATAGAAAGGTGTTCTGTAATTTGAACGACAAACTTTATTTGTGATTCTTGCCATTGATAGGGTTGAAAACATTGATGAGAAATTAATAATCCCCAAAGCTGGTTTTTAACAGTAATTGGAACGACTAATTTAGCGCGCACTTTGACTCGCTGTAAAAACTGTAGTAAACAGGGATGATTTGTGTAAGCTTTTTCAATATCTGCAATGGCAACATGAGTACCCTGACGGTATTGTTCTCGAAACTTTACTGCTTCTCCAAAACAGTTTTCTGTTTGATAAAAATTTAATACAGAGGGAATTTCTTCCGTTTCCCTGGCTTCATAAGTTACCCGTCCAGAAAAGGGAGGAGTGGCTGAGGATAAATGCTTAGAATAATATTCTGAATCAGAGGGTTGTAAAACAGGCGTTTCCATCGGATCAGTTTCCATCCCTGGCGGCACAATTTGGTAACTCTCAAACTGATAAATCAGAACACGGTTAACCTGTAACAACTTTCGGAGTTGTTCAACTGCTGTTGACAGAATAACAGGTAAATCTAGACTCTGGCGAATCTGTGCCGTCACCTGATTCAGGAGTCTTTCTTGCTGTAACTGCTGATATAAGACATTTTTCACGGGGTATTCTCACCCTCATCACAAAGCTATAAGTAAGGTCTAATTGTCTTTGACCCTTGACTGACCCTTGCAAGGGGTAACAGACTGATTAAAAGGATACCATTCAATTTTAGCCTGCTGTAAGCTTTGGAGAGTTTTTTAAGAGTTAAGCTATATTGTAATAAGATAGCATTAAATCGTTCTTCACAGAAAGAAGTTATTTTAGTTTCGGATAGAAGAAACAGACGATTATCACGGTGATCCCCGTTGGTTAGTTTTGTTTTCTATCTGATTTATTCTTGTGAGTGTTACAAGATTGAAGCACAAAGATTATTTTCGTCAGGGTCAAAATTGGAAGCTGTTGCATGGTTAATCTTTCTCAAATTACATTTGAATCAACATTAGCCGATTTAGCGGCTCATCACTTAAGCGTGAGTGTCACCACATTAGGTAAAGCTGTGGCACAAGCTTTTCATGAAGATTCTGATTTACCCGGTGTGGTGGTTTTAGAAGAATCTCAATTCGTTGGCATGATTTCTCGAACCACTTTTCGAGAACTTGTTGATCACATTCATCGAAAAAATCTTTACTTCAATAGTCCGATTAAACTATTACTTGATGTGATTCGATGTCCGCCTTTGCAACTCTCCGAAGACTGTACAATTACCGAAGCTGCAAAACTGGCTCTTAGTCGTCCAAAGGCATTAATTTATGAACCTATTGTGGTTTGTTTTGAATCATCCCGCTATTGTTTATTGGATATGCAGGATTTACTGGCGGCACAAACTAAGCTATTAACCCATGCTCATCAAATCATCGAGAAGCAAGAATTTAAAAAGCAGCAATATGATCAAATTATTCAACAAGAAAAACAAAAAATTAAAAAAGCGAAAAGACAACTCAAATCAAGACATTTTTCAATTCAACGTCAAGTTGATGAAGATTATAGTCGGCAGAAAGCGCAGATAGCTAAGCAAACAGAAAATATTGTCAGACTTAATCAAAAATTTACTCGCGTTGGTCAAAATGTTTATTTAGAAGCAGGTAAAGCTTTTCGTAGTATTTTTATTAATGCTAACGCAATTCATCGCAGAGCCGATCATTTGTTTGAAATGAGTCAAGCAATTACAAAGAACTTAGATGCAATTCATTCAACTTCAGCTTTAATGAGTGAAATTGTTGAGAAAATTCGCCATTTAGCCGTTCAAGCCGCTGTTGTTTCTTATCAAACTGATTCTTCTCGTGATGAATTAAGCCGGGTTAACTTTGAAATTGGTCGCCTTGTAAACCAAACCATGACGGCTAAGGACAAAATGCATACAGTAGCGAGTCAGCTACAATTTAATTTACGAGAAATGAATCATTTGACGACAGATGATACTCAAACAACTCAATCAATGTTACTCCAAGTTAATCAGGTTGAAAAAGTAATTGAGGAGTTAGAACAGTTAGTTCATACATCGCTTCTAGAACAAAGTCGTTTAAATAATAATCCAAATGCTTGTTACTTAATTCAAACCATTGAACGGGTTCTAAAAACAAAACAAAATGCAGCAGAAGAATTGAGCCAAGTCGGGAAAAGATAGAAAATCTTATTCGTTATTTTTTGTCAGTCATTTTTCCTATGTTATTCAGAGAGAACAAAGAAGAGATAGTTTGAGAGAAAGAGTCATTGATCTACCTAATTCCTTGTTTCTCTAATTTACCTTTTTTAAGAGGCTTAAATTAAACGTTCCATGTAGCTAAATAGGTTTCTGTTCCTCCTAAAACACTGGATTGAATCGCGTCGGGAGTCGTAAATACATCGGCTTTTTTAACTGTGCCAAAAATAACAGCATTTCCTTTGCTAACCGCAAATCCATCCACACTTCCGACTGAACCATCACTATCATTTGTTTGGGTTAATGGTGTCCAAAATGTTCGAGTTTTATAATCTGAAGTTAATCCTAAAACTGCCATTTCTCCTAACTTATAACTACCAACAGTTTGACCATTAATTTGGCGATTATCTCGATCTTCTAATTCAAACGCTGATGAACCGCCAATATATACATTTCCTAACTCGTCGGCAGTAATTGAATTAGGGGTAAAACTATTAGCGCCTGAACTTTTTTGAGTCACAATAAACTGACCTTTTTCAATATTACCATTATCAGGATTTATTTTGGCATGAAATGTAAATGTACCACTACCTGCACCCGCAAAGTTATTATATTTATCGACATCAACTTTAGTCGCTAAATCTTGAGTAATATCTTCTCCATCTCGTCGGAAAACATTATTTCCCCCATCAGTTTTACCGAGAAAATATAAACCGTTATTTTGTCCAAATGTAATCCGTGTTCCTTCAGTATCCGCCCCTAAATTCTCACCCAAAACCTGAGATTCTGTATAATCCCAAGTATTCCAACTTTGATTGAGATTGGCATCAAATCCTCTTAAAAATGGCGTTTTTAATATATCATTAGCTTGCTTATATCCTGTGACAAACACCTGTTTTGTAGTCGGATGAATTGCAATATCAGCCGGAACCGTTCCGGGTAGAGTGATGCTTTTAAACAGATCTCCATTTTTATCCCAAACTGTAACCGTATTTGTACTTTCTGTTAATGTTACGATTGTACTATCGTTGGCGATCGCAACTCGATCAAAATCCCCGGCTTTCTCCCACAAAATATTCTCGGTTTTACTCTCTAAAACAGTGATACCAAACTCACCCACTGCAACAATTTCACCACTATCACGATCTACATCCATATCATCTACAATTCCCCCTAACTTAAAGGGTGATAAAGACGCTGTATGACCATCAGTCAGTCGTCTAATTTCTCCGGTATTGTTAAAGTTTCCCGCAATAATAATTGCATTATCTATTGGAGAAATTTCAACCCCTACCGCAGTATCGTTGTTTGTTGTTCCTAAATAGGTTGCAGTATTGAGTTGTAGGTTGAGTGTGGGTTCAGGTATGGGTTGGGGAACAGGTTCAGGCGTAGGTTCAGGCGTAGGTTCGGGTTGGGGAATAGGTTCAGGCGTAGGTTCAGGTTCAGCAATAGGTTCAGGTTCTGGTGTTGCAATAGGTTCAGGCGTAGGTTCAGGCTGGGGTTCAGCAATAGGTTCAGGTTCAGGTGTTGGAACAGGTTCTGGCGTGGGTTCAGGTTCAGGTTCAGCAATAGGTTCAGGTTCAGGTGTTGGAACAGGTTCTGGTGTTGCAATAGGTTCTGGCGTGGGTTCAGGTTCAGGTTCAGCAATAGGTTCAGGTTCAGGTTCGGGTTCTGCAATAGGTTGTGGCGTGGCAATAGGTACGACTTCCTCAACTGGCGTAACAGCAACAGGTTCTGGTGTAGCAATAGGTTCTGCAATAGGTTCTGCAATAGGTTCTGCAATAGGTTGTGGCGTGGCAATAGGTACGACTTCCTCAACTGGCGTAA